>NZ_RYYV01000005.1 GCF_003977665.1 Dyella choica | reverse complement strand
CCGAGATGTTTATGCGAGCGCTTGGGCGAGACGATCTGGCACAAAAGATCGATGATGCACTTCTAGATTGACTCCGCCAACCCAAAGAAATGGCCTAACAGGCTCTTGGCATGGGTAGGGTAAAAGCCTGAACGTCGATGGCTAGATCGAAGGTTGCTCGCCCATGGTTCGACGCCCCCGCTATACCGCGAGGCGTCGGGGCGCTGAGAACTTAAGAGCAGGCAAGTCTCAGCAAGACTCAACCCGTCGGCACGCGCGCTTTAAGCCCTCAGCGCCCCGACGCCTCGCGGTATAGCGGCGCGGTGGAAGCTTGGCCCGCCAACAATCAAAGCATGGCGATATGGTTCAGGCTTGTAACCTGGGCAGTGCCGCACGCTCTTGAGGCCGTTTCTTTGGGTTACTTTTCTTTGGGCCAGCAAAGAAAAGTGACTCGGTCGCTCCGCGACCGAAAGCGCCGCAGGCAATGCTGCCAGTCACGACATGCTGCAACCGTGCGTAGTGAAGGGGGATGTTGGGGGCTAACACCCCCAACCTATGCGAGAGCAGGCATAATGCCGCCGTAAATAAAGACACCCCTGGGGATGAAATATGCGTAGACCCAAGCGCGTGCTGGCGCTGGCGTTTTCCGGCTTGCTGCTGGCCGCCTGCTCGCACAAAGACAAGGATGCCCCTCTGGCCTTCGTGCCGGCGGACACCCCTTACGTGATGGCCAATCTGGACGTGCTGGACGACCGGACACGCCAGGCCATCCTGGCGCAGGTCGATGCCGAGATGCCGGCGCAGGTCGCGCAGATGAAATCGCAGGCCGACCAACTCGTCGACAAAGATCCGGACATGGCCAAGTACCTGCGTACGGTGGCGGCCGAATTCGACGGCAAGACGGCCGCGCAGGTGATCCAGGAAACCGGCGTCGATCCCAAGGGTTACATGGCGTTCTATGGCCTGGGCCTGTCGCCGGTGCTGCGCCTGGAGCTGGCCGACGCGAAGGCGTTCGAGGGCTTCGTCGCCAAGCTCCAGAACGACTACGGCAAGAAGTTCGACGCGGTAACACTGGGTACGCAAAGTTATCAGCGCTACGTGGCGCCGGCTTCGCATGTACAGTTCATCATCGCGGTGGCCGGCAAGCAGGCCGTGCTCGCGCTGTTGCCGCAGGATGCCGCGCAGCCGCTGCTGCGCCAGGCGCTGGGGCTCGATCGCCCGGCCAAGAGCGTGCAGGACACCGAGCGCCTCGCCGACCTGGCCAAGGCCAAAGGTTATGCGAAGTGGGCCGTGGGTGAAGTGGATCTGACGCACCTGCTGCCGCTATTGGTGGGTGGTCAGGATCCGCTGGCGCAAGCCCTGCAGAAGATGCGCGCGGAAAACGAATCGGCCAAGACCGGCGAACCGGTGGCGAACATCATGCAAGTGCCGCCCAGCTGCCAGGGCGAGGCGTCCCGCATCGCTTCGCGCATGCCGCAGATGAGCATGGGCTACACCCAGCTGGATGAAAAGCATCGCGACATGCGCTTCGACGTATCCCTCGCCGGCGACATCATCAGTGCATTCAAGGGCATGAAGGTGGAACTGCCGGGCCTGGGCACCGATCCCAGCGCACCGTTCGAGCTGAGCCTGGCCCTGCCAATGCCGCAACTGCGAGCCTTCTGGAGCGCACAGGCGCAAGCGGTGGCGGACAAGCCGTTCACCTGCCCCATGCTCGACAATCTCAACGACACCTTCAGCAACCTGGGCGACAGCATGCAGAAGGCCGCCGTGCCGCCGATCGGCGATCTGCTCGGCCTGCATGTCGCGCTCGACAGCTACACCCCCAACCCCAACGGCGGCATGCCGAAATTGTCCGGTCGCGTAGTGATCGGCACCGGCAATCCGGCCGGCTTGCTGGCGATGGCGCAGGTGACCAGTCCGATGCTCAACGGCATCAAGCTCAGCGGCGACGGCAAGCCGGCCGTGCTGCCTGCCCAACTCACCAATGCACTGGGCGAATCCGGGTGGGCGGCGATGGGTACGAAGTCCATCGGCATCGCGGTGGGCGCCAATGAGGACAGCAAACTGGCTGAAGTCATGCAGCAGCCGGGTGGTGACGCAGGTGAACTCATGCGCACGCATCTGGATGGCGACATGTACGCCAACTGGATCAACCTGCTGGAGCAGCGCGCCGAAAACACTGCCGCGATGAACGCCACCATCAATCCCGACGATGCCGGCGCACAGAATGACCAGAAGGCGACGTTGGCCAGCACCAAGGCGCAGTTCGAAGCGATGAAGTCGGAAGCGGCACGCATCAAGGCAATCAGCGCGGGGGTGCGGATGGAAGACCAGGGCCTGGTGATTACCACGCACACGGAATTGAAGTAGCGATCTGCGGCTGCGGACAGTCCCACAAAAAAAGGAGCCACCGGCTCCTTTTTTTGTGGGAAGTCGTCATTCCCGCACAAGCGGAAACGCTTTTCAACAGCGAATGCTGGTCAACCCATATGCTGTGATGCAAAAGCAAATCGAAATGGCTTCCCGCTTGCGCGGGAATGACGGTCGCGGCAACGAAACTTGCCGCTCAACGCCGCAGGAACCCCCCGCCCATGCCGCCCTTGTTGACCTGGTCCTCCTCCAGCTCCACGCCCTCCAGGCCCTGCGACAAGGTATGCGCATCACCGCCTTGCGCCAGCTTGATGCGCAAGCGCACTTCATTGGCACTGTCCGCGTGGCGCAGCGCGTCCTCGTAGCTGATTTCCCCGGCCTGGTACAGCGAGACCAGGTTCTGGTCGAAGGTCATCATGCCCAGATTGGTGGATTCCTTCATCACTTCCTTGAGCTTGTGGACTTCGCCCTGACGGATGTAATCCTGCACCAGCGGCGTGCCCAGCATCACTTCCATCGCCACGCGGCGAGCCTTGCCGTCCGGTGTGGGAATAAGCTGCTGCGCCACGATGCCCTTGAGGTTCAGGGACAGATCCATGAACAGCTGTTGACGGCGATCTTCCGGAAAGAAGTGCAGGATGCGGTCGATCGCCTGGTTGGCGTTGTTGGCATGCAGGGTGCACAGGCACAAGTGACCGGTTTCGGCGAAGTTGATCGCGAACTCCATCGTTTCGCGCGTACGCACTTCGCCGATGAGGATCACGTCGGGCGCCTGGCGCAAGGTGTTTTTCAGCGCGTTCTCCCAGTTGTCGGTGTCGATGCCGACCTCGCGCTGGGTGACGATGCAGCCTTCGTGCTTGTGCACGTATTCGATCGGGTCTTCGATGGTGATGATGTGACCGGTGGAATTCTGGTTGCGGTAGCCCACCATCGACGCCAGCGAGGTCGATTTGCCGGTGCCGGTCGCACCCACGAAGATGATGATGCCGCGCTTGGTCATGGCCAGCTGCTTGATCACCGGCGGCAGGTTCAATTCCTCGATGGTCGGAATCTTCGATTCGATCCGGCGTAGCACCATGCCAACGCAATTGCGCTGATAGAAAGCCGATACACGAAAGCGTCCCACGCCTTGCGCGGAAATCGCGAATTGGCATTCGTGCGTCTTTTCGAATTCCTCACGTTGCATCGGCGTCATCACGTTGACCACCATGTCACGCGACTGCTGTGCGGACAACGGACTTTGCGTGATCGGTACGACGCGCCCCTGCACTTTCATCGACGGCGGCACGCCGGCGGTGATGAACAGATCCGACGCCTTCTTGTGGACCATCAATTTGAGGAATGAGGTAAAGTCGAATTCGCTCATGGCGTGCTCCCGTTAGGGCGTGCCCTAATCACTTGAACACTTCCTTGTTCTTCGCATACCCGATCGCCTGCTGGCGCGTGACCAGGCCACGCTTCACCAGGTCGATCAGGATCTGGTCCAGGGTCTGCATGCCGTACTGCTGGCCGGTCTGGATGGATGAATACATTTGCGCCACTTTGTCTTCACGGATCAGGTTGCGGATGGCGGGTATGCCCACCATGATCTCGTGCGCGGCGATACGGCCTCCGCCCACCTTTTTGAGCAGGGTTTGCGAAATCACCGCCCGCAGCGACTCGGACAGCATCGAGCGCACCATCGGCTTCTCGCCGGCCGGGAACACGTCGATGATGCGGTCGATGGTTTTGGCGGCAGAGCTGGTGTGCAGCGTGCCGAACACCAAGTGGCCGGTTTCCGCGGCGGTGAGCGCCAGGCGGATGGTTTCCAGGTCGCGCAATTCGCCCACCAGGATGTAGTCCGGGTCTTCACGCAGCGCTGAGCGCAGCGCTTCATTGAAGCCGTGCGTATCGCGATGCACCTCGCGCTGGTTGACCAGGCACTTCTGCGAGGTGTGCACGAATTCGATCGGATCCTCGACGGTGAGGATATGGCCGTATTCGTTCTTGTTGATGTGGTCGACCATCGCCGCCAGCGTGGTCGACTTGCCCGAGCCGGTTGGCCCAGTGACCAGGATCAGGCCCTGCGGCTGCTCGATCAGCTCACGGAACACCTTGGGTGCGCCCAGGTCGTCCAGGGTGAGCACTTCGGAAGGAATGGTACGGAACACCGAACCTGCGCCGCGGTTCTGGTTGAACGCATTGACGCGGAAGCGCGCCAGCCCGGGAATCTCGAACGAAAAGTCGGTCTCGAAGAATTCTTCGTAGTCGCGGCGCTGCTTGTCCGACATGATGTCGTAGATCAGCGCGTGCACCTGCTTGTGGTCCAGGGCGGGAATATTGATGCGACGTACGTCGCCATCGACGCGGATCATCGGCGGCAGGCCCGCCGACAAGTGCAAGTCGGAAGCCTTGTTCTTTACCGAGAAGGCAAGCAGTTCGGCGATATCCATTGGATGTTGTCCCCTCAGAACCGATCGTCTTGTAACAAAACGCAAGCCGCAGCAGGACAACGGTAGGTCATCCGGATAGATGCGCTGGCGGGGCATGCCTGCCCGCCATTCCCCCGATCCTTGCAGCGATGCCGATACTACTCGCGGCGCAGGGCGGGCAGCCAGTCTTGGGATCATTTAATTGCGGGCCTAAGCACAGAAAATAGCCGGGAACGGGGACTTTGCCCGCCAGGTGGTAAAAAGCGATGCCCGGTCACCCACCCGATCTTCACGTTCCCCGTTCCCTGTTCTCCGGTCCCTGGCGTCCAGTAAGGTATAGCCCCTGCAAGACTCCGGAATGACCCATAACAATGACCCATATCGCATTCATCGGTGGCGGCAACATGGCGCGGAGCCTGATCGGCGGCCTGCTCAAGACCGGCGTGCCGGCCACCAAGCTGCGGGTGGCCGAGCCCATGGCGCAGGCGCGTGAAAGCCTGGGCCGCGACTTCGGCGTGACCACCTTCGACGACAACCGACTGGCCGCCGCCGACGCCGGCGTACTGGTGCTGGCGGTGAAGCCCCAGGTGATGCCCGCCATCCACCACGAACTACGCGATACCCTGCAACGCAACCGCCCGCTGCTGATCTCGATTGCTGCCGGCGTACGCATCGACCAATTGGAACGCTGGTTCGGCAACCTGCTGCCGATCGTGCGTTGCATGCCCAATACGCCGGCCCTGATCGGCGCCGGTGCCACGGGCCTGTGCGCCAACCTGCGCGTCACGCCGCAGCAACGCGAGCAGGCACAGCACATCCTGGACGCCGTGGGCATCACGCGCTGGATCGACGACGAAACACTGATGGACACCGTCACGGCCCTTTCCGGCTCCGGTCCCGCCTATTTCTTTGCCTTCGTCGAGGCGCTGGAGGAAGCCGCCGTAGCGCAGGGCATGCCACGGGAAACCGCCCGCATGCTCGCTGTTCAGACCTGCCTCGGCGCCGGTCGCATGTTGGTGGAGAGCAACGAAGCACCGGCCACCCTACGCCAGCGCGTCACCTCACCCAACGGCACCACCCAAGCGGCACTGGAAAGCTTCAGCGCCGACCAGCTCCCGCGCATCGTCACCCGCGCGGTGGCCGCGGCTACCCGGCGCGGCGCGGAACTTGCCGCCGCCCTGGACAAGGAATGATCGATGTCATACTTCTTTGACGCTCTATCCCTGCTGGTCCAGCTGGCGTTTGGTGCGATCGCCACACTGTTCCTGGTCCGAATGCTGGCGGAGGCCAACCGAGCCGATTTCCATAATCCCCTCAGCCAGTTCGTCTACCGCTACACCAATCTCATCCTCGCGCCGATCCGCCGCGTGCTGCCGAACTGGCGGCGCATCAACCTGGCCGCTCTGCTGATTCTGTGGCTCACGTTCGTACTGGAGCGGCTGCTGCTTTTCGTATTGGGGGGCTTCGTTCCAGCGCTGGCCGGCTTGCTGGTGATTTCTCTAGCCGACCTACTCAGCTTCGTGCTGGTGTTCTACATCGTCGTGCTGTTCGGCTGGTCGCTGCTCAGCATGTTCGCACCCGACCCGTATCATCCGATGATCCGCCTGGCCAGCGTCATCGTGGAGCCGCTGTTGCGTCCGCTGCGCGGCAAGCTGGTGGCAGGCAGCCTTGATTTCTCACCCATGCTGGTGATGATCCTCCTGCTACTGGCGCAACGGCTGATTACTGCACCGTTGTTCGATTTCGGCGTGAGCCTGGCGAGGTAGGCCCGTATGCTCAGGCACTATTCGCTGTTGCTTGCCCTCGGACTTGTCTCGAGCAGGCTGATCGCAGCGCCACCGCAGATTGTCTTGCACGGCACGGTCACTACGCAAAGCGGCGAACATCCTGCCTTGTTCACGCTGGCCTGTACCACCGGCACCGGTGGTGCCTTGTCGCTGCAGCTGGGGGTGATTCGCGATACGGCGCCCGGCTTCCCTTTCGATGCCTTTGAAGGTCCGGATGCTCCGGCGTCACAACTACCCAGTGCAACGTTGCAGGTGGGCCAGCAATCCTTTGCGCCGGTTGCGGTTGGGGGCTGGACCAGCGGCGATGATCCGGACATGTTCGTGTTCGGCATGGCCAGCTCATTGGGAAAACGCAATGCAGTGACTGATTTCGTTGCGGCGCTCGGCAAGCCGGGCGTGACCATCACCTGGGCGCAGAACAGCAATAACATGCAGACGCCGCCGTTGACCGCGAAGTTTGTGGCGGATGCGGCTGAGAGCGGCGAGCTGAAACGCATTGCGGCGCCGTGCCTCCCCCATCGCCGTTAGCTCGTAGGCTGGGATGGCAATCCCAGCATCGCGCAGCGTGCATGCTTGGCAATGCGGGGTTTCTCAACGTATGCCTACGTGTGACGCGCCGCCCATTGAGCAAACACCGCGTGCATCGCATCCAGCCCATCGAATAACGCCGCCGGTCCGGGCTGCAGAATGATCGGCGATTTGATCTCGTGCAGGTCGCCATGGCGTACGGCAGGAATCGTCTCCCAGCCGGGGCGTTGCACCACCCGCTCGGGACGAAAGCGCTTGCCGCACCATGAACCGAGAATGATGTCCGGCGCCCGGCGCACCACTTCGCCGCCATCGGCCAGAATGCGGTTTTTCGCCAGTGACTCGCGCGCGAGTTCGGGAAACAGGTCTTCGCCGCCGGCAATCCCGATCAGCTCGGCCACCCAGCGGATACCGGTGATGATCGGCTCGTCCCATTCCTCGAAGTAGACCTTCGGCCGCCGCGGCCACGCCGCTGCCGCAGCGCGCACTTCGGCAAGATGCGTTCTGGCGCGTTGTGCGTAGCCTTCGGCTTTTTCACTGGCGCCCACCATGGCGCCGAGCCGACGGATGTAAGCGAGAATGCCCTCGACGCTGCGGTGATTGCTGATCCAGACTTCGACGCCTGCGCGAATCAGGTCGCGCGCGATATCCGCCTGGATGTCGGAGAAGCCGATCACCAGGTCGGGTTGCAAGGCGAGGATTTCCTCCAGCTTTGCACTGGTGAAGGCCGATACCTTCGGCTTCTCCTTGCGCGCGCGCGGCGGGCGCACCGTGAAACCGGAAATGCCGACGATACGATGCTCCTCACCCAGCGCGTACAGCACTTCGGTAGGTTCTTCGGTAAGGCAGACGATACGATGGGGAAAGGAGTCGTTTTCAGTCATGCGTCAATGCCCGAACACGGTCACCGTCACCTTGCGCTGGTGCGGATCCAGCCGGTGTTCCCACAGGTAGATTCCCTGCCAGGTGCCGAGCTGCGGCTTGCCGCCATGCACGGGAACCGTCAGGCTCACGCCGGTCAGGATAGCCCGTACGTGGGAAGGCATGTCGTCGGGGCCTTCGGCGTCATGCTGGAAGATCGCGTCACCATCCGGCACCGCGCGGGTAAACCATCGCTCCAGATCGGCGCGCACCGACGGGTCGGCGTTTTCGCTGATCAACAGCGAACAGCTGGTATGGGTAGTGAAAACGTTGACGATACCGGTGTGCACACCGCTGGCTGCCACCAGTTCAGCTACCTTGTCAGTGATTTCGCTGAAGCCGCGGCCGCGCGTATGTACCGTGAAACCGTTCTGCGCAACATGTTCCGCGGGTGTGGCTCGGCTCATGGCACGGTCCTCATCATGGATAGAGCAGCCGGTGGGTCCAGGTCTGGCCGTGGCGGTCCCAGCGCACGCGTTCGTGCAGGCGGAAGTCGGCGCCGTACCAGAACTCGATCATGTCCGGCTCCACCAGATAGCCGCCCCAGTGCGGCGGACGCGGCACCTCGCGGCCAGCGAACTGCTGCTCATAATGCGCCACGCGATGTTCAAACATCTCACGCGCGGCCAGGGTCTGCGATTGCAGCGAAGCCCATGCACCGATCTGGCTGCCACGCGGCCGGCTCGCAAAATAAGCGTCGGATTCTTCCGCCGTAAGCTTGCGCACCACGCCTTCGACCCGCACCTGCACGCCCTCGCGCAGGCGCTTCCAGTGAAAGCAAAGGGCCACCTGAGCATGAGCATCCATCTGCACGCCCTTGTCACTTTCATAATTGGTGAAGAAGCGGAACCCGCGCTGGTCCGCTCCTTTCAGCAGTACGATGCGCGAACTGACGCGGCCGCCGGCATCGACGCTGGACAGGTTCATGGCAGTGGGTTCAGGATCGCCACTGGCCACCGCCTGGTCCAGCAGGGTGTTGAAGGTGTCAAGGATTTCGGATTTCAGCATAGGTATTGAATCGTAGCCAGCGCACGTCATGATTACGCGATGAAGGATGATGCTAGCACGCAGACCGAGGCCCTAGCCGGCCACTTGCTGGATCATTACGCCGGCCGCATCGCGCGGATGCAGCGGCCGTATGTGCTTGGCCTGTCCGGCCTGCAGGGCAGTGGCAAGAGCAGCCTCGCCCGGGTGATCAAGACCCAGGCCGAGCATCGCGGCTGGCCTACGGAAGTGCTCGCGCTGGACGATTTCTACTATTCGCGCAGCGAACGCGAAACGCTCGCCCATCAAGTGCATCCGCTGTTGAAGACGCGGGGCGTACCTGGGACGCACGAAATCGAGCTGCTGCTGTCCGTGCTAGCCGCCCTGCCGAATGCCACCGAAAAGTTTCCGGTGAGCTGGCCTCGCTTCGACAAGGGCCGTGACACCCGCATGCCGCCCTCGCGCTGGCCGCGCGTGATCCGGCCGCCGCGCCTGGTGGTGATGGAAGGCTGGGCGCTCGGCCTCAGGCCGCAACTGGAAAGCGCGCTGGAAGACCCGGTGAACGAGCTGGAACGCCTGGAAGACCCGGATGGTCGCTGGCGCCACTGGGTCAACAAACAGCTGCGCGCGTACCAGCCACTATGGCGCAAGCTTGATGCGCTGGTCGTGCTGCAGGCACCGAACTGGGATGTGATACGCGAGTGGCGCAGCGAAACCGAGCAAGGACTGCTGGCGCGCGGAGCCCCTCTGGCGATGGACGCTGTGGCCATGCGGCGGTTTCTCGCCCATTTCGAGCGCCTCAGCAGGCATGCCCTGGCCACATTGCCCGTACTGGCCGACACCTGCGTGGAATACGACACCCATCATCACGTGATGGGACTCAGCCACAGTTGAAAACGTTACGCGGGAGCCTAAAGCTCCGGCCGGTCGTATACGTCCGATGCATTTTCGGAAAAGTGCGATTGCCCGAACTTTTCCTCTCCCCCTAATCTTTCGACTGGCGATTCCTGGCGCAGGTCGCGCTGCCAGGCCTGCGGCTTGCCCGGCTACCGGGTCGAAGCAGCCCGGCTCCGCACCTGGCTTCGCCGCCGATGTCTCCGTGGCCAATACGCGGTGTAACGAAAAGCACTCAAGAGCTCTGCAGCTTATGTCCATGAAATTTGCCCACGACAGGCCTTTGCCCGACGGCAGCCCCATCCGCGTGGTGATCGCTGACGACCACCCGCTGACGCTGGCGGGACTCCTGTATGAACTGCAAGGCCAGCGGAGTTTCCAGATCGTCGACTCCGCCATCAGTTCCACGGGACTGGTGGAGTCGCTGGAAAAGCATGCCATCGACGTCGTCATCTCCGACTACGCCATGCCTGGCGGCAGGCATGGCGATGGCATCATGCTGTTCGGGCTGCTGCGGCAACGGTTTCCGAACGTCGGCCTGGTTGCCTTGACCATGATGAGCCATGCCGACGTGATTCGCTCGCTGTTGGCGCAGGGCGTCAATTGCATCATAAGCAAGGCCGATCCGCTGGAATATCTCACCACGGCGGCGTATGCAGCCCTGGCCGGCAAACGCTATCTCTCGCCCAGCATCGAGGCGATCGTGCAGCGGCACGGCATCCAAGGCGGGCAGTCATCACGCGGCCGCCATCTTTCCATCCGCGAACTGGAAGTAGTACGGCTTTTCGTATCCGGATTCACCATCAGTGAAATCGCGCATCGTCTGCAGCGCTGCAAGCAGACAGTGAGCACACAGAAGATGAGCGCAATGCGTAAGCTCAGCATCAGGCGCGATGTCGACCTCATCAAGTACGGCATCGACGAGAAACTCACCTCGCAAGGCATCGAGACGCACCTGCAAGCGAAGCTTTTGCCCGCGTCAAGCATCCCGCAGTCTTGACGCAAGCTAGCCGGCCGAAGTCGCGTGCTGCAGCAATGCGGCGTACCCAATGCGCGAATCCGGCCAGCGTAAACGAAAACCGCTGGCCTTCAGCCGCGCGTTGCTGAGCCGCTTGCTGCCTATGCCTGCAGGCGCCGGCCCGGCGGACGCAGGCGGCGCACCCGCCAATGCGGCCAGTGCATCGTAAAGAACATCCAGCGGCAGCGGCGTATCGTCGACGCCGACATACAGCGATTGGTGTTCGCGCAAGCCAAGCAGGTGCACGATCGCTGCGGCGGCATCCTCGACGTGGATGCGATTGGCCCAGTGTTTTTGCTGGCGCGGTGCATTGACCCGTCCGGCGCGCAAGCGGTCTATCAGCTGCAGGCGTCCTGGCCCATAGAGTCCGGCGAGGCGCAAGACGATCGAATCCACCGGATGCTTCGACAATGCCCGCTCGGCATCCAGCAGCACCTGTCCATTGAAGCCCGGCGGCGCAGGTCGCGTAGCTTCGTCCACCCACTCATCACCATGTTCGCCGTAGACGGCACTCGAAGACACGAACAGCACGCGTTGCAACGATGCGTTATCCAGGGCGTCGAGCACATTGCGTAGACCGGAAAGGAAAACGGCCCGGTAAATGTCCGGTTGGCGCGCATCCGGGGCCGGCACGAAAATCAGCTGCGTGATCCCTGTGGGCAAGCTGGCAAGCGTTTCCGGACTAGCCAAGTCCGCCGCCAGCCAGCGAAGGCTGTCGTCCCGGTTGGGTGGATGGCGGCGCAGTGCATACACCTCATCGCCCCGCGCCAGCAGCAGGCGCGCCACGCGTTGGCCCAGGTCGCCGCAGCCGGCAATCAAGATCCGTTCGGACATCCAGATACCTCGGGGCGATCTAAACAGCCTGCTACTATGCACCCATGAATCCATCGTGCAACCTGTTCCTGATCGGCCCTACCGGCGCAGGCAAGACTTCGATCGGCCGGCAGCTCTCGGCACGCTTTGGGCTGCCGTTTCTCGATCTCGACCAGGAAATCGAACGCACCACCGGTGTTTCCATCAGCACCATCTTCGACATCGAAGGCGAGGCTGGCTTTCGCCAGCGAGAGCGCATGATGCTGGAGGAGTGCAGCGGCCACCACGGCGTGCTGCTGGCCTGCGGTGCCGGCGCGGTACTCGACCCGGCCAATCGCCGCACTCTGGCCGAACGCGGTTATGTGGTATGGCTGCAGGCCACAGTAACGCTGCAATTGCAGCGGCTGGCGCTCGACACGTCGCGGCCGCTGCTGGCGGACGCCGATCGTCACCGGAAGTTGGAAGCAATGGCGGCCGCACGCACCTCGCTCTATGCAGAAATCGCCGAACTGGTCATTCCGCCGGGCACGGAAAACGAAGGCGTTGCTGCGGCATGCGAACGCTGCATCGCCCTGATCGATCGGCACTGGAATCGGCAAGCTGCATGATGAACTCCACACCCCAGGAAACCATTCAAGTCACGCTAGGCGAGCGCAGCTATCCGGTCTGGATTGGCCGCGGCCTACTGGACGATCACGCACGCTGGCAAGCCGTGCTGCGCGGCAGGCATGCACTGGTGATCAGCAATCGCACCGTCGCGCCGCTGTATCTGGAACGCGTCTCGCGCGGCCTCGACGGCTTGCGCTGGTCTTCGTTTCTGCTTGAGGACGGTGAAGCGCATAAGAGCTTTGCCAATGTCGGGCTTGCGCTGGAAGCATTGGCCACGCTTAGCGCCACCCGTGACGCCTGCGTCATTGCGCTTGGCGGCGGCGTGGTGGGCGACCTTGCCGGCTTCACCGCTGCCTGCTGGATGCGCGGCATCGACTTCATCCAGATGCCGACCACCCTGCTGTCAATGGTGGACTCCTCGGTGGGTGGCAAGACCGGCGTCAACCTTGCCGCCGGCAAGAACCTGGTCGGCGCGTTCCATCAGCCGCGTGCGGTGGTAGCCGATATCGGCACCCTGGACAGCCTGCCCGCGCGCGAATACCGAGCCGGCATGGCTGAAGTGATCAAGGGCGCGGCCATCGGCGACGCCGGCTTCTTCGCCTGGCTGGAACAGCATGCCGATGCGCTCGCTGCGCGCGAGGAAACTGCGCTCGTACAAGCCATCGCCACCAAGCTGCGCTACAAGGCAGGGGTAGTAGCTCGCGATGAAACCGAGCAGGGTGAGCGCGCCCTGCTCAATCTGGGCCATACCTTCGGCCATGCGCTGGAAACGGCGGGCCAATACACTGCCTTGCTGCACGGTGAAGGGGTGGCCGTGGGCATGCTGTTGGCGGGCCGGCTATCCGAGCGCCTGGGCATGAGCACGCAAGCCGACACGCTGCGCCTTGAGCGCTTGCTCAAGGCCATTGGCCTGCCGGTCGGCGTTCCGGCCGGCTTCGATCCGGAGCAATTGCTGGCTCTGATGCGACTGGACAAGAAGAACACCGCCGGCACGTCGCGCCTGATCCTATGGCGCGGCATCGGGCAGGCGCAAATCGTGTCCGGAATCAACGAAGCAGAGGTGCTGGCGGTGTTGCGTGAGGCCTGCACCAATGCGTGAAAGCAGCCGCGTTCCGCCCCTTGCGCGAGCGAGAGCTGCCTGGGCGTCCCCTCGCTACCTAGGCCCAGCCCGTCCTAACAGGATGTTGAAAAAGTGCTTTCCTGCACTTTCTCAACGCAGGCCATCCGTGGCCTGCTCCAGCAGGCTGTTTCTCAACAGCCTGCTAAAATACCTGGCTTAGCGGCCTTGTAGCCGTAACGTCATTCAGGGACGTCATGCGCCTTTATCTGCAAACCATGCCAGCCTCGGCCGAACCGCCGCGCTATGTCCAGATCGTGCTGGAGCAGGACCTGCTGGGCGGCTGGACGCTCTACCGCGAGTCAGGCACCCAGGGCGGCCGCGCCACGCTCAAGCGCGACCAGTACCTGGAACGCGATGAAGCGATTGCCGCCTTCGAAAAAGTGCGTGACGCCCAGCTCAAGCGCGGCTATCGCGTGGTCTTTGCCCAAGGAGTGGATGGCCCCTACGGACGCCGGTAAAAAAAGCATGCCCGATACCCTGAAGAACGATCGCCTGCTGCGCGCCCTGCGCCGCGAACCTGTTGATACCACGCCCGTATGGGTGATGCGCCAGGCCGGCCGCTATCTGCCCGAATATCGCGCCACGCGCGCCAAGGCCGGCAGTTTCATGGCACTGGCCACCAACCCGGAACTGGCCTGCGAAGTCACGCTGCAGCCGCTGGAACGCTACGCACTGGATGCGGCCATCCTGTTCTCCGACATCCTCACCATTCCGGATGCGATGGGCCTGGGCCTGTCCTTTGCGCAAGGCGAAGGCCCGCAGTTCGCCCATCCGGTACGTACACGCGCCGACGTAGAACGGCTAGGTGTGCCGGACATGGAAAGCGAGTTGCGCTACGTGATGGACGCCGTGCGGCTGATTCGCGGCGAGCTGGCGGGCCGCGCGCCGCTGATCGGCTTCTCCGGCAGCCCCTGGACACTGGCCTGCTACATGGTGGAAGGCAAGGGGTCGCGCGATTTTGCCAGCGCCAAGGCGATGTGCTGGAACGAGCCCGCGCTCGCGCACAAGCTGCTCGATACGCTGGCGCGCTCGGTCATCGCCTATCTCGGCGCCCAGGTTGCCGCCGGCGCCCAGGCGCTGATGATCTTCGATACCTGGGGCGGCATGCTTGGCCCGGTCGCGTTTCGCGAATTTTCATTGCGCTACCTGGCGCAGATCGTCGACGGACTCAAGGCCGATGTCCAGGCACGCAACGTGCCGTTGATCCTGTTCTCCAAGGGCGCGAATGCGCATCTGGCCGAGATGGCGCAGATCGGTTGCGCAGCGCTAGGCGTGGACTGGACCATCGATCTCGCCGACGCACGTCAGGCCGTGAATGGCAAGGTCGCGCTGCAAGGCAATCTCGATCCGGCGGTACTGCGCGCCAGCCCTGAAGTGATCCGCCGCGAGGTACGGCGTGTGCTCGACAGCTACGGCAATCATCCAGGACACATCTTCAACCTCGGCCACGGCATTACGCCCGAGGTCGATCCGGAGCATGTGAAGGTGTTGGTGGACGAAGTACATGCCTACAGCCATAGGCAGGGATGACCATCGTAGGCTGGGATGGCAATCCCAGCATTGCCATCCACGCATGCATTGCGATGCTGGGTTTACAACCCAGCCTGTGCCGCTCATTCAGTGCAACGACACCGTCAACGTCGACGGCATCGCTGCCGAAGAACTGAAGGTCACCGCGCTCCCTGGCGGGGTCGCACCGGCATAACGGATATCACTGGTGTCGATGACCAGGGCCAATCGATGGCCCGCGGGGATCTCCCAGTCGGTTGCCTCCAGCTTCATGCTGACCGTCTGGGGCCGGCCGACTGCCGCATCGAGCAGCGTATAGGGTTTCCACGTAATCAACTGCCCCATGCCAGTGATCGGGTCGACACTGTAGAGATACGCGATCAGGGTGAGCTGGCTGGTGCTTGGCGTCACGCTGATCTGCAGCGACGACATGCCCATCAGGTTTTGCGTTTGCCCCAGTATTGGCCCGGTCCATACCCCCGCGCTCGATCGATTGACCAGCGCCAGCTCCACCGGCGGCGGCAGGTCCAGATATCCCGTAAGGGCGCCGCTTACCAGGGCCACACCCGTCGTGGCCGCCGTCAGATAGCCGCCGGTGATGCCGTACTGCCAGCTTCCACTCCCTGCCGTAGACAGGCTTCCTGTCGGAAGGATGCCGAACAGCCCTGTGGGCTTGGTCAATGAGTAGACCACCGAGCCCTTCTGTATTGCGTCCCAATCCGCGTAGGTGCTCCACACCCCGGTTTGTGACTTGAGCCGGATCGGCAGCTGCGCTTCAATGCCGTTGCGCACTCCCTTGAGGTAATGCTCGAACCAGGCATTGACCGTCGCATAGATTTCATTGGGGAAACCGCTTGCTCCAGCCATTTCGGCCGTCGTGTGATCTCCATGGGAGAGCAGCAGCATCTTCGGCACCGCCAGCTGATTGTAGAAATCGACCAGTTGGCCCGGCACGAACAGGCTGTCCTCGAACGCATTGGCGAGCAGCACAGCCGGCCGATTGGCGTTGAGCATACCTATCCCGTTGCTGGCCGAACGTCCCGGCGTATTGGCATCGGCCAGCATCACGTCGACCGCGCCCATGAAATCCAGGCCATCCACCTTCGCATTCACCTGCTGCATCAGCATGCCCGGCTTACCGACATGGCTGGCCAGGGATAACAGCCCTATCCCTTGCGAACTCGGTGTCTGGTTGGCACCCAGCGACGCCACCAGATCCGCCCAGCTGCTCAGCGCCGCCACGGCCTTGATCCGCGAATCGTGTTCCGCCGCAAGCAGGCTGGTGCCGCCGCCATACGAAATGCCGGAAATACCGATCTCGTTCGCGTCGGCCGGCGTGTTCTTGAGCGCCCAGTCGATCACCGTGCCGGCATCGCCGATGGTAAGCGGACCGTCGATGTCGACGTAGCCGCACTGTGGATCAAGTGAGCAGCCGATACCGAAACCACGCGAGCTGTAACTGATGACGATGAAACCATCGTTGGCCAGGTGATTGGCCTCGCCCACATATTCCGCATCGTTTTCCGCCCAGCTCGAAGGCATCACCACCAGCGGGAGCGGCCCGTTGCCCTGCGGCACCGCCACGTAAGCCTGCAATTGATACCCATCCGAGGTTGGAATCGAAACCAGCGAGCCAGGAAGACTCTGCGCTGCCACTGGAGCAACTCCTACCGCAAACATCATCAGCACAGCAATTGCCATCGCAACGCATCGCATATCACCCTCCGCAGATAGGGCTGAAGACTGAATGTGTCCCCTTGCGCGTGCGCTTACGCTGCGCATGGCAGGACGCACATGTGCACTTACGCCGGTGACGTGCGCGTGAACAGTCCGAATGCGCTGCTCAGCAATCGGAGGGAAGCGGTTGCAATGATCGAAAAATGCCGGCGTTGCAGGTACGCGGCGCGATTATCGATTGAAACATATGAAACGCACCGGCATGAGCGCATGCCGGCGCGCAGGTATCAGGCCTGCATGTCTTCCAGCTCGATGCCGCGTGTTTCGCGCACTGCACGCAGCACGAACAACAAGGAGGCGAAGGCGAACAATGCATACAAGCCATACGCAAACGTGAGGCCAACCTGAGCCAGCCACGGGAAGGTGCTGGTAATGATGAAATTGGCCACCCACTGCGCCGCTGCCGCCACGGCCAGCGCGATCGCACGAATACTGTTGGGGAACATCTCGCCCAGCAGCACCCATACCATCGGCCCCCAGCTCAGGCCGAAGCACACCACATAAAGATTCGCGGCAACCAGCGCAATCATTCCCCATGGTGCCGCCAGGCTCAGCGAAGCACCGCTGCCGGTTGCTTGCGAGAAGCACCATGCCATCAAGCCCAACGTGACAGCCATGCCGGCCGAGCCAATCAACAGCAACGGCTTGCGCCCGATCTTGTCGACCAGCGCAATCGCCACCAGGGTTACCAACACGTTGACGACCGAGGTGAACACCGTGATCGAAAACGAATCCGCCTCACTGAAGCCCACCGAATGCCACAGTGTCGAGGAGTAATAGAAGATCACGTTGATGCCGACGAACTGCTGGAATACCGATAGCAGGATACCCACCCACACGATTGGCAGCAGTCCGCAGCGCGAACCTTGCAAGTCTTTCAGGGTGGGTCGATATTCCACCTTCAGGCTATGTGCAATGTCGTTGATCTTGGCATCCAGCGCTTGATCGCTATGCAGATCAAGCACCTTCGCCAGCACCACGCGCGCTTCAGCGGGACGCCCCCGCGCGACAAGATAGCGAGGCGACTCCGGCACGCCCAGCACCAATACGCCGTAGATCAGCGCCGGCACCATGGCGACCAGAAACATCCAGCGCCAGGCCTCCAGGCCAAACCAGAGTTTCTGTGCAGCGCCGCCGGCCGTGCTCGCCAGCCACGCGTCACTGAGCAATGCCACGAAGATGCCGAGCACGATGGCGAGTTGCTGCATGGAACCGAGGCGCCCGCGCACGTTTGCCGGCGACACCTCGGCGATATAAGCCGGTGCGATGACCGAAGCGACGCCTACGCCGATGCCACCGATCACGCGCCAGAACATGAGATCCCACACGCCGCGGACCAGTCCCGAGCCAACTGCACAGAGCACCAGGAACAATGCGGCCACCTGCATCGTGCGCACACGGCCCAGGCGATCCGCCAACGGACCCGCATACCACGCACCCAGCGCGGAACCCAGCAGCGCGCAGGAAACCGCGATGCCGATCCGGCCGGCGCTCAGGCCAAATCCATGCCGCACCGCATCAACCGCACCGTTGATGACCGCCGTGTCGAAGCCGAACAGAAATCCGCCGATCGCCGCCGCCGCCGCAATCAGCACGACCCTGGCGGTGGTGCGCGCCTCTTCCCCCTGCGCCACGCTCGCATTGCCCGTGTTCATGTGCATGTGATCACGCTCCCCGCATGATGGTACTGGTGGAGGACGATTCTGCGCACGCGTGCTGGTCTTGTCCCCCTGAATACGTATGCAGCACCAAGACTCTAGCAGCATGCGGGGGAGAGCAACCCTTACAGCGAAGTCTGAGGCTGGGGCGGAAGTCCTGGATCCACGCAATCGTAGGCTTACGTTGCAAAACCCAGCATTGCCATGCGTCCAACCTGCGCGATGCGAGGATTGTCCTCCCAGCCTACGCGGCTAATTGGCTAACTCGAAGAAACGCTGCACGTCGGCTATATCACGCGTACGGGGCATTGCCGGCAAACTATTGAGAAACAGCTTGCCGTAGCCCTTGGTGGTCAGCCGCGGATCGCACAGCACCAACACGCCGCGATCGTAAATGTCGCGAATCAAGCGCCCTACGCCCTGCTTGAGCGCAATCACCGCCGATGGCACCTGCCAGCCCATGAAAGGATTGATGCCCGCCTGCTCCAGTGCCTCCAGGCGCGCTTGCAGGACCGGATCGTCCGGTGCGGCGAACGGCAGCTTGTCGATCATCACCACCGACAGCGCTTCGCCGGCCACGTCCACGCCTTCCCAGAAACTGGCCGCCCCAAGCAGCACGCCATGGCCGCTGGCGCGAAATTCCTCGAGCAATTGATGCCGTGGCGCAGTGCCTTGCACGAACAAAGGCCATGGCACGCGGTCGGCAAGCAGATCGGCGGCACGACGTAAGGCGCGGTGTGAAGTAAACAACAGGAAGGCGCGGCCGTTGGAAGCCTGCAGCACCGGCAGTGTGGCATCGATCACGCGATCGGGGTAATCGCGCATGGCCGGATCGGGCAAACCGTCCGGCAGGTAACACAAAGCCTGCCGCGCGTAGTCGAAAGGACTTTCCAGGCTCAAAGTCTGCGGATCGTCCAGGCCAAGCTGACGCGCGAAATGATCGAACTGCCCCGCCACCGACAGCGTTGCCGACGTGTGAATCCATGCCGCATGCGTGCGCTCGCGCATCGCGCGCAACGGCGCCGCCAGGTCCAGCGGCGTAGCATGCAAGGCGAAGCCGCGTGGAAACGACTCGTACCAGCGCACGTCCTGCTCGGAGCCGGCTTCCGTGATGCGATCCAGGCGCTCGCTCAGATGCAGCGCGCGTTCGTGCACGTTCATCAGCCCGCGCGAGCGTTCGGCCTGTGACGCCAGTGCATCGGCCAGAGCAGCCAGCACTTCGCCCATTTCACGCAACGCATCCGGCACGCCGTCACGCTTGAGCAATTCATGGAACGGGCCGCGCACTGGCAGCGGATCGATCGTCAGCCGGAACTTGCGTACGGCTTCCTGCAAGGCCTCGACCGGCTCCAGCACCGATCCGATCGCACCGGTGACGCCATGGCATTCGGCCAAGGCGTCCTGGGACAGTTCGGTAAGCTGGCGCGCGCTGACGCTTTGCGAAAAGAACTGTCCGGCAAGCTCGGGGACCTGATGCGCCTCGTCCAGAATGAAAGCCTGCGCGCCGGGCAGGATTTCGCCGAAACCTTCCTGCTTCAAGGCCAGGTCAGCGAACAGCAAGTGGTGATTGACCACCACCAGGTCCGCTTCCTGCGCTTCACGGCGCGCGCTGATCACGTGGCAATCCTCGTAGAACGGACATTCCACGCCCAGGCAATTTTCCGGTGTGGAGGTCACTCGCAGCCAGAGCGGCGAATCCTCCGGCACCTCGGCCAACTCCATGCGATCGCCGCGTCGAGTGCGCGCGGACCACGCACGGATCGCAGCCAGCTGCGCCGCCTGGTTGCGATCCATGGCCGAGCCTTCACGCACCGTCTGGTCAAGGCGGTACAAGCACAGGTAGTTCGCACGCCCCTTCAATAATGCGGTCTTCAGACGCGCCCCCAGCACTGAGCGCACCTTGGGGATATCCCGAAAGAACAGCTGATCCTGCAGCGCCTTGGTGCCGGTGGATACGATCACGCGCTCGCCCGACAGCATCGCAGGCACCAGGTACGCGTAAGTCTTGCCGGTACCGGTGCCAGCTTCCGCAATCAGGGTTTCGCATTCGGCAATCGCATGTTGCACTGCGCGCGCCATCTCCTGCTGTGCAGGGCGTGGGGCGAAGTTCGGCAATTCGCGGGCAAACGGGCCGTCGGCGCCGAGCAATGCGCCGATGTCGTCGGGGTCGGTCATCGGGACAGTATCGCGCAGGCGCGCCGCCGGAGAAACCTTGCCGTACTACGGCACGGCGCCAGCGACTTCCACTATCCGACCGATACCTTCAGCTTCGATGGCTCGCATCGCGCCGCGCGAGCGTGCTGCGTCGCCACGCCCTCTCACGCTGATGGGGAACAGCAATTCGAATTCGGCGCCGCGCGAGGAAGGAGTGGAATCGAGATTGGTGTCTTGCTGATGGTCCAGGCGTTCGAACGCGTAGCTGCCTTCGGCCGTGGCTGCTATACCGACATGAGTGGTTTTGCTCGAGCATTGTTTCGCACATGCGCACGCGTGCGGTGTTATCGCCCGGCGCGCCAAATCGCGCAAGTTGTAGCGGCGCGCGGCAAAGCACTCCAGCATGGGCGCCACGTAGGGATACTCGAACGGGCTGTTCTGCCAGGGATGTTCTGATCCCTTCCCCGAAGGACAGCAGAACAGTCACCGCATCAAAGCCGCTGAACACCCGTCTCGCGGCATTCCCCCACCCACTTGCTCGCCGAAGCCGCACCAGTCTGGTCATGCACTTGCAGGCGAATCTCCACGATGGTCTGCCAGTTGCGTGCGCACAGCGGGCCTTGCTTGGAGCCCAGCGCCCAAGACTGGTGCGCCAGTTTTTCAGCCAACTGGAAGTCGCCCATGTAGATGGCGACCTCGGCGCGATCCTGCAGCACATCCGGCGCTTCGGGGCTGCGTTTCAGGGCCATGTCGAGCTTCGTGGCCGCCGCTTGGTACTGGCCGCTGCGCTCGTCCTGTCGAGCGGCGTCCTGCAATGCGACGATGCCCGGATCGACCAGCGGATGCACGTTGATGACCGACTTGTCCCGCTCGCCGGCGGCGCGGATCTCGTCCACCATCAAGGCGTTGGATTTTCCGGGTGGCGGCTTGGGCGCCTCGGGCGCGGGCTGCGCGCAGGCGGTGAGCAACAGGCCCGCCAGCGCAGCGGGGGCAAGGGGATGACGGAGGCGGAAGGAACGATACGGCATGGGTCTTCAGTCTACTGAGCAGTCGTGGGCGATCCGGCGGAAGGCTGTGCAGCGCTCTCGCCGGAGCCGAACAGATTACCGATCTTTTGCCAGAAACACCCTTCCGTATCCGTCGACAGGCTGCCCGCGATCACCGGCACCTGCTTGGCGCCGGAACACGCCGGATCGCTGCGGCGGCCGTCAGCGGGGTTGATCCACGCCATTTCCAGGCCATCGCCCGGTGCAGCGGACAACGGCACGGTAGGCAGCTTTCGGAACAGTTCCTGCCAGCCGCGCAGGGCGCCCGTCGAGCCCCACAGGTGACTGGGCTTGTTGTCGTCGCGGCCCATCCAGAACACCGCCAGACGGTCGCCGGTGAAACCGGCGAACCAGCTATCGCGCAGGTCGTTGCTGGTGCCGGTCTTGCCGGCCGTATGCAGGTAGGCAAGGTTGGATTTGGCCAGCGAGCTCGCCGTGCCATACGTGGCGACCTGCTGCATCGCCCAGGTCACCAGGCGCACAGCCGGCTGGTATTCGCCCTTGCCCGCTTCCACTTCGTATCGCTTGATGGTGCGGCCATTGCCGTCGACCACACCGCTTACCGCCAACAGCGGCAAGGCGTGGCCATCCGAAGCAATGTACTGATAAAGCTGCGTGACCTGGATCGGCGCCAGGTCGAGCGCGCCGATCAGCAACGACGGACCGGGCTGGACGTCAGCCAAGCCGAATGAGTCAAGAAACGCCTTGATGCGGGGCACCCCCACCGTCATGCCGAGGTGAATCGTGGCGAGGTTCCACGAGTTCGCCAGTGCGTCCACCATCGGCACCATGCCATGGCTCTGGTTGTCGTCGTTGTGCGGCGTCCACCAGCTGCCGTCAGGCTGCTTCATGCTGATCGGCGAATCGTCCAGTTGAACGGCGAGATTCCAGCGCCCGGGATCGGCCAGCGCGACCAGATACACGAACGGCTTGATGGTGGAGCCAATGGGCCGGCGTGCATCCAGCGCACGATTGAAGCCCTGCTCATCGGCGAGCTTGCTGCCAACCACGGCGAGCACCTTGCCGGTTTTCGAGTCGGTCACCACCGCGGCACCCTGCGTGTCGTCGCCGCGCTTGCCGAGATTCCTGATCGCCGTGCTGACCGCCTCTTCCGTATACAACTGGGTGGCCGGGTCGAGCGTGGTGAAGATCGACAGATTGCCCTGCTTGAGGGTGTCTTCGTCAAAGTCGTTGGTGATCTGCTGGCGCACCAGCTCCATGAAGGCCGGGAAGCGGTTATGCGGCAGCTGGCCATCTTCGATCACGCTCAACGGCGTGGCCTTGGCCACACGCGCTTGTTGCTCCGTCAACAGGCCGGTGCTGACGAACGTGTCCAGCACCAGATTGCGCCGCGCCATGGCGCGGTCGGGATAGCGCCGCGGATCTAGCTGGCTGGGGCCTTTCACCAACCCGACCAGCAAAGCGACTTCCTGCGGGCGCAGGTACTGCAGGCGGCGCCCGAAATAGAATTCCGATGCTGCCGCAAAGCCGTGCACCGCCTGGCTCCCCTGTTGGCCGAGGAACACCTCGTTGATGTAAGCCTCAAGGATGCGTGCCTTGCTGTAGTGCATCTCCAGCAGGATCGACATCAAGGCTTCGTTCAACTTGCGTCCCATGGTCTGTTCGCGATTGAGGAACAGATTGCGCACCAATTGCTGCGTGAGCGTGGAAGCCCCCTGCACGGTATGACCGGCGCGCAAATCGGCAAAGGCCGCGCGCAGGATGGCGATGAAGTCCACCCCTATGTGATGTTTGAAGTCGCGGTCTTCCACCGCCTGCAGGCCCGATACCAGCAACTGCGGCACGTCGTTCAACTGCACGTAGCTGCGATCTTCCTGCTTGACGCCATACACGGTGCCGATTCGCGCTGGATCGAGATGCGTTTCCTTCAACGGCTTGGCGGTGCCCTGGTCGGTGACCGATTGCACCACGCCCTCACCCAGCGCAACGCGAATGTGCTTGGGCAATTCGCCACCGTCAGGGCCTGCGTAGCCGCGCGAAGAAATGTAATACGTGCTGCCCTTCTTCGCCCAGCTGCCCGGCACGTCGCCGTGACCGTCATCGGCGTAGCCGGCGAATGTCAGTTCCACTTCCAGCGCGCCAGGCGTCATCGGTACGTCTAGCGCCAGCCGCAGCGGCTGCGAGTAAATTCGCGTCGGCACGGCGAACACAAGGTCGCTGAAACGATCCTGCACGCGCTTGTTGAGTATCAGCGAATACGGCAGCAGGAAACCGAATAACAGGCCGGTGCAGACCCAAAAGGGAATGCGCAGCCAGGGCCAGCAGGCGCTTGCAATCGATCGAAGTCGGCTAAGAAAGTCCAACGGGGCAGTATCCAGGGCAGGAAGTCGGATCGGCGTGACTTAAAGGATCATAGAGCCCGGTACCCGGCGGCCGGATGAACGCCACCTGGCCTGGGAGCCCTCACCTTGCGGCCTATTGGACATCATGCCGGTCACGTAGGAATGATCAGAGGCTGCTTGGTGGCATGGGCGGGGCATTTCAGGGGTTTTCACCTGACCGCCACCTTCCCCGCCAGCGATACCGGGGTGCAAGCCCCAACATGGCGCGATGGTTGGCAGGGCGGGGCTGGGGCTCTACCCCAACCTGCGCCCCCAGCACTCCGCATCCGGCCGGAACGGCCGCGGCTGTATGCCCAGCAATCGCGTCATCTCCGTATTGTCGGCGATGAGGTCTGCCTCCAGGCGACTCAGCGGTCCGCGCAACTTTCCCACACCGCGCCGAGCCATGCGCAACAACCAGGCCGGCAACGGCAGCGGCAAGGTATCCACCGGCAAACTGGCCCGCACGCGTGCAAACATCTCGCCTGCCGTCAGCCGTTCGCCGCCACCGATGGCGAGGATCCTGCCCGCCGCGACCGGGTTATCCAGCGCCGCGAGCGCTGCGCGGGCCAGATCCTGCGCATGCACCGGTTGACGCATGCCCTGGCCCGCCGGCAACGGAAACACTCTCAAGCGCATCGCGCGATGGGCAATCGGGGTCAGGCTCTTGTCCAGCCCTGCGCCATAGACAAGCGTGGGACGCAGCACAGTCCACGCACTGCCGTGCCTGGCGCAGGCCTCGGCCAACGCGGCCTCGCTGTCGCGAAGCAATTGCGAGAGGTCCCGCTCGGCCGGCACCTCCGAAGCGCGCTTGCTTTCGGCACTCATCGAGCTGAATGCAATCACGCGCGGCGCATGCAGCAACGCAGCCTGGTTCAACCAGCTTACGAACCGTTGCAAGGGACCCATGCTGAAAATGGCCGAAACGTCTTCGATGGCAGGCACGCCATCCGGCAGATGCCCGTTCAGCCAGGTCACGCCTGGTACAGATGCGCGCGCCTCGCGGCTCAGCGCCACCACAGGCTCATCCCGGGCAGCAAGCAACGGCAGCAGGTAATGCCCGATCTGGCTGCTGCCTCCGAACAACAGTACCGTCATCGGCTGCCCTGCATGCGCGCAGCGAGTTCCCGCACCCGCGGATCGTCGGGGAGCAGCCGGCGCCCCTGTGCCAGTGAAACGGCGGCGTTGTTGCGATCGCCGCTATCGAATTGCTGCTCGGCCTGGTCGATCCATGCATACGCCAGGCGCTGGCGCGAAATGGCGATCGCCGCGTTGCCCGGTTCGAGGTTGTCGAGTGCGTTGAGCAGGTCACCGGCCTTGCTCAGGCTGCCGCCTCGCAACGCCTGGTTGAATTGTTGCTGCACTTCGCCGGGCAGCGCTTGCAGGCCAGCCAATGCTCCCGGGTTGTTGCCGTCGATGGCGAGTGCGCCGCGATAGAGGTCGTACGCGCAATCTCCGGGAGGCGACATGATATTGCCGCGTGACGTAGCCTGCCTGGCGCGGCTTACCAGGTCGGCGACCTGGACTTCCTGTGCGCCCGTGAGGTGCACTGTCGGTGAAGCCGCGGTGTCGTCCTTCGGTTGCGTGATCTCCTGCGGCTTTGCACCTGAACTTGCGTTGCTGGTGGCGGACGATGACGCTATGGCGGGAACCGGCGGCTGTCCCAGGCGTGCCCGCGCGGCGACCAGGTCCGCCGAACCGGGAGCTAGCGCATCGGCCTCATCCAGCAGTTGCCGCGCATGATCGGCATCGCCCGCATCGATGGCTGCATCGGCCTGCACCACCAGCGCCTGGGCAACCTGTCCAATCCCCGCTTTCGCCGGTGCATTGTTCGGATCGATCGCCAGCGCCGCCTTGAAATGCGCCAGCGCGGTGTCGTTGCCGTCACCGGCAATGCGCCCCGCGCGCAAGGCATCATTCCCTTGGTTGATCGCGTCCGCAAGGGCGCCATTGGTCTGGGTTTGCAGGGCCGACAACGATGCACGCAAGGTCGGCAACTGAGCGTAGTTGGGCAACATGGCCGCAAGGCGATCGATGCCGGCGGAAGCCGTCGCCATGTCGTTAGCGCTCAACGCTTTCTGGACTTGCGCTGCCGCCGCGTCACCGACCTGATCCATGCCATGCCGTGCGACCGCGTTATCCGGTTCAGCCGCCAGCACACGCTGGTAAAGCGCGGCCGCTCCATCCGGACCGTCCAGCCGGTTCTGGCTGAACGCCTGCTGCGCCTGCGCGATCAAGGTATCCGTCTGCCCGGATGATACCTGCGCCTTGGCAAGCGCCTGCGTAAGGCGATCCACGTCGTTGCCGCCGCCGAGCAGTTCGCGCGCGTTGGTCAGCGCTTGCGTGGCTTCATCGATCTTGCCCGCGTGCAAGGCCGCATCCGCGCGTGCTATTTCCGCGCGGCCGACCTGGTTAAGGCCTTGCCGCGTGGCGTCGTTGTCGGGTTCCAGCCCACGGGCAGCCTCGAACAGCTCGCGGGCGCTGGTGCCGTCGGTACCATCCAGATGCCCCTG
This sequence comes from Dyella choica, assembly GCF_003977665.1. Lineage (GTDB taxonomy): Bacteria > Pseudomonadota > Gammaproteobacteria > Xanthomonadales > Rhodanobacteraceae > Dyella_B > Dyella_B choica. The sequence goes on along the minus strand of NZ_RYYV01000005.1, from coordinate 345,756 downwards.
CTGCAAGGCGACCTGCGCACGATGCAACACGTCGTCGAAATCGGTGCGCGGCACCAGGCTGCGCAAGCGCGTCTGGTTGAACCACAGCCCACCGATCGCCGCCGCCAGCACGACGATAAGTGCCGGCAGGAACCAATTGTGCTTTCTGTAAGGACTTTTGCCGGCCGATACGTCACGGCGATACTCGGGCTCCACCTTGATTTTCGGCAGGCCGTCATCGGGCGCGGCTGCAGGTGGCCGATGCAAGTCTTCCAAGTTACCCAGCTTCGGTTCGGTACGGCCGTTGCCGTTGTGGCCCGGATCGTTCAAGTCGCGGTTTCCGCTCATGGCTCGTGGGCTAGCAGATCAAGGTGTTCAGCTTAGCATTGCGTCGAAGGCAGGCGCGGGGAGCGAAAAGTTGCGTTCAGGAAGGCGGAGAACGGGTAACGGGGGATAGCGTAAGCAGCTCACTTGGAACGCCATGGACCTGATTCGGGTCCTATTCCATTCCCTGCCCCCCCTGTTCCCCGTTTCAACCTGTCCCAATCCTATGCGCTTCCACCACATTCGGCAGCGCCGCCAGCCGATCCAGCAGGGCCGAGAGCTGCTCGAAATCCCGCACGCGCAAGGTGTACCGCATCTCCACCTCCCCGCTACGCGGGAACAGCCGGCTGTTGGAGGCGATGATGTTGATGCTGGCGTTGCTGATCACACCCACCACGTCCTTCTGCAATCCCTTGCGATCGTAGCCGTTGAGCTGGATGGTGACCTCATAGGCCTGCGCGCCAGCCTGCCCCCAGCTCACCTCGATCACCCGCTCCGGGTCACGCCGCGCCAGCCGCGCCAGGCTGGCGCAGTTTGCGCGATGCACCGAAACTCCCTTGGTGCGCGTGATGAAACCGCGCACCGGGTCGCCCGGCAGCGGCTGGCAGCATTTGGCCAGCGCGGTGAGCAAATTGCCCACGCCCTCGATCGTGATGGCGCTGTGATCGAGCACGGTGGGACGCGTCGCCGGAAGCGGCACGCTGGGCAGCAGCGGCTCGGATGGCTGTTGCGACTCCTGCAGTACCCGCGCCACCTGCCCCAAGCTGATCTCGCCCAAGGCGAGTGCGACCAGTAATTCGTCCAGCGTCTGCAAGTGAAACAACGCTGGCAGCTTGGACGGATCCGCCTCAGGCAGCGCCAGTCGTTTCAGCTCGCGCTCCAGCAACGCGCGGCCCGCCGCGAGATTGGCTTCGTGCGCACTGCGCCGGAACCATGCGCGCACCTTGTCACGCGCGCGGCTGGTATGCAGATAGCCATGATGCGGCGAAAGCCAGTCACGCCGCGGTTCGGCCACCTTGGCGGTGAGGATTTCCACGCGATCGCCGCTGTGCGGCTGATGCGTCAGCTGCACGATGCGCCCGTTGACCTTGGCGCCGCGGCAGCGGTGACCTACCTCGGTATGCACGTGATAGGCGAAATCGAGCACGGTGGCGCCGCGTGGCAAGTCGACCACCTCGCCCCTGGGCGTGAGCACGTAGACGCGATCTTCGTGCAGCTCGGTCTGCAGTTCTGCCGCCAGCTCGCCATCGTCGCTACGCGGCTCGAGCAGCTTGCGCATCCAGGCGATCTTCGCCTCGAAATCCGCGTCGCCGCTGCCACCTTCCTTGTAACGCCAATGCGCTGCCACCCCCAGCTCATTGGCGCGATGCATGTCGTGCGTGCGGATCTGCACTTCCAGCGTCTTGCCATGCGGGCCGACCACGGCGGTATGCAACGAGCGATAGCCATTGCTCTTGGGGCGCGCCACGTAATCGTCGAACTCGCCGGGCAGATGCGGCCACAGGGAATGCACGATGCCGAGTGCCCCATAGCAATCGGCCACACTGTCGACGAGGATGCGTACGGCGCGGATATCGTAGAGATCGGAGAACTCCACGGCTTTGCGCTGCATCTTCTTCCAGATGGAGTATATGTGCTTGGGACGTCCTGCCAGGTCGGACTTGATGCCCGCCGTGCGTAACGCTTTGCCCAGTGCGGCCAGCGTCTCACGAATGAAGTGTTCGCGATCGCTGCGACGTTCGTCCAGCAGCTTGGCGATGCGTTTGTACGTGTCCGGCTGCAGGTAGCGAAAGGCGAGGTCTTCCAGCTCCCACTTCAGCTGCCAAATGCCGAGCCGGTTGGCGAGCGGTGCATGGATGTCGCGGGTGAGCCGCGCCAGTTCCTGCCGCTCGCCTTCCGGCAGGGTGGCGGCCGCGCGCATGCGCGCCAGCTGGCGCGAAAGCAGAATGAACACCACACGCACGTCACGAATGATCGCCAGCAACAGGCGCCGCAAGCCTTCGGAACCGCCCTGCGGCGGCCGCTGTGCATGCAGTGCCCATACCCGCTCAGCCGCCACCTGGCCAGCGACCAGCCGCTGCAATTCTTCCGGCAAGGAAGCTGCGCGCTGCTCCCATACCAACGGATGCGTGCGTCCGATCTCGAACCACAACGCGGCCGCCTGGGTATGTGCATCGCAACCGAGCATGGCAAGCAGGTCCAGCACATCGCCGCACTCGAGCTCGTTCACGCCGTTTTGCGCGCACAGCTCCAGAGCGTCGGCCAGTACGGGGGGCAAGCTGCCGGCCCGTGACTGCCACGCCGCCAAGTGCCCTGGAGTGGTGATAGCGTGAACCATTGTGTTGGGAGCATAGCGCAAGCACGTTGGCTGGGATGCTAATCCCGGCATCGCGTATTGCATGCATGGCGATGCTGGGTTTCGCAACCTAGCCTACGACTGCCATCCCAGCCTATGAGTTGCGCAGGGCTTCGAGTGCTTTCGCCAGTCGCTTCACCGACACCGGCTCGGCCGTCTTCAGTTCCTGTGCGAACAGCGACACCCGCCACTCCTCGATCAGCCAGCGCAATTCGTCCAGTCCTTCATCGCCGGCGGCGCGGTGCTTGAGGCATTCGCGCCAATACGGCAGGACCTGCAGCAGGCGCTGCTGATCCCTGGCAGGATCCTGGCGCAGACGTTCGGCACGCAGGCGCATCGCTTTCAGATAACGCGGAAAGTGGGCAAGCCGCACCGTCGACAGCTCGCACAAGAAGCCCGGCCCAAGCAAGCCATCAATCTGCTCACGCAAATCGTCGTAGCTGGCGCGGGCGAATCCGATCAACGGCGGCTGCAGCCAGGGCTTCATGTCGGCTTGCGCCTCGATGATCGGTTCGGCCAGTTTGAGCCGGCATACTGCTGCCGCGAACAATTCGCGTGCGAAGTGCGTACGCAACAGCTCGAACGTGGTGGCGCTGCGCGCATTCAGGTCTTGCGTGGCAAGCAGATCACGGACGCCGCCTTCCACCAAGTCCTCGCGCAAGCCGTCCACGCTGCCCAGCGGCGCATATTTCAGGGAAATGGGATGGGAGATCGGCAGACGTCGACGCGCCTGCTTGATGTCAGTGACAAGTGCATTGCGCAGCAGGCGTTCCACACCCTTTACGTGTGCAGCCAGCGCTTCGTCCCGACGTTCGAACACGCGCAGCGCCACGGCCTCGCCCAGATCGACCAGTGCTGGAAATGCCAGCAAACCGCCTTCGGAGCGAACTTGTTGCGGGATTTCCTCGAAATCCCAGCTCGTCACGTCTTCGCGCGTAAGCTCAATGTCGGTCTTGCGCGAAAACGCTTCGCGTGCCGGCCCCTCCCACTGGTTGCGCAAGCCTGCCAGCTCGCGCCCTGTGGCAAGCGTTCGTCCGTTCTCATCGTGCAAGCGGAAACGCATCGCAAAATGTGGCGCAAGTTCGATCTGCACGAAATCGCCCGCCTCAACCTCCACGCCTGTCGCACGGCGCAGGAAACCAGCAAGCACCTTGGCCAGCGGTTCATCCCTCGGTGCTTCCGCCTCCACGAAGGCACGCGCGAAATCCGGCGCCGGTACGAAGTTGCGGCGCAGTGCCTTGGGCAAACCGCGGATCAACTCGGCCACCTTGTCGCCCAGCAGGCCAGGCACCAGCCATTCGCAGCGAGCGGCCGGCAATGCGTTGAGCATCGCTAGCGGCAGATGCAGCGTGACGCCGTCAGCTTCATCACCTGGCACAAAGCGATATTCCAGGCGGTAACGCTGCGGCGGCAGCTCCAGCGCGGCAGGAAACGCCCTCGGGTCCAGGCCCGCACCAGCAGCCATGACGTCATCGATCGACCAGCGCAGCGCTGCCTGCTCCGTAGGACGCGCGCTGCGATACCAGGCATCCAGCGCACGGCTGTTGGCGATCTCTTGCGCCAGCTTGCCGCGGAAAAAATCCACCAGTTCGTCTTCGTGGCGGATCAGGCCTTCGCGGCGCTGGCGTGCTTCGACACCGCGGGCGTCTTCAAGTACTCGTTGATTGGCGCGCACAAAATCCGCGCGCGCCTGGATGTCGCAACGAGCAAGTGCTTCACGCAGGAATATCTCATGGGCGAGCGCAGGATCTTGTTGCTGGAAAGTCACCGGCCGGCGCTCGACCAGTACAAGCCCGAACAAGCTCACCTGTTCGTACGCCACCACGGTCCCGCGCTTGCGCGACCAGTGAGCGTCGCGGCAGCTGCTGCGCAGGAGATGCGCGGCCTGCTGCTCGATCCACAGCGGCTCGACGCGCGCGCACATCATGCCCCATACGCGACCGCCGATATCCAGGATTTGCGCGGCAAAGATCCAGTTGGGCGGCGTCTTGGCTAGGGCGGAGCCAGGGAACACCTGGAAACGGCGCTCACGCGTGCCGCGGTAGATGCCCTTTTCGTCCTTGCTCCCGACCTGGGTGGGAAGACCGGCGAGCAGGCTGCGGTGGATGGCCTCGTATTGATGGTCGGGAAACGGGGACCGGGGATCCTTGGTCTCTCCTGTATTCCTGCTCTTGTCGCCGGGTTCGGGCCGCTCGGCATGGGACTGGGCGCTCTTGCCCGACTCTCGCTCCCTGTTCCCGGTTCCCCAGATTTCTTGCGCCACCAGCAACAGCTGGCGATGCAGCTCACGCCACTCACGCATGCGCAGGAAGCTCAGGAAGTGCCGCGAACACCAGTCGCGCAATTTCGACTGAGTCAGTTCCCCGTGCGCACTGTCGTATTCGCGCCACAGGTTAAGCACACCGATGAAATCCGACTTGGGATCGGCGAAAGCCGCATGCGCCGCATCCGCCTGCTGGCGTGCATCAGCGGGGCGCTCGCGCGGATCCTGGATGCTGAGGAAAGCCACCAGCACCAGCAACTCGCGCAGGCTGCCGAGCTTGTGTGCCTCGACCAGCATACGCGCGAGCTGCACATCGATCGGCAGGCGGGACAAGGTGCGCCCGGTGCTGGACAGCTGCCGCTGCTCGTCAATCGCGCCGATCTCGGCAAGGCGCCGGTAGCCATCCGCCACCACGCGGACGTCGGGCGCTTCGAGGAACGGAAATTCGTCCACCTCGCCCAGCTGCAGCGACAGCATGCGCAGGATCACGTTCGCGAGCGAAGAACGCAGCAATTCGGGGTCGGTATAGGCGGCGCGCGATGCGTAATCGCCTTCGTCATACAAGCGATAGCAGATGCCGGGGCCAACGCGGCCGCAACGGCCTTTACGCTGGTCGGCTGCGGCCTGCGAAATGGGCTCCACGTGCAGGCGTTCGAGCTGGCTGCGCTGGCTGTAGCGTTTTACGCGCGCACTGCCGGTGTCTACCACATAGCGTATGCGGGGCACGGTCAGCGAAGTTTCCGCCACATTGGTGGCCAGCACCACGCGCCGCTTTGGCCCGGGCTTGAACACGCGATCCTGGTCGTGCGCGGACAAGCGTGCGTACAGCGGCAGGATTTCCGTTTCACGGTATTGCCGCCGAGACAGCAACAGATGCGCATCGCGTATTTCGCGTTCGCCGGGCATGAACACCAGCACGTCGCCACGCGGGTCGTCGTGGGTGATTTCGTCCAGCACGGCGGCGATATGTTCCGCGCTGCCCTGCTGCAAATCTGCGTTGCGCTGATTGCGGCGCGCAGCGACCTCCTCCCCGGAACGCCAGCGCACCTCCACCGGATAGGTGCGCCCTTCCACCGAGACCACCGGCGCATCGCCGAAGTGCTCGGCGAAACGTGCGGTGTCGATGGTGGCGGAGGTGACGATGATCTTCAGCTCCGGCCGCTTGGTGGTCAGGCGCTTGAGGTAGCCGAGCAGGAAATCGATATTGAGGCTACGCTCGTGCGCCTCATCGATAATGAGGGTGTCGTAAGTCGACAGCCACGGATCGTTCTGCGTTTCGGCCAACAGGATGCCGTCGGTCATGAACTTGACCAGGCTCTGCTCTGAGACCTGATCCGTAAAGCGCACCTGGAAGCCGACCTTGTCACCCAGTTGCGTGCCCAGTTCTTCTGCCACGCGCCTGGCCACGGAACGCGCAGCGAGGCGGCGCGGCTGCGTGCAGCCGATCATGCCGGCTTCGCCGCGTCCCGCCGCCAGGCACAGCTTGGGCAACTGCGTGGTCTTGCCCGAACCGGTCTCGCCCGCGATCACCACCACCTGGTGGTCGCGGATCAGCTTGACGATCTCATCGGCGCGCGCAGTGATCGGCAGCGATTCGTCCAGGCGGATTTCCGGCTTGCTTTGCGCGCGCCGCTGCCTCCGCTGGGCCGATGCGGCAATGTCGGCAGCGAGGGCTTCCAGTTTCCTCGCATCCGGACGACGCGACAGACTGCGCCAGCGGCCCAGCAGCCGGCCGAAGTCGCGGCTGGAGACGGCGTCCAGCGACTTGCGCAGCGCTGGCAATCGGGTTTCCGGGGAAGCGGAAGGAGTATCGGGCTTCGGATCGCTCATGGAGCCGCATATGATAGCCCGTATCTATCGGCGGCATCCGCATTATTCATTTCCCCGTCTGTGCACGGCTGGCTAAGCTCGACTCCAGATTCGACAGATCAAAGGAGCGCATGATGGATACCAGCATCGGCATTGCCCGGCAGGATCGGGACACCATTGCCAGGCAGCTTTCCAAGCTGCTGGCCGACACCTATTCGCTGTACCTGAAAAGCCACAGCTTCCACTGGAACGTGACCGGCCCCCACTTCAACAGCCTGCACACCATGTTCGAGACCCAGTACAACGAATTGTGGCTGGCCGCGGACGAAGTGGCCGAGCGCATCCGCGTGCTGGATGTGTTCGCGCCGGGCTCCTACAGCCAGTTCGGCAAGCTCACTACGATCCAGGAAGAACCCGGCGTACCGGACTGGAAAGACATGGTGAACCAGCTGGTGGCGGGCCATGAGATTGCCGCCGTGACGGCGCGCGAAGTGATCAAGGCGGCCGAGGCGGCGGGCGACGAAGGCAGCGTGGACATGGCCACCGGCCGCCTGAAGGCGCATGAGAAGACCGCATGGATGTTGCGGTCGTTGTTGAAGTGATGGCATTCGGGGCAGCCCCACCATCGGGTACTGTATAGATGCCGATGCTGGGGTCAGCGCCCCAGCCCGCGTATCGGCGCGAAGGCACCCCCTGACCTTCGGCTGACCACCCCAACCGCAATTTATTGAGCCACCCGCCGTGAATTGGTTAAGCTCCGTGAGTTTCGTATACCTCGAGAGAGGTGAACCGCGGGGATTTTCTTGAGCGCCAGACCCACTCCAACCAAAGCCGGCCCATCCTCAATCATCGCCGCCATCCTGCTGGCACTCATGGTTGCGGCGTTGAACATCGGCCTGTGGTGGTGGGGCAACCGCCCGCATGGTCCGGAAGACTGGCACGGGCAGATCAGCGGCTTTTCCGTATCATTGTTCCAGCGCTACCAGAACCCGTTCAACCAGAGCTTTCCCAGCGATGATGAGATCGCTGGCGACCTGAAGCTGCTGCATCAGTACACGGGTCGCATCCGTACCTATTCCACGGTAGTGAATCCGCAGGCGTTCCGCTTGGCCCAGAAAGAGGGGCTGAAGATGATGGCCGGCGCGGAGATCGACACCCGGTTGGAGCACAACGAGAAGGAACTGGACGCGCTAACCGCCCTGTCGCGGCGCTATCCGGACACCATCGAGCGCGTGGTGATCGGCAACGAAGTGCTGTTCCGCAACGATCTGCCCGTCGACAAGATGATCACGTACCTCGACCGGGCACGCGCACACATTCACCAGCCGGTGTCGATCGCCGAGCCGGACTACATCTGGCTGAAGTACCCGGAACTGGCCGATCACGTGGATTACATCACCATCCACCTGTTCCCGTTCTGGAACGGCGTTGCCGTTTCTCCCCAGCGGGTCCGGGGCGAAGACCAGGGCGCCGTCAGGCAGGCCGAAGACGCCTACCTGGCAATCAAGCAACGATTCCCCAACAAGCTTGTGGTCGTGGGCGAAATAGGCTGGCCCTCCAATGGTGACCACCGCGAGCACGCCTATCCGTCCATTTCCGACGAAGCCATCTTCGATCGCCAGTGGCTGATCTGGGCCAAGCGCCACAACGTCGACTACTATCTCTTCGAAGCCTTCGACCAACCGTGGAAGGAAGGCCTGGGCGAAGGCCGCACCGGCGCCTACTGGGGCGTGTTCAATGCGGATCGCCAGCTGAAATTCCCCTTCACCGGCCCGGTGACGGAAGATACCGGCTGGCCGTGGAAAGCGCTGGCTGCGAGCCTGCTGGCGCTGCTTCCGATGGTCTGGTTCGGCATCCGCTTCAGCCGCTTCAAGCTGATGGGCCGGCTGTTCTTCGACATGCTGATCCAGCTTGCCTGCGGCCTGATCGTGTGGTCGGTGACGCTGCCGTTCAATTTCTACCTGAGCTGGGTGGACTGGAGCATGCTGGTGCTGCTGTTCCCCGCGCAGGTGGCGATCCTCGCGATCCTGCTGATCAACGGCTTCGAGTTCACGGAGGTGTTGTGGCGGCGTCGATGGATTCGCCACGCCGAGCTGCTGCCGCCGGACAGCCAGGAAAAGCAGCCCTTCGTCTCCATCCATCTGGCTTGCTACAACGAGCCGCCGGAGATGGTCATCGTCACGCTCGATTCGCTCGCCGCGCTTGAGTATGAAAACTTCGAAGTGCTGGTGATCGACAACAACACCAAGGACCCGGCGATCTGGAAGCCGGTGCAGGAATACTGCGAGAAGCTGGGATCGAAATTCCGCTTCTTCCACCTGGAGCCGTGGCCCGGCTTCAAGGCCGGTGCGCTGAACTTCGGCCTGAAGGAAACCAGCCCGAAGGCCGACGTGGTGGCGGTGATCGATGCCGACTATGTGGTGCGCAAGGACTGGCTCAGCACGCTCACCGGCTATTTCCACGATCCGAAAGTGGCGGTGGTGCAATGCCCGCAAGCCCATCGCGACTTCGAGCACAATCGCTTCCGCCGCATGACCGCGTGGGAATACGACGGTTTCTTCCGCATCGGCATGCATCACCGCAACGAGCGCAACGCGATCATCCAGCACGGCACCATGACCATGGTGCGCCGCTCGGCGCTGGAAGGCACCGGCGGCTGGTCGGAATGGACCATCTGCGAAGACGCCGAACTCGGCCTGCGCTTGATGCATGCCGGCTACGACCTGGTCTATGTTGACGAACTGATGGGCAAGGGCCTCACGCCTGCCGACTTCAAGGCCTACAAGAGCCAGCGCTACCGCTGGGCCTTCGGCGCGATGCAGATCCTGAAAGGCCGCTGGAGCTGGATGACCAGGAAAGGCCCGCTCTCCAGCGGCCAGCGCTTCCACTTCCTCACCGGCTGGTTCAGCTGGTTTGCCGACGCGCTGCACCTGCTCTTTACGCTGATGGCGATCTTCTGGACCGCAGGCATGGTGGGCCTGCCGCAATTCTTCAGCCTGCCGATGCAGCTGTTCCTGATTCCGGTGATCGGCTTCTTCTTTGCCAAGGCGATCTTCGGCGTGGTGCTGTACCGTGTGCGCGTGCCTTGCAGTTGGTACGACACCATCATGGCCTCGCTGGCCAGCATGAGCTTGAGCCACGCCATCGCGCGCGGCATCCTGCATGGCCTTACGCGCAAGAAGACCTCGTTCGTGGTCACCGCCAAGAGCCGCCGCCTCGGTGGCAGCAACTTCGCCGCCTTCACGCCAGTACGCGAGGAAATGCTGATGTTCATCGCGCTCCTGCTGTGCGTCATTGGCATGGCTAAGAGCACCGCGGCGCACTTCACGGAGGGCCAGCTGTGGATATTCATCCTGGCCGCGCAGTCGATTCCGTATTTTTCGGCGTTGGTGGGCGCATGGATTGCACACCGTTCAGGCGATAAGGCCGGCTAATGGGTAGGCTGGGATGGGCATCCCAGCTTTACTCGGCTTCACGATGCTGGGATTACCATCCCAGCCTACGCTTCTGCACTTGCGATGCCCAGCCGAGGATGGAACCCTGACGGATGCGCCGGATCCGCCGCTACCTGAGCCTGCTCCCGCTGCTGATGGTTCCCGCTCTGAGCCATGCCGGGGTGCAGCTCGTCGTGGATGGCGTGGATGATCCGCTCAAGGCTGCCGTCGTCGCAGGCGTAGGTCTTTCGCAATATGCCGCACGCGAAGTGAGCGAAGCACAGGTGCACCGTCTCTACGACCGTGCCGACGCGGAAGTCGGCAACGCGCTACGGCCGTACGGCTACTACGATGCGCACGTCACCGGCAAAATCGGACAGTCCGGCAAGGACTGGCGCGTTACCCTGCACATCGCCCCCGGCCAACCGGTGAAGGTTACGTCCATCGATCTTCGGCTAGATCCCGCCGCCGCCGCACTGCGCCCCATCCGCGCCGCGCGCCGCGGCATTGAAAAACTCAAGGATCAACGCCTGGATGACGCTGCCTACGACTCCGCTCGCGATGCCTTGAACAACGCCCTGGCCGCCAACGGCTATCTTGATGCGAAGCTCACTGTGCGCCGCGTCGAGGTGAATCGGGGCGAGCACAGCGCGGCCATCCATCTGGCCTGGGATGTGGGCCGCCGTTACCGCTACGGCGCGGTGCGCTTCGAAGGCTCGCAGTTCCAGCCAGACTTCCTGCAGCGCTATGTTCCCTTCAAGCCCGGCGACTACTTCGACCAGAACCAATTGCTCGGCCTGCAGCAGGCCTTGAATAACGCCGACTATTTCTCGGTGGTCAACGTAATGCCCGAAATCCCCACCGCCCAGGACGGTGTGGTCGACGTCAAGGTGCAGTTGGCGCCCGCCAAGCGCAGGATCTACACCAGCGGCCTGTTCGTGGGTACCGATACCGGTATCGGCATACGCGGCGGCTTGGAATACCGCTGGGTGAACAGCTACGGCCATAAGTGGAAGAACGACATCGTGCTGGCGCAGAGGCTGAAAACACTCTCCAGCCAATACACCATTCCGTTGCCCGGCGACAATCAGCGTAGCGTCAATTTCGGCGTAAATTTCCGCGATGCGAATACCGTGACCTCGCAGTCGCGCACGCTTGAGCTGGTCGCCAACGAAAGCGAGCTGTGGCACGAATGGGTGCGCACCGTGGGCGTGCATGCGCTGACGGGCACGTTCGACGTCGGCAAGCGTTCGGATGAACCGGAAAGCACGCCGGGCGTGGAGCATGGTCGCAGCACTCTGATTTACGCGGAAGGCTCGTTGAGCCGGAAGGTGGCGGACAACCTCGACTTCGTGCACCGCGGCTGGTCGCTGAATTTGGACATGCGCAGCACGGCTGGAGACCTGTTTTCCACCGCACGCTTCAGCGAGCTGACCGCCAGCGGAAAATGGATACGCGGATTCTGGCGCAGCAATCGCCTGATCCTGCGCGGAGACCTTGGGCACGTATGGACCAACCATTTCGAGGCCCTGCCGCCGCAGTTGCGCTTCTTCGCCGGCGGCGATCAATCGATTCGCGGCTACACGTATCAGGCCATCGGCCCCAAGAACAGCTACGGCCGAGTGATCGGCGGCGACAACCTGGTGATCGGCAGCGCCACCCTGGAGCACTACTTCACACCGCGCTGGGGCATCGCCAGTTTCGTCGATGCCGGCAATGCCTTCAGCGGTACCCGCGTACATCCCAAAATCGGCACCGGTATCGGCGTACGCTGGCGTTCACCCGTCGGCATGATTCGCGTGGACGTCGGCACGCCCATCAACGATGCCCAACGCCACGGCGTGGAATTGCACCTCGTGATCGGACCGGATCTGTGAGGCGAATGGCATGAATGCAGCACAAGCCGCACCTCGTCTTCGCCGCCGCTGGCTGCGCATTACGGGCATTGTGCTGGTCTCGGTCGTGGTTCTTGCATCGAGCGGCCTGGGCTGGCTGCTATGCACCGGTTCCGGTTTGCGCTTCGCATTGTCGCGAGCACAGAGCTTTACTCACGGTGCGCTGCAGGCGCAGCAGGCAGAAGGCCGCCTGATCGGCCCCATCGATATCTCGCGGCTGAGCTACGACGATGGCAAGGGCACTGACGTTCTCATCACAGGCACGCATCTGGATTGGAATATCAACACCCTGCTCTACCGGCATGTGCATGTGCTTGACCTCCGTGTGGAGCGCGTGGATGTTGCATTGCCCGCCGCGCAGGAAAACACTTCGTCATCCGGCCCGTTCTCACTGAAACCGCCCATCGCGCTGACGCTGGATCGCATGCACGTCGGCCCGGTGACGATCAAGCGGGATGGCAAGCCCTTGTTTGCTGCCGACCAGCTTGATCTTTCCGGCAGCTGGACCAACGGCGGTATCGAGGTAGGCAAGCTGGCCCTGCGTGCGCCCGCAGGACACGTCGACCTTGTCGGACAGCTCGGCACCGGCCGCCGCTATCGCGGCAAGGGCCATGCGGATGTCGTATGGAAAATTGGCGAGAACGAATACGTCGGCACGTTGGACGCGCAAGGCGATGGCCGCCATGCGCGATCCCGGCTCAGCCTGACCCGGCCCATGAAGGCGCACTGGCAGCTCGAACTGGATCAGAACAGGAACAACGCCTGGACCAGCAAACTCGAAGTACCGCCCTTCGATCCCAGGCCCCTGCTCGGCAGCACTTCGATCGCGCGCATGGGCGCAGACCTGCAAGGGAGTGGCGACCAGCAAGGCGGCACGCTTAGCGGCCAGCTCGATCTCAACGCCTATCGCGTGCTGCTGCTGCCCATGCGGGCCATCCTCGACCAGGATTTCAAACAACTGACTTTGCAGCAGCTGCAAATCGCTTCGCCGCAGATCAAAGGCATAGTCCACGCCGCTGGTACCGTCCAGCTCAACGTGCATCCGCTGAGTGCGGATCTGGCCATCGACTGGAGGGGCGTGGAATTGCCGGCTGACTTGATCGGCCAGGCGCTCGACAGTGAAGGGCGTCTCGCGGCAAAAGGCAGCGCCGACGCGTATCACGCCGAGGGCAACGTGACGATCGGTCCGTCTGGCAAGCTAGCCAAGCTCGCGCTCAATCTGGAGGGAACGCCGCGGTACATCCGGTTGCAGACGTTGAGCCTCCTACAGCCACAAGGCAGCCTTACCGCTCAGGGCAAGATCACCTTGCAACCTGATCTTGCCTGGCAGCTTGAGGCGCATGCCAGCAAGTTCGATCCCGGCCAACTTTTTGCCGGTTGGCAAGGTTCGCTGGATACCGATCTCACCACGCAAGGCAAACTCCCGCAGAACGGACCTGAAGCGACGCTCGACTTGCGCAAACTGCAAGGACAATTGCGTCAACGCCAGCTGCGTGGCGCCGGTCATCTGCACTTGTCGGCGAACCAGGTGGTGGATGGCACGCTTGACCTCGCATCCGGCAGCAGCAGCGTGAAAGTGCAGGCGCGAGCGGGGCAGCGCAATGATGCCAGTGTGACGCTCACCATCGCTTCCTTGAACGACTGGTTGCCGCAAGCATCCGGCGCGCTCAATGGCCAATTCCTTGTGCGCGGCAAGTATCCCGAATTGGCAGTTGGCGGCACATTGCAGGGCCAAGCGCTGACCTGGGACAAACAGCGTGTGCAGCAGTTTCAACTGCAGGCCGACCTGCCCGACATTACCAGCATTGGCGGCAAGCTGCAGTTGAATGCGGTCGGCGCCGAACTGGCCGGCCTGGCGTTCAAGCAGATCCATTTGAGTGGCCAAGGTACCTCGACCCAACATCAGCTCATGCTCGATGCGCAAGGCGGCCAGCTTTCCACCTCGTTTGCGCTCAACGGCGCGGTCAAAGGCGGAAACTGGAACGGCACGCTCTCCTCGCTCACACTGGACGTGCAAGCCTTGCCGCGCTGGCGATTGCAACAGGCGACGAAGCTGGCCTGGAACCATGGCGCCGCGAGCCTTGGCGAGCTGTGCCTTAGCGCTGGAGAACCTTTGCTTTGCGCCAGCGGCGACATGGACAAGGCCGGCAACATCGATGCCGGTTATCGCCTGCACGCAGTACCGGTGGCCCTGATTGCCAGCGCCACCGGTCGCACCGAAATGCCGATCAGCGCCGATGGCACGCTGGAGGGAAGCGGCAGGATCAGGCGCACGGCAACAGGGGTGCTGACCGGCAATGCATCCATCACTTCTTCGCAGGGCCGCATCACGTACAACGAGCATCCTGATCAGCCGCTGCTGTCGTACGAGGATCTCGCGCTGAGCGCCACGCTCGCCCCGGGCAACCAACTGGCGACTGTGCACGCTGCGATCAATGGCAACGGCCGCCTGGACGGCCAGGTTGCGATTACCGGTACACAGCAAGCGCTCGGCGGCCAAGTCAGCCTGCATCTGGGCGATCTCGCCTTCATCAGCTTGTTCTCAGACGACCTTGCCAACGTGAAAGGCCGCATCGACGGCGATTTCAAGCTCGGCGGAACGCTCACTGCACCTGCCGTCACCGGCCAGGCCGGCATTGACGGTTTTGCCGCCGAAGTGCCCGACGCAGGCCTGAAACTTACCGGCGGTCGCCTCGCTGCCAGCACGACTGATGCGCGAGTGCTGAACATCGACGGCAGCGTGCAATCCGGCAAGGGCACGCTTGCCATCAGTGGGACGTCAGGACTGGATGCGCAAACGCCCACTGCCATCACGTTGAAGGGCAGTGATGTCACCGTCATCGATATTCCTGCGGCCAAAGTTGCGCTTACACCGGATCTCATGGTGCGTCATGATGCGCAGGGCATTCAGGCTACCGGTTCCGTACGGCTGGACAGTGCCGACGTGAATCTCGACAAGCTGCCGGGTGGCGGCGTCAACAAGGCATCGCCTGACGTAGTCGTGTTAGATGAGCCTCAATCCGCTGCCAGCAGTGGATCGACTTTGATCAACGCGTCGATCAAAGTCGATCTCGGCCAGCATGCGCATCTGGCCGGCATGGGCCTGGACGGCCGACTTGGCGGCGTGATCACCGTGGACGAACACCCCGGTCGGCCTACCACCGGACAAGGTCAAGTGACCGTCAGCGGCACGTACCAAGCCTACGGGCAAAACCTTGTGATCCAGCAAGGCCAACTGCTGTTCGCCAGCACGCCGATCGACAACCCCGGCCTCAACCTCAAGGCCATCCGCAACCTGCAGCCCAATGCCACCATCAACGAAGGCCAGCAGGTGGGGCTGCAGATCACCGGCACCGCGAAGCGGCCTGTTCTTACCGTGTTCTCCAATCCGCTGATGGATCAATCCGATGCGCTCTCCTATCTGGTTACCGGCAAGCCCATTTCGCAAGTGAGCAGCGGCGGCGAAAGCAGCATGGTGAGCAAGGCCGCGCAGGCGCTCGGCTCAGCCACCGGCAACCTGCTTGCCAAGAGCATCGGCAGCAAGCTTGGAATCGAAGATATCGGTGTAAGCAGCAGCGAAGCGTTGAATGGCAGCTCCGCCTTCACCGTCGGCAAATACCTTTCGCCACGGCTTTATCTCAGTTATGGCATCGGCTTGTTCGAACCCGGCCAGGTGATCACACTGCGCTATCGCCTGAGCCGGCGCTGGAATTTCGAAGCGCAAAACGCCACCGATTTCAATCGTGCGAGCCTTAACTATCGGATCGAGAAATAATGACCCTTTATATTGGGTCTGCACGCTAGGAGGCTCCGCAATATGTAAGTTGGGGGCGTAGGCTGGGTTGCGAAACCCGGCATCGCCGCCTTCAATGGGCACTGGCCGCAGGCTCTGCGGTCGGGACCCGCGCCGTGCGCAACAACAACGCTCCGAGCAATGCGCCTAGCGCCGCAAAGCAAGCTCCAACCAGGAATGCCCACTGATAGCCACCGGTGAGTGCAAACGCCTGTCCATTGCCGATTGCCGCCAAGGTTTGCGTGCGCCAGGATGCAAGACTGGCCAGTGCGGCAAGGCCCAATGATCCACCCATCATGAAGGCGGTGTTGACCACCCCCGAAGCGAGTCCCGATTCCGATGGCCCCACCTCGCTCATCGCCGCCAACAGCACGGGATTGAAGGCCACGCCTGCGCCGATGCCGAGCAAAACCATACTGGGCAGAATGTCACTCACAAAGTGCCCGTTCGCCGGTGCATGCGCGAACAGCAGCAAGCCACACGCAGCGAAAGCGAGGCCCAGCGCGAGGGGACGACGAATGCCGAAACGCATCACCAGCTTGGCGGAAAGGCCCAGCGAGAACATCGCCATGATCAGATTCGCAGGCAGAAAGGCCAGGCCCACTTCCAGCGGACCGTAGCCAAGCACGAGCTGCATATACAGCGCCGACAGGAAGAACCACGCAAACATTGCCGCCGCCCACAGCACGGCGACGACATTGGAAACCACCAGATTACGCAGCCGGAACAGACGCAATGGCATCAACGGTGCCTGCACGCGCGCTTCCAGCCAGAAGAAGACCGCCAGCAGGATCGTGGCGATGCCAAGCTGTCCCAATGTGCGCGATGACAGCCAGCCTGCTTCGTTGCCGTTGACGATGGCATACACGGCCAGCATCAGCGCCACCGTCACGGTCACTGCACCCCACACATCCAGATGCCGCGAACTGGCCGTACCTGCCGCCGCGGGCAGCAGACGCAGCGAGGCCACGATCACGCCAATGCCGATCGGCAGGTTCACCAGGAATACCCAATGCCAGCTCAGGCTGCTAGTCAGCACGCCTCCCAACATGGCGCCGAGGCTGCCGCCTCCCGCGCATACGAAGCCGTAGACGCCCATCGCTTTTGCACGATCCTGCGCGTCGGTGAACAGGTCCATGATCAGCGAGAGCGCCACAGCTGTGACCACCGCGCCACCAAGCCCCTGCACTGCCCGTGCTACGACCAGCGCCATCTGGGTAGTGGAAAGCCCGCAGGCGAGCGAAGCAAGCGTAAAGGCCGCGATGCCGATCAGGAACAAGCGGCGGTGTCCGTACAGATCGCCCAGGCGACCGCCCAGCAAGAGAAAGCCGCCATAGGTCAACAGGTACGCATTCACCACCCAGGCCAACTCGGTGTCACCGAACTTCAGATCCATCTTGATGGAAGGCAAGGCCACATTAACGATCGTGGTATCCAGCACGATCATCAACACGCCCAGGCACAGCACGATCAACGCCAGCCAGCGGCGCTCAGGGTGCATGGCGACGTGAGGGGCATGTCCGGCGTGGCTCATCAGTAGGTCCTTGTGAGGGAGACGTAAGAGTTTGCACTTTTACGCGACGAATGAAAAAGGATGGAATCGACTGCTTCCCCGTCTTACCCGATCGCACAAGCCTCCGTTTGCCCAGCGGCCGCGAACGGCGAAACCGCGACCTGTGCATGCTGCGCTGCGGTTTGACACCCCTAATTTAGATCGATCAAATCCGGCTCTTGGCACGCTCCGCACATCCGCAAGCACTTTCCACAGGGGTCCTCGATGCCAGCTTTCACCACCCGCCCATATCGGCAGAAACTGCTTTTGCTCGCACTCGCCTGCGGCACTACCGTCGCCAGCGCAGATGGCAACGGTACGTTCTACACTTCGTTCGAAACAGGCGAAGCCGCGCCGATAGCGAGCCAGGCTAATGCGACCTTCTCTGTCCGGATCGAAGATGGTCCCGCCCCGGATGACGCCTACAGCACCCGTCCAGGCGTGGGGTTCACGGGCCTTCATTCGCTTGCATTTCACGGGCACACCGGCGGCAAGCAGGAAGCTGCACTATTTGATTTGGACCTGGCGATACAGGCAAATACGCAGCTTACCTATCTGCTGTTCCCGCGCATCGCGGCGAACGATCTCGCCGACCCTTCCACCTATGTGGCCATCGACCTGGTGTTCGATGATGGCTCGCGCCTTTCAGCGAGCCAAGCGCAAGATCAGCACCGCATCCCCGCCAACGCGCACGCCCTGGGTGCTAGCCGTACCGTGTATGTGAATCAATGGAACAGGCTGAGCATCGATGTAGGCCGGGTTGCGGCCGGACGCCATATACGTCGCATCGTGCTGACACATGATGGCCCTGCCGGGGACATCGAAGGCTTCCTCGATGATCTGCACCTCGGGCCGGCCCCTGACGACAACGCGGACAAGCGCCCTAGTGACTACGTAAACATTTTGCGCGGCACGAATTCCGGCCATACGTTCTCGCGCGGTAACAATATTCCCGCCGTCACCCTGCCGCACGGCTTCAACTTCTGGACGCCGGTGACCGATGCCGGTTCGGATTGGATGTACCAATACCAGCAGCTCAACGATGCGAACAACCGCCCGCGCATCGAAGCATTCTCGCTCTCGCACGAGCCTAGCCCTTGGATGGGCGATCGCCAAACCTTGCAGATGATGCCTGCAGCGGTTGCCAGCGGCGCGCCGGATGCGAATCGTCAAGCGCGCGCCTTGAGCTTCAGCCATGACCATGAGATCGCCCACGCGCACTACTACAAGGTAACGTTCGACAACGGCATCGTCGGCGAAATGACGCCCAGCGATCACGCCGCCATGCTTCGTTTCAGCTTCCCCGGCAAGCGTGGACAACTCGTGTTCGACAACCGCACGGATGAAGGAGCCATCACGCTCGACTCCTTGCATCGCAGCTTCAGCGGCTACTCCGACGTGAAGAGCGTGCTATCCACCGGCGCCACGCGCCTGTTCTTCTATGCCACGGTCGACCAGCCGATCGCCGAAAGCGGACGGCTGTCTGGCGAAGGCCGCGATCACGTCACGGCATGGCTCGGCTTCGACACGTCCAGGGCCAAAGCGGTAAACGTGCGTATCGCAACCTCCCTGATCAGCCTTGAACAGGCCAAGCACAACCTTGAGCTGGAAATCGCGCCAAAGGAGAGCTTCGATGAACTGCGCGAACATGCCCAGGCCATCTGGGACAAGCAACTGGACATCGTGAAAGTACAAGGCGCCACTCACGACGAACTGGCGACGCTGTATTCCAATCTGTATCGCCTGCAGATGTATCCCAATTCGGCCTACGAGAACGCCGGCACCGCTAACCATCCAGTCTATCGCTACGCCAGCCCCTTCTCGCCCACCGTAGGCAAGAACACGCCCACGCAGACCGGCGCACGCATCGTTGATGGTAAGGTATTCGTCAACAACGGCTTCTGGGATACCTATCGCACCGCGTGGCCTGCCTATGCGCTACTGATGCCGCAACAGGCCGGCACGATGATCGACGGCTTCGTGCAGGAATACCGCGACGGCGGCTGGATCGCCCGCTGGTCTTCGCCCGGTTATGCCGATCTGATGGTGGGCACGAGCGCCGATGTCGCTTTTGCCGATGCATGGCTGAAAGGCGTACGCAACTTCGACGTGCAGTCGTTCTATCAGGCTGCGCTGAAGGACGCCACGGTAGCAAGCCCGCTAGCCGGAACTGGGCGAAAGGGTATACAGCGCTCGATCTTCAACGGCTATACGGACTACGCGGTCAAGGAAGGTCTGTCCTGGTCGATGGACGGCTACATCAACGATTTCGCTATCGGCAATCTTGCCGCGGCATTGGCTGCTGGCCAAACTGCGCAAGATCCCTATCAGGTGCACTACGTCGAAGACGCTGCGTACTTCCACGACCGTGCCCTGGGCTACGCCAATTTGTTCGATCCCAATCTCGGCTTTTTCGTCGGCCGCAGTGCGCAAGGCGACTGGCGCTATACGAAGCAGAATTTCGACCCCATGCGCTGGGGCGATGACTACACCGAGACCGATGCCTGGAACATGGCATTCCATGCCCCGCAGGATGGTAACGGACTTGCCGCGCTGTACGGCGGCCGCGCCCAGCTCGCCGCAAAGCTGGACCAGTTCTTTGCCACTGCGGGCATCTATCACGTCGGCAGTTACGGCGAGCCCATTCATGAGATGCGCGAAGCGCAGGCAGTGCGCATGGGCCAATACGGCCATAGCAACCAGCCTTCGCACCACATCATCTACATGTACGACTACACCGGCCAGCCATGGAAAACGCAGGACAAGGTACGCGACGTGCTCTCGCGCCTGTACCTGGGCAGCGAGATCGGCCAGGGCTATGTCGGCGATGAGGACAACGGCGAGATGTCCGGCTGGTGGCTGTTCAGCGCCGCCGGCTTCTATCCGCTGCGGATGGGCACGCCCGAATATGTGATCGGTGCGCCGTATTTCCCGCACATGGACATCACGCTGGAGAACGGCAGGCACATCCTCATCAACGCACCCGATGTCAGCGATAACAATCGCTATATACAGGGCCTGCGCGTGAACGGGCAACCATGGAACAAACTCACCTTGCCGCACGAGCTTCTTGCGCAGGGCGCCACGCTGGATTTCGTGATGGGACCGAAACCCTCCACCTGGAGCAGCGACGAACGGGATTTACCGTCATCGCTTACGACCTCCGGCAAGCCCACGCCGATGCGCGATCTCGTCGGCCCAGGGCAAGGCGATCCCGGCAGCGAACCGGCCATGCCCGATCTTGGCAAGCTGTTCGATCACAGCAGCGATACCCAAGCGCAGTTGCCTGGTGAGCGGCCCATCGTGAGCTGGCATTTTCCGCAGCCGCACTTGGTGGCGATGTATACGCTGACTTCGGCAAAGCAAGCGCCGGCGCCGTCGGACTGGACGCTGGAGGCCTCCGATGATGGCCAGCACTGGATGGCGCTGGACAGGCGACAAGGAGAGCGCTTCCCGTGGCCGCAACAGACGCGGGTGTTCGGCATTCATCAATCCGGCGCGCATGCCTATTACCGCATGCGCTTCGATGGCAAGGCGTCCATGGCCCTGGCGGAGATCGCCTTGCTGGGACGCTGAAGCAAGAAAGCTGGGATTTCATCCCAGCCTACGTGACCGATTCGCTGGTGGGCGACGCACAAAAAGGAGGAATGGGGAATGGGGCATGGTGGCGAGCAGTCGCGCCCTAGCCCGAAAGTCATGCTCACAAGCCACCGGCAGGCGACTAAGGTGGGGGAATCTTTCTCACAATAAAAGGTGATCGCCATGCAGCGATTCAGATGGGTTCTCACCGCGGCCATGCTGACCAGCAGCACTGTCCTGGCCGCAGCACCTGGCGCCGAGGATAACGCGCCGACGGCCCAAGCCGCTCGCACGGACATCGGCATCGATCTCAAAGGTATCGACCATGCCGTCAAGCCCGGCAACAACTTCTTCGACTACGCCAACGGCGTCTGGGTGAAGAACACGCAGATCCCGGCCGATCGCCCCGGCACTGGCACCTTCCTGCAGGTGTATCAGCTGGCCGAAAAGCAGACCTCGCAGCTGATCCGCAACGTGGCGCAGGCCCACGCAGCCACCGGCTCCAACGAGCGCAAGATTGCCGACTACTACGCGGCCTACATGAATGAGGCCAACATCGAAAAGCTGGGCCTCGCTCCGCTGAAGTCCGACTTCGACCGTATCGATGCCATCAAGACCCGCGACGACCTGGCCAGCGTGCTCGGCAGCCAGCTGCGCGCTGACGTCGATCCGATCAACAGCACCAACTTCCATACCGATCACCTGTTCGGCCTGTTCGTGACGCAGGGGCTGGAAGATTCGTCGCACAATATGGCGTACCTGCTGCAGGGCGGCATCGCGATGCCTAGTCGCGACTACTACCTGTCGCAAGACAAGGACATGGTCGAAACTCGCGCGAAGTATCAGGCCTACGTAAGCTCGCTGCTGAAGCTCGCCGGCACGCCGGATGCGGAAGCCCAGGCCAAAACCATCATTGCGCTGGAAACCAAGATTGCTCAGGCGCAGGAAAACCTGGTCGACAGCGAGGACGTGCACAAGGCCAATAATGTATGGAGCAGGAGCGACTTTGCGCAGAAGGCGCCGGGACTCAATTGGTCCGCCTACTTCAAGGCAGCCAGCCTGGATAACCAGCAGCAGATCGACGTTTGGCAGCCCTCCGCCACCACCGGCATTGCCAAGCTGGTGGGCAGCGAGCCGATCGACGCCTGGAAGCAGCTGCTGCGCTATCACGCACTGAACCAGGCCACGCCGCTGCTGCCCAAGGCGTATGTGGATCTCAGCTTCAATTTCTACGGCACTACGCTGCAAGGTACGCCCAAGCAGCAGGATCGCTGGAAACGCGCGGTCAGCGCCACCAACATCGACCTCGGTGACGCAGTAGGCCAGCTCTACGTAAAGCACTACTTCCCGCCTGCTTCGAAGGCCAAGGTGGAGGCGCTGGTGAAGAACATCGTTGCGGCCTTCGACGAGCGCCTGGATACGCTCGCCTGGATGACTCCCGCGACGCGCGCCAAGGCCAAGGAGAAAATCGCTACACTGCGCGTAAGCGTCGGTTACCCGGATAGCTGGCGCGACTACGGCACGCTGGAAATTCGCGCTGACGATCCGCTCGGCAATCATGAACGCGCCGCGGCACTGGAATACAAGCATCAGCTCGCCAAGCTCGGCCAGCCGGTGGACAAGGGCGAGTGGTGGATGACGCCACAGACCGTCAACGCCGTGAACCTGCCGCTGCAGAACGCCCTCAACTTCCCGGCCGCGATCCTGCAGTCGCCGTTCTTCGACCCGAACGCCGATGCCGCCGCCAACTATGGCTCCATCGGCGCCATCATTGGCCACGAAATCAGCCACAGCTTCGACAACACCGGCGCCGATTTCGACGCGCAGGGCAGGATGGAAAATTGGTGGACGCCCGAAGACGCCGCGCACTTCCAGTCCGCGACGCAGAAGCTGGTCAAGCAGTACGACCAATATGAGCCCCTGCCCGGCCTGCATGTGAACGGCCAGCAGACGCTGGGGGAGAACATTGCCGACGTCTCCGGCCTGACCGCCGCTTATGCCGCCTATCACAAATCGCTCGGTGGCAAGCCGGCGCCGGTGATCGACGGCCTCAGCGGCGACCAGCGCTTCTTCCTGGCGTTCGGGCAGGCCTGGCGTTCCAAGATCCGCGATGCGGCACAACGCCAGCGCCTAGCCACCGACGGGCACGCGCCGGCGGCGTTTCGCGCGCTGACCGTGCGCAACATCGATGGCTGGTATGACGCCTTCGATGTGAAGCCGGGCGAGAAGCTCTATCTGGCGCCGGATCAGCGGGTAAAGATCTGGTAGTCACGCCGGGACGACAAAGCAAAAAGGCCGTACCTCTCGGGGCACGGCCTTTTTCGTGCATTAAGCGCCCCAGGAGGCTTAGGCTTTTGCACGCTTGGAGCGCTGTTCGTTGTACATGACTATCTCCTCGGATAGCGCTCTTGCAATACTGGGGCGCGCGGCAAGGCGCTGGTAGTACTCCGCCACGCCCGGCCACTGCTGCAATTGGATGCCACTGAACGCAGCCCAGTTCAACACCACGAACAGATAGGCGTCTGCCACGGTGAAATGGCCGAGCAGGAATAGTCGCGATGCCAGGTGTCGTTGCAGCACGTCCAAGCGCAGCCCTGCCTTTTCGCGCGCATACGCCTTGGCCCCGTCCGGCGCCTTCGAATCCAGCAGCGGAATGAATACCGCCGTGTGCAGCTCCGTACTGATGAAGCCCAGCCACTGCTGCATGCTGGCACGCTCTGCTGCCCCCACCGGTGCAAGCCCGGACGCAGGGAACTGCTCGGCGACGAACGGCAGAATCGCCGTGTTTTCGGTCAGCAACAAACCTTCGCCGGTGCGCAATACCGGCACCTGGCCCAGCGGGTTGATGGCATAGAAATCCGCCCCGTCGGCCAGGGACTTGGCCTTGGTGTCGACCTGGGTGAATTCGGCCTCGGCGCCTGCCTCGTAGAACGCGATACGGGTAGCCATCGAGCAAGCCAACGGGGAAAAGTACAGATTCATGTAGAGCTCCTATTTTTTGTACTATATTGCACAAAATTACCGACGGTCAAATTTTTATACAAAATGGTACAAAAAGAACCCAGGCCACGGCGCGGGCGACCACGCGCCTACGATCCGCAGCAGGCGCTTGCGGACGCACGAGACACCTTCTGGCGACAGGGCTACTCCGGTACTTCGCTTGACGATCTGAGCGCGGCAACCGGTATGAATCGCCCGAGCCTGTATGCCGCCTTCGGTGACAAGCGGGCGCTCTATCTGTGCGCCATGGATCGCTATATCGCCGCCGGCGAGCTGGCCATGGAAACTGCATTGGCCGCGGATATGCCACTGGAACAGTCATTGATGCGGGTCTATGACCTCGCCCTTGAAATGTACTTCCCGTCGAACGACGACGCACACGGCTGTTTTCTCATCGGTACGTCGCTGGCCGAAGCGATGAACGATGCCGAGGTGCGCGAAAAGCTTGGCCAGGGCTTGAAAAGCTTCGACGACGCCTTTGAGCGGCGTTTCAGGCGCGCGCACAAGCAGGGAGAGATTCCTGCCTTGACCAAACCGGCCGTGCTGGCAAAGCTTGCCTCGGCCATCCTGCACACCTTGGCCCTGCGTTCGCGCGCAGGCGATGCGCGTGCTGCCCTACGGCTGACGGCAGTCGCCGGCGCGAAGATGATTTGTGCCGGTGCCGGATAGGCAGGGATGACCATCCCAGCCTACATGGCTTAGGCAATGCCCAATCCGACGATGCCGGCTATCTTGCTTCCATCAAACCCTGCCATTTCTGCAAACCGCTTGCCGCGCTCTGCGTAATCGTGGAATTGGTCGAAGCTCGGCGCTCCAGGCGACAGTACCACTGTGCCCCCCTCCGGCGTTATGGTGCGCGCCATCTCGATGGCATCCGCAAGCTTGTCGACATCGCCCAATGGCACTTCTGACCTGGAAGCACGCAAAGCGGCGGCAATGCGCTGGCCATTGGCGCCTTGCGCCACGATGCGCAGCGCCTTGCGCGATTTCACGGCATCAACGAAGGGAGCCCAGTCCAGGCCGCGGTCGTGGCCGCCGACGATGACGGTGATCTCCCGGCCGTGCAGGCTTTCAAGTGCTGCAAGCGTAGCCTGCGGCGTCGTGCTGATGGAGTCGTTGATCCATTGCAGGCCATCACGTTCACCCAACGGCTGCAGGCGATGCGGCAGTGGGTGAAACGACGCCAAGCCTTGCGCCGCCGCCATGGCATCAACCCCCATGGCCTCCAGCGCAGCCAATGCCGCGCATGCATTCAATGCATTGTGCGCACCAGGAACCGAGATTCGCTGCAACGGAAATACGTCCGTGATACCGCAACGAATGACATCCTCTGCCACATGCCATCCATCTGTGCGCCCAAACAGCAAACGATGCGGGTGATGCTCTGTTTTCTCCAACAATGGAGGTTGCTGGGCGTTCACCAGCAGCCGCTTTGCCTGGTCGACCAGCTTGAGCTTGTCGGCCACATAACGTTCGCGCGAGCCATGCCAGTCGAGGTGCTCCTCATAAAGGCTCGTAATCACGCCCAGTTCCAGTTGGCCTGCTTCGCCGGTCTGGAAGCTGGACAGCTCGATCGCCCAAAGCTCGGCTTGGCTGTCGAGCAGTTCAAGCAACGGCAAGCCGATATTGCCGGCCAGCGCGGTGCGCACGCCTTGTACGCGGGCAAGATGCGCAATCAGGGCGGTCGTGGTGCTCTTGCCCTTGGTACCGGTCACCGCCACCACACGCGCTTGCGGATTCTCCGCAAACCACAACGCGGTACCGGAAGTGAAATGCGTGCCTTGCGCTTGTGCCGTGATGATGGCCGGCTTGTAAGCGGAAATGCCCGGCGACTTGATGACCACGTCGTAGGCGCTGAGGGCGACGGCATCCGGTTCACTCGGATAGATCCGCAGCGACGAATCGAAAGCTTGTGCTTGGGCGGCCTCGGACTCGCTGCAATAGAGTGCAAGCGGCAGCTCGGGGAGACGCTTGCGCAGAGCATGGATGGCGGCACGCCCTTCGCGGCCGAAACCCCAAATCGCAACCCGCCTGCCGGCCAGTTCCGCGATACGCATGTCAGGCGATCGCTGCCAGCGCCGCCTGCAAGCGCTTCGGCACGCGATGCTCGCTGGAAGGCTGCAACCAGGGTTCCAGCGCCAATTGCGCAACGTCGAGCTGCGGCAGGATTTCACTGCGGAAACGCGCGACGAGTGCGTCTTCCTGCCATTCCGGCCGCTGGCTCAACGCGTACATGGCAGCGCGCGCCTCCGCACCTTCGCCCACGCACTCGAACGGCTTGTGATCGTGATACTCAAGCAAAGCATCGAAGCCAGCGGCTTGCGATTCGTCATCCAGCAGATTGCGACCGAAAATGGTGAGCAGGCGCGGCTTGGGCAGAAACGGCGCTAACGCCAGGAACACGAAATGGCACTTCGGACATTGGCCGCACCAGCGATCGGCCGGCTTGGGGCCCAGGATCTTGAAGTTGCGGTTGCAGCTGGAGAAGACATCGAAATACGGTGTGTGCTTGGCGAACGCGCGCGTAATCGCGAGCTCCGAGAACGGGCGCAGCAGCGAGCAATAGTCGAGATCGGCAGCGACATGCGTATGCAGCCAATCACTGAGCAACTGCTCGAAGGCATAGCCCTTGCTCCATTGATGGTTGACCTGCTGACCTTCGTACTCCAGCGTTGCGGCCGACGCGGAACGCTCGTTGGCAAAGGCGATGCTGTCATAGCCGTAGAGCACCGCCGCTACGGCGAGGATGGCTGAATTGACGGCCGTCACCGGAATATGGCCGTTCCACGCGCCGAGCCGGTTCAATTCGAACAGGCCTGGCGCGAGTTCGCGCTGAATGTTGAGCAAGGGTAGGCCGGTGCGTTCGGCGCATGCCGCGATCAGCGGCGAATTGCCCACCCAGACTGCGGTGGCCTCACCACCGATCCGCTTGATCGCTTCCGCCGCGACGACGGAATCCTTGCCGCCGCCGATGGGTACCAGCGTGCGCTTGGGGAGATGCAAGGCGGGCGCTTCCACTTTACCCGGCGGCTCGCCAGAACGGGGAAACGCGATACGTCCGCGCAAATCCAATCCGTTGCGATAGGCGAACTCGGCCAGGCCATGCAGGTACAGGTCATCCAGCAGGTTTGCCGTGGCATCGTCGAGCGGACCGTAGGCCACCTCGATGCTCGGCGGCACGCCCGCCTTGTAGTAGCTGATGCCGGCGATCAGATGCAGCAATTTCAGCGCTGCTGCAAAAGCATGCTTTCGCTCCGGCGTCAGTGCGGGCGGCGCGGGAAAGCGCACGCGTTCGATCAATTCCTCGCCCTGGTCGAAGGCATACGCCAGCTCGGCCACGCCGTCGGCATAGCTCGCGCGGACGAAGCGGAAAACCTGGGTCAGGCGGGGTTGGATCGGTTGGGTCACTTAAAACAGCTCCGGCTTCATTGCTAACACTTCGCGAGGTTGCCCCTCACCCCAACCCTCTCCCCCGAAAGGGAGAGGGAGCAGACGCCATTAGTCGAGAATGATCTCTTCCGCCTCATCCCGCAGATTGTACGGCGAGGACATCACCTTGCCGTATGCGCCGGCCTGGGCGATCAGCACCACATCACCTTCCTGCGCCTCCGGCAGGCGGCGGTCGGAGCCGATCACGTCACCGCTTTCGCAGATCGGGCCGACCACCTGGTAAAGCGCGGTGGCTTCTGCGTCGAGACGGGAGAGGTTCACGATTTCATGCCAGGCATCGTACAGCGCCGGACGGATCAAACTGTTCATGCCGGTATCCACGCCGAGATAGCGCCATGAACCCTTGCCTTTCTGCTGCGTGACACGGGCAATCAGCACGCCCGCGTCGGCCACCAGGTAACGGCCAGGCTCCATCCACAGCTGGTAGTACGGATAGGCCGCCTTGACCTTGCGCAAGGTCTCGTCCAGCGCCGCGATGTCAAGACTGGCCTCGCCCGGATGCGAAGGCACACCGAGGCCGCCGCCGATGTCGAGGAAGGCCACGCTGCCGATGCGTTCGGCAATGCTGGCCAGCTGGCTGTACACCTCGCCCCAGTGCTTGACGTCGAGGATGCCCGAGCCAAGGTGTGCATGCAGACCTCGCACGGCCACACCGTGGGTGTCGGCCAGCCGCAGGAAGGCGTCGAGCTGATCCACCGGCAGGCCGAACTTGCTGCCGCTGCCGCCGGTACGCACCTTCTCGTGGTGCCCCAGGCCGCGGCCAAGGTCGACACGCAGCACGATTTCGCGCCCACGGAAGACTTCGCCCCAGTGTTCCAGCGGATACAGCGAATCGAGCGAAACCGTGGCGCGGGTGCTCAAGGCCCACGCGTAATCCTCGCGCGGTGCGAAGTTGGGCGTGAACAGCAACGGGGCCGATTCGGGCACCACCGCCATGACCGCCTTCAGTTCCCCGGGCGACACGCATTCGAAGCCGAAGCCCTCCCCGGCCAGGGCACGCAGGATGGCTGGATGGGTATTGGCCTTCACCGCGTAATGCATGCGATCCACCGCAGTGAGCGTCTTCAACTCACGCGCCTGCTTGCGCACCGTCGGCAGGTGATACACGTAGCGTGGCGTGGCTTCGGCACCCAGCGCCAGCAGACGATCGCGACACTCGTTGCGCCACCATGCATCCGCTGCCATGACCGTTTCGCCGCTGCCATACAGGCTTTGCCAGCTGTGGCCGAACAAGGCACTGTCGTCGGTACGCAGCGCACCCGCGGCGATCAGCATTTCATGCAGGCGCGGCATCAGTTCGTCGACCACGCTCTCGTCCACCACGAAGGTAAGGTTGAGATTATTCGACGACTGCGAAATCAGATGCACGCGCAGCTGGCCGAACTCCGCCAGCACACCGGACAAGGTGTGCAGCATCGAACGCATGCCGCGCCCCACCATGGTGATCGCCGCGCACGGCGCGATCACTTTCACGCGGCAGACCTTGGCCAGATCGCTGGCCAGCGCCGCCACCGCGTCGGAATCAAGCAGATTCTCGGTGGGATCCAGCGACACCGTCACGTTGGTTTCGGCCGAACTGATCAAGTCCACCGACAGTCCATGCTGCTTGAAGTGGGCGAACACGTCGGCCAGGAAGCCGACCTGCTGCCACATGCCCACCGACTCCATCGACACCAGCGTGATGCCTTTGCGTGCACTGATCGCTTTCACGCTGGGCGCGTGCTCGCGCACTTCCGGTCCGATCACCGTGCCTTCCAGCTCCGGACGGTTGGTGTCCTTGATCAGCATGGGTACCCGCGGCTCGCGTAGCGGCGACAGACAGCGCGGGTGCAGTACTTTGGCACCGGTGGAAGCGATTTCCTGGGCTTCTTCGTAGTCGAGCTTCTGCAGCAGGCGTGCACCCGGCACCTGGCGCGGGTTGGCGGTGAACATGCCAGCCACATCGGTCCAGATTTCCACGCGCTGCGCTTTCAGCAGTGCGCCAAAGTACGACGCCGACGTATCCGAGCCGCCACGGCCGAGCAATACTGTGCGGCCTTGCGATTCACGCGCGATGAAACCCTGCGTGATGAACACTTCGCCGAGCTGCTCCAGGCGCGCATTCAAGGCCGGATCAGGCTTGGCCTCGACCATCGCCGAGAGCAGCTTGGTGCGTTCGTTCTGGTTCGGCAACGCGATGGCCGCAAGACATTCGCGCGCGTCCACCCACTGCGTGGGTACGCCGGTGTGCGAGAGAAACGTTGCACCCAACGCACTGGACATCAACTCGCCATGTGCCTGTACCAGCGCAGACCATGCAAGTTCGCCCAGCACTGCCGGGCCTTCTTCGGCCAGTCCAGCCAGCTCTCGCAGGCGCTCGGCCAGCGTTTCGGGCACTGGCAGCTGCATGTGATCGAGCAACTCGTAGTGACGCTGCGCGATTGCCTTGTAGGCCTCGATGCGTTTGCCTTTGTCTTCCTGGGCGCACAGTTGTTTGAGTGCGTCGGTGATGCCGGTGAGCGCGGACACGACCACCAGCACGCGAGCGCCTTCTGCGCGGCGGCTGGAAACGAGTTCACGGATGTTCTGCCAACGCGGCAAGGTGGCGACACTGGTGCCGCCGAACTTCATCACGATCCAGGGTGCGCCGGCGGACAGCGGCGCGGGGGCGTTCGAGGTCACGGTTTCTCTGTCTAGGGTTGCGGGAAAAGTCAATCCCGCCAGTGTTGCGCCGCGTCAGCAGGAATGCAACCGAAAATTCGGCATGGCGTTTGGATGGCTAAATAGTGCCCGCGTGCCGCGATCTGCTCCCTCTTCCCAAAGG
Organism: Dyella choica; assembly: GCF_003977665.1. Lineage (GTDB taxonomy): Bacteria > Pseudomonadota > Gammaproteobacteria > Xanthomonadales > Rhodanobacteraceae > Dyella_B > Dyella_B choica. The sequence goes on along the minus strand of NZ_RYYV01000005.1, from coordinate 315,519 downwards.
GGAGAGGGAGCCAACGTCGCGCGCAAAGCGCGCCATATCACTCGATCGAAACGGGAATTTTCCCGATCTTGGCCTGCCATTCCCTTGGGCCCGTCTTGTGCACCGAGCTACCCGCCGAATCCACCGCCACTGTCACCGGCATGTCCTTGACCTCGAATTCGTAGATCGCCTCCATCCCCAGGTCCTCGAACGCCACCACCCGGCTGGCCTTGATGGCCTTGGAGACCAGGTACGCCGCGCCACCCACGGCCATCAGGTACACCGACTGGTGTTGCTTGATCGCCTCGATGGCGGCCGGACCGCGCTCGGCCTTGCCGACCATGCCCAGCAGGCCGGTCTGCGCCAGCACCTGTTCGGTGAATTTGTCCATGCGGGTGGCGGTGGTGGGGCCTGCGGGACCGACCACCTCGTCACGCACCGGATCGACCGGGCCGACGTAGTAGATGAAACGGCCGCGGAAATCCACCGGCAGCTTCTCGCCCTTGTTCAGCATGTCCACCATCCGTTTGTGGGCCGCGTCGCGGCCGGTGAGCAGCTTGCCGTTGAGCAGCAGCACTTCGCCTGGCTTCCAGCCGGCCACTTCCTCGCGGGTCACCGTATCGAGGTTCACGCGGCGACCCTTGGAGGCGTCGTAGCTGAGCTTGGGCCAGTCTTCCAGCGAGGGCGCGTCGAGCATCACCGGGCCGGAACCGTCCAGGGTGAAGTGCGCATGGCGCGTGGCTGCGCAGTTCGGAATCATCGCCACCGGGAGATTGGCGGCGTGGGTGGGGTAATCCTTGACCTTCACGTCCAGCACCGTGGTGAGACCGCCCAAGCCCTGCGCGCCGATGCCCAGCGCATTCACCTTCTCGTACAGCTCCAGACGCAACTCTTCCGCCCGATTGCGCGGGCCGCGCGCGATCAGATCCTGGATGTCGATCGGCTCCATCAAGGCCTCTTTCGCCAACAGCATGGCCTTCTCGGCCGTGCCGCCGATGCCGATGCCCAGCATGCCCGGCGGGCACCAGCCGGCCCCCATGGTCGGCACCGTCTTGAGCACCCAGTCCACGATGGAGTCGGAGGGGTTGAGCATGACGAACTTGGACTTGGCCTCCGAGCCGCCGCCCTTCGCCGCCACGATCACCTCCACCGTATCGCCAGGAACGATGGCAACGTTGATCACCGCCGGCGTGTTGTCCTTGGTATTGGCGCGCCTGCCGGCCGGATCGGCCAATACGCTCGCGCGCAGCTTGTTGTCCGGATGGTTGTAGGCGCGGCGCACGCCCTCATTGACCATGTCCTCCAGGCTCAGCGTCGCGTCCCAGCGCACGTTCATGCCGACTTTCAGGAATACCGTGACGATGCCGGTGTCCTGGCACAGCGGGCGATGACCTTCGGCGGCCATGCGCGAATTGATCAGGATCTGCGCCATCGCGTCCTTCGCGGCCGGCGATTCCTCGCGCTCATAGGCCTTGGCGAGGTTGGTGATGTAGTCGACGGGGTGGTAGTAGCTGATGTATTGCAGGGCGTCGGCGACGGACTGGATCAGATCGTCTTGCTTGATGATGGTCATGGCGGTGGCTTCGACTGGGGAACGAGGCCCGGCCAGCCTTGCGCTGGCCGGGCACAACCGCCCTATTGTGCCCCAATCATGCGTCGCAGATAAAAAACTTCGCGCAAACCGGCCGCGCGGGATGGGGAACGCCTCCAATCAGCCGGAAATGGCGGCTTTGGCGTTGGCGACGACTTTGCATCGGCGAACGCAGCGACCGAACCATACCCCAGGATCGTCGCCTTCGTGACTGACCGCGAACTTGCGCATCGAAGATTTTCATGGTGATCGATCGCATCGATGCGCACGCGGGGTATGCAGCCCGTGAGAAAAATTCCCGCAACACCCACCCAATCATCTCGCTGATGCCTAAGAAATATCCAACACGTTAGGTAGGGTTTTTCACAAGCAATCCGTCTGCGCCTTGTTGCAAGCATTTTTCGCCGCATCGAAATAGGCGACAAGCATTTCGCAGCCTATGACTTGCGGTTCTGCCCTGATGCCGTTCAGGCACTTCCAGGTTTCACGCAAGCCCTATAGGCTCACCGAAGCGGCTCGATGCCGGTCGTCAGGGGAGACGGACGACGTCGCTGGGAAGAAGAGGAAATTTCAGCCATGCGCAACGCCATCGTTCGCATGAAGCAAGGGTGCGCACTTGCGACCTTTGCCTCGCATGCCGACATGCCGTCGTGCTCACTTGGAGGGAGCATCCATGTTTGCAAAGCTGCATCGCAATTCGCTTTCCTTGTCTTTGGGTTTGTTGCTGGCCGGCACGAGCGCCGGGGCGTTGGCCGCGGACCTCAAACCTGCCGTCGATGTCGGCATGGCATCAGGCAATCAGGTCGCACACGTCACGCTGATCTTGAAACTGCAGCATGAAGCCGCGCTGGAGGACTACGTCCGCCAGACCGTAACGCCCGGCGGCGAGCACTATCAGCAGTTCCTTACCACTCAGCAGTTTGCAAAACGGTACGGCGCCACTGACGCGGAGATTGCGCGCGTGCAGTCCTACTTGCGCAGCCAGGGCCTGAGCAGCGAAGTCCTGCCCAGCCATCTGGCGATTCGCACCAGTGGTTCGCTCAGCCAGTTCGGCCAACTGTTCCAGACCTCGATCCACAACTATGTCTCGCGCGAGGACGGCCGCAGCTTCCACAAACCCGTCTCGGCACCGCAGATACCATCGGCCATTGCCGACGTGGTCGACGTGGCGACCGGCTTGAGCAGCGAGAAGGCCTATCGTCCGCATCACGTTTCGTCGCCTGCCTTTGCGTCACTGGGCACACCGAACGTGCAGGCCAATGCGCTGGGCAAAAAGAGCGGCAACGGGTCCAGCGACAATCCCACGGCATCCGGCGTACCGGGCCAGTACACGGTGGGCGACGTCGCCAACTTCTATGACATCAATCCGCTTTACCAGCGCGGCGTGGTCGGCGATGGATCGACCGTAGGCGTCGTCACCTTGTCCAACTTCGATCCCAACGACGCCACCACGTACTGGTCGGATATCGGCCTGGACACCAAGCCCAATCGCATCACGCAAGTGCACGTGGATGGCGGTGGTGCCATCGACGGCGGCAGCGGCGAGACCTCGATCGACGTGGAGCAGTCGGGCGGGATCGCCCCCTATGCAAACGTCATCGTGTATGACGCGCCCAACACTACCGCAGGCTATGTCGATGCCTTCGCCCAAGCCGTCTCGGACAACACCGCCGACAGCATCTCCACCAGCTGGGGCTTGCCGGAAATCTTCAACTTCGCCGCACTCAACACGCCCGGTGCAAGCAATACCGACACTACGGACGCAGGTGATCTGCGCGCGTTCCACAAGATCTTCCTGGAAGCCGCCGTGCAGGGACAATCGCTGTTCGCTGCGTCAGGTGATTCGGGCGCATACGACACGGCGCGCGACCTGGGGGCGGGCACGGGAGTGGGCCAATACACCGCGCCGCTTACCGTCGATTCGCCGGCTTCCGATCCCTTCATCACCGCGGCCGGCGGAACCACCACGCCCTACAGCTATCAGTTCGGCAAGGGCCCGACCGCGTCGATCACGCAGGAAAGCGTATGGGGCTGGGATTATCTGCAGACCTATTTCACCCAGTACGTCCGTCCGATCAACCTGTTCTCCGTGGGCGGCGGCGGCGGCGTGAGCGTGTACTGGCACCGGCCGTTCTACCAGGCATTCACCTACGGTATTCGCCGCAGTGAGCCGAACCAGTCGTTGGTCTTCAACGATCCCAGTGCCGGCCCGACCACGCTGCTGCAATTGCCCAGCCGCTTCGCGGGTCGCAACGTGCCGGATATCTCGCTCAACGCCGACCCGGAAACCGGCTACGTCTTTGTATCCAACGGCGCTTTGAGCAGCGGCGAAGGCGGCACCAGCTTCGTAGCACCGCAGCTCAACGGCATCACGGCGCTACTCAAGCAGAGCACGGGTCGTCGCATCGGCTGGTGGAATCCGCAGGTGTATGCCTTGCAGAACATCTTCGGCTACGACTTCTTCTCGCCGTTCAACCGCGTCAGCGCCGGCGACAATTGGTTCTATAACGGTGCTCCGCACTACACCCCAGGTGCCGGCATCGGAACGCTGGATGTAGCGAACCTGGATGCGTTCCTGCGCGCTGGTTTTTAAGTGATGGATTGCTCCCGCCCCTGCTGGCAGAGGCGGGAGCAACTGGTTGACTGCTGCAAAAAGCGCATGTGTGGCAATTGCTATGATGGCTACCCATCCCGCAACTTCACATGCCGATGCCCATCAAGCGCCGTTTCATGCAAATCGACGTGTTCTCGCGCCAGCCCATGCACGGCAATCCGCTGGCGGTGGTCATCGATGGTGATGGGCTGGACGTAGCCGCAATGCGCGCTTTCGCGCGCTGGACGAATCTCTCCGAAACCGTCTTTCTGCTGCCTCCGACGGCACCGGAAGCCGACTACCGCGTGCGCATTTTCACGCCGCAGCAGGAATTGCCGTTCGCCGGACACCCGAGTGTTGGCAGTGCCTATGCTGCAATCGAAGCGGGACTCGTCGCTGGCGGTAAAACGAAATTGATTCAGCAATGCGCCGCGGGACTGCTGCCCGTGCAGATCGAGCATCCCGGCACGGAACGCATCATCCACGTGCAGGCTCCTGTTGCCAAGCAATGCGACGTAAGCGCCCAAATGCGCCATGCGATCGCCAGGGCAGTTGGCATGGCCAATGATGCACCCTCCGGCTTGGTCGACAACGGTCCGCGTTGGTACGTGTGCGACCTCGGGGACGCCTCACGCGTGCGTACATTGACGCCCGATCTGCACGCCATCAAGCGCTTGTGCGAGGAGCACGCTGCGATCGGTCTCGCCGTGTTCGGCCAGGAGCGTGGCGGCGGCCCTGCACAAATGGCCGTGCGCGCCTTTTGCCCGGCGGACGGCTTTCCGGAGGATCCAGTGACCGGCAGCGCCAACGCCGCGATCATGGCTTTTCTGGTCGCACGCAATGACATCCGCTACGGCGCGGGCTACGTCGCAAGCCAGGGACGCGAGATCGGCCGCGACGGATACGTCATCGTCAAGCACGATGCCGCCACTGCAGCTATCACGATCGGCGGCCAGTGCGTGGCGGTGATTCAGGGCGAACTCGACCTGCCGAGCGGCCACACGGAAAAAGGGGTGCGGGCTGGAGGCAATATGACGCCTAGCTTGCCGTAACCTTCCGCGATTGCCATGCTCTGCGTTTCCAATCCAGGGGCTCTCCCATGACGTCACCGGTTACCGGCTATCAGCGCAGCCTTCGCCTGCGGGACGCGGCGTTGGTCGTGATCGGCGGCATCATCGGAGGCGGCATCTTTCTCAATCCGGGGATTGCCGCGCAGCGCACGGAATCGGGCCTGGCCCTGCTGCTCATGTGGGTGGGCGCCGGGGTGCTCACCCTGCTAGGCGCGCTGTGTTACGCCGAATTGGGCGCGCGACGGCCCCATGCCGGCGGCAGCTACGTCTACCTGCGCGAGGCCTTTGGTCCTCTGGCCGGCTTCCTGTTCGGCTGGACCATGCTGCTGGTGATCTATTCCGGTTCGAGCGCGGCGGTAGCCACCATCTTCGCCAGCTATACCGCGACGGTATTCGGACTCCCGGCCGGCATGGCGACGCCACTGGCGGTGGGCGCGCTGGCGCTGGTGGCGCTGATCAACCTGTTCGGCCTCAAGTTCGGGGTGCAGATGCAAAACCTGTTCACCCTGTTGAAGCTGCTGGCTGTGGCGGTGCTGGTGGTGTGCGGGCTGTTGCTGGCCGGCGTCGGCACCGGCGCACCCTGGCTGGCAGCGGACCCCGCCCAAGGCGAAGCCGGCTTCATGGGCGCTGCACTGCCGGTACTGTTTGCCTATTCCGGCTTCACCTACCTCAACAATCTGGCCGGCGAAGTGCGCGAACCGCAGCGCACCCTGCCCCGTGCGCTAGTGCTAGGCATGCTCGGCGTGGTCTGCGCATATGCGCTCGTCAACGTGGCGTACCTGGCAGTGCTCGGGCATGCCGGCCTGGCGCTCAGCCGCACGCCGGCCGCCGACGTAATGAACAAAGTGTTCGGCCCAGCCGGCGCCAAGTTGATCGCCGTGGGCATCGCCATTTCCACCTTCGGCTTCTGCAACATCACGCTGGTAGCAGGCGCACGAGTACTACAGGTGATGGGGGCGGATGGCCTGTTCTTCGCCAGCGTAGGGCGCCTGCATCCACGCCACCACACGCCCAACCTCGCACTGCTGCTGCTGGTAGGCTGGTCCATCGTGTTGGTGTTGTCCGGTAGTTACGGTCAGCTGCTCGACTACGCCACCTTCGGCGATTGGCTGGCCTGCGCCGTGGGCGTGAGCACGCTGTTCTGGTATCGCCGCAGGGAGACCGGCGAGGAGGCCGCCGAAGTGAGGTTCAGCGTGCCCGGCTATCCGCTGCCGCCGCTGATCTTCATCGCCACGATCGGACTGGTGGTGGTGCAAAGCCTGCGGACGAGCTGGGTAAATACCGGCATCGGCCTTGCCATCATGGTGATGGGCATCCCCGTCTACCTGGTTTGGCGGCATCTGTTCAGCCCGGCACGCTCCTAAGGAAACTCTGAACAAGTTCAGAGTTTCCGTGGGCCAGGGAAGGCCCACCGCAGATCGGACACCTAAGTGCCTGATCTGGCGTAACCGCGTCGGAGCGTGTACCGGACGCGGCGCGGAAGTCCGTGACGGACTTTTTCAGACCATCCCTAATTGCGTGCGGCAATGCCACAATGCGCCGTTAGGATTTGATGGAGACACCACCCGATGGCGCAAGACCACGCCGCGCTGACCAGCAAGCCGAATGACGTTACTCCGGTTTCCGTCCCAGCCGGCATCGACCTTCGCATCAACGGCGAGCAGTTTCACCACAGTGGCGATCCCGCGATGCCCTTGCTGTGGTACCTGCGCGATGTGCTGCAACTGGACGGCACCAAGTACGGCGGCGAGCACGGCGAAGACGGCGCGGACCTGGTGCTGGTGAACGGCAAGGCCGCTTCCGCCATTGGTCTGCCGATGAGCAAGCTGGACGGCAAGCAGGTCACCACGGTGGAGGGCATGGCTGACGCCAAGGGCGGCCTGCATCCTCTGCAGCAGGCATTCATCGATGAAGACGCGATCGGCTGCGGCTACTGTACGCCAGGCTGGCTGATTGCCTCGATGGATCTGCTCAACCGCATCAAGGATCCCGGCGACAACGACATCGATACCCTGCCCAACCTTTGCCGCTGCGGCTGCCAAACGCGCGTGCGCAGAGCAGTCAAGCGCGCGGCCGCTGTGATGAAGCAAGGAACCAAGGCATGAGCGGCACGCTGAAGCTTTCGCGCCGCCGCTTCCTGCAGGTGCTTGCCGGTACGGCCGGCGCACTGATCGTCGGCATTCGCAGCACCCGCGCAGCCACCACACCGGTGCCGCCGGACATGCTGGGCGATGCGCTTTACGACCTCGGCGTGTATGTGCGCGTTGATGCGGACGGTACGGTGCTGATCGGTTCGCGCGACCCGGAAACCGGCACCGGAGTCTCCACCGCCCTTGCACGCATCATCGCCGACGAAATGGACGCCGACTGGCAACGCGTGCGCGTAGTACCGCTCGGCCTGGGGGTTGCCGATGACAACGGCAAGCCACGATGGCTGTATGGCCAGCAGGCAGGCGGCACCGGCAATTCGATACCGCGCGCGTGGCGCGACCTGCGTTCGGCCGGCGCCCTGGCGCGCTGGCTGCTGATTCGCGCCGCCGTACCGTTACTGGGCGTCCCGCCCGAGCAACTACGCACCGAGCAGGGTTCGGTGATAGCGCCTGACGGTCGCCGTCTCGGCTACGGACAGCTTGCTTCGGCAGCGGCGAAAATAGCCTTGCCCTCCGGCCCGGTGCCGCTGAAGACCCCGGACCGCTACAGCTTGATCGGCAAGCCCGCCGGCGACGCTGAAGCACGGGCGATCGTCACGGGGCAAACGGCATACACGCTCGATCAACATTTCGGCGACACCCTTGCCGCCGTGCTCGCGCATTGCCCATGGCCGGATGGCCAGCTCACCGGGCTCGACAGCAGCGCCGCGCTCGCCATCAAGGGCGTCGTGAAAGTGATCGAGCTCAAGCCCGACCCCCGACTGCCGCTGGGCGAAACGGTCATTGCGCCGGCGGTGGCGGTAATCGCCGAAAACACCTGGCTCGCCTTGCAAGGGCGGCTCGCGCTGAAACTCGAGTGGAAACCGGGTGCAAGCGGTGGCGAAAGCAGCGCTGCGCTGGAACAGCAAACCACCGCCCTGCTCAACAGCGACGCCGCGCCAACTACACGCGTACGCGACGATGGCGATATCGACAAGGCCAAACGCAAAGCCGCGCGCCGTGTCGAAGCCACCTACTACCAGCCATGGCTGGCGCATGCCACCAGCGAACCTATGAACTGTCTGGTGCGCCTGGACAAGACCAGCGCCACGCTCTACGTACCGACGCAATCGCCACAACAGGCTTGGACGGTGGTGCAGCGCCTTACCGGCCTGGCACCAGACCAGATCGACATTCGTGTACCTCGTGTCGGCGGCGGTTACGGCCGGCGTCTCGATCATGATTACGTCGCCGAAGCGGTGCTGCTGGCCAAAGAGGTCGATAAGCCGCTGCGTCTGTTCTGGACGCGCGACGAAGATCTCACGCACGACTACTATCGCTCCGGCTGCGTGCACAAGTTCAGTGCGACCATCGACGCCAAGCGCCATGTGCTCGCTTGGGACCAGCGCGTCGCCAGTGCCTCGGCATTGGCCGGACGCGGCGTGCCGGTCGATCATCTATGGAGTTCCGAAGTCAGCGTCAACCAGTTTCCCGCGGGTTTCGTGCCGAATTACCGCAGCGACTGGCTGGGCCTGTCTTCGTCTTTGCCGCGCGGCCCGCATCGAGGCATGCCGCATCTCACCAACGCCTTCGCGGTCGGCAGTTTTATCGACGAAATCGCGCATGCACTGAAGGAAGATCCGCTGGCCACCCACCTGCGCCTGATCGGCGAACCACGGCTGATTCCCCAGCAAGGCGGCGGTGCAGTCGACACTGCACGGCTGGCCAACGTGCTGAAGCTCGCCACGGACCGCATCAGTTGGAAGGACTGGCTGCATTCGGTGAACGGCCTGGGGCTCGCCTGCTGGTACATGGACGGCGCTTACGTTGCCCATGCGATCGAAGTGTCGATGAAGGGCGAAAGACTCACCATCGAACGCGCCGTGTGCGCGGTGGACGTGGGCCGCGTCATCAACCCAACCGGCCTGGAAGGCCAGGTGGCCGGCGCCACGCTGGATGCGCTTTCCAGCGCACTCAACCTCGCGATCACGGTCAAGGACGGCAAGGTGCAGCAAAGCAGTTGGAAGGAATATCCGCTGGCCAGCATGGCGCAACTGCCACGCACAGTCGAAGTGATCACCGTGCCGGGCGAAGGCGATCCGGCCGGTGCGAGTTTCCTTGCCATGCCGACCGCGGCGCCGGCGCTGGCCAATGCTGTTTTCCGTGTGAGTGCGGTGCGCGTGCGCAGGCTTCCATTGATGAAGGAATTGCTGCGGTTGCTGTAACACTCACCGGACTCGCCGGCGCCGGAATGACGATTGAGTAGGCTGGGATGCTGGAAACGCTGGGACTGTCATCCCAGCCTGCTCGACTCGATCATCGCCGGACCACAACGCTCCGGTTGTTCAATGGAACTGATCGCCGGCAGGCACCCACGAACCCGACGCCGATGTGGGCGTACCCACCGACTTGATCGGCGGCAAAGGCTTTGATGGCGTTGCTGCGGTCTGCGGGCAATTTGGTGGCATCGGTCCGCCGCTGACACGCGCCGCCGCGCATTCCGCGCTGTTGTCCAACACCACCGATGCCGCAGGTGGTGGCGCACTGGCCGCGGCCGCCGCTTGCGACTTGGGTATCGACGCATTCTGCGAAGGCAGGTTCAACCGGTCGTAGATTTTCTTTTCCAACGGCTGCGCCGGTGGATCGGGATTGCGGCAGCCGAATAGTGCCGGCAGCAGCAGCGGCCTCACCGCGCATTCGACGCGTACGCCTTGCGGCAGGTTGAAGGTGTGCTTCACCGTCGTCTTCTCCACCGCATGGCGCAAAGCGGTATCCACAGAACTCTCGCCCTCGGGCGTCCAGTACTGGTCGAAGCGCGTGGGCCGATAACCCGGCAGGTGCACGTTATGCGACATGATCTGCGTATCACCGCGCGGCTTGAGTTGAATATAAGTGCCGCTCGGGGTCCCGGGCGTTCCCCCGCCCTGCTCGCCTGCCGGGTTGTTGCCCGTGCCAATGGACGGCGTCGGCTGCGTGCCTTGGGTCCCGTTGCTTTCGTTCGGCGCCTGCACCACGCCATTGGGCTGCCCTGGATTACCGGTTTCGCTGCCTAGTGGAATGGCGTTGGGTGCGCTGCTGGCGCTCGCATTGCCTTCATTCGCAGGCTCGTTGGAGGGGGATGGGGTGGATGCAGGCGAAGAGCTGGCCGCGGTTTCCTGCTCCCGACTGGGCGAGGTCGACGGCTTCGCCTCGTTCTGCGCCGGCGCCGGGGTGAGCGAAGGTGCCGGGCTCAGCTGCGGACGCAGCGATACCGCCGGCACCGCCAGTTTAGGCGCTTCGATATTCACGGCCGGCGCGGACGGCGCAACACTCGGCGTCGGGGCGACCATCGGCGTCACTGGGGCCGGCGCGAGTTCCGGCTGTTGCTGCGGACGCAATACCGGGCCGAGCTCCTGCGGTGAAGTACGCGACACATTGGGCGTTGCCAATGGCGTCGCCGACGCCTGCAAGTTGACGCTCGGCGCCGCCTGCGCCGGCATGGGTATGGGCTGCAACGACGGCGAAGGTGGCGCCGCAGGCGTGGGACTTGGTTGCGCGGGCACTACGCTCGGCATCTGCGACGGCGCCAGCGAGGGTTTTTCCACGGCAATTTGCTCTGCCGTGATGGTCTGCGCCGATTGCGCCGGCGGCGTGGGCAGCGCGATGGATGGCAGGGGCGGCATCGGCTGCGTGCCTTCGGCTTGTGCCTTGCGGACCGGTTCCGGTTGGAACTGCGGCGGTATCGGCTGTGGTACCTGCATCGCCTGCAAGGACAATGGAGGCGGCGGCAGGCCCGTCGGCGTGGGTTGCTCGATCTGCTGCGGCGACGGCTTTGGCAACGTGATCGGCGGCAACGGAGCTGCAGGCTGCTGCTGCGCTTTTTCGGCGGCCGGCGGCTTGGCCTGCGCCACTACGGGCGGCTGTTTTGGTGCGGGCGCAGCCGGTTGGGCCACTGCCGCAACGGGCGCGGCAGTGGAAGCTTCATGCGTGGCATGCGCCACTTGGGAGATGTTGCCGCGATGCGTCGGGCCGTGCTCCTTGGGCGGCACGCCGCGCACCGGTGGTGGCGGAGGCGGCTGTGGCTTGTTCGTGATCAGCCGTACCAGCAACGCATTGCCCTTGGGCTCCGGCGGCGGAGGCCGCAGCTCGTAGGGCGCGCCGAGTATCATTCCGAATAGCACGATAAGGTGCACCAGCAGCGCCCCTAAAGCCCCCGCCAGCTTCAGCAGGCGATCACCAGGCTTGTCGCGTGTCCGCCGCCGATAAACGATCGCCCAGGCCGCCGCATCGCGTGGCGACTTGATCATGACGACCTTGGACGGGTTGGGATGCTCGGGTGGCAATGGCGGCATGGGCGCCAGTGTAATGGGACGAAGTAAATTCTCGAGCGCGCACTAACCGCCGACGGTTCCTGTTTGTTTGTTCTTCTCGGCGTCCACCGCCCGCGCGGGAGTATCCACCGGACAGCCATAAGGTAGCGGCCTGCCGGCTCGATAGTCGGCTATGCAAGTTGCCGTGTCCAACTTCGGCATGGGCGTTCCCTTCGCCAGCGGCGCAGATGCCATGCTCAAGCGCTGATCGCCGTCGGTCGAGGGAGGAGGGGGAGGCGGCATGACGCAGTTGGGGTAAAAGGCAATACCCAGCACCTTCGGGCACTTCAGGTGAATGCCACCCGGCAGGTCGACATTCTTCGTATTGCTTTCGTGGCCATTCAATTTGCGCATGACGCCCGCCACGAACGATTCCTTGGGCGGCGGAAAATACTTCTTGAAGGCGTTTGGTGCCGACTGGTAAGCCGCTCCGGCACGATGCTGCATGATTTGCGCGTCTCCCTGCGGCGCCCGCTGCACGTAATCCGCCGAAGGCGTGGCGGGCGCGCTGGATCCAGTGGCAGGCAGCAAGACCTGCCCGGTGCGATCGAACAACGGCGGATGCAGTGCCGATGATGCGGGGGCAGGTTGAGGCACCGAGGCGGGAGACGCCGACATGTGCAGCGCCATCGCGTTTTTCGATACCGGCTCGCGTACAGGACGAGGCGGTGGCAGGGGGGCGGGCGGAGGAACCGCTTGCGGTTTCGTCTCGCCGCGCGTGATGAAGCGTACCTGGATCCCTTGTTCAAGGCGCACCCCCTCGACTTGCGGCGCCTGCACACCCGGCTTCATCTCGTACCACACTGCCCCTGCAAAAAAGGCATGCAACAGCAACGCGATCGCCACCGCCAGCCACAGGCGGCGGTGATCACGCGGTGGTTTGCGCCAACGCAATTCGTGCAGCATGGCTCGTGTGGAGCCATCGAGCTGAGCCAGTCCGCGCTGTCTGTCGTCATCGGGCGACGGGAACCAGCGATGGTGGTCGACCTTTTGAGCGCGTTGGATAAGGCGTCCTCAGATGATTTGCCGGCCCCTGCTTGTGGCCGTAGTGGGTAGGGAATGCGGTTCACAGACCCTGCCTTGGCCGCAGAGTTCCCCTGGCAATCACGCGAGGTTAACGCTTACCGGCGAGTTGTCGTGCAGCTGTCTTCGCACTGCAACTTGACCATCTCCGCCAATGGGAGAACGCTAACCAACAGCAGCAACCTTAAAGGCGTCGCTGCCGCTCCCCGCCATGACCGCCCTGCGTCCACACGCCAAGGACGAGCATGACGGCCCGCCACTATCGGCCGCCAGGTGCGGCTCAAGCAGAGGAGGGTCGCATCGTGTCCTACCACACGGAACACATCCGCAACGTCGCGCTCGCCGGGCATGCCAGCGTGGGCAAGACCACCTTGTTCGAAGCCTTGCTGCATGCCGGCGGCGTCATCCAGACTATTGGATCGGTAGAGCGTGGCACAACGCAGTCCGATACGGATCCGCAGGAAAAGGCGCGCGGCCATTCCATCGATAGCTGCATCGCCGGCATCGATCGCAATGCCTGCCACATCAATCTGACCGACACCGCCGGCTATCCGGATTTTCGCGGCGGCACGCTGGCGTCCTTTGCCGCGGTTGAGACGGTGGCGGTGGTGGTGAATGCCGCCAACGGCATTGAACACGGCACGCGGCGGATGATGGATCGCGCACGCGAGCGCAATCTGGCCCGGCTGCTGGTGATCAACAAAATCGATGCCGAAGGCGCCAATCTTCCGGCGCTGGTCAATGCGTTACGCGAGGAATTTGGTAGCGAATGCCTGCCGGTGAACCTGCCAGCCGAGAACGGCGGCAAGGTGCTGGACTGCTTCTTCCAGCGTGACGGCGCCACCGATTTCTCCTCGCTGGCCGAAGCGCATCAACAGATCCTCGACCAGGTGGTGGAGATCAACGAGGCCACCATGGGTGCCTACCTGGATGCCGGCGAAGACGCGCTTACCCCGCAGCAATTGCACGATGCCTTCGAACAATGCCTGCGCGAAGGCCACTTGGTGCCGATCTGTTTCGCCAGCGCGCGCACCGGCGCTGGTGTGAATGAACTGCTGGATCTCATCGACCGGCTGCTGCCCAATCCGGCCGAGGCCAATCCTCCGCCCTTCCGCAATGCGCAGAACGTGCAGCTCGCCGTGGAACCCGATCCGGATGCACACGTGATCGCCGATGTCTTCAAGGTGGTGAACGACCCCTTCGTTGGCAAGCTGGCCATTTTCCGTGTGTGGCAAGGTACGATTCGCCGCGACAGCCAACTGTTCATCGACGACAACCGCAAGGCGTTCAAAGTGGGACACCTGTTCCGCCTGAACAGCAAATCACACGTGGAAACGGAGCAGGCCATCGCAGGCGACATCGCTGCCGTGGCCAAGGTGGATGACATTCATTTCGACACGGTGCTGCACGATTCGCGCGACGAAGACCGCATTCACCTAGAGCCGGTGCACTTTCCGCAGCCCATGTTCGGGCTGGCGCTGGAGCCCAAGCATAAAGGCCATGAGCAGAAGCTTTCGCAGGCGCTGTCACGGCTGTCCGAAGAAGATCCATGCTTCCGGGTGGAACATCACAAGGAACTGAACGAAACGGTGATTCGCGGCCTTTCCGACCTGCATCTGAAGATCATGCTGGAGCGGATGAAAGAGCGCTATGGCGTGGAAGTGATAACGCATCCGCCACGCATTGCCTATCGCGAAACCATTTCCAATTCGGCGGAAGGACATCACCGTCACAAAAAACAAACCGGCGGGGCCGGACAATTCGGCGAGGTATTCCTGCGCGTCGATCCGCTCGACCGCGGCGCGGGCTTCGAGTTCGTCGACGCGGTCAAGGGCGGGGTGATCCCTGGGCAATTTCTGCCGGCGATCGAGAAAGGCGTGCGCCAGGCGATGGAAAACGGCGCAGTGGCCGGCTATCCGCTGCAGGATCTGCGCGTGACGGTTTACGACGGCAAATATCACCCCGTCGATTCGAAGGAAGTGGCGTTCGTTGCGGCAGGCAAGAAGGCGTTTCTCGATGCGGTCAGCCGGGCGCGACCGCTGGTACTGGAGCCGATCGTGGATGTCGAAGTGGCGATACCCGAACCCAACGTGGGCGACGTCACCGGCGGCCTAGCCAGCAAGCGCGCACGCATCATGGGTACCGACGCCAGGCACGACGGTGAAATCGTGATCAAGGCGCAGGCACCCTTGGCCGAACTCACCGACTACCCGACCGAGCTGAAAGCCATGACCGGCGGCCGTGGCCGATACAGCCTCGATCTCAGCCATTACGAACCCGTGCCGCCACCGATCCAGCGCCAGCTCAGCGAGGCCTGGAAACCCAAATTGGACGAAGACTGACGTCGCCCGCGCATTCACCGAAAGAAGCCGGGCGACGCAGCAGCCGCCTGGCTTCATCTGGTTTTTGATCACTAACAGGAGGGCCGCATGAGCCGAGCCTTCGTAAAAGACGATGATGGCGATACCCCCGAGGTATTACCCGAGCTGCCGATCAGCACGCATCCCCATTACGTGACGCCGCGCGGACTGGCGCTGTTGCGTGGACGCCTGGAAAAAGCCGCTGCGAGCCACGATGCTTTAAAGGGGAACGAGCAGGAGACGCTCGACCAGCGCAACGAGCTGGGCGCGCTGGAACGCGACCTGCGCTACCTCCATGCACGCATCGCCAGCGCAATCGAAGTCGACCCATCCAAGCAGCCGCACGATCGCGTGGCGTTCGGTGCCACCGTCACGGTGGACAGCGAAGAAGGCGAGCGGCGCTGGCAAATCGTCGGCGAGGATGAAGCCGACGCGGAACACGGCCTGGTGAGCTACGTATCGCCATTAGCGACAGCCCTGCTTGGCGCGCGGGTGGGTGACGAAGTGCGCTGGCAGCGGCCGGCGGGGGACATGATGATCGAGGTGTTGCGGATTGACTATGTTGCCTGATGCCACCTCTTTCCACTTGGCCAGGCCAGAGCGAAGCGGCGACAACCTTACCTAACCTTTATTCCGGCGCAGGCGTGATGGACATTGCCGCACACCGCCGGATCGAAGGAATAGCAATCATCTGAGCGCCTAGGCAGGATGGCAATCCCAGCACCTGGATGCTGCGTGGAAAGCTGGGATTATCATCCCAGCCTACGTGCGATGCCTGCACCTGTGGATCCTGTTCAACGGTCAGTCGCATACCGTCAGAGCTTAGGCCGGCAACTCGCATTGACTGTTGCGGTTATGGTCTGCGGCCTTGTAGAAGACGGATTAATCACCGTAAACGTATAGTACATATCCTGCGGCCTTCCGAGATACTCGACATAGTCCCCATCTTTCATCGCGGTTTTTTGTGCTGTTACAGCACCTGCTGCAGGTTTAATTTGTAGAACCAGCGGGTATCCCGATGCATGGTTGACCGTCAATGTCGGCACGGAACTGGACGAGCAAATGAAATAGTCCACATCCAGCCCGGACGCTGGGTCCAATGTAATGGTATGAACACCGTTCAGTACGACTTGGCGACCATCGTCTGGGCTTGCATACCCCATGACCGGCACCAAAATCATGGATAACGCAAACCAAGACAAGCCTTTGAGTTTATTTTTCATCATTGATATTTCCAAAAAAATCCATTTAAGACATGCGACCTATAGAAACCAGCATCTTGGGCAGCCAGCTCTCAACTTTCCACAGCCTGGCAAGTGGCACCGACCGTTGCAGTTATAGCCTGCGTGGACCGATTGGTGACATGAAAATCAAAACGCGTACCGGACGACTGAGCCCTGGCCGTGACGTAATCGCCGTCCTGCTTAGCCAGCGTGAATTTTGCAAAATCACCGCCTTGAATTTGCAAGAGCAGTGGATATGACGATGAATGATTGACCGTAAGGCTGGCCAGGGTATTTTTCCCACAATCGAAATGATCTACCTCAACCGACTCTCCCGGCTGCAATTGAATATCATGCATGCTGTTTATCACGGTTTGGCGAGCATCATTGTCGCTGGCGCATGCAATCGCAGGCGCTATAAACAGGGATAGCATCAGCCAAGACAATCCACTGTATTTCATTTCCATAATTAATCTCCAATCAATCATTTACCTGATTGACATCGAATTTCAGCTGCGCTGTATGCAGCTCCCTTCTGCTTGCAGGGGAGGTTTGGGTGGGGCTGTACGAGCTTGTCGCACCGTTTGAGTTCACGGCGAGGTTGCCTCACCCCACCCAAGCCCATCCTATACGGGGACTGATACGCGCCAACTGAGACACAACGTTAATCAGAATCGTTTAAGCCATGGCACATGGCCAAGCCAGTGTTATGAGGGACCATCCCCGCGTCAATTCATCATTTATTAGAAGAAATTTAAAATATTGCGGTCCCAAACATGGACAAACCAAGGAATGGCGGCCGCGAACACTGGACGCAGGCTCGGCCGAGGTGGACAGAGCCCAACGTGCCACAGCGATGGGGTTGTCACTCCTGCGTAGCCAAACGTGCACGCAGTGCGGTGACGGGTGCGCTGGATAGATCAGGACATCCTTAAAGCCTGCTTTCCCGCTTGAGCCGCAAATACCGCTCAATCAACGCTCCCGACAACTGCGCACACTCCACATCCAGCGTCATCACCCCGCGCCGGTTGAGATCGTCATGCACGCGTTCGCGTCCCGCCAAATAGTGCATGGCGGAGGCGTTGCGGATGGCGGTTTCCAGGGTGTCGCCGGTATGGTTGGCCGCCTGTTCCACGGCCTGCTCACGCAAACTGGCCACCAACACCAGATGCCTTTGCGCCAGCAATGTCACCGCCATGGCAAGTTCCTTATCGTCCTCATCGCGCACATTGGTCACGAGAATCACCAGCGCACGTCGCCGCTGCCGCTCCTGCAGCGCGCTTGCCGCAGCCAGATAGTCGGTGGGCGCGGAAGTCGCCTGCAAGTCGTAACCTGTACCAAGCAGCATATCCATTCCCCCGCTGCCCCGTTGCGGAGGCAACCAGCGATGCGCGCGCCCCGTGCAAGCGAGCAAGCCCACGGCATCGCCTTCGCGCATGGCTATATAAGCCAATGACAGCGAAGCATTCAGTACGTGATCGAAATGCGAGATGGCGCCATCCCGCGCCAGCATGCGGCGTCCGCAGTCCAGCAGCAGCACGATCTGCTGGTTACGCTCCTCACGATATTCGCGCGAGATGAAATGCCCCATGCGCGCAGTGGCCTTCCAATCGATCTTGCGCATACTGTCGCCGACGCGATAGTCGCGCAGTTCCTGGAATTCAGTGCCTTCGCCGCGCCGCCGCTGCAAACGAGCGCCGATGGTATGCGAGGCGAGCTCGACACTGAGGCCGGCCAGTTCGGCCAACGGCGCGAAATTGGGATACACGCGCACGCTGTTCACCACATCGAGCGTGCGGCGCTGCGACCACAGGCGCCATGCCGAGTGCAGCCGCAGATGACAACCGGCAAAGACCGCAGGTCCCCGCTCATCGGGAGTCAACATGTATTCGAACGCATACTCAGTCTGCGCCGCCAATTGCAATCTGTGTGGCAAGCCACGTACCGGCCAGCCGCCTGGATGCAGGTCATGTACGTCAATGACACGCAACGCCTGCTTGGCAGACTGCAGGCGCAGGCGCACGAACATATCCAGGCCCAGCGGTACCACCGGCGCGAGCTCGCGCTCCAAGGCCGGCGAAGGCGTGCGTAGCAGGCGCCACGCATCGATGAGCATCACGCACGCCGATACAGCGCCATACGCCAGCCATGCTGTCAACGAGATCGTGCCGATACTCGCCAGCACGCCCACCAGCGTCCAGCCGAACAACAGCCACAGCAGCAGTGGTGCCGGTCGCATCATTGCCGTGGCGCTGCGACCTTGTGCAGCAGGGCGCGGATCACGTCATCCGGGCGCTGCCGTTCGACCAGGGCTTCCGGCGCGAGCATCAGGCGATGGCGCAATGCCGGCAGCGCAACCGTGCGCACGTCGTCCGGCGTAACGAAATCTCTGCCGTCCATGGCGGCATGCGCACGCGCCAGGCGCGCCAGCGCCAGGCCGCCACGTGGACCGGCGCCCCCCACCACAGCCGGCCACTCGCGCGTGGAGCGCGCAATGCGCACGGCGTAATCCGTCACGGCGGGGTCCATGTGCATGTGTGCCACGCCTTGCTGCATCGCCAGCAGTTCTTCCTGCGTGATCACCTGCTGCACACGCGACACATCGAGGTCGGCGGCGACCTTGCCGCTCAGCACGCTCTCCACCATGTGCTTTTCGTCCTCCAGCGAGGGGTAGTTAATCAGTACTTTGATCAGAAAGCGATCGAGCTGCGCTTCCGGTAGCGGATAGGTACCTTCCTGCTCGATCGGGTTCTGTGTGGCCACCACCATGAACGGCGCCGGCAACGGAAAGCGGCGCCCTTCGATGGTGGCCTGCCCCTCCTGCATCGCCTCAAGCAAAGCCGCCTGCGTCTTGGCCGGCGCGCGATTGATTTCATCGGCCAGCAGCAGATTGGCGAATACCGGACCGCGGCGGATCTGGAAGCGCTCGGCCTTGACGTCGTAGATCGCGTGCCCTGTCACGTCGGTGGGCATCAGATCGGGGGTGAACTGGATGCGGCCGAAACTGCAGTTCATGGCCGCAGCCAGTGCGCGTACGAGCAGAGTCTTGCCGAGTCCGGGCACGCCTTCGATCAGCACATGACCACCGGCGAGCAGGGCCATCAGTACCTGGTCGAACACCTCGGCCTGGCCAATGAAGGCATGCGCTACTTGCTGCCGCAATGCATGGGTGCGCGCATGGATGGAGTCGACCGCCATCGGCGCCGCGGGCGCAAGAGTTTCTGTCGTCATAAGTGGCTCCTCAGCCGCGCCAAAGTGATCATGCTGCTGCGAAACGCGACCGCGTTCGCGGGCGAGCGGAAAGCGTGTTCGATATGTGTTGATTCGAGCCGGCTGCGATGCGCCAGCCAAGCGTAAAGCTCATCGTTGCCGAGCATCGCGCTGGCCGGGTCGCTGCGATGCAGGCGCGCCAGTATGGATTCACAGGCCAGACGGTGCAGGCTGTGCCCGCCATCGCGGCGAAACAGGAATTCGCCCACCGCCTGGATGTGTTCCAGCAACGCACGGCGATCTGCGCCAGGCGCCGGCGCCAACGGCCCCAGACGCTCGCTGCGTACTGCCATCCAGCCAAGTATCAGCAGCATGGAAGCCAGCAACGCCGGCCAGCCACGCACGAACAGATTGACCCAGAACGAGTTGCCGATCAGTTCGTACAGCAAATAGACCTCGCCATGTCCGAAACGGGGTGCGAGCAGACGCAGGGCAAACTGCTGTTCGGGAAGATGCTTCAGGTTGCCGCCTGAAAGCGCGCTCATGTCATCCAGCAGGCTGACCAGCCCCAAGCCTTCCTTCACGCGGGCAAACAGCAGCCCCTTGCCGGCATTGTCGCCAATGACAACGTCGGCGCGCGCGTACGCCCGGGCTTGCAGATGGAAACCCATGCCGCACAACATCATCGATTGCTGTTCAGCTTCGGCATGCGCGGTGACGCCCATCGAAAGCGTCACACAGACCTGGCTGCCCTTTTGATCGCCCAACCATCCGAACGCTTCAAGCAACGGCACATCGCGACTGCCATCGGAGGTGGGCACGAACACCAGATGCCCGCCCCCGCGCACCCAGGCGGCGAGCCGCTCTGCCTGCCCGGGTTTGATCCGGCCTACGTCATCTCCGATGACTACCGTGTCACCCGGCTTGAGCGAGGGCAGAACCCGATCGAGCAAGACGCCGCTGCTGGCTGGCTGCCCCATGTTTTGCAGGATCTGTTCCAGCGCGAAAAAGCGGTTATAGCGTGCTTCACCGGACGAAGCCGTGGTTGTCGTCGTCCATTCCCGCTTGTACGTGCCGAAGAACAAAGCGCTGCCCAGCACGATCACGGCGAGCACGATCAATGCAGCGACGAGGCGCGAATTGCCTTTCATGACGCCACCTGCTGCGCCGGCCAACCTGTCAGCAAGGCATCCACGTCGGCGTCGCCAGGATAACGATCGGCATAGGCAGCGAGCTGCCAGGTACGCACGATGGCGATCAGCCGCTCACGGCGCGCCGAGTCTTCCATACCGCGTGCATACTGCAGCCAATCGGATTCCGTTGCATCGATCGGTGGCGGGATGCGCAGTGCCGCGGCAGCGCGCTGCACGCTGCCGCGGTAGAGCAAGGCCAAGGCCTCGCGACAGCTACCACCGCGCCATAGCTCGTGCACGGCAACAGCAAGGTCTTCCGGTAGTGGCATCTCCCGCATGATGATGCTGCTCAGCGGCCTGGGCGTCTCGCTGCTTTCCCCCGGCGACGCTTTCGCAATACGCAGGCGGCGCAGCGCAAACAAGATCAATGCACCCACCAACACCGCAAGCAAACCCCATAGCAGCACGTTCAAAAGACCCGCACCAAGGTTGGCAAACATCCCGCCGAGCCACGACGCGTCAGCTTGTGGCGTCGAGGGGGTGCGCCGCACCCAGTGCCGCACATTGCGCGACTGACCGAAGCGGGCATCGCGATAGACGTTAGCCGCTTCGCTGGCGAACGACGTATCTTTGTCGTTGACCGGCTGATGAAAAACTTCGGCGATGTTCTGCGGCGGCGTACGATCGGCGTCGGACCGCTTGTCCGCCGCATAGGCGAAGCCTGGCAGGCACACCACACAAACAAACAACGCGATGGCCAGGCCGGCGTCCACAAGGCGTTTGCGCAAGCGCCGAAACGCCAGATCGACATCCCACCCTTCCAGTTGCGTGCGACGATTGAGATATAGCGCGAAACCGCTCGCCACATAGAGCGGCTCGATGATGCTCATGGATAGGTAGGTCAAGCCCGAGGCGATCCATACCAGCGCGTTCCGAAACGCTGGCAAGCTGAGCGCCTGATCCAGACTTCGCATGGAATCAGGCAAAGCCTCCTTCGGCACCAGCCACAGCACGAAGATGCCCAGGCTGAGCGAAATCACCCATTCGAAGGCCATGCAGGTCCATGTCAGGCCACTAGCAACTCCGGCCAGCGGCCGGCTCAACACCCGCCAGCGTGCCCGTCGCTGCTTCGAGTCGACACCTTCCAGCAGCTCCATCGGCAGGCGTAACGCACGATTGGTATCCACGCGCAGCCAGGTCAAAGCCGCCAAAGTACGCTTCCACGGCCACGTCCGTTGCCCCTTCAGCGTTACGCGCCAACTTGGGGCCTGCTCGAACACTGCGTACGACAGTACAAACAGGGGGATGCGATCGAACATCGGACGAAGCCACCACGGCAACGCCAATCCCAGCCATGGCATGCCAAGCCACCATGCCAGCAACTGGCACAGCAGAAATATCGGTAGGGTGAATACCAGCCAGGCGGACCACACCGGACGCGCGTGCGCGCGCAACATGACCATGCCCAGATCCATCGCTTCCTGTGGCGTACGCGGACGCAGCGTCACACCGATGCGCTCAAGCTGCATGCTTGCCCCCTGCCCCGCCACGCAGCAACCACCACAACACCAGCAGCCAGATGCCCGCACCGCTGCCGTACTTCACGAGGTCCGGCAGTGCGGCAATCGAAGACCAATACGCTTCAATGAAGGCCGCAGCGATGAGCATCGCGAACGCCCCCATGGCCAGGCGTGCACCTATCCACGCCGCACGGCGCAACGCCACCTCACGCCGCAGCCGTCCCGGCGCCAGCAAACTCAAGCCGAATTGCAAACCGGCGCCGCCGGCAATCACGATGGCGGTGAGCTCAAACCCCGAATGGCCGACCACAAAGCGCCAAAACGGTGCGCCATAGCCGATGGCATTCAGATGGCCCGCCACGCCGCCGATGATTACACCGTTCGCCGCCAGCACGTAGATGGCTCCCACACCGAGCAGCAAACCTGACGCGAACGTGCGAAATGCGATGCTGACGTTGTTCATGATGTAGAAACCGAACATCTGCAAATCCGTGCCGCTGCTTCGTCCGATATGGCCGTTGGCAGGGTCGTACATCTTGTCGAAATCAGCCAGTTCCCGCGTCGTGAAAAGCGAATGCGCCAGCGCGGGTTTCCATAGGATCAACGCGTAGGCAATGACGGCCGGCAGGTATAGCAACAATAGAGCCACCAGCATGTAGCGCCACTGTTGCCGTACCAGCCGGGGGAAGTCGGCAACCAGAAACATCGCCAGCTTGTGCCACCGCGGCGCAGGCGGACGGTAGAGCTGACGATGCCCCATCAGCACGATCTGCTGCAGGCGATCGGTTACTTCGCGGCTGTAGCCGCGCGCTTGCGCCAGCGAAAGGTGGTGACACACGTGTCGATACGATTGCGGAAAGTCCAACGCACGTTCGGCGCTCATGGCCGCCTTCGGCTGCCGGTCGAGCTGTTCGAGCCATTTACGCAACGCGTCCCATTCTTTGGCGTGCAAGGCGACGAACTGCTCCTGCCTCATGGCCTACCCAGCAACCCATTGGCATAAGCTGTAATCTGCACAATAGCCGCGCTGCCTTCCCGCCCCGTCAACGGATAAAGAATGTTGGCCAGCTCTTCCTGCCGCTGCGGGGTAAGCTGCGACGAACGTTCGGCGAATTCGATCAGGGCGGCCTGCTCATCCTGGTCGAGCGGCAAGGGCAGCGGTAGTGCGGGAGCCACCGGGACCCTGCTGCCGGCAGGTAGCTCCTCGGCGTGAATCACCATCGTACCGGCCACGATGTCGCCGATGCGTCGCGCAGAAGGATCAATAATGCTCATGATCAAGCCAACGCCGTAGATGCCAGGCAAGGCATCAACAACGCGTAGCAGGTTGCGCACCACTGATGGAAGCAAGGTGATCGGCGTACCGTCGGCATTGACCACGCGCAAGCCCAATGCTCGCTTGCCGATGGTCTGGCCGTGGAACCACACCTCGCAAATCACGTTGTAAACCCACATGAGCACAAACAGCAGCAGCAGACCCAAGCCTACGCCGCCGCGGCCGAGCGCCGAAAAAATGCCCAGCCCCACGAAGAACACCACCGCACGCAGCAAGGTATCCAGCAGCCAGGCTTGCGCACGGCCAAACGCTCCGGCCGCACGCAGACGCAGGCTGACACCTTCCGGCGTTTCGATTTCGCGCACCGTATCCAGCATCAGTCGTTGATGACGATGGTGTCCGCGATCCGATCATGCAGACAACGTTTTTCCTGACCGAAAATCATCAGCGCATCGATGAGGCTGGCAAGACGACCGACGAATGGAACAGCCGCCAGCAGGCCAATGGGTAAAGCTCGTAAAAAGAAGATGCGCGCAAGCGATGCCCGGTCACCGTCGGTACGCACAATCTTGATACCTAGCAGGCGCTTGCCGATGGTCTGGCCACTACGGTGAAGCAGCACCAGGTCGTAAGTTGCCAGGCAAATTAGGAGCGCGACCCCCACCATTGCGTACACATTCGCGGTGGGAGCCGACGCGATTCCCCCACGTGCCCTGGCTAGATAATTCGTATAGGCGGGGATCGCGACAGGCAGCAGACAGAGGGCAAACATCAGGTCATCCAGCAGGAGCGCCCCAAGCCGCCGTCCGCGACCCGCCTTGCGTGCCTCCAGGTCATCGCCCGCGAATGCAGGCACATCCTCAACCACCGCGCCGGGCGCGGCATACGGATTGTTTTCCATGGCTAGTTTTCCCTGTCTGCACATCGGCCCCTGTGCCGATGCCTGCCTTGAGTATAGGCGCAAGATGTGAAGGGCGCACAAGTGGCGCGGCGCTTTCAACCGGGTCATTATTCCCGCGCCGCGTAGAAAAGGTTGGAGCTGACCTACCCCACGTTTTCCGCTCGCCATCCCAGCTGGCGTAGGCTGGGATGACGATCCCAGCTTTCGAATGGATGGCCATGCTGGGATTCGCATCCCAGCTACGCTTGCCACGGATAGGCATCAGACAGGCATGGTCTCCTGCCCAAGCCCTCGCCCTGCCGATCAAATTACCAAAAACTCGATCAACGCCCTGCTGAACGCCGATACATCATCCAACTCGCGACTAGCGTGATCAGCCCTTCTTGGCGCGCTTGGGTTTGAGCAGAGTGCCCGTGCACTTGGGCGAACCGCACAGGCACGCCCACTTTTTCTTCAGGCGCGCGGTATGCGGCACTTCCAGCACGATGCCGTAGTCATAGGTGAGCTCTTCACCCGCCTTGATGTTGCGCTTGGCTTCGATGATCACCTTGTCCTTGCGCGCATTGCCGCTTTCGTTTTCCACCACGAAGGCGGTGCAGTTGGGGGCGCAGCTATGGTTGATCCAACGCGCGACGTTGCCCTTGCGGTTGGCATCGATGATGTAGTCGTCATTGAGCGTGAACAGGAAGGTATGGCCTGTTTCGCCGCCGTCGCCGTACATCTCGTCGGCTTCGTCATGGGTCATCAGCGTGCCCCTGTACTCGATGATTTCTTCACCCTTCTGGATGGGGGTGACGGCGAATACGCCATTGCCGTGGATGGGGGAGCGGCGAGCAACGATGCGACGGGACATGGATGACCGTGTGGAATGAGAGTTAATGCAACCACCAATGATGCCTGCTCCGTATGACGTTGGGAACCGCAGGCACCGAGGGGGGATGTGCACAACGCTCCCTTCGCCCTGAAAGCGGTCCATCGCGGATGGCAAGACCGGGCATACCTTTGGCCGCCTTCCTTCGGTATAAGCCTTTCTGTTTCAAACGCTTTACGTATTGCGCTGCCCCACCCACCCCTCCCATTCCCTGCTATATTCAAACAATCGTTTGAGGTGCTTCCATGAAACGACTGCTCCACGGACTGGCCCTTCTGCTGCTGGCAACCCTGCTGACGGCCTGCGGACCGCAACGGCAGAGCGTGTTCCCGCCCACGATCACCATCCAGCAGATGCGTGCGCTACCCGATGGCGCCTGGCAGCTTTCCCTGCGCATCCAGAACAACAGCTACACCGGCATGGATTACCAGTCGCTCGAAGGCAGCCTGCAGGTGGCGCAGGGCATCCCGGTGCGAGTACACGCGAAGTTTGAGCTGGATGTGCCCTCCTTCGCCGGCGACGTGGTGCAGGTGGAAGTGCTGCCGACGCCGGCCATGAACCAGGCCTTGCATGAGGTGGCTGCCAAGGGCAGTTCCGGTTCTCTGGCTTATGCACTGACCGGCACGGTGCACTGCGTACCCGATCTGGAAGACCATCCGGACAACAAGAATCCACGCGATTTCCCGTTCAACAGCAACTCTTTCCTGTCGCCGGTTCCCGGCATCCCCAACACTTTCCGCTGACGACTCAAGTCTTACGAAGGATTTAGCCATGACGCTCTATAAGGCCCCGCTCGATGATCAGCGCTTTGCACTTTTCGACGTGCTCGGCGCGGAGTCCGTACTAACCAGGCTGCAAGGCGGCGAAGGCCACACCCGTGACCTGCTCGACGCGGTATTGGAAGAGGCTGGCCGGCTGAGCGAGCAAGTGCTTGCGCCGACCAACGCGTCGGGCGACGAGGAAGGCTGCCATTTCGACAAGGTCAGCCGTGCCGTCACCACGCCCAAGGGCTTCAAGGAAGCGTTCAAGCAGTTCGCCGAAGGCGGCTGGGCCGGGCTCACCATGGCCGAAGCGTTCGGCGGCCAGGCGCTGCCCTCGGTGCTGGGTATCGCCACTACCGAGCTGTTCCAGTCCGGCAACCTGTCGTGGAGCCTGTATCCGCTGCTGTCCGAAGGCGCCTGCCACGCGCTGGAGCTGCACGGCACCGAAGAACAGAAGCACACCTACCTCAAACCCATCGTGGCCGGTCGCTGGACCGGCACGATGTGCCTGACGGAACCTCAGGCCGGCTCCGACCTGGGGCTGCTGAAAACGCGCGCCGAGCCCGGCGCCAACGGCAGCTACAAGCTTACCGGCACCAAGATCTTCATCAGTGCAGGCGACCATGACCTCGCCGAAAACATCGTCCACCTGGTGCTCGCGCGCCTGCCCGATGCACCAGCCGGCAGCCGCGGCATCTCCATGTTCATCGTGCCGAAGTTCAAGTTGAACGCGGATGACTCTCTGGGTGACCGCAACAACGTGTACGCAGGCGCCATCGAACACAAGATGGGCATTCGTGGTTCCGCCACCTGCGTAATGAACTTCGACGAGGCGGAAGGTTTCCTGATCGGCCAAGCGAACAAGGGCCTGGCCGCCATGTTCACCATGATGAATGCCGCGCGCCTGTCGGTCGGCGTGCAAGGGCTCGCGCTTTCCGAACGCGCGTGGCAGAACAGCCTGAACTATGCTCGCGAGCGCCTGCAGTCGCGCTCCCTTTCCGGCGCGAAGTTCCCGGACAAGCCGGCCGATAACCTGCTGGTGCAGCCGGATGTGCGGCGCATGTTGCTGACCCAGCGCGCCTTGGTGGAAGGTTCGCGCATGCTGCTGCTGTATGCCGCACTGCAGACCGACATCGAAGCGCGCGGCGCGGACGAGTCACAGCGACGCAAAGCCGGCGAACTGCTCGCTTTCTTGATCCCCATTGCCAAGGGCGTGGTCACCGAGCTGGCGCAGGAATGCACCAAGGAAGCGCTGCAGGTCTACGGCGGTCACGGCTTCATCGTGGAGAACGGGGTGGAGCAATTCGTGCGTGACGCACGCATCATCACACTGTACGAAGGCACCACCGGCATCCAGGCCGCGGACCTGCTTGGACGCAAGATCCTGCAGCTGAAGGGCGTTGGCTTGCAGCATTTCCTAGGTGAGGTCGCCGCATTCTGCAAACAGCATGCGGCGGATCAGGCCTTGCAGGCTTACGTCGGCCCACTCGGCGTGCTGGCGAAGGAATGGGGCGAGTTGACGCTGAAGCTGGCGCAACGCGTCCAGTCGAATCCGGAAGAACTGGGTGCGGCGGCCAACGACTATCTCTACTACAGCGGTTACATCACGCTTGCCTATTTCTGGGCTCGCGCCACGGCAGCGCTGGAGCAGGGTACGCAGCAGCCGGCATTCAAGCAGGCGAAACGGGATACGGCGGCATTCTATTTCGCGCGTATTTTACCGCGCACGCATATGCACAAGGCGGCGATCGAAGCGGGAATCGAAACGCTTCCGTCCATTGCATAAAGCTCGCACAAAACGCCCGGACCTCCGGGCGTTTTTATTTCGACGACGCGCAGACTGGGTTTGCACGCCAACCTACGCTCCCCATTCCCGCTAGTCTAGGGAAGCTTATCCAACGGGGAGTCACCATGAAGATCACTGTACGCGGAACCCACACCGCCCTGCTCGCCCTGCTGCTCAGCCTGAGCGGCGCCGCACTCGCCATGGACGACACGCCTAAGCCGCAATACCCCGACTATCCCAGCGAAACGCCGGCGCAATTCAAACCGGCCGGCGAAAGCTTCGACTATGTCGAGCGCGACGTGAAGATCCCGATGCGCGACGGTGTCAAGCTCAATACGGTGATCCTGATTCCCAAAGGTACGCAGCGTGCCGGCATGGTGCTCACGCGCACACCTTACGACGCCAAAGCGCTTACCCATCATGTCATGAGCGGCCATCTTGGCCCGATGCTGCAAGGCTACGACAACGCCACCGACGTGATCGTGGAGGACGGCTACATCCGCGTGATCCAGGACATCCGCGGCAAGTACGGTTCCGAAGGCGATTACGTCATGAACCGGCCGATCCATGGCACGCTCAATCCCACGCAGGTCGATGACGCCACCGATACCTACGACACCATCGACTGGCTGGTGAAGAACGTGCCCGAATCGAACGGCCGGGTGGGCACCATCGGTATTTCCTACGACGGCTTCGAACCTTTGATGTCGCTGGTGAATCCGCATCCGGCTCTGAAGGTGGCGGTACCCATGAACCCGATGGTGGATGGCTGGATGGGTGACGACTGGTTCCATCATGGCGCGTTCCGCCTGCAGAACATGGCCTACATTTACGAGCAGTCGGCCAGCCGCGACAACTATTACAAGTGGTGGAGCAGCTTCCACGACGATTACGACCTGTTCATGCACTACGTGTCCGCCGGCGAGATGGGCAAGCAGTACGGCATGCAGCAGCTGGGTTTTTGGAACAAGCTGACTGCGCATCCGGCGTACGATGCGTTCTGGAGCGATCAGGCGATGGACAAAGTGCTCGCCGCGCAACCGCTGAAAGTGCCCACCATGCTGGTGCACAGCCTGTGGGACCAGGAGGACATCTACGGCGACATCGCCGTCTACCGCGCCATCAAGCCGAAGGACAGGCACGGCGACATGGTGAAGCTGGTGATGGGGCCGTGGCATCACGGCCAGGAGATCGACGAAGCAAGCTCGCTTGGCGCGATTCGTTTCGGTAGCGATACGGCCAAGTATTTCCGCGAGCACATCCTGCGCCCCTACCTGGCGCAGTACCTTAAAGACGGAGCGCCGAAGGTGGATATCGCACCGGTAACGGCCTATCAGACGGGCAGCAATCAATGGCAGCGCCTTGGTCGCTGGCCGCTTGCCTGCGAGGAGGGCTGCAACGCGAAGAGTCGTCCGCTATACCTGCAAACGAGCCATGAATTGGGCTTCAGCGCGCCGGGCGCCGGCAATGCGTATGACGAATACATCTCCGACCCCGCCCATCCCATCCCGTTCCGTGCACGCCCGATCCAGCCCGTCGGTTACGACAACGGCCTCACCTGGCCGCAATGGCTGGTGGACGACCAGCGCGAGGCCTCTGGTCGCACGGACGTGCTCACCTATGTCTCCGACGTGCTGACACGGCCGCTGACCATCGCCGGCACGCCGGTAGTGCACCTGGCGGCATCCACCAGCGGTACGGACAGCGACTGGGTGGTGAAACTGATCGATGTGTACCCCGACCAGGTAGCCGAACAGCCGGAAATGGGCGGCTATCAGCTGGCCGTGTCGATGGACATCTTCCGCGGCCGCTACCGTGAAGGCTATGACAAGCCCAAGCCGCTTGCCGCCAACCAGCCGCTCAGCTATCGCTTCGATCTGCCGACCGCAAACCATGCGTTCCTGCCCGGCCATCGCGTGATGGTGCAGGTGCAATCGAGCTGGTTTCCGCTGTACGACCGCAATCCGCAGACCTTCGTGCCGAATATCTTCCTGGCCGGGCCGGCGGATTATCAGCCGGCGACGCAGCGGGTTTATCACTCGGCGCAACTGGCCAGCTACATCTCGCTACCAGTCACGGGTAACTGAGCACCATGCAGCCCTCTCGTTCCAAGGGAGGGCCGCGTGCATGGCAATGCTGGGGTTTGCCCCCCCAGCCTACGTAGCTCATTCGGGCCTGCATTCGAAAGATGTATGCCGAGGGTCTTCCACCCACGCCCCGGTTGGGTGTAGAACCGCCCTTACCCGTTCTTATCGACCGGCCGATGCATGAGCGACAGCCACTATCTTATTCGTCTGGCCGAGGATGACGACGACTTCATCCTCGGCCTGGTTCCCCGCTTCGTGGATTTCACCCTGCCCGCCTGGCGCAAGCGGCACGAGTGTATCGAGGGCATCCGCAAGGACCTCAGCCGCCACCTGGATGACCAGCCTTCCAACAGCTACGTGTTCGTTGCCGAAAACGACGATGGCGAACGCGTAGGCTTCATCCATCTGCAGAAAACCCTGGATTACTTCACCGGCCGGGCCAACTGCCATATCTCCGACCTCGCCGTGGCACCTCGCCACGAGGGCCAGGGCGTGGGCAAGGCATTGATCGAGCATGCGGAGGGATGGGCGCGTGAGCATCAGTGCCAACTGGTGACGCTGGCGGTATTTCCCGGCAATGAGCGGGCACGGGCGTTGTACGAAGCGGCAGGGTACAACCTTGATCTGCTGCGCATGGCGAAGCCGGTGCATTAAGCACAGCGAAGCTTTCTCATTCCCGCACCGACGAAGCAGCCAAGGCATTTCGTGTTCCCCTATAGGACCGTGTCTTATGTCACTGTCCGAGCTTCCCCAAATACGCTTTGCTGATTGCTCGATGACAAGAGGCTAGCCATGCAAGGGGAAGACTCCCGGCTTTCGATGACGCGTCGCGACCTGTTGCGCCTGGTCGGGCTCAGCGCAGGCGGCGCGGCGATGTATGCGGTGATGAACCGACTCGGCCACGCGGCTGAATCGCCTTACCAGGGAACGCCCGTGCTGCAAGGGACGCCACGCGGTGCATCCGTGCTGATCCTGGGTGCAGGCCTGGCCGGCATGGTGGCGGCGTATGAATTGCGCCAGGCCGGCTACAAGGTGCAGGTGCTGGAATACAACCACCGCGCCGGCGGCCGGAACTGGACACTGCGAGGCGGCGACACCTATACGGAACTCGGCGGCTTTACCCAGCATTGCCAGTTCGATCGCGGCCACTACATCAATCCGGGCCCATGGCGTATCCCCTACCATCATCGTGGCTTGTTGGATTACTGCAAGAAACTCGACATACCGCTCGAACCGTTCGTGCAGGTCAACCACAATGCCTACCTGCACAGCTCCAAGGCCTTTGGAGGCAAGCCGCAGCGTTTTCGCACCGTCAACGCGGACTACCGCGGGAACCTTGCAGAACTGCTCGCCAAGGCGACGCAGCAAAGCAAGCTTGACGCGCAAGTCAGCCGGGAAGACCAGGCGCTGCTGCTCGAATCGCTGCGTCAATGGGGTGCACTCGACGAGAAATACGCCTACGTCGCCGGTCCGGGCACCAGCAATCGACGCGGCTACGACAAAGAACCCGGTGGCGGACTGTCGGCCAAACCGTTGGATTCGCAACCGCTGTCGCTGCATGATGTGCTCGGCTCGCATCTATGGTCCGGCCTTAGCGATGGCGAAGGCTATGAATTCCAGACCTCCCTGCTGCAACCTGTCGGCGGCATGGGGCGCATCGGCGAAGCCTTCGCGCGCAAACTCGAAGGGGTGATTCGCTACAACGCCAAGGTCACAGCCATCCACCAGGACCAAGGCGGCGTGACCGTAAGCTACGAAGATGCGCGCCGTTCCGGTCATGTCCAATCGGCACGTGCGGATTGGTGCATCTGCACGATTCCGCTGTCCATCCTCAGCCAGATTCCCATGAATGTGAGCGCGCCGATGGCCGAAGCGATCGGCGCCGTGCCCTATGCCGCTTCCGTGAAAGTCGGTCTGCAATTCAAGCGTCGCTTCTGGGAAGAAGACGAGGACATCTACGGGGGCATTACGCTGACGGATCTGCCCATCAACACCATCGCCTACCCCAGCTGCGACTTCAATCGCCCTGGCAAGGGCGTATTGCTGGGCGCTTATCTGTATGGCCTGGACGCTTATCAGTTCACCGCAATGAGCCCTGAAGAACGAGTACGCAGGGTGGTGGAATACGGCAGCCAGATCCATCCCCAATACCGGCAGGAGTTCGAGAACGGCGTAGCCGTGGCTTGGCATCGCGCGCCCTACACCCTGGGCTGCTTCGCGACCTGGACCGACGAATTGCGCGACAAGCACTACGATAACCTGTGCCAGATCGATGGGCGCATCGCCTTGGCGGGAGAACACGCCTCCTATCTGCCCGCCTGGCAGGAAGGCGCGGTGACTTCGGCATTGGACGTGATTACCCGCATTCATCAGCGCGTTGTTGCGGGAGGTACGGCATGAAACCATTGCTTTGTATCGTTGCGCTGTTGCTCGCATGCACGAGTTGTGTCCGGGCCCAGTCCTCCGGCAAGCCGCTCTACACCTACGCCTCACTCAGGAACGCAAACGGCGAAGCCGTCTTCCACGCCATTTGCCAGGGCTGCCACATGCCGGACGCCAAGGGCGCCACCGGCGCGGGAACCTACCCCGCGCTGGCGGGCAATTCGAAACTCGGATCGCCGCAATACATGGCGGCCGTGGTCCTGTTCGGCCGGCACAATATGCCCTCGTTCGAAGTGCGGCCTTCGGACCACAAGAACTTCTTCGAGGATGCGACACTCACGGACGAGCAGATTGCGGACCTGGTCAATTACGTACGAACGCATTTCGGCAACCACTACACGAACAGCATTACGGCTGCCGAAGTAGCCTCCATGCACCCTCAAACCGCGTCCGCAAAACAACCGTAGGCTGGGGTGTACGAACCCCAACCAACTTCAATGACTGCGCCCGTCGAACGGCACCCGTTTCAGGTTCGCAATCTCCACTTGTTCAAGGCAACGCACATTGACAGCTGCTATGGCACTGCCGTCCGGCGCGTTGCCAAAGCACAGCGGCGCACAGCCGCACGTCGGGCAGAAATGGTGCCGGATCACATGCTTGTTGAAGCTGTAGACCGACATGTCCGCCTCGGGCGTAAGCAGCTTGAACTGTTCACGCGGCACGAACCACAACAGAAACCCTTTGCGAATGCAGTGCGAGCAATTGCATTCCATCGCCTGCGTCAGCTCGCCTTCGACCTCGAAGGCAATGCGCCCGCAGTGACAACTGCCGTGATAGTTCATGACCATGCTCCATGCTTTGATTTGACGATACTAGGGTGATTGGGACAGCTGAAAAAAAGCCACCCATGGGGTGGCCTTTTTCATGATCGCTAGCGCGAAGCCGATCAGTTCTTGGTGGCGTTGACGCCTTCGGCTTCCTCGATCTGCGCCAGGCGCTGACCCACGCGATCGATGTTCATCAGCGACAGCAGGTGGGCGTAGATCCAGCCCAGCGTGCCATCGGTGAGGAAGCGGTGGGTGGTTTCCACATCGAGCTTGCGCAGCTTCTCCTCGCTGACCACGTACAGGCCGTTGAGGTTGATCACATTGCCGTTGCGCTCCAGGCGAATGTTGCGCGGCTCGAGCAGGTCGTGCTTGCGCAAGTCTTCCATGAACTGCTTGGTGCGCGCGACATGCTGCTGGAATTCGCCCAGGAAATTCACGGCGTTCTTCAGTATGTCGGTCTCGGTGCCGTCTTCCTTGAACAGGCGCTCGCCTTCGGCGCTGTTGAAGCCTTCATAGGCTTCATCGAGGAACACGGTGAAGTCATCGCCTTCCGCACCCGGCGGCTTCTCGGCCAGCACGAACGGATAGCGGCGCACGAAGGCAGGAATGTACACGCCCGGCGCCCAATGGCCCTCGCCGTCGAGAAACAGGTTCTCGTTCTGGCGCAGGCCCAGCAGAGCCATCGGGCCGGCGGTGACCTCGTCGGGACCGGCGAACAGGATCGGGATGTCGCGAGCCGTGACGGGGAATTCCGTGCACGTCAACGGCACAGAATGCACGTTGTGCGCAAACTTGAGGTTTTGCAGCCCCTTGATGCGCAGATCCTTGTGTACGGTGCGGTTGAGCGGAACTGGACGCTCATAGAAAAGTACTTCAGCCACGTTACTTACCTCTGCCCCACCGTGCCGGGGTCGCCACCCACGGCTCCCCCTCCCAAGCCCGGCGTCGGGTCTACAGATGAACGGCCACTATATCAGCGCAGGATTTCCAGGGCGAGTTGGCGCCACGGGCGTTTTTTCCGCGGGCCCACCACCGATTGCATGCGATTTGCAATCAATTTGGTCTATGCTGCGGAAAAACCGAGCGCCATTGCATTGGTGAAGACGCTCTTTCGCTATAGGTGAAGGACGAAACGCATGCTTATGGAAGTGCCACATAGGGGCGACCTGAACTCGACCCGGGTGCTGTCTCTGGACGCCGCGGGCCGGATTCTGGACTGGATCAGCTGGCAAGACGCGGTGTGCCTTTATGTCCGCGACGCCGTGGCGTGGACCCTGGGCGACCCCTGCCTCACCGTACACGGCGGCCACAACCGTGATCTGGGCGCGCAAAGCCGAATCGATCTGCACCCGATCGTCGCCAGCCGGGGGCATTGCCGCGATCACGCCATCGACCCTGCTCCTGCGCTCACCAACGCTGCGCTGTTCAGTCGCGACCGCTACCTGTGCCTGTACTGCGGCGTGCGCTTCATTCGCAGCGAACTGACCCGCGACCACGTGCTGCCGATTTCCAAGCGTGGCCGCGACGAATGGGAAAACGTGGTCAGTGCCTGCCTGGCCTGCAATCTGAAGAAGGGCAACCGCACGCCGCAGGAAGCGAACATGCCGCTACTTGCGGTGCCGTACCGGCCCAGCTGGGTGGAGCACCTGATCCTCTCCAACCGCAACATCCTGGCGGACCAGATGGAGTTTCTGGTGAGCCATCTGCCACGGCATCGGCGCGAAGCACTGGTGTAGCTCCCCCGCAATGCGTAGGCCGGGATGGCGATCCCAGCATCGGGACGTCGCGTGAAAAGCTGGGATGGTCATTCCAGCCTACGCACCTGAGGGAGAGAAAATGTGTCGGGAGGGGCACAATACGCCCATGATCGACCTCTCCCGCTACCCCTACCTCGCCGCGATCGACTCCCCGGCCGACCTGCGCCAGCTCCCCGATGCCCAGCTTCCCGCCGTCGCGGACGAATTGCGCCGCTACCTGATCGAGGCCGTGGCCAGCTCCGGCGGCCATTTCGGCGCCGGACTGGGCGTGGTGGAGCTGACGGTGGCGCTGCACCACGTATTCGATACGCCTCACGACCGGCTGATCTGGGACGTCGGCCACCAGTGCTACCCGCACAAGATCCTCACCGGCCGTCGCGACCGCATCACCACCATCAAGAAGAAAGGCGGCCTGGCGCCGTTCCCCCGCCGCGAGGAAAGCCAGTACGACACGTTCGGCGTGGGCCACTCCTCCACTTCGATCTCCGCCGCCTTGGGCATGGCTATCGCGGCACAGCACAAGGGTGAAACACGCAAGTTCGTGGCCGTGATCGGCGACGGCGCGATGACGGCCGGCATGGCGTTCGAGGCGCTCGATCATGCCGGCGACCTCAGCGCGAACTTGCTGGTGGTGCTTAACGACAACGGCATGTCGATCAGCGAAAACGTGGGCGGCCTCGCCAAGCGCCTGGAAAAACGCGACGACGGCGTAGCCGTGCCCAGCACCATGTTCGAGGAACTGGGCTTTCGCTACACCGGCCCGATCGACGGACACGACGTCCCCAAGCTGTTGGAAGTGCTGCGCGCGCTGAAGGGCGCCAAAGGCCCTCAGCTGTTGCACGTGATCACTACCAAGGGCAAGGGCTACGCTCCCGCCGAACTGGCGCAGATCGAATACCACGCCGTCAGCCCGTTCGACCCGATCGCCGGCGTAGTGAAGAAAGCCGGTCCCGGCAAGCCCACCTATAGCGACGTCTTGAGCGACTGGCTGTGCGACATGGCCACGGCGGACGAGCGCCTGTTCGGCATTACCCCTGCCATGCGCGAAGGCTCCGGGCTGGTGCGTTTTTCCCAGGAATATCCGGATCGCTACATCGACGTCGCCATCGCCGAACAGCATGCGGTAACGTTAGCCGCCGGCATGGCCTGCGAAGGCGCCAAGCCCGTGGTGGCGATCTACTCCACCTTCCTGCAGCGCGCCTACGACCAGGCCATCCACGATGTGGCGCTGCAAAACCTGGACGTGACCTTCGCCATCGATCGCGCCGGCGTGGTGGGGCCCGACGGTGCCACCCACGCGGGTAGCTTTGACCTGAGCTTCCTACGCTGCCTGCCGAACATGCTGATCATGGCGCCCGCCGACGAGGCCGAATGCCGCGCCATGCTCACCACCGGCTTTCGTCATGCCGGGCCGGCGGCGATTCGCTATCCGCGCGGCAGCGGTCCTGGCGTGGCGGTGCGCAAAACATTGGATACGCTGCCCGTCGGCAAGGCGGAAGTGCGCCGCCTGGGCCGCCGCCTGGCGATCCTGAGCTTCGGCGCCATGCTGGCGCCGGCCACCGAGATCGCTGCCGAAATCGACGCCAGCCTGGTCAACATGCGCTTCGTCAAGCCGCTGGACGAAGCCCTGCTGCTGGAACTGGCGAACAGCCACGACGCGTTCGTAACCATCGAGGACAACGCCGTGGCCGGCGGCGCCGGCTCGGGCGTTGCCGAATGCCTGGCGGCGCACGGCGTGAACCTGCCGATCCTGCACTTGGGGCTGCCGGATGCCTACCTTGAGCACGGCAGCCGCGACGAAGTGCTGAGCGCCGCCGGGCTGGATTTGCCGGCTATACGCAGGGCCATTCGGGGACGCTTTCCGCAGGCGGTCGCCATGAATCTGGCGAGCGCGTAATCCCGCCGCCGTCCCTTTCCCCTGTCTGGCGGGGGGGGAGGAGGCCCCCTCCAACTGGGTTGCTCCACGCCCCTTCCGCCCTCAGACAGATGAAGTAGTTACCTGCGCCTAAGGGAAAGCTGCGCGTTATGCATTATCCTTAACGTTTTTCATACAGACTTGAGGAGCGGCTGAGCCCGTGACCGAGTTCATCGTTCGATTGGTCCAATTCTGCCGCCGCTACGCCATCGCCGTGGTGCTGGTTTTCTTCGCTCTCGCCGGGCTCGGTGTCTGGGTCGCGGCCAAGCGTCTGAGCGTCGATACCAATACCGACAACCTCTTCGCTATCACGCTGCCATGGCGCCAGCATGCGATAGCCTTCGACCGCGAATTTCCACAGTTCAACAACGTGCTGGCTGTCGTAGTGCGTGGCGTAACGCCGGAGGAGTCCGACGAGACCGCCGCGGAGCTGGCCAAGACGCTGGCCGCCGACAAAAAGCACTTCATCGACGTGAGCCGGCCCGATGCGGATCCCTTCTTCTGCCAGGAAGGCCTGCTGCTGCTCGACCCGAACGATCTGAACAAGATGCTCGGCTCGCTGATGAACGCGCAACCCTTGCTTGGCCCGCTCGCAGCCGACCCTTCCGCGCGCGGCCTGCTGAACGGCGTGTCGCTGATGGCAGCGGGCGTGCGCATCCAGCATGCCGACCTTTCGCCCTATAAACCGGCCCTCGACCAGCTGACCCAGGTGTTGAACAACGCCGCCGACGCTCACCCCACGCCGCTCTCCTGGCAGAGCCTGCTCGGCTCGGACATCACGCAGCAGCCGCAGAACGTGCGCTTCGTGCTCACCCATCCGGTACTCGAAGACGGTTCGCTGCAACCCGGTCTTGCCGCCACGCAGGCGCTGGATCGCGTCGCCGCAGGTTTGCCGGACGTGAAGGCCGGCCGGGTGCATGTCGATTACACCGGTTCAGTTGCCCTAGCCGACGTCCAATTCGGCGCGCTTACCAAGGGCATCGTCGCCAGCACCGTGGTCAGCCTGTTCCTGCTCGCGTTGTGGCTATACCTGGCGATGCATTCGTTCCGCCGCATCATTCCGATCCTGCTTACGCTGCTGGTCGGCTTTGCGTTGACCACCGGCTTCGCCGCGCTGGCAGTGGGTACCTTGAACGTGATCTCGGTGGCGTTCGCGGTGCTGTTCGTGGGTCTCGCGGTCGACTTTTGCATCCAGTTTGCCGTGCGCCTGCGCGAGCAACGCATGCTGCATGACGACATCAACGTGGCGCTGGCCGAAGGTGCACGCGTATCCGGCAGCCAGATCGCCGTGGCCGCGGCTGCCACCGCTTGCGGATTCCTCGCGTTCTCGCCGACCAGCTTCGTCGGCGTGGCGGAACTGGGCACCATTGCGGGCGTCGGCATGGGCATCGCCCTGGTGTGCACGCTTACGCTTTTGCCCGCCTTGCTGATCCTGATGAAGCCCACGCGCCAGAGCAAGGAATTGTCGCTGCCGTTCGGCCCAAAGCTCGATTCCCTGCTGCATTGCCACTACAAGCCGGTGCTGGTCGCATTCGCCCTGCTGGGCATCGCCGGACTGGTGGCGGGCGTGCGCATGCCGTTCGACGCCAATCCGCTCAATACGCAGGATCCGAATTCCGAGCCGATGCGCACGCTGCGCAGCCTGGCCGACAACCCAGTCACCAATCCATTCAATATCAACATCACGGTGCCCAAGCTGGACACCGCGCGTACGCTGTCGGACAAGTTGTCCAAGCTGCCGGAAGTATCCAGCGTCATTTCCGCTGCCACCTTCGTA
Organism: Dyella choica; assembly: GCF_003977665.1. Lineage (GTDB taxonomy): Bacteria > Pseudomonadota > Gammaproteobacteria > Xanthomonadales > Rhodanobacteraceae > Dyella_B > Dyella_B choica. Next base: position 276,999 of record NZ_RYYV01000005.1, on the reverse strand, counting down.
CCGGCCGATCAGCAAGCATCGCTCGATCAGCTCAACCAGGCACAGGTGTTGATGCTGCCGTCGCTGGATGTCGACCCTTCGGCACCGCCGGTAACGGCGCAAGCCTTGCGCTCGGCCATCAGCGACACGCTGGATGCCATCAACGACGCCAAACCGGAAATGACGGCCGATTCGCCGCTGCGCAGCATCGAGAGCGCCCTGCAAAAGCTCGCCAAGGCACCGGACGACCGGCTGATGGCGATGAATGCAGCGGTGAGCCGCTTTCTGCCGAAGCAGCTGGACAGCCTGCGCGATGCATTGAACGCCAAGGGTGTCACGCTCCAATCCCTGCCTGAAACGATCAAGCGTGACTGGGTGAGCCCGAACGGCCAGGTGCGCATCCAGGTGTCGCCCACCGTCAATGAACAGGATACGGCCGGCCTGCGCAAGTTCGTCGAAGCCGTGCAGCGGGTTGCGCCTGAGGCAGGTGGTCCCGCCGTGACCACCATCGCCTCGGCCGACACCATCATGCAAGCGTTCAAGCAGGCTGCCATATTGGCGATCGTCGCCATTGCCGTCGTGCTGATGCTGGTGATCCGCCGGCTGAAAGACGCCAGCATCGTGCTGCTGACGCTTGCCATGTCTGCACTGCTCACCGCGTTGCTCGCACGCGTAGCAGGGATGGCGGTGAATTACGCCAACATCATTGCACTGCCGCTGCTGCTGGGCGTAGGCGTATCGTTCAACGTGTACTTCGTGATGAATTGGCGCGCGGGCATGCGACGGTTCGTGAGTTCGGCATCCGCTCGCGCCGTGCTGTTCTCGGCACTCACTACCGGCACTGCGTTCGGTTCGCTTGCGCTGTCACATGACCTGGGCATGGCCAGCATGGGACGCATGCTGCTGGTGAGCCTGGTGGCGGTCCTGCTGGCCACGTTCATCTTCCTGCCGGCCCTGCTCTATGCGATCAAGCCCCCGTCACGGATCAGCGGAACCGGGCATTAGACATAACGCCGTTTTGGGAACTCACATCACACGCATCGCACGCGAAACTCCTGCCTCACCTGATGTTGACGCATGTTTCATAGCCAGAGTGGTACTGCTCGCGCGCTTGGCATTCCCGCCAGGCGTCCACCTAAAGACGAGGACACCGCTATGGCAACCCATGCTACGGTGAATCCAAGTCATGCTAAGCCGGGCAGCAAGATCACCTTCACGGGAGAAAACATCAACTCCCTCCGCGAGATCGATTTCCGGCTGAGCAATAGCCATGACCATCAAATGCCGTAGCTGCCCGAACCCAGACAAGGGCAACTGCGGCTTTCGCATCAGAACGGTACGTTGAAGGCCACTCCTACCGTCCGCGGCGTAGACATCTGCACCAGCATCGGTCCGCCCACCGTAGCGAGGAAATTCACCGCCTCGTCGTTCAAGGTACCAATCGGCAGCCGCCGGTCGAACACATTGCGCACGTAGAAATCGAAATTCGCGCCGCTGCGCAGGTTCACGCCCATGTTGAGGTCCAGGAACATGAAGCCCGGCAGCTTGAAGTTCGGATCGCTGGTATCACCGTCAAAACCGGCATTGCGATGACTGGAACCACGCACCGCCGCGCCGACGTAAGCGTCCGTTGCGGCAAGCTTGAACTGGTACTTGCCACTTACCGTGCCCGTCCAACGGGCCGAATACGGCAACCGCGCGTCCGGTTGAATTCCCAATTGCGGCGCGCCGTTGTTGGTAAATGCATCGGTGTAGGCGCCGGATACGCCCAGCTGCCACGAGCCCTTGGAATAATTCGCTTGCATTTCGATACCCTTGACGCGAGCATCGCCTGCGTTCTGGATGATCGTATTGCCCAGCGTATAGGTGTAGAGCTGCATGTGATGCCATTCGATGTCGTAACCGTCGACACCCACATTCAAATGGCCATCCAAATGACTGCTCTTGTACCCCAGCTCATAGCTTTCCAGGTTGTCGGAACCGAAGCTATTGGTGGCACTCGGATTCGGTATCAATAGCGTGCTCTGCAACGGCGCCTGCAGGCCTCCCGGACGATACCCGGTCGAGGCGCGCATGTAGAAGCTGTCCTCCCTGGTGGGGTGCCAGGTCAGCGTGACCATCTTGGTTATGTCCTGGCTCTTCTTGTGCTCGCGGAAACCGCCTGGACTGCCGGCAAACGGTCCGTCCTCGAAATTCGAAAGTCGCTGGGTGTTGCCACTGGCTCGAGCGCCGACGGTGAGATCGAGGGTGGGGCCGACGTACCAGGTGAGATCGCCGTAGCCTGCATATTCCGAAAAACGTGCATTGACGGCCTGCGCGATCAACCCAGTAGCGCCGGGCGACGATACATTATCGCCCTGCAACACGTATTGCTCCCACACGTCTTCGCGATTGAGCCACAAACCCAACAGCCAATCGAATCTATCGTTCTTGCGCGAGGTCAGCCGCATCTCCTGCGAAATCTTGTGCACGGTGTACTGTGAGTCGACGTACAGCGAAGCCAGCGGCTGATCGACGCCGAACAAGGGACCGATCAGGTTCAGCAGACTGAGAAACGAATCGGGATAGTCCTGCACGCTGTGATTGACGAAGCTCTGGTAGGAGCTGATCCAGTCCGCCGTGCCCCAATCGAATTCATAACCGGCGTGAAAAGAGTACAGCTGCAAGGTCTGCGTGAATGGTTCTCGGTGATTGAGGGCACGATTGTACGGGCCGCCCGAAATAGGTTGACCCTGCAGGCTGAAGTCACCCATCGATAATCCATCCGCAGCGATCTTCTGTGCCATCGCGGTCACGTTCAAGCTGAGCTTGTCGACCGGATCGACTTCCAATTGCACGCGCACACCCTTGGTGTGGGTGCGGTCGGCGCCGCCTGCCGGAGTTTCGCCTACGGCCCGATACACGCCGGTAATATGCTGGTCCACAGCGGACACGCGCAGCGCAGCTTTGTCTTTCATCAGCGGAATATTGAGCGATGCATGTTCGGAATAGCTGGCGCCGCCGCGATTCGTATTGGAAACATCCCCGCCCACATTGCCCGAGTAGCCGCTGAGATCAGGCTTGGTCGTCACGTATTTCACCAGGCCGCCCATCGAACCTGCACCATACAAGGTGCCCTGAGGCCCATACAGGAACTCGATGTGGTCGAGGTCGAGCAAGGCCGGATCGAATAGAAACGTGGCTGCGGCGGCATATACCGTACTGCCTCCGACGGGAACGTCGTCGATATATAGCGACACCGTCGGGCTGGTCTGGTTGCCGGTCGACACGCCGCGCATCACCAACTCGCCCTGCCCCGTGCCACCCGCACTCGCAAAGAACACTCCGGGCTGATAGGACACGTAATCGTTGAGATTCTTGGCGCCCAGTTGCAGCAAGCTTGCTGCCTGTACTGTGTCAACGTGCATAGGTACATCACGTTGCGGCTCTCGGCGACGGTTCGCAGTGACCATGACTTCACTGAGTGTCACTGCTGGCCGGCCACTGCTTGAAGCGGATGGTGGCGCCGTGGTGCTTGAAGATGCCGCCGGCGTACTGGTTTGCGCAATCGCTGCTGGGGCAGCGAAAGCCATCAGCAACATGCGAATCAACTGCGACAGCCTGCAAGGCATCAGCGAGCGAATGGCGATGACGAAACGGCGAAGTTTCATGGCGATATGTCCGGGACAGACAAGAATCGTTTATGCCCGGATGCGCCGCAGGATTCCGGGCTTTATCTACGGATGGAGTGTACGCCTAACTTCAAGCCGAAGATCAATCCGCGCAAGGCGGCCATCGACCGGCGCTGACGCGATCCCGTTGCTCGAGGTCGCACATGGTTGAAAGCTCCACGAAACCTGCGTGATGAAGCAATTCACGAGCAGCCTCTCCTTGATTCCAACCATGCTCGAATAGAAGCCATCCGCCAGGCACAAGGTGAAGCGCGGCATCACGCACGATGCGTCGAATGGCATCGAGCCCGTCGCTCCCCGATGCCAGGGCGCGGATCGGCTCGAAACGCAAATCACCCTGCTGCAGGTGTGGGTCGCCGCTTTCGATATAGGGAGGATTGGAAACGATCACATCGAATGGACAGCTGTCCAACGGCATAAACCAGTCGCCTTGCAAAAAACCGATGTTGGCAAGGTGATGGCGCCGTGCATTGCGCTGCGCTACCGCGAGCGTGTCGGCACTGACGTCAGTCGCGATCACCTGCGCTCGAGGGCGCTCGCACGCAATAGCCAGGGCTATCGCGCCTGAGCCGGTACCCAAATCCAGCACACGGCAGGATTTATCGGGCGGCAGGTGTTCTAGTGCCTGCTCTACCAGCAGCTCGGTTTCCGGACGCGGGATGAGCGTCTCGGGCGTCACCTCCAGATCGAGCGACCAGAAACCCCGGCGGCCGGTGATATAGGCCACCGGCTCGCCTGCTTCGCGCTGTTCGATCAGCACCGCATAGGCCGACAGATGCTCCGGCACCAGCTCATCGTCAGCGTGCGCAAACAGCCAGCTGCGCGGCTTGTTCAGGGCATAGGCGAGCAGCACTTCCGCGTCGATGCGATCACCTAGTCGACGCGTGGCCTCGGCCAACGCACTACGGACATCAGCCTTCACGAGGAGCGCCCGCCGCAGGCTCAGCCGGCAATGGCGGCACCGGTCGCTTCGCCTCGCGCTTGCGCCAATAGCCCCCCTTCGTCCACGCTTCGAAGCCCCAGCGCAGCCAGCCGATCAATGCATTGGCCAGCCAAATGGCCCATGCCAGCATGGCAATCTTGTAGAACCACAGCGATACGCTGATCACGCCCGCATTCGGCAGGGCGTTGCCGGATTGGTCCGCAAACCAATTCAAGCTCCAGGCCGTGGAGTCATTACCCGCCACGTGCATATCGGGCAGACCGAGCAGGCCTTTGGGTACGGCTGAAATCAACGTGATCAGCGCAAGCAATGTAACCACCGCCAACGCGGCTTGCAGCAGATTGAATTTCACCGTTGCGAACCCGGTCAGCGCCGCATCGTGACGTGCGCGCAACCCCAGCAGGATAAGCCAAAGCACCACGAACGCAAACGCTGTCCACGCGAACGCGGAGAAGCCAAGCCCCAGCAATAACCAATGATGAAAACGCAATGGCGTCGGCGCGTAGCGAGCAAGCAGCCATGCCGCCAGCAGCAGCACGATCAGTTGCGACCAATAGAGCACTGCGGGACCGGAGCTCGGCCCCCAGGTCCACAGGACCCAGCGGTCCTGTGGCAACTGCAAGCTCAGTGCGATATTGGCGGAAGGCGCACCGAGGCCGATGGCGGAAGAGACCGCGCTTGCACCGATACCACGTGGGACCCGCAAGCGCAGGGAATACCCGTGCTTGCCTGGCAACAGCGGCAGGCTCAGCTTGCCGTCGCGCATGGCAAGGCTCAGCGAGTCGTCATCCCGCCTTGCCTCAAGCAGTTCCGTTCCGGCAGGCAGCGTAATTTCATGCTCACCTCCGCGCGTGCTGCGTGCAGTAAGCGCCAACGTCGTTTCAGTGGCACGATCGCCGACATTGGAGCTTGCGCTTACGCCGTCGAAAGCCAGGCTATCGCCGTCCACTGCCGCGGGCCGATGGATGGAAAGTTGCAGCGTTTCGTTCGGCAGCGGCTCGAAGCTCAGCCCATTGCTGTTGTCGTTGACCGGCAAGCCTTTGGCCTCGACGTGCCAGATCGGCGCCGCATGCAGTTGCCAGGTTTCCGCGCGCTGGTCGAGCGACGGCGCCTTGAGCAGTACGCTATCGGAGTGATCCAGGCGGCTGCTCCAGCTCGCCTCGGCTTGTCCGGCGGTAAAAGTGACGCTGATCCGTCCATCATGCACGCGTTCACCATCACCCAGCGGGTGCTCGCCCGCGAGCAAGGGGATGTCGACTGTGAAGCCGCCCTCACTGGGAGCAACGCGCTCAACCGTATTGACGACCGTCCAGTCCACTCCCAGCACGATATCGCGGGCGACGCTGACGTAAGGTGGAAACGCCTGCTGCGGCAGCGCGGCCTGCTTGCCATCCGCAGATGTACGAACGCGATTGAGCGTGATGCTGTCACCCAGCAGACGGTTGCCGTGCGTGCCATCAAGCGTCCATCCATCGCCAATGAAGGTGATCCATTGCGGGCGCAGGGCAAAGTTCAAGGTAACGCTGTCGACCGGCTGTATGCGATAGCTCAATACCAGGTGGTGCACGCCAGGCTCCAGCCGAACGTATGGCAGGTCATCACGTTTGGCCAGCGTGGCGTCGGTTCGCCCGTCCACCTTTGCATCGACCAACTGCAGCTCCGCTTTGGTTCGTGGCATCGGCACGGCGATGGCTGCACCTGCGTGCGTTTCCAGATCCAGAGTGACTTGGTCGTTCGCGACGTGCAACGTTGCCGCAGCGATCCCGGCACAGGACGGTGCGCATTTTGGCGGTTCCAGCAAGTGGCTGCGCAATTCGCTCAGCACATTCGGGCTCGGTGTGGCCTGGGTATGCCCGAAGTGCGGCAAGCATCCCAGCAGCAACGATGCTGCCGCTGCACGCCATGGGCGCCAGTTTCCGACCGTGCCCGCCGGCTTGATCAAATCGCGCGCCATCCGCCCAAGCAGCGAAACCAGCAACGCAAGCATGGCCACGCGCAACAACCGAACGAGCCAGGACGGAGCAATGATCAGTCGCATGGTCTGTGCTGGCGTGACCGGGCCGGACCAGCCCAAGTGGTAATTGTTGTCGACGTTCCAGCTCGGCTCGCCGGCGCCGGCCTGGATGATGCTGCGGCTGTCCATTTCGGTAGCAACAGGGTTATCCAGCATTTTGTTTGCGGTTACGGTGACGGAATTCAGTACCAGCGAATGCTGCACCGCTGAAGAGGGCGCATTGGAGGCAGTCGGCTCAGCTTCGGAAACAGGCGGAGGGGCTTCCGCCTGAACGACTTCTTCCTGCACCGGCGCGGGAGGTGGGGGTGGGGGCGGCGCTGGCATCGATTTCACTTCCTGCTTCTGTGCACGTGCCAAGTCGGCCACCGCTCCCAACGCCGCATTGCCGCTGCTGCCCTCGAGCTGTGGATGCAAGGCAAACTCCAGTTGCGTCTTGGCGAACGGCAAAGTCCACAACAGCGCTAACGCCAAGGCAGCAGACGCGAAGACATGCGCAAACTGCCGCAGCTTCCCTGCCGGCAATGCGCGCATCAACAAGGCAAACGCCAGCGCCAGGCCCAATGTCCAGCGCGGTGCCCCGCCTTCATGCTGCGAGAGGATCAGAAACAACCCGCCCAGCACCGCCCAACGCCATCCGAGCAATCTCCCCGCCAACAGCGCAATCAAGGCGACGATGAAAAGATCCAGCAGGGTCCACTGCCCGATCCACGAATCCGGCGAACGATCCACGCCGCTCGCGCCGAGCAATCGATAACCATAGGGTAGGTGCAGGACGGCATCGATATCTTCCACCGGCATCTGCCAGCCGGTGCTTGGCAAAGCGCCCCCGCGCTGGTCGATGCGCAGTCCTGCGCGCAGATCCAGCTGCGCATCGCGCAATTCCACACCGGTGTGCCCATCGCCCGACCGGGTGATCAGCAGCGGAGCGCTCCCTTGTGTCGCGCGTTGCACAAGCCAAGGCGCAACGACATCCAGGCGCTGCGTACGTTGCAATTTACCGGTGAGATGATCGCTGATGCTGAGGCCGCGTCCGTTGAAATCCAGCCACATATGCCGCTGCAAACGGATCTGTTCGCTGGCTCCGCCTTCGCCCCCCCGCAGGCCCTGCTCGATCGTCAGGCCATGACCCAGGTCGAGCGCGAAGGCCGGCAGCTCGCGCCACTCCGGGGGAACACCCGCCTGCCCGGCATCAGTCACATGGCCGTCGACGCGCGTGTTGCGCAGTTGGGGGGCATCGCTATAGCTCCACACCTCCTGCTTCGGCCATGGCTCCACGGGCGAACCAAGATTCACCGCATGCAAGGTGTCAACACCACGCGCAGCAAGCGTTACTGTCCATTGCCCGGGACGCAATTGCAGGCGCAGGCGTCCGTCGCCGTCCAATTGCACAGGCAGGTCACCCTCCAGCGAAGTTGCGACAAAACCTTTCGGCAATGCCGGTCCCAGCACTTGCTCACGCGCGCTACCGGTCACATTCAATTGAACCTGCGTCTCCAGCATGGCCGGCATGCCGTCGGCAAGATGCCGGTACACCCGCACCGAAAGCGCGTCCGCTTGGCGCTGCGCCGCAGCCGCTTCGCCCAGCGTCAGTTGATCGCTATTGCGCTCGATGCGTTCAACCGCATGACCATCCAAGTCCAACGAGACCAGGCCTATGGCCGATGGCACCCGCAAGCGGGCGGGACGCGAATCCCAGGGAAGATTGCCGTGCACCGTATAGCTGCCAGGCTCCAGCCACAGCGCAGGATGACCATCGCGACTCAACACCGGCAAGGCCTTGTTGTTCGCCATCACCTGCTGCGGCCACGCTTGCTCGTCGCCGGGAAGCTCCACCCAAGCCGGCGCATCCATCCGCACATCGAGACTGAAGCGGCCGCCATCCTTGCCTGCCTGTACATCCAGGCGGCCCGGCCAGACGCATTGATAACTGCCGGCATTCGGGCTGCTATTGGCCAGGAAGGGACAGCCGTGCTGTGGATTGTCGTGCAGCACCCATCCTTGCCAATCGCGCAATGCATTCGGCATGTCCTGTGCGTGCGCGGCCGCAGCCGCGACAAGTAGCAGGCCGAACATCCATTTCCTCTGGCGCATGGCTTTCCCCTGTCAAGTTTCATTCAGTGTAGAGGGAATTCGGGCCGCAAGAACGGACCATGCCCAGCCTACGCCATCATGCTCATGGTTCTGTTCTTCTTCGGCGGCGGACGCCACGTCCGCCTCGATCACTGGCTGGCGAAGGTCTGGCCGGGCAAATGGCTGAAGTAAGCAGCACCGGCCGGTCAACCAAGAAAAACAAACTTCATCCAATAAAAAAGCGCCGGGCGGCCTTCACCGCCCGGCGCTTGCTTGCCATCATCAACCCGGTTCAGCGAAGCATGGCCGACGGGTCCTGTTTCGCCTTCAACGCGGCGCACAGCAAGGTTTGCTCCCGTGTCTGCGCCAAGCCGCGATCCGCGCCGGAGATGTCCTTCAAGCGCGGTTCGAAATAGGCCTGCAGGCGGTCCGCTTCGGCCTGCGAGCAGCTGCCGCCACCGACCAATCGCGGCAGCATTCCGCTGGCGAAGCTGCCAGTACGCGCAATGACCTGGTCATAGTGGCCCGTGAACCACTGCCACAGGGCATCACGCGCCTCGGGCGTATCACGGCCGCCACGCAGGACCGCCGCCATTTCGCCTACCTTCACTTGCTTGGTAAGCGCGAAGTCGCGCGCTTCGTTCGCTACTTCCGGCGTATTGGCCGCACTGAGCCCGGCCAGGATCGAGTTGCGTGTCGCCGGGTCGGTGACCTGCGGCAGTTCGGCGATCAAGGCATCCAGCGCAGGCTTGCCGCGCTCCTGCACCGCGACGGACAGGGCGTCGCCAAGCAGATCCGGATCGGCGGCGGCCAGATCAAGACGACCGTCGGCTTTCTTCGCCAGCGCCGCATCGCCCTGCTTGAGCAGGGCCGTACGCACTTGCGGGATGCCGAAGTCCAGCGCCATGGCTTGTGCAAGCGTAGTGCGCAGAATGGTGTCGCCATCCGCTTCACCAAGCTTGCGCTGGTAGCCGAGCTGCTCCATGCGCGACAGATAAGCGTCGCTCACCCAAGCGGCCAACTTGGCGCGTTGCGCATCGGTATGCGCCTCATGGTGGTAGATCCAAGCAACGGTATTCAACGGCGCGGCAACGACTTCACGCGTACTCGCGTTGGCGAGCGGCTTGAGAGCGGTCAACGCGTCGCCCGCATCCAGCTCGCCATGGCGGAAGCCTGCATCGATGCCGTCCGCGTAGGCAAGCTGCTCGGTGTCGCTCAACTCGGCCACGTGTTGGGTCAACGCATGCCATTGCGGTTTGGCCATGCTGAAGCGGTAGTAGCCACGCGCGTAGGCGTTGGGCATGACCCAGGTGGCATGGCTTGCGCCATCCAGCAGCATGCTGCCGGTGGCCTGATCGAACATCTCGCACTTTACCTTGCTGCCGTCGGCGGTGCCGTAACGCACGCACATCGGGATGCCCCATACACGCGCCGCATCGCCCGTGCTACCCACCGGCAGATAACGGCTCTGGCTCAGGTGCAGGATGGTCTTGCCGTCCTTCTGTTCCAACCGGGTTTGCACGTAGGGTACGCCGGACTGATTCAAGAAGCTGTGGAAGGCCTGCTTGAACGAGTCGCCCTGCTTCCCTGCGACAGCAATGGCGTCGACCAGATCATCCACCGTCGCGTTGCCGTACTTGTGCGACTGGATATATGCGCGCATGCCTTGCTTGAACACGTCCTCGCCGACGTAGCCCTCGAACATGCCGAGCACAGCCGCGCCTTTGCGGTAGGTGATGTTGTCGAAGGCAGTTTCAATATCGCCGTTGCCGGTGATCGGCTGGCGAATCTTGCGCGCGCTCACCAGGCTGTCATTCTGCATGGCGCCCTGCGCTTCCGAGATGCGGTCCAGATCCGCGCGGTACTCCGGATGCACCTTCATCGTCACCTTCTGCTGCATCCAGGTGGCGAAGGCTTCATTGAGCCAAAGATCGTCCCACCATGCCAGCGTCACCGTATCGCCCGTCCACTGGTGCGCCAGTTCATGCGCGGTCACGTTGAACGAAGCTCGCACATACTTCGCCGGCGAATCCGGATCGAGCAGCAGCAGCCAGTCGCGGAAGGTGACCAGGCCGGGATTTTCCATCGCACCGGCGGAGAAGTCCGGCGCGGCGAGCAAATCGAGCTTGCCGAACGGGTAGCCGAAACCGTAGTAGTCCTCCAGCGTATGGATGATGCTGGGTGTTTCGCCCAACACGTGCTGGATACGGTGGCCTTCGCCCTGGGCGGCGATGCCGCGCAACGGCAGCACGTCGCTGCGGTAGGCGGAAGGTGAGATATCCGGGCCTTTCACGACATCCCATGGGCCGACCGCGAACGCGACCAGATAAGCAGGCAATGGCCTGGTCTGCTCGAAGGCGACCGTTTTCCATTTGTCGCCCGCAGGCGTTTCACTGATCTGCCGAGTGTTCGCCACGGCCACCAGATCCGACGGCACGGTGAGCGAGATGTCGTACGGCGTCTTGAAGTCCGGCTCATCGAAACCGGGAAAGGCAAAACGTGCGCTGATCGGTTCCATCTGCGTCATCGCATAAGGCACGCCGGCGTGGCTCACCTTGTACAAGCCTTGCAGTTGCTGATTGAGCGGCGCGGTGTAGTCGATGGTGAGGGTAAGCAACTGCGCCGGCAGCGTGCTGCCGAAATCAATCCGCGCCACGCCTTCCTTCGGCGCAGCGATCACGTATTTGCCCTGGCTTACCTTGCCGTGCGCGTCGGTAACGGTGACCTTGGAGACATTCAGATCGCGGCCGTCCAGCCAGAGGTGATCCGCCGCTTGCTTCAAATCCACCTTGATCGTGGTGGTGCCGGAAAACGCCTGCTTGGCGGGATCAAGCTTGAAAGCCAGCTTGTACGACACAGGTACCGCCCAGCGAGGCAGTTGCCCCTGGGGCACCTGATCGGTTGCAGCAAATGCCGCGCCGCAACACGCCGCCAATGCGGTCATGGCCAAAGGACGGATAAAACGGTTCATCGCTAGCCTCACCTACGTGACTCAAAAGGCGCGACGGTAGGCGATGCAGGCGATAGGCCACAGTGCCATACGGCATGACCTGAGGAACTGAAGGTGCGGGCTGCCTGAGCTGGAAGCGCATGCTTTGGAATCGATGATGGATCGGCTGTCTCCAGCTTCGGCCGCCGGCCGGGCTTGTATTACTGAGAGCAATGGCTAACATAAAGTCCATAGCTCCAATCTATGGAACGGCGAAGCCACATGAACTTGCGCGACCTGCACTATCTGGTTTCCCTCTCCGAGCAGCGGCACTTCGGGCGCGCCGCGGAAGCCTGTTTCGTCAGCCAGCCCACCCTCTCCACGCAGATCAAGAAGCTGGAAGACGAACTGGGCGTCGCCCTGGTCGAACGCACCCCACGCAAGGTATTGCTGACCGACGTGGGCCGCGAGATTGCCACGCGCGCCCGCGAAGTGCTCAACGAAATCGAGCAGATCAAGGGCATCGCGCGACGCACGGTGGATCCGGAGTCGGGCACAGTGCGCTTGGGGATCTTCCCTACCCTGGGTCCCTACCTGCTGCCGCATGTGGTACCGATGGTGCGCGAGCGTTTTCCGCGGCTGGAACTACTGCTGGTAGAGGAAAAAACCGAAGTCCTGCTGCATCGCCTGCGCGAAGGCAAGCTCGATGCCTGCGTGCTGGCGCTGCCGATTCACGACGACAGCCTGCACAGCGAATTCCTGTTCGAGGAGCCGTTTCTGCTGGCGGTGCCGCAATCGCACCCGCTCGCCAAACGCTCGCACCTGAAACTCAGCGATCTGTCCGACCAGAGCCTGCTGCTGCTGGAAGACGGCCACTGTCTGCGCGACCAGGCGCTGGAGGTGTGCCATATGGCCGGCGCGGGTGAAAAAAGCGGCTTCCGCGCCACCAGCCTGGAAACCTTGCGCCAGATGGTCGCCGCCAACGTCGGCATTACGCTGCTGCCCACACTGGCGGTGAAACCGCCGGTAGCGCAGGCGCCCAACCTGCATCTGATGGAATTCAGCGGGCATGCACCGAGCCGCCGCATCGCCATGGTGTGGCGCAAGAGCTCAGCGATGGGCAATTTCCTGAAGCAACTGGCGGAAGTGATCCGGGGCCTGCCGCGCGATTTACTCGACCCGCACAGTGTCAGTGCCACCCAGGCCAAGCGCCGCCGCACTGCGTGATGTCATAGTTGGCATCAATCATCTTCACCGACATGTATCGGGGCTTGGCCAAGACCGCGCGCGATGAGGGCTTCGACTGGAAAGGCGGCGCGATGGTAACGCTGACCTCAACGCATCCAGGCATGCGCGAAGCAGTAACATTGTCGGCAACGTTACAGCAGGCGCTGGCAGCGGATTTCGCTTAGGCTGGGATGGCAATCCCAGCATCGCGTGGGTTGCATGCATGGCGATGCTGGGTTTCGCGACGTATGCCTACGATTGTCATCCCAGCCCACGCCACCGCAATAATCAGTAATGCAGCAGGCTATGCAGCGGAACTTCGTGCGGCCATATCGCCCTGCCCTGCAAGGCAAGCAGCTCGATCACCACCGACGCCCCCACCAAGTCCGCCCCTAGCTGGCCCACCAGGTTGCGCGCCGCGCCTAGCGTCCCCCCCGTAGCGAGCACGTCGTCCACCAGCAGTACGCGTTCACGCTGCCGCAAGCTGCCGACGCGCGCTTCAAGCCGATCGGTGCCGTATTCGAGCTGGTAGTCGGCATGCATCACCGGCGGCGGCAGCTTGCCCGGCTTGCGCAACGGCACGAAACCCGCGCTCAGCTTCTGCGCCATCGCGGCGGCGAAAATGAAACCGCGCGACTCTACCCCGCACACGGCCTGCACGCCGCTATCCAGCCATGGCTCGACCATCGCATCAATACAGCGCGCGAATGCGACACCATCCGCCAGCAGGGGCGTGATGTCGCGAAACGTGACACCAGGTTTCGGGAAATCCGCTACGGCACGAATCAAACTTGCAAACTCGGTCATGCAACACTCCAGATCAAGCACGCAGGCTAGGATACCTGCCCGCGCAAGCAAACAGCCCTATCCCGATCGCCCCGTGCGAACGAACAGTCCCTACTGGCGTCACGTTGAAAGGCCGGGCATGGAAACCGCTCAGCCTGGCTGCGCCACCAGACTGTCCGGGTCGTCATCCAGCTCGCGGATCGCCAGCCTCGCTTCGGCGAGGGCATGATCGATCTGACGCACGACGGGCTCGGCGGCATCGATGCTGGATTCCGGCACCAGCACGGCAACGTAGTCGAGCGCCGGTAACTGTCCGACACCGCCGGTGAGATATTCCCCTGAGATGAAGGCCGGCACTTCCGCGCTCTCCAGTGCATCCTTGACCAGATGAGCGTCGATCAGATTCTGGGCGCGATAAACGATACGCATGCCCGCACGCTACTGCTGAGCGCGCCAGTGGGCAAGCTGTTCACCAAAAGGAACCAATACCCGCCACGCCCTGAGCGCCGTGCCGGCGCGCCTGTTCGGCCAGCGCAGGAGCCATGCCGCCGAGGGCGTAGACCGGCAGCGCCGCGGCTTCAGCCAGCCCCTGAAACCGCGGCCAGCCCAGGGCAGGCACATGCGGATGACTGGCGGTGGCGGCCACCGGCGAAAGTGTTGCGAAGTCGGCCAGGTGCACGCTGATCGCAAGCTGCGCCGCATCGTGGCAGCTTGCGCCGATCGGCTGTGACCAGGGCAAAGGGCGCTCCGCCAGCTCACCCAGTTGCGCCCCCTTCAAATGCACGCCGACGCCCGGGCCGAGACTGCGCGCGCCCTCGATATCGCCGTTGAGCAACAAGCGCGCCGTGTGCCGCAGCGCGAGCGGTTGCAAGCGCTCAGCCAAGTCACGCACCTGCTCGGCCGGCCACAGGGGGAGACGCAGCTGTATCAATCGTGCGCCTAGCTCGATCGCCTCAGCGAGGCGCGCATGCCACGTGCCTGCATGATCGGGTAACACGTCGGCGGGCGTGATCGCGTAGACCGCTGGCAGGCGCAGCGCCTGCAGGATGGGGCGATCGGCGGGCGCAAGCGTCGTCGGGTCGACCTCCCATGGCATCTGCCATTGCAGTGTCTGCCCTTCCAGCGACGCCGGGCTGCCCCGCCAGGACGTGAACTGCCATGCATCGATCAACAGGCCACGGTCTCCGTAGTGCCAAGGTACGCGAATCAGGGGAACGCCATCTTGCGGCTCGACCAGCACGCCCAGTTCCTCACGCAGCTCGCGCACCATCGCGGGCTGCGGAAGCTCGCCTGATTCCAGCTTGCCACCCGGAAATTCCCAGAAACCGGCGAGATGCTTGCCCGCTGGTCGCTGCGCCAGCAGCACCCTGCCCTGCGCATCGCGCAACACGCCGGCCATTACATGCAGCGGGGCTCCGTGCGCCTCATTCATGCAGTGGGATCAGCTATTGCGGATGTACTCGACCATGTCGAAGTCATAGCCGTGCTGCGCATCCTTCTTGTGGTGCGTGCGCTTGACTTCGGTCCAGTCGCTGAAGTGAATGCCGGGGAAGAACGTGTCCGCGCCGTCCACCGCCGCACTTACCCAGGTGAGGTAAAGGCGCTGCGCCATCGGCAGCGCATCGTGAAACACCTTGCCGCCGCCGATCACCATCAGGCCGGTGCCGTCGGCGCGCGCCTGTGCTTCTTCAATCGAGCGCACCGTGATCTGGCCGGGGAAAGGCGCCTCATGGCGAT
This sequence comes from Dyella choica, assembly GCF_003977665.1. Lineage (GTDB taxonomy): Bacteria > Pseudomonadota > Gammaproteobacteria > Xanthomonadales > Rhodanobacteraceae > Dyella_B > Dyella_B choica. The sequence continues at coordinate 261,643 of NZ_RYYV01000005.1, read as the reverse complement.
GCGACAGCACCATGTTCACGCGATCCGGCAGCGTCCGGCCAATCGATACCGCGGTGTTGTAGCCCATCAGCACGTGCTTGCCCACGGTCAGCTGCTTGAACCATTTCAGATCGTCCGGCAAATGCCAGGGAAGCTGGCCCTTGCGACCGATTGCAAAATTCTCGTCAAGGGCGGCGATCAGCGAAATGGCCATGGAAGCTCCGGAAGCGGTGACAGTCACAAAGGCCAGGGGCTCGCCCGGCCGACCGCCTATTATAACGTTTGCAGGGGGTAGGCTGGGATGCCAATCCCAGCTCATTCGCGAGTCCTTGAAGCTGGGATTGGCATCCCAGTCTACGATCCTGGTCCTACACCGCTACCGGCGCCTTGATCGCCGCGTGCGGGTGATAGTCCTCGATCACCACGTCGTCGAACTGGAAATCGAAGATCGACGCCACCTGCGGATTGAGTTTCAGCCGCGGCAACGGACGCGGTTCGCGCGTCAATTGCAGGCGCGCCTGTTCCAGGTGGTTGCTGTACAGATGGGCATCGCCCAGCGTATGCACGAAATCGCCCACGCCCAGTCCGCAAACCTGGGCAATCATGTGAGTGAGCAAGGCGTAGCTGGCGATGTTGAAAGGTACGCCGAGGAAAATATCTCCGGAACGCTGATAGAGCTGGCAGCTCAGCTTGCCGTTCGCGACGTAGAACTGGAACAGCGCATGGCAAGGCATCAGCGCCATCTTCGGCAGCTCGCCTACGTTCCACGCACTGACGATCAGGCGACGCGAATCCGGGTTGCGCTTGATCTCTTCCACCAACCAGCGAATCTGGTCCACCGCGTGGCCATCGGCAGCCGGCCACGCGCGCCATTGCTTGCCGTACACCGGACCGAGATCGCCCTGCGCATCGGCCCATTCGTCCCAGATGCTGACACCGTGGTCCTTCAGATACGCGATATTGGTGTCGCCTTGCAGGAACCAGATCAGCTCGTGCACGATCGATTTCAGGTGCAGCTTCTTGGTGGTGACCAGCGGAAAGCCCTGATTGAGATCAAAACGCATCTGCCAGCCGAACACGCTGCGCGTGCCGGTGCCGGTGCGATCGGTTTTTTCCGCGCCGTGTTCCAGCACGTGGCGAAGCAGGTCGAGATACTGATGCATAGGCCGAGTTTACGCCGACTGTTGCGACTGTGCCTTCGCCAGCGGCAACACGGGTGCCTTGCGCGAAAGCCACAGCAAGCCAAGCCCGGTCACGATCAGCGGCAACGACTGGATTTGCCCCATCGTAAGCCAGCCCCACGCCAGGTAGCCGAGCTGCACGTCCGGCACACGCACGAATTCCACCGCGAAGCGGAAGCAGCCGTACATCAGCGCGAACAAGCCGGAGACGAGATAGCGCGGGCGCGGCCTCATCGACACCAGCCACAGCACTGTGAACATCACTACGCCTTCCAGTGCCAGCTCATACAGCTGCGAGGGATGCCGTGGCAAGCCGCCGTACTGCTGCATGATCTGCGCCAGGTGCGGATCCGTTGCGGCAAGGGCGGCGTCCTCGTCGCGCGCATTGGGAAAGATCATCGCCCACGCCACGCTGCCCGGCTTGCCCCACAGCTCGCCATTGATGAAGTTGCCAAGGCGGCCCAGGCCCAGGCCCAACGGCACCAGGGGCGCGACGAAATCCACCGTATCGAAGAAGTGCAGCCGGTGCCGGCGCGACCACCAGAAACCCGCCACCAGCACGCCGATCAGGCCGCCATGAAAGCTCATGCCGCCATCCCAAACTCGAAACAGCGCCAACGGATCGGTCCAGGTCCAGCGAATGCCGCCAGCGTAATAGAACAGCATGTACCAGATGCGCCCCCCCAGGATGATGCCCATCATCGCGTAGAAGATCAGGTCGCCCAGCGCATCGCGGTTGACCGGCAGACGCCCATGCTTGCGGCGGAATTCGCCGAGCAGCCAGGCACCGAGGAAGCCGAACAGGTACATCAGCCCGTACCAATGGACTTGAAGCGGTCCGAGATGCACGGCAACCGGGTTGAATTGCACGACAAAGGGCTGTGCCATGGGGTAACCGATCAAGCCGAAAACGGGGAGTTTAACGGCCCGGGATGAACTCGTCAGGACACTGCCTTTGGGATGCCCTGATCTATTCCGCGCACCCGGCATGACGTCCAGAAGGCTCGCAGGGTGTGCCGCGCGGCACAGGGCAGACTGGCCGTCTGTTCAAGCCGCGGGGCACGGCCTGCGGGCCTTCTGGACGTCACCCCGTCATTTAAATTCAAAAGGTTGGGGCCGCACTGAATGCGCGTCTGGCTGCGCCCCAGTGCCTAGACAGACAGCCAGTCTGCCTTCGCCCCTGGGGCGCAGCCAGACGCGCATTCAGTGTGGTGACGGGTACGCGGAATAGATCAGGGCATCCCTAAGTTTGGCGACTTGGCTACACTCGGCCGGCGCGGCCCACGGGGAGTGTCAAGGCCGCGCCGGACATCACTTTTTACCAGGGGACAAGGAATATGTGGAATGGAAGAGTGCGCGCCTTCGTGGCGGCGTTTTGCTTGGGTCTACCCTTTGTTGCAGCCACGGCCGGAGAGCCGGTCCCGGTGGAAGCCTTTGCGCATCGCGGCGGCTATTCGATGCCGAGGCTTTCGCCGGATGGCAAATATCTGGCCATAGCGGTGGAGCAAGGCGAAGACCACGCGGTGGTGATTTTTCAGCTCAGCGACATGAGCCACATGAAAAGCCTGCTGCGTCTGCCCAGGTTCCAGTTGCCTGCCGATATCCATTGGACGGGGCCGGAGCGGCTGGTGGTGGAAATGGCCAAATTCTTCGGCTCGCTCGACGAGCCCGAGCTGCTTGGTGAAATCATCGCTACCGACGTCCAAGGCAAGCACATCCAAGCCATGTTCAGTCGCGAATGGGGTTTGGAGCTGCATGGCCGCGGCCACGACGAAGGGTATGCCTTCGTGGCGGGTACACCGCCGAAAGCCAACGACCACTTCTACATGCAGACCTACATGTGGAACGACGAAAACAATACTTGGCTGTACGACGTGAATGCCGACGGCGGCGCCCGTCACCAGATCAGCCAGATTGGCGTGGGCAACATGGGTTTCACCCTGGATGCCGACGGCCATGTTCGTTACGCCTCCGGCTTGAACACTCTCAACAAATACGTCGTGTATCGACAGCAGAACAATCAGTGGGTACAACTGTCCGACGGTAATGACGGCAACCGTTTCGTGCCGATCGCCTTTTCGCAGGACAATCAGCACCTGTATGCGTTCGTGAATACGAAAGGCGGCCCTTCTGCGCTGGTGCAGACGGATGCGAGCGGCAGTCAGACCAAGCTGCTGGCCAAGGACGATTTCAGCAGCATCGGCTTTATCCAGTGGACCCCGCAGCAGCAGCCTTTCGCCGCCGCATCCGCCACCGGCGTGCCGAACGAAACCATTCTGGATGCGAGTCTGCCGCTGGCGCAGACCTATCAGGGCTTAAGCCAGAAATTCCCCGGCCAGTTCGTCGATTTTTCCAGCTACAGCGAAGACGGCAACATGCTGGTGTTCGAGGTGAGCAGCGATCGCAATCCCGGCGCCTATTACCTGTTTGACTTCAAGCAGATGAAGATCCAGAAGCTGTTCGACAGGAAACCTGGCATCGATGCGGGCAGGATGGGCCAACGCATGCCCATGCATTTCACGGCTAGCGATGGCACCCCTCTGGAGGCCATTCTCACCGTGCCCGCCGGTGCGTCGATGAAGGACTTGCCAATGGTGCTGCTACCGCATGGCGGGCCCTTCGACGTCAAAGACACCTGGTTCTTCGACGAGGAAGCACAATTTCTGGCCAGCCGCGGCTATCTGGTGCTGCAAGTCAATTACCGTGGATCAAGCGGTCGTGGCCCCGGCTTCGTGGATACCGGTTACGGCAAATGGGGGACGCGCATTCAGCAGGATCTGCTCGACGGTGTGAAGTGGGCCGAAGCGCAGCACTACGCCGACTCCAAGCGGGTCTGTGTGTTCGGCGCCAGCTTCGGCGGCTACTCGGCGATGATGACGGTGATTCGCGAGCCCGGGTTGTTCAAATGCGCTATCGGCTATGCCGGCATCTACGATCTGGCAATGATGTACGAGAAGGGCGACGTCAAGGATAGAAAGGCAGGCAGGAACTATCTGGAACAGGCGATCGGCAAGGATCCCAACGAACTGGCCGCCAACTCACCGGACAAGCTCGCCGACAAGATCAACGTGCCCGTGCTGCTGATCCACGGCGAGGAAGATCAACGCGCGCCCTTTGCGCAGGCCAAGGCCATGCGGGCTGCCCTGGACGCCGCCCACAAGCCGTATGAATGGCTTACCAAGCCCGGCGAAGGCCATGGTTACTACAACGAGCAGAATCTCGTAGACATGTACAACCATGTGCAAGCGTTTCTGGAAAAGAATATCGGGCCGGGCGTTCGGCCAAACTGACCTCTGCCCGCATCACGAACGTGTAGGTTGAGGTAAAACCTCAGCCTACATGGCAAGATGCGCTGCGTTAGCGTTGGCCTTGGCTGATGCCAGCGCCACCGCCTGCGACGATGATTTGCCCAGCGCCAGCTTCAATTCCTTGTACACGCTCAATACCAGCTGCCCGTAGCCACGCGCCAGCGTGGCGTCATGGCTGTGGTAGTAGCCGATACGCAGCACCGGATCGCCGCTTCGGTTCATCGCCTGGCGCAACAATCGCGTCCCGATCTCGATGTTGCGTGCCGGATTGAGCAAGGCGATGGGATCCGGTTCGATATCGCGGTGCACCGGGTAGTACACCTGCATGATGCCTACGTCCTGCACCGGCACGACCAGCAGATGAGCCATCTCGATCGCATGTTCGGTCTCTGCTCGTGAGCCGCTGTGTACGCGCCCGTTGATGCGCACCACCCATGGGCTGGGCGCTACCGAACCATCCGATTGAGTGCCGCGCGTTTCCACCAGGGCAATCGCGTAGATCAGCACCGGATCTATGCGATAGCGCGCTCCCGCCTTGGCCCACAGGCTGGCGGGCGAAGTGATGTCCAGGTTGAAGCCTTCGGCATGTGCGCTGCGAGGCTGAGCCACCACCGTGATGGCGCCATCGTCGGTCAGGCCGAGCGCCGCCCTGGCTGCAGGCTTCTGCACAGAGGCCACCTTGCGCGGCACGCTCGTGCTCACAGCCGAACCGATTACGCCTGCAAAGGCGACAGGGCGAGCAAGCGCACTGACCATCCTTGTTGGCGCGGGTACCTTTGCCGCCTGTGCAAAGGAGGGCTGCACTCGCGGCTGCGCATGCCATGCATGCACGCAGATGATCGCCGCTGCTGCGCTTGCCGCAGCACCCAGCCCGCCAATGATCGGCAGGCGATACGACTGAACATATTGCTTGATGATGGGCAGCGCGGTGGGTACGTCGAACGAATACCTGGCCTGCCACGACGGCAGTGTCGCCCATCCCATGGTCACATCGCCGGCATGCTGTCGCCGTTGCGCGATGCGCCGTTGCCTCGCCCACTCGCAAGGACGCGCGATGAGGATTTTCTGTCCGCCGCCGCCAAGGCGCCTGGCGCGGAACGCGGCCGGCGCGCACAGGTAGACCCGCTGCGTCACTTCCGGGCGGCGCACGGCGCCATCCCGAGGCATGACCGGTCCGCTTGCGCGTGCGGGAAGTGCCTGGCTGGTGCGTGGAAATGGATGGGTTTGCAGCAACAGCACCTGTCGTCTTCCGTTCAACGCCGGCGGCAGAGTCCGCTAGACAAGCACAAATCGGGCCGAGCGCCAAGCGCAGGAAGGGCCAACCGCCCGCGCGCGCTGAAGGTTCGGCCCGGTACTCGCACGCGTACGCTGGAGTTTTCGCCCCGGGCCACAACCCAGTTATATGCGCAAATACGATCTTTCCTTAAGGCGATACGATGCCGTAAGCATCACGTGTCAGGCCAGTCGCGCAAGGCCATGAGAGGGTCCCTTGCAATCATGGCGGGAGCCATAATTGTGCAAAATTCCGCATCCACGCATCCAAAGCTCTTCTAGACGGTCATGGCGCGCAAGAACGAAGATGCGTGCATGCACATCATCGACTTCATCGACTCGCATACCGGCGGGGAGCCCACCCGGGTGGTGCTCGCCGGATTTCCGGATCTCGGCAACGGCTCGCTGGCCGACCGGCGTAACTTGTTGCGCAGCCGCTACGACCGCTGGCGCCAGGCGATTGCCTGCGAACCGCGCGGATCGGACACCATGGTGGGTGCGCTGCTGTTGCCACCCAGCGATCCGTCCGCCTGTGCCGGGGTGATCTACTTCAACAACGTGGGTTACCTCGGCATGTGCGGCCACGGCACCATCGGGCTGATCCGCACCCTGCATCATCTCGGGCGTATCGCGCCCGGCCGGCACAAGCTGGAGACACCCGTCGGTATGGTGGGTATCGAACTGCATGCTGATGGTCGTGTGTCGATCGACAACGTGGAAAGCTATCGTCACGCCAAGGACATCGAGCTGGATGTGCCGGGCTACGGCAAGGTGAAAGGCGATGTTGCCTGGGGCGGCAACTGGTTCTTCATCAGCAACGACAGTCCGCTTCCGCTTACGCTCGCCAACCAGCGCGCGCTGACGCTGTACACCGAAGCGATTCGCCTTGCGCTGGAAGCGGCGAACATTCGCGGCGCCGATGGCGAGATTGACCATATCGAGCTCAACGGACCGGCGCTGCAAGCTGACGCTGACGCGCGCAACTTCGTGCTGTGCCCCGGGCTTGCCTACGACCGCTCGCCCTGCGGCACCGGCACCAGCGCCAAGGTCGCTTGCCTGGCCGCCGACGGCAAGCTGGCTCCAGGACAGGTGTGGCGCCAGGCAGGCATTCTCGACAGCGTGTTTGAGGCGCAATACGCGCCGGGTACACGCGGTGTGTTGCCACGCATTACCGGCAGCGCGCACATTACGGCACAAGGCCAGTTGCTGATCGACGACGCGAGCGATCCGCTGGCGTGGGGTATCGGTTCGGCGTGAAGAGTTACGACCTGATCATCGTCGGCGCGGGAATCATCGGCACAGCTTGTGCCGACTATGCCAGCCGGGAAGGCCTGCGCGTGGCGATAGTCGAACCCGGTCCGATCGGCGGCGGCGCGACCGCCGCGGCGATGGGCCATCTGGTGGCGATGGACGATGATCCGGCCGAACTGGCGCTGGCGAATTATTCGCTTCAGCTGTGGGAAGACTTTACCGGCATCGAGCAAATCGAGTACAGCCGCTGCGGCACTTTGTGGGTGGCCGGCAACGCAACGGAATTTGCACAAATACCGGAAAAAATCGCGCGCCTCGCAGCAGTGGGTGTGCCGGCGGAACGGCTCGAAAGCGAACAGCTCTATCGCCTCGAACCTGCCCTGCAACGCGGCTTGACCGGCGGCATGCGCGTACCGCGCGAAGCTGTGGTGTATCCACCGGGCATGGCACGGCACCTGCTCAATCGCGCGTGCGTCCGCGGCACAACACTTTATCCCCTGCGCGCCACCGCCATCACCGCGCACGGCGTGCAGCTTGAAGATCGCACCAGCCTGGCCGGCTCGGTGCTGGTCGCCACGGGATGCGCCCTGCCCCAGCTGTTGCCGCGACTGCCGATGCGCTCGCGCAAAGGACATCTGGTGATCACCGATCGCTATCCGGGCGTCATCCATCATCAACTACTGGAACTCGGTTACGCGGACAGCGCACATGGTGATGCGGACAGCAGCGTTGCTTTCAACGTGCAGCCACGGCCCACCGGGCAGATCCTGATCGGCTCCTCGCGTGAATACGGCAACGACACGCCGGAAGTGTCGATGCCCATGGTCCGGCGCATGCTGGAACGGACATTCCGTTATCTACCTGCCTTGCGCCAGCTCAATGCACTGCGCATCTGGACCGGATTTCGGCCGGTCAGTGCGGATGGCCTGCCTTATCTCGGCCGTGTTCCGCAACGCCCGAATGTGTGGGTGGCCGCCGGCCATGAGGGGCTCGGCATCACTACCTCGCTAGGCAGCGCGCGCCTGGTTATCGATCAATGGCTCGACCGTCCCACCGCGATCGATGCGCGCCCCTACGATCCCGCGCGGGTGGCGACATGGGCATGAATCAGGTGCGCATCGCCATCGACGGGCAAGCTCTCGATGTCCCAGCCGGCATCAGCGTGGCTGCGGCCATTGCGCAACTGCGGCTGCCGTTCCGCCGCTCCGTGGGTGGACAGCCGCGGACGGCATTTTGTGGCATGGGCGTCTGTTTCGAGTGCCGTGTGCGCATTGATGGCATAGCGCAGCAACGCGCATGCATGGTCCCAGTACGCGAAGGCATGCAGGTGCTAACCGATGGCTGAGCACTACGACATCGTGATCGTCGGTGCAGGGCCGGCAGGCTTGGCTGCGGCAGAAGCCGCGCTTGGGCAAGGAGCGCGAGTTGCGTGGCTCGATGCGCAAGTCACGGCCGGTGGCCAGGTGTGGCGCAAAGATGTCCGCTACGGCTGGCCGCGGCGAGTGGAAAGCATAGTTGCCAAGCTGCTTGACCACCCTAACGCGACCTGGATGCCGCAGACGCAGGTGATAGCCGCCGAACAAAATGCATTGTTGCTGCAGGACGAAAGGCAGGCGCTAGGCGTAACGTACGGCGCATTGATCCTAGCCGCCGGCGCACGCGAATTGCTGCTGCCGTTTCCGGGCTGGACCTTGCCCGGTGTAACCGGTGCCGGCGGTTTGCAGGCCTTGGCCAAGCAAGGCTGGCCGCTGAGCGGACGCCGCGTGGTGATCGCCGGTAGCGGTCCGTTGCTGTTGGCAGCCGCGGCAACGGCGAAACGCCACGGCGCTCAAGTGCTGGGTATCTACGAACAAGCGAGCCAAGCCGCCGTGCACGGATTTGCCCGTACCCTATGGCGCTGGCCTGGCAAGGCCCTGCAGGCGGCAGCGCTGCGCTGCGAGTTGGCGGGCACACCTTATCGCTGCGGCAGCATCGTGGCACGCGCAACCGGTAACGACGCATTGCAGCTGATCGAAGTGGATGGGCCGAATGGCGTGCAGCGGATCGAATGTGAGCTGCTTGCCGTAGGTTACGGGCTGGTACCGAATGTCGAACTTGCGCAGATGCTCGGTTGCGCTATGAAACGGGAAGCCGCTCACCCTTATGTCGCCGTGGATGATTCACAGCGTACAAGCATCGCCAATGTCTACGCTGCGGGTGAACTTTGCGGCATCGGTGGACGCGATTGTGCCTGGCTGGAAGGCCGTATTGCTGGACTCGCCGCCACCGGTAGCGCCATCGAAGCCTCGCTGCTGCGGCAACAACGCCTTGCACGCAGATTCGCAGCGAACTTGCGCGAACACTTCAAGCTCAATCCCTGCATCCACGATCTGGCCGATCCGGATACCCTGATCTGCCGCTGCGAGGACGTACCGCTGCGGGCGCTGGAAAACTTCGACGATGCGCGCAGCGCCAAACTCGCCACGCGCTGCGGCATGGGCGCCTGCCAAGGACGCGTCTGCGGCACGGCGCTGGCGGAACTCGGCCGCTTCCCACGCAGCGGGCAACGCCCGCCCCTGTTTCCAGCCCGGCTTTCCACGCTGGGCGATCTCCCGTCTCCCTCCGATACCGAAGGACTCTTCTGATGAGCAACGCGACCTCCATGTGGCACGGTGTGCTACCCGCCATCACCACGCCATTCACCGCCGAAGACCAGATCGATCACGCCTTTCTGGCCAAGCATGCCAGGCAGCTGATCGACGCGGGCTGCCGGGGCATCGTGCCGCTGGGCTCGCTGGGCGAAGCGGCCACGCTGAGTTTCGAGGAAAAACTCGACATCCTGCGCACGCTGGTGCAGGCGCTGGAGGGTCGCGCGCCGGTGATCCCCGGCATCGCCGCCCTTTCCACACGCGAAGCCGTGAAGCTTGCCAAGGAAGCCAAAGCCATCGGCTGCGGCGGCCTGATGGTGTTGCCGCCTTATGTGTACTCCACCGACTGGCGCGAAATGGGTGCGCACGTGCGCGCAGTGATCGCCGCCACCGACCTGCCGTGCATGCTGTACAACAATCCGGTCGCCTACAAGACCGACTTCAGCCCGGCGCAAATCGCCGAACTCGCCGCCGCATTCCCCAACCTGCAAGCAGTGAAGGAATCTTCCGGCGACGCCCGCCGCTTTGCCGGCATTCGCGCACTGTTGGGCAATCGCTTGCACTTGCTGGTCGGCATGGACGATGCGCTCGTGGAAGGCGTCGCGATGGGCGCAAGCGGCTGGATAGCGGGCCTGGTCAACGCCTATCCGAAGGAATCGGTAAAGCTGTTCGAACTGGCGCGCGAGGGCGGCCCGAAAGCGGCCGAATCCCTGTACCAGTGGTTCCTGCCATTGTTGCGCCTGGACACCGTGCCGACCTTCGTGCAGCTGATCAAGCTGGTCCAGGAAAAAGCCGGCATGGGCAGCGAACGCGTACGCGCGCCGCGACTGCCGGTGGCCGGCGGGGAGCGCGAATACGCGCTAAAGGTGATCGACCATGCCATCGCCAACAAGCCGAGCCTCTGACATGAACACGCTAGAGCCCGTGCTGGTCGGCGGCCAATGGCGCGCATCGCTGGATGCACAAGGCAGTTTCCGCGCGGAAGATCCCAGCCGCGCGGAAGCGATCGGCCCGGTCTTTCCCGTCAGCGGCCCTGCCGATATCGAAGCGACGATGCTGGCTGCGATCGACGCGGCCGACGCGTTGAATGCCGCTCCACCCGCGCGTATCGCGGATTTCCTGGAAGGCTATGCCGCTGCGATTGATGCCGACGCCGATTGCCTGGTGACGTTGGCGCACCAGGAAACCGCGTTGCCGATCGAACCGCGCCTGCGTTCGGTGGAACTGCCTCGCACCAGCAACCAGCTGCGCCTGGCGGCCAGGGCGGTGCGCAAGTATTCCTGGACCGAGCCGGTGATCGATACGCAAGGGGGATTGCGTGCGCATCGAGCGTCGCTCAACAAGCCGGTGCTGGTGTACGGGCCGAACAATTTCCCATTCGCCTTCAACGGTATTGCCGGTAGCGATTTCGCCTCAGCCATTGCCGCGCGCAATCCGGTGATCGCCAAGGGGCACCCCTCGCATCCCTCGACCAGCAAACGGCTGGCGCAACTGGCGCATGAGGCCTTGCTGCAGGCCGGGCTGCCACCGGCAGCCGTGCAGATGCTCTATCGTTTCGACAGCCAGCTTGGCATCGCCTGGGCCGGCGATGCTCGACTGGGCGCCATCGGCTTTACCGGCAGCCGCTGGGGCGGCCTGGCGCTGAAAGCCGCGGCGGACAAGGCCGGTGTGCCGATGTATGCCGAGCTTTCCAGCATCAATCCGGTGTTCTTGCTGCCGGGCGCGCTGGCCGAATGCGGCGTGGCGTTGGCACAGGAATTCTTCGCCTCCTGCACCATGGGCAGCGGCCAGTTCTGCACCAATCCCGGCGTGCTGATCGTACCCAGAGGTGAACATGGCGATGCCTTTGTCGCCGCAGCGCTCCAGCTCTTCGCCGAAGCCGAGCCGAAAGTGCTGTTCTCCCAGGGCGTGCAGCAGGGCCTGGCGCAGGCCGTGCACGAGTTGCTGCATGCCGGCGCACATTTGCTCACCGGCGGCAATGCCGGCGACGCGTATCGCTTCCAGCCCACCTTGCTGGAGGTGGACGGCGAGCACTTCCTTACCCACGCGCAAGCCCTGCAAGCCGAGGCCTTCGGCCCAGCGAGCCTGATCGTGCGCTCTACGGATGCGGCAGCAATGCCGCGCATTGCCGCCGCTTTCGAAGGCAATCTCACCGGCACCATCTATCGGGCTTCGAACAACAGCGATGACGACGCCTGGCATGCCATCGCACGCGTCCTGCGCAACAAGGTTGGCCGCCTGATCGCCAACAAGATGCCAACCGGCGTGGCGGTAAGCGCAGCGATGAACCATGGAGGGCCCTATCCGAGCACCAGTCATGGCGGTTTCACCGCCGTGGGCATGCCGGGAGCGATCCGTCGCTTCACCGCCCTGCACAGTTACGACAACGTGCCCGATCCCCTGCTGCCAGCGGAATTGCGCGATCGCAACCCAGGTGGCGTGCAAAGGCTGGTGGATGGTCACTGGACCGATGGCGATATCCATGCATAACGAGGAGTAAGCGAGTGCGAACCCCGATATCGACATGCATGCATGTATTGCCGGAGCGGGGTTCGGCCGGCCCTCACTCCAGGCGGCGCAAACTCGTACAAGGGGTCGCACTAGCCATAGGCAGCCTTATCGCTTCCACCATGGCCGCAGTGCCGATCCACGCAGCAACATCGCAGGCTTCCAGCAGCCAGGCATTGCAGCAATTGTTGGCGGAAGAATGGCAATACCAGCTAAGGGAAGCGCCGGAAACCGCCACCACCATCGGCGACTACCGCTACAACGATCGATGGAGTGACTACTCGCCCGAACACGCCCTGGCCCAGCGCCCCGTCCTGCAACATTTCCTTGAGCGCTTCCAGGCCCTGAATCTGGAAGGTTTGAGCGAACAGGAGCAACTCAGCCAGAAGATGATGGTGCGCCAGCTGCAGGATGAGCTGGCATCGATCCGGCTGAAGAACTACGAAATGCCGCTGGATCAAATCAATGGCGTGCATTTGCAACTGGCTGAGTTCATCTCTTCCATTCCGTTCGACAGCGCGCAGCATTACGAGGACTACCTCAAGCGCCTGCACGCCCTTCCGGCCGTGGTGGATCAATGGATCGCCACTTCACGCCTCGGCCTTGCCGACAAGCTGGTGCAACCGGGATATCTGCTGGAGAAAGTCGCCAGGCAGGCGAACGAGATCGCCGCACCGGCCGGCATCGCCAACGTATTCGGCCAGCCTGTCGCGCATTTTCCCACCGGCATGCCGCTTGCCGAACAACAACGCCTGCGCAAAGCCATTCTCGCCGCGGTAGATCAGGAAGTGCGCCCCGCCTATCTCAAATTGGCCCGATTCGTAGCGAATGAATACGCGCCACATGGACGCGCGCAGGAAGGCATTTGGGCGCTACCCGATGGCGATGATCGCTATCGCTTCGCCATCCGCATGCAGACCACCACGGACTTGAGCCTGGCGCAGATCCATCAGATCGGCCTCGACGAAGTGGCACGCATCGAAGGCGAGATGCTGAAGATCGCGCGCAGCCTGGATTATCCGGATCTGCCCAGCCTGCGTGCTGCCATTGCGAACAATCCCAAGCTGTATGCCCGCTCGCGCGAGCAGATTCTCGATCGTTATCGCAGCTACATCGCTGGCATGCAGCCGGAGCTGACCAAGCTGTTCGGCCGATTGCCCACCAGCAGACTGGAGGTGGTGCCGACAGAAGCGTATCGCGAACAAAGCGCGCCCTTCGCCGAATATCGCCAGGGCACCCCGGACGGCTCACGCCCCGGGCAGGTAGTGGTCGACACCGGCGACTATGCCAAGCGCGCGCTGTTCACCATAGAAGACACTGCGTATCACGAAGGCGTGCCGGGTCATCATCTGCAGATAGCGATCGCGCAAACGCTGCCCTTGCCGCCGTTCCGCCAGCAGGCGCAGTACAACGCTTACGTGGAAGGCTGGGCGCTGTATGCCGAACGCCTGGCGGGAGAAACAGGCTTTTACCAGGACCCCTATAGCCGCTACGGTCACCTGGTCGAGGAGTTGCTGCGCGCCGACCGGCTGGTGCTCGACACGGGTGTGCATTACCTGCACTGGAACCGCCGCCAGATGATTGCGTTTTTTCGCGCGCATCCGGCCGAAGACGAAGCAAGCATTCAGGCCGAAACCGATCGCTATGTCGCGTGGCCGGCGCAGGCGCTTGGCTACAAGCTTGGCCAGCTGAAATTCCTTCAATTGCGCGCACGCGCGCAGCAGGAACTCGGCACGGGGTTCGACATCCGCGCCTTTCACGACGAGATGCTTTCCGGCGGTGCGATGCCGCTGGATCTGCTGGATGCCCGCACCGACGCGTGGATCACTGCGATGAAAGCAGCTTCCACAACAGCACACCCATGATGTTTTCGCGCTTGCCTGTTGAGAGGAGGGGCAACCCATGACTTGGCTAACCGACATGATCCGGCGCAAGCCGCTCGATGTCATGCAACGGGAAGCAGGGGAACGCCGTGGACTGCAGCGCGTGCTTGGCCTGTGGCAGCTCACCGCCATTGGCCTGGGTGGCATCATCGGCGTAGGCATCTTTGTGCTCACCGGTACAGTAGCGGCCACGCAAGCTGGACCCGCGGTCTTGCTGTCGTTTCTATTGGCCGGCATCGCCAGCGGCGCGGCAGCGCTGTGCTATGCGGAATTCTCCGGACTGATCCCGGTTTCCGGCAGTGCCTACACCTACGGCTATGCCGTGCTGGGCGAATTCGCCGGCTGGATCATCGGCTGGGATCTGCTGCTTGAATATGCATTGATCGCTGCCGTGGTCGCCGTGGGCTGGTCCGGCTACGTGCAGGCATTGCTGGATGCGGCCGGCATTGCGCTACCGGTGTGGGCGCAGGGTGCCTATGGCAGCGCGCCAGGACGCCTGTTCAATCTGCCCGCCGTGGTGGTCTCGCTCGCCATCACCCTGCTGCTTGCAATGCGCATGCATTGGGGGGCGCGCTTCAACACCACGATCGTGGCCATCAAGATTACTGCTGCCGCAGCCATCGTCATTGCCGGCTTTGCCTTCGTAAAGCCTGAGCGCTGGCACCCCTTCATGCCGTTCGGCATGCACGGCGTGGTTACCGGTGCAGCAGTAGTGTTCTTCGCAGTATTCGGCTATGACCAACTTACTACGGCAGCGGAGGAATCGCGCCACCCCCAACGCGATCTGCCTCGCGCCGTGCTGTTGTCGCTCAGCATTGCGATGCTGCTTTATTTCGCGATCTGCCTGGTGCTCACCGGAATCGTGCCCTACGCGACGCTGAATACTCCCGCACCGGTTGCCACCGCGTTCAAGGCGATCGGACTGCCGCAGGTGATGGTGGCGATTTCGCTGGCGTCGATCTGCGGAATCACCAGCGTGATCTTCGCCAACTTGCTGGCTGGCGCGCGCATCTGGTTCGCAATGTCGCGCGACGGACTGCTGCCGGGCTGGTACGCCAAAGTGCATCCACGCTGGCATACGCCGCACCGAACTACCTTTCTGCTCGGTGCGGTCACGGCGATCGCATCCGGCCTGTTTCCGCTGAACGAGCTGGCCAAGCTGGTGAATATCGGTGTGCTAGGCGCATTCATTGTGATCTGCAGCGCTGTGGCAGTGCTGCGCTGGCGCCAACCGCATCTGCAGCGCCCGTTCCGCACGCCGCTGGTCCCGTGGGTGCCAATGATCGGCGTGGGCTTCTCCTGCTGGCTGATCTGGGGATTGCCCAACATCACCTACTGGCGTTTCGGCCTGTGGCTGTTATTGGGCCTGCTGGTGTATTTCGCGTATGGGCGGCATCACAGTCGCTTGAGCGGCTCTGCAGATATATCGCAGGATCATTGCGACATTCCCGATCGAGCGTAGAGCCATGGCCGGGGGTCTCCCAGCGGCGGCTGGGTACGCCCCACCCGTCGCTGCGATCATCGCAGCGGCTTCGGGCACTCGCGACCACGGCCAGAAGTCTCCGCTTACTCCCTCAACCGGCATAGCTGGGGAATAATGGGAGCTTTATCACTATTTTAATGTGATGCATATCACTCTATCAGCCGACACGTCAACCTTACGGCAACCTGTCCGTTTGGACCACCAGTAGTATCCCCGGCAAGCGGATTGCTCTGACCAATGTGGTGAATCGATGTTGCGCGCCTGCCCTGACCGAGATTTTCAAGTGGAGCCAGGGCGGCCGCGTGACATCTTCTTCTTCATTTCCGAAGTGGTGTCAGGCGCCTGGCGCCAGCATTTCGGTACGCAGTTCTGCTCGCTGCCCATGACCGAAAGGCAGTATGGCGCACGCTGCGCCAAAGCCATTTTGGCACACCTTTTGCCATCTTGGCGCGCCGCAACAACGACCCACTTTGTTGTGGTCCGTCACCGTCGCGAGGTGGTGGGAGCCGCCCTATATAGCACTAGCGCCTCACTGACCTCGATCGAAGTGGTGGTAGTGGACGAGAGGTGGCGCCGGCAAGGCGTCGGACGGGCGCTAGTCACCTATTTTCAAAGGCACACCCCAGCGGGAGGGTCACTGGAGTGCTACTGCACAACCAAATCACAAGTGATGGTCCGCTTGTTGAAGCAATTGGGCTTCGTGCGCACACATAAATCTGTCGAATGTACGATAGCTAACGGGCAACGCATCCACGCTCCGGAGCGATGGGAATGGCAAGCCCATTATGCTCCGCTCGCTCGCATGCAGCTCAACGCAGGCATCCAAGACAAACAAACCAAAGCGCAAGCTTCGGCCCACGCTGCTTGAGCGCTCGCGCAAGCCATCCAACCTGATGCATTCGTTTCTCACGCAGCTCATCGCAAAGCGACTGCAATCCTTCCTGGAAGCGGAGCCAACTTGACTACGAAACAGATTGTCCCTGCTTCCTCGCCGGCCTGCGGCATCAATCTTCCGTCGTGCCTTCGAGCTTCAGATGGTCGCCGATCGCGCTATTGACGCCCAGGCGCTCGCGTTGCTGATCACTCAAGCGTTTACCCGAGGTGTCCAAGACACGGTCCCAATTGCCGGATTCGTCCTCCTCCTTGCAGTCGGGGCGCTCGGGGCTTGGCGTACAGGTATAGGCTAGAAAAATGTAGCGCTTTCCGCTGCTCGTTTTGAGGCAAGTCCAGCCGAGTATAACGCTGTCCAGTGCGGTCCCCTGGGGGTAGTAGGCGAGGTGCAAGGGCTTGCTCTCCAGTACGAGCGGGACCGGGGCAAGGCTGTGGGAGTTCTTCAGGGTGATGGACTGCGCTGTCCAAACCACTTTTTGTACGTCAGGGAGCGTGACGTAGTCGGTTTGGGCGATCAGCTGCGCATCGCCACACGTGAGGTTCTTCTCAACGCGATGGGACGTGGAGGGAGCGGAGGCATCTGCCAGCCCCCTCCCCACCGCCAGCACGCAAAAACCAGCCGTAAATAGGGTCCAGATTTTCCGCATGATCACTCCCTTTACAACCCACCTTGATGGCCGCAATACCTCGGTATCTCAGCCCTCTTAAATGGCTTCTGCTATTTTTTTGAATATTCGGCAACGTAACGATCAAATCGCGCCTTGGCGTCAGCAGCGCTGACGTGGGATTGCGAAGCCCCGGGCAGTGAAGACCATTGGCCTTTCAACTTGCCATAAGCGACTTCGAGATGTCCGGCCTTGACGTCATCCAGGGCGTCCTGGCTGGCGATGATCCATACGGCCAATTTATCTTGCTGAAGGGGTGTAAAGTCGGAAACAACGCCCAGCTTTTTCGCGCCCACCCAGGTCGAATACGTTATCTGGTAGGCCCCTGCAGGGGTATGCGGATGCTTTTTGGCTTTGTCGCTCTTATCGTACACAACGATATGAGGATGTTCTTTCGTGTCGGTAAAGCGGTCGCCGCCATAAACGACATAATAGACGCCGTCGTCCTCTTTGCCGTGCTCACAATAACGGAGCAATTTTAAAAAAGCTTTTACATTGACGTCGTTGAAGTCACTCTGCGATAAGATCCTGGCCATATCCAACATCCTGTTTGAACGTAGTGTCCAAAGGCGCCATCTAGCGCCTCTTTAGTAACATTCTTAAGCACAGCTCCCATTGCAGCGCCATGCGAGCATGGCCCAATGGAGCGAGGCTAGATTAGTGGAACGACTAGTTCACTTCCAGCAGGGCGTAGGCAATGGCCCCAGTGCCGAGGCCTGTCCATCGACGCAGCCTTGATCGGCTGAAGATCACCCGAAAAAAAAAGGGCCTACCACGAGGTAGGCCCTTTTTCTGAATATGGCGCCCGAAGTTGGACTCGAACCAACGACCCCCTGATTAACAGTCAAGTGCTCTAACCGGCTGAGCTATTCGGGCGGGGAGCTACGTAGTTTGGAGAATCGCCTCGGGACTGTCAAGCCGTGCCGGAATGCCCCCCACCGGTTCAGCTGGTGAGTACGCGGTAGCAAGGCACGTACGCGCTGCCGCCAGGCAGTTTCATGCGGTGCTGCTGGACGAAAGCCTGCAGCAGCCGGTCCAGGGCCCGCATAATCTCCGGCTCGCCGTCGATCTCGAACGGGCCGTACTGTTCGATGGCGCGTACGCCTTCGTCCTTCACGTTACCTGCGACGATGCCGGAGAAGACTCGGCGCAGGTCAGCTGCGAGCTCGTGGCGCGGGCGCTTGCGCTGGATGGCAAGCGCGCGCATGGCTGCGTGCGTAGGAACGAAGGGCTGCTGGAATGCCAGGGGAATGCTCAGCGACCAGTTGAAGAAGAAGGCGTCCTTGTTGTCCAGGCGGTGATTGCGCACTTTGTCGGTGCCACGCGCCGCCGCATGGGCCACGGCTATCGGGTCGTCCACGATGATCTTGTAGTGCTGCGCGACCTCATCGCCCAGCGCCAGGCGCAGGAAGGTGTCGATCTGCTCGAAGTAGGCAGCCGACTGCCTGGGGCCGGTGAAGATCAGCGGAAACGGAATGCCCGCGTTGTCCGGATGCAGCAGGATGCCGAGCAGATAGAGGATTTCCTCGGCCGTTCCGACGCCGCCAGGGAACACGATGATGGTATGTCCCATGCGCACGAACGCCTCGAGACGCTTCTCGATATCCGGCATGATCACCAGCTGGTTCACGATCGGATTGGGCGATTCGGCCGCAATGATGCCGGGCTCGGTCACGCCGATATAGCGGTTCTTGCGGCGGCGCTGCTTGGCGTGCGCAATGGTGGCGCCTTTCATCGGCCCCTTCATCGCACCCGGGCCGCAGCCGGTGCAGATATCCATGCCGCGCAGACCGAGCTGATAGCCGACGGATTTGGTGTATTCGTATTCCTCGCGCGAGATCGAATGACCGCCCCAGCACACCACCAGGTTCGGATCGATCTGCGGCTTCAGGATGCGCGCATTGCGAAGGATTTCGAACACCGCATGCGTAAGGCCTACCGTGTCCTCGAGATTGAATGCGCCCTGTTCCAGTTGCGTGGCCACATAAACGATGTCGCGCACCACGGCGACCAGCAACTCGTTGATACCACGAATGATCTGGCCGTCGACGAACGCCTTGGCCGGCGCATGGGAGAGCTCGATCTTGATGCCGCGATCCTGCTGCAGCACTTGGATGTCGAAATTCGGATATTGCTCGAACATGCCGCGCGGATCATCGCCGACTTCGCCCGAGGTGAGCACTGCGAGCGCGCAGCGGCGCAGCAGTCCATGCAGGCCCGAACCGCTCGCATCACGCAAGCGCACCACTTCGTTGCGGGAAAGGATATCCAGGCCACCGGCGGGTGAAATGCGGGCGCTTACCGTAGCGGGCTTGCCGGCCCTGTCGAGCTGGGTGTCGTTCATGGGTCGATTGTCTCCTGGTATTGCTCTCCGCTGCGCGGGCCGCGTCGCATGGGCGGCCGCCTAGCATCCCCCTTCTGGTGCAGTGCGTCAACGCCGCCTGGGTCCGCGCATAAAAAAACGCCCTGCCGAAGGCAGGGCGTTCGATCGCCGGGATGAAGTTTAACGCTGGGCTGCCCCTCAGCCCGACCCAGCATGCGTCTTAGAAGAACGAAGCGCCGAAGGTCACCATGTAAGTGCGTTCCTGCAACAGCGTGTAATACGGCGCGGAAGCGAACAGAGTCACGCCGTTGACGTCCTTGCGGCCGGTGGGATTGGCGGCCAGGAACGAGCTGACATTGCTGGCGTAGGTGAGCGCCTTGCGGTCGGCCAGGTTGTACACGTTGACCTTGATGTACGGCTTGTGCAGCCAGTTGCCCAGATCCGGGAAGTTCCAGCCGGCATTGAAGTTGAACGTGGTATAGCCACCCACCTTTTCCGTGTTGGACCAGTCGCCCCACTGGGAACCGGTGTACTTGGCATTCAGCTGCGCCCAGAACGGACCGTAGTTGTAATTCAACGACGTGTACACCAGGTTTTTGGGCGTGGCGAGCATCGTCTTGCCGCGGGTGTAGTAAATGCCGTCGCCAAGGCTATTGATGTTGTCCTGCAAACGCGCCTGCGTGTAGGAGTACGAGCCGTAGATCGAGAACTGATCCGTGAGCTTGTAGCTGGCTTCGGAGTTGAGGCCGCGCAGGTGCACGCGGTTGAGCGGCACGTACACGGTCAGCCCGGTGTTCTGGTCATAACCGGAGATCTGCTTGTTATGGAAGTTGGATGCGTAGGCGTCCACGTTTGCCGAGATCTTGTCACCGTAGTAGCGCCAGCCCAGATCAAGCGTGTCGGCCTTTTCCGGCTTCACCGCCACCGGGTTCGCGCCGTAGTTGGCAAACGCGTTTGACAGCACTGCGCCGTTGATCGGCGCGCGGAAGGTGTGGCCATAGCCCAGATAGAACTGGTTCTGCTCGTTCAACTGGTACTTGGCGCCGAAGGTCGGCGTGAAGTCGTGAAAGGTCTGGGTGGCCGCGCCGCCATACGCAGCATTCCTGGTGCTGACCGCCAGCTTGCTGGTGAGCGAACCGGTGGAACCAGGGTATTCGAACATGAAGCCATCACGCTTGGACCACACATAAGCGATGCTGCCCGTCAAAGTCAGCTGATCGGTGGGCGTCCAGGTATCGGTGACGAAGACCTTGGTGTTGGTGGTGGTGGTGTATTGGTCGTAGGTCTTCTGCACCACGCCATTGGAGTAGCGGATAAGGCTAGCATTGCCGGCCCACTGATCCAACGGCGTACCCGTGTTGTAGTCGACTGGAACGAACACCTGTCCCTGTGACTGGCGAGGGCGCTCATACCACACGCCGTATTCGAGGCTGTTGTTCAGGCCGAAGTCCTGATTCAACTTGGCAATCACGCCGGGGCGGTACGTGTACGAATAGCTGAACGAATTGACCAGTACGTTGGAGTACTTGTTGTCGATCTTGCCGTTGCCGTTGAGGTCATAGTTCACGACCTTGAACAGCGGCTGGTTGGAACCCTTGCCGTTGTACTCGCTGAAAGTGGTACCCGAACCGCCACCGCCCTCGCCCCACTGGAAGTACGGCACCACCGACAGGTGCAGGTTGTCCGACAGCTTGAACTCGCCGTCCAGGCTGGCCAGGTAGTTCACGAACGGATTCTGGTGCAGCCGGTAGAAGTTGCTGTTGGTCTGGCCCGGCACGTAGGTGCCCAGGTAGCTCTGCTTGTAATCAGTTTGCGCCTGAGCCTTGGTCAACGATTCGTAATTGGTCTTGATTTCGCGGTTGTACTGCACCGCGGCGGAGATGGTGTTGTCCGCGTCGATGGTCCACACCGATTTGGCATCAACCTTGGTCACGTGTGAATTGCCCGGACCGCGCCAGAGATTGACCTCATTATTGGAATAGGAAACCCAGGAACGCACCGGGCCGAGGTCGCCCGTGTTCAAACGGAAGAACGTACGGCGATAGCTGTTGCTGCCGAACGATTGACTGAAATCAAAGCTGCCCTTATGGGACGGATCCAGCGTAACCCACGCGATCGAGCCACCGGCTGCGCCGGGAATCGGCATGTCGTTGTCCGGGTAACCCTGCTGCACGGTGATGTCACCCATGTTCTCGGTGTCGCCGTACTCGGTCGGGTAGATCTTGTAGTTGCCGCTGTCGTTGATCGGCGCACCGTTCACCGTCACACCGATTTCGTCCAGCGTATAGCCGCGGATGGCGGCGGTACCGTCATTGAGGCCGGTGTAGTCATCCGTCGAGGTGACCGCGCCGGGAATACTGTCGATGGCCTGCACGAAGGTGGCGCCCGGGGCCGACTTGACGATCGCATCGCGCGTGATTGTGGACACTGCCTTCGGTGCTTCCTGCACCGACATCAAGCCACCGCCGAGCGACAGCGAGTCCGCCCGCACCAGCACTTCACTCAGCTGCTGCGCGCCACGCTTGGTAGCCGTGTCATTGGTCGTGTTTGACGTGCTCAATACGGATGCGCGCTGCTGCGTATTGGTGGTCGACTGGCCTTGGTCGTTGGCCGTCTGTGCCAGCGCTACGCCCGTGGAAAGGCAACAGGCCATGGCAATCGCTGCGGAAAGATGCGTACGTTTCATGTAAAGCCCCGTAGTCCGATTATTGATTTGAATTGCTTTGGCACCGCTGGATGACCGCTCGGACATCGCTTGCGAACACAAGATCAGCCGCCCTCTCGGGGCCTTTGCCACACACAAAGAGGCTCGGGGCTCATTTGCTGCGTGAGCCGGGTGGCCTCATTGGAACCCTACGTTGTGGTTTTTGCGGCGGGACGAAGCACAACGACTCCGGCCCTATGACAGATCCCTGTACGACACACGTGTAAGCTGATTCATACTTCGTCCCCGGCCATTTGCGGGCGCTCGGGGTAGAAGAAGCGGTGCGCGTATCCTTAGCGATACCTTAGCACAATCTCATATTTTCTTTACATCAATTTTACAGATGTATCGCATTTGTGAAGACCCGGGTGGGGCCGCCTTGCGCGGCGCGCACCCGTACGACAAGGCAAGAATAGTCAACCCTGCATCGCACAGGCTGCAGGCATGACGATGCTGGGTTTTACAACCCAGCCTAAGATTGCCATCCCAGCCACCCCTCCGCTGCAAGCAGTAAGGGAAAGGGGAGTTCAGGCACCCTTGCCGAGATAACGAGTGCGCTTGGCCGGCTTCAGGCGGGACAGATCCAGCATGACGAGGCCATCGACGCAGCCGGAGAAGCTGGGGTCTTCGCCGAAATCCAGGAACTGCACGCCGTCGGGTTCGACCAGGTCAACGTACTGGCGATACAGCACGGGCAGGCTTACGCCCAGGGCATCCAGGTGATTGCGCAATTTGCCCAGGCCGCTGGCCGGGTCCAGGCCCTCCAGCTCACGGCGCACGCCTTCAAGCACGTCCGCAGAAACTTTGAACGGCTGGCGGGCCGAGGCCAGTCCAGGCGCGCCGAAGTAGTGTTGATGTGCCGCCGCGATCCACTCGCGCGCCTGGCGCGGCAGGTTGACCGACATGCTCACCGGGCCAAACAGATAGTGCAGCTCCGGATGATGCTGCAGGTACAGGCCGATGCCCTGCCACAGCTGATCCAGGGCGCGAGACCGCCAATAGGCCGGTGCGATGAAGCTACGCCCCAGTTCCAGCCCTTGCGCCAGCCGCGACTCCAACGCAGGCGAATAATTGAACAGGCTGGCGGTATACAGGCCGTTCATGCCTCGCGCGGCGATCAGGCGCCCGCCATGACCGAGGCGATAAGACCCCACGATGCGCAGCACCTTGGGATCCCACAGCACGAGGTGTTCGTAATGGGCATCGTAGGCATCCAGGTCGCGCCGCGTGTTGGTGCCCTCGCCTACCTTACGGAAGGTGAGTTCACGCAGTCGGCCGATCTCACGCAACGCGGCGCCGTCGGTTTGTCCGCGCAGCACGAATAGCTGTTTGCCGTCGGCGAGATCGGCGAGCTTCTCGCTCTGCGCCAATTCCATCGCCACGCGATCGACCGGCTCAGGATGAGCCAGCGCCACCTGGCCGCCGAAGATCAGGCCGCGGCGACGCCCGATGCGATACACGTGCCGGCGCATCAGGTTAGCTGCTCGCTGGGCATCGTCGCCGCTGCGCTTGGCCAATTCATCCGCACTCACCAGCGCGCCTACGCTGAACCCGATACGGCTGACATGCGTAGCCACCGCCTCGCGCGGCAGCATGGCGGTACTGAGCGGCTTGGCCAGCATCGACAAGCCATAAAACATGGCCGAATTGCGTGCGGCCACGTGAATGGGCAGCACTGGCGTCTTGCTGCGCAAGGCCAGCCGTGCGAAACCATCGGCCCAACGGCCATCGCGCACACCGGCCGGCCCCATGCGTGACACTTCGCCTGCCGGGAAAACGATCAGCGCTTCGCCACGCTCCAGCGCACGGTAGACATTCCGCAAGCGCGACGCCGCGCCGCTGCCGAACACGTCTACCGGCAACAGCAGAGGACCCAGCTGTGGAACGG
This sequence comes from Dyella choica, assembly GCF_003977665.1. Taxonomy (GTDB): domain Bacteria; phylum Pseudomonadota; class Gammaproteobacteria; order Xanthomonadales; family Rhodanobacteraceae; genus Dyella_B; species Dyella_B choica. The sequence goes on along the minus strand of NZ_RYYV01000005.1, from coordinate 237,680 downwards.
CTGCAAGCCAGTCGTTACCGAGTATGCGTACGTCCTGGCGCACCGAGCCGACCAGCTGCAGCAGGGCCATTGCGTCAAGCATGCCCAGCGGATGATTGGCGACGACCATCACGCCGCCCTCGACCGGAATATGTTCCCGCTCGCGCTGCACGACGTGATAGCTGCAGCCGAGAAAATCCAGCACCTTGTCGACGAAGTCAAAACCCTTCGTGTCGGCCAGCGCGGTGAGCACCCGATTGAAACCCGCCTCGTCGGCAAGGCGACCCAACACCCCGGCGACGGGCCTACGAATCAGGGGATGTTGTGCAAGCCACGGCAGCCGTTCGGTAAGGGCCTGTTCGACGTGAAGCATGACCGCCTCCCTTAATTTTCAGATCCATGTTGCCGATCAAGTGTGACAACTGCGAGAAATAGCGCGGCCAAACTCTCGGCCGGCGCAAGAATACACGAGGGGCTTGGGGGCAAAGCTTAAGAGCTTGTTCAATCCCCCCCTTTCCCATGACCTATCGCATTGATTCTGCTAGCTGCCGTAGCTGGCTTTCATGCGGCTCAAACCGCCAGATGCAGATAGGCCGCGATGCCCCCCAGGAACATCTGCACCGACAGGGCGATCAGCAGCATGCCCATCACCCGCTCCAGTGCGGTGAGCACGCTCTCGCCCAGCCAGCGGAACAGATAAGTGGAACTCAACAGTATCACCGCCGTGGCCAGCCATGCGCACAGCAGGGCGATGGCCCAATCCGCGGTGCGGCCCGGCTCCGTATTGGTGAGCAGCAGCAAGGCGGCCATCGCCGAAGGACCGGCCACGCCGGGTATCGCCAGCGGCACGATGAAAGGCTCCCCCTCGCCCGCCCGCCCGAAGATGCCGCCTTCGGCGGGGGGAAACACCATGCGGATGCCGATCAGAAACAGCACGATGCCGCCGGCGATGCTGATCGATTCCTGCCTCAGCTGCAGCAGCTTGAGCATCAGCTGACCGCCCATCAGGAAGATCAGCAAGACCCCCAGCGCGATCATCAGCTCGCGCACCATCACCGCGCGCCGGCGCTTGGGCGCCACATCCTTGAGCAGGCTGAGGAAGATGGGAATGTTGCCGAGCGGATCCATGATCAGGAACAGCAGGATCGCCGCCGACAAGGTGGTCATCTGCGTTTGCATGCGCTCTCCTTCTTATTATTGGTACGCAGCATGCGGCGCGTGATCATGCCATGCGCAGATCGAGCACACCGCCGCGCGCGGCGGCCGCCTTGCTGCTCAACAGATACACCACGGCTTCCGCGGTGGCATCGGGAAGCGGATGCTGCAAAGTGTCTTCACCGAAATACGCCGTGCGGCGCAAGGTGGTCCGCATCGGCGCAGGCAACAGCGCATGCACGCGGAACGCACCTTCGTCATGCTCTTCGTGCAGGATCGCCACGAAACGCTCCAATGCCGCTTTCGACACCCCGTACGCGCCCCAGTGCGCGCGCTGCACCAGCTCGGGATTATCCAGCACGAACACCGCTGCGCTATCGGGCGCGGCCGTAAGCAAAGGCAGGCAAGCCTGAGTAAGCGCGAACGGCGCGGAAACATTGACGTGCAAGCTGCGCAGCCATGCGTCCGGCTTGTGCATCGCCATCGGCATCAGGCCGGCAAAGCTGGCTGCGGCATGCACAATGCCGTCGAGCCGGCCCAGATCGCGCTGCAAGCCTTCGGCCAGTGCTTCGTAATCGCGAGGGGTGGCGGTTTCCAGATCGAGCGGATGGATCACCGGCTCAGGCAAGCCTTCGCGCCGCATGGCGTCGTAGAGCTGCTCAAGCTGTCGCTTGCGCTTGCCGGTAATCACCACCGTGGCACCAACGCGGGCCACGGCGCGCGCCACGGCACTGCCCAATCCACCATAGGCACCGGTGACCAGAACCACATGGCCGTCCAGTTCATTGGCGGCGGGCGCCCAGGCCACGGGCAAGCGATGCTGCGGCAGGCTCAAACTCATACGTGGCTTTCCCCTGCCACGTCACGCGCCATGCGTGCCAGTTCACCGGAGGCTTTGAGGTCTTCGACGATGTCGCAACCGCCGATCAATTCGCCCTGGATGAACAGCTGCGGGAAAGTCGGCCAATTGGCGTAGTGCGGAAGGGCCGCACGGATTTCCGGATCGGCCAACACGTTCACCGCATGGAACGTCGCACCCGCCTCGGTAAGTGCCAACGCGGCGCGAGCGGAGAACCCGCACATCGGGACCTGTGGCGTGCCCTTCATGAAAAGCACGATGGGGTGCTCGGCCAGCACCGCCTTGATTCGCTCATTGACGTCCATAACTTGGGTTTCATCACTACAATGCAGCCAGCTTAGTAGTGTACCAGCCGGCCCGGCGTCCGATCGGGCGGCATCCCCGTTACCCTTAGCCAACGCCCAGGAGCTGACCCATGGCGATCGAACTTCCCCCGCTGCCCTACGAAAAGAACGCGCTGGAGCCGAACATTTCGGCCGAAACGCTGGAGTTTCACTATGGCAAGCACCACCAGGCCTATGTGACCAATCTCAATAACCTGATCAAGGGCACCGAGTTCGAAGGCGCGACGCTGGAAGACATCATCAAGAAGTCCTCCGGTGGCGTGTTCAACAACGCAGCGCAGATCTGGAACCACACCTTCTACTGGCATTCCATGCGCTCGCCGAACAGCGACAACAAGCCCACCGGCAAACTGGCCGATTCGCTCGACAAGGCGTTCGGTTCTTTCGACAAGTTCAAGGAAGAATTCAAGAAATCCGCGGTCGGCAACTTCGGTTCGGGCTGGACCTGGCTGGTGCAGCGCCCGGATGGCTCGCTGGGCATCGTCAACACTTCCAACGCCGCCACCCCGATCACCGGCAGCGACAAGCCGTTGTTCACCATCGACGTGTGGGAGCACGCGTACTACATCGATTACCGCAATGCGCGCCCGAGCTATGTGGACAAGTTCTGGGAGCTGGTGAACTGGGATTTCGCCGCGAAGAATCTTGGCTGATTCACGCGGCATGATGTTCCCTCCCCTGCTACACGCAGGGGAGGGAGCGGATAAGGCTTAACTCTACCGGCGGCTGCGAATCGCCCTATGCTGCCGGCTTCTTGGCACGGCCAAATAGCTTGCGGAGGAAAGCACCCACCGCAGCGATGCCGATAATGATGAATTTCTTGAAGGCCAGCAGCAGCACGCCCAGCTTGGCGAACAGACCCGCCTTGGCGGCGATGCCGCCGGCGACCAGCGCGGCCAGGCCGTAAGCGGCAAGCTTGTCGGTGCTGGCGTTGTAGTCGGTATAGCGGTTGCCTGGGTCGAAATTGGTGAAGGCCAACACCTTGGGCATTTCCTGCTTGATCTTGGGAAGATCGTCCATCGCGGCCACCGCGGTCAGTTCCAGCACGCCTTTGCGGCCGAGCACGCGGATGTTGTAGTTCAGGGTATTGCCGTTGGCGTTATCGGCCTTCAGTTCCTTGGCCCAGTACATCTTGTGGCTCTGCGCGTCGTAATAGGGCGGCTCGGCCCAGCCCACCAAATGCAGGCCGGCATAACCGTCCTGCTTGCGTTTGGCGTTGTCGCTCTCGTCAGCCTCCTGCATGTCCTTGAGCAACTTGGTGTAGTCGATCTTGGCGGCGTCCTGGTCCGAAACATGGCCATCGTCGTTATAGGTAATGACCACACCCCAGCCCTGGTCGGACAGGGGACTTACTGCCTGCGGAATGATCATCCCCAAGGTTTTGTCGCCCGGCGGATTTCCCCAGCCCTGCGTGAGCAGGCGCTCGGCGTCGTTGGGTGACAGATAGTAAAAATCGCCGTTGAGCTCAAGCGTGGCAATGCCGTTAGGGAGCTTGATCGTGCCGTGTTCGGGCTTGAGCGAGGCGAGCAGTTGCGCGGACTTGTCCTGGGTGGCGCCGGCGTCGGCCGGAGAGGTTTGTGCATGGACGCTGGCTGCGCACAACGCCAACGCCGCTAATAGCAGGCGAATCGATTTCATGGTTCCTTGTGCCCTGTTGTCGCGGAGAAATCCGCAGAATGGCCGCGCTTCAAGCCAAGCCGTCGGCGCGGATCAAGGGCCATCATGCCATGCGCGACATGGGCTGGGGGAGAGAGCGGCTGGGGTGGCAATCGTAGGCTGGGTTGCGAAACCCGGCATTGCCATGATGCAACCCGCGCGACGCTGGAATTGCCACTCCAGCCTACGCCACCCTCGTCCGTCAGAGCACCTGCAGCGCAGGTGCTGCCTGGTCTTGGCGCTGCAACGCTCGCGCAATCTCGGCTACGCGTGCCGCCAAGGTCTTTGCGTCCTGTGCACATACGTTGGCGTGCCCCACCTTGCGCCCGGGACGCGACTGCTTGCCGTAATCGTGCCAATGGCCGTCAACGCTATTCAGCACCGGCGTGGCATCCGGCAATTCACCAATCCAGTTGAACATCGCCGAGCAACCCCGCGCCGAGGTATCGCCCAACGGCAGACCCAGCACCGCGCGCACGTGGTTTTCGAACTGGCTGGTGATGGCGCCTTCGATGGTCCAGTGGCCAGAGTTGTGCACGCGCGGCGCCATTTCGTTGCCGAGCAATTCGCCGTCCTTGACGAACAGCTCCAGCGCAAACACACCTACGTAATCCAATTGCTCCGCCAGCGTGCGCGCCAAAGCCGCCGCGCGCGCCTGCAATGCTCCGACTTCCGGCGCAGGCGCGAGGCTCATGCTCAGCACCCCATCGGTATGCCAGTTCTGGGTCAGCGGCCACACGCGGAAATCGCCATGGCGCGTGCGCACGGCGAGCACGGAGAGTTCGCGCTCGAACGGCACGAAGGCTTCAAGTATCAATCCATGCGCGTTGGCGCCCAGCGTTTCCCAAGCCGCGTCCGCGTCCGAGCGCTGCTTGATGCGGAATTGGCCCTTGCCGTCGTAGCCCAGGCGGCGTGTCTTCAAGATGGAGGGCACGCCGACCTTGGCCAGGGCGCGCTCCAGATCTTCGCGCGTATCGACCGCTTCGAACGCAGGCGTTTGCAAACCGCATTCGCGGAACAGCGTTTTCTCGGCCAAGCGATCCTGCGCCACGGCCAGCGCCCGCGGGTTCGGAAACACCGCCACGCGTTCGGCCAGCCAATGCGCAGTGTCGGCCGGCACATTTTCGAAATCGAAGGTGACCACGTCGACCTCGGCCGCAAATTTTTCCAGCGCGGCGAAATCCGTCCAGTCGGCCAGGCGTAGCGGGGCCACCTGCCCGGCGCAGGCATCGGCGGCGCTGTCCACGACCAGGGTTTTGACTCCCAGCGGGGCCGCGGCAATAGCCAGCATGCGGGCGAGCTGGCCGCCGCCGAGAATGCCCAACACAGATTGCGTTTGACGTGTGCTCACGAACGAGGGTCCGGGTTGTCCAGAACGGTCTGGGTTTGACGCGCCCGATAGGCTTCCAGAGCCTTGGCAATGGCCGGGTCGTGCAGAGCCAGCACGGCAGCGGCGAGCAAGCCTGCATTGCACGCCCCGGCACGACCGATCGCCAGCGTACCGACCGGAATGCCGGCTGGCATTTGTGCGATGGAAAGCAAGGAGTCCATGCCATTCAAAGCCTTGGACTGCACTGGCACACCGAACACCGGCAGCCGGGTCTTGGCCGCCAGCATGCCCGGCAGATGGGCCGCGCCCCCGGCGCCGGCGATGATCACCTGGATGCCGCGCTGCATGGCTTGCTCGGCATATTGGAACAGCAGATCCGGCGTGCGATGGGCGGACACCACCCGCACCTCGTGCGGCACGCCCAGTTGCTCAAGCACCTCGGCGGCGTGCGTCATGGTTTCCCAATCCGAACGCGATCCCATCACCACACCTACCCGCGGTGCTGAAGCTGATTCCGTCATGGCCCGGTCGCCCAAAAGGGGCTATTGTACGGACTTCGCCGCATTGCAACGATACCTGCCGTTTCCATGGACAAACGCCTGCTCGACATCCTCTGCTGCCCGGTGAGCAAGACGCCGGTGCGCCCTCTCAACGTCAGCGAACTGACCGCCCTGAACCAGGCCATCGATGGCGGCCAGGTGCTCAATGTCGCCGGGGGCACGGTTCAGAGTCGGGTGGCCGAGGGCTTGATCACGGTCGACCGCAAGGTGATCTACCGGGTCGAGGACGGGATCCCGGTGATGCTGCCCGAGGAGGGCATCGGCACCACCCAGTTCACGGATTTCCCCACCGGCGCCTAAACGCCTGCTCGTTCAGGTATCTTCGCGCCGGCTGGATCGACAGTACACGAAAGCATGACTTGGGACATGGCGGTGAAACAGATTTTCGCTTATGTTCCAGGCATCGGCAGCATCCCTGTAACGATCGTTCGCGGTCGGCAAAGGCGATCAGCAGCCATTGTCGGCAGCAATCAACGACGGCCTAGCCAGCCAACCACAGGGGTGTGGCGATGAAAGAAGCCAATGAATCCTCCAATGTCGTCAATCTTGGCCAGCGACTGGACCCTTCCAGTGGACGCGGAGGCGACCTGTTGAATGCTGTCCGGAATATCTCCTCCCGCCGCCTGCAGCAGCTCATCGGCAACATGTTCGAGCACGTCGACGACGCCCTGTTCGACCTGGCCGAAAAGGCGGAGAACAACGCTGCGCAGATGCATTATTTCGACGGTATGCGTGAGGTACGCAAGCGCCGGCCGGTGATCGAGCGCGCCTTCCTGGCCCTGGTATCGCGCGAGTTGAACGACTTTGCCGGCGGCACCCGCTCCGCTGGCGGCGGCCCCAGCGCCCCAGCACCGGTACCCGGCTCGGTGGAGCTCTCGCTGGTGGCTGACAACGAGCTGGAGGAGTCGCTGGCCATCACCAGCATGATCGGCAAGAACGAGACGCGCCTGACGCGCGACCTGTTCGCCGTCAACCAGCGCCTGTCGGTGATCTGCGGCGGTACGCGCATCGAGGACGCCACCAATCCGATCGGCCCGGCCATGCTCTCCCAGGCATTCCGCCAGTCGATGCGCGAGCTGAGCGCCGACATGCGCGTGAAGCTGATCATCTACAAGCTGTTCGATCGCTATGTGATGGCAGCGCTGGAAGAACTGTACCAGGAAGTAAACGCCGAACTGATGCGCGCGGGCGTGCTGCCGCAGTTGCGTCACGAGGTGTCACGCAGTGGCGCTGCTGCTACGGGGGGAGCTGTTGCTGCCGGCGAGGTTCCCCAACCGCTTCCGGCTGATGACAGCGAGGCTTCAGCCGAACTTCTGCAGACCCTGCGCGCACTGTTCAGCGCGCGCCGCGCACACCCGAATGTGCCGCTGTCGGCGATGACTGTAGGCCCGCTGCCCACCGCCAACGAGTTGATCGGCGCGCTCAGCGTGCTGCAAAGCCAGGCGGCCATGCTGCCGATGCCGCAGCCAGCTGCGACCACGAACACGCCGGACATCGCCGAGCAGGTGCTGCAGCTGAAGGAACAGCTGATGTCGCAGCTCGGCTCGCTGCGCGGCCAGCGTCCGGGACAGATCGCCACCATCGATGAAGACACCATCGATCTGGTCGGCATGCTGTTCGAGTTCATTCTCGAAGACCGCAACCTGCCGGCGCAAATGCAGGTGCTGCTGGCGCGCCTGCAGATTCCTTATCTCAAGGCCGCGATCCTCGACCGCAAGCTGTTCGCGCATCGCCAGCACCCGGCGCGCCGCTTGCTGGACGGCCTGGCCGAAGCGGCCAAGAGCTGGTCGGAGGAATCGGACCGCGATGGCCGCCTGCACGACACCGTGAAGGCCATCGTCGAACGCCTGATGCAGGAATTCGACGATGACATGACGATCTTCGATCGTCTGTCGGCCGAATTGCAGCAGTTCCAGGAATCGAACCGCCGCCGTTCCGAGCTCGCCGAGCAGCGCGTGGCCGAGTCCACCCGCGGCCGCGAGAAACTGGAGCAGGCGCGCCGCCGTGCCGCGCGCGAAATCCTCAACCGCATCGGCGACAACGTATTGCCGCCGCTGATTCACGGCGTACTGTCGCGCGCGTGGGCGAACTATCTGGTGCTCACCATTCTGCGCAAGGGCGAGGAATCGAACGAATTCCGCGAAGCGCTGCGTTTCATCGACGCCTTCATCGCCAGCAGCAAGCCGGTGCGCACGCCGGAAGCCAAGCGCGACCTGCGGCAACTACTGCCGGGCATCGAGCGCGCATTGCGCAAAGGCCTGGCGAATGTCGCCTTCCAGGAAGCGGACATCGAGAAGCTGCTCGCCCAGTTGCATGGCTATTATCGCCAGCAGCTCGGCGAAGCGGCACCTGCACCGGCACAACCGCAAGCCGCGGCAACCGCACCCGCGCCGCTGCCGATTCCGGAAAGCATCCAGCCGATCGCCGAGAGCGCGGCGGACCTGGAGGAAGATTCGACCAACGATCCGGCCGAAGACACCATTGCGCCGGATGTGCGGGAACAGCTCGAGCAGGTAAAGGCACTCAAGCCAGGTACCTGGCTGGAATTCATTGGCCAGGACGAGCACTTCGAGCGCGCCAAGCTGTCATGGGTCAGTCCGATGAGCGGACGGTACCTGTTCGTCAATCGCCGTGGCCTGAAGGTAGGGGATTTCTCGCCGTATGAGCTGGCATTGGTGATGGCGGAGGGCCGCGCACGGATCCTGGCATCCAATGCGCTGTTCGATCGCGCCATGGATGCGATCGTGGACCGCCTGAGTCACGAAGAGGCCCGTCCGGGCGAATCGCCCTGATCATAAGCAGGTTGCGGTTATCACCCCAACCTGCCTGCTTCCGGGTAGCATGCGCGGCACTCCCCACCACGCGCAGCGGGTTTCCGCATGAGTCAAACATTTCGTTTCGTCCCACCCGACCAGCGTCTGATCGACGCCGACGTGGAACGCGCTTTTGCCGAAGACATTGGCCACGGTGATGCGACCGCCAGCCTGCTACCCGCCGACGCACAGGCCTTCGCCGCACTCACCTGCCGTGAGGAAGCGGTCATCGCCGGCATTCCCTGGTTCAATACCTGCGTGCACAAACTCGACCCGCAGGCACGCATCCATTGGCGCGTCAACGACGGCGATCAGGTGACACCCGGCACCATCGTTTGCGAAATGCACGGCAACGCGCGGGCCGTCGTTACGGCCGAACGCTCGGCTCTGAATTTCCTGCAGCTGCTGTCCGGCACCGCCACCACCACAGCTGCCTATGTCGCGGCCGTAGCAGGCACCAGCACGCGGGTGCTCGATACGCGCAAGACTGTACCGGGTTTGCGCCTGGCTCAAAAATACGCCGTACGCTGCGGGGGTGGCCACAACCATCGTATCGGTCTCTACGACGCCGTTCTGGTGAAGGAAAACCACATCATCGCCGCCGGCAGCATCGCTGCGGCGGTGCAAGCGGCGCGCCAGCTGCACCCTACCCTGCTGTTGGAAGTGGAAGTCGAAAACCTCGACGAATTGCAGCAGGCGCTCGACGCGGGGGTGGACCGTGTCATGCTTGACAACTTCAGCTTGCCGCTGATGCAACAGGCTGTTGCGCAAACCGACGGCCGTGTACCGCTGGAGATTTCCGGTAACGTCGACCTCAAGACCATCGGCGACTATGCGCGCACCGGCGTGGACTACATCTCGGTGGGCGCGCTGACCAAGCATGTGCGAGCGGTCGACCTTTCGCTCCGTTTGAAGATCAGCTGACTTGCGAGTCGTACCGGTCGCCCACACACTGCGGGTATGGGCGACCTTGCTACCTTACTGCTGCTGCTCGTGCTGCTGGCCGTCGCCGGCAGCTGGCTGAGATTGAGCCGTACGCGTGACCGCGCCATCCAGGAGGCCCGCCAGCGCTGCCAGCAGCACGGCCTGCAGTTGCTGGATGAGACCGTGGGCTTGAGCGGATTGCGCCTGCGCCGCTTTCGCGGCAGGCGGGTACTGGAACGCCGCTACAGTTTTGAAGTGAGCATCGACGGCGATGACCGCGAGGCCGGGCATTTATGGATGATCGGTCCGATGCTGACAGCGCTGATACTTCCCACCGTCGAGTTGTATACGCCGGAGCATCCTGCGGCAGGTGAGGCGCCGACGGCCAAAGGTAGCAACGTGTTGCCGTTTCGCCGGCATTACCGCGATCGGGATATCCGGCATTAGCGCTCGCCTGGCGCCGAGTCTTAAGCGTTGCAGACAGGGATGCCGATCGTAGGCTGGGTTGCAAAACCCAGCATTGCCGTGCGTGCATCTGCGCAAAGCCGAGATCGTCAATCCAGCCTACGGCAGCCTAGCCCTCCTCTCCCACGGGAGAGGGGGTCTTTGCGCCGCGCCGTACCTTCCGCGCATACGCAATCGCCAGTAACGCGAACCAAACCGGGCTGGCCAGCAAGGCCTGGCGCGTATCTGCCTGCAAGGTCAGCAGCCACAGCACGAATGCAAAGAACGCCAGGCACACCCAGCACATCAGCACACCGCCCGGCATCTTGTATGTGGAAACGGCATGCAATTGCGGCCGTTTGCGCCGGTAGACGATATAGGCCACCAGGATCAGCGACCACACGAATATGAACAGTACCGCCGACAGCGTGGTGACCAGGGTGAAAGCAGTCACCACATTGGGCACCACATACACCAGCGTGGCGCCGGCCAGCAGGCACAGGCAGGAAAACACCAGGGCCTTCGAGGGCACCGCTGCTTGCGACAATCGCGCGAACAGACGCGGCGCATGGTTTTCCTCGGCCAGGCCGTAAAGCATCCGTCCGGTGGAAAAGATCCCGCTATTGGCCGACGAGGTAGCCGAGGTGAGCACCACGAAATTGACCAGGCTCGCCGCGGCGGGGATGCCAGCCAGCAGGAACAGCTCCACGAACGGACTCCTGCCCGGATGGACCAGCCGCCACGGCGTTACGGCCATGATCACCACCAGCGCCAGCACGTAGAACAAGATGATGCGCACCGGGATGGAGTTGATCGCCTTGGGCAGGTTGCGCATGGGATCGGCTGTTTCCGCCGCCGCCGTGCCCACCAACTCGACACCGACAAAAGCGAACACCGCCAACTGGAAGCCGGCGAAAAAACCGTCCACGCCGGTGGGGAACAAGCCGCCATCACTCCACAGATTGGCCAGCGTAGCGCGATGACCCAACGGCGAAGTGAATCCAAATGCCACCATACCGAAGCCGATCGCAATCAGCGCGCCGATCGCCAGGATCTTGATCAACGCGAACCAGAACTCCAATTCGCCAAACAGACGCACAGCGGTCAGGTTGAGCACCAGCAGCGTCAACACCCATAGCAGTGCCGGCCCCCACGGCGCCAAACCCGGGAACCAGAACTGTGCATAGGAAGCGATGGCGACCACGTCCGCGATGGCGGTTACGATCCAGCAGAACCAATAGGTCCAGCCGCAGAAAAAGCCCGCCCAGGGACCGAGCAAGTCGGTCGTGAAATCGATGAACGACTTGTATTCCAGGTTCGACAACAACAGCTCGCCCATCGCGCGCATCACGAAGAACAGCATCACGCCGATGATCAGGTACACCAGCAGTACCGAAGGCCCGGCCAGGCTGATCGTCTTGCCCGAGCCCATGAACAGGCCGGTGCCGATCGCACCACCGATGGCGATCAGTTGCAGATGGCGATTGGACAGGCTACGACGGAGGTGATCGGGTTGCTCGTGGGCAGCGGACATGCGGAGCGGCTTGTAAGAGAAAGCCGCTACCTTAGAGGAAATGCCCGTGAGCGGCTATCGCAGGTACGCAGGGCTATTTGTAGGAATAACCCCAATTCCGCGCTGCATGGAGACGGCTATGTTGGTGTTTGCACGCCAACCTACTTCACTACCCGCAAATGCGAGCCACCCCCTCGCTTGGGTTTGTCCCCATCTCCCGTCGGCGGCTCCGGCTCGGGTGGTGACGGCGGCGTATCGCCCGGCGCTTCGCCGCCGTGTTCCTCGTCTTCGGCCGGAAACATCATGCCCTGTCCGTTTTCCTGCGCGTACAAGGCCAGCACGGCCGGCACTGGAATCTGGATGCTGTGGCTGACGCCGGAGAAGCGGGCCTGGAAACTGATCCACTCGTTGCCCAGGTCCAGGTTGGCGACCGCGCGCATGGCCAGGTTGAGTACCACCTGCCCATTCTTGATTACGTGCGGCGGCACCCTCACGCCACTGCGGGTGGCGTCGACCAGCATGTAGGGAGTGAGGTTGTTGTCACTGATCCAGTCGTAGATCGCCCGCAACAGGTACGGACGGTTGGAACTCATGTTGGAATGTTGCTGGTTCGTCACCAGAAGGGCGCTCTAGCCGGTTTTGCGTGGACGTCGCCGGCATGGTCTGTTCGCAAACCGCAGGACCATCGGCGAAGGCAGACTGGCCGCCTGGCGATACGATGGACCGAAGGAATGCGGACAGACAGAGCCGGCCCCCGCGTATTGAATGAGAAAAGAAGGGGAAATGTCCAGAAGGCCGCTCCAGGCAAAACCGGCTAGAGCACCCTCAGCGCCTTTTCTTCTGCCGTCAGACTGCGGGCATACCCTTGACTATGGAACAGGCGCTCGCCGTAGTCCATGATCGGCTTGCCTTCACGCCCCAGATCGACGCCCAGTGACGGCAGCCGCCACACCACCGGCGTCACCAGGCAATCGGCCAGGCTCATTTCCGGGTTGAGGAAGAACTTGGACGCCTTGAACAACGGCAAGGCCGTCAACAGTTGCTCGCGCAGGCGCTTGCGCGCTGCGTCGGCCGGGCGGCCACCGGCCTTGATGTGTTCGATTTCCGGCAGCCAATCGCGCTCGATACGCACCGCCGCCAGCCGCAGCCTGGCGCGGGAGAGCGGATCGATCGGCATCAGGGGGGGATGCGGGTAGCGTTCGTCGAGGTACTCGCATACGACCGAGGTGTCGTACAGAGTAAGCTCCCGATCCACCAGGGTAGGAAGGCTGTGATAGGGATTCAGATCGAGCAGGTCCTGGGAGGGCTTGGCCGGGTCGATCACGACCAGGTCATAGGTGACTCCTTTCGCGGCCAGCACCAGCCTTACTCGATGACACTGGATGTCATCAGCAGCGGTGTACAGGGCGAGTACCGTCCGGGAACGAGCGTTCTGGACCATGCACCTTTCTCCCCTCCAGTTTGGCCGCAAGGATGGCGTGTGCCACCCTGCGGCCACAAGTCCCTTCTTTTTCTAAAAGGACGTCAGTGGACGTCCTTCCAATATTCTTTCTTCAGCAAGTATGCCAGGAAGGTGAAGCCCAACAGGAACAGCACCACCCAGATGCCGTAGTGGCGGCGCTGCAGAGCAGCCGGTTCGGCAGCGTAGGCCAGGAAATTGGTGACGTCGCGGGCCGCCTGCTGATACTCAGCCGGCGTGAGCTTGCCGGGATGGAGCAGCGTGAGCTTTTCTACCTGAGCATCGTCACCCGGCGTCGCCGGCTTCAGCTCCGGCACCTGCATGCCCTGCAATTCCCACAGCGGGAACGGCATCGCCGCATTCGGCAGGACGGTGTTGTTCCAGCCGATCGGACTCTTGGGGTCGAGGTAGAAGGAGTTGAGATAGGCGAACACCCAATCCTCGCCCTTGGCCGAAACTTCCAGCGAGAGATCCGGTGGCGCCTTGCCGAAGAACTTCTGCGCGTCGTCGGGCGGCATGTGCGAAACCACCGGATCGCCGAACTTGCCGCCGGTGAAGTCGAGGTTTTTCATCACGTCTTCCTCGGTCAAGCCGAGGTCGTCCGCAATGCGCTCGTAGCGCAGGTACTTGAGTGAATGGCAGCCCACGCAGTAGTTGAAAAAGATATGCGCACCGCGTTGCAGCGATGCCGTATCACGCAGATTGGTGCCGGCGTCAGGTAGCTCTGGACCTTCCGCCATCGCCGCCGGGGTGCCGAGCAGCAGGCCGAACACCAGCGCGAAAAAGGAAATGTAGCGCTTAATCATGCGTCGTCACCCGTTCCGGAACCGGCTTGGTCTTTTCCCAGCCAAGATGCGTGTACAGCCACAGGAATACGAAGAACCCGAAGTAGACCAGCACCATCACGCGGCCGAACAGGTTCTCCAGCGAGGTGACGTCCACACCCGCGCCGAACAGCATCGGAATCAGGTCGGCGGTGGAATCGGTACCGATCAACACCAGCCCGAAGAACGCCAGCACGAACAAGCCCAGCGCCACCTTGTAGCCGGTGCCGCGGTAACGAATGGACTTCACCTTGCCCGCATCGATCCAGGGCAGCAGGAACAGCAGCAGGATCGCACCAAACATGCCTAGCACGCCCCATACCGCTGTACCGAAAGCGGACGGAACCATGCGCACGATCGCGTAGAACGCGGTGAAGTACCACACCGGCTTGATCTGCGCCGGCGTGACGAGATTGTTCGCCGGCACCGAGTTGTCGTGTTCGAGGAACCAGCCGCCGAACGTCGGCTGGAAAAAGATGATGAAGGCGGCGATGGCAAGGAACAGGCCCACGCCGACCAGATCCTTCACCGTGTAGTACGGATGGAACGGAATGCCATCGGCCGGCTTGGTCGGGTCCCAGCGGTTGCCCTTCGGACCATGCTTCACGTCCACGCCATCGGGGTTGTTCGAACCCACTTCATGCAACGCGGCCAGATGCAGGACCACCAGCAGCAACAGCACCAGCGGTAGCGCGATGACGTGCAGGGCGAAGAAGCGATTGAGCGTGGCGTCCGCGGGCAGGTAGTCGCCCATGATCCACTCGACCAGGTCCTTGCCGATCACCGGGATGGTGCCGAACAGGGAGACGATCACCTTCGCGCCCCAGAACGACATGTTGCCCCATGGCAACACGTAGCCCATGAAGGCTTCGGCCATCAGCACCAGGAAGATCAGCATGCCTAGCAGCCACACCAGCTCGCGCGGCTTCTGGTACGAGCCGTACATGAGCCCGCGGAACATGTGCAGGTAAATCACCACGAAGAACAGCGACGCGCCGGTGGAGTGCATGTAACGGATCAGCCAACCCCACTCCACGTCACGCATGATGTACTGCACCGAATCGAACGCGCCGCTCGCGCTCGGGTCGTAGTTCATGGTGAGGAAGATGCCGGTGAGGATCTGGTTGACCAGCACCAGCAGGGCCAGCGAACCGAAGTAGTACCAGATGTTGAAATTCTTCGGCGCGTAGTACTCGGTCATGTGCTTGCGGTACACCGGCATCAAGCCGGGCGCGCGTTCATTGACCCATTCGCCCAGGGAAGAAAAAGCGTTCGAGAAGACGTTGGCCATTACGCATTCCCCTCCGCGTCCACGCCGATCTGCACGGTGGCGTCGTCGACAAAGTGATAAGGCGGAATCGCCATGTTCTTCGGCGCAGGCACACCCTGGTAGACGCGGCCGGCCATGTCATAGCGCGAGTGATGACAGGGGCAGTAGTAGCCGCCCTGCCAGTTTGGATCGAAAGGCTCGGCCTTCATCTGGCCCACGTAGTCGGGCACGCAGCCCAGGTGAGTGCAGATGCCGATCATCACCAGCCATTCGGGCTTGATTGAACGGGTGGGGTTCTGCGCGTATTTGGGCTGCTGATCGGCGGAGACGCCGGTGGAACTCGGGTCGACCAACCGGGCATCCTGCTTGGGCAGCGCCGCGAGCTGTATCGGCGTGCGATGGACGATGAATACCGGAAGGCTGCGCCAGGCCACGATCAGTTGCTGGCCCGGCTCGATCTTCTTGAGTGACTGCGTAACGGGGGCGCCGGCGGCCTTGGCTCTTGCACTGGGTTCCCACGACTTGATGAAAGGCACAGCTGCCGCCACTACGCCCACTCCTCCCACCACAGCGGTGGTTGTGGTGAGAAAGCGGCGGCGGCCATGATCGACGACTTCGTTCGCCATCAGGCTCTCCGGTACTTGCATGCCATTGACACTGCAGAAACCAGATTCTGCCGCTGCGGACGAGCTAAAGATTGCGCTTCGCCGACCGCCCCAGGATCGTGCCCCTGCAAAACAAGCGTTGCCTACAAAAATCGCGTTAGTCTAGCCTCAGGTCTAGAACCCTACAATAAAACCGCACGGGCGGTCACGTCGCTCTGCCACACTCATACGCTCACCTCTCCTCAAGACTGATTACGACATGAAGCATGCCGCCGGCATCGTCGCCTTTGTTGCCCGATTCGTGATACTCGGGCTGGCGATCGCGTTCGTGATCAGCCTGATTTGGCCGGGCGTCGGCGATGGTCTGCGCGCACGCTTCGGGTTGCCGCACACGGCCAATTCCGCCGCGATTTCGTCGGTAGCACAACCTGCTCCGTTCTCTTACGCCGATGCCGTTGCCAAAGCCGCACCTTCCGTCGTGAACATCTACGCCAACAAGATCGTGACCGAGCAGGCTGTACGCATGTTCACTGATCCTCTGATGCAGCAGCTGTTCGGCGGCGCGCCGGCAGGACCTCCAGTGTCACGGCGCGAACAGAACCTCGGCTCCGGCGTGATCGTCAGTGCGGACGGCTACGTGCTCACCAACAATCACGTGATCGCCAATGCCGACGACATCCAGGTGCTGCTCTACGACGGGCGCGTTGCGAAAGCCAAGCTGGTCGGCGCGGACGAGGAAACCGATCTGGCCGTACTGAAAATTGAAGCCGGCAACCTGCCGGTGATCCAGATGGCCGATCCGAAAAAGTTGCGCGTGGGCGACGTGGTGCTGGCCATCGGCAACCCGCTCAACCTCAATCAGACCGTGACCATGGGCATCATCAGCGCGATCGGTCGACAGTTGAGCAACAGCAGTCCGGAAGATTTCATCCAGACCGATGCCGCGATCAACCTCGGCAACTCCGGCGGTGCGCTGGTCAACAGCAACGGTGACCTGGTCGGTATCAACACCCTCCTTATCGGCAAGGCAGCCAATGCGGAGGGTATCGGTTTTGCCATTCCGGTCGATACGGCTACCAACGTACTGCGACAATTAATCGCAACCGGCCACGTAGTCCGCGGCTGGCTCGGCGCGAACTACGGTTTCGTGCCGGTGGCCGCCGACAGCGGCCTGCCGGCGGCGGCGGCACGTGGCGCCCAGGTTACCGATGTCTATGCCGGCGGCCCCGCCGCCGCGGCCGGCATCCAACCGCACGACATCTTGCTGCGGCTGGGCGAAGACGACATCCGCGATCCTGCTGACCTCGGCCGCCACGAAGAGCTGCTCAAGCCCGGCAGCAAGGTGGAAGTCTCCGGCCTGCGCAACGGCGTGCCGTTCCACGTGATGGTGAACGTGATCCAGCGTCCGCCGCGGATGCCTGCGACGATTTCGGCGGGGTAGGTTCGGATGCGGCCTACAGACTAGCCAGTGGCGGGTGCAATGCCTTGCTATAGCGCTGCAGCAGCTCCCCCACGCGCTGTACGTAGACCTGCGTTTCCGCAAACGGCGGCACACCGTTGTAATGCTGCACGGCAGAGGGGCCGGCGTTGTAGGCAGCAGCCGCCAGCCGCACGTCGCCGTTGAAGTTCCTCATCAACAGGCCGAGGTAGCGCGCACCTCCGCGGATGTTCTGCGCCGGATCAAAGGCATCGAGCACCCCCATGTTGTTGGCGGTGCCCGGCATCAATTGCATCAGCCCCTGCGCCCCCTTGAGCGACATCGCTCGCGGATTGAAGGCGCTTTCGGCGTGAATGATGGCGCGGATCAGCGCTTCGTCGACGCCCGACTCCAGACTCGCCTCGCGGATCGCGTCCTTGTAGGCGTCCAGGTTGAGTGCCACCGCCCCCCAGTTGATGGTCGAGTGCAGATTGCACGCCATGCAGGTGGCGATATAGCTGAACAGCTTCGTGACGTTGCTGGCCTGTGCCCCGCCCTGCGGGACATTGGTGTATTCCACACTGCCGTCGCGATGGGTAACCCGGTATACAGCGCCGCGCAGCACGCGGGTGTCCGGAGAATCCTGCGCGCCGCTGTCGGCCAGCGCGGATGACAAGCCGTTGTGCGACTCGCTGTAGGTCCACTGCCCGGGCTTGCCGGCAAGCGGGGCGGGCAGCACTCGAGCCGTGGACTCCACGCCCCCCGCCACCCGATCCAAGGAAGTAACGATAGGCGCGACCGGCCTGGCCGTGGTTTCCACCCACCCGGTCACCCAGGCCAGCGAACTGGCTTGGCTCGAAATCATGCGTCGCGGCCCCGCATGCGCCGCCGGGGTCGAGAAGGAAGCCACTTGCTGGCACTCCCGGTAACCCGCCTTGCTGCTGGTGAACACCACTTCCCCCTGCGATCCCGCGCAGCGATAAAGTGCGCCAGCCCGGGCCGGCCGCGCAGACAGCAGCAACAAGGCACAGCCCAGCAGCACCAGGATGGTGGTCAGAAACAGCGCAGGGAGGCGGCTTGCCCTGGAACCGCGCCCCCCCCTTTGGCATGCGGCGGCAAACATGGCGCGAAGTTTGCGCCCTCAACCGCCACGAGCCAAGCACGAATCGCCGAAATCGTGTGCCAGAACATGCATATACACGCCCCGCCAGCCGCCACAGCCATGTAGGTTGAGATGGCAATCGTAGGCTGGATTGCCAAGCCAAGCGCAGCCATCCATGCAGCCGTCTCACCGCAAGTGCTTGATCCATCAGTAGCAGCCCACCAACCGCGCGAGTACAATACGCGGTTCGATGCATTCCGCACCGCCTTCCGAATCCACGGTACCCGACGCCATGAGCGGCAAGCTTTTCATCAAGACCCACGGCTGCCAGATGAACGAGTACGACTCGGCCAAGATGGCCGACGTGCTGCGCGCGTCGCATGGCCTGGAATTGACCGAGGATGAGTCGGAAGCGGACGTGATCCTGGTCAACACCTGCTCAATCCGCGAGAAGGCGCAGGAAAAGGTGTTCAGCCAGCTCGGCCGCTGGCGCGAATACAAGCAAGGCGGCAAGCCCGTGCTGATCGGCGTGGGCGGCTGCGTTGCCTCGCAGGAAGGCGACGCAATCCTCAAGCGCGCGCCATTCGTGGACCTGGTATTCGGCCCGCAAACCCTGCACCGCCTGCCCGAGCTGATCGAAGCCAAGCGCGCCACCGGCAAGCCGCAGGTGGACGTGAGCTTTCCGGAGATCGAGAAGTTCGATCGCCTGCCCGAACCACGCGCCGAAGGCCCCACCGCCTTCGTCTCGATCATGGAAGGGTGCTCCAAATATTGCAGCTATTGCGTGGTGCCCTACACCCGCGGCGAGGAAATCAGCCGTCCGTTCGACGACGTGATCGTGGAAGTGGCGCAGCTGGCCGAACAGGGCGTGCGCGAAGTGATCCTGCTGGGCCAGAACGTGAACGCCTACCGCGGCCCCACGCACGACGGTGGCACGGCCGACCTGGCGCTGCTGATCCATGCCATTGCGCAAATCGAGAGCATCGGCCGCATCCGCTTCACTACCTCCCATCCGCTGGAATTCTCCGACTCGCTGGTCGAAGCCTATGCGAACGTGCCGAAGCTGGCCAATTTCCTGCACCTGCCTGTGCAATCCGGCTCGGATCGCGTGCTGGCGGCGATGAAGCGCGGTTATACGGCGCTGGAATTCAAACAGAAGCTGCGCAAGCTGCGCGCGGTGCGCCCGGACATCTGCGTCTCGTCCGATTTCATCGTCGGCTTCCCGGGCGAAACCGATGCCGATTTCGACAAGACCATGAAGCTGATCGACGACGTCGGCTTCGACCAGAGCTTCTCCTTCATTTTTTCCGCACGCCCAGGCACGCCGGCGGCGAATCTTGCCGACGACATGCCGGCCGCGGTGAAAAGCGAGCGCTTGGCGCGACTGCAAGCTGTGCTCAATGAGAACGCACGCAAGATCAACGAGGCCATGATCGGCAGCGTGCAACGCGTACTGGTGGAAAAGCCAAGCAGGAAAAACCCGAACGAACTAACCGGCCGCACCGAGAACATGCGCTATGTGAACTTCCCGGGGCCTGCCCGGCTGATCGGCCAGTTCGTGGACGTGGTGATCACCGAGGCGATGACCAACTCGCTGCGTGGGCGTATCGCCAGCGTGGATAGCGAAGCCGCCTGACTCACCGGCATGGGCGCCAACGCCGTACACATCCGCTTGATCCCGTTCCAGTCGCAGCATGCCGCCGCGGCAGGCCAGTTGATCGTGTCGATCCAGCGCGAGGAATTCGGCTTCGATATCGACCTGGAGCGCCAACCGGATCTTGCTGCGATCCCTGCTTACTACCAGCAGGGTGCGGGCAATTTCTGGATGGCCCTGGACCGGGAAAAAGTTGTCGGCACGATTGCGTTGAAGGATATCGGCGATCACACCGCGGCGTTGCGCAAGATGTTCGTGGCCGCCGAGTATCGCGGCGCGGAATGGGGCGTTGCCGCCAAGCTGTTGCAAGGTGCACTGGATTGGGCCAAGCAGCACGCTGTGCAAAACGTGTTCCTGGGCACCACGGACAAATTCCGTGCCGCGCATCGTTTTTACGAAAAGCACGGCTTCGCTCTGATCGAAAAAACGCAGTTGCCGGCGAGCTTTCCGTTCATGCCGGTTGATACGCGCTTCTATTGGCTCGATCTGAAGCAGTCAGACGCTGCATCACCGCCGTAAGCCGAGGCCTGGCGACCTTGCCTGCAATCAGGCACCGGTCCGGCTTTCGCCGGCGCTACGACCCACGAAAGAATTCGATAGCTATGAACAACGGTTTGAACCAACGCGATTTCGCCCTCGACCCGGAAGACAACGCCCGGCTCGCCAACCTGTGCGGTCCGTTCGACGAGCACTTGCGTCAAGTGGAACTGCGCCTGGGCGTGGAGATCGACCACCGCGGCAATCTGTTCCAGGTGATCGGCGAGGAAGCCGCCGCGCGCACCGGCGAGAAAGTACTGCGCGCGCTCTATGCCGCCACCGAAAGCGAGGCGCTCACCGGCGCGAAGATCAACCTGCACCTGGCCGAATCGGGCATCGACTCGATGGTGGAGGAGGCCGCCGAAAGCGCCCAGGAAGTGGTCATCAAGGTGAAGCGCGGCGTGATCAAAGGCCGTGGCCCGAACCAGGCGCGCTACCTGCACGCGATCAGCACCCACGACATCAGTTTTGGCGTTGGCCCCGCCGGCACCGGCAAGACGTATCTCGCCGTAGCCTGCGCCGTCGAGGCGCTGGAAGCCAATCGCGTACAGCGCATCCTGCTGGTACGGCCGGCCGTAGAAGCCGGTGAGAAGCTCGGCTTCCTGCCCGGCGATCTGTCGCAAAAGGTCGACCCCTACCTGCGCCCGCTGTACGACGCGCTTTACGAAATGCTCGGCTTCGAAAAAGTCGCCAAGCTGATCGAGCGCAACGTGATCGAGATCGCTCCGCTCGCCTATATGCGCGGCCGTACGCTCAACGACTCCTATGTCATTCTGGACGAAGCGCAAAACACCACCGTCGAGCAGATGAAGATGTTCCTCACTCGCATCGGCTTCGGTTCGGTGGCGGTGATCACCGGCGATGTCAGCCAGATCGACCTGCCCCGCCACGTGCGTTCCGGCTTGCGCCATGCGGTCGAAGTACTGCGCGGCGTGGATGGCATCAGCTTTACGTTCTTTACCTCCCGCGACGTGGTGCGCCACCCGCTGGTGGCCAAGATCGTGCGTGCCTATGAGGCATTCGAAGAGGTGACCAATGAGGGGCCGGGAACGGGCAACACGGACAACAAGCCTGGACGCGGGAGCTGAGGCCATGGCCGGCGAGTCCCTTGCCACCCTGCACTTGAGCTATGGCACCCCGCGTGCCGGCGTACCCTCGCCGGTCAGCTTCCGCCGCTGGGTGGAGGCGGCCCTCGCCGGCGCCCGCCGCCGCCGGCCGGCCGAGCTTTCTGTCCGCATCGTCGGCACACGGGAAGGCCGCATGCTCAACCGCACCTATCGCGACAAGGACTACGCCACCAACGTGCTGTCCTTCCCGGTGGAGCTGCCGCCGGGCGTGCGCCTGCCCTTGCTTGGCGACATCGCCATCTGCGCCCCGGTCGTGCGCCGCGAAGCCGCCGAACAGGGCAAGCTCGTGGCTCATCACTGGGCGCACCTCACCGTGCACGGGGTGCTGCACCTGCTGGGTTACGACCATATCGAAGAAGCCGAAGCGACACGGATGGAGGCGATGGAAACGCGCATCCTCAAAGGCTTGGGTGTTCCTGATCCCTACTGACCCACCCGGTTGCGGGGACTCCCTCCCTTGCTTGCAGGGGAGGGCTGAGGTGGGGTTGCACGAGCTTGCCGCGCTGTCTTAGCTCACTGCAAGGTTGCTTTACCCCACCCCAACCCTCCCCTACTACACGTAGGGCAGGGAGCAGATAGCCGCCAGCTGAGATATCGCGCGAATCTGGTGCTCACCAGGGGACCACCAGAGCGCTGCAAGCCCTTGCCTAAGGCCCGCCCGTCCCCATGTTCATCAGCCCACCCTTTGTCTCTGAACAGCAAAGGCTTTTCCGCTAAACTGACTTTCCCGCCCCACTTGGGCTGTCTTTTCAAGAGTAATGAACGAGGACCCTGGCAGTACCAGCGGCCCGGTCCACCGAAAATGGTGGGATCGACTGGGCCATCTGTTTTCCGGCGAACCGCGCAACCGCGAAGAACTGATCGACGAGTTGCGAACCGCCCAGGCCAACGGCCTGCTGAGCGCCGACACCTTGCCCATGCTGGAAGGGGCGCTGCGAGTCACTGAGCTCAACGTCGACGACGTGATGGTGCCGCGCGTGCAGATCGTGATGATCGACGTGGACTCGCCGCTTCCAGACATCCTTGCCGCCGTGGTCGAATCCGGCCACTCACGCTTCCCAGTACACGGCGAAGACAAGGACGACATCCTCGGCATCCTGCTTGCCAAGGACCTGCTCA
This sequence comes from Dyella choica, assembly GCF_003977665.1. Taxonomy (GTDB): domain Bacteria; phylum Pseudomonadota; class Gammaproteobacteria; order Xanthomonadales; family Rhodanobacteraceae; genus Dyella_B; species Dyella_B choica. The sequence continues at coordinate 214,989 of NZ_RYYV01000005.1, read as the reverse complement.
AGACCTTCGGCAACGGCCACGACTTCGAGCTGCGCTCGATCTTGCGCCCGGCTGTGCTGATTCCCGAGTCGATGCGCCTGAACGTGCTGCTGGCGGAATTTCGCCGCAGCCGCAACCACATGGCCCTGGTGGTGGACGAATACGGCGGCGTCGCCGGTCTGGTCACCATCGAAGACGTGCTGGAGGAAATCGTCGGCGAAATCGACGACGAGCACGATGACGAGGAAGAGCCCAACCTCGTGCGCGCGCAGGCGGAAGGCGAATGGATCGTCGACGCCCTCACCCCGATCGCGGATTTCAATGAAGAAGTGGGCACGGGGTTCTCCGACGAGGAATTCGACACCGTCGGCGGCATGGTCACCGCCGAATTCGGCCACCTGCCCGAAGTCGGCGAGCAGATCGACATCGACAACTTCGCGTTTCACGTGACGCAGGCGGACGATCGGCGCGTGCAGCAGTTTCGGGTCTTGCGGCGCTAATCGCCGGCGCGCCGCTCTTTGCCGCGATGTAGGCTGGGTTGCAAAACCCAGCATTGCCTAGGCTGCGTACATGGCAATGCTGGGTTTCGCAACCCAGCCTACTGGCGTCTGGACCAACTACGTCAGTCACACACATCCGCTATCCTGACGCGTCCCGATAAAACCGCCCCTCCCATGACCAAGGCCGGCCGCTTCCTGCTCATCGCGCTCACCCTGCTGTGCTGCGCGATCCTTCCCGCCCATGCCGGTGTCGCCGACGGCCCCGGTGCCAACCTGGAAGTCTCCCTCATCACCTACGGCCCTGGTGACATCTACTGGGAACGCTTCGGCCACGATGCGATCGAACTGCGCGAAAGCGCCAGCGGCGAGGAAGTGGACTTCAACTACGGCGTATTCAACTTCGACGAGAAGAATTTCTTCTTCAACTTCGCGCGCGGCCGGATGCACTACCTGATCGACGCCGAGCCCACTACCGACGAAGAAAACTTCTACGTCCAAGCCGGCCGTTCGGTCACCAAACAGAAGCTTGCGCTCACCCCGCAGCAAACCGCCGCACTGCGCGATTTCCTGCTTTGGAACCTGCGTCCTGAAAACGCCGTCTACAACTACGACTACTACGTCGACAATTGCACCACCCGCGTGCGCGACGCACTCGATCACGCGTTAGGCGGCGTCATCAAGGCACGGCTTACCCAATTGCCTGGCGGCATGACCTACCGCCAGCAAACCGTGCGCCTGATGAGCGCACAGCCATGGCTGATGCTGATCCTCGACTTAGGTCTAGGGCCCTATGCCGATCAGCCGCTCAACGCTTGGCAGGAAAGCTTTCTGCCGGAAGAACTGCAAAAGAATGTACGCAACATTGCTGTTTCGGATGGCCGCGGCGGCACGCAGCCGCTGGTACAAAACGAAACCCTGCTCTCCCCCAACCGGCTGGACGCGCCATCCGCAACACCACCGGACTTGCGGATACCACTGGGTTTAGCCGGCTTGATCGTCGCCGTGCTGATCATCGTTACCTGGCGATACGCTCAACTCGCCCATGCGCTGCTTGGCAGCCTGTTCCTGCTGCTCGCAGGCCTCACCGGATTGGTCATGCTGATCCTCTGGACGCTTACTGCCCACCATTCAGCATGGTCCAACGCCAACCTCCTGTTGTTCAATCCTTTGGCCTTCCTGCTGATGCGCTCGACATGGCGCGCCCACCGGAACATGGTTCCTTCGCGTTTCGCCAACAGCGTGCTGTTACTGCAATTGATCGCAATGCTGCTAGCTCCGCTCATGCATCTGCTGCCCGATGTCATACAGCAGAACCAGCCGTGGATCTTGTTTGCGTTGCCATGCTGGCTGGCGCTGGCGTGGTCGCTGCGCAAGCCGCATACTTCGTTACATACCTGATCTAGCGTTACCTAGGGCCGCCTGCGCATCAGGCTGCAGCTTGCGACCCAATATTTGCGCAAGAGAACCGGCGAAGCTCGCCGTCATATGCTGGGAGTCGCGGAAAACGATCTTGTCATCCCGTATTGCTTGACATATGCCACTCGCGCAGATTGCATCATTCATGTCCAAGACGTGGACATTGTCAAACGGGGTTGCCGCCTTTTGCAGCGAGGCGTATATCCGGCTGGAGCGCTCATCCTTGAACACCACGCTGCAGTCGCGATCACCGCGCAACCATTTCGGACGAAGCGCATGCTCAGCCAGACACTCGGGCCCATCGAATGGCAAATGGGGAGTGGAGCGCAGCACATACACCTGACCCACCGACCTGCTCAGCTGCTGCATGACACTCTTCGAACCGCTCGTCCATTGCTCCTCTGAAAAAAGCGACCCGTCAGACGAACTCATAACGACAATATCCGGCTTTAGCGCCCCCATTCCGCTGAGCACAGAAGTTCGCCAGTTCGCGCATTCAGTATAGACGCGCCCTATGCGCGCATAAAAAATGGGCTGATCAACCATCGGGCAGGACGACTTGGTCAGCGCCACTAACCGCCATCCGGGCCGAACAAAGATCTTGGACAAGGCCGGAAACCATTGACCGGCGATGCTATCGCCCAGCAGCAAAGCCGTATGCGTCGCGTGCGGGTCTCCAAACCGGCAAGGACTGACTCGATCACTACGGTACCAGCCATCGCATCCCATCAAATAGATAACTGGGGCATCCCAATGAGATTGCGTTATGCGCCTTAGTTCAGGGCTATTAGCCAGGTCATCGGCGTACCCGATCCATTTCATTAAACCGGCCATGGACAACGCCATGACGGCCAGGCACCCGTATAACGCTACCCGTTTATGAACAAACCACCAGCGTTGATGCCGAACGGGTGATTCCACAAAACGATACGAAGCTATCGCGAGCAACAATGAAACAAGCACATACCCCACTCGATGCACGGGAGCATTCGAACCAGTCAAGGCTTGTCCCAGCAAGAGTATCGGCCAGTGCCACAAATACCAGGAATAGGAAATCCGTCCGATCGCCTGCAGCATCGAAAATGACAGTACGCGCTGGAGAAAGGTCCGATGCTGGGTGCTGCCAGAGGCCACAACCATCGCAGCCCCAACCGTAGGCACGAGGGCATACAACCCCGGGTAAGGCCTGTTGGCATCGAGCAAACATCCAGCAGCCAATAACATCACCAGGCCCACACCACCCATAGCGCTCAGGCCTGCACCACTGGAGCACCGCTTGGAAAGCCAACCGGCATCTGTCCGAAATTCCAGCCAGATCAGCGCCCCCAGTGCAAACTGCCAAGCTCGAAGTGGCATCATGTAAAACGCGAGCTGCGGCTGCCTGTAGGTGGTCAAAACACAAGCGGCGAAGCTGCAAAGCGCGATCAGCAGCATCCCGAGGCGTAACCGGCCGATACCTCGCCCTCCCGCTTTGCGCAATACCAGGTAAATCAATGCGGGCCAAACCAGATAGAACTGTTCTTCCACCCCTAAAGACCAGGTATGCAGAAAGAGGTTGGTCTCGTTACCCGCAGCAAAGTAGTTGAGCTTGTCGAGTGCAAAATGCACATTGCTGAGCCAGCCCAAAGCACTGATACCGGTTGTAGCCTGCGTGATTTGCGCCGTTGGCGAAAGAATCCAAGCGGCCAAAACACTGCTGCCCAGCAGCATGACCAGTAATGCAGGGAAGAGGCGCCGCAGGCGGCGCAGATAGAAATCACCGAACTGCAGGCTACCAGCGCGTGTTACCTCCTGAATCAGCAAGCCCGTGATCAAGAAGCCTGACAGCACAAAGAAGATATCGACCCCGACAAATCCGCCGCTGAGCCCTGGAACGGCGGCATGTGCACCTATCACCAATAAAACGGCAATGGCGCGTAGTCCCTCGATGTCTGCTCGATAGCCAAGTCGAAATTCATCTTTTCGGATAGTCACAACTCGAACACTCCCCTGCCTTCCTTACGTAACCGCGGGCACCTTTCATCGCTATCCAGCACGCTCCAGAACACCGAGACCTGGCGGAAGCCACCCCTTGATTTGCGCAGTATCCCCATTGGCATCATGATTTGGCAATGAGCGCCTCTCCTGCACCCATAATGACACCAGCCGCATCTACAATGGTTGTCAACTGCGTCGCATATCAAAAAGACGGTACGCGCCTACGCGACATCAGCATCGAGGACATCAGTGAAGTACTCAAGGAGCCGGACACCTTCGTCTGGGTAGGTTTGCACGAACCGGACAGTCCGCTGTTGCTGAAGTTGCAGGAAGAATTCGACCTGCACGACCTAGCCGTGGAAGACGCCCGCTGCGCCCACCAGCGCACCAAGGTGGAAACTTACGGTGATTCCCTGTTTATCGTCGTGCAGACCGCGCAATTGATCGGCGGCCATATTGCTTTCGGCGAAACCCATATCTTCCTGGGCCAGCGCTACCTCATCACCATCCGCCACGGCGCGTCGCTCTCGTACAAACCGGCACGCCTGACCTGTGAAAAAACACCCGACTTGCTGGCACTAGGTCCGAGCTATGGCCTCTATGGCGTACTCGACTTCGTCGTCGACAACCTGCTACCCATCGTGCGCGAATTCCGCGAAGAACTGCAGATGCTGGAAGCAGACATTTTCTCCAACACCCTCAATCGCGATACCGTCCGCCGCCTCTACGACATGCAGCGCGACCTGATGAGCCTGCGGCTAGCCGTCGCACCCATGCAGGACGTCATCAATCAACTCGTCCGCCTCCACCCCGAACTCATCCCGGATGAACTGCGCGTCTACTTCCGCGATGTCTACGACCACGTCTTCCGCGTCAACGAATCCATCAGCGCCATGCGTGAAATGCTCGCTGCCGCCATCAACGTCAACCTGGCCCTGGTCACCTTCGGCCAGAACGAGGTGATGAAGAAACTGGCTGGCTGGGCCGCGATGCTTGCCGCGCCCACGTTGATCACCAGTTGGTATGGCATGAATTTCACCCACATGCCGGAGCTAAGTCAGCCATGGGCCTATCCGGCAATCACGGGCCTGGTGGCTTGCGTGGTTGGCGCAATTTATTTGTGGCTGAAGCGTGCAAAGTGGCTTTGAGAGCCCTTCCCAAAAAAATGGGAAGGGCTTCGCAGGTTCACATCACTTATCGGTTTCCGCCGTCCACTTTTTCAACCAGGCATTGACCGTTTCGTGCCACTGCACGCTGTTCTGCGGCTTGAGCACCCAGTGATTCTCGTCCGGGAAGGTGAGCAATTCACTGGGAATGCCCTGTCTCTGCAACGCAGTGAACGCTCCCAGGCCCTGCGTGATCGGAATGCGGAAGTCGTTGCCCGAGTGGACCACCAGCATCGGCACGCGCCAATCCTTGACATGGTTGACTGGATTGAATTTCTCGTAGTTCGCCGGCACGTCGAACTGCGCCCCGCCGTTTTCGCGCTCTTCAAACCATAGTTCTTCGGTGGCGTAGTACATCATGCGGGCATCGAACACGCCGTCGTGGTCTACCAGGCATTTCCACGGCTTGTTCCATACGCCGGCAATCCAGTACGTCATGTAACCGCCATAGCTCGCGCCGAGCGCGCAAGCACGATCGCCATCCAGGAAGTGATATTTATCGAGTGCCGCCTGCCAGCCAAGCTTGAGGTCTTCCAGCGGTTTGCCGCCCCAGTCACCCGAAATGGAGTCCGTAAACGCCTGGCCGTAACCCGTGGAACCGTGAAAATTGATGGTCACCACGGCAAAGCCCTGGCCCGCATACGTCTGGGGATTCCAGCGATAGCTCCAGTCATTGTTCATGGCACCCTGCGGACCGCCATGGATGATGAAGGCAACCGGGTAGTGGTGGCCCGCCTTGTAGTCCACCGGCTTTACGACGTAGCCCTGCACCGTTTCATTGTTCCAGCCCTTGAAGGTGAAGAACTCCGCATCACCCACCCTGGCGTTCTTCAGGCGCTCCGCGTTGAAATGCGTGATCTGCTTCAAGCCCTTGCCTTCGATGCTGGCGGTGTAGAGATCGGATGGACGCTTCAGATCGTCCCGTGCCAGCAGGACGCGCTTGCCAACCAGCGAATAGCTGCTTACGGCGCCATTGCCTACCAGCTTCTCAACCTTGCCGGTAGCAACGTCCACCGCAAACAGCGGGTGCTGCCCTTGGTCATCCGCAGTGACGAGCAAGGTCTTGCCATCGGCACTCACTTGCATGCCGCCGGCAGAACGATCCCAAGCGGGATCGATTTCACGCGAGGTGCCCGTTGCCAGATCCAAAGCCATGATGCCAAAACGATCGGCCTCGAAGCCGGGCGTCTTCATGGCGAGGTAGTAAAGCGTCTTGCCATCGGGCGACGGAACCGGGGCGGTATCCCAGGCTCTATTGGCTTCGGTGAGGTTCTGCGGTGCGGACGCGCCGTCTGCCGACACCTTATAGATGTCGAAGTTGGTGGACCACGGCTCGCTGTTGCCCGCGATGCGCACATCGAAGTACACGGTACGGCCATCGGGCGAGAAGGCGAACTCGCTATCGTCGCCGAACGGCTTGCTGGGGATGTCGCCATCCATACCACGACTCAGCCACGTCGGCTCCGCTGGCAGGCTTCCGTCCGCAGCAAAGTGCGCGATGTACAACTGATTGCGGCGCCCGTCTGCCCAAGTGTCCCAGTGACGCACGAACAGCTTCTGGTAGACCGTGCCGGTGGACTTGTCCTTGGCGCGGCCATCGAGGCGCTCCTTGGTGCAGGCCAGGTCGTTGCAATCGGTAAACACGGCATAAGAAAGCAGCACGCTCTTGCCATCCGGCGAAAGCCTATAAGCGTCGATGTCCAAGGGGCCGTGGCTTACCTGCACCGGCTCGGAAGTCGCCGGCAGATCGAGGCCATGCTTGCCGGCTTGAAAGTCCAATCGCCACAGTTGGGCGACGCCGTCAGCAGGAGCGATGTAGTAGAGACTATCTCCGTCCGGTGACCAGCGCGGGTAGGATGCCTTGGAGACCACTTTGACCGGCTTGCTACTGGACTCAGCCAGGTCCTGCACGTAAATCGCGTTGACACCCTTGTTCGCCGCATAGTCGGTGCTGCGAACATTGAAGGCGGCGTAACGGGCATCCGCTGAGAGCTGCGGGTCGCTGACCCGGTCCATCATCACTAGATCGCTGATAGCGAAAGGATGCGGCGAATGATCTTCCACAGGCGTGCCGTGGGGCGATTCCGTCGCTGTCGATACGACAGGTAGGGCCAACAGCAGCGCAGCGAGCATGAGCTTCATACCATCTCCTCAATTCAGTGACTTAGCCTTGCGCCAAGCGAGCGCTCTCGGCCGCAGCAGACTCCGATCAGCATCCGCACGGCTAGGCCAAGGACAAGTGCGTAATAGTCCCCAACGCTGCTTTTTGCGGCAAGGGGGCTTCGCCGATCACATGCACAAGGGAATGACGATGCTGCGTGCCTTAACCTGCCGCAAAACTGACAAAAAATGTCACAGATGGACGCAAAAGATTCTCTCGCCGCTCGGCCGGAGGCAGCACAGGGCGCTGGAAGTGGCTTACCTTGCTCCGGGGCAAATTGTCTTTCGTGACGCTTACCACAGTACGAGCAGCCGCCTTCCCAAGGGCTTTTTGCCGGCCACGCCGTGGCATGTATAGTGCATCGACTGAGTCAGCTTCCTGGTCGTTCCTGACCATGATGAGTGGGGCCGATCCTGCCTAGGGGGTTTCGGGACTGGGGCTCAGGGGGCATCAACGGTTAGCTAACCAAAGCAAAGGAACCATCCATGAAGACCATGCAAAAAGGCTTTACCCTGATCGAACTGATGATCGTGGTTGCGATCATCGCGATCCTGGCCGCTATCGCCATTCCGCAGTACCAGAACTACATCACCAAGTCGCAGTTCTCTGAGACGCAAACGATCGCCGATGGCCTGAAGACCCCGATCGTGGAGTACTTCAACCAGACCGGCCAATGCCCAGCCAATGGCACGGGCGGCATCGCGTTGGACACGAGCTACGTCGGCAAGTACGTTGCTAAGGCAGACACCGCCGGCGGTGCTGGCCCGTGCACGATCCAAATGGCGTTCAAGGCTGCTGGTTCGGTGTCCTCACCGCTGGTGGGTAAGACGGTAACCATCACTGGCACCAACAACGGCGGCACCTTCTCGTGGGTCTGCACGACCAACGGACTTGCAACTCAGTACAAGCCCGCTGTTTGCAACTAATTAGGTAGTATCTCGTAACTGCCTTAGTGCAACGGTTTCAATCCGAAGGGGCTCCTAATTCTTGGAGCCCTTTCTTTTGCGACGCAGGTCCGTTTTGAACGGATTCATGGCACGCTGGTTGCTCTCGATTTTTTGGTATCCGTGAAGGGGGATCACGCAAACCATGAAGACCCAAAAAGGTTTCACGTTAATCGAACTGATGATTGTGGTGGCCATTGTCGCTATCCTTGCCTCCATCGCCATCACTGTCTACCAAAATTCCACTGGCAAGGCACAACTGAGTGAAGCCTTCACTATCGTCGACGGCATGAAGACCCCGATAGCGGAGTACTACAATCAGACTGGCAACTGCCCCGCCACCGGCAGCAATGGTCTCAGCGCGGCCGCAAGCTACAGCGGCAAATTCGTAGCGCAAGTAGACGTTTCGCCAATCGTTGCCGGCGGCTGCACAGTGACAGCTACCATGCGCAATGCAAGCATCTCGCCTCGATTGCAGGGTAAAACAGTGACGTTCACCCTAAGCGCAAGCAGCGGTACAGCCGACTGGCAATGCACCAGCAACGCGGATGCGACCTATCTGCCAGCGACCTGCCAATAAACGCTGAAGCAGCCTTTGATTCTCGCCGTAGCCGCGGCGTCGGCTGTCCAGGTCCAGTCCACGCCACCAAGGCCCACCATGCCGCTGCAACAACGTGCTTTGCTTTTCTTGGTTCTAGTACTGGCTGTTTGTACCGCACTGTATTGGCCCGCTCTGCACGGCCCGTTCCTGTTCGACGACTTTCCCAATCTCGCGGCATTGACCAGCATCGATCATGTTTCGAGCTGGCGCGACTTAGGCATCTACCTGTCCCAACCCCGCAGCTTCCCGGGCAGACCCTTGGCCATGCTGAGCTTCCTGTTGCAGAAGTCGGCATGGCCAGACCACCCCTTTCCATTCCGTTTGGTAAACATCGGCCTGCATCTGCTGAATGGTGTGCTGGTGTTCCTGCTTGTGCTGCGTCTGGCACGTACCTACCTGGCTGACCAAGCCGACGAGCGACGTGCCTGGCTGGCCGCCAATCTCGCTACAGCAGCCTGGCTACTCGATCCGATCCAGATCTCAGGCGTGCTGCTCGTGGTACAGCGCATGACGCTGCTGATGGCGTTCTTCGTGCTGCTAGGCCTGCAGGCCTATCTGCGCGCGCTGCTGGAGACGAACGCACAGGATTGGCGGCGGGGCATATGGATGATGCTGGGCCTTGGCGCATGCACGGGGCTGGCCTTCCTCAGCAAGGAAAATGGAATCCTGTTGCCGCTGTATGCCTTGGCGCTCGATGCCACCGTGTTGCGCCAAGCTGTGCGTCGACTGCCCAGCCGGCTGTCCTGGCTGCGCCGTTTGCTGATCTGGCCAGTAGTGTTGTTCGTGCTGGGCTACTTGCTGTGGCAGATACCAGTGCAGTGGGGAGTTCACGGGTTCCGCGATTTCACCCTCGGCGAGCGTCTGCTGACTGAGCCGCGGGCACTGGCCAGCTATCTCGACAAAAGCTTTGTGCCTCGCTTCGGACTCTACGGCCTGTACCACGATAGTTTTGTCGTATCGCAAGGATGGTTCAATCCTTGGACCACCGGCCCGTGCCTGCTGGCTCTTTTGGCCGCACTGGTCGTGGCCGTGGTTGGTACACGCCGCTGGCCACTGCTTTCGCTGGGCATACTCTGGTACCTCGGCGGCCAGTTGCTGGAAAGCTCGACGGTCATGTTGGAGCTGTATTTCGAGCATCGCAATTACCTGCCGCTGATGGGTGTCATGGCAGCGCTCGCCATCGGGATCGCACGCGAGACCCCGCAAAGGAGGCGTCTTTACCTGCTGGTTTGTGGTCTGTGGCTAATGGCCTGCTGCCTCACCACAGCACTCAGTGCCCGTGTTTATTCCTCCGCGGAGCGCCTGGCTGCCACTTGGGCCCACAACCAACCGGACTCGATCCGTGCCCAGAGCTTCCTGGCCCAGCAATTACTGCAGCACGGCATGGTGGACCAATCCCTGCAGGTGATCGATGCCATTGATGTTCGCCATCCCGCCAACGCGGGTCTCGCGGAAAATCGCCTTTACCTGCTGTGCATGCAAGGTAGGCTGACGGCAGCGGATGTCCAGCGGATGGATGACATTCTGCGCATTGCGCCATTCGACCGCAGCGGCTTTGAAAATATGTCGACACTACGCGAACTGGCCGCCAACGGGCGCTGTCCGGCGTTCGACGATCAGGCTTGGCTGCACAGCGCCGATATCCTGCTCGGCAACCCGGCCTATCGAAATGATGGCCTGGCCGCTGGATTCCTGCATTACCAGAAGCATTTCTGGGCGGTGGCGCATGGCCGGTTGGACATGACCATCCAGGAACTGGACGAGACCTATCGCAACGACCCCGATGCCGAAATTCCCCGCCTGCGAGCCAAGTACTTGGCAAGCGCAAGCTTGTACGGCCAGGCCATAAGCACACTGCGCAGCGCGGACTACAGCCGCCTGCCGCTCCTTCGCCGCTTGCTGGTGGACGACCGCGCGATCGATGCGGCCGCCATCGTCGAAATCGAAAAAATGCGCAATCCCGGGGCACCCGCGGCCAGCAAGTCTCAATAAACGCAGCGCGCGGCGTGGTGCGGCAGAATAGCGGCTGTTCCTTTCCGCCTGGATGACATGATCACTTTCCGGAACATGTACACGATGCGCTGGCTTTTACCGATCGCGCTGCTGATCACCGCGGCGGCCTATTGGCCTGGCCTCTCCGGCGGCTGGTTGTTCGACGACTATCCCAATATCGTCGACAATCCGAGCGTGCAGCCGCACGAGATCAGCGTGCCGGCCATATGGGGCGCAGCGCTTTCCTCGCCCGCCAGCGAATTCAAGCGCCCGCTCGCTTCGTTGAGCTTTGCAGTGAATTACCTGATCGGTGGCCTCGATCCTTGGAGCTGGAAGCTGTTCAACCTCGTCGTGCACCTTGTGAACGGGGTGCTTGTGTTCCTGCTGGCACGGGAGCTGCTGAAAGCCACCCTCTTCCCTGATCGTGCCCACCCTTCAAGTCCGGCACACGCTGCGCAGGCAGGGGAACGCCGGCAGCACCAGGGTGCGGATTGGATTGCCATACTGATTGCAGCCGGCTGGATGCTACTGCCGATCAACCTGACGGCCGTGCTTTACGTGGTGCAGAGAGAGGAGAGCATGGCGAACCTGTTCGTCCTGCTGGGCCTGCTCGGCTACGTGACGGGTCGACTGAGCATGCTGCGCACGGACGGCGCGGCAAATCATTTCCCCGATCACACACAGAGCAATGAGCACGAAATAGCGGCCACCGCAGCCGTGCGTCCTCTTGCCAGCCGAGGACGATCAGTACCAGTCGGCCTGTGGCTGTGCATCGCAAGCCTGATCCTGTTCACGGTAATCGGCCTCGCGGTCAAGGAAACAGCGGTGATGTTGCCGCTGTATGCGTTCCTGATCGAATGGATCGTTTTCCGCCTGAGAGCCCCCCCCAAGCATGGCAGAAGGAGGGATTGGCGCATCGCCACCATGTTCGCCCTCATGCTCCTGCTGCCGCTCATCCTCGGCCTGATATGGCTGCTGCCTGCCGTACTCAGCCCTTCGGCTTGGGCCACGCGCGACTTCACGCTGGGCACCCGACTGCTGAGCGAGGCACGCATCCTCTGCGACTATCTTGTGTGGACGCTGCTCCCGTTGCCGCATGACCTGTCGTTCTATCACGACGATTTCAACGTCTCGACCGGTTTGCTATCGCCATGGACCACCCTGGCAGGCATGCTTTGCCTCGCCGCCCTGGTCGCGTTGATTTTCACGCTACGCCGCAAGCAGCCGCTGCTGTCATTGAGCATCGCGTTGTATTTGGGTTGCCACCTGTTGACCGGCACCATCCTTCCGCTGGAACTGGTCTACGAGCACCGCAACTATTTCGCCAGTTTCGGCGTGCTGCTGGCCCTGGTGCCCTTGCTCGCCGCGACGCCTGCCGCAATGGGCTTACCAAATCCCAAGCCAGGAGGTCCATGGCCGGCTTGGTTACCCCAGGCATTGCTGGCTTGCCTGTTGCTATGGTGGACCGCATCGACGGCAACCACCGCGTATGCCTGGGGCGATCCGTTACGCCTCGCCCGGGAACTCGCATCGCGCGGCCCCGACTCACCTCGAGCCCAGTATGAGCTGGGTCGCACCTACATCATCTACTCGCACTACGATCCAGCCTCGCCCTATACGGAACTGGCGTATGCACCCCTGGAGCGGGCCGCCGCCCTTCCCCAATCCTCGATCCTGCCGCAGCAGGCGCTGATATTCATGAACTCGCGCATGGGCCGGCCGCTCAAGGCACAATGGTGGGACAGCATGGTCGCCAAGCTCAGCGCCAGGCCGCCAGGAGTGCAGGACGAGAGCTCGCTCGCTGCGCTCGTCCAATGCGCCCGGGCTAGCGCCTGCCCCCTGCCCACCGACCGCATGGTCCAGGCCTTCGAGACCGCACTTGCTCACCCCACCCCCCGCCTGCAGGCCATTTACAGCGACTATGCCTGGAACGTACTTGACGACCATGCACTGGGCCTACGGATGATCGAGGGCGCCGTGCAAGGCGCGCCCCACGAACCCGCCTACCAGGTCACAAGGATCCGCATGCTTGTGGCGCAAGGGCAGCGGCAAGTCGCGATCAAGGCGCTGGATCGGCTACGCTTGCTCAATACTGGCGGCAGGCTGGACGACCAATTGGACGAGCTCAGCAGCCACCTAGGCTCGCACTAAGGCATAAGAAATCCTCGATGAAGCGCGCACTGATCTCAGGCATCACCGGTCAGGACGGGGCCTATCTGGCCGAGTTCCTCTTGGCAAAAGGCTACGAAGTGCACGGCATCAAGCGCCGTGCGTCATCCTTCAATACCGATCGCATAGACCATCTCTACCAGGATCCTCACGATCCGGGGCGTCGATTCTTCCTGCACTACGGCGACCTCACCGATGCCACCAACCTGATCCGCATCGTCCAGCAGATACAGCCGGATGAGATCTACAACCTAGGCGCCCAGAGCCATGTGCAGGTGTCGTTCGAGACACCCGAATACACCGCCAACGCCGACGCGCTGGGGTCCCTGCGCCTGTTGGAAGCCATCCGCATCCTTGGACTCGAGCACAAGACTCGCTTCTATCAGGCCTCGACCTCGGAGCTGTACGGCCTCGTGCAAGAGACCCCGCAACGGGAAAGCACTCCTTTTCACCCACGCTCGCCCTATGGCGTGGCCAAGCTCTACGCCTATTGGATCACCGTCAACTATCGCGAGTCCTATGGGATGTACGCCTGTAATGGCATTCTCTTCAACCACGAATCTCCCTCGCGCGGTGAAACATTCGTGAGCCGCAAGATTACCCGCGGCCTCGCCCGTCTTCACCAGGGGCTCCAGCAGTGCCTGTATCTGGGCAACCTGGATGCCAGGCGCGACTGGGGCCATGCGCGCGACTATGTAGAAGCACAGTGGCTCATGTTGCAGCAACCGAAGGCTGATGATTTCGTCATTGCAACGGGGGTGCAGCACACGGTCCGTGAATTCGTGGAATACGCAGCCCGTGAAGTAGGCATCACGCTCAACTGGCAGGGTACGGGTGCCGCAGAAGAAGCCATCGCTGTCGACACGCCGACTGAATCGGCGGTTCGCCCTGGCCAGCGCATCGTGGCCGTCGACCCGCGCTACTATCGCCCGGCCGAAGTCGAAACGCTGCTCGGCGACGCCAGCAAGGCGCGCAAGTGCCTCGGTTGGTCGCCGCGCACCGGCTTTCGCGAGATGGTCGCGGAGATGATGCACTCCGACCTGGCATTGTCCCGTCGCGACGCACTTATGCGCACGGCCGGCTTCCATACTGTGTCTGCGCAGGACTGAAGCTCATGGACTTGCAGCGAGGGCGAATCTACGTGGCCGGCCATCGTGGCCTGGTGGGAGGTGCGATCGTCCGTCACCTCACATCCCGCGGCGCGCGCAATCTGATCCTGCGCTCGCACCAGGAACTGGATCTTTCCTGCCAGGCCGCCGTTGATGATTTTTTCGCCACCGAGCGGCCGGACTATGTATTCCTGGCCGCCGCCAAGGTCGGTGGCATCCTCGCCAACAGCACCTACCCGGCGGAATTCATCCGAGACAACCTGGCCATCCAGACCCATGTCATCCACTCGGCTTGGAAGCACGGCACCAGGAAACTCCTCTTCCTCGGTTCGTCGTGTATTTACCCACGAGACTGTCCTCAACCCATCAAGGAAGAGTACCTCCTGACCGGGCCACTGGAGCCAAGCAACGAGCCCTATGCGATAGCGAAGATCGCCGGCTTGCGGATGTGCCAGGCGTATCGTCGCGAGCATGGTTTCGACGCCATTGTGACCATGCCGACCAATTTGTATGGGCCCGGCGACAACTATCACCCTGAAAACGCCCATGTAGTCCCAGCCTTGATCCGGCGCTTTCATGAATCGAAGCTTTCCAATGCCCCCGAGATCATGATCTGGGGAAGCGGCAAGCCGCTGCGCGAATTCCTGTATGTCGACGACCTCGCCAGAGCGCTGGTACTGCTGATGGAGCATTACAGCGGCGAAGAAATCGTCAACGTCGGATCCGGACTCGAGGTCAGCATCGCGGCATTGGCCAATGCCATCTCCCATGTGGTCGGATATGCGGGAAAGATCGGATTCGACCACAGCAAGCCGGATGGAACGCCGCGCAAGCTGCTGGATTGCGGACGCATGCAGGCGCTGCTCGGGCCCACCCTCATGACCAACCTCGAAGACGGCCTCATGCAAACTTACGCCGACTACCGGGACAACGCCCCGAAGGCGCAGATCGATATGTACCCAGGCCTCGCGCAGGACGCCAAAAAATGAAGGCAGTCATTCTCGCAGGCGGCCTGGGGACCAGGATCAGCGAGGAATCGATCGTCCGCCCCAAGCCCATGATCGAAGTTGGCGGCAAGCCGGTGCTGTGGCACATTTTGAAGACGTACTCCCACCACGGCGTCAATGACTTCATCGTCTGCCTTGGCTACAAGGGGTACATGATCAAAGAATATTTCTCCAACTATTTCCTGCACACATCCGACATCACTTTCGACCTGTCGAAAAACCAGATGCACGTGCATCATCGCCACGCAGAACCATGGCGCATCACGCTCGTCGATACTGGTGAGCAGACCCAGACCGGTGGGCGATTGAAACGCGTGAGTGAATTTCTCGAAAACGAGACATTTTGCTTCACCTACGGCGATGGTCTTTCGGACATCGACATCCAAGCTGAACTCGCTTTCCATCGCGCCCAGGGCACCCTGGCCACGGTATGCGCTGTGCAGCCGCCCGGACGATTCGGTGCTCTGGATCTTGTAGGCAACCGCATCACCCGTTTCAGCGAAAAGCCCCTGGGCGACGGCTCATGGATCAATGGCGGTTTCTTCGTGCTTGAGCCGGCCGTCCTGAGCTACATCGCAGGCGATGACACCACCTGGGAAAGAGAGCCATTGGAATCGCTCGCTCGCAACCATCAACTGTCCGCCTACACCCACGACGGGTTCTGGCAACCCATGGACACGCTGCGCGACAGGATCAAGCTGGAAGAGCTCTGGCAAACCGGCAAGGCACCCTGGAAGGTGTGGCCTTGAACCTGTTCGGCGGCACCTATGCCGGGCGGCGGGTGCTGGTCACCGGCCACACCGGATTCAAGGGCTCCTGGCTGGCCCTGTGGCTGCGTGCACTGAATGCCGAGATTGCCGGGCTTGCACTGGATCCGGACACCCATCCATCGCATTGGCACATTCTAGGCTTGAGTGATGTCGCCGATCATCGCGTGGACCTGCGCGATGCCGAGGGCCTGGCAAGGGTGTTCGATACCCATCGCCCCGAAATCATTTTCCATCTTGCGGCCCAGCCCTTGGTCCGCCGCAGCTACCGTGATCCGGTGGGCACGTTCGATACCAACGTGATGGGGCTCGTCAACCTGTTCGAGGCCGCCCGCAGTTGCGCATCCGTGCGCGTGCTGATCAATGCCACTACCGACAAGGTCTACGCTGAGCATGCGAACCCCGACGGGTACCGGGAAACCGATCCGCTTGGTGGCCACGATCCATACAGCAGCTCCAAGGCTTGCGCCGAACTGGTTTCGGACAGCTATCGTAAGAGCTTTTTCGCGGCCGAAGGTGCCGGAGAATCCCCCGTCCGCGTCGCCACTGCGCGAGCTGGCAATGTGATCGGCGGTGGCGACTGGGCCGAAGATCGGCTAGTCCCGGACCTGGTTCGCGCTGCCGCAACGGGCGGTGCACTCATGATCCGCAATCCTGCAGCGGTGCGTCCTTGGCAACATGTGCTAGAGCCACTTTCGGGCTATTTGCGCCTCGGACAATTGCTCTGGAACGACGCCGGTTTCGCCGGCGCGTGGAACTTCGGCCCTGACGCTGCTGATGAAATCAGCGTCGGCTCGCTCGTTTCGCAACTTAGCACTCATTGGCCCGCATTACGCACCGAGCACGATCGAGCATGGCATCCGCATGAAGCAAAACTTCTACGCCTGAACTGCGACAGGGCGCGACAGCAGCTCGCGTGGCGGCCCGTCTGGAACCTCAGCACAGCGTTGGGCAGGACAGCCTCATGGTATCGCGGCTACTACGAAGCGCAGCGAATCGACAGCGAGCGCGATCTTGTCGCTTATGTCGACGACGCCCGCTACGCCGGCCTGGAGTGGACAGTGTGAAGATCTACCCCACCCCACTCGATGGCTTGTACGAAATTCGCACCACGCCGGTCGGGGACGCCCGCGGTCGTTTCACGCGCCTATTCTGCGAGCAGGAACTCGCGCCGATACGTCCCGGACTGCATTTCACGCAGATCAATATCTCCGAAACCCGCGCACGCGGCACCTTGCGCGGCCTGCACTATCAGACACCACCCGCCGCAGAGGCGAAGCTGATCCGCTGCGTACATGGAAGCGTATTCGATGTAGCGGTGGACCTGCGCAAGGGCTCGCCCACCTTCCTTCATTGGCATGCATTCGAGCTCGCTGACGACAATGATCGCGCCGTGTTCATCCCTGAAGGCTTTGCCCACGGATTCCAGGCGCTGACCGACGAGGCACAACTGCTTTACATGCACACCATGCCTTGGACCCCCGCCTGCGAAGCCGGACTGCGTCATGACGACCCGCGCCTCGCCATCGAATGGCCGCTTGAGGTGTCCGCCATCTCCGAACGAGATGTCAGCTACCCATTGCTCGACGATGCGTTCATCGGGGTGCACCAATGAAATGCCGCTATTGCCAGACTCCGCTGCACGACGTGTTCCTGGATCTCGGCAGCGCGCCGCCGTCCAATGCCTTCCTCAATGCTGCTGAACTGAACTCGCCGGAGTTGCACTTCCCCCTGCGCCTTTACACCTGCACCGACTGCCACCTGGTACAGGTGGAAGAAGTACAGAAGCATGATGCATTGTTCTCCAGCGACTACGTCTACTTCTCGTCGTACTCCCGTACCTGGCTCGCGCACGCCAAGAACTACGTCGATCGGGCCGTGGAGCGCCTGGGTCTGGATTCGCAAAGCCTGGTCATGGAGATCGCATCGAACGACGGCTATCTCCTGCAGTATGTCAAGGCGCACGGCATCCCCTGCGTCGGCATCGAGCCAACGGCCAGCACGGCGGCGGCGGCCCGCGAGCGCGGCATCGAGACGCTCGATCGCTTCTTCGGCAAACGCTTCGCACAGAACTACACGGCAGCGCGAGGCCAGGCCGATCTTGTGATCGCCAACAACGTGCTGGCGCACGTACCAGACCTCAACGACTTCGTGGCCGGGCTGAATGTCGTGCTCGCGGTGCGGGGTGTGATCACCGTCGAATTTCCACATCTGCTGCAACTGGTTGCGCAACGTCAGTTCGATACCGTTTATCACGAACACTTTTCGTATTTTTCGTTCCATACCGTGCAGCGGATTTTCGCCAGCCACGGATTGCGCATCTGGGATGTTGAGGAACTGCCTACGCACGGCGGCTCGCTACGCCTGTGGGCCTGTCACGACGAGGCTTTACACCGCGAAACACCCGCCGTCGCTGCTCTGCTGGCCAAGGAACGCTCTGCCGGCATGCTGGAGATGGACTACTACCACGGCTTCCAGCCGCTGGCCGACGACATCAAGAACACCTTTCTCGCCTTCCTGCTCGACTGCAAGCGCAATGACAAGCAGGTCGTGGGCTATGGCGCCGCTGCCAAGGGCAACACCTTGCTCAACTACGCCGGTATACGCCCCGATCTGCTCGGCTATGTGGTGGACGCCTCGCCGCACAAGCAGGGCCGCTATCTGCCCGGCTCACGTATTCCGGTCGTCGAAGAAGCATGCATCCGTGAGAGTCACCCCAACTTCGTGGTGATTTTGCCGTGGAATCTGCGCGAGGAAATCACACAGCAACTTGCCTATATCCGCGAATGGGGCGGGAAATTCGTCACCGCGATTCCACGATTGGTCATGTCATGAACGCCGAAAGTAAAAGCAGCCGCATCTACTACACCAAGCCATCCATAACGGAGCTAGAGATTCGCTATGCCACGGATGCGGCCACGCATGGCTGGGGCGAGAGGTGCTACGAATACATCGAACGCTTCGAACAGCAGTTCAGGCAACATCTCGGGGTCCCCCATGCCATCGCAACGTCCAGCGGCACCGGCGCACTGCACATGGGCATGGCCGGCCTCGGCATCGGACCCGGCGATGAAGTGATCCTCGGCGATATCAACTGGATCGCTTCAGCAGCTCCCATCGTACACCTCGGTGCAAAACCGGTGCTCGTGGATGTGCTATCGGATACTTGGTGTCTCGATCCCGCTGCCGTGGAAGCGGCAATCACTCCGCGCACCAAGGCCATCCTGGCCGTGCATCTGTATGGCAATCTTTGCGACATGAACGCGCTGGCCGATGTCGCCCGCAAACACGGACTGCACCTCATAGAAGATGCCGCCGAAGCCATCGGATCGATCTGGCATGGTCGCCGTGCCGGCTCCATGGGAGCCTTTGGCGCGTTCTCTTTCCACGGCACCAAGACCATCACCACCGGCGAAGGCGGAGTCTTCGTCACCAACGATGATGCGCTGTACGAACGTGTGCTGACCTTGTCCAATCACGGCCGCGCCCGCGGCGAGACACGCCAGTTCTGGCCTGCAACGACTGGCTTCAAGTACAAGATGTCCAATTTGCAGGCCGCGATTGGTTGCGCGCAGCTGGAACGCGTCGAGGAACTGGTTGCCACTAAGCGCCGTATCTTCGAGCACTACCGCAGCGCGCTCGCGGAGCTGCCACTGGCGATGAACCCCGAACCCATCGGCACCGTTAACGGTTATTGGATGCCAACGATCGTCGTCGACAAGGACGTTCCGTTCGACCGCGACGACCTGCTGGCCGCCTTTCGCGCAGACAACATTGATGGGCGTGTTTTCTTCTGGCCGCTCTCGTCGCTAGGCCTGTTCGGCACGTACCCTTCGCATAAAATCGGCCAGTCGTTGTCCAGGAGGGCGCTGAATTTACCGAGTTATAACGACATGACAACTGCGGAAATTGACCGGGTGTCAAGCATCGTATGCTCAAGCTTGAGCCAGCCTTGACACGCGCACCTGTCTCGCCCCCCCTTGGCATAATCGGCTCGAGCGGCGGGTCGGCACTGGCCGCTGCGGCCGAATGCCTGGCAAGTGCCGGAAAGAAACAGTCCTGGTGCGTGATCACGGACCGAGACTGCGGCCTGTCTAGGTGGGCAAAAACCAATGCTATCGCATTGAAGGAAATCAACTATTCAGACGCAAGGACGTTTTCGGAAGATGCGTATTCGTTTTTCCGGCACCAAGATTTGCAGGACGTTTTACTGTTTTACACCCGCAGAATCGACAAGCCATTGATAGATCATATGAATGTTTGCAACATCCATCCATCGCTCCTGCCATCATTCCCAGGACTGGGCGCTGTACGAAAGGCACTACGTGCGAGAGTCGATCATATCGGTGCCACACTGCACCGCGTGGATGCCGGGTTGGACACGGGAGAGATCCTATTACAGGCTGCAACGACCGTTGATCCTGACTGCTCGATTGAGTACGGCGAGCGCATCAGTTTTGTGCAAAAAACATGGCTAACCTTGCGCTGGCACGAAATGGTGATCGCTGGCGTTGACTCTCCCATGCAAGCTCCTCTTTCCAACGCTGTACGCGAAGCGTTTGCCCATTTCATGAAAAATTTTGGTTGCGACCATATCACCGAGATCGGTGTCTGACATGCAACTTGTAATTTCGCAATCAATGTATTTCCCATGGGTTGGCCTGCTTGAACAGGTCAAGCTCGCGGACGCCTTTGTACATTATGACGATGTGCAGTTCACCCGGGGCTTCTACAATCGCGTGCAGATCAGGTCCGAAAGCAGCACTCGCTGGCTAACCGTGCCAACCAAGAAACACCCACGTGAGACCCTCATAGATCACGTTTTGGTGGACGATTCTTTCGACTGGCGCGAGCAACATCGAAACACGCTTACCCAATACTATCGCCACTCACCGTATTTCGAAGACATGATTGGCGTGTTCGATGATGCGCACTCCATACACGCGACCAGCCTAGCGGATGTGTCACGTGAATCAATCATGGCCATGGTTAGATATTTCGGCTTAAACAATCGCTGCCGCTTCATACCCTCCGCGTCGCTTGATGTGCATGGCCGTAGCAGCGAGCGATTGCTTGCCATCTGTCGCAAACTTGAAGCCACAGTCTACATTACCGGACATGGTGCACGGAACTATCTTGATCACGAACTGTTCGAGTCAAACGGCGTCGAGGTGCGATACATGAATTATCAGAAAATTCCATATCCGCAGTCCGGCAATGAATTCACCCCATTCGTCTCTGGATTGGATTTGATCGCCAACTGCGGACGCAATGGAGCAAAACACATCTGCTCGGGAACCGTTTCCTGGAAGGAGTTCGCCAATGGATCCCACTGAAGAGTTCAAGTCCGAAGTGGCTAACAACATCCTCCGGTTAAGTCAGAACGGAGATATAAAACGCAAATCTGCCGAGTGGCTAAACGATATCACCGCACTTCGTTATGCCTACAACTTTCAATGGCTTGGCCGCCCCATCATCCAAGTGCCGCAAGACATGGTGGCGATCCAGGAATTGATTTGGCAAGTCAAGCCTGACCTCATCATCGAAACCGGCATCGCACATGGTGGCTCGTTGATCCTCAGCGCGTCGATGCTTTCGCTGCTGGATTATTGCGACGCCATCGAAGCTGGCCAGATGCTTGATCCAAACGCCACACGACGCCGCGTGCTCGGCATCGACATCGATATCCGCGCTCACAATCGCGCGGCGATCGAGGCGCATCCGATGGCGCATCGCATTGACATGATCCAAGGCTCCTCAATCGCTCCGGAAATCATTGCAAAAGTCCATGCTGCAGCGGCTGATCACCAGCGCGTGTTGGTGATCTTGGACTCAAACCACACCCATGGGCATGTCCTGGCTGAACTCGAGGCTTATGCGCCCCTTGTCAGCCCGGGCAGTTACTGCGTCGTGTTCGATACCGTCGTGGAGGATCTTCCCGAGACGATGTACCCCGACCGCCCCTGGGGGAAGGGCAACAATCCCAAGACGGCGGTGTGGGAGTATCTGCGGAGCCTGAAGCAAGAGGGGCGTTATGCCGCGGATGGCAAGAGGCTGGACTTCGAGCTTGACTCGGCCCTGGAAAGCAAGCTGTTGATTACGGTGGCCCCCGATGGCTATTTGCGCCGCCCCGAGTGACGGCCAGACACACGTGCAAAGTTAAACTCGTGCACACACGGCATATCCGTAGCAACCTGCTCGCCAACCTGTTCGGACAGGGCTGGTCTGCCTTGATGGCACTAGTCTTCGTGCCGTTCTATCTCCATTTCATTGGCGCATCAGGGTTCGGTCTCATCGGGTTCTTTATGACTCTGAGCGCGCTGCTGGTGATCATGGATGGCGGCCTGGGGGCGACCGTTACCCGTGAGGCGGTCGCCTATCCCCTCAGCACCGGCGCTGATCGTCGGAACTTAGCGGACATGCTTCGCACCGTCGAAGTGCTGTTCCTGCTTATCGCACTCGTGATCGGCATCGGCTTGGTTGCGCTGTCTCCAGTACTTGCCGATTCCTGGCTCCATGTGCCTCCGGAAAAATATCCCGATGTCAGCCGTGGATTGACCCTGGCCGGCATCGCCATTGCACTGCAATTTCCCTTGGCTTTCTACACCGGCTGCTGGATAGGCTTGCAGCGGCAAGTAAGCTTGAACGTAGTGAATGCCATTTCGACGACGTGCAGAGGCGGCGGCGCCGTCCTGTTGCTCTGGCTGTATTCGCCTACGGTCACAGTCTTCTTCGCATGGCAGTGCGTGGCGAGTGCGCTCACTCTGTCCTGTTTTCACGTCCTGGTATGGAAATCCCTGGGCTCGCCCAAGGCACGGTTCCAGCTAGGGTCGATCCACAGGACCGGCCGATTCACCGCAGGAGTCGGACTCATCAACGTGCTGGGTCTGCTTCTCACTCAGCTCGACAAGGTCATCCTGTCCCGTCTGTTATCCCTGGAATCTTTCGGTTATTACATGATCGCTTGGTCGGCGGGCACCTTGACGCTGCGAGCAACCGGACCCGTATTCAATACCTACTACCCACGAATCGCCCAGCTCGCGGATGGGCATGGCAGCAACTCCGATCTCCAGGACACGTATCTGCAAGCGGCCGGCCTGTTGTCGGTCGCGGTAGTACCGGCAACGCTCGTACTGGCGTTTTTCGGGCATACCCTGCTGTTTGCATGGACTGGAAGTCAGGTCGCCGCCAATTCAGCTAGCCTGCCTTTAACGCTGATTTCAATCGGTACCATGTGCAATGCCTTCATGCACCTGCCGTATGCATTGCAACTCGCACACAAGAAGACCCGCCTTTCGCTGGTCCAGAATCTTGTTGCTGCCGCACTGTTCCCAATCCTGACCATAACCCTGGTAAGGCAGTACGGCTTGCAGGGCGCGGCGTGGCCGTGGCTGCTATTGAACATAGGCTACATGCTGTTTTCGGCACCGCTGGCTTACCGAAAGCTGCTGGATTCGGCAAGGAAGCCCTGGTATCTGAAGTGCGTACTGACGCCGATGGCCTTGGCGATCACAGTGGTATTGCCACTGTTCGCGTGTTCTATCGTGCTCAATGCCCCCATCGAACAGATCTTCCTCGCCGTGGCTGCGTTCGCCGCATCATTTGCGGCCTGCATCTGGAACACAGGCTGGAAGCAGGTTTCGAGCCTGTGGCTGAAAGACGAGTGAAAACGGTGCCGCATGTCTGAACGTCGAAAAACCCGTGTAACAATCGGCATGCCGGTATTCAACGGCGAAAAAACCGTGGCCGCTGTCATTGAGTCGCTCCTGCAACAAACTTTCGCCGACTTCCAATTGATCATTTCCGACAATGCCTCCACGGATGCCACCTCGGAGATTTGCTCAGTTTTCGCCAGGCAGGACTCCCGCATTCGGTACATCCGGCAGGCAATCAATCTCGGCGCAGAAGCGAACTTCGACTACGTGCTGCAGGAAGCCGACTGCGAATATTTCATGTGGGCCGCGGCAGATGACATGCGTTCGCGAGATTTTCTGGCGTTGTGCGTCGATCTTCTTGATAAGAAATCCGACTACGTCGGGGCAACATGTCCGACTCGATTCGAGGGCATGGAACCAGACCCGATACGCATGGGCGACCGTACGCTTTGCGATGAAGACGCAAACGAAAACATCATCAAATTCTTTGAGGACTGGCACGCCAACGGCAGGTTCTATTCGTTATTTCGTCGAAAAGAGCTTGGTTTCTGGCTGCATCAGTCCAAGCACTATCTCGGTGCCGACTGGGCATTGATCGTGCAGTTGCTCAAGGTCGGTAAATTCCGGCGCCTGGACTCCGGCCATGTGGAGCTCGGTCGACACGGCGCCAGCAACCAGTTGAATATCTTCTCCCGTTACCGATCCGGCACCCTGCAATGGATAGTCCCGTTCCTGGATCTGTCACGAATCGCAATGAATTCGCTACAGACCGCCAACAACAGACAGAAATTCTTGCTCGTGCGGCGACTTTGCCGACTGAATCTTCGTGCAGCAAGAACGCAAATCCGGCACGAGGCAAAACTCAAGCTCCTGCGAATCCAGCGCAGCGTCAAGACGCTATGGCGGCATGCTTGAGAGCACAGCATGAGTCGACCGGCATTAGCATGAAGATCATCTACGACCACCAGATTTTTATCCGACAGAAATATGGCGGTATTTCGCGCTATTTTTTTGAACTGGCAAGCCGAATCCCATCCATGCAAGGCAATCATGCCGATATTTTCGCGCCATTACACATCAACGCCTACCTGGGCGATGGCGCTCAATCGACCAGCCGCGGAGTCCGCCTGTCGAAATTCCGTGGATCAACCGTTGCCCTGGATCTTTTCAACGGCATCGCCGGAAGCTTCTCGGTCAAGAATCGCAGGGACATCGACATTGTCCATCGGACCTACTATGCCCCCACGAGCTATGCACCCGCGCGTTCGAAGCGCGTCCTGACCGTCTTCGATATGATCCACGAACGCTTTCCGGAATCACTCAAGGATAATGGAAAGACTGCTGCGATGAAGCAGGCCGCCGTGCGCAACGCCGACCACATCATTTGCATCTCCGAAAACACGCGTCGTGACTTGATCGAAATTCTGGATGTGCCCGAGCGCATGACCTCCGTCGTGTACCTTGGTCATTCGCTAATTGGCAAGGCTACCGCAGGTAGCGGATACCAACCGCCGTGCCATAAACCCTATCTACTCTACGTGGGCAACCGCGGCGGATACAAAAATTTCATGAACCTGATTGCCGCATACGGCCAATCCAGAGCATTGCGCAATTCGTTTGCGATGATCTTCTTTGGCGGCGGCGGATTTACCGATGACGAACGGCAGGCCATGCGCTCGCATGGCATGTCGATGGAAGACGCCATCCATGTCGAGGGCGGCGATGAGGTGCTTGCAAGCCTGTACTCCGGCGCCGCCGCATTCATATATCCATCTTTGTACGAAGGATTCGGCATCCCCCCCCTCGAAGCCATGGCTCACGGCTGTCCTGTACTATGCTCCGGTACTAGCTCGCTTCCCGAGGTTGTCGGCGAGGCAGCCGAACTTTTTGATCCGCATGATCCGAATGATATTTGCGCTGCGATCGAGCGAGTGGTCTCGTCAGAACAACGATCTTCCACGCTGATCGCACGAGGACATGAACAAATCAAGCGCTTTTCCTGGAAAAAATGCGCCATCGAAACTCTTGATCAATACCAACGACTCGTCGGAGCCTGAACTTCCATGAAGCGCGCACTCATATGCGGGGTAAGTGGCCAAGACGGAAGCTACTTGGCAAGACTACTGATTTCAAAGGGCTATGAAGTCTTCGGTAGCTCGCGCGACGCGCAGATGGAGAGTTTCAACAATCTGCAGACGCTGGGCATCAAGGGCGAGGTAAATCTCCTGTCGATAGCCACCACGGACTTCAGAAGTGTCCTGCAAGCCCTATCCCAAGTGGCTCCGGACGAGATCTATAACCTGGCCGGACAGAGTTCCGTGGCCATGTCGTTTGAACAGCCGCTGCAGACCATGGAGAGCGTCGGCATATCCACCTTGAACATTCTCGAAGCCATACGCTTCACTGGCGCCAGCACGAAGTTCTACAACGCCGGTTCCGGCGAGTGCTTCGGAGCCGCGGCCGCCCAGCCTTGCGATGAGAACACCCCATTTCGCCCGCGAAGCCCCTATGCCGTCGCCAAGGCTGCTGCATTCTGGTCGGTAGCCAATTATCGCGAGGCCTATGGACTCAATGCCTGCACCGGAATCCTGTTCAACCACGAATCACCGCTGCGCCCCGAACGGTTCGTCACTCGAAAAATCATTGCGACGGCGGCGAGGATTGCATCCGGCAGTGGAGAAAAGTTGCACTTGGGCAATCTGGCGATATCACGCGACTGGGGCTGGGCGCCCGAATACGTCGAGGCGATGTGGATGATGATGCAACTGGACAACGCGCAGGATCTGGTGATTGCAACGGGCCGTACTTGCACCCTGGAGGAGTTTGTCAGTGCCGCTTTTGCGTCAGTGGGGCTTAGCTGGCGCGACCACGTCGTCACGGATGAAAGTTTGTTCCGACCGACCGACCTGAATGAAAGCAGAGCCAACCCTGCCAGGGCTCACCAGTTGCTTGGCTGGCGCGCCAAAAATACCATGCCCGAGGTTGTCCAGAGGATGATGGAAGCGGAGCTTGGCAGATCAGGGGCAATCCATCACTGAATGCCGCTATTCAAGTCGACCCGGTATCGTGAATCCACGCACGCAATCGACGATAAGGTAGATACAACTGCCAATACACGCGCAAGATGCGGCGCAGCAGGCGCGACTGAGCATACTTTTCATTGACTCGCTTTTCTTCCAGCAGCCTAGTACGCACGGAGCGCCAGTCGTTTCGGCTACTCAAACCGGCATCGCTCATCCAGGAGATGACCGGCTCCTCAAACACGGACACAGCACAACCTGCGGAAATCGCGCGCAGTACGTGCTCGTAATCCATGCATATCCTCAGATCAACATTGAACCCCCCTATCTTGTCGAACAGCCGCCGGCGGGCCAACATCCCCTGGTGGCACATTCCAAGCTT
Source organism: Dyella choica (assembly GCF_003977665.1). Taxonomy (GTDB): domain Bacteria; phylum Pseudomonadota; class Gammaproteobacteria; order Xanthomonadales; family Rhodanobacteraceae; genus Dyella_B; species Dyella_B choica. The sequence continues at coordinate 188,144 of NZ_RYYV01000005.1, read as the reverse complement.
CAGGCGCATTCGAGACTTGACCGGCTTGGGGCGGATCACGCGCTGGCTCCCTGGCGTCCCAAAGAGAACCGGGAATGCGACGATGTCCGCGGATTCCGGGATACTTGCCGTGGCCTTTGCCAGGACATCCGGACCGGCAAGGCCATCATCCGCATGGATGAAAATGATCCACTTTCCCGTTGCCCTCGCTACCCCCTTGTTCATGGCGTCCGCGATGCCGGCATCGGGTTCCGAACACCAAAACGCTAGCTTTTCCGCATGCCGCCTGAGGATATCCACCGTGCCATCGGTCGAACCACCGTCGATTACGATGTGCTCGTAGGCCACTCCCTGCTGCTCCGCTACACTACGCAGGCATTTCTCTATGCACGATGCGGCGTTGTAAACGACGGTAATAACCGATACGGCCGGAACACTTCCCATACAGGCCTCAATGGACTTTAGTCTTTACTCGATTGGTATCCATATCATCCGCCAGCGCATTTCTCTTGCATAGAGTTGCCATCATGCAGCCCCAGACAGCAGTCGGCGATCGACAATCCAAATGAATAGCCTCCCGAACGACACCGTGTCCGTCGTCATTCCATCCCGCAATGCGTCTGCCCAGACGGCCCGCACCGTCCATGCCCTTCTCAACCAGGTACTTCCCGCTGGCTTCGCACTTGAAATCATTGTAGTCGATGATGGCTCTACGGACGGAGCCGCTGAGCGCCTTGGATCCGAATTCGGGACCCGCATCAAGCTCATTCGCCACGCACGCAATGCCGGACGATCTGCGGCGCGCAATACCGGTGCGCGAGAGGCCAGCGGCCGCATATTGCTAGTACTTGACTGCGATTGCACACCCGGCTCCACGGACTATTTGAAAAAGCTCCTACGCGACATAGCTCGCAATCGCGTGCATATTGGTGAAGTGCGCTACAAGGGCAACGGTTTTTGGCCAATCTATCAGCGATTGGGAGCAAGCCGCCGCCTCCGCGAGCATAAAGCTGGCGAACCAGGAGCGCTTAGCACCGCCAATATGCTGCTGGAACGCGACACGCTACTTCAACTTGGCGGCTACGACGAAGGCTACAGGTACTACGGATTCGAAGATCGAGATCTGCTGCTTCGCTTGCATGCTGCTGGCATCTCAACCCATTTGGTGAGCGACGCAAGCGTCATTCATTCAGACCCCACTCATCTTTCCCTGCTAATGGCCAAGAACAAGGAAGCGGCGTGGCGCACCGCTCCCCGATTCCGTACGCGACACCCGCAAGCCTACGGGCGACTGGGCCAGTCTCACATGGACATCGCTATACATCCGGTACTGACCTGTCTTGGGGCGGCCGTAGGCCTTCTCCTGTTGCCGGCAGCAGGGATCGGTGAACGCCTCGTTCAATGCAAAGCACTGCCTCTACGCGCGCGCGTTGTTCTCACGCGCTGCTTTCTGGCCTCGGCATTTTGCCTGGGCAGCATCAAGACCTGGCATTCACCACGCCATCAATGAGGTCGGCATATTCTCCAGACACCACACCCCAATCGACAGCCTTGGCGACTCGCTCGCGCGCCCGGGCCGCCAAGCATTCACGCCCTGCCCTGTCCGTCAATAGCTCAACAATGGCGGCCGCGAGCTCACTCGCATCCTTTGGTCGTACGAATTTTGCGCATGAGGCATCCAATAGTCCGTGCGCGCCTGGCACGTCTCCCAGGACGACAGGGCAACCGCATCCAGCCGCCTCAATGGCGACCAGTCCCAACCCTTCTTGATCGCCGGATTCAGCCTCGACAAACGGTGCGACGAATACTGTCGCACGCTGATAGTAGGCCGGCAGCCGCGATTGCGGCTCGGCCCCGACGAATTGAATCTTGTGCCCTAACCCATGGTCGTCCACCCGTTTTTTCAGGCAAGGGAGCTCAGGGCCAAAGCCGACGATGGTAAGCCGTGCGTCGGGAACTGATTCGAGCACGTTCGGCATCACGTCAATCAGATAGCGCAATCCTTTTTTTTCAACCAGTCGCCCGACAAACAAAAGCTCGAAGTCTGAGCGGGACACCCGTGGATCGGGCTTGAAAGCCTCTAGCAGGTCGACCCCCATGGGTCTCACGGCTACCTTGCTTTCTACGAATGCGCCGATTCGCTTTAGTTCGGAGCACATGGCGGCACTGACCACCGAGACTGCATCGGCGTTGCGAATGACAAAGCGCTTGAGCACATTCATCCAATATCCGCGTAGCGCGTATAGGTCCGCCCCATGTGACGTCACCAGCAGCGCGGGACGACGATTTGACAATTTGCGCAAGAGAACCGCGATTAGTCCTTGCGGAAGCAGCCAATGGGCATGAATCGCATCAACCCTGGTTTTGTGCAGTAGTCTCCATAGGCACCACGCCTGAGCCAGGACAAACGAGGGAAGTAACAATAGCTTCCAGCGACTACGACGCAGATTGGAAACGATGCCGCCATCGTTTACCAGCGTTTGAAGAAGGCGTGGCGCATAGCGGTAACGGATGACCTCGACACCGTCGTGCAGCCCGCTTTGATCCGCGCCAAGGGCATCCGGGACGATAGCAATCACGTGAAAGCGCTGGACAAGCCGTCGTGACAATTCATGGACGAAGGCCGGCTCCGGATCTCCGCTCCAGCGTGGGTAAGTCGAGGCAAGGACCACGAGCGTCGGCCGCAAAGCATGATTTGCGGTGTCATTCACGGTTTACGCACCTCCAGCACGTGACCCGTCGCCATATGGCCCCAGTCGGGCCACGCCTTGCCAAGCAGCCATGCGATCAGATTTATAAGAAGAATGGCAACTGCAGCCACGGGCAGCAGGCATATTCGTCTAGCACCCGGCTTGGCATATGCCCCGCCTGCAATGGCTAGACAAGCAAGCAAACCTGCCGCGTGCACCGCATGGTTACTCTTTTGCAAGGAGACAACATGCAATCCGGCACGGGCGATATCACGGGCCAAGCCATATTCCGTGTAGCGCTGGAAGTCAAAGGGCGCGTCGTGCAACGGGTAAAGAAATGGCATGGATAGCCACGCCCGCCCTCCTCGCTTGAGCACACGCCCAATCTGCGTCACGACGATAGCTGGATCAGGCACGTGCTCAAGTACTTCCAAGCATACGACGCCGTCAAAGCACCCATCAGGAAAGGGCAACCGAGCCCCATCGGCAAAAACGTGCGGCATGGCTCCATACATGTCACGGCCTGTGGAGGGATAGTCCAGGGCCACGTACTCTATGCCGCGTGGCAGATGAGGTTCAATCCAGCGATCCGCAGCGCCTATGTCCAGTATTCGCCCGGATGCATGGGCAATGCCCGAAGGCACCCGCCTTCGGCCCAACAGCCATTGTGGATGGAGCGGAGTGCGGGCAAAGACATTTGCCCAGCTCTTTTCAATCGATGCCATCAGCGCTCAAGACGCGTATAAAGGAGTGCCGTAATCTGTTCTGACACCAAACCGATCAAAAACACGATCACCGCCGCGCTCCACATCAGCGCACTGCCGTTGGTCAGGCGACCTTCGTGCCAAAAAGTCCAGGCGTAGTTGATGCAGCCGAGCAAAAAAAACAGTGCACTGGTTGGTACAAAGAGCTTCAACGGCGAGTACAGCGTGGCAATCTTGAAGATGATCAGCAGAAAGCGCACACCGTCTCGCAACGGCCTGATATGGCTTTTGCCCACCCGTCGCGCAGCCTTGATGGGCACATAAGCAATCGGATAGGCGCTACGGAAAAACGCCATGGTAGTGGTCGTGGGATAGCTGAAGCCGTTGGGCAGCAAGTGCAGGAATTCGCGAAATTTGTTCGCCCGGACAGCGCGGAAGCCAGAGGTCAGATCATCGACTTGATGACCGGTCATGCGACTAGCCAACCAGTTGTACAAGGTGTTTGCGATACCACGTCCAACTCCGGCCTGACTGCCCCAATCCCGGGCGCCTACAGCCATGTCATAGCCCTCCCCCAGACTGGCCAACAGCCGTGCCACATCGGCCGGGTCATGCTGCCCGTCACCGTCCATGAAGACGAGTACTTCGCCCTGGGCCGCACGAGCACCTCGCTTTATGGCGGCGCCGTTACCCATCGAATAGGGCGAGGACAGGCACACCACCCCTGCTTCGGCGCAAATTCGCCTGGTGTCGTCGGTGGAGCCATCGTCGACCACGACGATTTCGGCGGCCGGTTGCGCAGTACGCAGGCGTGGCAACAGACCGGTCAGCGCGGCCGCTTCGTTCTTTGCCGGCAGAATGATGCTTAGGCTATTCAAATCGTGAGCTTCCCTTGGAGGCGGCTGATCATAACCTGCCGCTGTAACTCATCGATGCATGCTGCTGTGCCAAGGCCCATCCTTGGATGAACCAGTTCACTCTACGAGTTGATGAAAGAGTCTCCGGAGGGGACATTCCCCGAGGAAGCACGCGGAAAACCTGCTTGCCAGCCGCCGCTCACCCAAAAAGCCAGCTCCAGCGTTCAGGGCGGCCTTGTCTGGCCCCCGGCCAGGGCCGGCCGAGCGATGTGCCTGACCTTAATTGACGAACCGCAAGGGTTGAAAAACCGGCCCAAGTCGATAGCCTGTGGTTCCGATGTGCGCTAAATTCGAGACCGATCAGGGGACTTAGGTAGGTTTTGTCATGTCATCGCAGCCGCAGCCCACCGCACTTGGCCTGTCCGGACTGGCCCGCCGGCTCGTGTCCGAGGGCCTGTTGCCAGAAGCCGATGTCCGCAAGGCCGTCGTCGAGTCAGGTCAGCAGAAGAAAACGCTGACGGGATGGCTATTGGACCAGGGCCTGGTCGACAACAACCGACTGACCCAGATCGCCTCGGCGGAATTCGGCATGCCGATTTTCGACGTTTCGGCCCTGGCCCCGTCCAGCATGCCGACCAATCTGATCAGCCAGGAGCTGATGACCAAGCACCAGGCCCTGCCCATGATGAAGCGCGGCAAGCGCCTGTTCGTGGGCATTGCCGACCCCATGCAGCTTCACGCCCTGGACGAGATCAAATTCCACTCCAATTGCATGGTGGAACCGGTCCTGGTTGAGCGGGCGCAGCTCAGTCGTGCCATCGAAACCACCATTAGCACGCTCAACAACGTAACGCCGGATTTGGGTGGTGGCGACCTCGACGATCTAGCGCTGGAAACGGTGGACGAAGACGGCGAGTCGAGTGTGGGTGGTTACGACGCCACCGCCGGCGACGATGCCCCGGTGGTGAAATTCGTCAACAAGATCCTGGTGGACGCCATTCGCCGTGGCGCTTCGGACATCCACTTCGAGCCCTATGAAAACCAGTATCGCGTCCGCCTGCGTATGGATGGCATGCTGCGCGCCGTCGCGAGTCCGCCGACAAAGCTGGCCAACCGCATCTCCTCGCGCTTGAAAGTGATGGCGGGCCTGGATATCGCCGAGCGCCGCGTACCGCAGGACGGCCGTATCAAGCTCAACCTGTCCAAGAGCCATGCCATGGACTTCCGTATGAGCACGCTGCCGACCCTGTTTGGCGAGAAGATCGTGCTGCGTATCCTGGATAGTTCCTCAGCCAAGCTGGGCATCGACAAGCTGGGTTACGAAGACTGGCAAAAGAAGCTCTATCTGGAGGCCATTCACAAACCCTACGGCATGGTGCTGGTGACCGGCCCTACCGGTTCGGGCAAGACGGTTTCGCTGTATACCGCGCTGAATATTCTCAACACGGCGGAACGCAACATTTCCACCGTGGAAGACCCGGTGGAAATCCGCGTGGAGGGCATCAACCAGGTCCAGCAGAACGTCAAGCGCGGCATGACCTTTGCGGCGGCCCTGCGCTCGTTCCTGCGTCAGGACCCGGACGTGATCATGGTGGGCGAAATCCGCGACCTGGAGACGGCGGAAATCGCCATCAAGGCCGCCCAGACCGGCCACATGGTGCTGTCTACCCTACATACCAACGATGCGCCGCAGACCATCTCCCGCCTGATGAACATGGGCATCCCGCCTTATAGCATCACCTCGTCCGTCAGCCTGGTGATCGCCCAGCGCCTGGCACGACGCCTGCATAGCTGCAAGAAGCGGATCGAATGGCCGCCGCAGGTTCTGTTGTCTGCAGGCTTTACCCAGCAGGACATCGATGCGGGCATGGAGCTTTACGATGCCGTAGGCTGTCCCGACTGCAACGAGGGCTACAAGGGACGTGTGGGTATCTACCAGGTCATGCCGATGGTGGAGGAGATCCAGAAAATCGTGCTGGAGGGCGGCAATGCCTTGCAGATTGCCGAAGTGGCGCAGAGGATAGGCGTCAACGATCTGCGCCAGTCGGCCTTGCTGAAAGTGAAGGCCGGGGTGACCAGCCTTGCGGAAATCGATCGCGTGACCAAGGATTGAGGAAGATCGCGACCGTTTTCATACCAGACTTGCGCGGGAGGCCACGAAATTGGCCCACCAAGTACCGTAAGCTGGGGATTGTCTCGCCTGCCGCCTCGACATCGTGGCGCCGGGTCCGATCATTGGGGGATTAGACACCATGGCCACGGCTACCGCTGCCACCAAGAACACCCGACAACAGGCTGCCCAGCGCGCGCAGATCACCCAGATGCCTACCTTCGAATGGGTGGCGCTGGACAAGCGCGGCAAACGCATGACGGGCTCGATGGCTGCCAAGAATGGCACCCTGGTCAAGGCGGAGCTGCGGCGCCAGGGCATGAATCCGCAGACCGTCAAGGAGCGTAGTAAACCCCTGTTTGGCGGCTCCGGCGGCTCGGTGACGCCGCGTGACGTCGCGATCTTCAGCCGCCAGATCGCCACCATGATGGCCTCCGGCGTACCGATGGTGCAGTCCTTCGAGATCATCGCGGACGGCCAGAAGAACGCGCGCTTCAAGACGATGCTCACCGACGTCAAGCAGAACATCGAAGGCGGTGCATCCCTGAACGAGGCGCTGGGTCAATACCCAGTGCAGTTCGACGAGCTGTACCGGAACTTGGTACGTGCCGGCGAAGCAGCCGGTGTGCTCGATACCATCCTTGACACCGTCGCTACCTACAAGGAAAAGACCGAGGCGATCAAGGCCAAGATCAAGAAGGCACTGTTCTATCCGATCATGGTACTGGTGGTTGCCTTCGTCGTGTGCATGATCATGCTGCTGTTCGTGGTGCCGGTCTTTGCCAAAACCTTCCAGGACGCCGGCGCCCAATTGCCCGCGCCGACCCAGGTCATCGTCTCGGCATCGCAGTTCATGCAGAGCTACTGGTGGGTCGTAGTGTTCGGCATAGCCGGAGGCATTTTCGCCATCGTGATGGCCAAGAAGCGCTCGGTGAAATTTGCTCACTTCCTTGAGCGGGTCACGCTCCGGCTTCCGGTGATGGGAAACATCCTCCGTCAATCTGCCATCGCACGTTTCTCGCGCACGCTGGGCGTTACCTTCAAGGCCGGCGTTCCGCTGGTCGAGGCAATGGATGCCGTGGCGGGAGCTACGGGCAGCGTGGTCTATGGGCAAGCCGTGCGCCAGATGCGCGAAGACGTCGCGGTAGGCCATCAATTGCAATTGGCCATGCGGCAGACCGGCCTGTTTCCCAACATGGTCGTGCAGATGGTCGCCATCGGCGAAGAATCCGGCGCCCTGGACCATATGCTGTTCAAATGCGCCGAGTTCTACGAAGAAGAAGTCAACAACGCGGTCGACACGCTGGCCTCCCTGCTCGAACCGCTGATGATGGTGATTCTGGGCATCCTGGTAGGTGGCATGGTCATTGCGTTGTACCTGCCGATCTTCAAGCTCGCCGCCACCGTCTAACCAAAACCAATCACGCGCCACATGGTTGCCGCCTGTCGGCGATAATGTGGCGCGTTTTCATGACCACGGTTCACGCATGCCCGATTTTCCGCTGACAGTCTGGATCGTTATCGCAGGCATACTGGGCCTGATCGTCGGCAGCTTTCTCAACGTCGTGATTCTGCGGCTGCCGGCCCGGCTGGATGCCTACTGGCGGCAGGAAGCCCATGACGTCCTGGGCCTGGAAGCTCCAGCGCAAACGCTGCCGCCCGGCATCGTGCGCGAAGGTTCGCATTGTCCTCATTGCAAGCACCCGCTGGCTGCGCGCGACAACATCCCCTTGTTCGGCTGGCTTCTGCTACGCGGCCGCTGCCGTTATTGCCATGCCCCCATTTCCATCCAATACCCGCTGATCGAGCTACTGACGGGGGTCCTCAGCGCGGTCGTCATCTGGAAATTCGGCCCTAACTGGGCCGGGCTCGCCGGGCTGTTTCTCACCTGGGCGTTGATTTCGCTATCGGGCATCGACTTCCGCACGCAGTTGCTGCCAGACCAGATCACCCTGCCCCTGTTGTGGGCCGGTTTGCTGCTGAGCCTGGTCCATCTTTTTATCGAGCCGCCAGCCTCCATCCTTGGCGCCGCCATCGGCTATCTCAGCCTCTGGAGCGTCTATTGGCTGTTCAAGCTACTCACCGGCAAGGAGGGCATGGGCTTTGGCGATTTCAAATTGCTCGCGGCACTGGGGGCCTGGATGGGGCCGATGTCACTGTTGCCGGTGATCCTGCTTTCTTCGCTCGTCGGGGCGCTGATAGGCGGTGCGTTGATCGCGCTGCGCAAGCATGGGCGCGAGGTACCGATGCCCTTCGGGCCGTTCATCGCCATTGCGGGCTGGGTCTGGTTCGTCGCCGGCGAGCAACTCTGGCACGCCTATATGGGCTTCACCGGAATGCGATGAGCAAGGGCGTGCCGTTTGCGGTAGCGCTCACCGGCGGTATCGCCGCTGGCAAGAGTGCGGTGGAGCAACGCTTCAAGGCACATGGCGTGCATGTGTATGACGCCGACCAAGCGTCACGGGTGGTGGTGCAGCCGGGCAGCGATGGTCTGCAGGCGATCGTGGATGCATTCGGCCGCGAGGTGCTTGATTCGCATGGACGGCTCGACCGGCCGCGGATGCGCGCGCGCGTGTTTTCCGATCCTGAAGCGCGCAAGACGCTCGAAGCCATCGTGCATCCGCGAGTACGCCAATGGATGCTGGAACAAGTGCAGGTGGACGAAGGGCCGTACGTGATGCTGGCCATTCCGCTGCTGGCCGAAAACATCGGGCACTATCGCTGGGTAGACCGTATCGTGGTGGTGGACGTGCCGGAGACTGTCCAACTGCAACGCCTGGTGCTGCGCGATGGCATGGACGAAGACTTGGGCCTGCGCATCCTCGCCACCCAAGCCTCCCGCACCGCTCGCCTGGGGCTGGCGGACGACGTGATCGACAACAGTGGCCCCGAATCCGCCCTGGAGTCCCAGGTGGCCGCCCTGCATCAGCGTTACCTGGCGATGGCAGCCGCCCGCTGCTGAGAGGCCGCGCCTTGTGGCTGTGTAGGCTGGGATGGGCATCCCGGCATCGGGATGCCGCATGGAAAGCTGGGATTGTCATCCCAGCCTAGGCGCTGAACGCCTGCAGTTCCGTAAATTCTTCCAGCGGTTAAACTTGGGTGTTTCCGCTACTTCTGCGAAGTCTGACCCGATGTCCACTCCGACCGCTGTCGCCAAGCCTGCCGCCACACCCGAAAACGACGCGCCACGCGATTTCATCCGCCAGATCATTCGCGAGGACCTGTCCAGCGGCAAGCACACGGCCATCCGCACGCGCTTCCCGCCGGAACCCAACGGCTACCTGCACGTCGGCCACGCCAAGGCGATCTGCCTGGATTTCGGCATCGCCCGCGAATTTGCCGGCTGGTGCAATCTGCGCCTGGACGACACCAACCCCGGCAAGGAAGACCCGGAATTCGTCGAGGGCATCAAGGACGACGTGCGCTGGCTGGGCTACGAGTGGCACGACCTGCGCCATGCCTCCGACTACTTCGAGGTGTTCTACCGCGCCGCCCTCAAGCTCATCCAGGACGGCCAGGCGTACGTGGACGACCTCAGCCCGGAGGAAATGCGTGAGTACCGTGGCACTCTGACCGAGCCGGGCCGCAATTCGCCGTACCGCGACCGCAGCGTGGAAGAAAGCCTGAGCCTGTTCCGGCGCATGCGAGCGGGTGAATTCCCGGACGGCAGCAAGACGCTGCGCGCCAGGATCGACATGGCTTCCGGCAACATGAACATGCGCGATCCGGCGATCTACCGCATCCGCACCGTCACTCATCAGAACACCGGCGACGAGTGGCCGATCTATCCGATGTACGACTACGCGCACTGCCTCTCCGACGTTCTGGAAGGCATTACCCACTCGCTGTGCACGCTGGAGTTCGAGGATCACCGCCCGCTCTACGACTGGTTCGTGGACAAAGTCGACCTGCCTAGCCACCCGGAACTGTGGGAACACATGCGCCAGGCCGGCTTCCACACCGAACCGGCCAAGCCACGCCAAATCGAGTTCTCGCGCCTCAACCTCAGCTACTGCATCACCAGCAAGCGCAAGCTGGCCCAGTTGGTGAACGAGGGCCTGGTCGACGGCTGGGACGACCCGCGCATGAACACCCTGCGCGGCCTGCGCCGCCGTGGTTTCACGCCGGGTGGCATTCGCCTCCTGATCGAGCGCCTGGGCGTAAGCAAGCAGAACAGCGTGATCGATTACGCCATCCTTGAGAACTGCGTGCGTGAAGACCTGGACGCCAGCGCGCCACGCCGGATGGCCGTGATCGATCCGCTCAGGCTGGTGATCACCAACCTGCCGGACGCTCACGAGGAATCGCTGAGCTTCTCCAACCACCCCAAGGATGAGAGCTTCGGCTCGCGCCAGGTACCGTTTTCACGCGAGCTGTGGATCGAGCGCGAGGATTTCGCCGAGGTGCCGCCGAAAGGCTTCCATCGCCTGAAACCCGAAGGCGAGGTTCGCCTACGCGGGGTGGGCATCGTGAAGTGCGTTGAGGTCATCAAAGCCGCCGACGGCAGCGTGAGCGAAGTGCGTTGCACGCTTGATCCCGAATCGCGCTCCGGCATGCCCGGCGCGGACCGCAAGGTCAAGGGCACCATCCACTGGGTCAGCGCCAGGCATGGCGTTGCGGCCGAGATCCGCCTGTACGATCGCCAGTTCAACGTACCGACGCCAGACGACGAAAGCGACGGCAAGAGCTGGATCGAGCACATCAACCCGGACGCCAAGCGCATCGTGCGCGGCTGGCTGGAGCCTGCCGCGGCCGCGGCGGCGCCCGAGCAGCGCTATCAGTTCGAGCGCCTGGGCTACTTCGTGGCGGATCGCCTGGATCATCGCGCGGAGGTGCCGGTGTTCAACCGCGCGGTGACCCTGCGCGACACCTGGGCCAAGCAAAGCGCATGATGTTGCCGCTGCAGATCCACCTCACCCTGCCGCCCTGGATCGAAGAAGCCGCCGACACCAGCCGGCGCTATCTGACAGACGAGGAGCGCGTGAGGCTGGCGATCGAGCTGTCGCGTCGCAATATCGAACACGGCCAGGGCGGCCCATTTGGCGCCGCCGTGTTCGATGAGCATGGGCGCCTGATCGCGGCAGCGGTCAACCGCGTCATTCCACAGAGCTGCTCGGTAGCCCACGCCGAAATGCTGGCCTACATGGCCGCCCAGCAGCGCCTGGCCAGCTACCGCCTGAACGAACAGGGCGGCCACTACACGCTCGCCACCAGCGCGCAGCCCTGCTGCCAGTGCTACGGTGCCACCTTCTGGGCCGGCGTCGACACCCTGCTGATCGGCGCACGCGGAGAGGATGTGGAAGCACTCACCAGCTTCGACGAGGGCCCGCTGCCGGCCGACTGGGCAGGTGAACTGGAACGTCGTGGCATCACGGTTCGGCGCGACATCCTGCGCGACCAGGCGCGCGCGGTACTGGCTGAATACGGTGCCAGGGGAGAGAGCTATTGAACCGGCTGCGCGCGACCCTGCCACTATTGCTGCTGATAGCGGCGGGGATGGTGTTGCTCACTTCAGGGGTGTTCGATCGCGTCCATCCCGAGCAGTTGGTCGCGCACCAGCACGAAATGCGCGCGAGCATTGCCGAGCATCCCTGGATGAGCCGGCTCGTTTATGTCGGCTTGCTGGTGCTGGCGACGTGCACGGGTGTACCGGTGACCATCGTGCTGATCCTGGCCGGCGGATTCGCGTTCGGCATCCTTGAAGGCACTACTTATTCTTCGATCGGGCTCACCTTGGGCTCGCTCATCCTGTTCCTCGCCAGCCGCTACGCGTTTGGTACCGGCAGCAAGCATCCGCCTGCCATAGTGGAGAAGCTGCATCACGGCTTCGAACGCCACCCTAAGGTCTACACGCTGTTCCTGCGTCTCGTGCCGGTGGCACCGTTCGGCCTGATCACCATGGCGCTTGCCTGGCTGCGTTGCCCGCTGTGGTTGTTCCTGGGCGCCACCTGGTTCGGCGGCACCGTCATGCTGGTCTTCGAGACCTCGGTGGGTGCCGGCCTCGGGCGTGCGCTGGCCCACGGACAGAAGCTGGGTCTTGGCCTGATCTTCGATCCTAGCGTGATTGCGCCACTTTGTGTGTTGGCACTGCTTTCGCTGGTGCCGCTGGCCATGGAGCGGCTCAAGTCGCGCTGGCATCCGTCGGCGTCACATACGGATGACGCGGGGAACCGCTCCTGAGGCGGGTTGTTGTAAGCCTCCGTCTCCCGTCTTTTGCAAGTTCTCACTACAGCGCGGCGATCCTCCGCCTGATGCCCGTGCGCCGGATACGCCGCCAGACTGCCATTCCCTGACGACTACGGGTAACGCCATGAGCAACCAGAACCTCGGGGCCGTTCCTTTCGATCTCGCGGACCACCTGCAGACACCAGAGGAAATGGCGCTCTATCTCGATGTCTGTATCGCTGCAAGCAATGGCGATGCGGCCTTCATTGCGAAAGCACTAGGCGACATTGCCCGCGCCCAAGGCATGTCCAGGGTTGCGCGTGATGCTGGTTTGTCTCGCAAGAGCCGTTGCAAGGCGCTATCGGGAGAAGGCAATCCTGATTTCGCCACCTTGCTCAAAGTGGTTCGAGCACTTGGTTTACGGCTACACGCTAGCGCTGCCTGAGCATGAATGACTTGCACGGCGATGGCGTAGGCGACGGGTAGGCTGGGATGACAATCCCAGCATCGCGTGCGCTGCAGCATGGCGATGCTGGGTTTCGCAACCCAGCCTACGCAACCGCCTTCCACGCAGGCCGAGCGCCCGTTTTCAGGGCAAAAAGAAACCCGCAAAGGCGTTTCGCCTTGCGGGTTTGCAGTTGGTGGGCCGTGACAGATTCGAACTGTCGACCAACGGATTAAAAGTCCGCTGCTCTACCGGCTGAGCTAACGGCCCGTAAAAAAGTGAGTTGGTAATTTTATGGGCTGAAGCTCCCGGGCACAAGCGATGCCGGCAGCGACAGCTCAGATGTAGCGGGTGGGATCGGGCAGGCCAGCCTCACGGAAGCCCTGCGCACGCAAGCGGCAGGCATCGCAGCGACCGCAAGCGCGCCCTTCGGCATCGGCCTGGTAGCAGCTCACCGTGGCGGAGAAGTCCACCCCCAGGCGCTGGCCCTCGCGGGCGATGTCGGCCTTGCTCATTGCCATCAGCGGCGCGTGGACGCGGATGCCAGCGCCTTCCACGCCGGCCTTGGTGGCTACATTGGCAAGCCGCTCGAAGGCCTCGACGAAGGCCGGGCGACAGTCCGGGTAACCGGAATAATCCACGGCATTGACGCCGCACCAGATGTCGGTGGAACCCAGCACTTCGGCCCAGCCCAGCGCCACTGAAAGCATGATGGTGTTGCGCGCCGGCACATAGGTAACGGGAATGCCGTCACCGCCCTGCTCGGGCACCTCGATGTCCGCCGTGAGCGCGGAGCCGCCGATGCTGCGCAGATCCACGTGCACGGTCTTGTGTTCGACCGCGCCGAGCATGCGCGCGACACGCGCAGCCGCGTCCAGCTCGGAACTGTGGCGCTGGCCATAGGCAACGCTCAGTGCGTGAACCTCATAACCCTGTTCGCGCGCGAGGGCGATGGTGACAGCCGAATCCATGCCTCCGGAAACGAGGATGACGGCCTTGCGGGTGGTGGATGACATAGGGCAATCCCAATGCAGAAGAACGGCCGGTCACCGGCCGGGAACGCTGCCGGCAACACAGGCCGGGGCGCAGGTTTATCTTTCCCCAGGCTCGAGGAAGCTTCACACCGTCATTCCGGCGCAGGCCGGAATCCAGTCAAATATGACGTGCGAAGCACACGATTTAAAGGCTTTGCGTGCTGCGCACAACGTATTCAACTGGATTCCGGCCTGCGCCGGAATGACGACTGGGCAAGTGAACACACCCCGTAAGCAGGGGCGCTAATGCCCCGGCGCGTCATTCCACAGCAGCTTGTGCAACTGCAGCTGAAAACGCACCGGCAATTTGTCTTCGATGATCCATTCCGCCAGCACGCGCGGCTCGACGGCCCCATGCACGGGCGAGAACAACACCATGCAGCGCGCATCGAGGCTATGTTTAGCCACCACGTCGCGCGCCCATTCGTAATCGGCACGGCTGGCGATCACGATCTTCAGCTGGTCATGCGGCAGCAGATGATCGAGGTTGGACCAAAGATTGCGCTGCGCCTCACCGGAATCCGGCGCCTTCAGATCCATCACCTTGCGCACGCGCGGATCGACAGCGGCAACATCCAGCGCGCCGGATGTTTCCAACGAGACTTCGTAACCGGCATCGCAGAGCCTGCGCAGCAAGATCAGGCAACGCTTCTGCGCCAGCGGCTCACCGCCCGTCACGCATACGTGGGAGGCGCCATGCGAAGCGACCTCGGCGAGTATGCTGTCCATATCACGCCAGTTGCCGCCATAGAACGAATACTCGGTATCGCACCACACGCAGCGCAGCGGGCAGCCGGTGAGGCGCACGAAGACAGTGCGCCAGCCGATCGCATCGGCTTCGCCCTGGATCGAATGAAAGATCTCGGTGATGCGCAGGCGCTCGGCCGCAGGCTGGGCCGACGTGGCGGTTTCCACGTTCATCGGACTGCCGCTCACCGCCCTACCCTCACCGAGCCGTCTGTGGAGAGAGACGGTGCAGGCGCTCCTGGGCCAGCTTGGCCGCATTGGAGTTGGGATATTTGCTCACCACCGACTTCAGCGTGGCGACCCCTTCTTCGGTCTGCTTCATTTCCAGCTGGCTGTAGCCAAGCTTGAGTGTGGCATCCGCTGCTTTTTCGCTCTGCGGGTACTGGCTCAACAGATGTTTGAACGCTTCCACGGCAACCTGGTAGTTGGTGGTGGCGTAGTACGACTCACCCAGCCAATAGAACGCATTCGGCGTAAGCGTGTCGTTGGGATATTTCTGGATGAACTCGCGAAAGCCGCGCGACGAGGCTACGTAATCGCCTGCGCGCAGCGACTTGAACGCGGTGTTGTAGGCATTGAGGGCGGCGGCTTTCTCGGCGGCCGATTCGGCCGGAGCCGCAGGCGCTGCCGGTTGCGCAACGGAAGCCGCGTTGCCGGGCACCGATACGTTTGCTGGGGCCAGGCTGGTGGTTGCGGGCGCCGGGCTGGCGCTGCCCTGCTTTTCGATTCGACCGACACGGCTGTCCAGGTCGCCGTATTGGGTCTTGGTCTGATCCTGCAGCAACTGCACCTGATGCTGCAGTTCTTCGATCTGGCCCTGCATCTGCTGCATCATCGACTGCATCTGCTGCAGTTGATTGAGCTGATTGACCTTGTTCTGGTCCTGGCCTTGCTGTTGCTGTTCCAGACGCGCGACGCGGTCGGCCAGGCTCATGGGAGAACTCTGGGCGTGCGCGGGCGCCATAAACAGCATGGCGGACGCCAGGGCGCCCGCCATGCTGAGATTGGCTGAGAAACGCTTAGCCAACCGAATCACCATCAGGTCGCCGTGTAGACGATCTCAACGCGACGGTTCTTGCTCCAGCAATCCTCATTGTGCTCGCGGCACACGGGCTTTTCCTTGCCGTAGCTGATCACGCTGACCTGGCTGGCGGAACCGCCGTTGGCCTGCAGCGCGCTGGACACGGCGTTGGCACGACGCTCGCCCAGGCCGAGGTTGTATTCACGCGTACCACGCTCGTCGGCGTTGCCTTCCAGGCGCATGCGCGAGGTCGGCACGTCCTGCAGGAACTTGGCATGGCACTGCATGATCTGCTGGAACTCCGGCTTCACTTCGTCCTTGTCGAAGTCGAAGTAGACAACGCGCTGCTTCAGGCAAGCGTCGGTGTCGAGGTCGGCCGCGGTGTACTTGTTAGCGCCGGGCTGGGCCGGGGTGACCGCCTGGGTTTCCTGCGGCGGAGTCGTGGGCTTCGTTTCCTGCTTCTTGGTACAGGCGGCCGCACCGACACAGAGCAGGGCGACCAGGGCGATACGAGCGGTCTTATTCATGGGTGACGTTCCTTCAAACGGGTTTGATTTCCGACAGTCAATGACGATTGCGGTTACGGGACAGCCATCGCCGGTATACCGGCTGTTGTTTTATTTTTTCTTGCACTTTCAAACCATGGCCACGCATTGTACTGCACAGGCCAGTAAAACAGGCATGGCAAACCACCACGCCGGTCATGGCCGGAGCACTCTCGTACCCCAGGCCCTCTTCGGGTCATCCGGCCGTGGTTTTAGGGTCGCACGGCCGGGTCGGATCACTGCTTGCGATAAGGTCCCCAGGCCGACTCGCGGACGTTGCCATCGGCGAGCGCCAGACGCTGACGCACCATGCCGTCATTCGAAACGGCATACAGCACGTCTCGAGCTCCATCGGTGGCGGCGTAGATCAACATGCTGGCGTTTGGCGCGAAACTTGGCGATTCGTCAATCGGACCCGGCGAGATGAAGCGCAGCTGCCCACCCAGGCTCTGGTCCACGATGGCGATACGATACACGTTCCCGTTGGCCTGCACCATGGCAATCTGCTTGCCGTCATAGCTGACCGAGGCGTCCAGATTCTGCTGGCCCTGGAAGCTGATGCGCTCGGGCGTGCCGCCACCGGCCGAGACGCGGTAGATCTGCGGCTTGCCGGAGCGGTCTGAGGTGAAATAGATGCTCTGGCCATCCGCCGCCCAAACCGGCTCGGTATTGATGGCCATGCTGCGGGTCAGGCGGGTCTCCTGGCGGCTGCCCAGGTCCATCACGTAGATCTCGGGATTGCCGGTATAGGACAGGGACAAGGCAAGCTTGGTGCCATCCGGCGACCAGGCCGGCGCGCTGTTGATGCCCTTGGCGCGGCCCGAAATCAGCTGGCGAGCCCCGGTACCGATGTTCTGGATGTAGACCGCCGAGTTGCCGCTTTCGAACGACACGTAGGCGATGCGGCTGCCATCCGGCGACCACTTGGGCGACAGCAGCGCCTCGTGCGAGCGGGCCACCACCTGCGGGTTGTAGCCGTCCGAGTCGGCCACGATCAGCGAATAGTTGGCGCTGTTGCCGCTGCCGACCATGGTCACGTAGGCAATGCGTGTCCAGAACGCTCCAGGGATTCCGGTGATCTGCTGGAAGATCTTGTCCGCGATCTGGTGCGCGACATTACGCAGATCGCTGGTGGAAGCGGGCGACATGGCCTCACCCAGCAGGCGCTGCTGGCGGTTGACGTCCCACAGTTCGTATTCCACCGTCACCATGCCGTTGCCGGCATCCTTGATGCGGCCAATCACGATGTAGTCCTGCTTGAGCAGGCGCCAGGTCGCGAACTTGATGTCCGAGCCCTGGTTCGGCTGCTCGACGATTTCGCTCACCGCCAGCGAGCGGAATTTGCCGCAGCGGTTGAGATCGTTGCGGATCACGTCGGCAATGTCGGTGGGCAGCGGTGCACCTTGCTGGGCGAAGGGCACTACGGCCACCGGTGTGGCCGACTTGGTGCCGCCGACGATTTGCACGTTCAACGCCTGTGCAAAGGCCGGCCCCGTAACCAAGGCCGCGATCAGCAGCAGGATGAGGGTAACTAGTGATCGGGATGATCTGCGCATGGGAATGCTCACTGCGGAGTGAAAGTAAAGTCGAGTTCGCGCTGGAACACGCTTTCGAAGCCCTGATAAGGCAGCGGTTGCGCGCGTAGTACGGCATCTTCTACGGATTTCTTGCCGGCCGCGTCATACGGACAGCTGGACGATGCCCTGGCGCTCATCACGTTGCCACCGGGGCTCTGCACGATATGAACCACGCACGGAGCGTTCGGCATGTTATCCGGCCTGATCCAATTCTGCGTGACGGTGTTCCGAATTGCCGCCAGGTATTGCGACATCAGCGTGCTATTGGAGTTGTTGCCGGTCATGCGCTGGTCCGCGTTCGGCAGATTCTCCAAGCCATTGACCTTGGCGTTCTTCAGATCAGCCATCTGCTGCTTCGCTTGCTTGGCTTTGTTGTCCAACTTCTGCGTCTGCGCCGAAGCATTGTCGAGCTGCTTGAACAGCTCGTCGACCTTCTCTTGCTCGGCCTTCTTTTTGGCCGCCTGGGCGTCCAGCTCAGCCTGACGCTGGCGCTGCTTCTCCTCCTGCTCCTTCTTGGCGTTTTCTGCCTTCTGCAGGCCCTCTTGCGTCACCCTTTCCTGGTCCACCACGTCCGGGTGTTCCGGCGGCGGCGGCAACGGGCTCGGCTTGGGCACCACTACCGGCGGGGGCGGCGGCGGCGGCACGGAGGGCGGCGGCGGCACCGTATTCGGTACCGGCTTCACCTTCTCCGACTTCGGCGGCGGCGCAGCGGTATTGCCGATCAGCGTGGCCTCGATCACCGGACCGCTAAGCTGTAGCGGCGGCGGCGTACAGGTGATCGGGTTGGGCAGATGCAGTTCGGTGAGGAATTTCTCGTACGACGTACACGGCAACATGGCCAGGAACAGAAAGGCCACGATGCCCAGATGCAGCACGGCCGATAGCACGACCGCCAGGGGCGTGCCCTTGGGATTACGGTCTTCCATTCGGGCTGCCCGACTCCGGCGCACTCATCAAACCGACCTTGGCTACGCCAGCCTGCTGCAACAAGGCCAACACCTGATAGACGCCTTCATACTTGCCGTCGCGGTCGCCCGCGACCAGCACGCTCACGTCCGGATTCTGCTTGACGAACGCGCCAACCTTAACTTTGAGCGCATCCGCTTCGATCGGCTCTTTCTTGGTGGTGCCCAGGGTGAGGTACATGTGGCCCTGGTTGTCTACCGAGACGATCACCGGCTCCTTCTTGTCCTGCAGCGATTTGGCGTTGGCCTGCGGCAAGTTGACATCGACGTTGGCGTTGAGCATGGGCGCGGTGACCATGAAGATGATCAGCAGCACCAGCATCACGTCGATGTAGGGCACGACGTTGATCTCGGATTTGAGCTTTAAACGCTTGTGGCGCGCGGAACTGAGCATGGTCGCGGCCTCGTCAGTGGTTTTCGTCGATCTGGATCTGCCGTTGCAGCACCGAGGAGAATTCTTCCTGGAACACCTCGTAGCGCGAGGCGACACGCTCCACCTTGTTGGCGTAGCGGTTGTACGCCCAGACGGCCGGAATCGCGGCGAACAGGCCCATAGCGGTGGCGATCAGCGCCTCGGAGATGTGCGGCGCCACCACGGCAATGGTGACGTCCTTCATTTCACCCAGGCCCTGGAAGGCGCCCATGATGCCCCACACGGTGCCGAACAGGCCCACATACGGGCTGATCGAGCCCACGTTGGCGAGGAATTCCAGGTTGCGCTCCAGCGTGCCGACCTCCTTGGTGCCGGCCACGCGCATCGCGCGTTCGGACCCCTCGATCACCGTGCGCACATCGGCACCGCGGCGCTGGCGCTGCCGCACGAATTCGCGAAAGCCCGATTCGAAGATGCTCTCCATGCCGCCGGTGTCGCCGCCGTTGTTGCTCACTTCGCGGAACAGCTGCGCCAGGTCTGCGCCGGACCAGAAGCGCTCCTCGAAGGATTCGGCGTTCTGCATCGCGGCCTTGAGCTGCGCATACTTGCGCAGGATGATCACCCAGGACAGGAAGGAGAACACCAGCAACGCCAGCATCACCAGCTTCACTGGCCAGCTTGCGTCCGAAACGATCTCAAATACGTTCAATCCACCGTTCATGGGTTGGGGGCTCTCCACCGCGTAGGGCTATTACCTGGCTTGGGGCCGAACAGGGATCAACCCTGACCGATCCGGCCTATGATGTCTTCCGGGATCCGGGCCGGCTGCATCCTTGCCAGATCCACGCAAGCCGCACGTACTTGCGCCTGGATCAGCACGGCGCCATCCGCCCGGGTAATCGATTGTGCGAAAAGAATACTGGCTGAACGCCGTTCTTTGACTTCCACCGCCACCGCCAGTTCATCGTCCAGCAGGGCGGGCCGGAGGAAATCGATCTCCATCCGGTGCACCATGAAGGCCAGCCCGGTCGCCTGCTTGAACGCCAGCTGATCGACGCCCAGCCGGCGCAGCCATTCCGTGCGGGCCCGCTCCATGAAGCGCAGATAGCTGGCGTGGTACACCACGCCGCCGGCGTCGGTGTCTTCCCAGTACACGCGTACCGGCCAGGCAAAGGGCTGGGAATCAGACATCGGGACCGCCCTGGAACAAATCGCCCGGCTGCGGCTGTCGCGGGGGTGGCGTAAGCCCGAGGTGCCGCCAGCCCTTGGCGCTGGCCATGCGGCCACGCGCCGTGCGCACCAGGAAGCCTTGCTGGATCAGATAGGGTTCGACTACGTCTTCCAGCGTGCCACGGTCTTCGCTGAGCGCGGCAGCCAGTGACTCCACGCCTACCGGGCCGCCATCGAAGTTCTCAATGATGGTGGCGAGCAGGCGGCGGTCCAGCTCGTCGAAACCCTCGGCGTCGACCTTGAGCATCTCCATCGCGGCCTGTGCCGCCGCGCGCGTGATCTGTCCCCCTGCGCGCACTTCCGCGTAGTCGCGCACGCGGCGCAACAGGCGATTGGCGATGCGCGGCGTACCACGCGAACGCCGCGCGATTTCCTGCGCGCCATCCACTTCGCAGGGGATGCCGAGGATGCGTGCCGAGCGGCGCACGATCGCGGCGAGTTCATCGGGCGAATAGAACTCCAGGCGCTGCACGATGCCGAAACGGTCACGCAAGGGCGCGGTCAGCAGACCCGCGCGCGTGGTGGCGCCAATCAGGGTGAACGGCGGCAAATCCAGCTTGATCGAACGCGCGGCCGGACCTTCGCCGATCATGATGTCGATCTGGAAATCCTCCATCGCCGGATAGAGCACTTCCTCCACTACCGGCGAAAGGCGATGGATCTCGTCGACGAACAGCACGTCGTTCTTTTCGAGATTGGTCAGCAGCGCGGCCAGATCACCGGCGCGCTCCAGCACCGGACCGGAAGTGGAGCGGAGGTTCACACCCAGTTCGTTGGCAATGACATGGCTCAGCGTGGTCTTGCCCAGGCCGGGCGGCCCGAAGATCAGCACATGATCGAGCGCGCCACCGCGCCGCTTCGCCGCTTCGATGTAGATCGACAGCTGCTCGCGCACCGCCTGCTGACCCAGGTATTCGTTGAGCCGCTTGGGGCGGATCGAAGCCTCCAGCGCTTCATCGTCGAGCTGAGAGGCGGCAGTGATGATGCGGTGATCGGACATGATGCGATTATGGCTGAGCGCAGGGGTTTAGTGGGTAGGCTGGGATGACAATCCCAGCATCGCTGCGGGTGCGTGCATGGCAATGCTGGGTTTCGCAACCCAGCCTACCATTGGCATCCTGAGCCTACGCGGCAGCCACGCTTCCCGCTTTCGTCAAATCTCCAGCTGCGTGCCCAACTCGATCAGGCGATTGCCGGGAATCTGGAAAAACGCCGTCGCCGGCAACGCATTACGCGAGAGGAAAGCGAACAGCCGGTCACGCCACAGCGCCATGCCAGGGCGGCGCTTGTCGGCGACGATGTTCTCGCGCGACAGGAAGAAGGTGGTGTCCATCAGGTCGAACGGCAGGCCGCTCTTGGCGCACTTGGACAGCACCAGCGGAATGTTCGGGTCCTCGGCAAAGCCGAAGCGCAGTTCAAGGCTGTAGAAATCGCTGCCCAGCGGCGACAGATGAATCCGTTCTCCCGCATCCACCACCGGCATTTCCAGCATATCCACCGTCAGCATCACGTTGCGCTCGTGCAGCACCTTGTTGTGCTTGAGGTTATGCAGCAGCGCATGCGGCACGGCCTGCAGGTTCGCAGTGAGGAACACCGCAGTGCCCGGCACGCGCAGCGGCGGATGCTCGGTGATGTTGTCGATGAAGGGCGACAGCGCCAGGCCGCCCTGCTTGATCTCACGCACCACCAGCTCGCGGCCGCGGCGCCAGGTGGTCATGATGATGAAGACGCCAAGACCCAGCACCAGCGGGAACCAGCCGCCGTACTCCACCTTGATCAGGTTGGCGGCAAAGAACGAGATGTCGATGGTGAGCAGGATGGCGCCGACGATGAGTAGGACCGGCACGCGCCAGCCCCATTGGTGGCGCGCCACGAACAAGGCCAGCACGGTGGTGATGGTCATGGTACCGGTCACCGCTATGCCATAAGCCGCGCTCAGGCTGTCGGAGCTGCGGAAGCCGAGCACGGCGAGCAGCACCATCACCAACAGGAACGCATTGATCCAGGGCACGAAGATCTGGCCGGACATCTCGCGCGAGGTATGCACCACCGGCATGCGCATCGAATAGCCCAGCGACATCGCTTCGCGCGTCATCGAGAACGCGCCGGAGATGACCGCCTGCGAAGCGATCACCGTCGCCACCGTGGCCAGTGCGATCATCGGATACAGCAGCATCGAAGGCACGGTCTTGAAGAACGGATTGTCAATGGCGCCGGGATCGTTGAGCAGTAGTGCACCTTGCCCGAAGTAGTTGAGTACCAGCGCGGGCAGCACGAAGTTGAACCAAGCCAGCCGGATCGGTCGCTTGCCGAAGTGCCCCATGTCCGCATACAGCGCCTCGGCGCCGGTCAGGGCCAGCACCACGCCGCCCAGCGCGACGAACGCCTGGATGCCATGCGTCATGAAGAAACGCACACCGTAGTAGGGATTGAGCGCGTACAACACCTGCGGCGCGGTCAGAATCATGCGCACGCCAAGTACGGAAATGACGATGAACCAGATCACCATCACCGGACCGAACAGCCTGCCCACGCGGTCGGTGCCGTGCCGCTGCAGCGCGAACAGGAAGAACAGGATCACCGCCGTGACCGGCACCACCCAGCGGGCCAATCCGGGTGCCGCCACCTTCACGCCTTCCACGGCGGACAACACCGAGATGGCCGGCGTGATCACGCCGTCACCGTAGAACAGCGAAGCGCCGAAGATGCCGATGATCGCCAGCAGCCAGCGCAGCTTGGGCTGGCCACCCACGCCACGCAGCGCCAGTGCCATCAGCGCCATGATGCCGCCCTCGCCCTTGTTGTCGGCGCGCATGATGAACAGCACGTACTTCAGCGACACCACGATGATCTGCGCCCAGAAGATCAGTGACAGCACGCCGTAGATGCTCTCCGGCGTGGGATGCATGCCATCATGGCTCAGCGTGGTCTGCAGGGTGTACAGCGGGCTGGTGCCGATGTCACCGTACACCACGCCGATCGCGCCCAGCGACAGCGCAGCCAGTCGCTTCTTGGCATCGGCTTCGCTCAATCCTTGATGAGTCCCCACGATTCAACTCCCCAGTGCGGCGCGTAGCGCCTTGCGAATAATGGTTTCGGCGCTGTCGCCTGGCTCGACCGCTTTTTGCACCAGCCTGCTTGCTTCGGCCGGCTTGTAGCCAAGCTGCTGCAGCGCCACGGTGGCTTCGGCGGCCGGATCGGCTGGAGCCCCCGCCGCCGCAAGGCCAGGCAGGCTTACACCGAGGCCGTCCACGCGATCGCGCAGCTCCACCACGATGCGCTCGGCCGTCTTCTTGCCGATGCCCGGGATCTTGGTAAGCGCCACTACGTCGCCCGCCTGCACCAGCCGGGCGAAATCCTGGGTGGATACGCCCGACAGTACGGCCAGCGCGGTCTTCGCGCCGATACCGCTGACCTTCAGCAGGTTGCGGAAGGAAACCCGCTCCGATTCGTGCAGAAAGCCGTACAGCGCCACACTGTCTTCTTTCACCGCGTGGTGAGTCAGCAGCGTGACTTCCTTGCCGGTGGCCGGCAGGTCATAAATGGTCGACATGGGCGCTTCCAACTCGTAACCCACGCCGCCGACCTCGACCAGCAGCCACGGCGGCTGCTTTGAAACAAGTATGCCCCTGAGTCGTCCGATCACCGGCGTCGCCTCCATGCGGTGCGCGGAATTCCCACGCGTTCAAGACTGGAGCGTGTATGCGCATGCGCCACGGCTATCGCCAGCGCGTCGGCCGCATCCGCCTGGATCGGGCCCTTGAGGCCGAGCAGTACGCCGATCATATGCTGTACCTGGGTTTTGTCGCTGCGGCCGCCGCCGACCACCGCCTTCTTGACCTCGGTGGCGGCGTACTCATGCACCGCAATGCCTCGATTGACCACCGCGCAGATCGCAGCGCCACGCGCCTGTCCGAGCTTGAGCGCTGAATCGGGATTGCGCGCCATGAACACACGCTCGATGCCGCACTCCACCGGATGATGCAGGCTGATGATCTCGTCCACGCCTTCGAAAATGCGCTTCAGGCGCCGCGTGAAATCCTCTTCGCCAGCCACCATCAGCGCGCCATGGAAAACATGCGACAGCTTGCCTGCGGCATCGACATCCACGATGCCGATGCCAGTGCGCTGGCTGCCTGGGTCGATGCCGATGATACGGATCATTGAGAACGAATCATTGAGGACGGATCATTGAGAAGCGGGGCCCGAAAGCCTGTCACTCAGCCGGCAGCAATGCGTTGTGATACACCTCGCTCACGTCGTCGAGGGCATCGAGTTTTTCCAGCAGGTCGGTGAGTGTTTCCAGCGTTTCACCCACCACTGCAGTGCGGTTGTTGGGCCGCATCACCACGCCGGCGTGCTGCGCGTCGAGGCCGGCCTCGGCCAGCTTCTGCTGCACGGCTTCGAAATTTTCCGGCGCGCAGATGACGGTGCTTTCGCCGTTCTCGTTGACTACGTCGTCGGCGCCGGCATCGAGCGCGGCTTCCAGGATCTTTTCTTCCTTCCCTTCGTCACCGCCGGTGGTAAACACCAGCTCGCCGCAGCGAGTGAACTGGAACGCCACCGAGCCGCTGGTGCCAAGGTTTCCGCCGTGCTTGGTGAGCGCGTGGCGCACATCGGCGACGGTCCGGGTGGTGTTGTCGGTGAAGCACTCGATGATCAGCGCGATACCGCCCGGGCCGTAGCCTTCATAGCGCAGCTCTTCCATCTTGGCGCCGCCGTCGGCGCCGGAGCCGCGCTTGATCGCGCGCTCGATGGTGTCCTTGGACATGTTGGCGGTCAGCGCCTTGTCCACAGCCGTGCGCAGGCGCGGGTTGAGCGCGGGATCGGGCACGCCGGCTCGCGTGGCTACGGTGATTTCGCGGATCAGCTTGGTGAACACCTTGGCGCGCTTGGCGTCTTCGGCATTCTTGCGACCTTCGATGGACGGGCCTCTACCCATGGGGATACCTGGCTTGGGTCTGAATGTGGAAAGCGGGGGATTTTACTGCATTGCGCCATCTCCCTTCCTGCTCTCCTCGTGTGAAAGCGGGAATGGAATCGCCGTTGCGGAGCGCGTAAATCCCAACATGCTGATATGCATGGCTTTGTTGGGATCTAACAGAAGTGCGTAGGCTGGATTGCGAAACCCAGCATGGCCAAGCAAGCAGCCAAGCGATGCTGGGATGGTCATCCCAGCCTACAAGAGGCCCCTCGCAGTGGGATCGAAACGGCCTTCGCGCAGGAAACTGGCCGTCAGCCGCGCCACTTCCGCCGAAAACAGCAGCCCCGTATGGCTGGTTTCCACCACGCAATGGGCGGCCAGCCCCGGCACCATGGTCTCCTGCACCGCCACCGTGCCGTCGTGGTCACCAGGGATCTGGCTGAGCATGGCGCCCAGGCCGATCGGCATGTTGCCGGCGATCACGCCCACCTCGCGTGGCCCTTTCCAGGCTTCCAGCCCCTGTTCCAGCAGTTCGCGGTTAGGCCCCAGCAATACCTCGCCGCCGCGCCACAGACGGGCAAAGGCGCGCGCCGCAGCGCTGCCCTTCAAGGGTGAACCAAGACAGACAACGCGTCCAGGCGGCAGGTCTTGCGCCTCCAGGCAGGCGCGCAGGGCGAGCAGGCCACCCAGACTGTGCCCGACCAGGTGCACCGGGCCGGGCACGTAATCGAGCATGCTCGCGTGCAACCGGGCCAGGACGCGCTCCTGCTTCGCCGCCACGCTCATGTAGTCGAAGCGATGGACGCGGAAACCCTCTTCCATCAGGCGGCGATGCAGCAAGCCCAGCGCAAAGCCGCGCATCCACAGGCCGTGCAGCAGGATGACGTGTTCGGTCATGGAATATCGCGGCTATCGAAACTTAGCCTTTCGCGTTTTCCGCAACGGCCACCGCTACATGCAGTTCCTTCAATTGCGCATCGTTGACCAACGACGGCGCGTCAGTCATCAGGTCCTGCGCGCTGGTGGTCTTGGGGAACGCGATCACGTCGCGGATCGATTCGGTGCCCGCCATCAACGCGGCGATGCGGTCGATGCCGAATGCGATACCCCCGTGCGGCGGCGCGCCGAACTTCAGCGCCTTGAGCAGGAAGCCGAACTTCATCTGCGCCTCTTCCGCGCCGATGCCAAGCAGCTCGAATACCGCGCTCTGCATGTCCGGACGATGGATACGGATCGAACCGCCGCCGATTTCGTTGCCGTTGAGCACCATGTCGTAGCCGCGGCTCACCGCGCCCGCCGCATTCGCCCGCAGATCAGCGATGTCGTCCACTTTCGGCGCCGTGAAGGGGTGATGCAGGGCGACGAAACGCTGTTCTTCCTCGTCGTACTCGAACATCGGGAAGTCGGTGACCCACAGCGGCTTCCAGCTGTTTTCCACCAGGCCGCGGTCCTTGGCGGCCTTCAGGCGCAGCGCGCCCATGAAATCGGTGACCGTCTTCCACTTGCCGGCGCCGAGGAACAGCATGTCGCCCGACTGTGCGCCGGTAGCCTTGAGCACCGCATCGAGCGCGGCGTCGTCCAGAAACTTCGCCACCGGCGAGTTGATGCCATCACGCCCTTTGGCGAGATCCTCCACCTTGATCCAGGCCAGCCCCTTCGCACCGTATTTGGCGACGTATTCGGTGAGCTGATCGATCTCCTTGCGGCTGAGCGCTGCCCCGCCCGGCAAGCGCAGCGCCGCCACGCGGCCGGCCGGGTCGTTGGCCGGCTCGGCGAATACCTTGAATTCAACATGCTTGAGCAGGTCAGCCACATCGACCAGCTCCAGCGCAATGCGCAGGTCGGGCTTGTCCGAACCATAGCGGCGCATCGCCTCTTCCCAGGTCATACGCGGGAAGGGATCGCCCAGCTCCACCCCGATCACCTCCTTGAACACCTGGCGAATCATCGCCTCCACGAAGCCCTGCACGTCCTGCTCTTCGACGAAGGCGAACTCCATGTCGAGCTGGGTGAATTCCGGCTGGCGGTCGGCACGCAGGTCTTCGTCACGAAAGCAGCGGGCAATCTGATAGTAGCGGTCGAAGCCGGCCATCATCAGGATCTGCTTGAACAGCTGCGGCGACTGCGGCAGCGCGTAGAACTGCCCTGGGTGCACGCGGCTGGGCACCAGGTAGTCGCGCGCGCCCTCCGGGGTGGCCTTGGTCAGAATCGGCGTTTCCAGGTCCTGGAAGCCGCGCATATCCAGGTAACGGCGCAACGCCTGCACCAGTCGGATACGGGTGCGGATCGTCTGCTGCATGTCCGGACGGCGCAGGTCGA
Source organism: Dyella choica (assembly GCF_003977665.1). GTDB lineage: Bacteria > Pseudomonadota > Gammaproteobacteria > Xanthomonadales > Rhodanobacteraceae > Dyella_B > Dyella_B choica. Next base: position 160,459 of record NZ_RYYV01000005.1, on the reverse strand, counting down.
GGTAGCGGTAAGTCATCCGCATGTCCTCGTTGGGGTTCTCGTGCAGGGCGAACGGCAGATCCTTCGCGACGTTGAGAATCTCCACCTGCTCGGCCAGCAGTTCCACCGTGCCGGTCTTCAGCTTGTCGTTGGCCGAGAGGCGCTTGCGGATGCTACCGGTGACACGCAGGCAATACTCGTAGCCCAGCTCGCCGGCCACGGCGAAAGCGTCGGCATTCTCGCGCTCGATCACCACCTGGGCGATGCCCTCATGGTCGCGCAGGTCGACGAAAGCTACGTGGCTCTGCAGGCGTAGGGTGTTGACCCAGCCGCACAGGGTGACGGTCTGTCCGACCAGCGACTCGTTGATGAGGCCGCAGTAATGCGTGCGCATGCGCTTGATGCTCCGGGCCGCCGGGGCGGCGAATCAGCGTGGAAAAGGCCCGGAAGCTTAGCATTCCCGGGCACATGGCGAGGTTGGGGCCGCACTGCGGTCTGTGTCAGGTCGTCGATGCCGTCGTCGGAGCCGGAGCCGGGGCTGGTGCGGGCGACGGACTGGAACTCGGTTCCGCAGACGATGCAGGAGACGCTGTGGCGGTGCCGGCATCGCCGGCGAGGTTGCGCTTCTTGTCGCCGTCCTTCTTGAAGTCGGTTTCGTACCAGCCACCGCCGGCAAGACGGAACTGCGGCGCGCTGAGCTGGCGCTGCACCTGCGGCTGACCGCAATCGGGGCAGTGGGAGGGATCGGGGTCGGACAGTTTCTGCAGGCGATCGAAGCGATGACCGCAGGCATTGCATTGGAATTCGTAGATAGGCATGGGAAAGACTGCGCAAACGCCATCGGGGCCGATGGTCGCGGGTGATTATCGGGACGGAACGGCCGGTTTCAACGGCCTGCCTCAGCGTACGGCCAAAGCCACTAGCAACGCTACCTCCAACATCTCCGCCAGCGCGCCGGCCGTATCGCCGGTGCAGCCGCCCAACCGGGTCATACAAGCCTGCCGCCATAGTCCGAATACGGCTGCGGTCACTAAAAACGCCAGCAAGCCGCGGCTGCCAAACAGCACGCATCCCACCGCAGTGAGCAGCAAGGCGAGCCCGCACGCCCGGCTAGGCGCGCCCGACAAGGCCGAGCCCAGTCCGCCGCTGCGCACATAGGGGGTAGTGAGAAACAAAGCGGTAAGCCCTGCCCGCGCCAAGGTCGGCGTCAGCAGCAACGCTGCCCATGGCGCCGGCCCCAGGCTGGCCAGGGCCGAGAATTTAAGCAGCAGCGCCAACACCAGGGCCACCACCCCGGCAGGACCGGAGCGCGGATCCTTCATGATCGCCAGGGTTTTCTCGCGATCGCCCATGCCGCCGATCCAGGCATCGGCGCTGTCAGCCAGGCCATCCAGGTGCAATGCGCCCGTCAGCGCCACCCAGGCCGCTGCCAGCAGGGCTGCTGCCAGCAAACTGGGCGTGTCGCGCAGCAACCACGCCAGCACCCCCAGCAGCAGGCCTAGCAACAGCCCGACCAGCGGGTACCAGGCCAGCGACGCAGCTTTGGCCTGCGCATCGTCATACGCATGGGCCGGCACCGGCAGCCGTGTAAGAAAGCCGATCGCCAGCAGCAGCGCGCGCATCAGGCGGATACCGCCATCGGCCAGGGCAAGAGATGCAACGAGGCATGCGGAACTTCGATGTTGGCCATATCGCCATAGCTGCGCCGCTCGGCCCGGCAACGCAACAGGCGAATCGCGCCACCGTGGGTGATCACCAGCACTCGTTGCTCCGCGGCATCCGCCGCGATGTCGTCGAGCGCCCCGCTCAGGCGATCGTGAAATTCAGCAAACGTTTCCGCACCCGGCGGCGGATGCTGCACCGGATCGGCCCAGAAGCGCGCCAATGCATCGCCCTGCTCCTGCGCGATTTGCTCGATCGGCATGCCCTGCCATGCACCGAAGTGATATTCGGCAAGTCGTGCATCAATGCGCAATGGCAAGCCGCGCTCCAGCGACAACTCTTGCGCGAACGCCGCGCAGCGCTGGAGCGATGACGAAACGATGCCATCCCATGCGCGCCCTTCAACCGCCGCGCGCAACTGCGACCAGCCCAGCTCGCTCAAGGCATCATCAAGCTGGCCACGGTAGCTGCGTTGCCCGGTATCGCCATGGCGGAGCAAGTCAATCGGCATTGGATACGCCGGCCTGTTCGAAAGTAGCCATGCCGTTGTGCAAGGCGCAAGCCAGGCGCAGCAGAGGTACCACGGTAGCGGCTCCACTGGCTTCACCCAGGCGCAGGCCCAGATCGACCAACGGCTCTGCCTGCAACGCTATCAACAAACGGGCGTGGCCGTGCTCCTTCGAGCGGTGCGCAAACAACAGCCAGGGGCGTACCTCCGGCTGGATCGTTGCCGCAGCCAAAGCGGCTGCGGTGCTGATGAAGCCATCAACCAGCACCGGGATGCCAGCTTGCGCCGCCGCCACGTAAGCGCCCACCAGCGCGACAATCTCGAAGCCACCGAGGCAACGCAATTGTTCCAGGACGCTGTTTGCGTTGGCGTGCAACGCCAACGCACGCTCCAGCACCGCTACCTTGTGTTGGATCCCCGCTGCGTCGAGGCCGGTGCCGGCGCCGGCAAGACAGGAAGGCGGCTCATCTAGCAGGGCGCTTGCCAGCGCTGTCGCCGACGTCGTGTTGGCAATACCCATTTCGCCCGCGATAAACAGTTGTATCGCCGCCCTTTGCGCGGCTCGCACGCTTTGCGCGCCAACCTCGAGGGCCGCATCCAGCTGTGCCTCGGTCATGGCCGCCCCAACACAGAAATTCGCTGTGGATGGCGCGATGATCGCGCGGCGCACCCCCGCAATCTCGCCCGGATCATTCACCGTTCCCAGGTTCACCACCTCCAGCCAGGCATCCAGGCTGCGCGCCAGCACGCTGATCGCCGCGCCGCCACTGGCAAAATTGCGCACCATCTCGCCCGTCACGGCTTGCGGGAAGGCGGATACGCCTTCCTCCGCCACGCCGTGATCGGCGGCGAACACGCTGATCCACACGCGATCCACCGACGGCTGGGCAGTGCGCTGCAAGGAAGCGAGTTGGATGGCTATCGCTTCCAGCTGGCCGAGCGAACCCGGCGGTTTGGTCAATTGCAGTTGATGCGCTCGCGCCGCTTCGGTCTGTTCGACCGCGGGCTGCGCACAAGGGGCGAAAAGCCAATCGAGACTCATGGCATGGTTCCTTTGAGGACAAGAGGTAGGCCTGCGGCCACGAACACGACTCGCTCGCAGAGCGCGGCCATTGCTTGATGCAGCCGGCCAGTTTCGTCGACGAAGCGCCGCGTCAATTCACCCAGCGGCACGATGCCAAGACCGACTTCGTTGCTGACCATCAGCAGCTCACCGGGCAAAGCGGGCAAAGCCTCCAGCAGGCGGGCGCGCTCGCGTGCAAAAAACGGCTCATCCGCAGCGCCTAGCAGATTGCTGAGCCATAGCGTAAGGCAATCGACCAGGATGCAACGATTCTCGCGCGCGTACTCGCGCAGCACGCCGGCAAGATGAACCGGCTCTTCCACACACAACCATTGCTGTGGGCGTCGCGCGCGATGATGGGCGATGCGCGCCGCCATTTCCCCATCACCGGCCTGCGCGGTGGCGATGTAGACGACTTCCAACCCGCTATCGACGGCCAGGCGTTCTGCCAGAGCGCTCTTGCCGGAGCGGGCGCCACCGAGTATCAGGCTACGCATGCGGTGACCCCCAGCCATTGCTCGAGCAGATTCGTCTGCAAATGCGCGTCGACCATATCCGCCAGGCGCTCGATTCCGGCTTCGCGCAAGGCTCGCATATCCAGCTCGGCGGCATGGCGCATACCCGCCCATTGCAGCAAAGCGGACAAAGCCTGCGGATCGTCGAACAAGCCGTGCAGGTAGCTGCCCATCACCTGCCCATCCGCAGAAATCGCGCCGTCACTGCGCCCGTCATCGAGGCGCGCGAACGGGCTTGCCAGGCCCGCGCCCCGGCTGATGCCGCAATGGATTTCGTAGCCTTGCACGCGGGCCTCGGCAAACGCCAGCCTACCCTGCACGCGACACAACTGCTTTTGCGGCTGCAGTGCGGTTTCCAGATCGAGCCAGCCCAGCCCCGCGCTGGAACCGGGCTCGCCTTCGATACCCAGCGGATCGTGCACAGCTTGTCCCAGCATCTGCAGGCCGCCGCAGATCCCCAGCACCTTGCCGCCATAGCGCAGATGTCGTGCGATGGCTTCGTCCCAGCCCTGCGCACGCAACCAGGCCAAGTCGGCACGCGTGGATTTGGAGCCGGGCAGAATGACGAGGTCGCAAGCCGGCAGGGATTGCCCGAGGCCGACGAAATGCAGGCCGACACCGGGGTGCGCACGCAATGCATCGAAATCGGTGTGGTTGCTGATGCGCGGCAAGGCCGGCACCGCCACACGCAACGGCGCGGCCATTTTTTCCGGCTGCGCTTGCGGCAAAGCATCCTCGGCTTCCAGGTGCAAGCCTGGTAGATAAGGCAAAACGCCCAGCACCGGCTTGCCGGTTTCCCGTTCGAGCCAGTCCAGTCCCGACTGCAGCAAAGCCAGATCGCCACGAAAGCGGTTGATCACGAAGCCAGCCACCCGCGCCCGCTCGCTGGACGACAGCAAGGCCAACGTACCGACGAGATGGGCGAACACACCGCCACGATCGATATCGGCGACAAGGATCACCGGGCAATCGACTGCTTCGGCGTAGCCCATGTTGGCGATATCGCCATCGCGCAGGTTGATTTCAGCGGGACTGCCCGCGCCTTCGACGATCACGGCATCATAGGCCTCGGCCAGCCGCCCGTGTGATGCCATTACCGCCTCGAAGGCACGGCGCTTGTAGTCGTGATAGTCGCGCGCATCCATATTCGCCACAGCGCGGCCGTGAACTATGACCTGCGCGCCGACATCGCTGTTTGGTTTCAGCAGCACGGGATTGAAATCGACCATTGGCTCCAGTCCGCATGCCTGCGCCTGGACGGCCTGCGCACGCCCGATCTCTCCGCCGTCCATCGTCACGGCCGAATTCAGCGCCATGTTCTGCGGCTTGAACGGCGCAACGCGCAAGCGCCGGCGGTACGCCCATCGGCACAATGCCGTCACCAGCGTGCTCTTGCCTGCATCGGACGTACAGCCCTGCACCATCAGCACGCGCGCGGTCATCGCAACACCTCCGCCAAAGCTTGATCGAGACGCTCGAACGCAGCCTCGTCAGGAGGCAGGCCAAAGCGCAGGCTTGGCGGCCCGTCGAACAGGCGGGTAAGAATGCCGCGCTCGGCGAGTGCGCGGTGCATACGAGCGGCAGTATCGTGCCGACACCATTGAAACAAGCCGCACCCTGCCGCAGGAGCCAAGCCATGTCGAGCAAGCAACACCGCCAGCCTTTCGCTCGTTCGCAAGAGGCGAACGCGTGCCGACGCCTGCCACGCGCGATCGGTCAGCGCCTGCCGTAATACGTAACGAGCAGGCCCGCTCAATGCCCAGGGACCCAATTGTTCCTGCAGTGACTCAAGCAAGGCAGGCGATGCGCATACGAAGCCGGCACGCGCGCCTGCCAAGCCGAAGAATTTGCCCGCCGAGCGCAATACGACGAGACCCGCGCGATCGGTATACCGGCACAGGCTTTGCTGCGGCGCTACGTCCATGAACGCCTCATCGACCACCAGCCAGCCACCGCGCGCTGCCAGTTCGGCATGCGCCATCAGCAGTTCTTCCACAGCGAAACGATCGCCGCCAGGGTTGTTGGGATGAATCAGCACCAGCACATCCCAAGCACCGATGTTCGCCAGCAGCTCCCTTGCAGCCAGGGTCTTCACGTGATGGCCCGCGCGTTGCCATGCATGCGCATGTTCGGCATAACCCGGCGCAATGATCCCTACGTGCGATGTAGCGCGCAGCCACGGCAGCGCCTGGATGGCGGCTTGCGAACCGGCTACTGGCAATAGCTGCGGCGCTTCGTAGTACGCACGCGCCGCCTCGGCCAGGCCATCATCGTCCTCGGGCAGGCGCCGCCAGGCAGCGGATGGGATATCCGGCACCGGCCACCCAAAAGGACTGATGCCGGTCGACAGATCCAGCCAAGCTTCCAACGGAATACCGTATTCATGCGCCGCGCGCCGCAAGCGGCCGCCGTGCTCAAGCATGCAGGCCTCCTTGCAGCACCAGGCCCAACAACAATGCGACAGCGAGCCAAAGCACGACGCCCCGGTGCAACAAGCGCAACGCGCGATGGACAGCATCCGCGTCCGGCGCGCCCCCTACCCCCAGTTCAGGCCGCGCCTCCCACACCCCGTGATAAGGCGCAGCGCCACCCAACCTCACCCCCAGCGCACCCGCACCTGCTGCCATGACCGGCCCGGCGTTAGGGCTGTCCCATTGCGATGCCTGCGTTTGCCAGCAACGCATCGCACCCTCGAAATGCCCGCACAAGGCGTACGTAAAAGCCGTGAGCCGCGCAGGCATGAAATTCAGTACGTCATCGATACGCGCCGCGGCCCAGCCGAAACGGTCGTAACGTGGCGTGCGATAGCCCCACATGGCGTCGAGCGTATTGGCCAAACGGTAGAGCAGCGCGCCGGGCGCACCCAGGACGGCGAACCAGAACAAGGCGCCGAACACCGCATCGTTGCCGTTTTCGAGCACCGACTCCGTGGCTGCCGCAGCGACCTGACCGGCAGCCAATGCTGCCGTGTCACGACTGACCATCCGTCCCACTGCCTTGCGGGCCTGCTCCATTTCGCCCGCTGCAAGTGCATGCGCTACCGGTTGCGCATGCTCGCGCAGACTACGCAAACCCAGCGCAGCGTAGAGCACGACCACATCCATGCACCAGGCAAGCCACACGGGTGCGACTCGCTGCACTATCGTCAGTAGAGCCACGCATGGCAGCACAGCAAGCGACCAGGCAAGCAATCCGCTTGCACGCAGGTCTGCGTAGAAATGCTGCTCGACCCAACTTGTCATGCGGCCGAAGGCCACCAGCGGATGCGCACGTCGCGGCTCACCGAGCAAACGGTCCAGCCATACGGCGGCAAGCATGGCCAGCACGGTACTCATGGCAGGAACAACTGCAATGCGGCCAGCGCGTTCGAGGGAAAATAGAAATGCACGAAACTGGCGGTAAGCCGCCGGTCGCGATAGACCGCTTCCTTGCACGGGCCATGGTTCGGGTTGAACGCATGCGCGAGCGGCACGGCATCGATGGATGCCTGCGCGTAGTGAAACGTATGTCCGCGCAATTCGCCCTCCGGCAGCGCCGCGCCTTGCAGGCCCAGTGCGGCCAGTCGTGACTGCATTGCAGCGTGCCCTGGCAACAGGCCGGCCATGCTTGCGGCGTGGCCGTCCGAGTCCGCCAGCGAGTCCAGCGCAAACAGCAAGCCACCGCATTCGGCGAGCATCGGCTTGCCGGCATCACGATGTGCGCGCAACGCGGCATGCAGATCATGGCGCTGCGACAAGGCCGCCAGATGCAATTCCGGATAGCCGCCAGGCAGCCACACCGCATCGCAGCCAGGCAGCGCGTCGCCGGCTACAGGCGAGAAAAAGCACAGTTCCGCGCCCGCTGCGCGCAACAGATCCAGATTGGCCGGATACACGAAGCAGAATGCATCGTCGTGCGCTATCGCAATGCGCTTGCCTTGCAACAGCGGCGGCACCGCGGCGGCGGCCTGCGCTTCGAATGCAACGGGTGGCGGCAGCGCGGTCGCCGCATGTTGCGCCCATGCTTGCGCCAAGCCGTCGAGCCGCGCATCGAGGTCGGACAACTCGCCTGCCGGGATCAGACCCAGATGGCGTTCCGGCAATGCGAGCTGGTCTTCGCGCGGCAAGGCCCCCAGCCAATGCAGCGAAGGCGGCAGACTCTCCTGCAACAACTGCGCGTGGTAAGCACTGCCGATGCGATTGGCCGCCACGCCATGCATCGACAACCCTTCGCGATAGGTCGCCAGGCCACAGGCGAGCGCACCGAAGGTTTGCGCCATGGCCGAACCATCGATCACCGCCAGCACCGGCAAGCCCAGTTGCTGCGCGAGATCGGCACTGGAAGGCGCGCCATCGAACAAACCCATCACACCTTCCACCAGGATCAGGTCGGCCTCTGCGGCGGCCTCAAACAGACGCCGGCGCACATCCGCTTCGCCGCACATCCACAAATCCAGCTGATAGGCCGGAGTGCCTGCCGCACGTGCCAGCACCAGGGGATCGAGAAAATCCGGGCCGGTCTTGAACACCCTTACGCGTCGCCCTTGTCGCACGTGCCAGCGCGCCAGCGCTGAAGTCACCGATGTCTTGCCCTGCCCGGAGGCGGGTGCGGAAACCAACAGGGCAGGACAGCGGCGCATGGTCACAGCTCGATGCCCTGCTGCGCCTTGATGCCCGCATCAAAGGCATGTTTCACCACTCGCATCTCGGTCACCGTATCCGCTACGGCGATCAGCCCTTCCGGCGCACCGCGCCCGGTGATCACCACGTGCTGGCGCCGCGGCCGGGCGGCAACGGCTTCGAGCACCTGCTCGAGCTGGACATACTGCTTGACCAGCGCGATGTTCAGTTCATCCAGCAGCACGAAGTCATAGGCCGGGTCGGCCAGCATCCCCGCGGCGATCTTCCACGCCGCCTGCGCTGCCGCGATATCCCGTGCACGGTCCTGGGTTTCCCAGGTAAAGCCCTCACCCATCACGTGGTAGTCGAGCTGCTCGCCAGCAAAGTGGCGAAAGAAGGCTTCTTCGCCGGTCGAGAAGGTGCCTTTGATGAACTGCACCACGCCACACTGGAAACCGTGTCCCAGCGAACGCGCCAGCATGCCGAAGCCGGAAGAGCTCTTGCCCTTGCCATTGCCGGTGTTCACCACCAGCACGCCGCGGTCGATGGTGGCGCGTGCGATCTTGCGATCGACCAGTTCCTTCTTGCGCTGCATGCGTTCGCGATGCCGCTCTTCCGGCGTCATCGGATCGCGCGATGGTTGCTCGCTCATAGGTTCCTCCGCATGCCATGGCATCAAGCCCAGGCGTTACAGGCGACAGGAGGAAGGCAAACGCGGCACCGGTACTTACGCAGCGGCCCCGACGCAGGCCCTCCGCCTGTACGGTTTCAGCCTGTGGCCGGTCTCCGGGCTTGCGAGCAGAGGCTTATCCCTCCGATCCACGCCTTCCCATGCATCAGCACAGTGGCAGTTGTGGATCGTATTGCTCGCCTACCGTTGCGGGGGCAGCTCCGGCATGACTGCGCAAGCAGCGCACCGGATTCCCGTTTCAACCGCCAAGTCTCTCGGCAGTCACCTCAGGCCGCCGCATCTTAGAACGTGCGTTACAGCATGCCTAGGGACCCTCTGAACGCACTCCTTCGGCGTAGGCTGGGATGGCAATCGTAGGCTGGGTTGGGAAACCCAGCATCGCCATGTACACAGCACATACGATGCTGGGATTGCCATCCCAGCCTACAAAAAGGGGCAAGCCCATGTCCGGCATGGATATTTCCATTTGGAATGTTTTTCGTTCGATTGCTGATTGATGCCGGGCGGCATTGTCACTAATCTGCAATTGCTGCCGCGCAGCAATAACAAAAATCGGGGAACCATCCATGAATGACGGCAATAACCGGCCCTATCGGGGCGGGTCTCGGAAGAACCGCACCGGCAAAATCGCCACCAAGCTGCTCACTGCCTCCCTTCTGCTCGCGCTCGCTTCCACTGCCAACGCGCAGAACACTTCGCAAAGCGATACCTCCACCCCTTCCAACAATGCGAAAAATCTGCAGGCGGTGATCGTGACCGGCACGCGCGCGCAGAACCGCACCGACAGCACTTCGCTGTCGCCGATCGACGTGGTGCCCGCTTCGGCACTGCAAAGCACCGGCACCAACGAACTGTCCACGGCCTTGGCGCGCCTGATTCCCTCCTTGAATTTCCCGCGTCCCGCAGCCACCGACGCGACCGACGCGCAGCGTCCCGCGCAGCTGCGCGGCCTTGCGCCAGACCAGGTGCTGGTGCTGGTGAATGGCAAGCGTTGGCACAGCGGTGCCATGGTGAACGTCAATGGCACCATCGGGCGCGGCTCGGCCGCGGTGGACCTCAACACCATTCCCGTGGCCGCGATCGACCACATCGAAGTGCTGCGCGACGGCGCATCCGCACAGTACGGATCGGACGCCCTTGCCGGTGTGATCAACATCATCCTGAAGCACGGCGACAAAGGCGGCTCGATCGAACTGAACGGCGGCCGTTACCAGCGCGGTGGCGGCAAGCAATGGGACGGTTCGGCCAACTTCGGCATTCCCTTGAACGGCGACAAGGGCTGGTTGCGCATCACCCTGGACAGTGGGCATCAGGATCCGACCAATCACGGCGGCGCCGACGTCCGCTATCCGCAACTGGGCGAGAAGCAGGTGTTCGGCGATCCGGCGGTGAGTCAGCACAGCATCTTCCTGAACTCGCAGTACGACATCACCAGCAACATCCAGTTCTACGCGTTCGGCAGCTATCGTACCCGCAAGGCCGATTCCGATGAGCTGTACCGCAATCCGTTCGGCTATCCGTCCTCGGTGAAGGCAGCGCTCACGTCACTTTATGCAGGAGGCTATCAGCCACTGCTGCAGCCTCGCAGCACCGACCGGTCGCTGGTAGCCGGCGTGCGCGGCACCACCAGCGGCGGCTGGCGCTGGGATGTAAGCGCGAACTACGGCGGCAACCGCGTATCGCTCGACACCATCCACACCGCCAACTACGCTTTCCTGCACGACTTCGGCTTTACGCCCACCCGCTTCTTCGACGGCATCGTCTCGTCCGCGCAGCAATTGGCGGATGTCGACATCGCCAAGGACTTCAACCTGGGCTGGCTACCCAACCCGGTGACGCTCGCCTTCGGCGGCGAGTATCAACGCGACACCTACCGGATCAGCGCAGGAGATCCGAGTTCCTACTACGTGGGCAGCTCCGGCGTAGGCGGCGGCGCCCAGGGCTTCAGCGGCTACAGCCCGGTAAACACCGGCTCGTGGAGCCGCAGTGATGTGGCCCAGTACGTGAGCCTGGAAACCAACCTCACGGACAAGCTTGGCACCTCGTTCGCCGTGCGCCATGAGCACTACAACGATTTCGGCAATACGGTGTCCGGCGCCCTGGCCGGACGCTATGACTTTACCGACCGCTTTGCACTGCGCGCCAGCGTGTCAAGCGGCTTCCGCGCGCCGTCGCTCGCCCAGGAAGACTATTCCCAGATCGGTTCGCTGTATCTCACGCCGAGCAGCGCAGGCCCGGGCGTAGCGCCTGGCATCTATCAGACCGGCCTGCTGCCGGTCGGCAATTCGGTGGCGCAATTGCTGGGTGCGCAAGCGCTTCGGCCGGAACGCTCGCACAACTACACCGTAGGCGCGGTATTCAACCCGATCGATCCGCTGACACTGACCTTCGACCTCTACCAGATCAACGTCTACCACCGGATCGTGCTTTCCAGCACCCTGAGCGGCCTGAACAAGCCGGCGATCGTGGCTTATCTGGCCGCGAACGGCGTCACCGACGTGGCTTACAGCTCGGCGCAGTACTTCACCAATGCCGTGGACACGCGCACCCAAGGCGGCGATCTGGTGGCCAGCTTCCGCTCCAACTTCGGCAATGCCGGCGTGCTGGACAGCACCCTGAGCTACAACTACAACCGCACGCAGGTGACGCACGTGGCGCCCAATCCAGCGCAACTGGACGCGCTGGGGCTGCATTTGCAGCGCGTGACCTATCGCGACATCAAAGGCCTGCTCGCCAACTCCACGCCGCGCAGCAAGCTGATTCTCAACGAGAACTACACGCTGGGCCATTGGGTGTTCAACGGCAATCTCACCCGTTATGGCAACTTCACTGCCTACAGCAACAGCTCGTACCTGCTCAACCAGACCTACAGTCCGCAGTGGGTGCTGGACCTGGCCGGCAGCTACAACCTGGACGACTGGACCTTTACGCTGGGCGTGGACAACGCCAGCAACAGCTATCCGGACAAGGCGATTGCCGCCAACAACGTCAACGGCACCATTCCTTACTCAAATTTTTCACCCGCGGGCTTCAATGGGCGTTACTATTACACCAAAGTGATCTATCACTGGTGACTCAACAAGCCCACTGCCAAGCACTTGTGCGGTGTACGCACAAAAATCCCGGCCTCGCGCCGGGATTTTTTTTGCGCGAGTATCCTTCGAGCCGTCATTCCCGCGAAAGCGGGAACCCATTTGCTCTGGTGCAAAGCGAAGATGGATTCCCGCTTTCGCGGGAATGACGCCCCCAGGGGGGCCTGCGCAGATCTGCCCCCCTGCCCCGCCCTCTGTAGGAGAGCGGAAGGATCAGCGCATCAGGCGTGCCGATGAAAAACCAGATGCCCGCCTTCCGCACCCACCGCAATCGTATCGCCTGATACGAAGCGCCCTTCCAGGATTGCCTTGGCCAGCGAATTTTCCAACTGCTGCTGGATCGCCCGCTTGAGCGGACGCGCGCCGTAGACCGGATCGAAGCCGACGTTGCCCAGCAGATCGAGCGCCTTGTCGTCGATTTCCAGCTTGAGCTGCCGCTCGGCCAGGCGTTTCTCCAGGTAGGTCAGCTGGATCAGCGCGATCTTGCGGATCTGCTGCTTCTCCAGGGGGCGGAACACCACCAGCTCATCCAGGCGGTTGATGAATTCCGGCCGGAAGTGCGCCTGCACCACGCCAAGCACCGCGGCTTTCATCTGCAGGTAGTCCGCTTCCGTTTCGCCAGCATTTTCCTGGATCAACTGCGAGCCCAGGTTGGAGGTCATCACGATCACCGTATTGCGGAAATCCACGGTGCGGCCCTGGCCGTCGGTAAGGCGGCCATCGTCCAGCACCTGCAGCAGCACGTTGAACACGTCTGGATGCGCCTTTTCCACCTCATCCAGCAGGATCACGCTGTAGGGACGGCGGCGCACCGCCTCGGTGAGATAACCGCCTTCCTCGTAGCCGACATAGCCCGGAGGCGCCCCGATCAGGCGGGCCACGGAATGCTTCTCCATGAACTCGCTCATGTCGATGCGCACCATCGCTTCCTGGGTGTCGAACAGAAATTCGGCCAGTGCCTTGCACAGCTCCGTCTTGCCCACGCCGGTGGGGCCCAGGAACAGGAACGAGCCGTACGGACGATTCGGATCGGACAGGCCCGCGCGCGCGCGACGGATGGCATCGGACACCGCATGCACGGCCTCGTCCTGGCCCACCACGCGCTTGTGCAGCGATGCTTCCATGTGCAGCAGCTTGTCACGCTCGCCTTCCAGCATCTTGCTGACCGGAATGCCGGTCCAGCGCGAGACGACTTCGGCCACCTCTTCTTCCGTCACACGGTCCTGCACCAGCTTGAATTCCTGCTTTTCAGCAGCCTGCGCTGCGTCCAGCTGTTTCTCCAGTGCCGGCAGGCGGCCGTACTGGATTTCGCTCATCTTGGCGTAGTCCTGCCGGCGCTGCGCCGCCTCAAGCTCCACGCGCGCCTGCTCGATCTGCTCCTTCACCTTGGTAGCGCCCTGCAATGCGGCCTTTTCCGACTTCCACACTTCGTTGAGGTCGTAGAATTCGCGCTCCAGCTTCTCGATGTCGCTATCCAGATCGGCCAGGCGCTTCTTGGAAGCCTCGTCGGTTTCCTTCTTCAGCATTTCGCGCTGGATCTTCAGCTGGATCAGGCGGCGCTCCAGCCGATCGAGTTCTTCCGGCTTGGAGTCGATTTCCATGCGGATGCGCGAGGCAGCCTCGTCGATCAGGTCGATGGCCTTGTCCGGCAACTGGCGATCGGTAATGTAGCGGTTCGACAGGGTGGCCGCGGCGACGATGGCCGGATCGGTGATCTCCACGCCGTGATGCATGGCGTAGCGCTCCTTCAAACCGCGCAGGATCGCGATCGTGTCTTCCACGTTCGGCTCGCCCACGTACACCTTTTGGAAGCGGCGCTCCAACGCGGCATCCTTCTCGATGTACTTGCGGTATTCGTCAAGCGTGGTGGCGCCGATGCAATGCAGTTCACCACGCGCCAGCGCGGGCTTGAGCATATTGCCCGCATCCATCGCGCCTTCCGCCTTGCCGGCGCCGACCATCGTGTGCAATTCGTCGATGAACAGGATGATCTGGCCTTCGTTCCTGGCCAGGTCATTGAGCACTGCCTTCAGGCGTTCCTCGAACTCGCCGCGGAATTTCGCGCCGGCAATCAACGCGCCCATGTCGAGCGCAAGCACGCGCCTGTCGCGCAGCCCTTCGGGCACTTCATTCTTGATGATTCGTTGCGCCAGGCCTTCGACTATCGCAGTCTTGCCCACGCCGGGCTCGCCGATCAGCACCGGATTGTTCTTGGTGCGACGCTGCAGCACCTGGATCACGCGACGGATTTCCTCGTCGCGACCGATCACCGGGTCGAGCTTGCCGCTTTCGGCCCGGGCGGTAAGGTCGATGCAGTATTTCTCCAGCGCCTGGCGCTGCTCTTCGGCGTTTTCGCTCTGCACCTTTTCGCCGCCGCGAAGCTTGTCGATGGCTGCCTCCAGGTTTGCCTTGGTGGCCCCCGCCGCCTTCAAGGCGGCGCCAAGCTCGCCCTTGTCTTCCAGTGCGGCCAGCACGAACAGCTCGCTGGCAATGAACTGGTCGCCGCGTTGCTGCGCGAGCTTGTCGGTGAGATTGAGCAGGCGCGTCAGCTCGTTGCCGGCGTGGATGCTGCCTTCCTGCCCCCTGACTTTCGGCAGCCGGTCGACCAGTTCGAACACGCGCTGGCGAAATGCCGGCACGTTGACGTGCCCCTGAGTGAGCAGTGGTGCGGTCGACCCGCCCTGCTGGTCGAGCAAGGCCGCCATGACGTGCACCGGCTCAAGCATGTTGTGATCGCGTCCCACCGCCAGCGATTGCGCATCGGCCAACGCCTGCTGGAAACGCGAAGTGAGTTTGTCCATTCGCATCAGGAATAGTCCCCAAAAAGTTTTGGCGGACGTGCCGCCACTGACCGAAAAGATGCGGACGGGGCTTGGCTATTCAAGCATGGGATGGTCAGGCATTAAGCCGTAAGTTGGGGTGCAAACCTACGGCTGCAGCCAGATCAGGCTCGCGAATCGCCCGCTGCGCGCACCTTCGCGCCGGTAGGAATAGAAGCGCTGATCGGCGCGGGTATCGAAACCGCCGCCATAAATCCGGGTGACGCCCGCGGCGGCGAGGCGCTGCCGGGCCAAGGCTGCCAGATCGCACGTCCAATGGCCGGGACGGGTCAGCGCGAAGGCCGATGCCGCGGCGGGATCGTGATGAAGAAAAGCCTTGCGTACTTCCTCACCCACCTCATAGGAAACAGCTCCGATGCATGGCCCCAGCCAGGCCAGCAGACTGTTCGCCGGCCGCTGCATTTGCGCAATCGTCTCTTCCAGCACCCCGGCAACCAGCCCGCGCCAGCCGGCGTGCGCAACGCCGATGCTGCCGGCGTCTTCGGTGCAGAACAACACCGGCAGGCAATCGGCCGTGAGAACGGCCAGCACTGTGCCGGGCAGATGCGAAACCGCGGCATCCGCCTCCGGCTCGTGCGGACTGGGCAGAGGACCAAGCTCCGCCACGGTGACACCATGCACCTGCCGCAACCAGCGCGGCTCTGCCGGCAAGGCCAGCGACTGGCGCAATGCACTGCGGTTGCTGCGCACGGTCTGCTCGCCTTCGCCACTACGCAGGCCAAGGTTGAAACGCCCGAACGGCGGCTGCGAAACGCCCGGTCCTTCGCGCGTGGAAACCGCCGCCTGCACCCCGCGCGGCGCAGGCCATTCCGGGAAGACCCAGGTATCGCTTGCCGGCAACATTACAAATCCGCCCACATCAAAGAAAGTAGCCTACCTGCTCGCCTGGTCAGCGCGAACTCAATTCGTGCGCAGCCGAATCGTCACGCAGCGCTGCAACCAGCGCATCCATGTCGGTCGGACGCGCCGCGCAAAAACTTGCCGACTCTCCAGTGATGGGATGTTCGAACGACAGGCGCTCCGCATGCAGCGCCTGCCGGCGGAAGCCACGCAAGGCCGTCACCAGCTCCGGCGTTGCGCCCTTGGGCAGCTTCAGGCTGCCACCGTACAGCGAATCGCCCACCAAGGCATGACCGATATGCGCCAGGTGCACGCGGATCTGGTGTGTGCGTCCGGTTTCCAGGTTGCACTGAATCAACGTATGGGCACGGAAGCGCTCGCGCAGGCGGTAGTGCGTAATGGCATGCTTGCCGTCTTCCTCGTCGCGCACGGCCTGACGCAGGCGGTCGCTATGGTGGCGACCGATCGGGGCGTCGACCGTGCCGCCTGCGATCAAGGCGCCCAGCACGATGGCTTCGTATTGGCGCTCGACTTCATGGCGAGACAGCATGTCGACCAGGGCGGTGTGGGCGGCCAGGGTCTTGGCGACCACCATCAGGCCGGAGGTGTCCTTGTCCAGGCGGTGCACGATGCCGGCGCGTGGCAGCTCGGCCAGCTTCGGCTCGTGGTGGAGCAGCGCATTCAGCAAAGTGCCGGCCGGGTTGCCGGCGCCCGGATGCACGACCAGGCCGACCGGCTTGTTCAGTACCAGCAGGTAATCGTCCTCATGGACGAGGTCCAGGGCGATGGCTTCCGGGGCGCTGGAGACCTCGACTTCCAGTTCTGCCTCCAGCCGCACGTGCTCTCCGCCCTTGAGCAAATGGCGCGGCACGGCCGGGGCGCCGTCCAGCAGCACCGCACCGGACTTGATCCACGCGGTAAGGCGCGAACGGGAGTAGTCCGGGAACATCTCGGCCAAAGCCTGGTCGAACCTGCGACCGGCGGCGGACAGGGGCACGACCGCCTCGTGACGGATGATGGAACCCGTCATTGTTGATCCCCCGGCCGGGTGCCGGTTTCGGCTATGATCCCTTTTCGCTCAAACATCTGAACCTCTAACTCATGCGCGTAACCAAGCTGCCGGCCGCCCCGACAACTATCCTTAAAGCATTGATCGTGCTCGTTCTGGCACTGACGATGAGCGCTTGCTCGTGGTTCCGTCACGGCGGCGACCAGCTCGATACCTTGCCGCTGCCGCAGCTTTACGCCCTGGCCCATAACGATCTGATCCATGCCGACTACTCGGCGGCCGAGAAAGCGTACCAGCGTCTGATCGCCCGTTTCCCGTCCGGCCCGTTCAATGAGCAGGCCCAGCTCGAAATGGCTTACGCGCAGTATAAGAACAACAAGCCCGACGACGCCTATTCCACGGTCAACCGCTTCATCAAGTCGAACCCGCTCAATCCACATGTGGATTATGCCTATTACTTGCGCGGCCTGATCAACTTTGACCGCACTGCCGGCATCATCGAGCGCACTTTCACCAGCCAGGAAATCGGCAAGCAAACGCGCCGCGACCAGGGCTACAACCTGAAGTCGTTCGACGATTTCGCCGAACTCAGCCGCCGCTTCCCCGATAGTGCGTACGCGGCGGACGCACGCCAGCGCATGATCTACCTGCGCAATGTGCTGGCGCAGTACGAAATCAACGTGGCCAAGTTCTACCTGCGCAACAAGGCGTACGTGGCTTCGGCCGATCGTGCGCAGTACGTGATCGAGCACTACCAGGAATCCCCGGAAGCCGGCGACGCCCTGGCGATCCTGTGCCGCAGCTACCTGGCGCTGGATCAGAAGCAGCAGGCCGACCAGGTGCGCCAGGTGCTTACGCTCAACTATCCGGACCATCCGTACCTGAAAGACGCGCGCTGGCCCCATTCGCCGTCGATCCTGCGCAAGATGATTCCGTTCTCCGGTCACTAC
The DNA here is from genome assembly GCF_003977665.1 of Dyella choica. Classification (GTDB taxonomy): domain Bacteria; phylum Pseudomonadota; class Gammaproteobacteria; order Xanthomonadales; family Rhodanobacteraceae; genus Dyella_B; species Dyella_B choica. The sequence continues at coordinate 142,712 of NZ_RYYV01000005.1, read as the reverse complement.
TGAGCCAGCGAGCTGTGAATTGAAAAAGCCGGTGGGCGCAAAGCCACCGGCTTTTTTTGTAGGCCGGGATGACAATCCCGGCCTATGTCATTTCCAGCCCGAGGTAATGGGGTAACGCCGCTCGCGTCCGAACGCACGCGTCGTGGCGCGCGGACCCGGCGCCGATTGGCGCCGCTTGAATTCGTTCACCAGCACCAGCCGCACCACGCGATGTACGGTGTTTTCGTCGAAACCCGCGGCAATGATCTCCGCTTGCGACTGCTCCTCTTCGATGAAGCGGGCGAGGATCGCGTCAAGCTCGTCATACGGCGGCAGGGAATCCTGGTCGGTCTGGTTGTCGCGCAGTTCGGCCGAAGGCGGACGTTCGATCACCGCCGGCGGAATGATCCACGCATCCGCCCCGTGCTTGCGCTGCTCGGCCAGGTTGCGCCAGCGCGACAGGCGGTAGACCTCGGTCTTGTAGACATCCTTGAGCGGTGCATATGCTCCGCACATGTCGCCATACAGCGTGGCGTAGCCCACCGCCATCTCGCTCTTGTTGCCGGTGGCCAGCAGCAGGCGGCTGTGCTTGTTGGAAAGCGCCATGAGCATCACGCCGCGGGTGCGCGATTGCAGGTTTTCTTCCGTAACATCCGCCTTCTTGCCTGCGAACACGGGCGTCAGCTGGGCCATGAAGGCCTCATACACCGGCTCGACGCTGATCACGTGATAGTCCACGCCCAGCCGCTCCGCCTGTCCCCGTGCCCCTTCGAGCGAGAGTTGCGAGGTGTAGCGCATCGGCATCATGACCGCCGTTACGCGGTCCGCACCTAGCGCGTCCACCGCCAGCGCCAAGGTGAGCGCCGAGTCGATGCCGCCGGAAAGACCCAGCAGTATGCCGCTGAAGCCATTCTTGTCGATGTAGTCGCGAATGCCGCGCACCAGCGCGGCATAAAGTGTGGCTTCACGCGACGTGTCCTCGATGGCGGGCCAATCAAGGGCACGCAGAGTGCGGCTGGAAGCATCGAATTCCGCCCACAGCAGCGCATCGACGAATGACGGCGCCCGCGCGGCAACGCTGCCATCGCCGTTCACCAGCACCGTACCGCCGTCGTAGACGACCTCGTCCTGCCCGCCGATCAGGTTGAGATAGACCAGAGCGCAGCCGGTTTCCTTCGCGCGCGCGACCAGCACTTCTTCGCGTGCAGCCTGCTTGACATCGTCCCAAGGGGAGGCGTTGATCACCACGATCAGCTCCGCCCCCGCCGCCGCGGCAGCGGCCGCCGGTTCGGCCTGCCAGACGTCCTCGCAAACGATATACCCCACGCGCACGCCATCGATCATCGTTACCGCGCTGGTGCGGCCGGGACGGAAATAACGCTTGTCGTCGAACACGCCATAGTTGGGCAGAATCTGCTTGTGCGTGATCTGCGCTATCTCGCCACCGCGCAGCAGCGCCGCGGCGTTGTATACCTCGCCCAGGCTATGCGGAAACCCCACGATCGCGGCCAGCCCGTTGGTCCCTGCGGCAAGCTCCTGAATGGCATCCTGGCACGCAGCGAGAAAGCTCGGGCGCAGCAGCAGATCCTCGGGCGGATAGCCACTGATCGTCAGTTCGGGAAACACCGCCAGCGATGCCCCCCCTTCGCGGGCGCGCAGCATCATCTCGCGGACCTTGGCGGTATTGGCGGCGACGGCGCCGACGGGGAAATCGTATTGGGCCAGCGCCAGACGAAGAACGGCCATGTGTTGCTTATCCAGGTTCGACTGGCGCTACATGGTAATGGATGAGCTGCGGAACAAGAGCATGCATGAAAAAAAGGCCGCGTTGCCGCGGCCTTTTTTTGGCGATCAATGCAACACCGCCGATTACTTCTTCAGCAAACCCGCCAGCGTCTTGCCGAGATCCGCCGGCGACTTCACCGTGGTTACGCCCGCCTTCTCCAGTGCGGCGAACTTGGCCGCAGCCGTGCCCTTACCGCCGGAGATGATGGCGCCGGCATGGCCCATGCGCTTACCGGCCGGAGCCGAGGCGCCAGCGATGAAGGACACCACCGGCTTTTTGACGTATTCGCCGATGAATTCCGCCGCTTCTTCCTCGGCGCTGCCGCCGATCTCACCGACCATGATGATGCCTTCGGTCTGCGGGTCGTCCTGGAACAGCTTCAGGCAGTCGATGAAGTTCAAGCCGTTGATCGGGTCGCCGCCGATGCCGATGCAGGTGGACTGGCCCAGGCCTTCGTTGGTGGTCTGGAACACGGCTTCATAGGTGAGCGTGCCGGAACGCGACACGATGCCGACCTTGCCTGCCTTATGGATGTGACCCGGCATGATGCCGATCTTGCATTCGTCCGGCGTGATGATGCCGGGGCAGTTCGGCCCGATCAGCACGGTTTCCGGATGCTGCGCCAGCACGTTCTTGACGCGCAGCATGTCGAGCACCGGAATGCCTTCGGTGATCGTCACGATCACGCGCACGCCGGCGTCGATGGCTTCGAGGATGGAATCCGCGGCGAACGGCGGCGGCACGAAGATGACGGACGCGTCGGCACCGGTTTCATCCACCGCTTCGGCCACGCTGTTGAAGACCGGCAAGCCGATGTGTTCGGTGCCGCCCTTGCCCGGGGTCACGCCACCGACCACCTTGGTGCCGTAGTCGATCGCCTGTTCGGCGTGGAAGGTGCCCTGCTGGCCGGTGAAGCCTTGCACGATCACCTTGGTGTTCTTGTTGACCAAAACGCTCATGGTTTAATCGCTCCTCACTTCGCGGCAGCCACGGCTTTCTTCGCCGCGTCGTTGAGATCATCGGCCGGCGTGATCGCCAGGCCGGAATTGGCCAGCAGTTCGCGGCCTTTCTCCACATTGGTGCCCTGCAAGCGCACCACCACCGGAATCTTCAGGCCCACTTCCTTCACCGCGGCGATGATGCCTTCGGCGATCAGGTCGCAGCGCACGATGCCGCCGAAGATGTTGACCAGGATGGCCTTCACCTTGTCGGAGGAGAGGATCAGCTTGAACGCCTCGGTCACGCGCTCCTTGGTGGCGCCGCCGCCGACGTCGAGGAAGTTGGCCGGCTCGCCGCCCGCCAGCTTGATCACGTCCATGGTGGCCATGGCCAGACCGGCGCCGTTGACCATGCAGCCGATGTTGCCGTCCATGGTCACGTAGTTGAGGTTGTGCTGCACGGCGGCCGCTTCGGCGGCGTCTTCCTGGGTGAGGTCGCGCATCTTGGCCAGGTCCGGGTGACGGAACTCGGCGTTGTCGTCGGAGTTCACCTTGCCGTCGAGGGCGGCAAGGTTGCCGTCTTCGAGGATGGCGAGCGGGTTGAGCTCGACCAGCGAGAGGTCCTTCTCGTTGAACAGCTTGTACAGGCCCAGCATGATCTTGGTGAGCTGCGTGACCTGCTTGGGATTGAGATCCATCGCAAAGCCAAGCTGACGGCACTGGTACGGCTGCAGGCCCTCGACAAAATCCACCACCACGGTGTGGATGTCTTCGGGCGTTTCGCGCGCCACCTGCTCGATGTCCACGCCGCCGTGCTTGGACGCGATGAACGTAACGGCCTTGCTGTCACGGTCGACCAGGATCGACAGATACAATTCCTTGGCGATGTTGGTGGCGTCGGTCACCAGCACCAGGTTCACCGGCAGTGCACGGCCGGCGGACTGATAGGTTTCCATGTTCTTGCCCAGCATGCCCTTCGCGGCGGCGTGGACGTCGTCCAGGCTCTTGCAGAACTTGACGCCGCCGGCCTTGCCGCGGCCACCTGCGTGGATCTGGGCCTTGACCATCCACTGCGAACCGCCCAGGTGCTTGGCGGCGTCGACGGCGGCGTCGGGGGAACTTGCGACTTTGCCCGGCGGCACGGCGATACCGTACTGCGCGAACAGCTCTTTGGCCTGGTACTCGTGGAAATTCATTCGCTACCTCGAGTGAATGGGGAGGGATCGAGCCTGCGCGGTAGCCACGGCACAGACTTGGGAGAACGGACGGCGGTGATACGCACTACCGGCGTGCAGTGCGCCGTGACCATGCCTCGACATGGGGAAAACCGCGCAATACGGCCTGCTATTTTCGCGGAAGCGGGGTGGGATGGAAAGGGGCGGCCAACGGCGTTTGCTTCCGCTCCCCGTTTGGGGCGAGGATTGGGGGTGAGGGGCCGCTCTTGCGAAAGTGCTGCATCGAAGCTTGCTTCGATGTTGTTCTATCGGAAAAATTGCCCCCAAGCCGGCCCTCTCCCGGAGTGGAGAGGGGTAGTCGCAGCCACTACTCTTCGCGAGTGTTCGAACCCGTGTCCAGCCGCGCGATCGCCGATACGCCCAACAGTACGACCACCCGCCACGAACTGCTGTTTCTGAATTATTTCCGGCTCGCCCAGGCCCTGGTCTATGTCGGGCTCGCCTTCACCCCCAGCAGTTCGGGCTGGCCCCACCTGAACAACGGCGACCTGGCCCGCCTGGTGGCCGCCGGCTACCTGCTGTTCGCCCTGGCGGTCGTCTCGATCACCCATCTGACCAAGGCGCTGGGCTGGCTGGGCGTCCTGGGCACGCTGCTGGTGGACATCGTCGCGGCGGTGCTGGCGATCATCGCGATGAATGACGCGCGCATCGGCATCGCCATGATGCTCGCGGTGAACCTTGCCGCTGGCGCACTGCTGCTGCCGTTGCGAATGGCCTTGTTCCTTGCCGCGCTGGCCACGCTGGGGGTGCTCGGCCGCACCCTGTTTTCCCTGCCGCATCCCGGCCCCACGCCAGGCGACGACCGCGACTTCCTGGAATCAGGCCTGTTCGGCATGGCCTATTTCGCGATCGTGGTGCTTTGCAACGTGCTCGGCCGGCAATTGCGCGCCAGCGAAGCGCTGGCCGAGCAGCGCAGCATCGACCTGGTCAACCTGGCCCAGGTCAACGAACTGATCATCCGCCGCATGAAAACCGGGGTGATGCTGGTGGACGATGCCAATCGCATCCACCAGATCAACGAATCGGCCTGGATGCTGCTGGGCAACCCTTCTTCTGACCAGCGCGACCTGGGCCGCGTGGCGCCGGAACTGTCGCGGCGCCTGTACCACTGGATCACCTCGGGCAAGCTGGACGAAACCGCCACGCAGCTGGCCGATGGCGTGCCGGAGGTGGTACCCCGCTTCAGCCGCCTGGCACCAAACGACGATTCGCTGGTGCTGATCTTCCTGGACGACACCTCCTTGGTGTCGCGTCGCGCGGAAGAACTCACGCTCGGCTCGCTGGGGCGGCTTTCGGCATCGATTGCGCACGAAATCCGCAATCCGCTCGCCGCCATCCGCTACTCTGCGCAATTGCTGGCCGAATCCAACGAGATCAGCTCCACGGATCTGCGTATGGTGGAGATCATCAACAACCACTGCAGCCGCCTAAACGACATCATCGAGAACATTCTGCAGCTGTCGCGACGCGAACGCTCGCGCCCCGAATCGCTGAACCTCGGTGACTGGGCGCACGGCTTCGTCGACGAATACAAGCAGGGCAACGACCTCGGCAACGATTCGCTGCGCGTGATCGACAACAGCGCGCAGCCGGTGATCGCGGTAGCCGACTCGCAACAGTTGCATCAAGTGGTATGGAACCTGGTACAGAACGCCTTGCGCTACGGCCGCATGCCCGGCGAGCCGGCCCGGGTACTGGTGGTGGTGCGGCACGGCGAACACGGTGTACCGATCCTGGAAGTGATCGACCGCGGCCCCGGCATCGCGCCGAAAGTGGCGGCCCAGATCTTCGAGCCGTTCTACACCACGCACGAGTACGGCACCGGGCTGGGGCTTTATCTGGCGCGACAGATGGCGGAGGCGAACCAGGCGGCGCTGGAATATGTACGAGTAGCCGGCGGCGGCAGCTGTTTCAGACTGGTGCTGACACCGCCGGTGCGGATCGAGCCGGCGGCTTGACCCGCAGGCTGGGATGACAATCCCAGCATCGCGCGGTGGCATGCATGGCGATGCTGGGTTTAGCAACATAAGCCTACGTCGAGCGCACCACCAAGGTGGTCGCCATCATCTGCGACTGCACCGGCTGCCCGTGAATCATCGCCAGCACCTTGCGTGCAAGCAGCACGCCACCTTCCTGCCAGTTCTGGCGCACGCTGCTCAAGGGCGGCAGGAAGCTCGCACCCAGCGGGGTATCGTCGTAGCCGATCACGGATACATCATTCGGCACGGATTGCCCAAGTTCGACCAGGGCGCGGATCGCCCCCATCGCCAGCAAGTCGCTGCAGGCGAAGATAGCATCGAAGCGTACCTTGCGCGCCGCCAGCGAGCGCACCGCGTCGACGCCCGACTCCAGCGTGAAATCGTCCCTGCGCAACAGCAGCGGCTTGATGCCATGCCGGGCCAGTTCGTCGACGAAGCCGAACAGGCGTTGCGCCATCTCGGGGTGATCGGGGTTGCCGATGAACACTGGATGCCGCCGGCCGATGGAAAGAAAGCGTTCGGCCGCGATGACGCCACCTTGGCGATTGTCGCTGCCAACGACCGTATGGTTGTCCCCACCCTCGCCAGCCGCTCCCCACACCACCATCGGCAAACCCAGCTTGCCATACAGGCGCACCGCATCCTGGCGCACGCCCTGGCCCAGCAGAATCAGGCCATCCGCGGCTTGCACAGCGGCGTGGGATGCGCCCTGCCGGGTGGTGAGCAGCACGCTGTAGCCGGCCGAGGTGAGCTCCTGAGAAATGCCGCCGAGCAACGACAAAGGATAGGGATCCCACATGGTGCGCTCGGAGGATGGCTTCATTTCCACGATCACTGCCACCGTTTGGCTGCGGCGCAGGCGCAAATTGCGGGCGCTGACGTTCAACTTGTAGCCATGCTTGCGCGCCAAGGCCTGGACCCGTTCACGGGTCTGGGCATTGACCAGGGGGCTCTCGCTCAAGGCCCGTGACACGGTGATCTTGGACACCCCCGCCAGCTCGGCCAGATCGGCCATGGTGAGACTAGGGCGTTGCGCAAGGGGTTGTTTTTTCTTGGCCTGCGTCAAGCGGTGATCCCCTGATGAGTGCATCGGTGCAGTGATCGGTACGGCTCGGCAAGTGTGCCCGAGGACTGTTGGTTCCTCCAATGCGGACCCGCACCGGCCCCATTTCCGTCACGCCGGCGGTTGCTTCACGGTGCAACGCAACAATGATATCGATATCTTGATATCGATATCATTCGATCCTATCCTCGCCCATCACGGCCGGGGCGGCCGCTGCCAAGACCCATCCGAAGATGCCTAGGGGAGAATGCGTGCAGAGCCACGATGCGCAAGCGATAGCCGTGGAACCGGCGGACCAGGCCTCTCCATGGCGGGTAGTCCATGCGCAGCGCCCCTTGGGACTCGAACGGGCCAAGCTGGAAAGCCTGTTCGCCTTGGCCAACGGCACACTGGGCGTCCGCGGCGGCCTGGAAGAAGACCACAGCCCTACGCAGGGCAGCTTCCTGACCGGCGTCTGGGAGCGCACGCCGATCGAATACCACGAACGCTTTCCCGGCTTTGCCCGCAGCACCGATACGCGCATCCCGGTGCCGGATGGCGTGCGCATCGGCTTACGCCTGGGCGATGCGCCGGTGCATCTGCGCAAAGGCGAATGGCTGGCGTTCGAACAAGCACTGGACCTGCGCGCCGGCCGCCTGGAACGAACACTGCGCTGGCGCTCCCCTGGCGGCGCCACCCTTGAGATCCAGGCCGAGCGCATAGTTCCCCTCGACACGCCAAACCTGCTGTGCATCCACTACCGCGTTACATCCGTGGATTACAGCGGCCCGATCACACTGGAATCGGCCCTTGTAGCCAGCGTCAACGCCGCCGAACAGGGCGACGATCCGCGTATCGGTACACGCATGAAGGGCGGCCTGAGCATTACGGCTTCCGATGCCGACCCAACGCTGGCCTCGATCTGCCAGCGCACCCAGAACAGTCATATCCGCCTCGCCTGCGGCCAGCGCCATCGCGTGATGCAAACCCGCCTTGCCTTCGCCCGCACGATCATCGAAGACGATGGCAGCGTGCAGCAACACTACGTGGCGGACTTGCGTCCAGGCGACAGCGTAGTGCTGGAAAAATTTGTGGCCTATGCCTGGAGCCGCCCCGAAGGAGGCGACAGCGAAGCGTCCCTGCTCGATAGCGTCGCCACGACGCTCGAACGCGCGCTGAGCGTGGATTTCGACACCCATCGCTCGGACCAGGCACGGGCCTATGCTGCCTTCTGGCAAGACGCGGACCTGGAAATCCATGGCGATCCGGCGGTCGAGCAGGCGCTACGCTTCAACCTGTTCCATTTGATGCAGTCCACGCCGCAGGATGGCAGTGGCAGCGCCGCGGCCAAGGGCCTCACCGGCGAAGGTTACGAAGGGCATTATTTCTGGGATGCGGAAGCCTTCATCCTGCCCGTGCTCGCGTGCACGTCGCCCTCGCGCGCCCGCAGCATGCTCCAATACCGAGTTCGCACGCTCGACCGCGCACGCAATCACGCGCGCGAGATGAACCATCCAGCCGGCGCACTGTACGCGTGGCGCACGATCAGCGGCGATGAATGCTCGGCCTATTTCCCCTCCGGTTCGGCGCAATACCACATCAATGCGGCGATCGCCTTCGCGATCCGCCTTTATATGGAAGCCACCGGCGATATCGATTTCCTGGTGCACGGCGGCGCCGAGATGCTGTTCGAGACCGCGCGCCTGTGGCAACACGTGGGCAGCTACAACCCTCGCCGCGGCAACGCGTTCTGCATCTGCCAGGTAACCGGTCCGGACGAATACACCGCCCTGGTCGACAACAATTACTACACCAATCACATGGCGCAGCAGCATCTACGCTACGCCGCTTCGATCGCTTCGCAACTGGAACGCGAACGTCCGCATGACTACGCCCGCATAGCCATGCAGCTGGACCTGTCGGACCAGGAAATCGCCGCGTGGCTGAGCGCCGCCGATGCGATGTATCTGCCAGTGGATGCTGAACTGGGCATCTTTCCGCAGGACGACGACTTCCTCGACAAGCCGCGCTTGCCGATCGCGCGTCAGAGCGAACATGGTCACCGGCCATTGCTGCTGCAGTTGCATCCGCTGACGATCTATCGCCACCAGGTGTGCAAGCAGGCCGACGTGCTGCAAGCCTTCGTGCTCGCCGGCAACGCCATCGACAAGGCGTCCAAACGGCGCAACTTCGATTACTACGAAGGCGTCACCGTGCACGACTCCACGCTATCGGCTTCCACATTCAGCGTGGTCGCCGCCGAAGTGGGTTACGCGGAAAAGGCATACAGCTATTTCCTCGACACGCTGCGCGTCGATCTGGACAACCTGCACGGCAACACCTCGCACGGCGTGCACATGGCGGCGATGGCCGGCAGCTGGCTGGCGCTGGTCTGGGGCTTCGGCGGCATGCGCATCGCCGACGGCCGCCTGGCCTTCGCACCTACGCTGCCTGCGTCGTGGGGCGGCTATCGTTTCGGCGTGCGCTGGCGCGATCAGCATGTTCGCGTCACGGTGAACAAGGACCGGGTGGAATACGCACTCACCGAAGGCGCACAGTTGGAAATCTCCCACTGCGGCAAGACGGTGCGGCTAAACGCTGGCCATACCGTCAGCCTTCCCCTGCATGCACCGGCACAATCTGTGCTCAAGGGCGTCATCTTCGATCTCGACGGCGTGATCGCCGATACCGCAGTCGTTCACCACGCCGCCTGGAAGCGGCTCGCGTCGGAGATCGGCGTGGCGTTCGACGACTCGGTGGGCGAACGGATCAAGGGCGTCGATCGCCGCGGTTCGCTCGACATCCTGCTGGAGCGCACAGCGCGCGCATATTCCGAGGAAGAGAAGGAAGCGCTCGCCTCGCGCAAGAACGACTACTACCGGCAGCAGATCGAGACCTTCGGCCCTCAGCACCTGTTCCCCGGCGCGCGCCACACGATCGAATCGGTGCGCCGCGCAGGCTTGAAGACCGCGCTGGCTTCCGCCAGCCGCAACGCACCGCTTTTGCTGGAAAGGCTTGGCATCGCCGACTTGTTCGACTACGTGGTGGACGCCAACCACATCGGTCGCGCCAAGCCCGATCCCGAGATTTTCCTGGCCGCTGCGCGCGGCCTCGGCTTGGAGCCGAGCGAATGCCTCGGCGTGGAGGACGCCGCGGCAGGAATCGCCGGCATTCATGCAGCGGGAATGAAAGCTGTGGGTGTGGGCCAGGCACAGGCATTGGCCGAGGCGGACCTGCTGGTGCCGAACGTTGCCGCGTTCGACATCAGGTTGTTTACGGCATAAGCGGCTAACAGACGCGGTCACGCCGCGCCGAATCACAAACAAACTGTTGGGGAGAACGTTTGATGAAGACCAAGCCATTCACACGGGTAGCGTTATCGGCAGCCATTACCGCCACGCTCATATCAGGCGCCGCCTTGGCGCAGGACAACGGCCAGGCGCAAAGTTCGACGGCGACACCCACGACGACCACCGCGGCCAAGGCCAGCCCCGGCGCTCAGCAGGCCGCCAATGCCAAGAATGCGCAAACCCTGCAGGAAGTGGTGGTGACCGGCACGGCGTCAACCGCGGGCATCAAGAAGATCGACGCCAGCTATTCGATCACCTCGATGACCGCACAACAGATAAGAGAAGCCAACCCCAAGAGCGCAGCGGACCTGCTGAAGAATTCGCCCGGCGTGTACCCGGAATCCTCCGGCGGCCAGACCGGTGCCAACATCGAGGTCGCCGGTTTCCCGGGCGGTGGCGATGCACCGTATGCCACCTACCAGCTCAACGGCACACCGCTGTTTCCCCAAGCTACGCTGTCGTTCATGGAAAACTCGTCCATGTTCCGCCTGGATGACACCATTGACCGCGCCGAGATTGTGCAGGGCGGCCCGTCCGTGCTGTACGGCAACGGCCAGCCCGGCGTGACCGCCAACTTCATCTTGCGCGAAGGCACGGACGTGCCCTCCGGCGATATCGGCGTAACCTTCGGATCGGAAGGCCTGTATCGCCTCGACGGCTATCTGGGCGGCAAGCTCGCCAACAACTGGTATGCCAGCATCGGCGGTTTCTGGCGCCGTTCGGACGGCGTGCGCAATCCGCAGTTCCCGGCCGACAACGGTGGTCAGCTCACCGCCACGCTTACGCGCGATTGGGACAGCGGCTCGCTGATGTTCTATGCGCGCTGGCTGAAGGACCACAACCAGTTCGTCACCGACATGCCGCTGCTCAATGCGAGCAAGGGCAACTTTTCCAACTATCCGGGCTTCGATGCGCTTACCGGTACGTTTGGCAGCAAGGCCGACCAGCGTGAATTCATCGAAACCGTACCCTGCTCCACCCCCGGCTGCACGCCGGGCGGCCAAGACGTGAATCTGGCCAAGGGCCGTGGTGCGGATATCCACCTGTTCGGCGCCAATTTCGACTGGGATTTCGGCAACGGCTGGACCATCTCCGACAAGCTGGGCTTCACCGCCGGCCAGATGAACACCATTTCATTCTTCAGCACCGGCGCCAACCCCACGACGCTGGCCAACTACATTGCCCAGCAGGAAACCACCGATGGCCTGCCGGCCGGCCTCACCGCCACCGCCACCCTGACCAACGGCCAGGCGGCGGACATGAACCAGAATGTCACGGTGCAAGGCCTGTGGTACGTGCACAAGCGGATCAATGCCATCAGCAACGAATTTCACGTGAGCAAGGAGCTGTTCGAAGGCAATACGCTGACGCTGGGCAACTACAGCGCGGTCTATAACGACCACGACATCTGGTACCTGGGCAACAACATGCTGCTGCAGGCCATCAACAATCCAAGCCCGGTCGTGGTGTCGCTGAGCAATGGCGCCAACACCTGGAATCTCACCGATCCGCAAGGCTTCGTCAGCGCCGTTTCCACCTTCGGCCTGCGTGAGCGCTGGAACGGCTTCAACACCGCGTTCTTCGCCACCGATACCTGGAAGGTGGGCAACTGGCTGATCGACGGCGGCATCCGCGTGGAGCGCCAGCAGTCCAGTGGCGGCCTGCAGAATACGGCGAAGGGCGATCTGGATAACAATCAGTACACGCTCTACAACAACAACTCGCAATACTTCGTCCCCGGCGAGTCGTACATCCATTACCTGAAGACGCAAAGGTCCTGGACACTGGGCGCCAACTACGAGTTCAACCCGAACATGAGCGCCTACATCCGCGCGAACCTTGGCGTGCACTTCCCCGGTTTCGACGATCTGCGCGGCCTGCCCAATACGCCGGTGCAGAAGGTGAAGAACTACGAAGTCGGCTTCAAGTACCAGGCCGACTGGATTTACGCCGACGTGAGCGCCTACCGCCGTCTGTTCTACAACGTGCCGTACACCATCACGACCGATACCGGACAGCAGACCTATGTATACGGTTCGCAGACCAAGGGCGTGAACTTCACCACCACCGTCAAGCCGATCGAACATGCCGCGATCACCTTCTCCGGCGACTGGATGGACGGCCACTACTACCGTTACGTTGGCTGCCTTTCTTATCAGACGCAGAGCGGCGCCAACGCCTGCACCAGCATCAACGGCATGCAGTTGCAACGCCAGCCGAAGTTCCAGTTCCGCCTGACGCCCTCGTACACCTTGCCGACCAGTTGGGGCAGCGTCAAAGCCTGGCTCACTTATGAATACGTGGGCGACCGCTACGGCGACCTGATCCAGCAGCAGCCACTGGGCAACTACTACGACCTGGGCTTCGGCGTGCAGGCGAACGTGGGCCAGCACTGGGTGTATAGCGTGCAGGGAACCAACCTGACCAATCAGATCGGCATCACCGAAGGCAATGCCCGCCTGTTCGGCTTTGCCAGCTCCGGCGGCGTGATCCTGGCCCGCTCGATCGAAGGCCGCGAGATACAGGGTCAGATCAAATACAACTTCTGATACGCGTCCCCCCTCCTCCCTGCGGGGAGGGGGTTTTGGTGGTTAGCCGCCCTCCCCTCCCTTGGGCACCCATGGCCGGGCGTTACTCTCCGGCCATGGACTTTCCTTCCATGACACGTTGTAGAGTTCGACTGTCTGTCGCCGTCGCGGCTAGTCCAAAGGACCTTGCGCTGCTGCGGTGACTACGGCCGGTGAGGGGGTTTTATTTCGCCATGCAATGGATCACCAGGCAGGTCGCCATGAACCGATTCCGCATGATTGCCGCACTCGCCCTGATCTATATGGTGTTCGCGATCCTGCTCAACAGCGTAGGCACGGTCATTCTGCAATCGATCTCTACCTTCGGCGTCGACAAGCCGCAGGCGAGCTTGCTGGAACTGTTCAAGGACCTGCCGATCGCCGTCACGTCCTTCCTGGTCGCATCGTTCCTTCCTCTACTTGGCTATCGGCGCGCGATGATGATCGCACTCGGCATCGTTGCCGGCGCCTGTGTGCTGATGCCGCTGTATCCCGGCTTCCGCACCACCGAGCTGTTGTTCACCTGCGTGGGCGTGTCGTTCGCGTTGACCAAGGTGGCAGTGTATTCGTCCATCGGCCTGCTGACCGACAACCGCAACGAGCATGGCCGGCTCACCAATACCATCGAAGGGCTGTTCATGATCGGCGTGCTGCTCGCCGGCTGGCTGTTCAGCGCTTTCGTCGATCGCGACAGGCCGGCCAATCCATCCTGGTTGAATGTCTACTGGATACTGGCGCTGCTCTGCGTGCTGGTGATCACTCTGCTGGCCACGTCGCGGCTGGACGAGTCGGCCGCACGCACCGAAGAAACCAAGAGCATGCGCGGGTCGCTGGCGGAAATGCTTCATCTGTTCCTGCGTCCGCTAGTTTACGTGTTCCTCGCTTCCGCGTTTCTGTATGTGCTGATCGAGCAGAGCTTCAGTACCTGGCTGCCGACCTTCAACAACGAGATCCTGAAGCTGCCCAATGCGATGAGCATCCAGGTTGCGACCATCCTCGCCGGCGCTTCGGCAGTGGGCCGCATCGTCGCCGGCCAACTGCTGCGGCGCATGCAATGGTATGCGCTATTGAACATTTGCGTGCTGGGGATGGGTTTACTGGTTACCCTCACCCTGCCCCTGGCCCATGGCGTGGTAGCGCGTGCCGACGTGGGCTGGCTGAACGCACCGATCGCGGCCTACCTGATTCCCTTGATCGGCGTACTGATGGCGCCGATCTACCCGGTAATCAACTCGGTGGCGCTCAGCTCGCTGCCCAAGCCATCCCACGCGGCGATGACCGGCCTCATCGTAATCTTCTCGGCCCTCGGCGGCACGCTGGGCTCGCGCATCACGGCGATCGTGTTTTCGCGTTTCGACGGCATCCATGCGTTCTACTTCTCGCTGGTGCCGATGCTGCTGATCCTGGTCACACTGTTTTTCTTCAAGCGCGAAACCGATCGCGCCGGCAGCGCCGCGGCAAGCATCACCCTGGCCGTCAAATAGCGCTTTCCGTCAGGGGGCATCAAGAACTACCGCTGGAGTTTCCATGAGTTTTCGCCACCTGCGCCTGTCCGGTCTGCTCCTCGCCGCCATCGCGGGCGCTTCCACATCCTACGCGGCCACAGACCCGAGCTTTGTGCTTACGGCGTCCTCCGACAACTTCGGCAACTACTTCCCCGGCTACCTGGCCAACGGCTATTTCTCGACCATGACCTCGCCACGCGGCACCGAGCCCGCCCGCGCGTACATGGTCGCGTTCATGGACTACGACCAGCGGGACATTTCGCGGCCTGCAGCCATTCCGGGCTGGAGCGAGATCGACTACAACCCGGGCGGTGGCTGGATCAATGCCACGCGCCTGGACAAGAAAATCTTCGCGGGCTACGCGCAAACGCTCGACATGTACGACGGCACGCTCACGACGGGCTATCGCTTCGAGTATGCGAACAAGTCCACCGACGTGAAGGTCACCACCTTCGTCAGCCAGGCCGATACGCATCTGGCCGCCACGCGGTTCACCATCACGCCGCATTTCGACGGCAACGTGGAACTCAGCTTTCCGATCCGCCTGTGGACCGAGCATCAGCCGCGCTTTCCGATCGGCAGCATGAGCGGCGACCAGATGATCGCCGGCGTGATCGCGAGCGGCCAGAATCTCGACAACAAGCCGGTGCCGACACCCGATCGTGCCGCCGTGTGGTATCCCGGCTATACAGCCGTTCTGTCTAGCGATGGCGACACCAAGCAAATGACGTTGTGGCTCGACGGCCGCGCCAAGCAAGGCTTGAACATGGCCGAGGCGGCGGCGATCGAACTGCCGGAATCGCTGGCCATCCAGAGCGTGAAGCTCGACCAGACTTCCGAGCTGCTCTCCCTGCACATCACGGCCAAGGTCAAGCAAGGCATGACCTATACCTTCACCAAGTATCTTGCCGCCTCGCGCCAGGACTGGGGCGGCGATGCCAAGGCCGACGTCGCGCTCGCAAGCCAAGCTCGCAAGACCGGCTTCGACAGCCTGCTCGCCAGACACCAGGCAGCGTGGCATGAATTGTGGAAGTCGGACATCGTGATAGACGGCAACCCGGCCGTACAGAAAGCCGTGCACTCCGATCTGTATTACCTGCTCTCCAACAGCACCGTCGGCACCGCCTGGCCGATGGGCGCCTGCGCATTGACGCCGAACTACGCCGGCCACGCCTTCTGGGACAGCGACTCCTGGGTCTTTCCTGCGCTGCTGTTGCTGCACCCCGAGCGCGCCAAGCCGATCGTGATGTTTCGCCACCGCACCATGCAGCCCGCGCGCGAACGGGCTATCCGGTACGGCGCGAAGGGCACGATGTATCCATGGGAATCCGATCCGCAGACCGGCGTGGACAACACCCCGCACTTCGCTTATGGCGTGTACCGCGAGATCCATGTCAATGCCGATATCTCGATCGCGCAATGGCAGTACTACCTCGCCAGCGGCGATGACGCCTGGCTAAAGCAATACGGCTGGCCCGTGATCCGTGAGGTCGCCCAATTCTGGGCCAGCCGCGTCACTTACAACAAGGCAGCGGATCGCTACGAAATCATGCACGTCACTTCGCCCGACGAAGCGTACGACGACGTACCCAATGATTCCTTCACCAACGCCGCCGCGCGCAAAGCACTGCAGATCGCCATCGAAGCGGCAAAAAAAGTCGACGAGCCGGCCGATCCCGAGTGGTCGACGATCGCCGCCAAGATGTACATCCCGTTCCTCGACCAGGAACAGCGTCATCTGGATTTCGACGCATCCGTCCCGCATGACAAGATCACCTGGATGGGCTCGTCGCTGGCCTGGCTGATGTACCCGAACCTCGATTTGCCGATGTCGCAGACCGTGCGCCGCCATGATTTCGAGTTCCAACTGCACGAACTGAAGGTACACGGCGACGATCCGAACGAGATGATGATGGTGATGCTTGCCGTTGGCGCTTCCGAGCTTGGCGATGCAAGATCCGCGGGTGACTGGATCGAGCGCAATCGGGTCGGCTTCCTGAAGCCGCCGTTCAACGTGCGCACCGAAACCGTGGCAAACAACGCAGGCTACATCCTCGCCACCTCGGCGGGCTTCCTGCAAAGCATGATCTACGGACTCACCGGGCTGCGCATCGATGACAAGGGCTTGGATGCCGCCTACTCGCCAACCCTGCCGCCGGACTGGAATTCGCTGACGCTCAAGCGCGTGAGTTTTCAGGGCAAGCAGTACGACATAACGGTGAAGCGGGACGTACAAGGGAAAGCCACATTGGTGCGCAAGGCTTTATAACGGCGCCCGCCTATGCCAACGAACCTCGATCTTGCAGTACCGTCATTCCGGCGAAGGCCGGAATCCAGTTTAAATACGTGGTGCGAAGCACTCAACCTAAGAGGTGTTGTGTCCTTCGGACGCATATTGAGACTGGATTCCGGCCTTCGCCGGAATGACCATGAGACTCGGAAAGGCTCCTGGCGGGCTGGATTACCCCCCACGTCGATCGTATTGGATAGGGAATACACATGAAAAACTCCTACCGCCGCAACTTCATCAAGTGCGGAATTTTCGCGCTGCTGCTGTCCTCGGCGCTGGTCGCGACCGCCTCCGCCGCCCAGCCCGACCCGGCCAAGACTCGCGCCTACATCGACAAAGCCTGGGGCACGCTTACGCGCTCCCAGGACGAGTGCAAATCGCTGCTCGATCCGAAGATAAGAGCCCGTCCGGTACTCTACGTCCCGGCGAAATTCACCGCACCACAAGATCTTTTGCAAGCCCAGAGGCGCTGCAATATCGACGTGCACACCCTGCCGCGCAGTATCGAGCAGCTAGGTGACATCGACGCGACCAAGCTGCCCGTGCAGGGCCTGCTCTATCTACCGCATCCCTACGTGGTACCTGGCGGCTTCTTCAACGAGATGTACGGTTGGGACAGCTACTTCATCCTGCTGGGCCTGGTGGCCGACCATCGCAACGAACTGGCCCGCAATATGGTCGACAACGCGCTGTTCGAGGTGCAGTACTACGGCGGCGTATTGAACGCGAACCGCAGCTATTACCTCAGTCGTTCGCAACCGCCGTTCCTGACCCAAATGATGGTGTCGGTGCTCAATGATCCAGCCAGCTTCCCCGGTACCGGCGAGAAACGCGCGTGGCTGGAAAAAGCCTATCCGTTGGCGGTGCGCAATCATGACATCTGGACACGGCCGGAGCATCTGGCCGGCAACACCGGCCTGGCTCGCTACTACGACTTCGGCAGCGGGCCGGTACTGGAAGCCCAGGACAGCGAATTCTACAACGGCGTGATCAAGTGGCTGATTGCGCACCCCACCGATAACCCGGGCTATCTGATCAAGGCTAGCCGGCATCCGGATGCCGCCGAGGCCGAACGCCTGAAAACCGAAAGCTGCGACGTGCTCGCCTCCAAGGTCTGCGCCGGCAATTGGCTGGGCGGCTATCGCCTGACAGCCGACTACTACCACGGTGATCGGGCGATGCGCGAATCCGGCTTCGATACCAATTTCCACTACGGTCCGTTCGGAGGCTCCACCCATCACTACGCCGACGTGAGCTTGAACAGCCTGCTCTATCGCTATGAGATGGACCTGCACGATTTTGCGCAGCAGCTCGGCAAGGCCGATGACGCGAAGCGCTGGGCACAAGCTGCCGCCGAGCGCAAGCAAGCGATCGACAAATACCTGTGGCGCCCGGAGTTCGGCATGTATCGCGATTACGACTTCATTGCGGGCAAGCCGTCCGATGCGCCTTATCTCACCACCTTCTACCCGCTGTGGGCCGGCGCGGCCTCGCCGCAGCAGGGCGCCGCCGTTCGCGGCAAGCTTTCCACCTTCGAATTGCCCGGCGGCCTGGCGATGGACCAACGGCCCAGCGGCGCGCAATGGAATGCGCCCTTCGGCTGGGCGCCGACCAACTGGCTCGCCGTGGCTGGCCTGGATGCCTACGGCTTCCATGACGACGCGCACCGCATCGCCGCCAAGTTCAGCGCCACCATCGACCGCAGCCTGGCGGCCGACGGCACCATCCGCGAGAAATACAACATGGCCAGTGGCAACGCGGATGTGAAGGTCAGTACTGGCTACACCACCAACGTGATCGGCTTTGGCTGGACCAACGGGGTGTACCTCATGATGAAAGATATCTTGACCGGCACGAAGACCAAGGCTGCCGTGCCGTAATTTCCCGCACGCGTTCATCACGAGGTTGGAGTCCGTTTCCAACCTTCGCCACGCTTATCGGAGGAGATTATGGGCGTATCGCGCCAATTATGGCTTGCAGCGGCCACTCTGCTTGGCGCGGCAGCTTCCGCGCAAGGCGCTTCACCTAGCGTCAAGTCTGACGGCAGCGTCACCTCTCCCGCCTTCAGCATCCCCTACTCGGCCTTCGCGTCGCCGGAGGCGCGCGCCTTCTTTCCAAAGCTGATGAACGGTCCGGCGCCGCCGTCGATCGAGGGACCGATCGAGCCTAGCCGCGCTTTTTATGACCGCTTGAACAGCAACCGCGCCGCACGCTTGGAGAAGATGTTTGCCGTGAAGATCCACAGCGAAACGATCGCCGGCGTGGGCACGGACGTGGTGATGCCTGCACAAGGCGTCTCCAAGGAGAACGAGCACCGGGTGCTGGTCAATCTGCACGGCGCGCGTTCCTGTGGGGCGCCCACAGCGGCGGCCTGGTAGAGGCCATTCCAGTGGCGGGCATCGGCCGCATCAAGGTGATCACCGTCGACTACCGGCAAGGCCCCGAGCATACCTTCCCTGCCGCCAGCGAGGACGTCGAGGCGGTCTATCGCGCGTTGCTCAAGCAATACAAACCCAGGCAGATCGGCATTTATGGCTGCTCCGCCGGCGGCGTCCTTACCGCCGAATCGGTGGCCCGGCTGATCACCGACAAAGTGCCGGTGCCCGCGGCGATCGGCACGTTCTGCGCTTCGGCCCTGGATATCGATGGCGACTCGTCCCTGATGGGTCCGTTGCTGAACGGCCAGGGCGTGCCGGCGCATCGCCTGATGCTTACCGACCTGCCCTATTTCCGCGGTGCCAACCCTCGCGATCCGCTAGTGCAGCCAGGCTTGTCACCGGTCCCGCTGGCCAGGTTCCCCCCCACGCTGCTGATTACCGGCACCCGCGAAATGGCGATGAGTTCAGTGCTGGCCAGCCAGCAATTGCTCGACAAGGCGGGGGCGAAAACTGAACTTCACGTATGGGAAGGCATGTGGCACTCGTTCTTCTCGGATCCGGAGCTGCCCGAATCCCAGGACGCCTACCGCGTGATGGTAAGGTTCTTCCTCGCGCACCTCAGCCATTGATGGATACGAACACGCCGCGCTTTGCGAATGCGGGTGCGGCGAGTATCCTGAATGGAAACCCAGCCTTCGCCCCCGGAACATGAGCCAACAGACCGTCCTGGTCATCGACGACGAACGCGACATTCGCGAGCTGCTGACGATCACGCTCGGCCGCATGGACCTGAAGGTCGATGCCGTCGGTACGGTCGCGGAGGCGCGTCAGGCGCTGTCCGAGCGTAGCTACGACCTGTGTTTCACTGACATGCGCCTGCCGGACGGCAGCGGCCAGGAAATCATCGAACTGATTGCGGCCGAGCATGACGAAACCCCGGTGGCGATGATCACCGCCTACGGCAACGTGGATGCCGCCGTCACGGCGCTGAAGGCCGGCGCCTTCGACTTCGTATCCAAGCCGGTGGACATCCAGATGCTGCGCCGGCTGGTGCGCACCGCATTGAAGCTGGCGGAAGAAAAACGCACCGGCGGCGGCGCCAGTCCGGCCGCGTCCAGTTCGAGCGAACGGCTGATCGGCGACTCGTCCGCCATGCAGCAGGTACGCAACACCATCACCAAGCTGGCCCGCAACCAGGCCCCCGTCTACATCGCCGGCGAATCGGGCGTGGGCAAGGAACTGGTGGCGCGGCTGATTCACGAACAAGGTCCGCGCGCCAGCGGGCCGTTCGTGCCGGTCAACTGCGGCGCGATTCCTTCGGAGCTGATGGAAAGCGAGTTCTTCGGCCACCGCAAGGGCAGCTTCACCGGCGCCGTCGCCGACAAGGAAGGCTTGTTCCAGGCCGCGCACGGCGGCACGTTGTTTCTCGACGAAGTGGCCGAGCTACCCTTGCACATGCAGGTGAAGCTGCTGCGCGCGATCCAGGAGAAAGCCGTGCGCCCAATCGGCGCGCGGGAAGAAATCGCGGTGGACGTGCGCATTCTTTCCGCCACGCACAAGAACCTTGCCGCGTTGGTGGAGCAAGGCCAGTTCCGCCAGGACCTGTTCTATCGCATCAACGTGATCGAACTGCGCGTTCCGCCCCTGCGCGAGCGCCGCGGCGACGTGCCGTTGCTGGCCGACTTCGTGCTGCGCCAGCTGGCCGCGAAGAGCGGCGGAGGCACCCCTGTACGCCTGCTGCCGGAAGCGCGTCAGGCGCTGGAGGACTACGACTTCCCCGGCAACGTACGCGAACTGGAGAACATCCTCGAACGCTCCGTAGCCATGTGCGATGGCGACCGCATCGAGCCCAGCGATCTGATGCTGCCGCAGCGGCCCACGCGCCAGGGCGCGGAAGCAGCAGTTTCCGCGCACAGCGCCCATCACGCGCAACCTGCCTACGCAGCAGCGCATTCTCCCTCTGCCACGCCAGCTGTCCAAACGCCTTCCAGCGAACTGCCGCTGGACGACTACATCAGCAACCTCGAACGCAGCGCGATCATGAAGGCGCTCGAAGAGTCGCGCTACAACAAGACCGCGGCGGCGCGGAAGCTGGGCATTACGTTCCGGGCATTGCGCTACAAGTTGAAGAAGCTGGGCATCGATTGATGCCTGCTGCCGGCGTAGGCCGGGATTTCATCTCAGCCTACGCCCTTGAAGAAGCTTGCGATTGACATGCCCATCCGAACGGCTTTCCCAGACGGGTCGATGGATGCGACTTGCAGTGAGACCTTCATGCAGGTTTACATGCTTGATTTGATACATTCGGGCTTCCGGTAGGGCAGCTACCATCACCCAGGGAAAAACCATGGCCCGCACACAGCGCAAGCTCATTGGGAAAGCCATATCAACCAGCCTGATCGCTTTTGCCGTGGCGTCTATCGCCAACGCGCAGACAGATGCGCCTGCCACCGACACCAAGCCAGAGCTGGGGCAGCCTTGGCCGGAACATGCCCGCAACGTAAGCAGGAGCCCGGACTGGGACGTTTATGAGTTCCGCCTGCACGGCATCAAATATCTGCAGTTCACCCGCAACGGCACTATCCATGCAGTCATCGGCTTGGTCGACGGGGTCACGTTCGTCGTGCCAATGGGCGTGGATGCGCAGAATGTCACGGAAACGACGGCGCCCGCGCCATCGGCGGCACAAGTGGTCTACCGTGATGCGAGTACAACGGTAACGGCATCCACGCAGAGCAACGGCGCCACAGCGTTCTTAGTTCAATTTTGCCCACAAACTGGCTGCAGTGGCCCTGGTTTCACGTCGCAAACCCCTTAGCTCAATGTACCCATAGACGCATGGAGGCTGCATCATCAGTGCTCGCCTTCCGTGCGTCGTGCAACAGCACGGTCAAACGCACACGCTCTGGCCTGCAGCAATAGTGCAACTCACCGTCAAATATACGTACCTGTTCCCGCAACCGATGGCGGTCCATACCACTAGCCCCGAGCTTGGTGGCCAGGCTTCTGCGATCTACCACGTTATGAATGGCGCGTGCCACTTTTGCATCGTCCATCGCCCCCTCCACGCGCAACACCAGCCAGCGCATGCGATGGGTTTCACCTCCGCGCAACGTAAGGCGGACACTGGAACATGCTAGGCGTCCACTGACATGCACCACAGCCTCGCAGGCAACGCGATAAGCAGCAGCGAGCAATGCGGGGTGCATGCGTGTAAACCCCCGACCCGTGATTTCGCAACGGTAGCTGATACCCGCCTCATCGAGGACACGCCCAATCGACTCCTGCAGCGCAGCCGGCAAGCCACGCTCTCGCCACGCGGCTGGGTGCAAGCTTTCGGCTAGCTGCTGCACCTCCAGGTGCGCAGCCATAGCCTGCTGATAGTAGATTTCGTTCTCGATGTGGGGATGAAAACGATGCATCTGCCGCAATAGACGACTGATCGAGAGATGAAGCCGCCCGGCAGTGATGTCCAGCGCGTGAGCGGTCTGTCGAAGGCGTTGTTCGCCTTGTTGGTAACTCTGCCTCGCCAGTAACCGGTCATCGTTCCCATACCGTCCTAGCTGCACCTGCTCCGTGATGCGCGCTCCCACGACAAACAGAGCGGTGATTGTAAGAGCGAGGAACACCTCAGTCTGGACGACCAGCACGTTCGCCTGGAGCATCTCGCTGGGCAATACGCAGGCTGCACACACAAGAGTGAAAGTGCTTCCCAAGGCAGCTCCTCGCCAACCATGCCGCAGGCTAAGCCACGTGACCGGTAGGAACATTGCCATCAACATATACTGCGCATAGCTGGTACTTGAGCGGTAACTTGAAAAGGCTAGCAACACCGTTACTGGAAGTAGAACCGCTACACCTTCAAGCAACAGGCGACTACGCAGCGCACGCAGGAACTTGTCATGCCACCGGCCCGCACGCAGCTCAAATCGCGCGATCAATGGCCATGGCACGATGGCAAGCATGGCGAAGTAAATGCCTATGAAATAACAAACAGCAACTACGGGCGTAAGTGGCAAAGTATCAGGTTGCATGTGCGCCAACACCATCGCCACACTGCCGTACACAGTCAACACAAGCGAACATGCTATGACGCAAATTAGAAGCGTCTTGACGTTAATCAAACGCCTGCTTGGAAAGAGCGCCAGGCGTGCACGGCAGAACCACACGATCGGCATCATGAAGGCGAGCGGCGGATTAGCTCGAAACACTACCCACAACGCACCGAATTGATCCAGGCACGGATAGACGGCCAGGAAATTGGGTACGAACTCGCCGACGAGCAATGCGGGCCAGTAGCGATAGGGTAAAAACAGCAACCACAACAATCTCAGCGCTGAGCCCAGGCCGAATTGCGGAGGAGAGAGTGGATGTGCCGCCTCATAGGCAAGCACGAATCCGAGCGCGACAGCAATCTGCTTCAACCCTTCGATACGCCACGATCCCTTCTCCATGCGCCCTACCCTTGCCGTCAGAAGTGATGCTTCTCGTTTCCTCGATGTGGCCTGACCGATCGGGCCATCCCACAATCTTTGTATGTTAAACGTGAAAGCGCTGTGTAACCGGAACTCGGACA
Organism: Dyella choica; assembly: GCF_003977665.1. GTDB lineage: Bacteria > Pseudomonadota > Gammaproteobacteria > Xanthomonadales > Rhodanobacteraceae > Dyella_B > Dyella_B choica. Next base: position 119,087 of record NZ_RYYV01000005.1, on the reverse strand, counting down.
AGTCCTACTAACGCTGAAATCGCCGTTCCGTTCTAGCAAGATCTGACCTTCCGTTGACTTCCGAAAGGGGTGAGGCCACTAATGCCGCGTTTTCCCCTTACCGCCCTCGCGCAGGCTATCTCGCACCGCATGCAACAGCGCCCGCGTCCCCACCGGCTTGTTCAAGCGCTTTACCCGGTTGCCGTCCGGCATATGCAGTTTCGCCGTATCCGGCGGATCATCTGCACGGCATAGCACCAGCACGCCGCGGTGGTAACCATATTGGCTCAATGCCGCCAATGTACGCTCGCTGGTGAACAGGCTCATGTCGCCGTCCATCACCACCAGGTCGGGCAAGCCGCAGGCTTCGATCCACTGCAGCGCCGCGGTACCGCTCTGGCTGCCGTGAACTTCATAGCCCCAGGCATCGAGCGTATCGCTCAGCAGCGTGAGCTGGCCGGCTTCTTCCACCACCAGCAGCACGTGCTCGGCGTTGCCGTGCAGGGCGGCATCATTTTCAATCAGGCCAAGGTCGGCGACCTCGTTGACCGCACGCACCAACGGTATGTATAGATCGAAACAGCTGCCTTCACCGACGATGCTGTCCATACGCATGACGCCGCCGTGGCTGTACACGATACGGCGGCATGAGTGCAATCCAATGCCGGTGCCGCCTTCCTTGGTGGTGAAGAACGGTTCGAACAGCCGCATGCGTACATCTTCGGTCATGCCCATGCCGGTATCGCTCACCGAGAAGCGCACGAAATCGCCAGGTTGCGCCTCCTCGTGTTCCAGGAAAAAGCGCGCATCCAACTTTACCCTGCCGGTGGTCACGCGCAGCACGCCACCCTGGGGCATCGCCTGCATCGCATTGAGGCAAAGGTTGAGCAAGCACTGCTGCAACTCGGTGTGGTTGCCTTCGAAGGTGAGCTGCGGATCGGTCACTTCGATGTCCAGCGTTATCGTGCGCGGCACGCTGCCCTGCAACAACAGAGACAGCGCTTCGATCAGTGCCTGCACCTTCACCTGCTCGGCGCGGCGCGCTCCACGCGCAAACGACAGCATGGACTGCACCATTTCCAGTCCGCGCCGACCACAGTCGCGCACCAGTGCACCAAGCCGTGCCAAACGCGGATCATCCTGGTAATCCTGCAGGCTTTCGCCGGCCAACAGCAGCGGCTGCAGCAGATTGCGCAAATCATGACTCAAGCCGCCAGCCAGCATGGCCAGGCTTTCAAAACGCTGGATGCGGATCAGCTCCGCCTCCGCGCGGGCACGCGCCCGTTGTTCGTCTGCCTCGCGCAGGGCTCGACGCACGGCGCTGGCCAGCCGCGCCGGATTCTGCTTGAGGATGTAATCGGTGGCACCTTCACGCAGCGCCGCGATAGCTGCTTCCTCACCCAGCGTGGCCGACACGTAAATGAACGGAATGTCCTCGCTGTGTTCGCGCAACAACTCCAGCGCGCGCTGTCCCGAGAAGCCAGGCATGCTCAGATCGGAGAGCACGATATGCGGCTTGAAAGATTTCAGCGTCTCCACGTACGACGGTTCATCGTCGACCAGGCGCACCTCGTAGTCGATACCGTCGGCCTGCAGTTCGGTCAGCATCAGTTCCGCGTCGAGCGGGCTGTCCTCGACCTGCAGCACCCGGATCCGGGGCAACGAACGTTGTTGACTGGGTTTGTCCGGCATTCGAAAGGCTTTCCAAGTGACCCGATCATCATATTTCAATCGGGAGGGTGGTAAACCGCAAACAGTACGTAGGCTGGAATGGCAATCCCAGCATCGGGACGTGGCATGCATGACCATGCTGGGATGGTCATCCCAGCCTACGCCTCAGAGCCCCCTTACCCTGGCTCCGGCGCCTGATTCAGCACCGCCCAGAACTGGCCGAGCGTACGTACCGCCAGGAAAAACTGCTGTACGTCCACCGGCTTGATGACGTAAGCGTTTACTCCGAGATCCCAGCTGCGCGCCAGATCGCTCTCCTCGCGCGACGAGGACAGGATCACCACCGGAATATGGCGGAAACGTTCGTCCGCACGCATCTGCGTGAGCACGTCCAGTCCGTTCAAGCGCGGCATCTTGATATCCAGCAGCATGACGACCGGCTCCTCCTCTTCCCGGCCCGCGAAGCCACCGCGCGCGTACAACCAGTCGAGGCAATCCACGCCATCCTCCAGATGTATCACCGGATTGGCCAGGTGGGCCTGGCGCAACGCGTCCAGCGTCATCTCGGCGTCGACCGGACTGTCTTCAACCAGCAGAATGGGGCGCAGGGCGGGGGGCTTCATGGAGATCAGACGCTCCCTGCGGGTGGCGGTTCGATGGCCGATAACGTGAAATGAAAGCGAGCGCCTTGTCCCGGTTCGCCTTCAGCCCAGACCCGCCCCCCATGACGCATCACGATGCGTCGCACGTTGGCCAGGCCGATGCCGTTGCCGGGGAATTCGCTGGCCTTATGCAGCCGCTGAAATACACCGAAGAGCTTGTCGACGTAGCGCATATCGAAGCCGGCGCCGTCATCGGCGACGGTGAATTCGTGATCACCGCTGTCCTCGTGCCGCACGGAAATGTCGATATGCGCGATCTCACGCTGGCCGGTGTACTTCACCGCATTGCCGATCAGGTTCTGCCAGACCGTGCGCAGCATGTTTTCGTCGCCAACCACCGTTGGCAACGGATCGGTTCGCCAGACGATGCTACGCCCGGGCACTTCCGACTCGGCCAGAGTGCAGGTTTCCTCCACCAGTGCCTGCATGTCCACCGCCTGCAGGCGCAACGCGCCACGGCCCAGGCGCGAGAACACCAGCAGGTCTTCGATCAGCTGCGCCATTCGGTGCGAGGCATCACGCACCACCCCTAGGTAATGCCGGCTGGTGGTGTCGGCCTGTTCGCCCAGATGATCTTCCAGTTTCTGCGCGAACGCCGTGATATGCCGCAGCGGCGCGCGCAGATCATGGGACACGGAATAGCTGAACGCCTCCAGCTCGCGGTTGACGTCGGAAATCTGCGCCACCTTGTTTTCCAACTGGTGGTTGAGTTCCTTCACTTGCTGCTCGACCAGCGCACGCGCCGTGACATCGCTGACCGTCAATAGCAGGACTGGACTATCGCTGTCCTGCTGCTGCAGACGGCGCGCGTTGATCACCACGTGCCGCTCGACACCGTCGATGGTGCGCTGGGTGAGCTCGAAATCCCACAGCTCGCGATCGCGCAGCAGCACGTCGCGCAGGCGTTGCAGCAGCACTTCGTCGGCCCAGGCGCCCTGGCCGATGTTTTCCAGGTATTCCGCACGGCTTTCCTCGGATACGCCGTACAGCTCGCTGAAGGCCGCATTCACCAACAAACTGCGCAGGTTATGGTCGAGCAGCGCGATCGGTTCGCGCACGGCCTGCAGGATCATCTGGGAACGCTGTACGGCCTGACGTTCGCGCACCTCGGCCCGCAAGCGCCGGCCAATCTGCCGCTCGGAGACGACCACCACGATCATCAGCATCAGCAACTGCGCCGCAGACGTAAGGGTAAGCACCAGGCGGCTGTCGTCCGATTGCTTACGAGCTGCTTCGCGGCGTTGCTGCAGGGCCAGTGACGCACCGGCGACCACCTTATTGGCTACCTCGTCGACGTGGAACAGAGCATCTGCGTCCTTGAGTGCCTGTTCCGCACCGGCACGATCGTTGTGCTGGAAACGCTGCAGCGCTTGATGCATCAGCGCCAGACGGCCGTTCTCCGCCACACTCAGCTGCTCGACCAGGTGTTGCTGCGTGGGATTGTCGGCAGTGATGCGGCGCAGTTCGTCCAGCAGGCCGGGAATCTCGCTTTCGGCACCCGCCGCCACCGACTCCGCGTGACTGGACGGATCATCCGCCAGCAAATGCTGGATCGCCGATTCGGCTGCGTAGGTCTGGCCGCCGATTCGGTAGACCAGCGCCTGGACTTCCGCGGAACGGGTCACCCGTTCGCCAGCCTGGAAGGATTCCTTGGAGCTGCCGCGCATGATCATGTACGGCAGGGCGACGATCACCAGCACCGCAAGCAACAGGCCGCCGGTGCGCCAGGGCATCGCCACTTGTCGCACTCCCCTTGCAATCATCGGCTGCCCTTGGTCCATCGTTTCGGCATGATGCATGCATTCTGCGCATGTTTTACGGTCACTGACTAGTGCGACGGCCCATCACTTGCGTAAAGCCGCTGTTCGCGCCGCCAACGATGCCCGTCCTGGACAAAAGGGCAACCGTTATCAAGGAATCAGACGGAAAAATCCGCGCAAACCCCACCTTGCCCGGAGGGCCAGTCAGCCAGGTAGCCGGGCAGGCTGGGATGACTCCTCCAGCCCCTGGTTGCTTCCCGGTTCTGCGATGGTCATCCCGGCCTAGCCGCTATCGATAGGGACTCATCGCCGTGGGACGCGCCGAAGCCGACTTGCCCCAGTCCCGGTTCGGCTGCGCCTGCATCGTGAAATGCAGCTCGCCGCCGACCAGGATGTCCGCGTGCTTCAGATACACGCGATCGAGCGGTTTGCCGTTGAGCGTGACCTGACCAACGTATGGATGCACGTCGTCGAACGGTGCACAGCTTACTGTGAAGCTGCGGCCGTTCCCCAGATGTATCGTCGCGCGCGGCACGAACGGCCGGCCGATGGCGTATTCGTCGCTGGCCGGGGTGACCGGATAGAAACCCAGGGCCGTGAAGATGTACCAGGCGGACATCTGGCCCAGGTCGTCGTTGCCAATCAGCCCCGCCGGGCCGGGGCCGTATTCGTTGTCCATGATCTGCTTCAGCCTGGCTTGCGTCTTCCAAGGCTGGCCTGCGTAGTCGTACAGGTAAGCGATGTGGTGGCTGGGCTCGTTGCCGTGCGCATACCAGCCGATCAGGCCGGTGATGTCCTCCACATTCTTGAAGATGGCGGGGTCGACCTTGGCATCGAACAGTTCGTCCAGCTTGTGCGTGAAGGCCCGATCGCCCCCCATCGCCGTGATCAGGCCGGCCACGTCCTGTGGCACGTACCAGGAATACTGCCAGGCGTTGGCTTCGGTGTAATCGTCGCCGTAACCGGCGCTGGCCGGATCGAACGGCTCGCGGAACTGACCGCCGGAGAGGCGCGCGCGCATGAAACCGGTCTTCGGATCCCACCCATTGCGCCAGTAGCCGGCGCGCTTTTCGAAGCCGTCGTAGATGTCATGCTTGCCCATTGCCTTGGCCATCTGCGCGATGGCCCAGTCGTCGTAGGCGTATTCCTGGGTCTTGGAGCCGCCCTCCACTTCCTTGTCGATGGGCACGTAGCCAAGCTTCATGTAGTCGTCAAGATCGCCATAGTCGCCGTAGGTGGCGGTGGACAGCATCGCCTGCATGGCTTTGTCGGCGTCGTAGCCGCGAATGCCTTTGACATAGGCGTCGGCAATGATCGCCACTGCGTGATAGCCGGTCATGCACCAGGTTTCCAGGCCCTGGTATGCCCATACCGGCAACATGCCGAACGGGCTGGCTTGTTGCGCGGCGATCAGCGAACGCACGAAATCCACGCTGCGATCCGGATGCAGCAGGATCATCAACGGTTGCTGCGCGCGATAAACGTCCCAGATCGACCAGCTCGAATAGAAATCGAATCCGTCGGTACGATGCACCTGATGGTCCGGCCCGCGATATTCGTTGTTCACGTCCATGCTGAGGCTCGGTGACATCAGCGCGTGATACAGCGCGGTATAGAACTGCGTACGCAAGGGTTTCGAACCGTCCATGTCGATCGGAGCAAGCGCCTTGTTCCACGCTTCCATGGCGGAGTGACGCTGCTCATCGAAATTCCAGCCCTTGCCGTCCTGGTCGAGATTGGCTACGGCGTTGGCCTCGCTCACCGGCGAAATGGCCACTTTCACCTGCAGCGGAGCCTTGAGTTTGCCGAAGTCGAACACGCCGACGATGGCGCGACCGTTCTGTGCGTTCTGGTCCTGTGGCTGGTAGCCGGGCCCCTTGAAGCCCTTGTAGGGCAAATCGGTTTCGCGGTTGTAGAGCGCGCGCGCGGTCATCGGCTGGTTGAAGCGCAGGGCGAAGCACAGCTCGCGTCCCGGCGCCCAGCCGCGCGTGGTTCGGCAGCCGGTGATGGTGCCATCCGCGCGCACCTGCAGGCTCGACCACAGTACCTTGCCGGGGTAGTCGTAGATGCTGGGACGAAGATCGAGCAAGAGGTGCGCAGGCTTGGCCGCAGGAAAGGTATAGCGGTGCCATCCCACGCGGCGGTTGGCGGTGAATTCGGCGCGCACGCCGTAGTCGCTCAGCGTGACCGCGTAATAGCCGGCCTGCTCCACTTCGCTCGTGTGCTCGAAGCGCGAACGATAGCCGCTGCCCGGCACTTTCTCGTCGCCCGGATCCAGCTTTACGTCGCCAGCGATCGGCATCACCAGCACGTCCCCCAGATCCGAGTGGCCGGAACCGGAGAAATGGGTGTGGGAGAAACCCATGATGGTGGGATCGTTGTACTGGTAGCCCGCGGCCCATTTGTAGGCCCGCTTGAAATCCGGCATCGCCGTATCGGGCGAAAGCTGGATCATGCCGAACGGCACCGTGGCGCCCGGGAACACATGGCCGTCGCCGCCCGTACCGATGCGCGGGTCGACCTCGGGCGCGTGCGGCTCAGCAGCCTGGAGCACGGGCAGGATGGCCAGAGCTGCGAGGAGTGCCAGGGAAAGACCGGAACGGAGCAGGCGATGGTTCATTGCATGGGGGCCTGTTAATGTGCGCGGCTGAAGCGGGCCGGGGAGCCCGCGCAAGTGTCCGTCCTTGGGTTGCCGGGACCGGACCGAAGGGGGCCTGGCGGCTTGGATCGTTCCAAGGCGCCGGAAGCTAGCACTGGGGGCGGAGAATTGACATGCTGCACTGCAGGATCACGACTTCGCTGGTTCGGGTACATTTGGATCGTTACAAAGGCGAGGTTCTGGCATAAATGGGGAACATACCGCCGGTCGGCCGCAAGGTCACCCTGAGCGACATTGCCGCGGGCTGCGACGTCTCCCGCGCCACCGTTTCGCTGGTCCTGCGGGGAAGCCCGCTGGTCAATAAACACACGCGCGCGCGCGTCGAGGAAGAATTGCGACGCCAGGGCTATGTGTACAACCGCGCCGCGGCGAACCTGCGACGGCGCACGTCATCGAGCATTGCGCTGGTACTCAACGACCTGGCCAATCCGTTCTTCGCGGAATTCGCCGCTGGCGTGGACGAAGTGCTGGGGGATACCGGGTTCGTGACCTTGCTGGGCAGCACCAGCGAATCCACCGAGCGCGAGCTCGCAGTGCTCTCCTCGCTGATGGAACACGGGCCGGCCGGCATTATTCTTTCGCCGGCCGAAGGCAGCGATGCCCAGCAGATCCTCTCGGCCGTGGGAGGGGTGACGCCGCTGCTGCTGTTCAACCGCGAAGTGAGCGGCGATGTGGCTGCCTGCGACCACTGGGACCGACTGTTCCTCGACAACCAGCGCGGAGCGCGCCTGGCCACGGAACACCTGATTGGACAGGGACACAAGCGCATCGCGTTCTATGGCGGCCATCTCGGTTCCAGCTCGTGTCGCCAGCGTCGCGCGGGCTATACCGAGGCCATGAAAGCCGCTGGCCTGAGCGTGGAGCCAAGCTGGATGGTGGAATGCATTCCCAATCGCCTGGATGCGGTGGCGCAGAGCGAGCAGCTGTTCCAGGGCAAGACCGCCCCTACCGCCGCGGTCTGCTACAACGATGCGGTGGCGCTGGGCCTGATGCTGGGCCTGCATCAGCGCGGCCTGCAGCCGGGTCGCGATTTCGCCCTCACCGGTTTCGACGACATTGCCGAAGCCGCCGTCAGCGCACCGCCATTGACCACGCTGGCGGTGACGCCCCGCGACCGCGGCAGGCAGGCCGCGGAACTGATCCTTCAGCGCGTCAAGGATCCCTCCCCTCCTCCACGTCAAACCATCGCCCCCGTGCAATTGCTGGTACGCGCAAGCAGTTGCCCGCCGCCCGCCTGATCACCGGACTAACTCATGGCTTTTACCGCAGCAACACCGCCGTCCCCGGGATTGTCGACAGACTCCACTGATAACCGCTACACGTACAACCAGCTGGCGCTTACCGTCATCACGACGGTGTTCTTCATGTGGGGTTTCCTCACCTGCCTCAACGACATTCTGATTCCGCATCTGAAAGCGGTGTTCGAACTCAACTACGCGCGAGCGATGCTGGTGCAGTTCACCTTCTTCGGCGCGTATTTCCTGATGTCGCTGCCCGCCGGCTGGGTCGTGGGGCGGCTTGGCTACAAGAAGAGCATCGTCACCGGGCTGGTGATTGCAGGCATCGGTGCCCTGGGCTTCTGGCCAGCTGCGGGTTTGCGCTGGTATCCGGCGTTTCTCGGCGCCTTGTTCGTGCTCGCCACCGGCATCACCTTGCTGCAGGTGGCGGCGAACCCGTACGTAGCGCTGCTGGGGCCTGAAAAAACCAGTTCCAGCCGCCTCACCCTCGCCCAGGCACTGAACTCGTTCGGCACGACCATCGCGCCCGTGTTCGGCAGCTTGCTGATTCTTTCCACCCAGGTGAAGAGCTCCACGGAAATCGCCGGCCTGTCGACGAGCGAGCAGTTGCTCTACCGCACCCAGGAAGCCCAGTCGGTACAGATGCCCTATCTGGGCCTGACTGTTGTGTTAGTGCTGCTGGCGCTGTTCGTTTGGCTATTCCGCCTGCCGCCGCTGGAAGAAAGCACCGTCAAGGCGGATACCGGACACCACACCCTGCTCGATGCGCTGCGCTATCCGCACGTGCTGTTCGGCGTACTGGGCATCTTCTTCTATGTGGGGGCGGAAGTGTCGATCGGCAGCTTCCTGGTCAACTACATTTCCGAACCCAGCATCGGGCACATGAGCGAGAAAGATGCCGCGCACTACGTATCGCTCTACTGGGGTGGCGCGATGGTGGGCCGTTTCATCGGCTCCTACCTGCTCGCCCAGCTTTCGCCGCGCAAGCTGCTGGCGGTGTTCGCCGCGGTCAACGTGCTGTTGCTGATCGCAACCATGAGCACGACCGGCACCGCCGCCATGTACAGCATCGTGGCTATCGGCCTATTCAACTCGATCATGTTCCCGACCATCTTCTCGCTCGGCATCGAGCGTATGGGGCCGCTCACCGGCAAGGCGTCGAGCCTGCTGATCATGGCCATCGTCGGCGGCGCGCTGGTGCCTTGGCTGCAGGGTGTACTGGCGGACAACATCGGCATCCACCATGCATTCGTACTACCGATGCTGTGCTACGGGTACATCGTGTTCTATGGCCTGAGCGGTTCGAAGATTCGCAACGCTCCAGTCAGCAGCCAATAAGACAAAACACGCCCCGCTCTCCCATGGGGAGGGTTGGGGTGAAGGGCCGAACTCACCACGCTGATCGTCCGAGGCCTGCCTCGATCCCGATGCGTCGCGGCTCCGCTCCTCCCTTGAAGAAAACAAATCCAATGCTTGGGGTCCTTTGATGAAACGTTCCATCCTCTGCTTCGGCGAGGCTTTGATCGATATGCACGGCGAAGGCAGTGATGGCCACGGCTTCGCGCGCCACTTCATTCCTTTTGCCGGAGGCGCACCCGCCAACGTGGCGGTCGCCGTAGCCAAGCTCGGCAGCCATGCACGCTTTGCCGGCATGCTGGGTGTCGACCGCTTCGGCGACTTCCTGTTGCATAGCCTGCAACAGGCCGGCGTGGATACCGCCGACGTCGTGCGCACAGGCGAGGCGAACACCGCGCTGGCCTTCGTAACCCTGGACGGGCGCGGCGAGCGTAGCTTCGCGTTCTACCGCCCGCCGTCCGCCGATCTGTTGTTCCGCATCGAGCACTTCCGCCCGCAGACGTTCCATGACACCGCAGTGTTCCATGTCTGCTCCAACAGCATGACCGATACGGACCTCGCCGACGTCACCCTGACCGGGATGCGGCGTGCACGGCAGGCTGGTGCGCTGGTGAGCTTTGATCTCAATTTACGCCCCGCCTTGTGGCCACGCGGCTTCGAGCCGCGTCCGCACGTGTGGCCTGCCTTGCTGCTGGCCGATGTAGTGAAGCTCAGCGCCGAGGAATTCGACTGGCTGGCGAACGACGGCGAAGAAACCATGCTTGAGCGCCTGTGGGGCGGCAATGCGCGCTTGCTGATCGTCACGGATGGCCCCAAGCCGTTACGCTGGTTCCACCCGGATGCGGAAGGCGAATTACCCTGTTACGACGTGCCGATGGTCGACAGTACCGGCGCTGGCGACGCCTTCGTCGGCGGCCTGCTCTACCAGTTCGCCGAAATGACCCTCACTGCCGCCAACCTCGATGCCTGGGTGGCGACGCTGCCGCGCCTGCACGCCGCGCTGCGTTTTGCCAGCGCCTGTGGCGCTGTGGCAGTAACGCGGCATGGCTCGTTCGCCGCCATGCCGCACGCCAGCGAGGTAGAACAATTCATGGAGACCTACGCATGACCTCGCCATCCCAGCCGGACTTCCGTTCCGAAACCTTCCTGCGCGGACATGTCGCGCAGACCATGGCGTTTTATCACCCGCGCTCGATCGACCCCGCCGGCGGCTTTTTCCACTACTTCCTTGACGATGGTACGGTCTATGACTCCAGCCATCGCCATCTGGTAAGCAGCACCCGCTTTGTTTTCAACTACGCCATGGCTGCGATCGAATTCGGCAAGCCGGAGTACCTCGAAGCGGCGCGTCACGGCTTGCGCTATCTGCGCGATGTCCACCGCGACGCCCGCACCGGCGGCTATGCGTGGACCCTCCGCGACGGCAAGCCGGAGGACCGTACCAATCATTGCTACGGCGTCGCGTTCGTGCTGCTCGCCTATTCCACCGCGGTGAAGGCCGGCATCCAGGAAGCCGCTGCATGGATGGATGAAACCTGGCAGCTGCTGGAGCAGCATTTCTGGGACGCGCAAGCGGATCTCTATCGCGACGAAGCCGATCCCGCCTGGCACTTCAGCACCTACCGCGGCCAGAACGCCAACATGCATATGTGCGAGGCGATGCTTGCGGCCTATCAGGCCAGCAAGGATCCGCGCTATCTCGATCGCGCACTGACGCTCGCGCGCAGCATGACGCAGCGCCAGGCGAAGCTGGCCGACGGCCTGGTATGGGAACACTACCACCAGGACTGGAGCATCGACTGGGACTACCACCGCGACGACCCCAAGCACCTGTTCCGTCCCTGGGGCTTCCAGCCCGGACATCAGACCGAGTGGGCCAAGCTGCTGATGATCATGGAGCCGCTGCTCGAGGAACGCGGCCGGAACGAAGCATGGATCCTGCCTGCCGCCCAGCACCTGTTCGACACGGCGCTGACGCACGCCTGGGACCCGGTGCACGGCGGCATCTGCTACGGCTTCGCACCGGACGGCAGCATCTGCGACGGCGACAAATACTTCTGGGTGCAAGCCGAATCGCTGGCTGCCGCCGCGCTGTTGCATGCGCGTACGAGCGATGCAAAATACGACGAATGGTATATGAAGCTGTGGGCGTACTCGTGGCAGCACTTCATCGACCACCAGCATGGCGCGTGGTACCGCATCCTCACGCAGGACAACCAGAAATACAGCGACGAGAAAAGCCCAGCCGGCAAAGTGGATTACCACACCATGGGGGCCTGCTATGAAGTGATGGCATTGGTTCGCCATGGCGGCATGCCCTGATCGAAAGCAAGTGCCTGTCACGCTCGCTTTCCCGGAGCTGACGCCCCCCAAAAGCCCGCGCAATGCGGGCTTTTTTATTGCATCGAGAAATGTTGCGCCGCAGCTTGTCGGTCTCGAATCAATCTTATTATCCTAAAATACGACAAATGAGATCGGCCTGAAGCACGGCCTGGTTTTTCGGGGATTTTCACCAAGCCTGCTTCGCGCCGAGACTGGCGAACATCGAACAGATGGCCGCTCGGGCCATGGTGTTTGCCAGTGGGGATGAGTGCGGCGTCGACATGAAGCATGCCGACGAGTAGCAGCAATGTATCAAGTGACATCGCATTCGTTATTCGTGGTTGGCAACGTAGTTCCACGCGGAGGGTATTCGATGCAACGCAACCCAATGGCGCTCTCGGTGCGCCTGGCGCTGGCGGCGATGGGGATCGCCAGCATGATCGGCTATAACGTACAAGCGCACGCGCAAACCAGCGCACCGGCACCATCCACTGCTGCGGCCGCACCGTCCGGCCAAGGTAGCGGCGACGACGGCAGCGGTACGAACAAGACCGACAACAAGAAAAAAGCCACCAATCTCACCGCCATTACGGTCACCGGCCAGCTCGCCGCGATCCAACGCGCCGAGTCGATCAAACAGAACGCCGTCAACGTCGTCGACTCGATTTCTGCGGAAGAGAATGGAAAATTTCCCGATCCGAATGTCGCCGACGCTCTGCAGCGCGTGCCAGGCGTATCGGTCAATAGAAGCGGCGGCGAATCCAGCCAGATTGCCATTCGTGGCTTTGGTCCCGACTTCGTGGCCGTGACGATCAACGGCCGCCAGATGGCGACGGCTTCCGGGACGCGCGCGTTCGATTTCAATGTCCTTCCTGCGGACATCATCAGCCTCGCCCAGGTCAACAAGACCTCATCGGCCGATATTCCCGAGGTCGACATCGGCGGTGTCGTGGACATTCAAACCGCCCGCCCGCTGGACTTCAGCGGCTTTCACGCGACCGGCTCCGCCGCCGGGGTCAACAGCAACCTGACCGGTAGCTGGGCCGGCAAGACCACGCCCAAGGTATCGGGCCTGGCTGGCTGGACCAATGCAGACCACACCTTCGGCGTCCTGGCTTCCGTGCAGTACTACAAGCGTGATGACACGCAGATCAACACGCAGGCCAACTCCTGGTACGCCAACCAGAACATCTCCCAGCTCTCCGGGTTGACCAATCCGAATTACACCCGCGTCGCCATCCCGGAAACGTTGGCCAACAACGTGGTCAACGAGGAGCGCACACGCAAGAGCTTCACGGGCGCCATCGACTGGCGTCCCATCGACCAGCTGACCGTCAAGTTCGACACCTTGTATGCGGGCTATCAGATCAAACCGCTCGAACACGAATTCGGCGAATACGGCAACGCCAGCGACCTTCAGTCGCTAACCACGGATGCCAACAACACCGTCTTGAACTATGTGCGGAAGAATGCCGGCGTGATGGCGAACGACTACGTCGTCGCCTACAACCCGAGCAATGAAAAGATGGTTCAGAACGGATTGAATCTGGCTTTCAATCTCGACCCGTCGAGCACCATCAGCCTGGACGTCTCCAACTCCAAGGCCTGGAACAAGCAAAGTCCTTACGGCTACTTCGCGGTGATCGGCGCGCGGAATATCGGCGTCAATCCGACCTGGACCAACAATGGCAGCAGTGAGCCGCCGAGCTACACCAACATTATTTCCACCACCAACCTGAACGATCTGTACGCACACTGCTGCAACGAAGGTGGACAGTCGAACAACGTCACCTCTGGCGTCACCCAGTATCAGCTGAATTTCGACAAGAATTTTGAAAGCGGCGTTCTTTCCAGCCTTGAATTTGGCATCCAGGAAAACCACGATTACGACAAATCGGTGAATGTGGCCACGCCCGATGGCATCCTGTGCAATGCGTACTGCGGATATGCCGTGTCCGTACCCGCCAGCGCCGTCGGAGCATACGTCTATACGCCACCTTCGCCGATCAGCGGCGTTTCACAGCCGGGTCTGCCCACGCAGTGGATTCAATACAACGTACCCCAGTTCATGAACTGGCTGACCACGCCTGCGGCCTACAACCAATTGACCCCGGACAAGCGCACTGCTCTGCTCGCGGCACTTGCGCAGTACGGTAGCTTCGGGCCCAAGGTAAATCCCGGCAGCTTCAACGAGGTGCGAGAAATCGAGAAGGCCGCATTCGCGAAAGCCGTGTTTGAGGGCACGATGTGGGAGAAGCCCTGGGCCGTGGATATAGGCGCGTGCTATATGCACGTGAACTCGGAATCTCAGGCGATTTTCCAGCAGCCCATCAGCTACCGAGTGGATCCCAATGACAGCAGTGCGAGCCAGGTAGCGTACGGGCCGCTGCAACCGCAGTCCGCCAAAGGTGGCTATCACAAGTGGCTGCCGTCGATGAATTTCAAGCTCAATCTGCTCGACAATCTGGTCTATCGCTTTTCGGCTTCCAAAACCCTGACGCCGCCCCAGTTGAGCAACCTGTACTATAACCAGAGCTTCGGCACGCGTCCGGAATCGTTGACGATCAGCCAGGGCAATCCCAATCTTCAGCCTTATACGTCGACCAACTTCGACACCGGCATGGAGTGGTACATCGACGACGCCAGCTATCTGGCCCTCGAAACCTTCTATAAGCGGGTCAGCAATTTCAGCACGATCGTCAGCACGCCGGTGTCGTTCCTCGGCCAGACCTGGTCGCTGAGCGAACCGATCAATCTCAATTCGGCGCGGATCTACGGCGAAGAACTGACCTTCAACTATCAGTTCAAGCATGTGCTGCCGGCACCGTTCGACGGACTGGGCATGGCCTTCAATTACACCCACGTCCAAAGCAGCGCCAACCTCAGCCCTGGCACCATCGCTGCGTCCGGCAAGTTCGCCGTCCCAGGCATTGGCGATTCGGCCAACCTCAGCGGCTACTACGAGAAGGGACGCTGGCAGGTACGCCTGGCCTATAACTGGCGCGGGAAATACCTGGAGAGCATTTCATACGGCTCGGGTGCGCAACCCGCTACGCGAACCTCTTATGGCGAACTGGACCTGAGCGCCAGCTACAAGCTCAGCAATCACGTCTCGCTATTCGTGTCCGGCACCAACCTGACGCAGTCACACCTTTACGACTACTCCGCTTATCCCAATCGTTTCCTCTACGCGGAGGCGGATGGCACCGTGTATACCGTAGGCGTACGTGGCACTTTCTGAGACGGGCGCATTGGCACCGCAAGGGGATTCAATGAAGGTATTGAAAAGTGTGTCGATGGGCCTAGGGCTCGGCCTCCTTCTATGCGGCCGCGCATTTGCCGCACCGGTTGAGACCGCGCCAGGCCTGGCCATCGAACAAGGGCAATTCGTGCTCGACGGCAAGCCGTTGCGCATCATTGCCGGGGACATGCACTACACGCGCGTTCCACGCGAGTACTGGCGCGCGCGCCTGAAAATGGCCAAAGCCATGGGCTTGAACACGATCACCACCTATGTGTTCTGGAACGCGCACGAAACCGTGCCTGGCCACTACGACTTCAGTGGCCAGAACGACATCGGTGAGTTCGTCCGCGAGGCACGGCAGGAAGGCCTGTACGTGATCCTTCGCCCCGGTCCCTATGTCTGCTCGGAATGGGATCTGGGCGGACTGCCGGCTTGGCTGCTGAAAGACCGTGATACCCGTATCCGCAGCACTGATCCGAAGTTCATGCAGCCAGCCCAACGCTGGCTGCATCGGCTCGGTCAGGAGCTGGCGCCGCTGCAATACGCACGCGGCGGCAACATCATTGCCGTGCAAGTGGAGAACGAATACGGCAGCTTCGGCAAGGACAACGATGCCTACTTGCAGCAGATCCGCAAGGACATCGTCGACAGCGGCTTCGACGCCTCGATGCTGTACACCTCCGATAGCGCGCCGGAGCCTGGCTCACTACCCGGCCTGCCCAAGGTGATCAATTTCGGCGTCGGCCACGCACGGGAAAAACTCGCCAAGCTGCAGCAATGGCAGCCGGGCGGCCCTTACATGGTCGGCGAATACTGGGTCGGCTGGTTCGACCACTGGGGTGGCCCGCACTACGTGATCGACGCCGCCAAGATGGCAAACGAATTGGCGGGCATGCTCAAACAAGGCTATTCCGTTAGCCTGTACATGTTCCACGGCGGCACCTCGTTCGGCTGGATGAGCGGCGCCAACTGGGATGACGACAGCTACCAGCCGGATGTCACCAGCTACGACTACGACAGTCCGCTGGACGAAAGCGGCCGGCCCACGCCGAAGTATTATGCACTGCGCAAAGTGATTGCCGAGGCCACCGGCATCACGCCGCCACCGGTGCCGGCCGCGCCCGCAACACAGGCTATCGCCGACATCAAGCTGGATGAATCGTTGTCGTTGTGGGACGCATTGCCGACTCCCACGGCATCGCACGAACTCAAGACCATGGAGGAACTTGGGGAATCCTACGGTGACATCCTCTATCGCAAACGCATCGACATCGATGCATCCGGCACCTTGCATATCGATGGTCTGCACGACTACGCCTTGATCTATATCAACGGCAAACGGATCGGCACGCTCGATCGTCGCCTGAAGCAGGATTCGCTCGCCATGAAGCTCGCCAAGGGCGACACCCTGGATCTGCTGGTGCAGAACGACGGGCGCATCAACTTCGGCGAGAAGCTGACCCATGAACGCAAAGGCATCCTCGGCGCAGTCAGCTTGCAAGGCAAGCAATTGCTCGATTGGCAGATCCATCCCCTGCCCTTCGTCGAAGACGAGAATTCGGCATACGCCCGGGGTCCCTGCCGCCATGCGCCATGCGTGTATCGCGCGACGTTCAACGCGTCGGTGTCCGGCAATGCCGACGCCGATACCTTCCTGGACACCAAGGGCCTGGGCAAGGGCATGATCTGGCTCAACGGGCATCCTCTCGGCCGCTTCTGGAACATCGGCCCGCAGCGTACGCTGTACGTACCAGGCGCATGGCTGAAACCCAGTGGCAATCAGCTGGTGGTGCTGGATCTTTTGACCGAAGGCGAGCCCACGCTGCATACGTTGAAACAGCCGGTGCTGGGTACGCCCAAGCAGGCACCTTGAACCACTGGCGTTCGATCCTGATTTTCAAGTGATGGAGAAAAATCGATGAAGGCTTCCCCTGCATGCCTGCGGCACACCACCGCTGCCGTCGCGTTCGTTGCGGCCGTCGCCGTGGGCGGCGCCGCTGCATCCGATGTGCAAGCGGCACCTCCGCAAATGGGTTTCAATAACTGGAATTCCACCCACTGCCGCGATGAATTCAACGAAACCATGATCCGCGGCATCGCCGACAAGTTCATCAGCCTTGGACTGCGCGATGCCGGCTATACCTACGTCAATATCGACGATTGCTGGGCCAACTGGCAACGCGACAAGAACGAAAACCTTCAGCCCAACCCCAAACGATTCCCTGCCGGTATCAAGGCACTGGCGGATTACATCCATCAGCACGGCCTGAAATTCGGCCTGTATTCCAGCGCCGGCACCTCCACCTGTGAACCGCTGCAGGAAAACCGAGGGTTTCCGGGCGGCCTAGGGCATGAAAAGCAGGACGCCGCGACCATTGCAGCATGGAACGTGGACTATCTGAAGTACGACAACTGCAACAACCAGAAAGTCGACGCCATTCAACGCTACACAGCGATGGCCGAAGCCCTCCGCGCCACCGCTCGGCCGATCTTCTTCAGCGTCTGCGAATGGGGCGAGAACAAACCTTGGACCTGGGCCGGCAAGCCGCCGGTCGACGCCGGTTCGTGGCGCTCCACCGGCGACATCAGCGATAGCTACGCCTCGATGTTGAAGAACTTCAAGCAGAACGTGGTGCTGGACCGGTACGCCACACCCGGCCACTACAACGACCCCGACATGCTCGAAGTGGGCAACGGCGGAATGAGCGACACGGAATACCGCAGTCACTTCAGCCTATGGTCGATCATGGCCGCACCATTGCTGATCGGTACCGATCTGCGCAAGATCAAACCGGATGCACTGAAAATCCTGCTCAACAAGGAAGTAATCGCGGTGGATCAGGATCCGATGGGCGTGCAGGGCAAACAGGTGCGCGATTCCGATGGCATCCACGTGCTCGTCAAGCCGCTCAATGACGGCAGTCGCGCAGTGGCGGTGTTCAACGAAAATGATACCCAGCGCGATGTCGCCGTTTCCGACGCCGAAACCGGGCTGACGGCGAGAAGCAGCTACAACGTGCGCGATCTGTGGGCGCATACCCAAGCCAAGGGCGACGGCACGCTGAAGGTACACCTGCAAGCGCATGAGACGGCCATCTATCGCATCAGCCGTCTTTGAATGACCCGTTGGCGGTGGATCGAATGAGCTCAGGCTCATTCGATCCACCGCCGCAATGTTCAAACGGCCTTCCGTCTTACATCCGGAAACTTTTGTAATTTCTTGAAAGAAAGTTCTACCAGTGGCTCCGGCTGTTGTGCGCATAGGCCAGCCTAAACTTTGCACGCCAAGCGTTCGATCGTGCTTCCCATTTTTCAGTGGAGAGAATTCGATGATTGCTTCCCGTGCCTGCTCGCGGCGCATCGCCGCTTTCCTCGCATTTTCCATTGCCTCCGCCGTCTACGGCACCTCCACCCCCAGCGCCCAGCCTCTCGTGCCGCAGATGGGCTTCAACAACCGCAACGCCACCCAGTGCGGCGATGAATTCAATGAAACGACGATGCGCGACATCGCCGACAAGTTCATCAGCTTGGGACTGCGCGATGCTGGCTATACCTACATCAATATCGACGACTGCTGGGCCAACGGGCGGCGAGACAAACAAGGCGACCTCGAAGCCAATCCCAAACGCTTCCCAAGCGGCATCCGGGCGCTGGCCGATTACATCCACCAACGTGGACTGAAGTTCGGCCTGTACTCCAGCGCCGGCACCTTTACCTGCGAACCGCCGCGGGAGAACGGAGGCTTTCCCGGCAGCCTCGATCACGAGAAGCGCGATGCCACCACCTTTGCGTCATGGGGTGTGGACTACCTCAAGTACGACAACTGCAACCATTTGGATATTGATGCCCAGCAGCGCTACACAGCGATGGGCCAGGCGCTGCGTGGCGCCGCACGCCCGATCATCTACAGTGTGTGCGAAAGGGGCGAAAACCAGCCTTGGACGTGGGCCGGCAAGCTGCCCGTCAACGCCGACTCATGGCGCACTACGGATGACATCAGCGATGCATACACCTCGATGCTGGAAAATTTCAAGCAGAACGTAGTTCTGGATCGCTATGCCACGCCCGGGCACTACAACGATCCGGGCATACTGGAAGTGGGCAACGGCGGCATGACCGACACCGAATACCGCAGTCATTTCAGCCTGTGGTCGATCATGGCCGCACCGCTGTTGATCGGTACCGACTTGCGCACGGTCAAGCCGGACACGCTCAAGATCCTGCTCAACCAGGAAGTGATCGCGGTAGACCAGGATCCGCTAGGTATCCAGGGCAGGCAGGTGCGTGATGTCGACGGCATTCACGTGATCGTCAAGCCGCTCCAGGATGGCGGCCGCGCAGTGGCGGTGTTCAACGAAAACGACACGCCGCGCGATGTCTCCATCGCCACTACCGTGATCGGCCTGGCGCCGCGCACCAGCCACACCCTGCGTGATCTTTGGGCACATTCGCAAGTCAAAGGCGCAGACACGCTGAAGCTGCAATTGGCGGCGCACGCGACGGCCATGTATCGCATTCGCGAGGATTAGCGTACGCAGAATACCGCGCTGGGAAAGGGCAAGCGGCCGAAGCCGGTCGCCTTCGCTTCTCGGCGTCCCCACTCGCACCTACAATGACGGCATGCCTGCCTCGCTGCTGTCGCTCTCATCCCTGCTGGATCCCTTGCGAGGGTTCGTCGCCGTGGGGCGGCGCATGAGCATCACGCAGGCCGCTGCCGATCTGTGCCTGACACAATCGGCAGTCAGCCGGCAGATTCAGACCCTGGAACAGCGGCTGGGCAGCAAGCTGCTGGTGCGTGGACACCGCTCGATCACCCTCACCACCGACGGCGAGCGATTGTTTCGCAGCGCGGACCAGGCGCTGCAGCAATTGCAGGATACCCTCGACGCCATCGGCGATCACGCGCCATTGCGCCCGGTCACGGTGACTGCAAGCGTCGGTGTCACCGGATTGTGGCTGCTGCCGCGGCTAGGGCGTTTTCAGCAGCAGCACCCGCCCATCGATCTACGCATTGCGGCCAGCAACCGGCTGGTCGACATCGAACGCGAGGACATCGACCTGGCCATCCGCTACTGCGCGCGCGACGCCGCGCCCGCCGGCGCGATCCACCTGTTCGATGAAACCGTAGCGCCGGTGGCACACCCCTCGCTCGGCTTGCACATTCCCCTCAGAGAGGAACAACTGGCCCGGAAGGCGCTGCTCGAATTCGATGACCCGCAACGCCCATGGCTGCATTGGCGCCATTGGCTGGCGTCGGCCGGGTGGCAGGGTCTCAAGCCCAGGAGCATCGTGCGCTTCAATCAATACGACCAGGTCGTGCAATCGGCGATGGCCGGTCAGGGCGTTGCACTGGGACGACTCCCCCTGCTTGGCCCCATGCTTGCCGAGCGCAGCCTGGTGGTACTGGCGCCCGTACCGGCAATCCGACAGAACCACCATGGCTATTGGCTGCTGCAAGCCGATCAAGCTCCACGCGCAAACGTGCAGGCCGTGGTCGATTGGCTGCTTGAAGAAGCCCGCGGCTGAACGGCTCGCACCGCAGAGATCTGAAAGGTACGGCTGGACGCATGCGCGTAGTGCATACCAGGCATGCAGGTTTTGCGTTTGAACGCGGGCGGGCCAGGGCGCTCAATGTCCCCCCAACCAACGGCAAGACGGCGGATATGAGCGACGTCCATCACCACTCTGTTAGGTTCTTAGGCACGGATACGACCCTGCGCCCGGTGTATGCGCGATCGATACCTACCAAGGCTTTTGTCAGCGCACGATTGAGCTATCTGCTTTCCAGCGAAGAAAAGCCCTATCAGTACGCCTTCCCGCCCCCGAACGGCATGCCCTGGGAAAACAGTCATTACGAATGGCGCGATGTCCACGTCGCCGATGCGCGCTATCACGCGGATGGCATCTCGGTGGATCGGGAAGGCTTCGAGCTATGGGATGCGCCTTCTGCGCTGCGCGACTTTGCCGACCCGGACGTCGTCACCCGCTCGTACTACCCCGAGCTGGCCGAGCTGGCTTGCCAGGTGACGGGCGCTCGGCATGCCTACGTGTTCGACCATCTGGTGCGCAAGCGCGAGGCAGGCCGCGGCACGCTCGACTTCGGACGCTCGGTCAAAGGCGGCTCCGCGACGGCCAATGGGCGCATCCACAACGACTACACCGAGCAATCGGGCATGCAGCGGCTGCAACGGGTGCTCGGCGAGCATGCCGCGCCGGCTCGGCACGGACGCTATAGCATCGTCAACGTGTGGCGTTCTATCAGCGGCCCCGTGCTGGACACTCCGTTGGCGGTATGTGACGCGCGCAGTATCGCGGCATCCGACTTGGTGCCGGCGGACGTACATTACCCCAGGCGCACTGGCGAGATTTACCTCTTGCGCTATGCGCCGCGCCATGGCTGGTCGTACTTCTCCAGGATGGATCGCCACGAGGCACTGGTGTTCAAGCAATACGATTCGCAAGCAAGCGGTGTTGCGCGCTATACGCCCCACACGGCATTCGATCTTCCCGAAGTGCCGGCCGATGCGCCGCTGCGCGAGAGTATCGAAGCACGCTGCCTCGTCATTTACGATTAATGTCTCCCTGGGAATTTCTCTATGATCGAGTTCTGGTTCGAGTTCGGCAGCAACTACAGTTATCTCAGCTTGATGCGCATTGAAGCCCTAGCAGCTCGCCATGACGTGACCATAGTCTGGCGTCCCTTCCTGCTCGCCCCCATCTTCAAGTCCTTCGGCTGGGACAGCTCGCCCTTCGTCCTGCAACCTCAAAAAGGTCGCTATGTATGGCGCGACATGGCTCGGCGCTGCGAGAGGTATGGGTTGCCATGGCAGCAGCCGACAAGCTTTCCCCGACGCGCCTTGCTGCCCATGCGCGTGGCGTTGCTCGGCGCCGATCAGCCTTGGATGGCCGCCTTTTGCAAACACATCATGCAGATGAATTTCGCGGAAGATCGTGACATCGACAATGTCGAGGCGGTTACGGAAGCGTTGACGGCGCTCGAGCTGCCAGCATCAGCGCTGATCGCGCAAGCCCAGTCGGAGGAAAACAAACTCGCGCTGCGCAGACAGACCGAGGCAGCGCAGGCGCGTGGCATTTTTGGCGCGCCGACCTTCTTTGTCGGCGATGAGATGTTCTGGGGCGACGACCGCCTGGAGGACGCACTAGAGATGCTCTGATCTATTCCACGTACTCGTCACCACCCTGCGTGTGCATTTGGCGAAGCGTAGGCTGGGTTGCAAAACCCAGCATGGCCGTACAGCAGGGCGTGCGATGCTGGGATTGTCATCCCAGCCGACGCTTTGCCTGACGATCATCTCAACGGTGCTCGCCCCATCATCACGGCCTCGGATTGGGGATCTCCGCACAAGACAAGCGTCAGTTTTTCAATGAGATATCTCGCAAGGAACGGAAACCGCAGGGCCTCCCCTTGAGCTCCCTTGATCCCCGTCGTATCGTTTCCCGACTTGGAACCGCTCTTTTTTACCTAACAGCGCATCAGCTGGCCGTTCCTCTGGGAAAGGCACTTCGACGCTACCCCAGGTTTGCGCCGTTCATCTCTGCATCCATTCCAAAAAGCGGTTGTTGCATCCGGTCACTGCTTCCCATTCGTTGCCGAACAGGAGTGTCACCCATGCCTACCCATGCCGTTCTCGTCACCTGGCAAAACATGGAACCGAAGGTGTTGCCGAATTTCATCAGCAAGGCAACGGCGAAATACGGAGCCAATTTCCATCGCATCTACTTCGATGGATCGACCACCACCAATCTCCGTAACTGGGTTCGTGGCATTCCCGGCGATGAGCGCATAAAGCTATTCATCTCTGGACATGGCGGCGTCGGCATTGACTACATCACCGACGACACGCAAACCGTGAAGAAAAACGTCGATGAGCTGGTCGATCTGGTCAGCGACGGCCTGCAGGGGCGTAACACCAGCAAGGCCACCAGCCAGCTGTGCCAGGTCAACATGATTTCCTGTCTGTTCGGCCGCACACCTGACGGTCGCGCCAATACTTCGCCAGCGGCCAAGTTGCACGATGGATTGACGGACTGGGATGTCTTCGTCGATCTGGTCGCGCGTACGGAATCGATCATCGCGACCCCTGATGGGCGCAGGACCAATTCCCAGCTCAGCCACCGGGCGTACGAACCGGTCTATGGCCGGCTGGAGAGATTCTTCCTGCCCAAAGTGCCCTATACAAAGGTGCTCTTCACCTTCAACGGCGACGCAAGAGTAATGCGCTTCGCCGCCTACGATCCCGGCGATAACTATATCGAGGCGACGACCCTGGACGGGCGCCGGATCCTGTGGGCCGATTACAGCGTCGACCAGATTGTCCAGACCATCCAGCTCAAAGGCACCGGCCTGCTGGGAACCGGCCCCAAGGATGTCACGGATGAGCGCGAAAAAAAGCTCAGGGACATTATTACCTGGTACGACACCATGCGTAATCCGACACGGCTGAAGGAGAAATTGGAAGAACTGGTCGACGGCAGCGGTGACGATGAATCCAGCAACTTTCTAAAGCACCGCAATCTGGTGAGCGCCGCCTTTTCCAGTTCGACACCTGCCAAAGCCAAGCTGATACAGGATCTTTTGGCTGCATATCCGACGTAGGGACGCGACGCGTACACCGGTCATCAAGCGAAGGGCGTTGCAACATGCCGGGGGCAACACCGAAAGCCGGCCTGGCGCCGGAGGCACGTATCCGCGAACTGGCCGGAGCGCACTGCAAGGCTCTGTATCCTCTAGCCAGGACGCACTTCATCCACGAAACATGCCTGGCACGTGCTCAAGGTGTTACCGAAGCTCGGCATCCGACAAGCCGACAGCACTTTCAGTCACCGTAAAAAAATAACCCCCTGAAGCTCAGGGGGTTGTTTAACAAATCGTACCAGCGATATCTCAGCTAAATCTTAGAACGGAATGTCGTCATCGTCGAACTGGTTGCCGCCCATATCCGGCGCCGGAGCCGGCGTCGACTGGCGCTGTGGTGCGCTGCCGTAGTCGTCGCGGCTCTGTTGACGCGGACCACCGCCGCCACCCTGCGAGCGTTCGCGGTATCCACCGCCGCCGCCACCCATGCCGCCGCCTTCGCCACCGCCCATGCCGCCCAGCATCTGCAGGTCGCTGGCAATGATGTCGGTGCTGTAGCGTTCAACGCCCTGCTTGTCGGTGTACTTGTCGGTGCGCAGCGAGCCCTCGACGTACACCTGGCGCCCCTTCTTGAGGTATTCGCCGGCGATCTCGGCCAGGCGGCCGAACAGCTTCACGCGGTGCCACTCCGTGCGCTCCTGCTTCTGGCCGCTCTGCTTGTCGGTCCACTGCTCGGAAGTCGCCACGCTGAGGCTGGCGATGGCCGTGCCGCCGGCGGTGTAGCGCACTTCGGGGTCTGCGCCGAGGTTGCCTACCAGGATGACTTTATTGATACCGCGTGCCATGTATGACCTCGAAAAACTGAATCGGGATAAGGACTTTCCAGCCAGGCTCAAAGAGCTTAGGGCGACTCCTGGATGCGTAGCTAGTGCTCACAGGAGCCAATGGCCATAGGCCCATGACCTTCCATGATACACGCCCTGCCCCCGGAGCCATGTCCGCGATTTGAGCACTTCGCCGCCAGCCACTGGCCCACACCCTGAAGCGGTGGCGGCCATCCGTCGACCTCCGCTACCGCCAGCGCTTCAAATCTTGAAGGCCATCGTCGCCTCCACCGCCTGCTTCCAGCCCGCATAGAGCGCTTCTCGCTGCGCCTCCGGCATCTGCGGCTCGAAGCGGCGGTCGATGACCCAGTGGCGGGCAATGTCTTCGCGGCTGGGCCAGAAGCCGGTCGCGAGACCGGCAAGATAGGCAGCACCCAGCGCGGTCGTTTCAGCCACCATCGGCCGCAGCACGGGCACATTGAGAATGTCGCTTTGGAACTGCCCGAGGAATCCGTTGGCGATGGCGCCGCCATCGGCACGCAGCTCCTTCAGCTTGATGCCGGCATCGTTTTCCATCGCCGCGAGGACATCGCGCGTCTGGTAGGCCATCGACTCCACCGCGGCGCGGACGAAATGTTCCTTGCTGGTGCCGCGCGACAGGCCAAATACCGCGCCGCGCACGTCGCTGCGCCAGTACGGCGCCCCCAGGCCCACGAACGCGGGAACCATGTACACGCCTTCATTGGACTTGGCGCGTTCGGCGTAATCCTGCGAGTCGCTGGCCCTGCCAAGCATGCGCAGGCCGTCGCGCAACCACTGGATTACCGAACCGGCCACGAAGATGGCACCTTCCAGGGCATATTCCACTTTGCCGCCTACGCCCCAGGCAATGGTGGTAAGCAGGCCATTGTGCGAAGTCACCGCCTTGTCGCCGGTGTTCATCAGCATGAAGCAGCCGGTGCCGTAGGTGTTCTTGGCCATACCCGGCTCGAAACAGGCCTGGCCGAACAAGGCCGCCTGCTGGTCGCCTGCCACGCCGGCGATAGGCACTTCCTGGCCGAAGAAATGCTGGCCCAGCGTCTTGCCGTAGATTTCGCTGCAGGAACGCACTTCCGGCAGCATTGCGCGCGGCACGTCGAGCATCTCCAGCAGCTCGTCGTCCCAGCACTGCTCATGGATGTTGTACATCATCGTTCGCGAGGCATTGGTGTAGTCGGTGACATGCACCTTGCCGCCGGTGAGATTCCAGATCAGCCAGGTATCAATGGTGCCGAACAGCAGTTCGCCACGCTTGGCGCGTTCACGCGCGCCGTCGGTGCGGTCCAGCATCCACTTCACCTTGGTACCCGAGAAGTAGGCATCGATCAGCAGGCCGGTCTTCGCGCGCACCATCCCGTCATGGCCGCTTGCGATCAACTGATCGCAGATCTCGCGCGTCTGACGTGATTGCCACACGATGGCGTTGTAGATCGGTTGGCCAGTAGCTTTGTCCCAGACCACGGCCGTTTCGCGCTGGTTGGTGATGCCGATGCCGACTACCGAGCGCGGATCGATCTGCGCGTTGTTCATCACCTCGGTGATGGTGGTGAGCACGCTGGTCATGATTTCGCGCGGGTTGTGTTCCACCCAGCCTGGCTGCGGAAAAATCTGTCCGAATTCGCGTTGCGCAATGCCGACGATGCTGCCGGCGCGATCGAACAGGATCGCGCGGGAGCTGGTCGTGCCCTGGTCGATGGCCAGGATATATGACTTATCCATGCAACAGCTCCCGTTCAATGGTTAGTATCGGCCACGGCGCGCTCCCCACCGCTGGCCTCTTGCGCCGATCGCAACACGCGCAGGCGTGCCGGCAGGAAGGGATACACCAGCCACCGGTACGCGGCAGCGCCGAGCACGCCGCCGAGCAAGGGACCTACGATCGGAATCCACCAGTAATGATCGGGTGCCGGCAGCGCGGAAGAGCCCCAGCCGGCGAAATAGGCGAACAACCGCGGCCCGAAATCACGCGCCGGATTGATCGCCCAGGCTTCGAGATAACCCATCGATGCGCCGATGGTGGCCACCAGCAAGCCGATGACCAGCGCGCCCGAATTGGCACCCGGCGCCATTTCGTTGTATTGCTCGGTGATCGCAAAGATGCCGAACAGCAGGAACGCGGTGAGGATGACCTGGTCGAGCAGCGCGTGCATGGGCGTGACAGCCAGGCCCGGATGCGTGAAAAACACGCCGGCCGCGCCGCCTGCTTCGCGCGTGAGCTGATGCACCTGGTTGTAATGATCGATTACCGGGGAGAACAACACATACACGACAGCCGCGCCGAGAAAGGCACCGACCACTTGCGCGATGCTGTAAGGAAGCACTTTCTTCCACGGAAAGCCGCGGAACAAGGCCAGCGCCAGCGTTACGGCTGGATTGGCATGCGTACCGGATACCGAGCCGGTGACGTAGATCGCGATCGTCACCGCCAGGCCCCAGGCAATGCACACCCCCCAGTACGCGTTGGCGTAAGGGCTCGGGTCGTACAACACGTACATGCAGGCGACCGAATCGCCCAAAGCGA
This sequence comes from Dyella choica, assembly GCF_003977665.1. Classification (GTDB taxonomy): domain Bacteria; phylum Pseudomonadota; class Gammaproteobacteria; order Xanthomonadales; family Rhodanobacteraceae; genus Dyella_B; species Dyella_B choica. Next base: position 92,216 of record NZ_RYYV01000005.1, on the reverse strand, counting down.
GAATGATGAACGTGGCGATCGCCTCGGAAATCAGCTCACCGATGCTTTGTCGGCTCATGGCCCTGCCTCCGGCGTACGCGTAGGGGTGACCAGGCGGTTGGTGCAGTTCGACATATGTTCCTCCCTTGATAATCTCCCCATGCTGCCATCCCGCCCGCTTTCAGGGGAATGGCGGCGAGACGAACCGGGGCTTGATGACCCATGTGCAGGACCTTGCTTCAACGGCCGGCTCAAGCGAACGAAGCGCGGCGTGGCGGCGTGTCAGTGAGATAAGCCGCCAGGCGCTGCACTTGTTCGGGGGTAAGGCGCAAACCCAGCTTGCTGCGCCGCCAGAGCACGTCGCTCGCATCAACGGCCCACTCCATTGCGCGCAGGTAATCTACTTCGGCCTGGTAAAGATCGGCGCCGAAATGCTCGCCCAGGTCGTGCAGCGAACGCGCTTGCCCAAGGATGCGCGCGGCGCGGCTGCCGTAACTGTGCACCAGGCGCCACGCCATCGATTCGGGCAGCCATGGGTGCGCCGCCTGCAATTCGCGCTGCCAGGCATTCACATCCGGCCTTTCGCCGCCGGGCAGCGGATGGCCGCTGGCAGTCCATGCTTCGGTTGCATGGGGAAACAACGGCGCCAGCCGGTCCATGGCCTCCTCCGCCAGCTTGCGATAGGTGGTCAGCTTGCCGCCGAACACATTGAGTAGCGGTGCGCCTCGCTGATCCAGTTCCAGCAGGTAATCCCGCGTGACTTCCGATGCATTGCCTGACTCATCATCGAGCAAGGGACGCACGCCGCTGTAACTCCACACCACATCGGCCGGCGTGATGCTGCGTTTGAAGTAACGATTCGCCGCGTTGCAGAGATAACGCGTTTCTTCCTCGCTGATGCGTGGTGCAGAAGGATCGTCGCGGTAATCTAGGTCGGTGGTGCCGATCAGGGTGAAATCGTGTTCGTAAGGAATGGCAAACACGATGCGACGATCCGGTTGCTGGAAGATGTAGGCGTAAGGATGCTCGAACAGGCGCGGCACGATGATGTGGCTGCCCTTGACCAGGCGCAGCGCGTGATCGTGCCCGACCCTGGCGACCTGATCGAGGAACTGCACGGTCCAAGGGCCGGTCGCGTTGACCAGCGCCTTGGCACGGACGGTGGAAAGCTCGCCGTGCACAGTTTGCAACTGCACGGTCCAGCCTTCATCGTCGCGGTCGGCGCTCACACAGCGCGTGCGTGTGAAGATCGTCGCCCCGCGCTCCATCGCATCCATAGCATTGAGAACCACCAGCCGCGCATCCTGCACCCAGGCATCCGAGTAGACAAAGCCAATAGGAAACTCGTCGCGCAACGGCAGGCCGGACTTGTGGCGTTTCAAGGACACGCGCCGCGATTTCGGCAGGGTGCGCCGGCCGCGGCCCAGGTGGTCGTAGAGGAACAGCCCCAGCCGGATCATCCAGGCCGGGCGCAGATGGGACTGGTGCGGCAGCACGAAGCGCAAGGGCCAGATGATGTGTGGAGCGGCGCGCAGCAACACCTCGCGCTCGGCCAGGGCCTTGCCCACCAGGGCGAACTCAAACTGCTCCAGGTAGCGCAGGCCGCCATGGATCAGCTTGGTACTGGCGCTGGAGGTGTGTGCGGCCAGGTCGTCGCGCTCGCACAGGCATACCGACAGCCCGCGCCCGGCCGCATCCCGCGCAATGCCTGCGCCATTGATGCCGCCCCCCACCACTAGTAGATCGAATTGCTCAGTCATCGCACGTCCCGGGGAGCGCCCCTACCATGATGCTCGTTTTCGACCATCGAAAGCTTGAAAATTGTTTGAATACTCCGAATCGGTGGCGTTTTATTTCGAATTCGATCAAGAAACGAGCACATTCAAACATTTGTTGCGAGCTTTGCCGCGACGCAGCAAAACCTCAGCCATCGGCGACGTGGACCTGGGTGCCAGCCTCAGCCAATGCGGCTGCCAGCTCAGGCGGCGGGACGCGGTCGGTAAACCAGGCCTGGACCAGGGAAATCGGCCCCAGGCGCACCAGGGCGTTGCGCCCCACTTTGCTGTGGTCCGCTGCCAGGAACACTTGCCGGGAGTGCTCGATGATCGCTTGCGCCACGCGCACTTCATTCAAGTCGAAATCGAACAGGGTGCCGTCCGGATCAATGCCGGAGATGCCGATCACCCCGAAGTCCACCTTGAACTGGCGGACCAGCTCGATGGCCGGTTGACCGGTGACGCCGTGGTCGCGTCCGCGCACCACGCCACCGGCCACGATCACCTCGAAGCTCGGGTTTTCACTGAGCATGGTCGCCACATTCAGGTTGTTGGTGATCACGCGCAGGCCCTTATGGTTCATCAGTGCGCGCGCCACGTCCTCATTAGTGGTGCCAAGGTTGATGAACAACGAGGCGTTATCGGGTATGTACCGGGCCAGCAAGGCGGCGATGCGGGCCTTCTCCTCGTGCAGCAGGTGCTGGCGCTTGGCATAGGCCAGGTTCTCCACGCTCGAAGGCAGGCTCACGCCTCCGTGGTAGCGGCGCAAAAGGCCGGTATCGCACAGCGCGGCCAGATCTCGGCGAATGGTCTGCTGGGTGACATCGAAGTGCGCGGCCAGATCCTCCACGGTGGCAAAGCCCGCCTCGCGCACGCGCGCCACGAGCTGCTCCTGCCTGCGGCTGAGTACCTGATCGCCCATCATCGCTTCCATCGGCACAATGGTCGCCATGGTAGCGTGAGCGCATAACGGCTCGAGGGCGCCGGAGAAGCCATTGATCTTACTTCGGCACCCGGCATCACGCCCACAAGGCCCAGCAGGAATGGATCAGAGGCTTCCTCTACGCCCACTAGCCCAAGCCCGACAGAACTTTCGGGCCGGATCACACGTAGCGAGGCCTCCGCCTCTATAATCGAAGTTCTATGTCCAGCCCCAGCCGCATGAACACCTCCGTTCTCCAGACCATCGACCCTGCTCGCGATTTTGCCGGGGTACGCGCCATCGCCGAAGGTGACATGCAGCGCGTCGATGCCCTGGTCCGGCAACGGCTGGCTTCCGACGTGGTGCTGATCAACCAGATCGCCGACCACATCATCGCTGGCGGGGGCAAACGCCTGCGCCCGATGCTGCACACCCTGGCCGCCCGCGCGGCCGGCTATTCCGGCGACAGGCACGTCAAGCTGGCGGCGGTGATCGAGTTCATCCACACCTCCACCCTGCTGCACGACGACGTGGTGGATGAGTCGGACCTGCGCCGCGGCCGCAAGACCGCCAATGCCCTATGGGGAAATGCCGCCAGCGTACTGGTGGGCGACTTCCTGTATTCGCGCTCCTTCCAGCTGATGGTGGAACTGGACGACATGCGCATCATGCGCATCCTCGCTGATACCACCAACACCATCGCCGAAGGCGAGGTGCTGCAACTGCTCAACATCGGCAATGCCGATGTGGACGAGGCCGCCTATCTGGCCGTGATCGAACGCAAGACCGCGGTACTGTTTGCGGCGGCCACTCAGCTCGGGGGCCTACTCGGCGGCCTGCCGGAATCGCAGGTCGCGGCACTGCGCCGCTACGGCATGCAACTGGGCTACGCTTTCCAGATCGCCGACGACCTGCTCGACTACATCAGCGATGCCCGCACCCTGGGTAAGAACATCGGCGACGACCTGGCCGAAGGCAAGCCAACCCTGCCGCTGATCTATGCCCTGCAGCGTGTGAGCGTGGAACAGGCGAACGAGATGCGCCATGCCATCGAGCATGGAGGACTGGGCTCGCTGGATCACATCATCGCGGCAATTCGCGAATCGGGCGCGTTGGAGCGTACCCGCGAATGCGCGCTAAGGCATGCGCGTGCGGCACGCGAGGCGCTGGCGCCATTGCCGCCTTCATCCTATCGGGATGCGCTGGCGACACTGGCCGATTATTCGGTGCAGCGTACGTTCTAAGTATCCCCTCTCTCCGGAGGGGGGAGAGGGAGTGAATAGCTCAAGGCGTACCGGCGAACGCAGCGCGCAGCCATTCATGCATCAAGCGGTAGCTGCGTGCCGCCGCCCGTGCATCGTATTTGCAACCCGGCGAATTCTGCTCGGTTTCGGTAAAGCAATGCACGGCGTTGCCGAGTACCACGAACTGCCAATCGACGGGACTGGCGCGCATTTCGTCCATGAATTTGTCGGCATCGGGCATGGTGCCCTTGTCGTCGGCACCGTTCATCACCAGCACGCGCGCCTTGATGTGCTTGGCAAGCGCAGGATCATCCGTAGTCAGGCCGCCATGGAAAGACACGACGGCGGCAACATCCGCACTGCTGCGAGCGAGATCCAGCACGGCCGTACCGCCGAAGCAGAAGCCGATCGCCGCGAGCTTGGCGGTATCAATCGGCACGTTTGCCGCCTGTGCCTTCAATTGCGTGAGTGCTTCGTTGATACGCCTACGCATCAGCGCACGATCCGTATACAACGGCGTGGTGGCGGCTTTCGCCTGATCGGCATGACCCGGCTCGGGCCGCACGTTTTCACCGTACATGTCGGTGAGCAGGACCACGTAATCCTTGCCGGCGATCATTTGCGCCTTCTGGATGGCGGTGTCGTTCAACCCATACCAGTTCGGCACCATTACCAGGCCGGGTCGCTTGGCGTGGCTGGCGTCATCGTAGACCAGGACACTCTTGAAATGCGTGCCGTCAAGCGTCCACTCCACCGGACGTTGCACCATCCTGGCCTGCGCGGCGAAGCTCAGGCTGGCGAGTAACGCGAGAGCGACTGTTCGAACGAAACGCATAGGTGGCTTCCTTTGCAGGAGGGAGAGTTCCCAGGCTGGGATGCACACCCCAACTCTGCCGTGCACGTACATTGCGATGCTGAGGGTTGCCCTCAGCCTACAGTCCTGCTGCATGCGCCGCCAGGCGTCGCTTGAGTGGCAGCAAACGGTCAACCAGGCGCACGCCCACCCCGCGTGCCGCTACCCATGGTGCGCTCTGCCACGCATAAACGCGAGCGAGTGCATCGAAGCCATACGCATCGAGCATATCCGCGCTACGGCGGCGGCGTGCGTAACGATGAAGCACTTGCGGGGAAGAAAAATCGCGTCCTTCGTCGCGTGCAGCGGCCAGCACGTCGCGCAGTTCGGCGACGTCACGCAAACCCAGATTTACGCCCTGCCCGGCCAACGGGTGTACGACATGGGCCGCATCGCCAAGCAACGCGAAACGCTCAGCATGATAGGCACTGGCGAGCTGCAGCTTGAGCGGAAAAGCCACGCGCCGGGTGGTGGCCGTGACGCGTCCAAGGCGGAAATCGCTGGCGACGCCAAGCTCCTTGATAAAGGCCTCATCCTCCAGCGACAGTACGCGTCGTGCCTCGCCTTCCGGTAGCGACCACACGATGGAACTGCGCCCATCGGCAAGCGGCAGCAAAGCGAGCGGCCCGGACGGAAGGAAACGCTGCCAGCAAGCATGCCCATGCGGGCGTTCGGTGTTGACGTGCGCCACTACCGCGCGCTGCGAATAATCCCTGCCGCTCGTCGCGATGCCGGCCCGTACGCGCAGGGGTGAATTGCCGCCATCGGCAGCAACCAGCAATCGTACTGACACGCTTTCACCATCGGCCAACTCGAGCACAACCCGATCCGCGCGTGTTTCGAAATCCTTCACCGCCACCGGGCACAAGCGCTGCACGCCGGCCGCATCCAGCGCCTGCCACAGCTCCCACTGCACCAGGTTGTTTTCGACGATATAGCCAAGCTCACTGCGCCCCTCGTCGGCGGCATCGAAATCGATGGCCGCACCGTTCTGCGCATCCCAAACGTGCATATGCGCATAAGGACAGGCACGTGCATCGCGTATGGATGTCCAGACGCCCAGCTCATCCAGCAGTTTGATCGATGAAGGCGCCAGCCCGACCACGCGCAGATCCACGTCATCCTGCGGATGCCAGGCCGCCGGCTCGCGCGCTTCCAGCAGTGCGGTGCTGAAGCCGGCACGACTCAATGCCAGTGCTGCGGCAGCCCCAACCATGCCACCGCCGACTACGGCGACATCCAGGGCTGGTGCGCGACGCTGTGTTGCAGGAATCGTTCTCACGGCAGTCGCTCCAACACGGCACGCGGCGGCTCGCCGCGAAATCCCATGCCACGCCGAGCCAGTGCTTGTTGCAACGGCGGCACGCGGTCGTATGCAAGCAGGGCAAGCGAGCGGAACGGAGCCAGCCATGGCTCCGGCATGCAGGCAAAGCGCACCAGGTCGTGGCTCATGGCCATGGTGCCTTGGCGATCCGGCGCACGGCGCGCGGCATAGCGCTCCAGCAGTTCGGACGATCCGGGGTCTGCCGCCCCGGCGACCAGCTCGGCCAGGGTCAGCGCATCGCGCAATCCCAAATTGAAGCCCTGCGCACCGATCGGATGCACGGTCTGAGCGGCATTGCCTACGAGCACGGCTCGCGATGCGATCAGGCCGCGGGCAGCGACCCGCTTGATGGCGTAGGGATGACGTTTGCCAGGTCGGTTCAAGCGCCCCAGGTGCCAGCCGAAACGGCGCTGCGCCAGTGCGATGAAATCGGCGTCGTTCAAGGTCGACACGGTGGCGGCCACGTCCGAATCAACGGTAAGCACCAGTCCGCAGCGGCGCTCCGCCAGCGGCAGCATGGCGATCGGGCCTTCATCGGAAAAGCGCTCCCAGGCACGGTTCGCCGGATCGCGCTCCGGAGTGACCGTGCATACGAACAAGGTCTGCTGGTAATCGTGCACATCGGCCTGGATGCCAAGCTGCGCGCGCACGAACGAGTCGGTGCCGTCCGCACCGACCAGCAAGGCAGCGTCAACGTGCTGCTCCCCATCAGGCGTCTTGATCTGCGCCCGCCAGCCATCGGCATGGCGAGTAAGACCGGTGAGGCTGGCTGGCGCCAGGCGCACCAGGCGCTGGCAAGCATCCAGCCGGCGCAGCAGGGCGGCGCCCAGTTCGCGCGCCGGCAAGGTCCAACCCAGCGCATCGACGCCATGTCTGGCTGCGTCCAGCCGCGCGCTGCCGAATTCGCCTGCGCGGCTGACGTGGATTCGATGGATCGGCGTTGCTTGCGCGGCAGCGAGCGGCCACACGCTGATTGCCTTAAGCCCATTCACGGTGGCACGGGCCAACGCCAGATTCCGTTCGTCATAGCTGGGCTGCGCATCGGCGCGCGGCGCGGCGGCTTCGACCAGGGTGACGCGGCACCCGGCTGCATCCAGCGCGATCGCCAGGCTGGCGCCGACCAGGCCGCCACCGACCACCAGCACGTTGCCTGCGGGGACAAAAGGGGGAGAGATAGTCATGCGCGGATGATACGCGGTGTAAGCATCTGACTGCGCGCAGGCAGGGATGGCAATCCCGGCGTCGGGACGCCGCGGTGACGGGTACCCGAGGGACCACAGCCCCCCCATAAGTAGGTCCGCATTGGGCTAAACTGCGCAGTCTTCGCACCCTCTCATATGAGCCGCCTGCTTTCCTAGGGAGTTCTTCATGGCTACGACATCGACCCAGCGCCTTGGCATCTTCGCCGCGCTCGCCTTAGGTTTGGCGGTGACCCGCGTGCATTTGTCACTGTTCCACCACGATATCTGGGACGCGTCGTGGGGCGTGTTCTTCCTGGCCGGCTTCTGGCTGCGCGGCACCGGCCGCTGGGCGTTTCCGCTGCTGATGGCCGAGGCGGTGCTGGTCGACTACGTGGTCATCACGCTCTCTGGCACCAATTTTTGGGAACACTACTGCGTATCCGCCGGCTACTGGTTCCTGGTTCCCGCCTACGGCTCGCTGTGGATCGGCGGCAGCTGGCTAGCCAAGCACCAGCACGGCATCAAACTCACCACGCTGGGCATGGCCGCAGCTGCACTGCTAGTGAGCGAGAACGCGTGCTATGTGATCTCCAACGGCAGCTTCTACTGGTTGAGCGCGCACGTGGCAGCGCCGAAGAGTTTCGCGGCCTGGTTCGAAAACCTGGGCCACTGGTACCTGCCTTTCCTGCAGACTACCGCGGCGTACGTGGCGCTTGGTGCTGTGCTGCACGTGCTGGCAGTACAACTGGCCCGAGTATCCCAGCACAGCGGCCAGACGCAGCACTAAGCCGTGGGCAACCGGCTCTCGAAAATCTATACGCGCACGGGTGACGACGGTAGCACCGGCCTGGGCGACGGATCACGCGTGCCGAAAGATTCCGCGCGGGTCAATGCGTACGGTACGGTTGACGAACTCAACAGTACGATCGGCATGGTGCTGGCCTGCGTCGGACTCGACGCTGAAGTGCAAGAAACGCTCACCCAGGTGCAGCACGAGCTGTTCGATCTTGGCGGCGAGCTGTGTATTCCTGGCATGGCGATGATCGAGGACGCGGACATCGATCGCCTCGAGCAGGTCCTGGACCGGTTCAACGAACCGCTGCCGCCGCTGAAGGATTTCATCCTGCCGGGCGGCGGCATGGCCGCCTCCTGCTGCCATCTTGCGCGCACCGTGTGTCGGCGAGCGGAGCGTGAAGTGATCGCGTTGGGACGCGTGGAAAGCGTGCGGCCGCAGGCGCAGCGCTATCTCAATCGGCTATCCGACCTGCTATTCGTACTGTGCCGCGTGTTGGCCCGTGCGAGCGGCCATGGCGAGGTGCTCTGGCAGCATGAGCGTCGCCGCAAGCCAGCAGGCTGAAAGCATGCTGCAGCTGTTTACCCACCCCGTATGCCTGCAGCACGATCCTGGCGCGGGCCATCCTGAGTCCCCCGCCCGTCTGCGCGCGGTATTGCAGGCATTGGATCAGGACCGCTACGCCAGCGTGGATCGCATCGAAGCGCCGCGGGCTTCCCGTGAACATCTGCTGCGGGTGCATACCCCGGAGCATGTGGATCGCATCCTGGCCATCACGCCCGACTCGGAAGCCGTGCGGCTCGACGAGGACACCTTGATGTCGCCGGCCTCGGCCGAGGCCGCCTTGCGCGCTGCCGGTGCCCTGGTCGCCGCGGTGGATGCCGTGATGTCGGGGAACACTACGCACGCCTTCTGTGCGGTGCGCCCTCCCGGCCACCATGCCACCCCCGATGCCGCGATGGGCTTCTGCCTTTTCAACAATGTCGCCATAGGTGCTGCGCACGCACTGGCTGCGCATGGCCTGAAGAGGGTGGCGATCGCCGATTTCGACGTGCATCACGGCAACGGCACGCAAGATATTTTTCAGCGTGAGCCGCGGGTGCTGTTCATTTCTTCGCACCAGCAGCCGCTGTATCCGGGCACCGGCAGCCCGGAGGAACGGGGCGTGGGCAATATCGTCAATGCGCCCTTGTCATCCGGCGAGGGTTCCGAGGAGTTCCGCGCGTTGTGGAACGACGTGCTACTGCCCAAGCTGCATGACTTCAAGCCTCAGCTCGTGCTGGTGTCGGCCGGCTTCGATGCGCATCAGCGCGACCCGCTGGCGAATCTGCAACTGCAGACCGAGGACTACGCGTGGATTACCGAGCGGCTGGTCGACCTGGCCCATGCGCACGCGGGTGGCAGGCTGGTTTCCACCCTGGAGGGCGGCTACGACCTGCAGGCACTGGCAGCCAGCGTGGGCGCGCATGTAAGTGCGCTGATGAATTAGGCCTGTAGGCTGGGATGCCAATCCCAGCATCGCGGGGCATTGCATGCATGGCGATGCTGGGTTTCCCAACCCAGCCTACGGCGCAAGGGAATGGGGGTCGGGCGCAAAATCCAGGGCCACCGAGTTGACGCAGTAACGTAAGCCGGTCGGCTTGGGTCCGTCCGGAAAAACATGTCCCAGATGGGAGTCGCATACCGCGCATCGCACCTCCGTACGATGCATGCCGTGGCTCTCGTCCGGCACCAGGTTGACCGTCTCGCGCTTGATCGGCTGGAAGAAGCTCGGCCAGCCGGAGCCGGAATCGTATTTGGCTTCGGAGGCAAACAACGGCGCGTGGCATGCCACGCACAGGTAGGTTCCCGCCTCCTTGTGCTTGTACCACTTGCCACTGAAGGGCGGCTCGGTGGCCGAGCAGCGGCACACCGCGTACTGCGCCGGATCCAGGCTGGCGCGCCATTCTTCGTCGGTCTTTTGGGGTTTGTGCTGATTCATTCGCGCTCCGAGATCTATTCCTGGTACCCGTCACTGCACGCTTGCGGCCGAACTGTATGCGAGTCTGACGGGCTGCGCCCGCAGCAGTCCAGACGACCACCTGCCTTGCGCCACCCGACACGCCCTGCAGGCCTACTGGAATGAATGCCGAGGGCAAGGGATGGATCAGAGCATGCCCGGGACGGATGCCGTACGAAGGGCCTTTCTGATAGCTTAACGCCCCTTCGTCGCCGATTGATCGCCTCCGTGAAGCCCAAGAGCCTGTTGCCCTCTCGTTCTCTGCCTCCACGCCGCCTGCTAGCAATCGCTGCTGCCGCTGCTCTGTTCAGCAGTCAGGGCGCCCATGCTTCTTCCCAGACCAAACACCCCAAGGCCACGCTGAACGGCTCGGAGGTGGTCTGCCCCCTGGGCGAGTTCATCTGCCCCCCCCGCCCAGACAACTTCGCGCTGTGCAGACCCAACGGCATGCTGGAGTTCTACGATCCGTTCCTGAGCAGGGATTCGGCCCTGCGCGCCTCGGCCAACACCCAAGTATGGGCCGACCATGTGGAAAGTCCGGACCAGATCACCTATCACCTGGACGGCCACGTGAAAACCGTCCGTGCCGACCAGGAACTGCACGCGGACGTCGCAGACTACAACAGCGATACCACCGACTACGATGCCCGCGGCAACGTGAACTATCAGGAAGCCACCCATTTGGTGTCGGCCGACCATATCACCGGCAATACCGGCAACAGCACCGGGCTGGCGAGCGGCAACGTGCGCTACCAGTTGCTTGATTCGCACGGCAACGGCACCGCGTTGCGCGCGGAAATGCTGGACGCGGATCGCAACCGCTACACCATGGCGAGCTATTCCACCTGCGACGTCGGCGGCCACATCTGGGAGTTGCGTGCCAGGGAGATCGACACCGACGACACTACCGGCCGTGGCGTGGCGCACAGCGCCACCATGAGCATGTACGGGGTGCCGTTCTTCTATTTCCCGTGGATGTCGTTCCCGCTCAACAACGATCGCCAGAGCGGCTTCCTGTATCCGTACTTCGAGCACACCAGCCGTGCCGGCTATCAGTTCCGCATTCCGTATTACTTCAACCTGGCGCCTAACTACGATGCCACACTCACGCCGCGCTACTACAGCCGGCGCGGCGCGATGCTGTCCGGCGAGGTGCGCTACCTGTTCCCGCGCACCAGCGGCCAGTTCCAGTTCGAATTCCTGCCCCACGACAACTACAACGACCAGAAGCTCACCCCGACCTCGATCGACACACAAGGTCGGCAGCGCTACCTGTACCGCTTCGTCAACACGACCAGCCTGTGGCCGGGCTGGTCGCTCAACACGAACATCAACCGCGCGTCGGACCGGAACTACCTGCGCGACTTCGGCGACGACCTGTTCAGCATCTCCACCGCGCTGCTGTATTCCAGCGTCTATCTGAACGGCGCCGGCAACTGGTGGAGCGCTTCGGTGGGCGGCGACATCTACCAGAACGTGGATCCGTCACAACCGAACAGCGTGGAACCCTACAAGCGCCTGCCGCGCGCCACGTTCAACATGGATATTCCGTTCGCCCGCTGGTACGACGTTGGCCTGACCAGCGAAGCGGTGAAGTTCCACAAATTCGACCAGGTGGAAGGCTCACGTATCGACCTGTATCCCTACGTCGACGCGGATTTCCGGGGTGCGGCATGGTTCATCAAGCCCAAGCTGGCCTACCGCTATACCGGCTATTCGCTTGACAGTGGCTACCAGCGCTACAGCTATTACGGCGCGCTTCCCCTCCCTGCCGACCCCAAAGCCAAGTCACTCTCACCGTTCACACAGAGCAATCCGAGCCGCGCGCTGCCGATCCTCAGTCTGGACCAGGGGCTGATCTTCGAACGCAGCACCTCGCTGTTCGATACGCACTACACGCAAACGCTGGAGCCGCGGCTGTACTACCTGTATGTACCGTATCGCAATCAGAACAACCTGCCGTTGTTCGATACCGCGCCGATGGCGTTCGACGACTGGATGCTGTTTGCGCCGAACCAGTTTTCAGGCGCAGACCGCCAGATGAACGCGAACAACCTGACCGCTGCCGTCACCACGCGCCTGCTTGATGACGGTGGCGTGGAGCGGCTGTCAGCCACGTTCGGGCAGATTCACTATTTCACGCCCCAAAAGGTGCAGTCGCCCTGTACCGTTTACGACGGTACGCCCCGCCAAAATCCCAATGGCTGCCAGGCCACCACGGATTGGCGCGGCTCAGACTACGTCGTCGAACTCAGCACCCAACTCGACGACCAGTGGACGGCCAGCAGCGAATACCTGTGGAACCCGAACACCCGGCAGACTGACCTGGGCACGTTCACGGTGCAGCGCCGCCTGGGCTTCGACGGCATCCTCAACTTCTCCTACCGCTTCCGTCGCGGCCTGCTGGAACAATATCAGGCCTCGACGGTCTATCCGCTCACGGAACGCTGGCGCCTGATCGGCGAGTGGACCTACTCGATGAGGGACAAGCGCACGGTGGAGGGCCTGGCTGGCGTGCAGTACGAGGGCTGTTGCGTGAAGGTGGCCCTGGTGGCCCGCCATTACGTCACCGGCTATTACGGCGTGATCGCCAGCCTGCCACCGGGCCAGAAGCCGCCGGGGAGCGACACTGCCGTCATGTTCCAGTTGGAATTCAAGGGGCTAGGCGCCTTCAGCGGCCAGACGGAGAGCGTACTGCGGCGTGATATCCTTGGCTATCAATAAGCGCGTCCAGGCAGGTTCGGACGCCCTCGAAAGAGCAGCCATCGCGGCCGCTTTTTGAGCCATATCGTTTACCAATCCTTCGCCACCGGCGACAGAAGGCTGTTCACTGATGAAGCAGATTTTTGCGTTGTTCGCGCTGACGATCGTCACGGCGATCCCGTCGCTGGCCCAGGCTCAGTTCCTGGCGCCGCAGGACTCGGGCTCCGGACCGATCGACCGCATCGTTGCCGTCGTCGAAGACGAGGTGATCCTGCAGAGCGAACTGAACGACGCCGTCGCCGCGATCCAGCAGCAGTACGCCAGCCAACCTGGACAACTGCCTCCCATCGATGTGCTGCGCCGGCAGGTGCTCGATCGCCTGGTCCTGATGAAGCTGCAGTTGCAACGCGCCGATGACCAGGGCATCCGTGTGTCCGACGCCGACGTCGACCAAGCCGTGCAGGCCGTGGCCGCGCAGAACAAGATGGCGCCCGAGCAGTTGCGTGCCGCAGTGGAACAGAGTGGCATGAGCTACGCCGCCTACCGCCAGCAATTGCACGACCAGTTGGTGGTGCAGAAGCTGCATGAAAACGTGGTGCGCAGTTCGGTCTCGGTGACCGAGAGCGAAATCAACAACTTGCTCAACAGCCCCACCTACAAGGCGGGTGAAGTGCATCTGGCGCACATTCAAGTCAGCATCCCCGGCGGCGCCTCCGCCTCGGACATCCAGTCCGCTCAGAGCAAGGCCGAGCAGGCACTGGCCGCGGTCAAGGGCGGCATGCCGTTCAAGGCGGCGGCCATCCGCTTCTCCGACGCCCAGGACGCACTGGATGGCGGTGATCTTGGCTGGCGCCGCGTGGATGAAGTGCCGCCGGCCTTCGTCGACACCATCAGTAGCCTGAAGCCCGGCGAAACCAGCGGCATCCTGCATGGCCCAACCGGCTTCCACATCCTTCAGCTGGTGGATCAGCGCGCCCAGGCCAAGCAGATGGTGACCGAGTTCCATGCGCGCCAGATCCTGATCCGCCCCAGCGAACTGCTGTCGCAGACGCAGGCCCAGCAGAAGGCGCAGGATCTCTACAGCCGCATCGTCAACAAGCACGAGGACTTCGCCAAGCTGGCGAAGGACAACTCCAATGACGACACCACGGCCAACGCGGGCGGTGACATGAACTGGTTCCAGCAGGGTGACTGGGGTGCAATGATCGGCCAGAAGCTGGCGGACATGAAGGACAACGAGGTCTCGCAACCCTTCCAGAGCGAGGCCGGCTGGCACATCCTGCAACGCCTTGGCACGCGCAACAGCGACATGACCACCGAGATTGCACACAACCAGGCGCGCCAGGCCATTGGCAACCGCAAGGCCGACCAGGCTTACGACGACTTCCTGCGCGACCTGCGCTCCAGTTCGTACGTGAAGATTCTTGTGCCGGAGCTGGACGAGCCCGCTGCCGGCAATAGCAAGGCTGCGTCGTAATGGCGACGCAGTACGGCTAAGCGGTGAACAGTCTTGCGCTGCCGCGGCTCGCCCTGACTGCCGGCGAGCCGGCCGGTGTCGGTCCCGAGCTGCTGGTCCGATTGGCCGCCACCCCGCTGGCGGCCAATTTCATTGCGCTGACCGATCGAGGCTTGCTTGAACGCGCGGCGAAACGCTGTGGCGTCGCCATCCGCTTGCTGGACGATGACGGTGAAAGCCCCGAACTGCGCCCGCCCGGCACGCTGCGCGTAAGGCATATTCCGCTACTCGAACCCGAACTCCCTGGCCATCCCGATCCGCGCAACGCCCGGCACGTGCTGGCCACGCTGACCGAGGCCGCGGATGGATGCCGGAGTGGCCGCTACGCTGCAGTCGTTACGGCCCCCCTGCAGAAATCCTCGATCAACGACGCCGGCATTCGTTTCAGCGGCCATACCGAGTTTTTCGCCGAGCACAGTCACGCCGACGTCGTGATGATGCTGGCCAGCCCCCAACTGCGCGTGGCCTTGGCCACTACCCATTTGCCGCTGCGTGCAGTTTCCGCCGCCATCGAAGCCGCGTCGCTCGAGCGCACGTTGCGCATCGTGCACAACGAGCTGCGCGCGAAATTCGGCTTCAGCGAACCACGCATCGCCGTGCTCGGCCTCAATCCGCATGCCGGCGAAAGCGGACATATCGGGCGCGAGGAGATCGACACGATCATTCCGCTGATGAACAGGCTGCGCCAGGAAGGCATGCAGCTGCTGGGCCCCTTGCCGGCCGATACCGCGTTTGTTCCCGCGCAGCGCCACCGGTATGACGCCGTGTTGGCGATGTATCACGATCAGGCCTTGCCGGTGCTCAAGAGCGAAGCGTTCGACCGTACGGTGAACATCACGCTCGGCCTGCCCTTCATTCGCACGTCCGTCGATCACGGCACCGCGCTCGACCTTGCCGGCACTGGAAAGGCGGATCCATCCAGCTTGATCGCAGCGGCGCACATGGCACTGGATCTGGCCGCCCGCAGCAAAAAATGATGAATACCTCTGCCCGCCCCAAAAAGAGTTTTGGCCAGCACTTCCTGCACGAACGGCGCTACATAGAGCGCATTGTTGCCGCCATCTCGCCACGCCAGGATGATTTCATGGTCGAAATCGGTCCTGGCGAAGGTGCGCTGACGTTTCCGTTGCTGCGCGCCGCCGGCAAGCTCACTGCGATCGAGCTGGATACCGACCTGATCCCGCGGCTGCGCGAACAGGCAAACGGCGTTGGCGAGCTGTCGATCGTGCATGCCGACGTTCTGAAGGTGGATTTCACCGCAATGGCGCGACAGGCGGGGGTGGAGCGTCTGCGCATCGCCGGCAATCTACCCTATTACATTTCCAGCCCCATCCTGTTTCATTGCATCGATCATGCGGCGTCGATCACCGACATGCATTTCATGCTGCAGAAGGAAGTGGTCGATCGCATGGCGGCGGCGCCCGGCAGCAAGGTGTATGGACGGCTATCCGTGATGTTGCAGCTGGCCTGCCGAGTGGAGCCTCTGTTCGACGTACCTCCCGGCGCGTTCCGGCCGCCGCCGAAGGTGGATTCGTCGGTCGTGCGGCTGGCGCCGCTTCCGCCCGAGGCACGCCATGACGCCGACCCAGCGCGTCTATATGCGATCGTGAAGGCAGCCTTTGCTCAGCGCCGCAAAACACTCTCCAATGCGTTGCGGCAATTGATGGATGCCCAGACCATCCGGGCAGCCGGGATCGATCCGAAGGCGCGGGCGGAGGTCTTGGCGCCGATGGATTTCGTGGCGTTGGCCAAGTTGCGGGATACCCCGTAGGTTGGAGTGCAAACCCAACATCGGAATAATGTGCGCAGGGTGATGTTGGGGTTTGCACCCCGACCTACGTGGCGTCGCGAGTCCCGCTACAATGCGCCTCATGAAAGACAAGTCTCCCTACACGATCGACGTGCAGGTGCAAACCCGTTTTGTCCCTGACCAGTCCGCCCCCAATGAAAACCGCTACGTCTTTGCCTACACGATCAGGCTGCACAATGCAGGCTTCGTATCCGCGCGGCTACTGACCCGCCACTGGGTGATCACGGATGCCAACGGCAAAGTCGAAGAGGTGTTCGGCGAGGGCGTGGTAGGCGAGCAGCCATGGATGCGTCCGGGCGACGATTTCGAATACACCTCCGGCGCGGTACTGGAAACCGCGGTCGGAACGATGCAAGGCAGCTATCAGATGATGGCCGACGACGGTACGCGCTTCGAAGCGCCGATTCCGATCTTCACGCTATCCATTCCCCGCACGCTGCACTGATCGAGGCTTCGTTCATGACACGCGCACGGCAGACCCCAAAGGCGACTTGCTGATGGCCATCTATGCAATCGGCGACATCCAGGGCTGCTATCCGGAACTGCAGCGCTTGCTGGAGAAACTGCGCTTCGACCCGGCGGCGGACCGGCTGTGGCTCTGTGGCGATCTGGTCAATCGCGGCGGACAGTCGCTGGACACGCTGCGCCTGGTGCACTCGTTGCGCGACAACGTGATAGTGACGCTCGGCAACCACGATCTCAGCCTGCTGGCGATCGCACAGCGCAAGCAGGACGCGCAGGCGCGTGTGAATCCGGAGCTGCGCGAAGTGCTGTTTGCCGAGGATGCGCCGATGCTGCTCGACTGGCTGCGCACCCAGAAGCTGCTGCATCTGGATGAAACCATCGGCTGGGCGATGGTGCACGCAGGCCTGGCGCCGAGCTGGACGCTGAAACAGGCACAGCGTTGCGCGGTGGAAGTGGAACGCGAGCTGGCCAGCCCGCGGCATACGCGTCTGCTGAAGAATCTCTTCGGCAACCGGCCGGCGGCATGGAGCAGCCGCCTGCAGGGCATCGAGCGTATGCGTGCTTCGATCAATACCCTGACCCGCATGCGCTACTGCGACGTCAATGGCCGCATCGACTTCGAAAGCAAAGGGGCACCCGGCACGCAAAAACCCGGCATGTACCCCTGGTTCGAGGTGCCCGGCATGCGCAAGCGCGACACCCGCATCGTATGCGGGCACTGGTCGGCACTCGGCCGCTTCGCCGGCATGGACGTGTACGGTATCGATACCGGCTGCGTATGGGGCGGCAAGCTCACCGCGCTGCGCCTGGATGGTGAGGAACCGCAATACATCACGGTGGATGCCGAGCCGCATCGCAAGCGGATGCCTGGCGAGGACTAATGCAGGCTGGAATGAAATCCCAGCATTGCCGGCTGCACGAAAGCTGGGATTTCATCCCAGCCTACGGTGATGGATAGCCGCTTACGTCCTGGCGTTAGCCAGGACGAAGAGCATGAGATCAGTTCAACTGCCCGTGGCAGTGCTTGTACTTCTTGCCCGACCCGCATGGACACGGGTCGTTGCGGCCCACTTTTGGACCTGCCGCCGACGGCTCCACGGTGGCCGCAGCCTCCGCCGCCGCATCCAACCCGAGCGCGCCGCCGACCGGGGCACCACCGCCGGAGGCCTGCATCTGGCGCGCCATGCGCTCGGCCAGGCGCTGTTGCTCGGCTTCCATCGCGGCGACTTCTTCCTCGCTGCGGATGCGGATGCGCGCGAGCATCTGTGTCACCTCGGTCTTGATGCGCGCCAGCATCTGCGAGAACAGCTCGAAGGATTCGCGCTTGAACGCCTGCTTGGGATCCTGCTGCGCGTAACCGCGCAGGTAGATGCCCTGGCGCATGTAATCCATGCTGGAAAGGTGTTCCTTCCAGGCGTTGTCGAGCACGCTCAGCATGATGTGCTTTTCCAGCTGGCGCATGGTTTCCGCACCCACCTGCTGTTCCTTGGCCTGGAACATCCCGTTGACCAGTTCGCGCACATGCCCCAGCACGGCGTTGGCATCGGCTTCCGACTGCTGTTCCAACCACGCCTTGAGCTGGGCGGAAACGCCGAATTCGCTTTCAAGCTCGCGCTGAAGTCCGGCAATGTCCCATTGCTCGTCGATGCTTTCGGCCGGCACGTGGCGGCGCACCAGTTCGTTGACCACGTCGTCGCGAATGTCGGCGATGGTCGCGGAGACCTCCGCTTCTTCCAACAGCTCGTCGCGCTGGCGATAGATCACCTTGCGCTGGTCGTTGGCGACGTCATCGTATTCGAGCAGATTCTTGCGAATGTCGAAGTTGTGCTGCTCGACTTTGCGTTGCGCCTTCTCGATCTGCCGGCTGATCATGCGATCTTCCAGCGCCTCGTCTTCCTTCATGCCGAAGCGCTTCATCCAGCGCACCAGGCCTTCACCGCCGAAGATGCGCAGCAGATTATCCTGTAGCGACAGGTAGAAGCGCGAAGATCCCGGGTCGCCCTGGCGGCCGGAACGACCACGCAGCTGGTTGTCGATGCGGCGGGATTCATGGCGCTCGGTACCGACGATGTGCAGGCCGCCGGCGGCAATCACTTGTTCATGGCGCTTGAGCCACTGCGCCTTCACGCGTGCGCGTTCGACGTCGCTGGCCTCTGCGCCAAGCGCATGCAACTCTGCCTCCAGGCTGCCGCCCAACACGATGTCCGTGCCACGGCCGGCCATGTTGGTGGCGATAGTGACGGCACCAGGCATACCAGCCTGCGCCACGATGTGCGCCTCGCGCTCGTGCTGCTTGGCGTTGAGCACT
Source organism: Dyella choica (assembly GCF_003977665.1). GTDB lineage: Bacteria > Pseudomonadota > Gammaproteobacteria > Xanthomonadales > Rhodanobacteraceae > Dyella_B > Dyella_B choica. Next base: position 73,344 of record NZ_RYYV01000005.1, on the reverse strand, counting down.
TCGTGCGGGATCTTTTCCTTGCGCAGCAGGTTGGACAGGAGCTCCGATACGTCGATCGAAGCCGTGCCGACCAGCACCGGCTGGCCGCGGCGGTGACAATCGCGAATGTCCTCGATCACCGCCTTGTACTTCACATCCTGGCCGAGGAACACCATGTCCGCGTTGTCCCGGCGGATCATCGGCTTGTGGGTGGGAATCACCACTACTTCCAGACCATAGATGGTCTGGAACTCGTAGGCTTCGGTGTCGGCCGTACCGGTCATGCCGGCCAGCTTCTTGTACATGCGGAACAGATTCTGGAAGGTCACCGTGGCCAGCGTCTGGTTTTCGCGCTGGATCGGCACGCCTTCCTTCGCTTCCACCGCTTGGTGCAAGCCATCGGACCAGCGACGGCCCGGCAACGTGCGGCCGGTGAATTCGTCGACGATGATGACCTCACCATCGCGCACGATGTAGTCGACGTCACGCTGATAAATGGCGTTTGCGCGCAGCGCGGCGTTGAGGTGATGCACCACCGCGAGGTTGCGCGCATCGTACAGGCTGCCTTCCGGGTCGATGACCTTCGCCTGTTGCAGCAGCTCTTCCGCGTGCTGCATGCCTTCTTCGGAAAGGTGGACCTGCTTCTGCTTCTCATCAACCCAATAGTCGCCCGGGCCGTCCTCCAGCTCCTGACGCGTCATGCGCGGCACGATCTTGTTCACCGCAATGTACAGCTGCGGCGAATCCTCGGCCGGGCCGGAGATGATCAGCGGCGTGCGCGCTTCATCGATCAGGATCGAGTCCACCTCGTCGACGATGGCGTAGTGCAGGCCGCGCTGCACGCGCTGCTCCCTGGACAGCGCCATGTTGTCGCGCAGATAGTCGAAGCCGAATTCGTTGTTGGTGCCGTAGGTGATGTCCGCCGCGTAGGCAGAATGCTTGTCGGCGTTATCCATGCCCGGATACACCACGCCCACGCTCATGCCGAGGAAGTTATACAGCTTGCCCATCTGGGCGGCGTCGCGCTTGGCCAGGTAGTCGTTGACGGTGACCACATGCGTGCCCTTGCCTTCCAGGGCGTTCAGGTAGACCGGCGCAGTGGCGACCAGGGTTTTGCCTTCGCCGGTGCGCATCTCGGCGATCTTGCCCATGTGCAGCACCATGCCGCCGATCAGCTGCACGTCGTAATGGCGCATGCCGAGCACACGCTTGGCGCCTTCGCGCACCACCGCGAAGGCTTCCGGCAGCAGCTTGTCCAACGGCTCGCCGTTGGCCAGACGCTGCTTGAACTCGTCGGTCTTGCCGCGCAAGGCCTCGTCGCTGAGTTTCTCGAACTCAGGCTCTAGCGCGTTGATGCGCGCGACGGTTTTGGACAGCTGGCGCAGTACTCGATCGTTACGGCTGCCAAAGAGGCTCGTCAGGGCACGGTTAAGCATCGATCTTCCGGATCTGGAAACTGAGGGGGCACGCCGGGGCCAATCCAGGCGGGCAAAGGCTTGATGATACTAGGGTCCGCCGGCTATCCCAAACGCGGGAAATCACCACGTGACTACGCCCAGGGGTGGCGGTACGGCACCCCGCTTTCAAGGGTGCTGCCAGGGTCTGCTCAGCGATGATTCTTGACGTACGCCAGCGGATTGAGCACGCGACCGCCGTACCAGACCTCGAAGTGCACGTGCGAGCCGGTTGAGCGGCCGCTGGAACCGGCCGCGGCAATCTCGTCCCCCACCCGCACGTGCTGGCCGGGATGCACCAGCAGCTTGCTGTTGTGCGCATAGCGGGTCATGTAACCGTTGCCGTGGTCGATTTCAACCACATTGCCGTAGCCGTTACGCACACCGGCATAGGTCACCATGCCCTCGGCCACCGTATGGACCGGGCTGCCATAGGGCACGGCGATATCCAGACCAGTGTGGCGGGCGGCGAGCCCGTCAAAAGGATCGGCGCGGACCCCGAAGTAGGACGAGATATAGCCCTCCGCCGGCATGCCGGTGGGCTTGAGGTTCGAGTCGATGCGTGCATTCAGCAGCAGGCTCTGCATTGCGCTCAATTGTGCCTGCTGAGTTTCGAACTGGGTGGCCAGCTGGTCGATGCCGACGTCCAGCGTCTGCGGCAGCGCATAGGCGCTGCTGCCGTCGGTGACTTCCACGCCGCCGACCGGCGGCGGCTGGTCGAAGTTGAATTCGTTGCCATCGAGTTTGCCCACCGCCACCAGGCGCTCGCCCAGGGCATTGATGCGGGTTGCCTGCGCCTGCAGCTGGCCGAGCTTGATGGCCAAGGCATCGAGCTGGCGGTGCGCATCTTCGCGCAATTCACCAAGCTGCCGGTCCTGCATCTTCACTTGCCGGTGCAGCGTGTCGATCTCGGCCAGCGCCCGATTGCGGGGACTGGCCACCGCCAACGCCACGCCGGCGCCGATGCTCGCCAGGGCCAGCACGATCGCGGCCCCCATTGCACATACCCGCCAGCGCAGACGCGAGTTGGTGAGATCCAAAGTTTTGGGCACCTTCCCTGCGCGTGAGACGAGTATGATCTGCATGTCGTTTCCGGTTTGAAATTTTTAACCACTGATGCAACGCGACGTGCCCGCTTCCCATCGATCAGGCCATGGGCCGCAACCCATCACCGAGGTCGGCCCAGTCGCAGCGCTGGCCAGAAAGGCTGGCAAGCTGGAAGCTTTGGACCGCGCATTGCGTCAAACGTTGCCGTCGCCCCTGCGCGAACAGGTCAGATTCGCAAATCTGCGCGACGATCGTCTTGTTTTTCTGGCGTCCTCGCCGGCCTGGGCCTCGCGGTTGCGCCTGCAACAGACGCAAATCCTCGCTGCCGCACGCGCCATTGGCGCGAATGCCAGCTCAGTTACCGTGAAAGTGGCCCCCCTTCCTCCGCCTGACCCCCAGCCGGAGCAATCAAAACCGCTTTCGCCCGCCGCAGCACTTCATCTGAAGGTCGCCGCGGGTTCCATCCACGACCCCGAATTACGGGCCATGTTCCTGGCGTTGGCGTCCATCGCCGAAACCACTGATTCCAGTTCCTCCGTCACGCCCTGAGCTGCGGACGCCGGGGTTCCAGCAGGCATACGGCCGCCGGCCCCGATGTGGGAGGCGGTTTTATACCACGGCTTCGCCCTTCCAGGTCGCTATGGCCCGTGGCCGGAGCGTGAACCCTGGGACGAGGAAAGTGTGATGGAGTCCGCGAAAATGAAAAGACCGAGCCCAAAGAGCCCGGTCTCGGCTAGGTGGGACGGCCTTCCCTGGGCCCTTGGGCTCAGATCGCCTGGGCTGGGTGCGCGTAGGAGATCGGGGCGGTGGCCGGATCATCCTGGTAGCTGACTTCTTCCCATGCCGTGGCATCGGCCATCAGCGCGCGCAGCAACTTGTTGTTCAACTCGTGACCAGACTTGTGCGCGTAGTAAGCGCCGATCAGGCTGTGGCCGAGCAGGTACAGATCACCGATCGCATCGAGGATCTTGTGCTTGACGAATTCGTCTTCGTAGCGAAGACCATCCTCATTGAGCACACGGTAGTCGTCGAGCACTACGGCGTTGTCCATCGAACCGCCGAGCGCAAGATTGTGTTCGCGCAGCATCTCGATGTCGCGCATGAAACCGAAAGTGCGTGCGCGGCTCACTTCCTTGACGAACGACGTAGTGGAGAAATCGATCTCCGCGCGGGAGGTGCGCTTGGAAATGATCGGGTGATTGAATTCGATCGAGAAGCCCACCTTGAAACCTTCAAACGGCTCGAAACTGGCCCACTTATCGCCTTCCTGCACCTTCACCGGCTTTTTGATGCGGATGAAGCGCTTTGGCGCGGATTGTTCCTCGATGCCCGCCGATTGCAGCAGGAAGACAAACGGACCGGCGCTGCCGTCCATGATCGGCACCTCCGGCGCAGACAGGTCGACATACGCGTTGTCGATGCCCAGACCCGCCATGGCCGATAGCAAGTGTTCCACAGTCGAAACACGCACGTCACCGTTGGCCAGCGTGGTGGACAAACGCGTATCACCCACGTGATCGGGGCGCGCGTGGATCTCCACCGGGGGATTGAGATCCGTGCGGCGGAAGATGATGCCCGTGTTCGGCGCCGCCGGACGCAACGTCATGTAGACCTTGTCGCCGGTATGCAGCCCGACGCCGGTGGCACGGATGATGTTCTTCAACGTACGCTGCTTAATCATTTATTGGGTACCTATAGGGGCAGCAGCCAATTTGAGCTCGGATGCTAACACAGTCTTAACCTGCGGAAAAACAAACCGTACCGTATCGAACGGTCAATCCTTCATTTTCCTTTCATCAAATAATGCGAGTCATTCGCATTCCGATGCTGCAAGCACTATAGGTAAAACAAGCACTTGCGATTCGACACAAAACCCCGCGCCGGGGACGGGAAAGATCCGGCAACGGGATTCCGGATCGGCGGCATGGAATCCGAGTCCACGCAGCCAATCGTGCGCCATCCTTAAGCTCGCACTGCCTATCGCATCCAACGCACAAACGCGACGCCAGCCGACATCAGTGGATGTCCCCCCTACATCGCTGCCGGTACCCCGGCGGCAATCAGGCAGCGGACTGAAGAGGATACCCTCCTCGCCCGGCACAAGGAACAGTGACAAGTTAATGCGGCGTTAGTTCATGCGGTGCAAGCTCTCTTACATTATTTTTTCACTCCTACCGCCTCAGGGCGCCCTTCAGTCGGCCTGACGGCGCAAGAAGGCGGGAATGTCCAGGTAGTCGAAACTGGGATCGGCGCTCTTGGCCAGGCCCTCGCTGCCGCGCGGATTGCTTGCCGCCACCTCTGGGTGCGCGTAATCCACCACTTCGTTGCCGGTGCCGGTGCGTAGCACCATGGGACGGGGACGCTGGCGCATTTCCACCTGCTGGGTCGCGGCCTGGCGGAGCGGCTGGCGGGCGGCGGCTCGATTGAGGCCAGTGGCCACCACCGTTACGCGCACATCGTCCTGCATTTCCGGATCCAGCGAGGTGCCGATGACCACCGTGGCGTCTTCGCTGGCGAAGTCGTGAATGATGCGGCCGATTTCGTCGAACTCGCGCATGGTGAGGTTCGGACCGGCGGTGACGTTCACCAGGATGCCGCAAGCGCCGTTCAGGTTGACGTCTTCCAGCAGCGGGTTGTTGATCGCCGCTTCCGCTGCCGCCTGAGCACGGTCATCGCCGCGGGCGGTACCCGAGCCCATCATCGACAGGCCCATCTCGCTCATGACTGTCCGCACGTCGGCAAAGTCGACGTTGATCAGGCCCGGGGCGGTGATCAGATCGGCAATACCCTGCACTGCGCCCAGCAGCACGTCATTGGCCGCCTTGAACGCGTTGAGCAGGGTCACTTCGCGGCCCAGCACCGATAGCAGTTTCTCGTTCGGCACGGTAATCAGCGAATCGACGTGCTGCGACAGGTCTTCGATACCCTTCAAAGCGACCTGCAGGCGACGGCGGCCTTCGAACGGAAACGGCTTCGTAACCACCGCCACTGTCAGAATGCCTTTCTCTTTCGCCAGCTGGGCAACGACCGGAGCCGCACCGGTGCCCGTGCCGCCGCCCATGCCGGCGGTAATGAACACCATGTCCGCGCCTTCGAGCATTTCTTCGATACGCTCGCGATCTTCCAGCGCGGCCTGGCGGCCCACTTCCGGATTGGCGCCGGCGCCCAGGCCCTTGGTGACGTTGGCGCCCAGTTGCAGGTGCATGCGCCCGCCGCAGCCCTTCATAGCCTGTGCGTCGGTGTTACACACCACGAAATCGACGCCTTCGATGTTGGAGTTGAGCATGTGCGCGACCGCGTTGCCGCCGCCGCCGCCCACGCCAATGACCTTGATCACCGCATTCGGTGCCAGTTTTTCGACCAGTTCAAACATTTCCCGTCCTCCGTAGTGCTTCGTTGTCGTTGTAACCGCGGTACGACTCCTGTCTTCCCGTGGTGATGGGCGAACCTCCATTCGCCCGGGCTGCGCTGTCCTGCGCGGCCTAACCCTTTCGCTTCTAGAAATTCTTCGTGATCCAGGTCCGCAGCTTGTCGACCAGGCCGCCGACACTGCCACCGGCCGGGCCGTTGCCTCGCATGCCACCGGAGCGCGCGCCGTGCAATAGCAGGCCCACGCCGGTGGAATGCAGCGGATTGGCGATCACCTCGCCCAGTCCCATCACGTGCTGAGGCACGCCGATGCGCACCATCTTGTGGAAGATCTCCTCGGCCAGTTCCAGCGCGCCCTCCATCCGCGAAGCACCACCCGTGAGCACGACGCCCGCAGCAACCAGGCTGTCGTAGCCGGAACGGCGCAGCTCGTCCTGCACCATCTCGAAGATTTCCTCGTAACGCGCCTGCACGCTCTGTGCGAGCGACTGGCGCGCCAGCCGGCGCGGCGGACGATCGCCCACGCTCGGCACCTGGATGGTTTCTTCCGCATGCGCAAGCTGTGCCAGCGCGCAGGCGTACTTGATCTTGATTTCCTCGGCGTGCGCGGTCGGCGTATGCACGCCGTAGGCGATGTCGTTGGTGACCTGATCGCCGCCCACCGGCAGCGACTTGGTATAGCGGATCGCGCCCTGCGTGTAGATGGCGATATCCGTCGTGCCTGCGCCGATGTCGACCAGGCAGACGCCCAGCTCGCGTTCGTCGTCGGTAAGCACCGACTTCGCGCTGGCTACCGCCGAGGGCACCAGCTCATCGACCGACAGGCCGCAGCGCTGGATGCACTTGCTGATGTTCTGCACCGCCGCCGCAGCGCCCGTCACCAGGTGCACGGAAGCTTCCAGCCGCACGCCGCTCATACCGACCGGCGCGCGAATGCCGTCCTGGCCGTCGATGCGGTACTCCTGCGACTCCTTGTACAAGACCTTGCGGTCGGCCGGGATCGCCACCGCGCTCGCCGCCTCCAGTACCTGATCGAGATCGCCCGGCGCCACTTCGCGGTCGCGGATCGCCGCGGTGCCGTGCGAATTGCGCGTTTCCAGGTGGCTGCCGGAAATCGAGGCGTAGACGGAGCGGATGTCGCAGCCCGCCATCAGCTCGGCTTCCTCAACCGCGCGCTGAATCGAGTGGACGGTCGATTCGATGTCCACCACCGAGCCGCGCTTCATGCCACGTGAAACGTGGGAACCGATGCCGATCACTTCGATCGGCTCGCCCGGTTCGTACTCGCCCACGATCGCCACCACTTTCGAAGTGCCGATGTCGAGTCCGACTACCAGTTGCTTTTCGTTCTTGCCTTTCATGTGCGTGGCGTGCCTCCGGCGGTCGGGGCGGCCGTCGCTTGCGGCCATTTCACGGCAAAGCCGTTGGTGTAACGAAGATCGGCGTACTCAAGCCCCTGTCCGCGGCCCGCAGCCACCTGCGGATACACGTCGAGGAAGCGGCGCAGGCGGCGGCCAGCCTGGCTGCGATCGCCGATCACGATCTGCGCGCCGGTATCGGTACTCACGCTCCAGCTGCCGCGCTCGGTAAGCGTGACGCCGATGATCTTCAGATGCGCGCCGGCGAACGGCTTCTGCACATCGGCAAAGAAGCTGACCACTTCGGCGAGGTGATCTTCGGGACCGTGCAGATCGGGAAGCTGGTCGTAGTCAGCCGCATCCGGCACGCTGAACACCTTGCCTTCGCGGCTGATCAACTGGTTGGTGTTCCAGCGCGCGAACGGCTGGCGTTCGTACACTCGCAGCAGCAGCGTATCGGGCCAACGCTTGCTGGCCTCCACCGATTCCACCCACGGCAGCGCGGCGACCGCCTTCTGCACGCCATCCAGATTCAATGCAAAGAAGCCTTTGCCCAGGCGCGGCAGCACAGCGGCGCGGATCTGCTCCGCGCTCACATGCTTGAACTCGGCCTGCAACGTCAGCTGGGTGACCGGCCAGCGGTCGGCAGCGAACCAGCCGCCCAACACGCCAACGACCGGCAAGACCACCAGCGCAATGGCCAGGCACCAGGCGACGAGGCGAATGCTTCCCCTCATTGCTCCTCCCTGAAACTGGTTTCCAGCACGCGCCAGCAAAGCTCCTGGTAATCGATGCCGGACACCGCAGCCGCCTTCGGCACCAACGAGTGCGAAGTCATGCCCGGCGCGGTGTTCACCTCAAGCAACCAGTTGCGGCCCTGGGTGTCGCGCATCACATCGACGCGGCCCCAGCCGTGGCATCCAAGCGCATCGAAGGCTTCCAGCGCCAGCGCGCGCAGCGACGCCTCTGAATCGCCTTCCAGGCCAGGGCAGATATAGCGCGTGTCTTCGGCGACGTATTTGGCGTTGTAATCGTAGAAAGCTCCCTTCGGCACGATGTGGATGCTCGGCAGCACTTGGCGGCCGAGGATGCCGATGGTTAGTTCATCGCCTTCGATCAGCGCTTCCATCAGCAGATCGCCCGGATATTTCGCGGCCAGCGCCACAGCGGCATCCAGGTCCCGCTCTTCGAACACGCGCGTCACGCCGACGCTGGAACCTTCGCAGGACGGCTTCACAATCAGCGGAAAGCCGATTTGCTTCGCCGCGGCGTGCACATCCGCACCGCGCGGCAGCGGCACGAATTTCGGTGTCGGTAAACCGAGCGATTGCCACACGCGCTTGGAACGCGTCTTGTCCATCGACAACGCCGAACCCAACACACCCGAACCAGTGTAAGGCACATGCAGCGACTCCAACGCACCTTGCAGCACGCCGTCCTCGCCGCCGCCGTGCTGGCCATGCAGGATGTTGAACACGCGCGCGAAATGGCCGGCGCGCAATGCGTCCAGCAAGGCGGGGATGCCGTCGATCCCCTGCGCATCCACACCACGCGCCTGCAACGCGGCGAGCACGTTGCGGCCGGAATCGAGCGACACCTCGCGCTCGGCCGAGCTGCCGCCCATGACCACGGCGACACGGCCGAATTGGGCGGGATCGTTGATCTTTCTCATGTCTCGCTCGTCCTCAAAATACCCGCTTGCGCCAGTTCCACTGCGGCGGCGCCGATATCTCCTGCGCCAAGCAGCAGCAGCAGATCGCCGTCGCGCAACAGCGCCGGCAAGGCGTCCTTCAATTCGCGCGGGTGGCTGATCAGTACCGGATCGACCTTGCCGCGTGCGCGTACCGCACGCGCCAGCGCGCGGCCGTCCGCTCCCGCGATCGGTGCTTCGCCGGCCGGATAGACCTCGGTCAGCACCAGCACGTCGACTTCCGCCAGCACATTGGCAAAATCGTCGAGCAGGTCGCGCGTACGGCTGTAGCGATGCGGCTGGAAGCCCACCACAAGGCGGCGATCCGGCCATCCGCCACGCGCTGCCGCAAACACGGCGGCAAGCTCGCGCGGGTGATGGCCATAATCATCGACCAGCATCACCTTGCCTTGATCGATGGCGATTTCGCCGCGGCGATGGAAGCGGCGGCCCACGCCCTGGAAATGCTGCAGAGCATGGGCGATGGCATCGGCCTCCACGCCTAGCTGCCAACCGATCGACGCAGCCGCCAGCGCATTGAGCACATTGTGCCGGCCCGGCAGATTCAGCGTGACCGGAATCGGCGCGTGGTTGCCTGGCAGCAACAGGTCGAAGTGCATTTCGAAGCCCTGCTGCCGCACATTGGCGGCGCGCACATCGGCATGCCCGGCGTCGATGCCGTAGGTCATCACGCGGCGCACCGTAAGCTTGGCCAGCTCAGCCACTTCCGGATCGTCCACGCACAACACGGCCAGGCCGTAGAACGGCAGGCGATGCAGGAAATCGGAAAACGCCTTGCGTACCAGCGCGAAGTCGCCCTGGTAATTCTCCAGGTGATCGGCATCGATGTTGGTCACCGCTGCGATCACCGGCGATAGCAGCAGGAACGAACCATCCGATTCGTCCGCCTCCGCCACCAGGTACTGGCCGGTGCCCAAGCGCGCGTTCGCACCGGCCGCATTGAGCTGGCCGCCGATCACGAAGGTGGGGTCATAGTTGGCTTCGGCCAGCACGCTGGCGACGAGGCTGGTGGTGGTGGTCTTGCCGTGCGTGCCCGCAATGGCGATGCCACGGCGAAAGCGCATCAGCTCACCAAGCATTTCCGCGCGCGGAATGACCGGGATGCGTGCTTCGCGTGCGGCGATCAGTTCCGGGTTGTCGCTCTTGATCGCGCTGGACGTAACCACGACATCCGCATCACCGATATGCGCAGCAGCGTGACCGATGCGAACGTCGATACCGAGCTGACGCAAGCGCTGCGCGGTCGGCGACTCGCTGCGGTCCGAACCGGATACCGCATAGCCGAGGTTGTGCAGCACTTCGGCAATGCCGCTCATGCCTACACCGCCGATGCCGATGAAGTGCACGCGGCGAAAGGTGCTCATCAGGTCTTCGTGGGCAAGCAGGCGACGCGGCGTCATACAGTCACCTCCACGCAGGCGCGCGCGATATCCGCGGCGGCATCAGGCTTTGCCAACGTGCGTGCAGCTTCCGCCATCGCCAGCAGTTTGCTGTTATCGCCCAACAGCGCAGTCAGACGCTGCGCCAGGTCTTTGGTATTCAAATCACGTTCCTGGATCAATTCAGCGGCGCCTGCAGCGACGAGCGCTTCGGCGTTGCGCGTCTGGTGGTCGTCGACCGCGTGCGGAAACGGCACCAGCACGGCGCCCAGCCCGCAAGCCGTGAGCTCGGCCAGGGTCAACGCACCGGCGCGGCATACGGCCAGATCAGCCCATGCGTAGGTTCCCGCCATGTCTTCGATGAAGGGCACGATCCGCGCTTCCACGCCGGCGTCAGCGTAGGCCTTGCGCGCTTCATCGATGCCACGATTGCCACACTGATGCAGCACTTCCGGCCGCTGCCCGGCAGGCATTTGCGCCAATGCCTGGGGCAGGGACGTATTCAGGGCGCGCGCGCCCAGGCTGCCCCCCAGTACCAGCAGACGCGGCGTGCCGGAGCGTTCGGCCATACGCTGCTGAGGTGCCTGCAGCGATGCAATCGCAGCGCGCACGGGATTGCCCACCCACTCCGCGTTGGGTAGCGCGTCGGCAAAGCCGGCCATCACGCGGCGAGCATGCTGTGCCAGCTTGCGGTTGGTGAAGCCCGCCACGCGATTCTGCTCGTGCACCAACAACGGACGATGCAGAAGGCGCGCGGCGATACCGCCCGGACCGGCCACATAGCCTCCCATCGACAGCACACTGCGCGGCTTCAGACGATGCAGCACAACCAACGACGACAGTAGCGCACGCAGCAGCATCCACGGTGCCTTGAGACGCGTCTTCAAGCCTTTTCCGCGCAAACCGCCCACGCCTATGGTGTACAGCTCGATGCCATGCGCCGGCACCACCTTGGTTTCCATGCCGCCTTCCGCGCCTAGCCACACCACCGGCACGCCTTGCGCGCGCAGCGTCTCGGCCACGGCCAGGCCAGGGAAGATGTGGCCGCCGGTGCCACCAGCCATGATCAGTACGGGTGCCTGCTTGCTCATGCCGCCACCGCTTCGCGCTCACGCGCGTTGTTGGGGTTGGCATCCGGTACCGCCGCTGCCGGCATGCGCGTAGCCATCTGCCGCGCGTCAAGGGCGCGATAGATCTCGAAGGTCGCACGCAACAGCACGCCCGCCATCGCGCAAGTCAGTGCGATCGACGAACCGCCATAGCTGATCAACGGCAGGGTCAGCCCCTTTGTAGGCAGCGCGCCTAGATTCACCCCGATCGACACCATGGTCTGCAGGCCGAGCATCAACGAGATGCCGAAGGCGATATAGCCGGCGAAACGCTGGCCGATTTCCACCCCCTTCAGGCCCACATGCAAGCCGCGCCAGACGGCCAGCGCGAACAGGCTCATCACGGTGATGATGCCGGCCAAGCCCAGCTCTTCGCCGATCACCGCGAAAATGAAGTCGGTATGCGCTTCGGGCAGGTACGACAGTTTCAGCACGCTCGATCCCAGGCCCACACCGGTCCATTCGCCGCGGCCGATCGCCATCAGCGACTGCGTGAGCTGGAACCCGTCGTCGAACGGATGCGCCCACGGATTCAGGAACGACGTCAGCCGCTTCATGCGATAGCTTTCGCTGGTTGCCGCCACCGCCAGCAGGGGCATCAGCGGCAGGCCCATCAGGAACAGGAAGATCGGCCGGGCGCCGCCCAGCCACACCATCGCAAGGGTCACGGCAATGATCAAGGTGGCGGAGCCGAAGTCCGGCTGCGCCAGCAACAGCAACACCATGACACCCGATACCGCGAGCGGCTTGATCAAGCCCAGGAAACGCGTTTCGATGCTTTCGCGATGACGCACCAGGTAGCTGGCCAGGTACACCACGAGGATCAGCTTCACCGCCTCGACCGGCTGGAACGAGGTCACCACCAGGTTGAGCCAGCGCCTTGCGCCGTTGAGCTTCATGCCCATGTGCGGCACGAACACCGCCAGCAGCATGATGAAGGCCACCAGCATCAGGAAGAAGGCGTGTTTTTCCAGTTCCTTCAGCTCGGTGCGCATGGCAACACCGGCTGCCACGATGCCGAGTGAAAGAAACAGCAGGTGTTTCTTCAGGAAATGGAACTGTCCCATGTGGGAGCTGTCGGCCACGGCGATCGAACTGGACGTCACCATTACGACACCCACGCAGGCAAGGCCGATCAAGGCCACCAGCAGCAGCAAGTCGAACTTGCCGCGCGGGCCTTGCCGGCGCTTCGCCTGAGTTGTGTCGAAGCCAAACATCGTCTAACGCACCTTCAACGTTGCCAAGCCGATCAGCACCAGCACCACGCTGATGATCCAGAACCGCACGATGACCCGCGGCTCGGGCCATCCCTTCAATTCAAAGTGGTGATGGATCGGCGCCATGCGGAAGATGCGCTTGCCGGTCATCTTGAAGCTGGCGACCTGCATCATCACCGACACCGTTTCCATTACGAACACACCACCCATGATCAGCAGCACGATTTCCTGTCGCACGATCACCGCGATCGCTGCCAGCGCCGCGCCGATGGCCAGCGCGCCGACATCACCCATGAATACCTGCGCGGGATAGGTGTTGAACCACAGGAAGCCCAGGCCAGCGCCGGACAGCGCACCGCAGAAAATCGCCAGTTCGCCCGCGCCCGGAATGGAGGGAATCCCCAGATATTCGGAAAACACGCGGTTGCCGGCGAGATACGCGAAGATGCCCAACGCGCCCGAGACCAGCACGGTCGGCATGATCGCCAGGCCATCCAGGCCATCAGTCAGATTCACCGCATTGGAAAAGCCCACGATCATGAAGTAGGCGAGTACGACGAAGAACGCACCCAGGGGTACCGCCACGTGCTTGAACAGCGGTACGTACAGCGCCGTTTCCGCCGGCAGGTTGGCGGTGTGAAACAGGAACCACGCGGCGCCGGCGCCGAACACCGACTGCCAGAAATACTTCCAGCGCGATGCCAGGCCACGGCTGTCCTTCAGCACCAGCTTGCGATAGTCGTCGTAGAAGCCGATCGCGCCGTAGCAAAGCAGTACCAGCAGCACCAGCCACACGTAGCGATTGTACAGATCCACCCACAGCAAGGTGGCGATGGCTACGGACAACAGGATCATCACGCCGCCCATCGTGGGCGTGCCGGCCTTCGCAAGATGCGTCTGCGGGCCTTCCTTGCGCACCACCTGCCCGGCCTTGAGCGCAGCGAGCTTGCGGATCAGCGCCGGACCGAACAGCAGCGACATCGCCATGGCGGTGAGCGCCGCCATGATCGTGCGGAAAGTGATGTACTGGAACAGGTGCGGCGTGGCGAAATGCCGTGCGAACCATTCGGCCAGTTCAAGCAGCATCGTGTGCGCCCCCCTTCGATGGGCCGTGCTTGAGCGCAGCCACGACTTGTTCCATGCCCGACGAATGCGACCCCTTCACCAGGCAGGTAATGCCGGCATGCAGTTCGGCGCGCAGGGCATCGGCCAGCGCGGTCTTGTTGGCGAAATGCCCGCCGCCCGCACCGAAGGCTTCGACCGTGGCCGCGCTCAATGGCCCGACCGCGAACAGCCGGTCAATGCCGCGCTCGCGCGCATGGCGGCCGATGCCTGCATGCAATGCACGCGCATCCCCGCCCAGCTCGGCCATATCGCCCAACACCAGCCATCGCTCGCCCTCGGCCAGCGCCAAAGTGTCGATCGCCGCGTGCATGGAGCTCGGATTGGCGTTGTAGCTATCGTCGATCAGCGTCCAGCCATCCGGCATCGCGATGCGCTGCAGGCGTCCTTCGACGGCGCTCGCCCGCTCCAGCCCCGCGACGATGCAGTCGAGCGGAACCTCCAGTGCCAGCGCAACCGTGCTCGCGGCGAGGGCATTGGCGATGTTATGCCGGCCCGGCAGCGGCAATCGCACTTCGGCATCACCTTGCGGCGTACTCAGCACGAAACGCGAACCGTCGACGCGTTGCTCAAGGATTTCCGCGCGCACATCGGCTTTGTGGTCCAGGCCAAAGCGCAGCACGCGACGCCCTCCGGCCAGGCCCATGAAGAAGCTGGCGAAGGCATCGTCGGCGTTGATCACCGCCACGCCGTCCGCCGGCAACGCGCGATACACCGCGCCCTTGGTTTCCGCCACCATCTCGATCGTTCCCATCCGCTCAAGATGCGCGGGCGCGATGATGTTGACGAGGCCGATATCGGGCCTGGCGATGGCCGCCAGGTAGTCGATGTCGCCAGGCTTGCCCGCACCCATTTCGAGCACGGCGTATTCGGCGTCCTCCGGCATCCACAGCAGCGTGAGCGGCAGACCGATCTCGTTGTTGTAGCTGCCCGTGTTCACGTGCGTGCGGCCGTGCAAGGACAGGATCGACGCGGTGAGCATCTTCACCGTGGTCTTGCCGTTCGAGCCGGTGATGCCGATCACCCGCGCATTACGCTGTGCGCGTACCGCGCTGGCCAGGTCGCCCAGCGCCAGTTCGCAGCTCTGTACTTCGACCTGCGGGAGGTCGCTTTCCACCCGGTATTCGACCAGAGCGGCCACGGCCCCGCGTGCTTTCGCATCGGCGAGGTAGTTGTGACCGTCCACACGCTCGCCCTTGAATGCAACGAACAGATCGCCCGCCTTCACCCTGCGCGAATCAATCGCCACGCCGGTCACTTCGGCATCGGCACCGTGCAGCTGCCCGTGCGTCCACATGGCGATGGCGTTCAGCCGCATCATGCGCGTGCTCCCAGCGCAATTCGCGCTACCGCCATGTCATCGAACGCTCGCTTGACGCCTGCGCTCTCCTGATAGGTTTCGTGGCCTTTGCCGGCAATCAATACAACATCTCCGGTACGCGCCATATCCAGCGCCGCACGAATCGCCGCTTCGCGATCGCGCAACACGGTGGCTGCCTGCGACCGAATCATGCCGGCCAGAATTTGCGCAACGATGGCGTCGCCGTCTTCGCCGCGCGGGTTGTCATCGGTAACGATCGCGACGTCGGCCAGCCGTTCGGCGATTTCACCCATTTGCGGGCGCTTGCCCGCATCGCGCTCGCCACCGCAGCCGAACACGCAGATCAGCCGCGCCTCGCAGTGGGCGCGCAGCGCCTTCAGTGCCTGCTCGAGCGCATCAGGCGTATGCGCGTAATCGACCACCACCAACGGCAGCCCATGCAGGCCACCTATGCGGTTCATGCGGCCGTTCACCGGCTCCAGCGCTTCGACGGCTGTAGCGATGCGCTCGAATGATTCGCCCAGCGCGGCAAGACAACCGATCACGGTCAACAGGTTGGACACGTTGAAGCGGCCAAGGAGGTGGCTGCGGATCTGCTTTTCGCCCCACGGCGTACGCAACGCGAAGGCTACGCCCTCGGCGGAAGTAACGATGTTGTCCGCCGCGATGTCGGCTTGCTCATGGCCCGCACTGCTCAATCGCCATGCGCGCACGCCGGGCGGCAGTTTGCCGATCAGTTCGCGGCCAAAAGCGTCATCGATATTGACCGCGGCCGCCCGCAACCCTGGCCACGCAAACAGCCTGGCCTTGGCGGCACCATAGGCTTCCATGCTGCCGTGATAGTCGAGGTGATCGCGCGTGAGGTTGGTGAAGGCGGCGATTTCGAAAGCGGTGGCGGCGACGCGCCCCTGCTCCAGCGCATGCGATGACACTTCCATCGCCACGTGTGAGGCGCCATCCCGACGGAACTCGGAGAACAGCTGCTGCACGGCGACCGCATCCGGGGTGGTGCGTTCGCCTTCGCGTAGTTGCCCATGCAGGCCCGCCCCCAGCGTACCGATGGTGGCAGCGCGAAACCCGAGATGCTGCAGCGCCTGCGCCAACAATTGCACCGTGGAAGTCTTGCCATTGGTGCCGGTAACGCCGATCACGCGCATCGCTTCGGACGGACGGCCGAAGAAGCGCGCGGCGATCTCGCCCACGAAAGCGTGCAAGCCATCGATCCACAGCACCGGCACACCCGGGTCCCGCCATTCGGCTGGCGCCGGTGCTTCGGCCAGCACCACGCTGGCACCGCGCTGCACTGCGCCTTGCACGAATTCGATGCCATGCCCGCGGGTACCGCGCAGAGCAAAGAAGACGTCGCCGCGCTGCACTTTGCGCGAATCAAGCGCCAGCCCGGAGACAACGACGGGCCCGACGGCCTTCGTTTCGGCGATGCCTTGCAGCAGGTGGTCCAGGCGTTGGCCGCTCATGGCTCGACGGCCTCCACCGCAGATTGGTCGTCCTGCGTATTCTGCGGCGGCGCGGTGCCGGCCAACCCGCCGCCAGCCTGCAGCGGACCGCCGACATACCAGCGCCCGATGTTGTCCGGCGGTATGTCGAGCAAACGCAGTGCGCCGGTCATCACCAGCGGGAATATCGGCGCGGAAACCACGCCACCGTAGTAGGCATTTTTCTTGGGATTGTTGACCACCACCACGCCGACCAGGCGTGGATCGGTGGCTGGCACGATACCGGCGAACAGCGAGTTGTAGTTGTTCTTGGCATAACCGCCGCCCGCAGCCAGGTGCGCCGTACCGGTCTTGCCGGCGACGATGTAGTTGGGAATCTGCGCGCGAGTGGCCGAGCCACCCGGTGCCGTCACCGTCTCCAGCATGTCCACCAGCTCGCGCGCGATGGTCGGCGAGACGACCTGCTTGCCTGCCTCGCCGCCGCCCTTGATGAACGTCGGTGAGTGCATCATGCCGCCGTCCGCTAGCGTGGCGTACGCAACCGCCAGTTGCAGGGGCGTGACGTTGAGGCCGTAGCCGTAAGCCATGGTGGCCTTTTCGATCGGACGCCAGCTTCGGCCTGGCCGCAGGAAGCCGGCCGATTCGCCGGGAAAGCCGCTGCCGGTGCTTTCGCCGAAGCCAAACGCGCGATAGGTGTCATAGACGAAGCCAGTGTCCAGCGACAGCGAAATCTTGGCCGCGCCGATATTGCTGGACTTGGTGAGTACGCCGGTGGGTGTGAGCAGGCCGTTGCCGCCGGACTCCACGTCACGGATGTCCTTGCCCATGAACATCCAGTGGCCGTTGCCGGTGTCCACCAACGGTGAGGTAGGCGTGTACTTGCCGCTCGAAAGGCCCGCTGCCATCGTGAACGGCTTCATAGTGGAGCCCGGCTCCACCACATCGGTCACGGTACGGTTGCGGCGTGCCGCAGGTGCGCTGCCGGTAACGACGTTGGGGTTGTACGTGGGCAGGCTCACCATGGCGAGGATCTCGCCAGTACGTATGTCCAGGACCACCATTTCACCTGAATCGGCGTCGAGATCCTGCAATTGTTTCTTCAGCTCGCTGTAGGCGAGGAACTGGATGCGGCGATCGATGCTGAGCGTGAGGTTCTGGCCGGGCTGCGGCGCATGCACCTGCTCCACGTCCTCCACGATCCGACCCATGCGATCGCGAATCACTCGCTTGGCGCCTGGCTTGCCGGCCAGCCAGTTGTCGAAGGCCAGTTCCAGGCCTTCCTGGCCGTGATCGTCGATGTTGGTGAAGCCGAGCACGTGCGCGGTCACTTCGCCGGAAGGATAGTAGCGTTTGTATTCGCGCTGCCCGTTCACGCCGGGAACGCCCAGCGCAAGCACGGCCTGGGCGGCGTCCGGACTCATCTGGCGCCGCAGGTAGGCAAAGTCGCGATCGGCGCGCTGCTCCAGGTACGACTTCAAGTCATCCGTGTTGGTGCCCAGCGCCTGCGCCAGCGCGGGGATGCGGTCGGCATTGTCGAGCACTTCCGACGGAACACAGCTGATGGACACCATCGGCGTGGAGACCGCCAGCGGCTCGCCGTTGCGATCGAAAATCGTGCCGCGCGACACGGCGATCGGCATCACGCGCAGGAAGCGTGCGTCGCCTTGATCCTGATAGAACTGCTTGCGCACGACCTGCAGGTCGAAGGCGCGCGCCACCAGCCCTGCCGAGGCAAGACCGAGTATGCCGACCACCAGCAGCATGCGACGACGCGCACTGGGACCGGCAGCCTTGCGCCGTGAACCGGGCTGGGCGGTGGACGGTTGCAGCCGGCTCATTGCCGCACCAGCTGTACGTCCTGCGGACGCGGCGCGAACATGCCGAGCTTGGTGCGTGCCTCGCTATCGATGCGGCGCGGCTCGGCCCAGGTAGCCTGCTCCAGCTCGAGTTGGCCGTACTCGATGTTCAATTCATCGCGCTGGCTCTGCATCTGAGAAAGCTGCACGAACAGAGAACGGCTCTGGTGGCGCGTCCACACGACCGCAATCGCGCTCACCATCACCGAGGCCAGCAGAAGCAGCAGGCTGAAAATGCCCACGGCCCTCATGCGAGCTTCTCCGCCACGCGCAGCACGGCCGAGCGCGCACGCGGATTGGCCGCCTGCTCGGCCTCGGACGGAAATTGTGCCTTGCCTACGGCAGCCAGCCTGGCGGGTGCCGCCGCGACCGGCGGACCGCGGCGACTGCCTTGTACGCGGCCGGAATGATCGCGGATGAATTGCTTCACCATGCGATCTTCCAGCGAGTGGAAGCTGATCACCGACAGGCGGCCGCCCGGCTTGAGTCGCTCCAGCGCTGCCTCGAGCCCGCGCTCCAGCGCGCCCAGTTCGCCGTTGACGCGAATGCGCAGCGCCTGAAACGTGCGCGTGGCCGGATGCTTGCCTGGTTCACGCCGGCCGATCAAGCGCTCCACCAGGGCGGCGAGTTCGCCGGTGCGGGTGATCGGCGCTTCCTTGCGGCGCTCGACGATGGCGCGTGCGATCTTGCGGCTGAAGCGCTCCTCGCCGTAGAGCCACAGCACATCGGCGATCTCGCGCTCATCGGCGTGGGCCAGAAAATCCGCCGCGCTTTCGCCTTGCGTCGGGTCCATGCGCATATCCAGCGGCGCATCGGCCAGGAAGCTGAAACCGCGGGAAGCCTCGTCCAGCTGCGGCGAAGAAACTCCGAGATCGAGCAGGACGCCGTCCAGGCCTGCCGCCGTTTCGTCCCACTCGGCCAGGGTCGAGAAATTCGCGTGACGGATCGACACGCGCGGATCACCGGCAAATGCCGCTTGCGCCGTGGCGATGGCTTGCGGATCGCGGTCCATCACCAGCAGGCGGCCATCCGCCCCCAGGCGCGACAGCACCACGCGGGCGTGACCGCCGCGTCCAAAGGTGCCATCGAGATAACTCCCGCCTGCCCGCACGGCGAGACCCTCCACCGCTTCATTCAGCATCACCGGGATGTGCTGACGCTCAACCATGCCGCACTCCCGCTCTTGTTCGCATCTATCCCGCGCCAGACCATTTCGGTCTACAGGCGCAGGTCCGCCATGTCATCGCTGATTTCGTCTTCGCCGATGGTCTGACGGATCTTGGCCAGGTGGGCCTGTTCGCTCCACAGCTCGAACTTGTTGCCCATGCCCAGCAGTACCGCCTTTTTCTCGATGCCTGCCGCCATGCGCTGGCTGGCCGGCAACAGGATGCGCATGGCGCCGTCCGGCTCCACCATCGCCGCCGCACCCACCAGCTTCATCTGCAGGGCACGGTGCACGGCCTTGACGCTCGGCAGCGCGTTGACCTGGTCGCGCACCCGCTCCCATTCGGTTTGCGGGAACAGCCAGAGGCAGCCCGACTCGAACGGGTTGTAGGTGATCACCAGCCGATTGGCACAGGCATCCGCAACCAGCTCCCGATATGCGGTCGGGATGGCCAGCCGGCCCTTGTCATCGACAGTGATGGCGGTCTCGCCCTGGAACACGGCCCTCGGAAACTCCCACGAAATCCCACGATTTCACACAGGATCCCACGATAGTCTCGCCCCTTGAGACTGTCAAGGATTTTTTGCTTGTGAATCAAGGAGAAAGGCAATAGTGTGGCTGAATTTCCAGCAATTTCGAGGAAGCTCCCCGAGGTATTTGATCGTGGTGGATTTTTTGTTCCGAACAGCCGTTTCCGGAGCCCCTGTTTTGCGCTACCAGAAAGGACTTCGCATGAACCGCCCGTTCATGCCCGCGAGGCCCATGTAGGCGTTGCCGCCCGACATCCATCGGGCGGCAACGCCTACAGCTAAAAGGGGTGGAGTCGGCCTATAAGCCGGGTTCTGTACGCCTTGCGGCGTGACAGTCATTCCTCTCGGCCAGGCGTCGCCGCCTGGCTCCAGCAACCTACCCGGGAACAACGCGGGCCGCGTTATCGTTCCCCTATTTGGTCTTGCTCCGGGTGGGGTTTACCGTGCCACGCGGCGTTGGCCCCGCGTGCGGTGCGCTCTTACCGCACCATTTCACCCTTACCTGTGCCCGTTGGGGCCATCGGCGGTTTGCTTTCTGTTGCACTGGCCGTCAGCTCGCGCTGCCCAGGCGTTACCTGGCACCCTGCCCTGTGGAGCCCGGACTTTCCTCGACGCGCACATGGCGCGACGCGACTGCCCGGCCGACTCCGACATCGATTATAGCGGGACTCAAGCGGAAGGCGGAAAACGCCCCAGGCGTAGCGCGGCCCAGCCCGGCCGCGCTCACTCCTGGTAAAGCTGTTTTCGTGGCGCACCCGTGATGGCTGCAGCCAGCTTTGCCGCCTTGGAAGGAGGCAACTCCTCACGCAGGATCGCGAATACGCGCTGGCCTTCGGCCAGTTTCGCATCCGCCTCCTCGCCGCGGCCGGCGACGAGAATCACGCACTCGCCGCGCTGCTGGTCTGGATCGTTCGCCACACGCAGCGCCAATTGGGACAACGGCTCGCCGATCACGGTCTCGAACATCTTGGTGAGTTCGCGTGCCAGCACAGCTTCGCGCTGCGCGCCGAACACATCGCGCATGTCGGCCAGGCTTTCCACGACGCGATGCGAGGACTCGTAAAAAATCAGCGTGCGCGGATCGCCCGCAAGTTCTTCCAGACGACTGCGGCGCGCCGCCGACTTGGGTGGAAGAAAACCTTCGAACACAAAGCGATCGCTCGGCAGCCCCGCCACGGACAGTGCCGTGATGGCAGCGCACGCACCAGGCACCGGGATGCAGCGAATGCCCGCCTCGCGCGCCGCGCGCACGAGGCGAAAACCCGGGTCACTGATCAGCGGCGTGCCGGCGTCCGAGATCAGCGCGATCGATTCGCCCTGTTCGAGTCGCCGCACGATGGAAGCCACCGCTTCGCGCTCGTTGTGCTCGTGCAAGGCCACCAGCGGAGTGCCGATGTTGTGTTGAAGCAGCATGGGACGGCTGTGCCGGGTGTCCTCGGCGGCAATCAATGTGACCTTGCGCAAGGTCTCGATGGCGCGCGCGGAAATGTCATCGCGATGACCAATAGGTGTCGCCACCACCCATAGACTGCCTATCTGTTTACTGGACATGGAACCCTTCGCCGCGTAGCCCTGATGCGATCGGCTATGATCGCGCAATTGCCACCGGTGATGTGCCCCTTGACCTTAAGGAAACCCATGCGCTCAAGTCGTCATGTTGCGTCAGGACTGCTGATTTCTCTGGCATTGAGTGCCTGCGTGCCAGCCGTGGTGCCGCGCTCGCCGGCCGAAATTGCCGCCGCACAACATGCCGCGAACCTCGCCGGCCAGGGGCAATTTGACCAGGCTGCACAGGCTTATATGGCGCTCGCCGCGCAGACGCCCAGCCGCACGGATCACTACAAGCTGCTGGCTACCGAGGCCTATCGCGAAGAGAACGCGCTCGATCGCGCCGCACCCATCGTCTCGGCCATCGATCGTGACAAGCTTGCCGACGACGAGCCCGTGCGCCTGGATCTGCTGCGCGCGGAGATTGCACTGCGCCAGCGCGACGCAAGCACGGCACTGCGCCTTACCACGCAGCCGAACCTGAATGTTCCGCCGAATCTGCGCCCACGCTTGCTGATCCTGCGCGCCGATGCGCTTGCCGGCACCGGCGATCTCTGGGGTGCGGCTCGCAGCCGCATTGAACTGGACGACACCCTGCATGGCGTCGATCGCGCCCAGAATCGCGACCAGGCACTGATCCTGTTGACCAAGCTCGGCGCAGAACCGCTCAAGCAGCGGGCCGCAGCCATGCAGTCGGGTGATCGCATGCTGCCATGGGTGAACGAAGCACTCGGTCGCCTCGGCGTGACCGTCGCCCAGGCCCAGCCGAATCTCGAGCAAGCCGTAGGCACCCTGGTACCCGGCAGCGGCGCCAGTGTGCGCGAAGGCTACAAGATGCCGGCACACGTTGCGCTGCTGCTGCCCAATAATGATGGCCTTGTCGCCGTCAGCGCAGCCATTCGCGAAGGTTTCTTCACCGCCTATTTCCAGTCCGCCGATACGCATGCGCCACGCGCGACCGTGCGCGTGTATGACAGTGGCGGCAATGCCGCCAGCGCCATCAAGGCTTATAACCAGGCCGTCAGCGATGGGGCCCAGATCGTGGTGGGACCGCTGCTGCGCACGGAAGTGACGGGAGTGCTTGGCCAATCTTCTCTGCCAGTGCCGGTGCTCGCCCTCAACCACCTGGAGAACAGGAACCTGTCCGCCGGAACCGCCAGCGAATTCGCACTGATGCCGGAAGACGAAGGCGCCCAGGCGGCCGACCACATGGTCGAGCGCGGCCTGCACAACGCTTATGTGCTCATTTCCGGAGACGATTTCGCCAAGCGCGCGGCGGTGGCGTTCAAGGCGGAGCTGCAGGCCAAAGGCGGTCAAATCGCCGGCAACGCGCAACTCCCCTCGAGTGGCGTCAATGACAGCGACGCCATCAACGCCTTGAACGTCAGCAGCGCCGGCACCGACGCGGGCATCTTTATCAGTATGCGTGCCGAGCAGGCGCGCCTGCTGCTGCCGCAGTTGCGTGTGCAACGCATCAGCCTGCCCGTGTTCGGCACCTCGCATATCTATGGCGGCAGCGATAACGCCACCGCCGATCGTGACCTGGAGGGCGTGGAATTCTGTGGCGCGCCTTGGCTGTTCGACGCGCAATCGGGCCTGCCCAGCTATCACGACGTCGCCGGACAATTGCCGGCCGCGCGCTCTGGAACGTCCCAGCTGTTTGCATTCGGCATGGACGCCTGGAACCTCGTGCCCTATCTCGACTGGCTGCGCAGCCATACCGGCAGCTATCTGCCAGGCGCCACCGGCCAACTTGCCGTCGATACCTTCGGCCACGTGAAGCGCGTACTGACCTGGCTAAAGTTCCAGGATGGCGTGGCGCGCCCAAGCAACGGCAGCCTGGAATTGGACAGCACGCCCGCGGGAGTCGCTCCTGCAAGCAGCGTACCTACGCCGGCCAGCAGCATGCCGATGCAAGCCGCGCAACCAGCCGGTGGTTGATGCGCGCGGCGGGAAACGCGTTCGAGCAGCGCGCCTGCGAGGAACTCGAGCGGGCCGGACTGAAGCTGCTCGCCCGCAACTACACGACACGCCATGGAGAGCTGGACCTGGTGATGCGCGACGGCGGCACTGTCGTGTTCGTGGAGGTACGGTACCGGATTCGATCCGGGTTCGGTGATGCAGTCATGTCGATCACGGCCGCCAAGCAGGCCAAGCTGGTGCGGACCGCCCAGCTCTGGCTGGCCGCCCATCCCAAATATGCGCAACAGGCTTGCCGGTTCGACGTGGTGACGTACGACGGACCGCGCGACAGCGCAAAAATGGAGTGGTTGCGCAACGCGTTCGAGGCGGAGTAGAAGCTTGCCATGACCCTGCCCGCGTCCCTGCTGGACATTTTGCACACCACCTTTGGCGAAGCCGCGTGCTCCACCCACGAAGCCGAGCGCATCGCTTATGCCTACGATAATTCGCGCCGTAACGCCCTGCCCGACGCGGTAGTTTTCGCCCGGGAACACGTGCAAGTCGAAACGCTGGTCCGTAGCTGCCGCAAACATCGCGTACCCGTGGTCGCGCGCGGGCGCGGCACTAATACCACCGGCGCCACGGTCCCGGTGGAAGGCGGCGTGGTGGTGAGCTTCGAGCGGATGAACCGCATTCTGCGCATCGACCCGGACAATCGTTTCGCCGTGGTCGAGCCCGGCGCATTGAACGGGGATCTGCAGCGCGCGCTCGCACCGCACGGATTTTTCTGGCCACCCGACCCGACCTCATCGCCCTGGTGCAGCATCGGCGGCAATCTCGCCTGCAATTCGGCCGGACCGCGTACGGTGAAATACGGCAGCCCGCGTGAAAACACGCTTGGTCTGCGCGCAGTCGCCGGCACGGGCGAAAGCTTTCGCTGCGGCACCTATACCAGCAAGGGCGCCACCGGCTATGACCTAACCCGCTTGCTGATCGGCTCCGAAGGTACGCTGGCGTTGATCACCGAAGCCACGCTCAAGCTTACGCCCAAGCCCTCGGCCCTGCGTACCCTGCGCGCCACCTATCGCGATGTCAGCAGTGCTGCGCACGCGGTGGCGCGCATCATGGCGCAGCCGGTGACACCATGCGCCCTGGAATTCATTGACGACGTCGCGCTGAGGCTCGCACATGACCACGCTGGCGGCGATGTCCCGCTCGCGGGCGCCATGCTGATGATCGAAGTGGATGGCGAACTTCAGACACTGCCCGCAGCCGTGGATGCTGTGTCGCGCGCCGCGCAAGGCGAAGGATTGAAGGAATTGCGCGTCGCGCAAACTACAGAGGAAGCGCAGGCGCTATGGTCGGCACGCAAAGCCCTATCGCCCGCGCAACGTACGATCTCGCCGAACAAGATCAACGAAGACGTCGTCGTGCCGGTCAGCCAGCTACCCGAACTAGTGAACGGCATACGCGAACTCTCCCGCAAGCATAACGTACTGATCGTAACCTTCGGTCACGCCGGCAATGGCAATCTGCACGTCAACCTGCTGCCGCGCGATGAAGCGGAGCGCGAACGCGCACACGCCTGTCTGGCCGAAGTGTTCGCACTGGTGATTGCGCTGCAAGGCACCCTGTCCGGCGAACACGGCATCGGACTGGTGAAGCGGGAATTCATGCCATTGGCGCTCGAACCGGCCACGCTTCAGTTGATGCGCAACGTGAAAGCCGCCTTCGACCCGGACGGCATCTTGAATCCCGGCAAGCTGCTGCCGTGAAAAAAGCTGTCGATCCGCTCAATGCGTTGCTGGCTGAGATCCGCGCATGCCGGCTTTGCGCCGCGCATCTCAAGGACGGTCCGCGGCCCGTAGTGCAAGCCAGTGCATCATCAGGCCTGCTGATCGTGGGCCAGGCCCCAGGACGCAAGGTCCACGCGACCGGCATCCCGTTCAACGATGTCAGCGGCGATCGGTTGCGCAACTGGTTGGGACTGGATCGCGAAACCTTCTACGACGCGCAGCGCATCGCCATCGTACCGATGGGCTTGTGCTTTCCGGGCAGCGGCCGCAACGGCGACTTGCCGCCCCGGCCCGAATGCGCGCCTGCCTGGCATCCGCAACTGCTGCCGCTGCTGAAACAAGTGCAGTTGACGCTGGCCATCGGGCGGTACGCGCAAGCCGGTGTGCTCGGCGCGCGATGTGGCGCATCGCTTACCGATACCGTGCACGCGTGGCGTGAACATCTCGCCCAAGGCATCCTGCCATTGCCGCATCCCAGTCCGCGCAACCAGGCTTGGCTCAAGCGCAATCCGTGGTTCGAAGCGGAATTATTGCCGGTGCTACGCGACAGGGTCAGCCACGTCCTGTAGGCCGGGATGCCTATCCCAGCCGGCGATTCAAGCGGCGCGGCGCGAAAAGATCAGGTGCAGGCCGAACAACATGAAGGCCGCGCCCGCACAGCCATCGATCCAGCGGCTGATACGCAGGTAGCCACGGCGCATCACCGGCAGGGCAAAGCAACCGGCCACGAAAGAGAACCATAGAAAGGTCTCGGCCACCACCATCGCCCCTAAACCCCAGCGGGTGGCCGATGACACACCTTCGCCAACCAGCGCCGAGAAGATGCTGCCGAAATAGATCACCACTTTCGGATTGGAAAGATTGGTAAACAAGCCATTGCGCAAGGAGCGCCAGGCGCCGACGAACACCTGCACGGATGCCTCCGACAGCGTTTCGGCCGGCTTGGACAAAGCAGCGCGCAGCAGCTTCACCGCCATCCAGCACAAGTAAACGCCACCGCCGATGGAAATCAGGCGCTCCAGCCAAATCAACCTTTGCAGCAGCAGTTGCAGGCCGAGCAAGGCCAGCGCCGCCCACATCGCCACGCCCAGGGCGATACCTGCCACGCCGGCCATGGCCTCATGCCGTGAGCGGCACACTGCTGTCTGCGAGACGAAGAAGAAATCCGGCCCGGGAATCATCAGAGCGAGAATCTGGACGATCGCGATGGTGATGAACAGGCTCATAGGGTCGCTCCGGCAAACTTGGGATGCAGTTTAGCGGCAGCGTCTGCCGCGGCGAACCTTGCCGGCCGGGCCGGGCTTCCTCTACGCTGCCGAACATCCAGGCACGGGCCACCCCTGCCAGACAACTTACGGCCCGTCATTCCGGCGCAGGCCGGAATCCAGTTCTATACGTTGAGCTAAGCCTCGGAATAAGATTCGGAGCGCTTCGCGCAGCGTACTTGACCGGATTCCAGCCTTCGCCGGAATGACTTGCGACGCGACCAGCGGACCGACCTCCCAGGGGAAAGCAAACCATGCAGGAAACCAGCCCATGAGCCTGAAGTTGCGACTCATCGCGATGAATTTCCTGCAGTACTTCATCTGGGGCGCCTGGCTGATCACCATCGGCGCCTATTGGTTCCAGAACCGGCACTGGTCGAGCACGCAGTTCGGCGCGATCTTCTCGACCATGGGGCTGGCCGCGCTGTTCATGCCTTCGATCCTGGGCGTGGTGGCCGACAAATGGATTCGCGCCGAGCGGCTGTACGGCTGCCTGCATATCGCTGGCGCGGCTGTGCTGTGCATCGTGCCGGAGATCGATCACCCCGGCACCCTGTTTTGGGTGATGCTGTTGGACATGATGTGCTACATGCCCACCATCTCGCTCGCCATCACTGTCGCGTTCAACGCCTTGAAGCGCGATGGCGCAGACGTGGTGCGCGTCTATCCGCCGATCCGTGTGT
The DNA here is from genome assembly GCF_003977665.1 of Dyella choica. Taxonomy (GTDB): domain Bacteria; phylum Pseudomonadota; class Gammaproteobacteria; order Xanthomonadales; family Rhodanobacteraceae; genus Dyella_B; species Dyella_B choica. The sequence goes on along the minus strand of NZ_RYYV01000005.1, from coordinate 46,079 downwards.
GGGGCACGGTGGGCTTCATTGCCGCCATGTGGATGGTGAGCCTGCTGCACCTGGAAACCACCACCGGCCAGTTCTACGTCGCCGCCAGCGCATCGCTGCTGCTGGGCGTCTACGCGTTCACCTTGCCGCCCTGCCCACCGCGCTTGCGCGGCCAGGATCACCGCTCGTGGCTGGACCTGCTGGGCCTGACGTCTTTCGCGCTGTTCAAGCAGCCCAAGATGGCGATCTTCTTCCTTTTCGCGATGCTGCTTGGCGCGTCGCTGCAGTTGACTAATGCCTACGGCGACACTTTCCTGCACGACTTCGCGCACGTGGAGGCGTACAAGGACCTGATCGCCGTACGCTACCCGGCGATCATCATGTCGATCTCGCAGGTCTCTGAAACGCTCTTCATTCTCGCGATTCCGTTCTTCCTCAAGCGCTTCGGCATCAAGACGGTGATGCTGATCAGCATGCTGGCGTGGACACTGCGCTTTGGCCTGTTCGCGCTCGGCAATCCCGGTGATGGGCTGTGGATGATCGTGCTGTCATGCATCGTCTACGGCATGGCTTTCGACTTCTTCAACATCTCAGGCTCCTTGTTCGTGGAGGGCCAGAGCGACCCAGCCATCCGCGCCAGCGCGCAGGGGCTGTTCGTGCTGATGATCAACGGCATCGGCGCGGTGCTGGGCAGCTACATCAGTGGCTTGGTGATCGATGCGTATTTCACTCAACCGGACCAATCGCGGGATTGGCACGGTATCTGGTTGGCGTTCGCAGCGTATTCGCTGGTGGTGGCGGTGCTGTTCGTGTTCCTGTTCAAGCACAAGCACGTGCCGGAGGGGCTGCAGGAGCTGCCCGCTCATTAGGCATCGTCCTGGGCATCCGGCGCTACAATACGTCGATGCAAATCGGCCCCTACCGCATCGACCCGCCCGTGGTGCTCGCTCCCATGGCGGGGGTTACCGACAAGCCCTTCCGCCTGCTGTGCAAACGGCTGGGCGCGGGTCTTGCCGTGTCCGAGATGACTACGGCCGATCCGCGCTTGTGGCAAACGCGCAAGTCGCTCAAACGCATGGATCACGAGGGCGAGCCCGAACCGGTCAGCGTGCAGATCGCCGGCTACGATCCGGGCATGCTGGCGGAAGCGGCGCGCCTCAACGTCGCCAATGGCGCGCAAATCATCGACATCAATATGGGTTGCCCCGCCAAGAAGGTTTGCAATGTATGGGCGGGCTCCGCACTGCTGCAGGACGAGCCGCTGGTGGCGCGCATCGTGAAAGCGGTGGTCGATGCGGTGGAAGTGCCGGTCACGCTGAAAATCCGTACCGGCTGGGATCGCCAGCACAAAAACGCCCTCGCCATTGCCCGCATAGCCGAAGACAACGGGATTGCGGCGCTGGCGGTACACGGCCGCACCCGCGCTGACAAATACGAAGGCGAGGCGGAATACGAAACCATCGCCGCGGTGAAAGCGGCCGTGCGCATTCCCGTGCTCGCCAATGGCGACATCGGCACGCCGCAACAAGCAAAGCACGTACTCGACGTCACGCGCGCCGATGCCGTAATGGTCGGTCGCGGCGCGCAAGGCCGCCCGTGGATTTTCCGCGAGATCGCTCATTACCTCGCCACTGGCGAAGAGCTGCCCGAGCCTTCGCCCGCAGAGGTTTCGACCATCCTGCTCGGCCATCTGGAACATCTTTATACGTTCTACGGCGAGCCTGCCGGCGTACGCATTGCACGCAAACACCTAGGCTGGTATGCAAAGGATCGCCTGGAAAACGGGGCATTCCGCCATGTGGTCAATCGCGCCGAGCATGCGCGCGACCAGTGGCAGCTCACGCACGAGTATTTCCAGGCGCTGCAGGATGGGTGGCGTATCGCCGCCTGACGCCCGGTTCGCAAGCCTTTGCGCCCCCATGCAGGCATCATGGGCGGATCGTTTCAGATCACCGCGCCATGACCCATTCACCTCGACGCCGCTGGCTTTCGCATGCACTTCGATGCACCGTTCTGCTAAGCGTTGCACTCCTGTTTGGCGGCTGTGAAGGCACCCTGTTCGCTGGATTGAACGCCACCGACCGGCATACGGGGATTACAACGCAGCGCGGTATCGTGTTCGATCCGGCGCACGGATTGAAACTGGACATCTATCGTCCCTCGACAGCCACCCAAGGACCTATCGTGGTGTTCTTCTACGGCGGCAGCTGGGTGCGCGGCGAGCGTGCCTGGTATCGTTTCGTAGGCACCGCGCTGGCCTCGCATGGTGTAACGGTGGTCATTCCCGATTACCGCAAGTATCCGCAGGTGAAAATGGATGGTTTCATGCAGGACGCAGCGCGCGCAGTGGCATGGACATACCATCACGCCGGCACGCTGGGCGGCGAGCCGGACGATCTCTTCGTCATGGGACACTCGGCCGGCGGTCAGATCGGCGCATTGCTCGCTACGGATGCATCGTGGCTGGCGCCGTACGACTTGCGCCCAAGCCAACTGGCAGGCTTCATCGGCCTTGCCGGCTGCTACGACTTCATACCCATTCCCGCAAGCGAGCAGGACATGCTCGGCATGTTCGGCCGCGATGCGGCATCGCAAGCCCGCGCGCAGCCGGTGCGCTTTGTGCATGGAGCAGAGCCGCCCATGCTATTGCTGCAAGGCAGTGCCGATCGCGAAGTCGAGCCGACCAATGCCTTGTCGCTGGCCCATGCGCTGGCGGCGCAGGGTGAGGATGTAACTTTGCGCATGTATCCGGGTACGGGGCACAACGCGCTGGTTTTTGCTTTGTCCCGACCGTTCCGTGCCGACGCACCCACACTGGAAGACGTACTGCATTTCATCCAGGTGCACCCGGCGGCTGCGCGGGAGCAAGGCCATACACTCCCCGAAAACGCGGCGAAGGAGTAACGTACGAAGGCGGCGTGAACCGGTCCAATGCCCCTCCTCAGGCCAACGATTCGTCATGAACAGCATCGCCACCGGTGACTTTCCCTACATCCATGGCTTTTCCGGCGATGAGCAGCTGCGCCTCGTGCGCCAGGCGCGCATGTTCGAAAGCAGCTTGTTCAACCACATCGACTACGGCGGTGCGACACGCCTGCTGGAAGTAGGCTGCGGCGTGGGTGCGCAGACGGAAATTCTGCTGCGGCGCTTCCCCGAATTGCACGTTACCGGCGTCGACCTCTCGGCCGCGCAACTGGCTGCGGCCGAACACAATCTCTCTGCGAAGGCCTGGTGCGAATCCCGCTTTGCCTTGCGCCAGGCCGATGCCGCCGATCTGCCCTTCGCCGATCGCAGCTTCGACGCGGCGTATCTGTGCTGGGTGCTGGAACACGTACCCAGCCCCGCGCGCGTACTTAGCGAGGTGCGCCGCGTACTCGCGCCCGGTGCGGTGGTGTACGTCACCGAAGTGCTGAATTCCTCGTTCTTTCTCGATCCCTATTCACCCAATTTGCTGCGCTACTGGATGGCCTTCAACGATCACCAGTACGACAGCGGCGGCGATCCGTTCATCGGCGCCAAGCTCGGCAACCTGCTGCTCGCCGGCGGCTACCGTGATGTGCAGACCGAGGTGAAGAGTGTCCATCTGGACAACCGCCAGCCAGGGCGCCGCAAGCAGATGATCGAATTCTGGGAGGAACTGCTGCTTTCCGCCGCCGAACAGCTCATCGCTACCGGCAAGACCGATTCGGCCACCGTGGAAGGCATGCGCAAAGAAATGCAGGCGGTGCGCAATGATCCGAACGCGGTGTTTTTCTTCGCGTTCGTACAGGCGCGGGCCACGGTGTATTGAGCTGCGGTCTTTGGCTGCGCCGCCCCTCTTTCGTTACCAGCCCTCTGGGCTGGGATGGCAATCCCAGCCTCCAGCACGGAAAGTCGGGCTTGCCATCCTGAGGCTGCAGGCTTGGCCACGCGCCTGAATCCCGCCCTCACCCGTCACACGGATATGCCAGACTGGACGGTGAAACCTGGGGCTGGTGCGTGTATCATGCGCAGTTTCCCCTTTCCATCTCTTTATCCGTAAAGAAGGATATAAGCCGCGATGAGCAACTACCTCTTCACCTCCGAATCGGTCTCCGAAGGCCATCCGGACAAAGTCGCCGACCAGATCTCCGACGCCGTACTGGACGCGATCCTGGCCCAGGACCAGCGCGCCCGCGTGGCCTGCGAAACCATGGTGAAGACCGGCGTGGCGATCGTTGCTGGCGAAGTCACCACGAGCGCCTGGATCGACCTGGAGGCGCTGACTCGCAAGGTGATCCTGGACATCGGCTACAACTCCAGCGACGTCGGTTTCGACGGCGCCACCTGCGGCGTGCTGAACCTGATCGGCAAGCAGTCGCCCGACATCAACCAGGGCGTGGACCGCAAGAAGCCGGAAGAACAAGGCGCTGGCGACCAGGGCCTGATGTTCGGCTACGCCACCAATGAAACCAAGGATTTCATGCCGGCGGCGATCTACTATTCGCATCGCCTGGTGGAACAGCAGGCCAAGATCCGCAAGAAGAAGAATTCCCCGCTGCCGTGGTTGCGTCCGGATGCCAAGAGCCAGGTCACCCTGCGCTACGAAGACGGCGTGGCCACCGCGATCGACGCCGTGGTGCTGTCCACCCAGCATGATCCGAGCGTGAAGCAGAAGGATCTGGTCGAAGCGGTGCGCGAGCACATCCTGAAGCCGGTGCTGCCGGCCAAGCTGCTGCACAAGAGCACCAAGTTCCACATCAACCCGACCGGCAAGTTCGTGATCGGCGGCCCCGTTGGCGACTGCGGCCTGACCGGCCGCAAGATCATCGTCGACACCTACGGCGGCTGGGCCCGTCACGGCGGCGGCGCGTTCTCGGGCAAGGATCCGTCGAAGGTGGACCGCTCGGCCGCCTACGCCGCGCGCTACGTGGCCAAGAACATCGTGGCCGCTGGCATCGCCGACCGCTGCGAAGTGCAGGTGAGCTACGCCATCGGCGTGGCCGAGCCGACCTCGATCTCGGTGACCACCTTCGGCACCGGCAAGATCTCCGACGACAAGATCGAAAAGCTGATCCGCAAGCACTTCGACCTGCGCCCGTACGGCATCATCAAGATGCTCGACCTGATCCATCCGATGTACCAGGCCACCGCCAGCTACGGCCACTTCGGCCGCTCGCCGTACGAGATGAAGGACGCCAACGGCAATACCTACACGGCGTTCTCCTGGGAAAAGACCGACAAGGCCGACGAGCTGCGTGCAGACGCCAAGCTCAAGTAAGCCCGATCGCTTCCATGGCAAAACAAAAACCCCGCGGCCAGCCGCGGGGTTTTTGTTTGGGCGCCCCCAGCCTAACTGGCCAGTCAGGCTTGCTTCGGGTTATGGCTCATTTGTCGCTTGAGGAAGCCAGCACCACTTTCTTGGCCTTGTGGCGATGCGCCAGCCGGGTGGTGGACTTGCCGTGGGACTTGGCGACGCTTGGGCAAGTCTTGCCTCTGTGCCGCGTACAGCCACGCGAAGCGCGATGGTGTGCAGGTGCTGTTTCGTCTGCTTCCGCAGTGCCGATCGGGGACAGCGCTGCCAGCACACGGCGGGTAGTGCTGGGCACCCCGGCCTGGGCCACCAGTGCTTCGGGCGTCGGCTGGTTGTCGAAACCATCATCGAGCAGGCGAGCCATCAGGCGGTCGCGAGCAGACGCACTGCGTCCGCCGAGCACCACGGCGAACAGGCGGCGCCCATCGTGCACTGCGGTAGAAGCCAGGTTGAAGCCCGAAGCATCGGTGAAACCGGTCTTCAGGCCATCCATGCCGGGATAGCGGTCCATCAGGTTGTTGTGACCACGGATCAGCTGGCCTCGGAACACGAATTCCTTGGTCGCAAAGTAGTGCGTGTACTGCGGGAAGTCGCGATATAGCGCCATGGCGAGCTTGACCATGTCGCGCGCTGTAGAAGTGTTGCTCGGGTCCGGCAAACCGTGGGCGTTGGCGAAATGGGTGGAAGTCATGCCGAGCAGAGCCGCCTGGGCCGTCATCATTTCGGCGAAGTGACCCTCGTTTCCGCCCAGGCTCTCAGCGACCACGGTCGCTGCATCATTGGCCGACTTGGTCACCATGCCGAGAATGCAATCGTTGACCGACACGGTCTGTCCGGAGCGCAAGCCCAGCTTGGTCGGCGCCCGGGACGCTGCCCAGTTCGACACCGGCAGATCCTGGTCCACCTTCAGCTTGCCGTTCTGCAGCGCCTGGAAGGTGAGGTACAGGGTCATCATCTTGGTCAGCGAGGCCGGGTAGTTCTGCTCGTCCGCGTTCACCGCGCTGAGCACTTCACCCGTGGCCGGGTCGATCACTATAGCGGCATAACCTGCACGCGCCGCCCCGGTGTACCCGGCAAGGCCTAGCAACAGCATCGCCGCAAACAGGCCCCACAGCCGGTTGAGCAGCAGCATTGGCTGGATGGATTGGATGTTCGCCACGGTCTTTCACTCCCAAACCGCGGTACTGCCCCCGCGTCGCGCAACCTTAATGCATGGGGACCGCAATTTCCATAGGAAAAGCTTTAATCAGCCATGCTAAGTATATGTTTTTGTAAATCTTACCGGCTCCAGCAGCGTAAAATTTCGTTATCTCGCGGTGACGCCTGCCCGAAGTTCAGATCGACAGTTAGCACTTATTTCTTTAAGCGAAGCTTTCAGCGACTTCCGACAGAGGAATGCAAAGAACGAGCCAGTACAATGGCAGGATGTCCCTGATCCAACTCCAGCGCGTCGACTTCAGTATCGGCGGCCCTCTTCTGCTCGAACACGTCGACCTTTCGATCGATGGCGGCGAGCGCGTGTGCATCGTCGGTCGCAACGGCGAAGGCAAATCCACCCTGATGAAACTGATCGCCGGCGAACTGCAGCCGGATGACGGTGAAGTGCGCGTGCAAAGCGGCGTGATCGTGGCCCGCATGGCGCAAGAGGTGCCGCAAGCAACGGCCGGCAGCGTCTTCGACGTGGTGGCCGAAGGCCTTGGCGACCTGGGCCGGCTGCTTGCTCGGTATCACCACTTGCTTGCCGAAGGCGACCTGGATGGCCTTGGCGCGGTACAAGACCAGATCGAGGCCCGACACGGCTGGGATCTGGATCGACGCGTCGGCGACGTGCTGACCAAGCTCGAGCTTCCCGCCGATACCGATTTTGCCGCGCTTTCCGGCGGCATGAAACGCCGCGTACTGCTGGCGCAGGCGCTGGTGCGCAAACCGGATGTGCTTCTGCTGGACGAACCGACCAATCACCTGGACATCGAAGCGATCGGCTGGCTGGAAGGCTTTCTCAAGCAGTTCGCGGGCAGCATCGTGTTCATTACGCACGATCGCAGCTTCCTGCGCGCACTGGCCACGCGCATCGTCGAGATCGATCGAGGGCAGCTCACCAGCTGGCCGGGCGATTACGACAACTACCTGCGTCGCCGCGAAGAACGGCTGCACGCCGAAGCACAAGCCAATGCCTTGTTCGACAAAAAGCTGGCGCAGGAAGAAGTGTGGATCCGCCAGGGCATCAAGGCACGCCGCACACGCAATGAAGGCCGTGTACGAGCGTTGAAAGCAATGCGCCGCGAGCGCGCCGATCGCCGCGAACTGGGTGGCAACGCAAAGATGGCATTGGCCAATGCGCAGGCCTCCGGCAAGAAGGTCATCGAACTGGATCATGTCCATCAGGCGTATGCCGGGCGCGTGCTGATCGATGACCTGAGCACTGCGATCATGCGCGGAGATCGCGTTGGCATCATCGGCCCGAACGGCGCGGGCAAGAGTACCTTGTTGAAGATTCTGCTCGGCGAACTCAAGCCCCTGGGCGGCGAAGCGAGCCTGGGCACCGGCCTCGAGATTGCCTATTTCGACCAGCATCGCGCCCAGCTCAACGACGCCTTGAACGCGCTGGACAATGTGGCCGAAGGCCGCGAATACATCGAGCTCAACGGCCAGCGCAAACACATCATCGGCTATCTGCAGGATTTCCTGTTCTCGCCGGAACGTGCCCGCGCGCCGATAACGCGTCTGTCGGGCGGTGAACGCAACCGCCTGCTGCTGGCCAAGCTATTCGCTCAGCCGTCCAATCTGCTGGTGATGGACGAACCCACCAACGACCTCGACGTCGAAACGCTGGAACTGCTGGAAGAGCTGCTCACCGAATACAAAGGCACCCTGTTGCTGGTGTCGCACGACCGCGAATTCCTCGACAACGTCGTATCCAGCACACTGGTTTTGGAAGGCGAAGGACAGGTGGGCGAATACGTAGGTGGCTACAGCGATTGGTTGCGGCAGAGGCCGGTGAATCGTCTTGCTACCGAAATGCCCGCACCCGCGGCCACGCCCGCCAAGACCGGAACACCCGCCGTTACGACGAGCGTCGAAAAGCCCAAGCGCAAGCTCGGCTACAAGGAGGCAAGGGAACTGGAACAGTTGCCTGCGCGCATCGAACAACTGGAAGCCGAAATCGCCAAGCGCGCCGAAGCCATGAACGATCCTTCGTTCTTCCAACAGGACAGCGCGGCGATTCAAAAAGCCAATGAGGTATTGGCGAAAACGCAAGCGGAGTTGGACCTCGCGTACGCGCGGTGGACGGAGCTGGACGGCTAGGCGCGCGTTGGTTGGGGCGTAAACCCCGACCTGCTTGCTCTTATCCCGTGTTCTGCAGACCCTGCGCAACACCGTTCACACAAGCCACCAGCGCGCGCAGCAGATGATCATCGCTGCTATCGGTCGCACGCCAGCGTTGCAGCAGGTCCACCTGCAACAAGCTCATCGGATCCACGTAAGGATTTCGCAAGCGGATCGACAGTGACAAGCGCGGATCATCGCGCAGCAGGTCTTCGCTGTTCTTCAGCTTTAGCAGCCACCGGCGGGTGCGGTCGAATTCCTCGCGAATCAGGCCGAAAAACGTAGCGTGCAACGGTCCGGCCAGCTTGGAGAACGCCTCGGCGATATCCAGGTCGCATTTGGCCAGCACCATCTCCACGTCGTCCAGCACGTTAGCGAAGAACAGCCAGTCGCGCGCCATTGTTCCCATGGCCGCTTCGCCATGCCTGGCGACAGCCGCTTCCAGCGCCGTGCCCAATCCGTACCAGCCGGTAATTATGGAGCGGCATTGCGTCCAGGCGAATACCCACGGAATCGCCCGCAGGTCTTCCACGCCGCGCATGCTGCGCCGGCGCGATGGACGCGAGCCGAGCGCCATCTGCTCGATCACATCGATCGGCGTGGCGGCGCGGAAGTAGTCGACGAAACCTTCGCGATCGACGAAGGCGCGATAGGCACGCCGGCTTTCGGCGGCCATGACCGCCATGATCTGGCGCCAGTTTACCTCGCGTGCCTCTTCCTCGCGGGGACGCACACTGGCCTTGAGCACCGCCCCCACGGTTTGTTCGAAGTTGCGCAGCGCCAAGGCACGGATGCCGTATTTGCGATGGATGACTTCGCCCTGTTCGGTCACGCGCAGCACGCCGTTGACCGAACCACGCGGCGAAGACATCAGTGCCGGCGTGATGCGTGCGCCACCCCGGCTGGCCGAGCCGCCGCGGCCGTGGAAGAACGCGAGGCGAATGCCCGCCTGTTGCGCCACTTCCAGCAATTCCACTTGCGCACGTTGCAGCCCCCAGCGCGACGCAAGCGTGCCGCCGTCCTTGCCGCTGTCGGAATAGCCGAGCATCACCCATTGGCATTCATTGCGGGCGCGTAGATGGTCGCGATAGATGGGATCGTCGAGCAAGGCGCGCAGGGTATTCGGCGCGTTGTTCAGGTCGTCGACGGTTTCGAACAACGGTGCGATGTCGAGCGGGACATGCGTTTCGCTGCTCAGGCCCCCATGCCTCGCCAGAGCCAGCACCGCCAGCACGTCGGCCGCCGAACGCGCCATGCTGATGATGTACAAGCCGATGGCATCTTGGCCATAACGCCGGCGGGATTCATACAAAGTGGCAAATACGGCGCGCAACGATTCGGCTTGCGCATCCTCGGCTTTTTCCAGCGTTCGTTCGCCGCTGGCGTAAGGACGCAGCGCGGCGATGCGTTCGGCCGGCGCACGCTGCGTCCAGGTTTCGTCGCGCAGCAGCGCGGCAAGCGCATCGTCATGCACGCGCGAATCCTGCCGTACGTCCAGGCGCGCAAGGTGGAAGCCGAAAGTACGTACACGCCAGATCAGACGGCGCACCGCGTACGCGCCTGCGTGGAGGCCCCGATGATCGATCAGGCCGTGCACGATCAGCAACAGGTCGTCGATCAGCTCGTCGGCGCAGTGATAGCCCTCCGCATGCCCATCCTCGAGTGTGGCTTCGAGCCTCGCGCGAATCAGCGTCAGCAGGCAGCGATACGGCATGTCGGTGTGGCGCGGACGGATCGTTGCGGCTGCACGCGGAAACTGTTCGCGATAGTCGGCCAAGCGCTTGAGCAGCGAGGCATCGAACGCCACGCGGTCGACCGTCTGGCTGAGCAGGCGCGCCAGTGCATCGACGTCGGCCATGTAATGCTCCAGCACGTGCGCGCGTTGAGTGGCCAGGCTGTTGGCAATCGTGTCGGCGCCGACGTTCGGGTTGCCGTCCATGTCGCCGCCCACCCAGGTCGCAAAATTCAACAGGCGCGGCAAAGGCACGGCCACGCCATATACCTCCTGCAGGCCATCGGCGAGCAACTCGTAGAACGCCGGCACGATGCGGTAGATCGGGTTGGCAAGATAGAAGCCAACATGATGATGCTCATCCTGCACGCTGGGCCGGATCGGCGAGGCTTCGGCGGTCTGCCAGCCCGCGGACAGCGCCATGAAGATGCGGTCGTCATCTTCCTTGCGCTCCTGTGGGGTACGGGTGGGATCGAAGTTGTCGACCAGGGCGCGTACGACCGCCTGCTCCTTTTCGAGCAGGGAGCGCCGCATCGCCTCGGTCGGGTGGGCGGTGAACACCGGTTCCACTTTCAGCTTGTACAGCCATTGCAGGAGTTCGTCGGCATCGACGCCTTCGGCCTTCAATCGCTGCAAGACATCGAGCAGCGACTCCGGTTGAACCGGTCCGCCCTCGCGCTGATAGTCACGGCGGCGGCGGATCCGGTGTACACGTTCGGCTGTGTTCACCTCCTGGAAGTAGGTGGCAAACGCGCGCGCCAGCGCCTCGGCTTCCCCAGCGCCCAGCCCGGCTAGTGATTCAGCCAGGTCGTCCACCGCGCGGCCTTCTCGCCGGCGCCGAATGGCGGTCGTGCGGACCTGCTCGACACGCTGCAAGAAGCCCTCGCCACCTTGCTCGGCCAGCATGCGCCCCACCATCGCGCCGAGCCGGTGCACGTCTTCGCGCAGCGGGCCGTCGTGGGGCAGGAATTCCGGGTCGCGACTGGCTTCCATGGGGGCCTCCGTGGGGTCGAACCCCTAGCCTACCGAATTTATACGGCAGCGCAGCAATCGATTCGTCATAAGCCCACATCTCTGGCTAGAATGGAGATCTTCGCCGAGGGGCGCTGCGACCGTGGGCAAGTCTACGGCCAGGCTCGGTGGATGCCTCGAATGCAACGGCGCTCATGACGCGATACCGCGTCGGCCTGGCCTCCCGGGCCGGGTTTTCCCCATGAGACTCGGAGACATCCCTCAATGAATGCTGTCACCAACGATTCCACCACCCACGATTACAAGGTCCGCGATATCTCGCTGGCCGACCTCGGCCGCCGCCGCATTCGCATGGCCGAGGAGGAAATGCCCGGCCTGATGGCCATCCGCGCCCGTTACTCGGCCACCAAGCCGCTGCAGGGCGTGCGCCTGTCCGGCTCGCTGCACATGACCAAGGAAACCGCAGTGCTGATCGAGACGCTGAGCGCCCTAGGCGCCTCGGTGCGCTGGGCCTCGTGCAACATCTTCTCCACCCAAGACGACTGCGCCGCCGCCGTGGCTGCCGCAGGCATCCCCGTGTTCGCCTGGAAAGGCGAAACTCTGGAGGAATACTGGGATTGCACGCTGGACATGCTCACCCACCCCGGCATGAAGGGCCCTGAGCTGATCGTCGACGACGGCGGCGACGCCACGTTGCTGATCCACAAGGGCGTGGACATGGAAAACGGTGACAACTGGGTCAACACGCCCAGCGGCAACCATGAAGAACAGGTCATCAAGGATCTGCTCAAGCGCACTGCGAAGGAGCGTCCGGGCTTCTGGAAGAAGGTCGCCGCCGAATGGAAGGGTGTTTCCGAAGAAACCACCACCGGCGTGCACCGCCTGTATCAAATGATGGAAGCCGGCAAGCTGCTGGTGCCGGCGATCAACGTAAACGACTCGGTCACCAAGAGCAAGTTCGACAACCTGTACGGCTGCCGTGAATCGCTGGCCGACGGTATCAAGCGCGCCACCGACCTGATGGTGGCCGGCAAGGTGGCGGTGGTGTGCGGCTATGGTGATGTCGGCAAGGGCTGCGCGCATTCGCTCAAGGGTTTCGGCGCGCGCGTGATCGTCACTGAGATCGACCCGATCAACGCCCTGCAGGCGGCGATGGAAGGCTTCCAGGTCACCACCGTGGAAGACACGCTCGGCATCGGCGACATCTACGTCACCACCACCGGCAACAAGGACATCATCACGCTGGAACACATGTCGGCGATGAAGAACAACGCCCTGGTGTGCAACATCGGCCACTTCGACAACGAGATCCAGATGGATCGCCTGAACGCGGCCAAGGACGTGACGCGCGAGAACATCAAGCCGCAGGTGGACCGTTATACCTTCGGCGGCACGTCGTCCAAGAGCGGCAGCCACAGCATCTACATGTTGGCTGAAGGCCGTCTGGTGAACCTGGGCTGCGCGCACGGCCATCCGAGCTTTGTGATGTCCAACAGCTTCAGCAACCAGACGCTGGCACAGATCGACCTGTGGGCAAACAAGGACAAGTACGAGAAGACCGTCTACCGCCTGCCCAAGCAGTTGGATGAGGAAGTGGCACGCCTGCACTTGGAGCAGATCGGTGTGAAGCTGACCAAGCTGACGCCGGAACAGGCCGCGTACATCGGCGTGCCGGTGGAAGGGCCGTACAAGCCGGATCACTACCGCTATTGATGCAAATCTGCGGCCCTCTCCCCCTCGGGGAGAGGGCCCGGCGGCGTAGGCTGGGATGCCAATCCCAGCTTTAAGCGGCGTGAAAATGCTGGGATTGCCATTCCAGCCTACACACTACGCGCCCGCCTGCTGCCTTGGCCACCGACGCCATATCGCATACACCGGCACGCCAAGCGCAATGATCACCAGGCTCATGCCGGCATCACGCGGGGTATCGATCACCGTGGCAATGATCACGCCCAGCACGGTGCATACGAACACGAACGGGAGAATGGGATACAGCGGCACGCGAAACGGCGAGCTCTTTGCCCCGAATTGGCGTCGATACCAGAACAGGGTGGCGATGCCAAAGGCATGTCCCAGCCACTCGCCTACCGTGGTGAAGTTGACCAATTGATCGAACGTGCCGGTGATGATCAACACGATGGCCCATATGCCCAATACGGCCAGGCCGACTTGCGGTGAGCGCCAGCGCGTGTCGATTTGCCCCACCGCGCGAAAGAAAAAGCCATCCGCGCCCATGGTCTGCAGTACTCGCGCTCCGCCGGCTACGGCGATGCTGCAGTAACCAAATGTGGAACAGGCGATGCCGATCGCCATGATGGTGGCACCACGCGGGCCAAAGATGCTGCTCATCAGATCCGCGGCAGGCGCTTTGCTCGCCGCCAATCCCGCGTGGCCCAAGCCAACCAGGTAAGCCAGGTTTGCCAGCACATAGCACAGTGCCACGCCGACCAGTCCCAAAGTAAGCGCTCGCGGCAAGTTGCGTTGCGGATCACGCACTTCGCCCGCCATGTCATTTAGGTAGTGAAAGCCGCCATAGGTGAACAACACCGGCAACAGGGCGCCGATCCACGCTCCGCCGGAAACCTGATGGGTGGCGTCGATGGCCAGCACACCGCCAAAATGCCCATGGGCCAGCACCAGGCCCACTATCAGCAGCATGGCGATCGCCGCCAGCTTCAGCAGTGTGAACACGTTTACCAACAACGCCCCGGCGCGAATACCGAACAAGTTGACACCAACGATGAAGAAAATCGCGCCCACTGCCACTGGCTTCACCCACAAGGCCGGCAGGCTCATGGCCCGGCACGTGTAGTCGGCAAAGGTGACTGCCACCGCCGCCACGCTGCCTGGATAGTTGATTAGCGCCATGGTCCAACCGAACAGAAAGGCCGGCAGCGCGCCGAACGCTTCGCGCAAATAAAGATAGATGCCGCCCGCCTGTGGACGGCGCGCACCCAGCTCGGCGTAACACAGCACCCCAGCCAGCGTGAGTAGGCCGCCAAGTGCCCATAGCGCGAGCAGTGGCAAGCCTGACGCCGTGCGCTCAGCCACGGTAGCCGGCGTACGAAAAATGCCGCTGCCGATCACGCCGCCGATCACGATGGCTGCGCCGCTCCAGACACCGAGCCGGCGCAGGTAGGTAGAGGATGAGGAGGTTTCGTCGGTCATATCCGCTGACATTAACCCGAGTCGATACCTGATGTCCGGGGTGACTTTTGCCCTAGATGTTTCATTGACATACCCGAAGCGGCCTCCAATACTCGGGTAATCGCGCCATGACCGTTCCACTGGCGCATCGGTCCCCGAGGGGGGGCTGCGACGGGCTATGGTCCGCCACGCTCGGTCTACCGACCAACCTGCTTCAAGGGCGCCCACCCCATTGATTTGGAGGTGTACACATGCCTACCCAGCCGTTTCGCCTTGCCATTGCTTCGTCCCGGCAGTATTCGTCCCTGCACGAGGACGACCTCCATCTCGCCACCATGCTGGAGCGGGTTGGCATGAAATCCACGGTATGTGTCTGGAACGATCCCGAACTCGACTGGACGGCATACGATGCCGTGCTGGTTCGCACCATCTGGGATTATTACGAGCACTATCCGGCGTTCCTCGCCTGGACGCATACGCTGGATCGGCTTGGTATAACGGTCATCAACGACACGGGCATGCTGCGCTGGAACAGTGACAAGCACTATCTGCTTGATCTCCAACGGCAAGGTGTGCCGATCATTCCGACCCGCGCGGCCAGCGGAGTTGCGTTGCACGAAATGCTGTCGGCGATGGATGCCCGCGAAATAGTGATCAAGCCCACGGTGAGCGGCGGAGCGTGGCATACCGTGCGCGGCAGGATCGGAAGCGCGGATTTCGAACAGGCGCTTGCGCAGCTGCCACAGCGGCTCGATTACCTTGTGCAGCCCTTCGTACCCGAGATCGCCAGCAACGGCGAATGGTCGCTGCTGTATTTTGGCGGCGAATTTAGCCATGCCGTGCTCAAACGCCCTATGTCAGGCGACTACCGCGTACAGGTGGAGCATGGCGGGAGCATCACGCCAGCCATGCCGGACCAGGCCATGCTGAATGCCGGTGGCAAGATCCTGGCGGCGGTTGGCGCACTGGGCCATCAGCAACCGCTCTACGCCCGCGTCGATGGGGTGGTGGCGAACGGACAGTTCCTGACCATGGAATTGGAGCTGATCGAGCCGTCGCTGTTCCTGGCGGACAGGCCGGATGCCACGGAGCGGTTCGCGCACTTGCTGTTGGAGCAGTTGCGGCAGCTTGGGCACGAAGCCCGTAGGTTGGGATGAAATCCCAACATCGCCACCCGCACGAAAACTGGGATTTCATCCCAGCCTACGCACTCCCCTAGAATCCCGCTGTCGCCTAGCTGTGCAGCCCCCCCGTGCCCAACGCGTCACGCAAGATCATTCACGTCGACATGGATGCGTTCTACGCGTCCGTGGAACAACGTGACGATCCCACCCTGCGCGGCAAGCCGGTCGTGGTCGCCTGGCGCGGTGCACGCTCGGTGGTCTGCGCAGCAAGTTACGAAGCACGCAAATTCGGCGTACGTTCCGCGATGCCCGCCGTACGCGCCGAGCGGCTTTGCCCGCAAGCGGTCTTCGTGCCTCCGGATTTCGTGCGCTACAAGGCAGTTTCGCGCCATGTGCGTGAAATCTTCGCCCGGCATACCGACCTGATCGAACCGCTGTCGCTGGACGAAGCCTACCTCGACGTGACCACGACCAAGACCGGCCTGCCCTCCGCCACGGCCACGGCCGAGGCCATTCGCGCCGCCATTCGCGAGGAAACCCAGCTCACGGCTTCGGCCGGGGTGGCGCCGAACAAATTTCTGGCCAAGATCGCCTCGGACTGGAACAAGCCGGATGGCCTGTTCGTGATCCGCCCGCACCAGGTGCTGGATTTTCTCGTGCCCCTACCCGTGAACCGTCTGCCTGGCGTGGGCAAGGTGATGGAGGCAAAGCTGGCAGTCCTGGGCATTGCAGCCGTTGGCGAACTACGCGCGTTGTCGTTGGCGGAACTGGAACTGCGCTTCGGCCGTTGGGGCCGCCGCCTGCATGAGCTTGCCATGGGTATCGACGATCATGCGGTACAGCCGAACCAGCTCAGCATGCAAGTATCCTCCGAAGACACCTTCGAGCACGACCTTACGCTCGACGAGCTGGAGCCGCACATCCGCCGCCTGGCCGAGAAAACCTGGTCTGCGCACCAACGGGAAGTGCAGCGCGGCCGTATTGCCCGCACCATCGTGCTGAAGCTCAAGACGGCGGACTTTCACACGCTTACGCGTAGCCTTACGCCGTCCGTACAGCCGCACTCGGCCGGCGAACTGGCAGACGCGGCCTGTGCCTTGCGGGAACGGGTCCAACGTTCCGCCGACAGCCGCTATCGCCTGGTCGGTGTAGGGTTGTCCGGCTTCGTAGATCAGGACAGTTTCATGGCACAAAGCGATCTGTTCGAAAGCATGCCGCAGACATGATCCCCTCCTTGCGCAGTGGGGCGACGCTCCTTCTAGTGCTGGCGATGCTGCTGGGCGCGGCGCCGTTGCGTGCCGAAGACGGCTACGATCTATGGCTGCGCTATCGCCTGCTCGCGCCGGAGCAGGCGAAGTTCTACAAGAATCGCGCTACCGAGCTGATTGCGGGCTCCTCGACCCCCACACAAAGCGTTACTCGCGGCGAATTGCTGCGCGGGCTCCAAGGTTTGCTCGGCCGCGATGTGCCACTGTCTGATAGCGTGACCCGTGATAACGCGATCATCGTCGGAACACCCAGATCATCGGCGCTGATCGCACAGCTTCATCTGGACACCCAGCACCTGGGCCATGACGGCTATGTGATTCGCAACGTGGTCGTGGATGGTCATGCCGCAACCGCCATCGTCGCTCAAGAAGACATGGGCGCGCTGTACGGCGCTTTCCACTTCCTGCGCCTGCTTGAGACCGGACAAGCCATCGACCATCTTGACCTGCACGAAACGCCGCGCGTGAAGCTGCGCGTGCTCAATCACTGGGACTATCTCAACGGCCAGGTCGAACGCGGCTATGCCGGTGCCTCGATCTGGGACTGGTGGAAGCTGCCGGATTGGCGCGCACCACGCTACACCGACTATGCGCGGGCCAATGCGTCGATCGGCATCAATGGCACCGTACTCGACAACGTCAACGCGGGCGCCACGATCCTCACGTCCACGTACCTGCAAAAGGTGGCCGCGCTGGCGGATGTGTTCCGCCCTTACGGCATCCGTGTGTATCTCAGCATCCGATTTAGCTCGCCGATCGAAATCGGCGGCCTGAAAACGGCCGATCCACTCGATCCTCAAGTGCAAGCCTGGTGGCAAGCGAAGGCGGACGAGATCTACAAGCTCATTCCGGACTTTGGCGGCTTTCTGGTCAAGGCCAATTCCGAAGGCCAGCCCGGGCCGGAGGACTACCAACGCAGCCACGCCGATGGCGCCAACATGCTGGCCAATGCGCTCGCGCCACATGGCGGCATAGTGATGTGGCGGGCCTTCGTCTATTCGGCGTCGAACCCCGAAGATCGCGCCAAACAGGCATATGACGAGTTCAAGCCGCTCGACGGACGCTTTCGCGCCAACGTGCTGGTGCAGGTCAAGAATGGCCCGGTCGATTTCCAGCCGCGCGAGCCGTTCCATCCGCTGTTCGGCGCCATGCCCAAGACGCCGCTGATGACGGAGTTCGAGATCACCAAGGAATATCTCGGCTTCGCGACGCACCTGGTCTATCTCGGCCCCTTGTTCGAGGAAGTGCTGTCGGCCGACACCATGGCGCACGGCAAAGGTTCCATGGTCGCCAAGGTTATCGACGGTTCGCTGGACGGCCACGCGCTCACGGGCATGGCCGGCGTCGCCAATATCGGCACCGATCGCGACTGGTGCGGCTCGGATTTCAACCAGGCCAATTGGTACGTGTTCGGCCGGCTTGCCTGGAATCCATCGTTGTCGTCACGCGCCATCGCCGAGGAATGGGTGCGCATGACCTTCAGCAACGACCAGGCCTTCGTCAAACCCGTGGTCGAAATGATGATGGGGTCGCGCGAAGCAGCGGTCGACTACATGACCCCGCTTGGGCTGTTGCATTTGATGGGACCAGGCCATCACTACGGCCCCGCGCCCTGGGATGCCAGTGAGTCGAGTGCCGATTGGCGACCGGTTTACTACCACCGAGCGAATCGGCAAGGCATCGGCTTCGACCGCAGCCGCAGCGGCAGCGACGCGGTGGATCAATACGCCGCGCCTCTCGCGGCCCAGTTCAATGACCTGAAACAAACTCCCGAGCAGTACCTGCTCTATTTCCACCACATCGGCTGGGATTACCGCATGCGTTCCGGCCACACGCTGTGGTACGAACTGGTGGCGCACTATACGCAGGGCGTGGATGACGTGAAGCGGATGCGCCAAACCTGGCTTGGCTTGCACGGCTATATCGACGAGCAGCGTTATGAGCAAACCGCCGCGTTTCTCACCATCCAGGAGAAAGAAGCGCAATGGTGGCGAGATGCGAGCATCGGGTACTTCCAGAGCATCTCCGGCCTGCCGCTGCCGCCGGCCTATGCCTCGCCACCGCAGTCGCTCCAATACTATGAGTCGCTTACTTTTCCCTATGCGCCGGGCTTTTCGTCGTGGTGATCAAGTTCGCCGGCTAGCGAATCAATCCCGTGCCCAACACCCGCACCGAATCCTGCAGGCCCAATTCATACGCTTCCCGCACCGTGGCTTTGGCGGTGCAGTCCCAGGTTGAAACGGGAATGCGTTGACTCGGTTGCCAATACGTCCGCCCCAGCCAGGTAAATAGCTGGGGAAGTTTCGGATAGTGGCGCGTAAGCATCACCAAGGTCTGCGATCGTTGCTGATCCGACTGGGGCGGAATCGGCGCGTTATCGGTATAGCCGCCATCAAAGGCTTGTTGTCCTCCCACTTTGCGGGCAGCCATGATGGGCGGCGCTGAAGCTGCCGCAATGAGAATCGCCTGGGCCGCTTCGACTGAAGTGCAGTCGTTCAGCAGCATGAAATCCTGCCTAAGCCCTAATAATCCAGGGAGCCGCGGGTGGATGCTGTTCCACCAGTACTTGTCGACGAGATAAGCCAGCGTGCCCATGGCTACCGATGCCCCCGTGCCGAGGTATTTCGCCGGTCGCGAGAGCCCTACGGTAAGCTGCGATGAGGCATGGCGCAGCGTGCTGAACGTGGCCGAATTCAGGAATGCCTCGATCCAGGCGGGATAGATCTGCTGATGCGCAAACTTCAGTTTGAGCCTGGGCAAGGCCGACCAGTCGAAAATCCTTGGATTGCCTGCAAACAGCTCCAGGCAAGCCCGCAGCGCAGTGTCGGTACTTTGTGCCAGGAACGAGGCGGCAATGCCTGCACCGGCGCTTGTACCGATCAGCTGTCGTGGCAGACGCGGTCGATGTTCCAGCAGATGCTGTAACGCCCCTGCTTGCCACCAGCACCGGTTGCCTCCTCCAGCCAGGACCAGTGTTTCGATCCTTCCAAAGTCGAGTCCCCTGACCTCATTGACCTTGCCGAGCATAGGTTTCCTTTCAGAGCATCGCGGCCCATCGCGGGAGCATGGCATACCCCTCAGAACGTGCGCCACCCGGACCGCGCGAAGCGATGCCTTCCGTACCTTCCGTGAGGGCCACAGTCTGGTTACGCTTGCACTCCTATCGCACAAGGAATCACCTGTCATGCACTTGGAGTTGCCAAAGACCCCGCTGCAATCCTTCAGGGATTTTCTCAAGCATTACCTGATGATCGTGCTCAGTATCCTTACCGCCCTGGGGCTCGAGGCCTGGATCGAGCGGGTCCATCATCAACATGCGGCCGAAGCGGCCAGCGAGCAGATCGACGCTGAGATCCGCACCAACCTGGCCGAGGTCAGCGAGGCTCTCGCGGTAGACACGCATCAGGTGGATAGCTTGACCCGAATCCGCAATACGCTGGAACAGGACTTGAAATCCAATGTGTCCAATAAGGACATACAGCAACACATCCTGAGTCAGGTGGACGACTTCAACCTCAATCTCCGTTGGCCGACATTGCGCCACGAAGCCTGGGATGTAGCTGTCGCCAATCAGTCGGCGAGCTGGATCGACAGCAAACGGATGTACCGTTATTCCGCTGCATATGCCTCTCAGCGGGAAGCCGACAGCAAGCTCACCGCCAATCTTCAACTGATCATCAATGGTCCGCGGATGACCGACAATATGACCGACCTGCGCTCCGGCAGCGTAGAGCCTCGCGAATTCCTACATGTGGTCGCACAGATGGAGGTCGTCCAGCACCAAGCAAAAAGCAGCCTGAGCCAATTGCAGAAGCGGATGCAGAGCGCGCTGGATGTCTCAGCGCACTGAAGGGATTTGGCAAGGATCATGGGGGCAAGCTGACTGAAGGCTGCCCTGAACCATGCCGCCTGGCCGTCTATTTTTCCGCAAGCTGACCATGCGCGCGACGAAAATGGGCAGGCGTTGCCCCCATATACTGAAAAAACGCCTTGCCGAACGCCGATTCCGACTGATAGCCGACCCGCTCCGCAACGTCTCCTATGGCGAGCTGCCCCTGCCGAAGCCATTCGCCAGCCAGCTGCATACGAAGCACGGTCAGCAATTCCATCGGCGACTTGTCGCTTTTTCGGGCAAACTGCCGTGCAAACGTGGCACGCGACATCGCAGCTTGTTCCGCGAGCAGGCTGAGCGTCCAGTCCTTGCCCGGGTCCTGCAACATCGCCGTCACGGCACGACTCAAACGCAGGTCGCCGAGTAGCGCCAACAACGATATCCGCACGCCATCACCCAGCCCATACCCCCGCAACACCAGCACGAACAAGGCGCGAGTCAATGCTGTCGCTAGCTCTAATCCACCTGGCCGTGGCTCCTCCACTTCACGCCGCAACAAGCTTACGATACCGCGAAGCCCTTCCAGGACGTCATCGCCCTCCAGCGACAGATGCAGCACGTCGGGTAGCGAGCGCATGATCAAATCGGCGGCCCCCGGCGCGTAGACGAAGCGACCGCATAGCAAATCCACCTCTGCTCCGCGGTCGGTATTGCGGCGAATCGGCACGATTCCCTCGCCACTCAACTTCATGGGATGGATCGGCGACGCCCGGCTCACGTCGCGCACCAGATGCGCATTGCCACGCGGTAACAACAAGAGCTCGCCGGCGGCGAGCCTTTGCGAACTGCCATCCGGCAATTCGACCACGGCCGCCCCTTGCAGCATCAGATGGAAAGGCGCCTCGCCCGTCGGCATCGGCGGGTGGTCCACGGCGAAACCGCCTGCAAACAGGCAGCGTAGATCCAGGCTGCCGCGGATCTGCGCCAATTCAAGCACCCTGCTCAAAGCATCCATGAGACGTTCGCGCTAAAGATTGAGTCGGTCGAGTATTCAGGCATCCCGGCGGCCGCGCAACACTAGCCACACCACAACGGAGCCGCAAGGGAGCTCACCATGTTGGATTGGCCGCAATACCGCAAAGAACTGCTTGGCCGCATCGGCGAAATCGGCAAGCTCAGCCCGGATACCCTCGCCGGATACCAGACCTTGTCCAAGGCCGGCCAAAAGACCAACCATCTCGATGCCAAGACGCGCGAACTGATTGCATTGGCAGTAGCCGTTACCGCACGCTGCGATGGATGCATAACGGTGCACGTTGCAGAGGCGCTGAAGCAGGGCGCGACACAGGAAGAGATCGCCGAGTCCCTGGGCGTGGCAGTAGCCTTGAATGCCGGCGCAGCCATGGTCTATTCGGCCCGCGTTCTCGACGCAGCAAGCGCTTACAGCGCCCAATAAGGAGTTTCGTCCCATGAACGCAGCATCGACAGCCGTCACCTATGCCGCAGCATCCCATCCGTCTCACCAAAAAGTCGTCACTTCGGGATGGGATTTCGAGGCAACGCTCGAACGGCTCAGGCAGGGAGTGGCGGAAAAGGATATGTGGGTGATCCAGGAAATCAATCCGCAAATGCTGTTGGAGCGCGGAGGGTATTCGATCTTGCCGGCGAGGCAGCTGCTGTTCTTCCACCCCCGCTACGTCGCGCGCTTGCTGGCCACGGATCCCAGCGCGGTAGCCGAAATACCGCTGAAGCTGGTCGTGATGCAAATGCCGGATGACTCGGTCACGGTAAGACATAACGATGTGGAATCGCTTTTCGGCCGTTATCCCGGGTTGGCCGCGCTTGCCAGCGAGCTGTCCGAAATTTCGCAAGACCTGATGAAGACTGTTGCGCAAGCTGGCTAGAGCCTTTCCCTGCGCGCAGGTGGCAAGGGCCCCGCCCTTGTCACCACAGATGTTTTCCACCTGCTCCGGACTGGTTAGGCTTGGCGACCCTCTACCTGGAACCGCACTCATGCACCTGGAGCTTCCCAAGGAACCGCTCAAGACCCTCGGCGACTTCCTCAAGCATTACCTGATGATCGTGCTCAGTATCCTCACTGCGCTGGGGCTGGAGGCGTGGATTGAGCACGCGCACCACGCCCACGCGGCCGAGATCGGCAGCCGCCAGATCGAAGCTGAAATCCGCACCAATCTGTCGGAAGTGCAGGGAAGTCTTCAGCAGGATACCCAACAGCTGCAGCGGCTGGACAAGATCCGCGCAGGAGTGATCCAGGATCTCAAGTCACACCTGCCGGATGACGTGGTCAAGCAGCACATCCTCGCTCAGGCTGGCGGCCACTTCGATCTGGGCATGAATTTTCCCACGCTGCGACATGAGGCCTGGGATGTCGCGGTGGCCAACCAGTCGGCCAGTTGGATGGATGCCGAGCGGATGCAACGCTATTCCGCCGCCTATGCCAGTCAACGTGACGCCCTCACCACCATGACGGAAAATACGACCCTGCTGACGAGCGGCATGCATCTGGCCGACATGGTCGCCGACCTGCAAACCGGAGAAGTGCAGCCACGCGAATTTCTACATACCGTCAGCCAGATGACCGCTCTGCAACAACAGGCAGTGAATGGTCTGAAGACACTCGAAAAGCGGCTTGATGACGCAGTGGCAAACCAGCTCGCTCGATCACCGCAATGACACGAAAAAAGACCCGGATCGCTCCGGGTCTTTTTTCGTTTGCAAACCCTTACTTTTTCTTGGGCATATACAGATCGGTGATGGTCCCTTCGTACGCCTCGGCCGCCATGCCCACCGACTCGCTCAGCGTCGGATGCGGGTGGATGGTGAGGCCGATATCGGCCGCTTCTGCACCCATCTCGATCGCCAGCGCGATTTCCGAGATCAGGTCACCGGCGTGCGGGCCGACGATGGCGCCACCCACCACGCGGTGGGTTTCCTCGTCGAACAGCAGCTTGGTGAAGCCTTCGGTACGATCGATACCGATGGCGCGGCCGCTGGCTGCCCAAGGGAATTTGCCCACACCGATCTTCAGGCCTTTTTCCTTCGCTTCGCGCTCGGTGACGCCGACCCAGGCGATTTCCGGGTCGGTGAAGGCCACGGAAGGAATCACGCGCGCATCGAAGTGGCTCTTCATGCCTGCCACGACTTCGGCGGCCACCTTCGCTTCGTGCGTGGCCTTGTGCGCCAGCATCGGCTGGCCTACCAGGTCGCCGATGGCGAAGATGTGCGCCACGTTCGTGCGCATCTGCGTATCGACATTGATAAAGCCACGCTCGGTCACTGCCACGCCGGCCTTGTCCGCGCCGATCTTGTTGCCGTTGGCAGAACGGCCTACCGACACCAGCACGCGATCGAACACGCTGGTTTCGGGAATGCTTTCGCCTTCGTAGCTGACCTCGATGCCCTTCTTGGTGGCCTTGGCCTCCACCACCTTGGTCTTAAGGTGCACGCCCTTGAGCTTGCCGTTCAAGCGCTTGGCGAGCGGCTTGATCAGGTCGGCATCGGAACCCGGAATGATCTGGTCCATGAACTCGACCACCGTCACTTCGCTGCCTAGCGCGCAGTACACGGTAGCCATTTCCAGGCCGATGATGCCACCACCAACGACGAGCAGCTTGGCGGGAACGTCTTTCAGCTCCAGCGCACCGGTGGAATCCATGATGCGTTCGTCATCCCACGGGAACGCGGGCAGTCGCACTGCTTGCGAGCCGGCAGCGATGATGGCGTATTCGAAACGCAGCAGCTTCTTGCCTTCGGCCGTGTCGATTTCCATTTCGTTCGGCGAGACAAAGGTGCCGACTCCTTGCACCACGCGCACCTTGCGCTGCTTGGCCATGCCGGCCAGGCCGCCGGTCAGCTGGCCCACCACCTTGTTCTTGAAGCTGCGCAGCTTGTCGAGGTCGAGCTTGGGTTTGCCGAAACTCACGCCGTGTGCGGCCATCGCTTCCGCTTCATCGATCACCGCTGCGGCATGCAGCAGCGCCTTGGAAGGAATGCAGCCCACATTGAGGCAAACACCGCCAAGCGAGGCGTAGCGCTCCACCAGGACCGTGTCGACACCCAGGTCGGCGGCACGGAACGCAGCGGTATAGCCACCAGGGCCGGAGCCGAGCACGACCAGCTTGCACTCGAGGTCCGCCTTGCGTCCGGTGGCGCCGGCGGCCTGCGGTGCTGGCGCAGCCGGTTTCGCAGGCGTAGCGGTCTCGGCCGGGGCAGGCACAGGTGCAGCAGGAGCTGGCGCGGCAGCCTTTGGAGCCTCCGCTTCGGCACCCACCAATTCCAGGATGGCGATCACGGCGCCTTCCGACACCTCATCGCCTACTTTCAGCTTCATCTCCTTGATGACGCCCGAAGCACTGGCGGGAATCTCCATCGTCGCCTTGTCCGACTCCAGCGTGATCAGGCTTTGTTCCTTCGCCACGCTGTCGCCAGCTTTCACCATCACCTCGATCACCGGCACGTTTTCGTGACCGCCGATGTCGGGGACCTTCAGTTCGATCGTATTGGCCATGATCTCAAGTTCTCCTCGCGTCAGAGCAGCAAGCGGCGGATGTCGCCAAGCTGGGTGGCGAGGAAGGAGGCGAAGCGTGCGGCAACCGCCCCGTCGATCACGCGATGATCGTAGCTCAGCGACAACGGCAGGATCAGGCGCGGCGCGAATTCCTTACCGTTCCAGACTGGCTTGGTCTGCGCCTTGGACACACCGAGGATCGCCACTTCCGGCGCGTTGACGATCGGCGTGAAGGCCGTGCCGCCGATACCGCCAAGCGAGGAAATCGAGAAGCAGCCGCCGGACATGTCGTTCGGACCGAGCTTCTTGTCGCGCGCCTTCTTGGAAATCTCGCCAAGCTCGGCCGCCAGATCCAGCAGGCCTTTCTTGTCGCAGTCGCGGATCACTGGCACCACCAGGCCATCGGGCGTATCCACCGCGATGCCGACGTGGAAGTACTTCTTGAGGATCAGCTTCTCGCCGCTTACGTCCAGCGAGGCATTGAACTGCGGGAATCTCTTCAGCGCCGCGACCACCGCCTTGATCTGGAACACCAGCGGGGTGATCTTCAGATCCTTGTTCTCGTCGCCGAGCTTCTTGCGGAAGGCTTCCAGCTCGGTGATGTCGGCGTCTTCGTGCTGGGTGACGTGCGGGATCATCGCCCAGTTGCGCGCCAGGTTGGCGCCGGAAATCTTCTGGATGCGGGTGAGCGGCTTCTCTTCCACCTCGCCGAACTTGGCGAAATCCACCTTCGGCCACGGCAGCAGGTTGAGCCCGCCTCCGGCGGCCACCGCGCCCCCCTCGACGGGACGCGCGCCGGAAGCCAGCGCATGTTTGACGTAAGCGGCAATGTCTTCGCGCACGATACGGCCGCTACGGCCGCTGCCCTTCACCTGGCGAACGTCCACGCCCAGTTCACGGGCAAAGGCGCGGATCGCCGGCGTGGCGTAGGGGGCATCGCCCGGCATGACCAGCTTGGCGTCGAACGGCGGACGGGCTTGCGGTGCCACGTCGCCTTCGGGCGCGTTGCCCGGCAGCACGCTGCGGCCGCCGATCGGTGCGGGCTCTTCCTTTACCTGCGGCACAGGTGCCGGAGCAGGAGCAGGAGCCTTCGCGGCAGGCTCTTCAGCCTTGGCTGCCGGGGCAGGCGTCGCGGCGCCACTGGCTTCGATAATGGCGATCAGCGCGCCTTCGGACACCTCGTCGCCCACCTTCAGCTTCACTTCCTTGACTACGCCGGCGAACGACGCGGGCACTTCCATCGTCGCCTTGTCCGACTCCAGGGTGATGAGGCTTTGATCTTTCTCTACCGTGTCACCGGGCTTGATCATCACCTCGATCACGGGCACATCACCGTGACCGCCGATATCTGGGACGCGGGCTTCTTTGAGGTCGGCCATGATTTCTCCTGCGGAACGAAGGCGGCCGCGCTGGGGAAGGCTTCGAGCGGCCGCAAGACGTCCATCATAGCAACCGGCATCCGTTCAGGACATGCCAAAAACGCCATAGGCAGCCATTCGCATACGTATGCGGCGCATTTGTCCTATTTAATCGGCAACTGGCCGGTAACGATATGGATCTCGCGTTGCGGAAAGGGAATGCGGATGCCTTCAGCCTCGAAGTTTTCCTTCACCGCGCGCAACAAATCCGTCTGGGCAGGCCAGAAATCGTCGGTACTAGTGTGGCCGCGTAACAGCAGATGCACGGCGCTGTCCGCCAGGCTTTCCGTCCATGCGGTGGGTGGTGGGCTTTTCAGGATGCGCGGATCGGCCTCGAACAAGCGCTGTACGGTCGCCAACGCCTTGCCGATGTCCTCGTTGTAGCCGATGCCCACGCGCAGTTCGAAGCGGCGCGAGCCGCGTCGGCTGAAGTTGATGATGGCATCGGCCCCGATTTTGGCATTGGGAACGACTGCCTCCCGATTGTCCGCCAGTACGAGCTGGGTATGCATCAGATTGATGCCTTCCACCGTGCCCTCGGCGCCGCCGGCCTGGATATAGTCGCCCACCCTGAAAGGACGGAATACGATCAGCAACACGCCCCAAGCCAGATTGCTCAGTGACCCCTGCAGGGCCAGACCGATCGCCAGGCCGCCGGCGCCCAGCGCGGCCAGCAGCGGCGCACTGGGCACGCCCGCCGTTTGCAAGGCAATCACGATCAGCACGGCAATCAGCACGCCATACAAGAGATTGCGCAGAAAACCACTGAGGGTGGGATCGACCGCAGCTCGGTTCATCGCGCGCTGCAGGAAATTCGCCAGCCGCCTGGCCAACCAGTTGCCGATCAGCAGCACCAGCAATGCGCCGAGCAAGGCGGGCCCATGCACAGTGAAGAACGCGAGCAGATCGTCGCGGGAAACGCTCAAGAGCCGTTCGAACATGGGGCATCCTTGGCAGGCTGGCCGCCTAGCCTAGCAGTCGCCTGCGGCTTGTGCATCGCAGCGCGCAGGCTGGGATGACAAGCCCAGCTTCTACTCGATATCGCGGCGCTGGGATTGCCATCCCAGCCTAGGCGCTATCGGCAAGAAGTGCAGATGAACAACGCGCCAAATTAAAAAAAGCCCGGTAGGGGAGCCGGGCATGTGACTATCCCGTGCTGGGGAGCACGGTGGGGATATTCGCCAGCTCAAGGAACTAGCGTTGGGCGTAACTCGCCTTGTCGGAACGCTCCATGTTCGAATCGATCAGTTGCAGGTGCTCGCCATTCGGCAGGCGGAACTGGAACTGCTGCTGCAATTGCTGCAAATGGCTCAGATGAGGACAAAGCGCTTCGGCGCGCTGGCCAAGTTTCTCGGCAGGCGCATCCACGGCCTTGTCGATCGTGGTGTCCAGCGCATCGGTGCGCGCCTCGAGCGAAGCAAGCCTGCCCGCGTCGCCGCTGAGCGCGTCCTTCACGACGTCGCGCGTGACGTTGCTGACCAGGTCGGCGACCGTCTGCTGCAGCTCATTGCCAAAAAGCTCACCCTCCTCACCCACCTTCCACCTGCCCTGTCCGAGCGTGTTGTCGATGTGGCGCATGGCTTCGCCATGACGATCGCGCAATTCGCGCAGCAACCGCGTGCGTTCGTCACCATTGTCGGACAAGGTTGCAACTACCGTGGTCAGCGCGGAGTAGCCGATATCCACACCGTCGCGGGCGATGCCGGCAACGGCTGGCATCAGGTTGCGCACCTCCCGTTCGTATTCGCGCAAGCGGGCGGCATCCGCTTCGGATACGGTGACATCCTGGCCCTCCACGCGCAGCTTGCCGTCATGCATGAAGACATCGCCCGGATGGCCGCTGCTGCGTTGGAACGCGATGCCTTGGGCTTGCACCTGCATGTCGTAATCGCTGGTATAGGAACATGTCAGGTGGTGGCCATGATTGCCCCCAGCCTGCACACCACCCGCCGTGGCGAACACCAGCAAGGTCATCAACGAAAGCATGTGGCGGCGCATGAGTATCCCTCCCAGGATGCCAGCCGGAGCGGCGGCTGCACGGTTAGATGCATGCCGATGCGCATAAGGTTTAACGCCAGACGGGTTGGCGGCATGGGCCGTACGTCATTCCGTGCCATCGGTCATGCGCACCCGCCGTGACGAATGGCGCAGCGCACATAGGCAAACGCCCGGGCGCACGATAAGTTGGCGCCTGGGGTGGCAAAGAACCAGGGGCCTTTGCATGCAATCCACCGATGTCATCGTGGTCGGCGCTGGCCTCTCCGGACTCGTTGCGGCCATTGAGCTGACCGATGCCGGCCGGCGCGTGGTGATCGTCGAGCAGGAGCCGGAGCAGAGCCTTGGCGGGCAGGCGTTCTGGTCATTCGGTGGGCTGTTCTTCGTGGATTCGCCGGAACAACGCCGGATGGGCATTCGCGATTCGCAGGCGTTGGCGCTTGCGGACTGGATGGGCAGCGCCGCGTTCGACCGCCCCGAGGACCATTGGCCGCGCAAATGGGCTGAAGCTTATGTCGATTTCGCGGCGGGCGAGAAACGGACATGGCTCTACGGCATGGGCATGCGCTGGTTCCCGGTCGTGGGCTGGGCCGAGCGCGGCGGTTACGGCGCGATCGGCCATGGCAATTCCGTACCGCGGTTCCACGTGACCTGGGGCACCGGGCCCGGCGTGCTGGAGCCGTTCGTGCGGCGCGCACGTGAAGCGCAGGCAGCAGGTCTGCTGAGCTTCGCATTCCGTCATCGCGTCGATGGACTGATAGCGGAAAACGGCAGTGTGGTCGGCGTACACGGTGCTCGGTTGGCGGAGGACCGGGTCGAACGCGGCAAGCCGAGTTCGCGCGAACCGGCCGGCGATTTCGAAATCCGCGCGCAAGCGGTGATCGTCGCCTCCGGAGGCATCGGCGGCAACCATGAACTGGTACGCAAAAACTGGCCCGAACGCCTGGGGCCGCCGCCTTTGCACATGCTGAGCGGCGTGCCCGCACACGTCGATGGACGTATGTTGGGCGTCACCGAAGCGAGTGGTGCACGGTTGATCAACCGCGACCGCATGTGGCACTACGTGGAAGGCATCGAGAACTGGAACCCGATCTGGCCAATGCATGCAATACGCATTTTGCCCGGCCCGTCCTCGCTTTGGTTCGACGCACGCGGCAATCGTTTGCCTGGTCCGTTGTGGCCAGGCTATGACACCATGGGTACGCTGGAACATCTGCGTCGTACCGGCTTTGACTACAGCTGGTTCATTCTCGACCAGCAGATCATCCGACGCGAATTCGCTTTGTCCGGTTCCGAGCAAAATCCCGATCTCACCGGCAAAAGCTGGCGGCAGGTCGCCAAGCGCGCCATCGGAAAGCAGGCACCGGCACCGGTGGAAGCGTTCAAGCGCCACGGCCGCGACTTCATTGTGCGCGACACCCTGGATGACCTCGTGGTAGGGATGAATGCGCTTGCCGGAAGTCAGTTGCTGGACGTGACACGTCTGCGCGAACAGATCCAGGCACGCGATCTGCAGTTTGACAATGCCTTTGCCAAGGACGGCCAGATCATGGCGATCCATAACGCGCGCCGCTATCGCGGCGATCGACTGGTACGCGTGGCCAAGCCGCATCGCATGCTCGATCCGGCCAACGGGCCGTTGATTGCGGTGCGCTTGCATGTACTTACGCGTAAAACGCTGGGCGGCCTGGAAACCGACCTGGCCGCACGCGTGCTGGGGCATGACGGCCAGCCATTGCGAGGTCTTTATGCCGTAGGCGAAGCCGCCGGCTTCGGCGGAGGTGGCTTGCATGGCTATCGTGCTCTGGAAGGCAGCTTCCTCGGCGGCTGCCTGTACTCGGGCCGCGTGGCTGGACGTGCTGCCGCGGCGGCCGTCGCATGATGGCTGCGCCGCGCATTGTCATCTACGGCGCCGGCATGGTCGGCAACTACCTCGGCGGCCGCTTGCATGCCCATGCACGAATTCGCCTGATCGCGCGGCCTCGCATCGCGGCCAGCCTGAAGGAACACGGCTTGACCGTCAGCGATCTGCACGGACATCGTCGACGCGCCCTGCCGGCAACGCTCGAAATCGCTACGCAACCAACCGCCGCGCAGGATGCCGACGCCGTCCTGGTCACCGTAAAATCGGCGGCAACGGTGGAGGCCGCGCACGAACTGGCCGACGTGCTCGCCCCAGGTACGCTGGTGATCAGTTTTCAAAATGGCGTACACAACGCTGCGGACCTACGCGCCGCATTGCCTGACTGCCAAGTGCTGACGGGCATGATCCCGTTCAATGTGACACAGCCGGAACCGGCACACTTCCACCAAGGATCGTCCGGCTCGCTGATGGTGGAGCGCTCTGCAGCGCTTACACCATCTGTGCTTTCCGCTTTCGCCGCTGGTGGCCTTCCGTTGCAGCAGCGCAACGACATGCAGGCAGTGCTGTGGGCCAAGTTGCTGATCAATCTCAACAACCCGTTGAATGCACTGAGCGGCTTGCCCTTGCGCGAAGAATTGGCCCAGCGTGCCTGGCGTCAATGCCTGGCCTTGCTGCAGCAGGAAGGATTGCAGGTGCTGGAATCTGCAGGTATCCGCCCCGCCCACCTAACCAGCCTGCCCACGCGCTGGCTGCCGAGGGTGCTATCGCTGCCGGATCGGCTCTTTCACGGCATTGCCGCACGCATGTTGGCGATCGATCCACTGGCACGCTCCTCGATGTGGGACGACCTGCAGGCTGGTCGCCGCACCGAGGTGGATTACATCAATGGCGAGATCGTGGCGCTGGCGAAGTCGAAAGGACGACGCGCGCCGGCGAATGCGCGCATCGTGGCACTGATTCGTGAAGCCGAGCAGTCGTATGTGCGCTGGAACGCCCAGTCGCTATTGAGGGAGCTACGCGATTCATAGGCTGGGATGACAATCCCAGCATCGCGCGGGTGGCATGCATGGCAATGCTGGGGTTTGCACTCCAGCCCACGATCGTAATCCCAGCCTACGCGTTCAGCGTGCCACGTCGTCGATACGCGCGATCTTTCCGTCGACGATGAAGAACGTGGTGGTGTGCCCGTCGCGCCGATATTGCCATTGCTGGCAGCCGGCTTTCCGCTGCTTGCCCCTGCCGGACGCTCCGGAAACCGCTTTGCGCGCCTTGCACTGGCCGGAACTGCTGCTGGCGCGCACCGAGGGCTGTCCCAGCAGTTCCTTGACGCGCGCGGTACTGTCACCGACCACCAGCAGCTGACTGCCCACGCGAATGCTTTGCAAGGCACGCGCACTGCAGGTCGTAATCAGCAAGGCAAGCAAAACATAGCGACGCATGATCGGTTCCCTGACGTATCCGGCCACCCCTGGCGTGACTTTCCGCTCAGAAACCAGCGCCGGCTTCGGCAAGATATGCCAGCTCCTCCGGGCTGCTGGTTCGGCCAAGCAACACATTGCGATGGGGAAAGCGGCCGAAGCGCGCAATCACCGCCGCGTGCCGGCGAGCATAGTCGAGATGGACGATGTAGGGCTCACGCAGTTCGGCCGGCAGATCCCGGCACAGGGCTTCGAACAGGGCGACGCATCGCTGCTGAAGTCCGATGTCTTCGGCATGCTCAAGCGGCAGGTAGGCGAAGACGCGCTGCAGGGGTGGCGATTGGCGGTCGAAACCTTCCTCGATCCCCCACAGCGCAAGCCGCTGTGCATGAAGGTCCTGCATCCATGCGCGTGCATCGTGGCGGTAAAGATTGCGCGAAAACTGGTCCAGCACGATCAACAGCGCCAGCCAGCCCTGTGGCGTATCGGCCCAATGCTTGAGCCGGCCTTCCTCGGCCAGCCGCAAGGTGTCGGCGAAACGGGTGCGGATCTCCGCATCGAATGCCGGATCTGTTGCGAACCAAAATTCGTGATGGGTTGAATCGAACCAGAAAGCGAGTACCGCCAGCGCCTCGTTCGGCATTTTAATGTCCGACTCCGATGGCCTTAGCCAGGCTGTGCATATCCAGGTCGATCGAGTGCAGGCGCGGCAACTGGCGGTGCAGCTCCGCCTTCATCTCCACATCGCCAGCTCCCACCCGTGTGATCACACGCTCGAACGAGCGCAGCAGGCTTTGCTCGTGGCGCGCCAGCAGGCGAATCCAGGCGTCATCGCTGCGCGGCAGCATGGCGTCGAAACGGTAGCGCACTGCGCCGAGCACGCGGCGGCGGGTAGCGGGGGTGCCTTCGTGGCTGCGGATTTGATCCTGCAAGGCCGCGATCACCAGGCTCAGGGACTGCGCTTCCTCATCCAGCACGGTGCGCAACCCGGGCTCGCCCACCTGGGTCGAAGCACGACGATACATCGCACGCAGCTCGATGCTGCGGCGGATCAGGCCATTGCATAGATGTTGGATCGCCAGCGACACTAAGTTCGCCTCCCGTCCGCGCGTGGATCTAAAACCGTCGCCATGTTGCAGGACAAGCACTTAGCGGCGGATAAATCCAGCTGTCACGAGCGGCCTTCGCTCAGCTGGCGTTTCACCGCGCGACATCAAGTAAGTTAAGCGGGCGTCCATGACTTGCGCCAATGCCTTGCTGGAGCTCGGCCAGGCGCTGGATAGCAGGACAGAGCGCCTGGATTTCGGGGCGCAATACCTGCAGCCGCTGCTGCAAGCGGGGCTGGAATCCCGTGGTGAGATCGGCGGCTTGATCACGCAGTGCGGCAGCCTGCTGCAAATCGCCGCTCATGGCTGCGGCAATGGCCTGTTGCCCCAACGCCGAGGCGATCAACGGCGCAATATCGCTGGCCACCTGATTGGCGTATTGATCGGCAGTGTCGCCATGCCAGTCGTGCGTACTCTGGCTGGCGGCGACGCGCTGATGCAGATCGGCGGCATGGGCCGC
Source organism: Dyella choica (assembly GCF_003977665.1). GTDB lineage: Bacteria > Pseudomonadota > Gammaproteobacteria > Xanthomonadales > Rhodanobacteraceae > Dyella_B > Dyella_B choica. The sequence continues at coordinate 12,637 of NZ_RYYV01000005.1, read as the reverse complement.
CAGGCGGCGTTGCAGCTCGGCTCGAGTCCCCGGATCGAGATTGAGACCCTCTGTCTCCTGCTGCACCGCTTGTACTGCCACGTCCACGCCATGGTTGATGACGGCTTTCACCCGCGGCTCCAAGGCCAGCAGTTCGCGCTGGAACAAGCTGAGGCGGTCCTGGTCCTCGGCATTAAGCGGCACGTTTTGCCCGTCTGTCTGCAGCGTGCCGGAGGCGATGACCACCCGCAGCGGCGCGGGCTGGGCGCGGTCAAAGACCAGCCGCCCCTGCTGCAGGCTGAGGTCGTAGCTGCTGGTGGCATGGCAGATTTGCGACAGGTCCTGCGCTTGCAGGCTACCGGCCGCGAACAGGAACAGGCAGGCAACGAGCAGGCGATTGGAACGCATGGCAGGGATCTCCGTCGAGCAAGGCCCGACAGCGATAATGCCCAACGGGACAACGGTCGCTGAATCAGGGCCTTTCTACGGAGCGCCCTACGGCCGTGGCCGGAATTGCAGGCGCACGGCGGGCTGGCCCAACTGCCACGCAAGCCATATCAGGGCGGGCACTGCGAACACCTGCATTCCCAGCGCGATCAGCAACGGACGCTTGAACGCATCCAGTTGCTGCTGGACCGAGCTATCGCCAACTTGCTCCAGCGCGCTCCACTGGTGCCAGAGCGATACGCCTCGAAACGCGAGCCACACCCCCAGTACCAACGCTACGACACGCAGTACCGAACGCGCCCACGGCTGGCGCAGGATGCACCCCGCGGTGGCAATGATCACCACGAAGGCGGCGGCGAGATAGCCTAGGTCCCAGCCCAGCATGAAGCGCAGCCCCAATGCCTGTTCCGCGTCGCTCGCCGGCAGCTTGTGCAACTCCGCCCATACCTGCTGGGCGTGGCGAAGGTACTGCGAACCGAGAAAGCCGGCCACCAACAGCATGATCCAGGTGAACATTCGCCACCATGCAAAGCCGGGCTTCCTACTGTGCAGGTCCGAATCGAAGCGCGAGATCAGCATCAGGCCGCAGCCTTCTTCAAGGTGGCCAGATCGCCAAGCACCTGCGTAGCGTTTTCCTTCGGATCGACGTCACGGTAGATCTTGGCGATCTTGCCGGTGGGGTCGATCAGAAAGGTGGTGCGTTTGGCGAAATGAAAACCGACGGCCGAAGTGAGTACACCATATTTGATAGCGACCTGGCGGCTGGCATCGGACAGCAGCGGAAACGGCACGTGGTATTTCGCGGCAAACTCGGCATGCGACTTCACGTCGTCGAGGCTTACGCCCAGCACGTCCGCCCCGGCCTGACGCAACTTTACGATCTCGTCGCGGAAGGTACAGACCTCGGTCGTGCAGCCGGGCGTGAAATCCTTCGGGTAGAAATACACCACCAGCCAATGCCCGTGAAAGTCGGCGGGACTGCGCCAATGGGCGTTCTGGTCCTGCAGGCGGAACGCGGGCGCCACCTGCCCGACTTGCGGATTGCCTTGCGGTCCGGTGCCGGCAAGCGCAGGAATCGCCGACAGGCCCAGCAGGCCGATCGTCGCAAGCAAGGTCAACCAACGACGCATAAAGCGCTCCCGCCTAGAGAAGGGCTGAGTATACGCGCGGCCAACGTAGGGACGCTCTGATCTATTCCACGCACCCGGCATGACGTCCAGAAGGCTCGCAGGGTGTGTCGCGCGGCACAGGGCAGACTGGCCGTCTGTTCAAGCCGCGGGGCACGGCCTGCGGGCCTTCTGGGCGTCACCCCGTCATCAAAATTTAAAATGCTGGGGCCGCACTGTATGCGTGTCTGGCTGCGCCCCAGTGCCTAGACAGACAGCCAGTCTGCCTTCACCCCTGGGGCGCAGCCAGACGCGCATACAGTGCGGTGACGGGTACGTGGAATAGATCAGAGCGTCCCTAAGCGAAAGGCGCCTTGCGGCGCCTTTCGTTGGGTGCGGGGCAGCAACTGCTCAGCGACCGATCGGTTCAATATCGAACTTGTCGACGGCCACACCAAGATTGATGCCTTCGCCGCTACCCGACAGCGCAATCGAAGTAGTGCCCTTGGTCAGCACCTGGAGCGTGCCGCTGCGCACCACGCCAGCGGAAGCCCCTGCTTGCGCGTAACCACCATAAACATCCTTGATGCCATAGACATGGCTGATGTCGCCATGGCCGGTGACATGGAACTTGCCCGCTGTCAGCCCGCCGCCATACATGCTGATGCTGACAGCAGCGCTTTGGCCGTTATCGCATTTGACATCGCCGCGCCCCTCGGCGTGCTGGTAGATCACTGACCACCCGGACAGGCTGTAGGTCAGGTGGCATTTCACCGGCGCTTCGCCCGCCTGGACCGAACTGGTGGAAAAACCAGCCAGGGCACCTGCACAAAGCAGCACGGCGGCCGTCAATCCAAAAGTACGCTTGCTCATAAAGCCTCCTGGACGCTGGCATGGATCAGCCATGCCGTAGCAAGAGTGTGGGATCCAAAAACTGAACAGATCGCCAAGCACGGCTGGCCGCGTTCAGTGTTGGCAAGCCCCCCGTGAGGTGCGCGTAGAGGGCTGTGGCGGTCTTTTGCCCAGAAATTAGCGTGTGACGTGCCCGCCCAGCCCCCCCCTGCAGGCCTTCTGCACCTGATGCCGGGTGGGTGGAATGGATCAGGGCATCCCTTGATGCTTAACTAACAATGCGCCGCGCACACTGAAGCTGGGCGGCTTTTTTGATCCGGAGTAATCATGCCCAAGTATTCGCTGGTCGGCTATGACAGTTCGGAAACCTCGCGACGCGCCTACCGTTTCGCGATGGCCTTGGCACGTGCCTGCAAGGGCCGGGTTCGAGTGGTGTCGGTGCTGCAGGTCACCCAGGGCGGGGCGGATGCCTGCGCCCTGGTCATGACCGACTCTGCCAGTGAGCGAACCCGGGAAACTCTGCTGGAACTGCGTGCGCTCGACTCCGATACCGACGCACTGGTGGACCTGGAAATCACCCACGGCAGTCCTGGCGATATCCTGCTCAACCAGGTCAAGCAGCACCCCATCGACCACATCGTGATCGGGCACACCGAACGCGGTGCTCTCGGCCGTTGGCTACTGGGCTCGGTATCGGAAGAGGTGCTGGCCGGCGCCCACGTACCCGTGACGGTGGTGCGGTAGCGCAGAAGAACACAGCGGCCAGGCAGCTCCCACCAAAGCCGTCCCCGTCTTGCGATGGGCGGTTTGGGCTTGCTCTTCCCGCAAAGCTGGCATTAATCCGTTCCAGCGTTCACCATTTATCCTGTTGTCCCGGATCTGTCACAGATCCGATGGCTTTTTTTTGCACAGGAACCCCTACGTGGACTACAGCACCGTCCTTCCATGGACTCTGGAAAGTCTGGATTTTGCCGAGATTGACATGGCGCGCGTGCGCCACAACGAAAACCTGTTCCTGTTGCTGTGCAGCGCGTCATTCGTGGAAAGCGGCTCGGACCTGTACACCAGCAACCTGATCGAGCATTTCGACGGCGACCTGGAGCTGCAGGCCTGGCTGCGCGATCACTGGGAGCATGAGGAACTGCAGCACGGCCGCGCCCTTGCCACCTACGTGCGCCACGTGTGGCCGGAGTTCGACTGGGAAGCCGGATTCCAGGCGTTCTGGAGAGATTACGGCGCGCTCTGCACCAATGAACAATTGGAACCCTCGCGCGGCCTGGAACTGGCCGCCCGTTGCGTAGTGGAAACCGGTACCGCCAGCTTGTACCGCGCCTTGAACGACATCGTCGACGAGCCGGTGCTCAAGCAGCTCACCAACCACATCAAGAGCGACGAGGTACGGCACTTCAAGCATTTCTACCAGCACTTCCAGCGTTATCGCACGCAGGAAAAGCTGAGCCGCTACCAGGTGTTCCGCACCATCCTGCGCCGCGTCAACGAAATCAGGAACGAAGACAGCGACATTGCCCTGCGCCACGTCTTCAACCAGTGCTACCCGCAACACAAGGCCGACCAGTCGCAATTCCTGAAAGTGGCCGGTCCCGCGCAGGCACTGCTGCGGCGGCATATTCCCGCGGAAATGACCGTAAAGATGCTGCTCAAGCCGCTGGACCTGCCACCGCGCCTGCAGCAGACGCTGGAAAAGCCGCTCGCGCGGATCAGCGAGCGTTTCTTCCTGCAGTAGGCTGGGAAGCAACGGCAAACCGGGGGTGAAAGCTGGGATCGCCATCCCAGCCTTCTCGCCCTCAATGCGATGAAGTTTCAAGCTCCTGCTCTTGCTGTTCGCCCTGCGTCTGCGGCTCAGGCCAGTGATACCAGTCGCGATGCAGGGAAAATTTCCGGCAAGCAAGGCAAGCGGTGATCTCCCAGCGATAGCCGCAACCCGGGCAGACGCCGCCGGTCCAGAAGGTGTTCCACTGCGTACCGCAGCCGCCCATGCGCCGCGAGCAAAGCCAACGGCTGCTGCCCAGCGGACGCCAGGCGCACAGTGGGCAGTAGATTTCCGGCTCAGCCATTATCGGCTGCTGCTGGACGCGGGCGCATTGCCGCTGTTATCGCGCGGCAAACTGTCGATGTGACGCTGGCTTTCCTTTTCGAGCTTGAACTGCGCCAGGTCGATCGGGCGAATCTGCTTGATCACGCAAGGAATATAAGGTCGGCCGGTGAGTACCTTGTCGAAGCCGGTCTGCACTTCATTGGTAAAACTGGTCAAGCCGATGAAATTGGTGAAGGTGAGATTGTTGCAAGGCCACACGTCAAGCAGATAGGCCTTGCTGGGTAGCGTGTAGATCACCAGCTGCGAATCGCTGAGCGGCTCCCACGAATAGATCTGCATCCCCATGATCAGACGGAAGCTGCGTACCGGCGCGCCGGCAGCAGCGTTGTAGGCCTGTTGGCGTTGCTGGAGGCGCTGCGCATACGGCGCGGTTTCGCATGCTGTCAGCAGCACACCAAGAAGCACGAGAGCCAGAATGCGTAGCTTCGACATGACACCTGCCTCCTTGATCCAGGTAGTCACCCTAACGCGCGAGCCAACTACCGGTGCACGGGCCTACTTCTTGCCGCCCACCGGCTGCCATTTGGACGCATCGAAACCGCCTACCTCGAACACCAGTTCCTGCTGGTCGCCATCGCGCGTGGTGACGTTCATACTGATGCGCCTGGTCTTCTCCAGGGCGGTAATGAAAGGCTTGTCATCGCGGATGAAAATCGCCGGCTCGCTGCCGGTGGTCGGCAGGAAGGCGCGCAGCGGATGCGGCTTGCCGTCGAACTGGGCGGTGATCGTGCAATTGCCTTTGCATGCAAAGCCGTGCCCGGTGCCGAACAGGAATACGCTCTGGCCCCATTGGGTATGGCGGCGCAATACCAGCCGCACTGAGCGATCGCCGCTGGGCCGCGTGCTGTAGAGGCTGGCGGTCGATTGCGTACCGCCTTCCATCGGGCCGACCTGGTAGCTCCAATTCGCCTCCAGGCGCCGTTTTTCGGCCGATTCCTTCGCCCGCTGCGCCACCTCGGGCAAGCTTTGCTGGACTTGCTTGGCCGCATCGGATGCCGGGAATTGCTTGACGATGGTCTCGCCGATCTGAGCTGCAAGCTCATCGTTCTTAGCTTGCAGCGCTTGCTGGTAGGTCTCAAGTTCCCGGTTCGCTTCCTGGGTCATCTGCTGCGCCTGCGCTTTGGCGGCATCCTCCGGCGACGGGGAGTTCTGATCCGGTGAACAGGCGGCAAGCAGCAGCCAGCCACAGGCAGCGGTCGCGACCAGGGCATGGCGGAAAGGCGTACGGGTCATCGGCGGCGGTCCCAGCGAAGTGAGGCCTCTAGCTTGAAACGAGCACCAGCCCAGATGCAACCGTTACAGATGCCCTGATGTATGCCACGCAGCCGACGCTACACTCTATGCGCGTTTGGCAGTGCCCGGCGACGAACCGCGTAGGCTGGGATGAAATCCCAGCTTCGTGTCTAGGGTGTCGCAATGCTGGGATTGCCATCGCAGCCTACGTGCTATGTGGGTTGCTTCCTTGAGAATGTGATTGAACACCTCTTCGAGCATGCAGGCATAGGCCGCATGACGGCGCTCGATGGCGAACGGTTCCCGACAGACAAAGCTCGGCCCCGCGCAATCGAAATATCAGGCCGTTTAACTCGCATACGCGCAACAAACAATGTCACATGACCTGAGATTTATCTCAATTACTTTATTTTGCATGCCAAGCCTAAATTTTAAGGAAAAGTCCTTGCACTTTCGCCGCCGTGCTTTTTTATAGTCACCCTTACCCCTTCCGATTGAGGCGACTCTTATGCATCTGCCAATCAAATACATGGTCCTGGGTTTGGCCGCTGCCACCACTCCCTCGTTCAGTATGGCCCAACAGCAAAGCGCCGAAGACGACCACTTCACTCCCGCCACGGTACCTGGCGTCGTTTCTTATACCGAAAATACCAATGCCGATGGCAAGGTCATCATTCATCGTTCGATTGAAGTCGACAGCCCTGACGAAGCTGGCAAAAAAATCGTGATCGGGCAGGTGCTGGAAAAGCAGGAAAATGGCGAGCTGCTCTTGATACCCGGGCAACAGCCGGAAAATGCCGATGTATACCGGCAGAAAATTTGTCAAAAAATCGGAGGCATAGACGTTACCAACCAGTCTAACGTCGTCATTGGCGAAGAGACATTGGATGGAGGGTCTTGCAAACAACCCAACTCAAAAGCTTCCAAGCACCTGCCTAAAGCGGGCGCCATAGTGAACGGCACATTCAAAGAGTCGCCCGATCTCAAAATAAATGACGGAAGCGAGGCTAATATCTCCGGCAGCCTGCAGGCGACTTCCAATTATGTAAATCCTGTAGCCCCTAGCACCAGCACCATTATTAACCAAAATTTCTACACTATCGGCACTTCCTATTATGGCACCATAGTTGTTGGCATGGTTTCTGCAAAACTGACGATCATGGGGAGATGCATTATGCGGTCCGCTGACCCCGCCAGCGCGGGCCAAACAGGATCCATTTCCGCGTATGTGAATTGTCTTTCCGGTCCCACCGCTGGTTTCTACCCCACCACCTTGGAGGGGTGTATTCCTGCTTTCTGCCGTACGGGAATGGGACAGGTTGCTGTTTTTCAATAATCGTCAGTGCGTTTTCCCCGTCCGACAGAGCGTTGGGCGGGGTGTAGGCGTCGCACGCGGCTCGTCTTCATTGATCTGGGCGCGGGCGCAATCACGTCAACCGCAGCTGCAAGCAGCCTGGAAATCCAGCTTGATCTGGACCACTTCATCACCGCACCCAGCCAGCTGATTGCATCGATCAGAGCGTCGCTAGGCCGCCGATGACCGACCGAAGCGCTCCCACAATGCCGCACGGTAGCGTCTGCTGCAGGGGACGTGGATGCCGTCGCGTCGCGTAAGGCGGGCATCGTCGGTATCCAGGGAGTCGATTTCGGCCTGAAAGTCGAGGTTAACTACACTAGTTGCGGTGCATGTGCACGAAAAAGTGCGCGTCGAGCCGCGCTTCGAAGCCAGCCATGTTGGCGCGCAGCCGGGAGTCTCGGCCACGTACGTGCAGGTTTACGTATGAGCCGGAGGCTTGCAGCGTGTAGGTTGGGGTGCAAACCCCAACATAGCGATGTGTGCGGATGGCAATGCTGGGGTTTGCACCCCAGCCTACGCGTTGGAGTGCAGCCGGGATCGCATATGGAGCGGTGACGGGTAGATTGAATAGATCAGAACACCCCAATCCCCCGATAATGCCTGCTCCAGCCAGGGACCCCGCATGTCACCCAAATCCGCGCCGAACTCGGCCGATTCGCTGCTCCACCACCGCGCCTACCTTGCTTTCTGGTGCGCCCGCACCGCCTCCAGTTTCGGCTTCCAGATGCTCTCCGTGGCGGTGGGCTGGCAGATCTACGCGATCACCGGTCGCGCATTCGATCTGGGGCTGATTGGCCTGGTGCAATTTTTTCCGTCGGTTCTGCTGGCGCTGCCTGCCGGCCACCTGGCCGACCAGTTCGATCGGCGGCGCATCGTGCTGATCGGGCAGATCGTGGAATGGCTGGCGATCGTAATGCTGGCGACGATGACCTTGCTGCATGCGATCAACGAAGCGGGCGTCCTGCTGCTGATCTTTGCAGTCAGCACCGCCAAGGCGTTCGAGTCACCATCGCTGCAGTCCATGGTACCAGCGCTGGTTCCTACCACCCTGCTGCCGCGCGCCATGGCGGTAAACGCTTCGGCAATGCAGGCGGCCATGATCATGGGACCGGCGTTGGGCGGCCTTCTGTATGTCGCCGGCCCTGGCGTCGTCTATGCAGCGGCGGCGGCTTTGTATCTGGTTTCCACCGTGATGGTGTCGCAGCTGCGCTACGAGCAGGCACCGCCGAAGCGCGAACCGGCTACGCTGAAGACTTTGTTTGCCGGAGTCCATTTCATCCGCGAGCGCAAAGACGTGCTTGGCGTGATTTCGATGGACCTTTTTGCCGTGCTGCTGGGCGGCGCAACCGCGCTGCTGCCAATCTTTGCCAAGGACATTTTGCATACCGGGCCATGGGGCTTGGGCTTGTTGCGCGCGGCCCCCGCCTTCGGCGCCTTGCTGATGTCGTTGTGGCTGGCGCGGCACAGCATGGAGCGCAACGTGGGCAAGATCATGTTCGCCTCGGTGGCCGGCTTTGGCGTGGCGACGCTGGTGTTTGCGTTGTCCAAAGTGCTGTGGCTGTCGCTGCTGGCACTGTTTGCGCTGGGTGCCTTCGACATGGTCAGCATGGTGATCCGCGGCTCGCTGGTGCAATTGGATACGCCCGACGCCATGCGCGGTCGCGTAAGTGCAGTGAATGCGATTTTCATCAACACCTCCAATCAGCTCGGCGAGTTCGAATCCGGCATGGTGGCCGCCTGGCTGGGCGCGGTCGGCTCGGCCGTGGTTGGCGGCATCGGCACTCTGGCGGTGGTCGGGCTGTGGGTGCTGCTGTTCCCTACCCTGCGACGCAGGCAGCGGCTGCACATGGCGTCTTCGTCGGCATGAATCGTGTAGGCTGAAATGGCCATTCCAGCCTGCGCGTGGCAACTGTGCAGATGACGCAAATCAAAGCCCGAATGTCGACTTTCGGTTAACGTCCTGCTCACGTTAGCGCTGGCAAGTTCTTAAAACCCTGGAAACACCGAGAGAAGGAACAATGCCATGAGCAGGCAAGCCGACATCGAACGCCGACTCGACCACCTTGGCAACCGTGTGCGCGAGTATGCAGACGGTGCCGCCGATACCGCCGACGACTGGCTTTCTCGCGGTCGCCGGGCAGTAGGCAGGCTCAGCAGCAGCAATGCCAGCAAGCGCATTGCGCGCCGCGCCGAAGACCTGGCCGACGAAGCCAATTACCAGTACCGCCGCCTGCGCCGCCATGCGGGCCGGCACCCGGTGGCCACGGCGGCGATCGTTGCCGGCACCGTGGGTGCGCTGTTCCTGCTTTATCGCGCGCTGCGCCGAGAAGAGGATTGAGCGGCTCCTGTGAAGACGTCATTCCCGCGCAAGCGGGAAGCCATTTTTCTCTGATGTGCCAATGAAAATGGATTGACCGGCATTCGCCATTGAAAAGCGCCTTCGCTTGCGCGGAAATGACGGACGTACATAAAAAAGCCCGCCTTTCGGCGGGCTTCTCATTTCTTACATCGACAGCGGGTTGGGCTTGTCCGGATCGAGCTTGTATTCGCGGATCGCACGCGATACATCCTTGGCGTTGACCTTGCCGTCCTTTGCCAACGCGGCGAGGGCGGCATGCGCAATCCAGTAGCGGTCCACTTCGAAGTAGCCGCGCAGGTGCTCGCGCGTATCCGAGCGGCCGAAGCCATCGGTGCCGAGTACGGTGTAGTTCATGCCGTCCGGCATGAAGGCGCGGATCTGGTCGGCGTATTCGCGAACATAGTCGGTAGCAGCAATCGCCGGACCCTGACGGCCCTGCAATAGGCCGGTGATGTACGGCACACGTTGCTCGGCTTCCGGATGCAGGCGGTTCCAGCGCTCGGCATCGAAACCGTCACGTCGCACTTCGATGAAGCTGGGCACGGACCAGATGTCGGCGCTGACGCCGAAGTCCTTCTCCAGCAGTTCCGCCGCGGCGATCACTTCGCGCAGGATGGTGCCCGAGCCGAGCAGTTGCACGCGCGGCTCGCCCTTCTTCGGCTTGCCGGCATCCTTGAACAGGTACATGCCCTTGACGATGCCTTCCTCGACCCCTTGCGGCAGATCGGGATGGGCATAGTTCTCGTTCATCACGGTGATGTAGTAATACACATCTTCCTGATCCTCCAGCATACGGCGGGTGCCGTCCTGCAGGATCACCGCCACTTCGTAGGAGAAAGTCGGGTCGTAGGCGCGCACGTTCGGAATCGCGCCGGCCATCAGGTGCGAATGACCGTCTTCGTGCTGGAGGCCTTCGCCGTTGAGCGTGGTGCGGCCCGAGGTGCCGCCGATCAGGAAGCCACGCGAACGCATGTCGCCGGCCGCCCAGGCCAGATCGCCGATACGCTGGAAGCCGAACATCGAGTAGTAGATGAAGAACGGCAGCATCGGCTGGTTGCTGATGCTGTAGCTGGTCGCCGCCGCCATCCACGCGGCCATGCCGCCGGCTTCGGAGATGCCTTCCTGCAGCACCTGGCCCTTCTGGTCTTCGCGGTAGTACAGCAGCTGGTCTGCGTCCTGCGGACGGTACTTCTGGCCGAACGGCGCGTAGATGCCGATCTGGCGGAACATGCCTTCCATGCCGAAGGTGCGCGCTTCGTCGGCGACGATCGGCACCACGCGCGGGCCAATACCCTTGTCGCGCAGCAACAGGTTCATGCCGCGCACCAGGGCCATGGTGGTGGAGATTTCGCGGTCGCCCGTACCCTTGGTGATCTGCTCGAACGCCGCCAGTTCCGGCGCCTTGAGCTTCACGTCCGTGTGGCGGCGGCGCTGCGGCAGCGAACCGCCCAGGACCTTGCGGCGCTCAAGCATGTACTGCACTTCCGGCGAATCCTTGCCGGGATGGTAGTACGGCACGTCCTTGAGCTTGTCATCCGGCACCGGGATGTTGAAGCGGTCGCGGAAGTGGCGCACGGCCTCATCGTCCAGCTTCTTCTGCTGGTGCGTGGGGTTCTGCGATTCACCGGCCGCGCCCATGCCGTAGCCCTTCACCGTCTTGGCGAGGATCACGGTGGGCATGCCCTTGGTATTCACCGCCGCGTGATAGGCCGCGTACACCTTGTGCGGGTCGTGGCCGCCACGATTGAGGCGCCAGATGTCGTCGTCGCTGAGGTTGGCGACCATCTCGCGCGTCTCCGGGTACTTGCCGAAGAAGTGTTCGCGCGTGTACGCGCCGCCGAATGCCTTGCAGGCCTGGTATTCGCCGTCGACGGTTTCCATCATCAGCTTGCGCAGCACACCGTTCTTGTCGCGCGCCAGGAGCGGGTCCCAGTAGCTGCCCCAGACCACCTTGATGGCGTTCCAGCCGGCGCCGCGGAACACGCCTTCCAGTTCCTGGATGATCTTGCCGTTACCGCGCACAGGGCCGTCAAGGCGCTGCAGGTTGCAGTTGATCACGAAGACGAGGTTGTCCAGGCCTTCGCGACCGGCCAGCGAGATCGCACCGAGCGACTCGGGTTCGTCGCATTCGCCGTCGCCCATGAAGCACCAGATCTTGCGGTCGGTCTTCGGCATCAGGCCACGGTGTTCCAGATACTTCCAGAACTGCGCCTGGTAGATGGCCTGGATCGGCCCCAGGCCCATCGAGACCGTCGGCACCTGCCAGTAGTCGGGCATCAGCCACGGGTGCGGATACGAGGAAAGGCCGCGGCCGCCCCCGAGCACTTCCATGCGGAACAGGTCGAGCTGGTCCTCGGTGATGCGGCCTTCGAGGAAGGAACGCGCGTACACGCCGGGGCTGGAATGGCCCTGGTGGAACACCAGGTCGCCCGGATGCTCGGCGCTTGGCGCGCGCCAGAAGTGGTTGAAGCCTACGTCATAGAGCGTAGCGGACGATGCGAAGCTGGCGATGTGGCCGCCCAGTTCGCCCGGCTTGCGATTGGCGCGCACCACCATCGCCATCGCGTTCCAGCGGATCAGGGTGCGGATGCGCCACTCCATCGCGGCATCGCCGGACATCTTTGCTTCCCGATGCGGCGGAATGGTGTTGACGTATTCGGTGGTCGGATCGAACGGCAGATAGCCGCCCGAACGACGGGTGGAGTCGACCAGCCGCTCCAGCAGGAAATGCGCGCGCTCGGTCCCTTCGCGATCGATGACGGCGTTGAGCGATTCGACCCATTCCTGGGTTTCGGTGGGGTCGAGGTCCTGGTGGAGGATGTCGTCGAGCTGATCCATGAAGCGTCTCCGCGGCGCCATGCGCCGCCATTGCGGTGGGTGCGCGTCGCCGGGGACAGCGACGTAGCCGAGGCAGGCATCGATCCGTCGGCTAGGGCCGGCACGGAACAGTGAGGGACCGCGTGGCGTGTTCGCCGCAAGACGAGCTAACCGCCCGATTCTAGCCTCGGCGCAACGATCTCGCCAATTGTCGGACCATACATACGTATGCGCAGGGTTTGTGGCGGCGCACAATACCCCTCTCTCCCAAGGAGACTTGATTAGCGTCGAGTCTCAGTAGGGTTTCGAAGATCCCGCTCCGGCAAGGGGCGGGATCGGAGTAAGCCGGCAGCCAGGTCTGCGAGCATCGC
>NZ_RYYV01000049.1:2840-5952 GCF_003977665.1 Dyella choica | reverse complement strand
GTATCGAATGTTCGGCGGGAAGATCGTTTCATGGGGATCGGTCTCGGGGCGGGAATCATCCCCTATCGCGGTGTCCGAAACCATTAGACCAGGGCAAAGAGCGTCCCTGTGGCCCTGTTGACGCATACCTCCGGCCGTGGGGATAAAGCACTTAGATTTGACTTTTGGGTTTACTCAAAATGAAGTAGCGTCCTATCGTTACGTCAATCGGATCCGTGGGGCACTACGATGGCCCGCGCAAACACCGGTGGTGCACATGAGGTGCCTTTTCATAGGAGGAAAATATGGCGTTTGATGAGGAGAAAAGCCCGCCGAGTCAGCCAGAGCTGAACTTGCTGGAGTTGCGGATAGGGGCGAACCGGGTGGTCAAGGGCACGGCAGCCTATGAAGCCGGCAACGAAGTCGTCATCAAGAAGAAAAAGCGAGAGACGCTTTATAAAAACGGCTATACATTGCCGGTGACAGCTGAGCGATTGGTCGCTGAGGCCGAAAGAACAACAAGGCATTCAACGAGACTAGCCAGAAATATGAAAGCCGCAGGTCAGCATCGGCCGGCAGATGCGGCCCCAAAAACAGTGTCTGCGCACCATGTGGTAGCCGCCACTGACTTGCGTGCCAATGAATCGAGAAGGAAGCTGTTCCGATGGGGCATCGGTATCAATGATGTTGATAACGGCGTGTATTTGCCCGCCTATGAAGATTCGACCGTATCGAGCCTTCCCCATGCCGTGAAGCATGCCGTCATCCATACGGACGCCTATCACGTGAATGTCTTTGCACGCTTCATCATGATCCCGAATGACAGTCCATCTACAGGACGCGTGGCACTCCGCCAAGTCAAACAGGAGCTGATCGACGGCGTTTTCCCCTATTAATCGGGCCGTAACAATGAGACTTTGGGAAATTACAAACGACTTGATCGATCAAGTATCCATGCTGGTGGTGACGGACGAGGATCGGCTCAACTTTAGCTTTTGGGATCAGTTCCGTGATGACGGGTCATCCATGCACTGGAACAAGCGCCCCAAATTGCAACCGTTCGTGGACAAGAAACGAAAGAAGCAGAAGCCCCGTGCCGATATAAGCCCCTTTCGGCCTGGCGGCTTGGCTCTCAATGGAAAGGCACGCGATGCATTAGGCGACTTTTTAAGTCAATTCGGTCAGCTGCTTGAAATCGATGTACTGGGTGAAGTTGAGTATTACTACAACGTCACCAATGTGCTCACCAGTGTTGATCTTAATCAATCAGAAGTGGTGCCTGGGGGATTTGTAAAAAAGCCGGCGTTCAATGCGTCATCCGTCCCCTCCCAGGCAACGGTGTTCAAGGATGCCGCCGTTCTCTCAAGCATTTACGTCAATGACGCGGCAAAACTTGAGCTTGAGAACCGCATTGCCGAATCAGGCATCAGGGGTATTGGCTTCAAGCAGGTTTGGGGCGCTGCCTCGTAACAGCAAAACGGGACGTAGGTAGTTAAAAATGCTTAACTACCCACGCCCTATTTTCCAGGTGTCAATATAGAGAAAGGATAACGCAGCCCGCGACTCCCGCAGAGCTGGCAGCCGACGCAAAGAGGGACGCCAGACATTCCGCCAAGCTCGAAAGCAATCTCAAAGCAGCCAAAGAGGCCAGGCCAAAAGATGCCAAGGGCGGCAGCCTAGCCACCCATCACATCGTTGCCGTCACCGATCCACGCGCCATGCGTGCCAGGAAGTTGCTCTTTAGGTGGGGCATCGGCATCAATGATGTGGACAATGGTGTGCGATTACCGCGCTGGTTAAGCTCCCCGAAGCCTGCCAGTCTTACGGGCGCCACCGTCCATGCCATCGTTCACACGGATCTCTACCACACGACAGTGCACTACCGTTTGAAGCAAGTCGCCGTGGTTCACCCGACCGAAAACAAGTATGCACGAGTTGAGCTAAAAGGCATGAAGCAAGAACTCTCAACGGGCGTCTTTCCATTTTGATGATCGGTATTCAGACATGAACATTTGGCAGATCAAAAACGACCTGATCAACAAGGTGGCGATGCTGGTGGCCACCGAAGATGCGGAAGACGACGATGATTTTTGGGAGCAGTTCGAAGGTGCGGGCCGCCCCCTCCACTGGACAGGGCGACCGAAGCTGGAAGTCTTCAAAGAAAAGCGCAAAAAGGTGCCCAAGCCGCGCGCCGACATCAGCCCACTCACCGCTGATGGCCTGGCATTGAATGCAAAGGCTCGCGACGCGTTGGGCGAATTCCTATCGCAGTTCGGTCAACTGCTCGAACTCGATGTTGAGGGTCACGTTGAGTATTACTTCAATCCCACCAACCTCATCCGTTGCGTGGACAAAGACAAATCGGTGAGGCGGGCTTCGGGGGCCATCGACAAACCGTCATTTATCGACTCCGCGATCTCAGCCGACGCCGCCGTGTTCATTGATCCATCCATGCCGGGTGACATCTACGTCAACGATGGGGCACGGAAAGAATTGGAGCGTCGGATCAAACAGGCCGGCATCACCGGCATGAGTTTCGTGCAGGTATGGGGCGAGCCGGCGGTGTCGACGACGGTCTGACGTCTCTTCCGTTGCATGAGCACTGAAACACACCATAGCGGCAGCGACCCCGCTGAATCCAGGACGAGGGCTGAGGTATCCCCACGTTTTTTGGCAGTCATTGCCGCAAGAAAACCAGTGTCACGTTTAGGTTGTTTCAAGGCGAGTCTTCATTCCGGCGAAGGCCGGAATCCAGTTCCAGCACATTGTGCGAAGCACTCAACATAAAAAACGTAATGTGTCCTTCGGACGCGTATTGAGACTGGATTCCGGCCTGCGCCGCAATGACGAGCAAAAACATCAGGCCTGCCGTAAAAGTCCATCTTTCTGATTTGACATGGCTTCTTGACTAAAAAAACGTGGGGATACCTCAGGGACGGAGCGAGTCAACTCTGTTTAACCACCTCCGTCCCTGAGGTTTGCCCCGTCAATCGCGCGTGGGCGGCGGATATCACGTATATCCGCACCCGTCAGGGGTGGCTCTATCTGGCCGCCGTCATGGACTTGTTCTCGCGCAAGGTCGTTGGTTGGGCAATGGCACGGAACATGCCGGCCGAGCTGGTATGTAGCGCGT
>NZ_RYYV01000049.1:0-2830 GCF_003977665.1 Dyella choica | reverse complement strand
CATTCGGACCGTGGCAGCCAATACGCCAGCGAGGAACACCGCACGATGCTGGACCAGCGCGGCCTGGTGGCCAGCATGAGTCGCAAAGGAAACTGCCGGGACAACGCCGTCATCGAGCGCTTCTTCTTGAACCTGAAGATGGAACGCGTCTGGCAGCGCGATTACGCCAATCACCTGGAGGCGGTGCAAGACATTACCGATTACATCGTCAACTTCTACAACGCCAACCGGCTTCACTCCACCTTAGGCTATCGTTCGCCCAACGAGTACGAGCGCTGCCTCGCCTGACAACCCCTTTCCCCTTTTCACTTTAAAGAAGTCCCAGCAGCAAGAATCTGACTCGCGATGTACATAAATACGAAGAAGTAAGCCCCTATGTTGGAAGCGATCTTTATCACCAAGCAAAATAGCGCCGGCCAATTTAGATAACTTGGCGCATCAAGCTCTGCGTCTTCTTTAACCTTCTTTCTTTCCTTCGACCTACTAAACCATCCCCAGATAGCAGTGCTAGTCGTGTAGTGAAGCAAATCAAAGCTCAGCGAGCAACAGAAAAACAATGCTGGCCAAAGGAGCGCTTTTGGTACAGTAGTTATAGCGCCTTTATCTGGGTGAAGCACCCAAATCAACGCAATGCCTGCAAAAGCAAGTTGCCTTGATACATCACTCGCTTTACCAGAAAACACATAATATGTCTGCCGATAGTCATCAAGTTTCATAAGATGACTCTCGCAATCAACTATTAGTAACTCTTGGCCCCGTACTTTTCGTACGGATGGCATCTTTAGTAGAAGGTGTCCCACCCCTTTTAAAGGCTGCCTTCTTAGCAACGCGTTTCAAGCTTGCCTTCTTTGCGGCTTTCTTAGCGGCTTTCTTCGCCATGTCCATCCCCTTGTTGATGATGTTTAATTCGCGACGATTGGGAGCCCCTTGAAACTCGCCATGTCCTTGATGCTGATCTCAGCTCGCGTCCCGCATAAACGGCTTAAAGCGCCCAAAATCTGAAGCCTTTGGACAACAGACTTTTCGAGCCTGTCAAAACTGAACTCCACCTTCTAACGAAAATAGCCGACCACGCCTGATGCACTCATCAAGGTGCGGCATTCATAAATTGGATTCCACCTCTCACGCCACAGCCCCCGTGTGTGTTTGGCTTATGCTCCAGGCCTGTCCATGACTGTCACTGCCCGAGCCCCTACCGGCGCCCACAAGGGACAGGAGAGCATTGGGGAACGTGAAAGAAATGTGATGAAAAAATCTGACTAAGCTCGTACGAGCCAAGCACCGGCAGAAAGCCATGCTAACTACATCCCCTGCGTGTCAGGCAGTGAAGAACTGTGCGATCCCATTCGGCATATCGACATTTCGGTTCCAGCAAGGACTGGAGGGAGAACCAACGACCGCACTGAAACATGGATAGGTGCTCGACTTCTGTCGATATTTGCCCAGCCACCGCGTCTCACAGCCATGCGAGATTGCATGAGATCAGCGGTGGCCAATTTCGATTCACGTATCCGGCTTGCGCTTTGACGGGGTGCCAGAACACAAAGATGCAAAACAACCTCAACCAAGAACAGGCCAACTTTCACCAGCCATGAAAGCTTCCTTGATGCTTCGCAGCCTCATGAGCGTTGCCCTTCTTCTGGTCACGGTGAGCGCCTGCGCACAACAACAAGTATTCAGCCCTAGTGAGCTGAATGCCCACCCCGCGGCCTTCCAACACAAGAAGGTCACCGTGCGAGGCTACGTAACCCTGAAGCCTGAGGGTCACAACCTCTATGAGTCCAAGGCGTTGAGTGACGAGTTCAATAAAGTCTGGGATAGCGGATCAATGTCATTGGATCAGCGCAAATACACCCACTACTGCCTGACCATCGCTAATCCCGGTTTGATGTATCGCAATCGAGACACCTTGAAAGGCAAAACGTTGGTGGTGAAGGGAGAGTTCCTGGCTGACCACATAACGCCCCACAAAATTGACCTGGGAGCCTGTCCATTGCCAACGAGCATCCTGATCGACATGAATGATTTGAAGCGGCGTTATGGCAATTTGTTGCCAAACCCATGACCTCGTCATTTGAAGCCTTCGCGCGCGATAAACCCAGTGAAAAGGTGTCAGAACCTGAGGTATCCCCACGTTTTTATACCTCGATGCCCATTTGATGAAGCATCACTGGATCCAGTCGTCTTAGATGCTGCAAGAGTTGCTTCATGTCAGGCAAGGGCCATTGTCGAGCCAATGCCTCCCGGCCAATACGAAGGATGGAGTAAAGACGCCGTGCAGAAGTTCGTGGCATAAGCCAAGCACTCATAGGCGAAGCGTCGCTGGCGATGCCAGCCACCCAGCAAGCGAAGGATGCCATCGCACTGAGCAGCAACAGCACTTCGATGCGGGGGCCGATACGTGTGAGGCTGTCTTCGAAGCCATATCCATAACGATGGCTTTTCAGGTCCCGAAAGGAGAGCTCAATTTGCATCCGTCGCGCATAAATTTGCACGATCTGTGCGGCGGTAAGGCTCAGTTCCGGCGACGCGATCAATAACCATGGTTCACGCTCTCGTTGGGCGTGCTTGCGACTGTAGGAGTTGTGCGCAACGTGCCCAAGGCAGGTAAGGTCTTTCCTGCCCTTGGCGGCTCTGGCATGCAACACGACCCGGCAAGCCAGCGGACGATAACGGACGGCATGCATCACCCCGAGATCCCGATGACGAGTGCCGGCCAGAGCATACAGCTGCTTGTAATGACCCAGCGGTTTCTGCACAGGTCAGGCCGCTAAAGCATAGGCCTCGTCGGGTGTTTTCATGCCGAGCGCCTGGTGAGGGCGCCGATGGT
>NZ_RYYV01000048.1 GCF_003977665.1 Dyella choica | reverse complement strand
CAGTGTCGGCAGCACGCTCTCGGGCGATACCGTCACCGTGGCGGCCGGCCACGATCTCACCGGCACCGCCGTGCAGATTGCCGGCACGCACGACGTCACCCTGGCCGCGGGCAATAACCTCACCCTCAACGCTGGCAAGGACACCTACACCGAAACCCAATCCAACGGCACGAGCCATACCGGCCTGATGAATGGCGGTGGTTTCAGCGTGCTGATCGGCAACAAGTCCCAGACCACCACCAGCACCGACAAGGAAGTGAGCTACACCGGCAGCTTGGTCGGCAGCACCGATGGTGCCGTCACGTTGACCGCCGGCAACAATGTGCACATCACGGGCAGCGATGTGCTCAGCCAGACCGCGACGAACATCGTTGGCAAGAACGTCACCATCGATGCGGCCGTGGGTAGCCAGGACGTTACGCAGACGCACAAGGAGAGCAGTGCGGGTATTAGCCTGGGCCTGAGTGGCGGTGTCGCGGCCACCGCACAGACCCTGGCGGCGGATGTGCATGGCGCTAGCAGTAGCAACAGCGACTCGCGCTTGAAGGCGCTGTATGCCATGCAGGCGGCGGAGACCTTGTTCTCGCCGGGCGCCGGCAAGGCCATGGGCGTGAACGGCACTGGCTACGGCGCGTTGAAAAATACGCCCGAAGCGCTTCAGCAGGGCTACGCGCACGGTGCGGCGGACACGAACGGGGCCATGGGCGGCGGCATGGCTGGCGGCGTACAGGGCGCCGGCCAAGCCACCGGCATCAGCCTGCACATCGGCATCGGAGGTGGTAGCTCCACCAGTACCGGCAAGACGCACGACGACGTTGCGTATGGCAGCCAGATCAGCAGTAACGGCAATGTCACCATTGCTGCAACGGGCGGCGACATAAACGTCGTCGGCAGCCAGATCAAGGGCAACAACGTTGCCCTATCGGCCACGAACAACATCAACCTGCTCAGCCAGGCCGAACAGCACACGCAAAGCAATGATAGCCACAACGCCAGCGGCGAAGTGGGCTTGAGCATCGGTCAAACCACCGGTATCTACCTGAGCGTGGCCGCCGGCGAGTCCATCGCCCATGGCAATGGCACGACGCACACCGACAGTGCGGTGAGCGCCAAAGACACGCTGACGATGATCAGCGGCAATGACACCACCATCAAGGGTGCTCAGGCCACCGGCAACAGCGTGCTCGCCAACATCGGCGGCAATCTCAACGTAGCCAGCGAGCAGGACACCAACGACTACGCCAGCCACAGCATCCAGGGCGGCCTCACCCTGGTCTACGGCTGGGGCAGCAGCGGTGGCGTGGGTGTCAGCGGTAACCTGGCGGCCAGCAAGGCCAACAGCAACTATGCCAGCGTGACGCAGATGAGCGGCATTGGTGCTGGCAATGGCGGCTTCGATATCACCGTGGGCGGCAACACGGACCTCAAGGGTGCGGCGATCGCCAGTAGCGCCGATCCCAGCAAGAACCTCCTCAATACCGGCAGCCTGAGCTTCAGCGATATCCAGAACCATGAAAAGTCCAGCGCTGAGAGCATCAGCGTGGGTGGTGGCATGGGTACCGGTGGTTTGTCTGGGATGACCAGCTTCAGTCCCGGGATAGGCATTCCCCAGAACAGCAACAAGAGCAGCACGACGCAGGCGGGGATTGCAGAAGGCTCAATCGTCACCCGTGATAACCCGACACAGGACCTCACAGGTCTCAACCGCAATGTAAGCCTGAGTGATGCGAATGGGCTGACCAACACCTTCGATCCGAACAAGATTGCGCAGAATCAGCAGGCGGGAATGTTGGCTGGGCAGATCGGCATGACTACGGCTGGGGACATCGCCCGTTATATGGCCAATCACGCAACCACGGATGCGGAAAAGCAAGCGTGGAGCGATGGCGGCGCCAACAAAGTCGTTCTGCATGGCCTCGTGGGCGCTGCGACAGCGGCACTGGGAGGCGGTGATGCGCTACAGGGTGCACTGGGTGCCATGGCGAGCGAGAAAGCCAGCGCGGCCATGCAGCAGTACCTGGACGATCAACACATCACCGATCCCGCGCAGCGCAACACGCTGATGCAGCTTGCTAGCGTAGCCATAGGTGGTGCGGTTGGTGGCGGTGCGGGTGCGTCCACTGCGTTGGCCGGCGATCAATACAATCGCCAGTTACATGCCACTGAACAGCAGCTCGCTCAGGCATTAGCAGCGAAGAGCAATGGTCTCTACACCACGCAACAGATTGAAGATGCTATGCGGCTGAGTGGTTACAGCCTGGGTGAAGGGAGTGTGATGCCTGGCGAAACTGCTCAGGAAGGCACTTTCGTCAATGTGAAGGATTCCGGGGCCATTTATGACACGCACGCGAGCTGGGTGCTCCTTAATGGACCTGGTGACAGCCTGTATCTCCAGCAAGTGGTTCCACCACAAGTAAATCCCGATCTAGCAGCTTACATTGTCGCAAACACGGGAGGCACCAATTCACCCTACGCATGGGCACCGGAACAGCGAGGAATGTCACAAGGAGCCGCCCAATATCAAGCGCTTTCGGATTGGTATACCGGAAACCATATAGGAACACGTGCTCTTGGGGCCGCGCAATTTGTCGGGGGAGAACTAGAGGCAGTTGGTGGTCTCGCGACCGCCATGACATGTGAAACAGGTTTGGGTTGTGCGGTGTCGGCATATCTAACAGGGGCGGGATTGGACAATGCCGCAGCCGGATACAATGCTGCTCAAACAGGCCATCCGACGGCGACCTTGGGACAGCAAGGTGGGCAAGCTCTTGGCTTGTCACCAGATGCAGCGGCTCTCGTGTATGGAGCAACGCAGCTGGCTCCTGTTGGCATAGAAGCTTACACCGCTAACGCTGCTGTCAAAGCGCAGGTAGCTGCTAACGCAGCGGCACGGGCTACCTATACATTAGGCGGCGATCTGGGTGATGTTCAGGCTTCGTTGACTCAGCAAGTTGGAAATTTGCGGGCAGCATTAACTGGTGACGCTAGAACCAGCGGTAACGTAGGGGTCGCTCAAATTAATATTCCTGGCGTATCACCCATGATGGCCGCGTCAAGTCAAATTCAAACACCTTCTGCAGTTGAGCAAGCGCTTGGCTTCGTAGGTGTTGTCCCAGAAACATTTCCCAGTACTGTAGTGCCCACTGCTACGGGTTTTCCGTTGCTTCGCACTGGAGATTCAGAGGCTGTGATTCTGAACAACGTTGCTGCCCAATTGGGAGATAATACGTCGATAGCAGGTACAATTGATCTGCTCACGGAGCGTCCACCTTGTGATAGCTGCTCAAACATCATCCAGATGTTTCAAAGCAAATACCCCAACATCAAGATCAATATCTTGAACAACGGTGGAGTTATCAAGCCAACGCCAAAGGTAAATTGATATGCCACTACACGACGAACGCGTCCCTTATGGAACAATTAAGGCATGGTCGCTCGAAACGTATTTTCGAGGTTGCAGGGATAATGCTGTAAAAAGAGGATGGCCACACGAACAGATCATGGGGTATGTGAGTTATCAATTTGAGACAACATTCGAGCGATCGATTGAGAAACTGATGTTCAATGTTGTTTTGTTAATTTTAAGTGGTGGCTGGCACAAAGGGCCCGAAAAGATAATTAGGGATAACATTGCTAGTCTAATTAGAGAGGTTGGATTGGAAGGAATTCTCGTAGGAGTGCCCGGAGAGGAGATGGAGGTTTTTCTTCATGACCTTAAAGTTCTTGAGATCGTTTGAATTTGGATTGGCTAATAAAATCTATCCGCGAATCACCTTACGCTGATACGCGCGTACTTCACGAGATGTTGGAACACCCTAAGGTCCAAAACCGAGGTAGGCGTTGAGGAGATTAGTGACCCACGGGTTCGGAAATTTCCAGGCCATAATTCCGAGTGCTGCTAACGGTGCTAGGTTCACTTTTTCTGTGGACCGGTACCGGGGCCAGGTTCACTTTTTGTGTGGACGATATGACGGACGATTACATGAGTGCTCACCGGTCGATCGGCCAGGAAGTGAACTAAAGACGCTTCGCAGCAAACGTCACGGTGAATTTGGGGTCAGAATACTTTTCTTCGCGGTGAATTTGGGGTCAGAATACTTTTCTTCGCATCTTCGACGCGAAAAAGTGTTCCGACCCGTTATCGTTGATCCGACAAAGCCAGGTCGCTCTTATGAGCTGCCGCCTCCTTGGGGGCAATGGTTGCAAGAAAATGCAATTCCGGGATCAGGCAAGGTACACGAATGAAAAGTCTCGAAGAAATTCTAGGGCCGGCAACACCAGAGTTGCTTGACCCGCAATACGCGGTTGCTGTCGCTCGCCATAAAGAAGCTGTTCATTGGTTGTTGCTAGAGCATGAAAATCTGGTGCTTGATTGGAAAAAGCGGAGGGACGAATTTGTCGCTGCGGGCTATCACTATCCTGATCTAAACGTGGTGGCGAACCAGAGGGCCGGTATTGTAGTTCTTGATCAAGATACAGCCGACGAGTTTCTGCGTGCACCAGAAACTCGTAAGTTGGACCTTAATTTTTTGCGGCAAGCTCTCTTGGAAAGACTCCCCAGCGCGCAGTCATGGTGGGATGTCGACTTTTTGTTCCCTATTGCCTTCGTTGATTTTGATCACAAGCGATTTGCTGGCTTTTATCAAAATGGCCCGCGGTTAGAGCGTTACGTGCCTGACGGCTGGGTTGGAGAGTTCGAAGATTTTGCTAATACTTATCCTGAAGAAGTCTTTCCAGCGGTGGATAAGTTTTGGATCGTTGACGGGAAAGATCTACTACATGAACTAAACGAACGTGGTCGTGCCCTTGAATCCAGCCGCACCAAAAAATGACAATTGAACCTAGAAATCGCTACGTGTCATGCGGTAGGGGAGCTCTACAGGAAGCAGTGCGTGCGCCGATGCGAAATCCCCTTGGGAGACAAGTGCGTGAATACTATGTGCCAGTGACGTCACATCAGTGATGCGTTGTATCCAATCCTCGACGTACAAGCTGACGGCCTGCTTGCTCAGGCCGATTTGAATGGTTCGGTGCGGCTGAGGTCGTAGTAGCAGATCCCGTTCTGGGTCCCACTGGATGCGAACGGGTGCATTTTCCTTTACATGCATCCATTCCTCCTTACTCATCAACTCATCAGGGTGGCTCGGACAGCTATGAGCTAATGCCCACCCAAAGCCTTCGTGAGAGATATCAACTGCCAAGATGCGAGCTTGTCCTGAATCTTTCAGACCCCAGCCAGATCGGTACATCATCCATAGAAATGATAGCTTTATCCAAGTCATTCGTTCCATTTTGAATGGCGGAGACATGAATGTCCCTTGTGCCAATGCGTGGTCTGCGATGGCATTCGAATACGCTTGGTAGACGCGCATCGTTTTGTCATTGTAGAACGCACGAATCTGTCGTTGTGGGATCATGTTGGACGGGTCCCGAATTCACGGACGCTCGGAACCAAGAATAATCCGCGCAAACCCATCTTGGCGCAACTGCAGAGATCAGGGACGCAGATATCCGAAGAGATCCGGGATACCCATCAAATGGCTTTACGCAAACACTTGCGCGCCATTGACGGAGGGCAATCACGGCCACCCATGGATTAGCACATCGCTTATACGATCTTGTGCCATAAATTGTGGATGTCCCAATGCCCTGCTCCGAGGCATAGAGGGGAAGTTCGATCAAGCCAATGGAGTGGTTGTACAGGCCGATCTTTCTTTGTCTGATATGACGTCTATTGCGACGCGAACATGGGGTAAATCGACTACGAAATCTTTTGATGTACTATTTTTTCAAAAGTCGGATGGGACCATTGTCGATCGTCCTCAACCAAAACAGGGTCAGGTTGGGCTAGTCCCGATTTCACGGACACCTAAAAGCGAGGACAATCCTCGCACGGAGGTGTCCGATGGAAAAGCGCCAAAGGTTCAGTGCGGAATTCAAGCGCGAAGCGATCCGCATGATGCAAACGAGCGGTAAGCCTGCTGCCGCGATAGCCCGTGAATTGGGCGTGCCGCGTAATCGTCTATACAAATGGGCGCAGGATGCGGAGAAGAAGGGCGATCAGGCGTTCCGTGGCAGCGGTCGCCCCAAGGCGAGCCAGGATGAGCTGGCCGCGCTCAAGCGCGAGTTAGCGCGCGTGAAGGAAGAGAATGAGATTTTAAAAAAAGCGGCGGCGTACTTCGCGCGGGAGCTGCCGTGAAGTACGCCTGGATGGCGACCCAGCACGGCCATGCCATACGCACCTTATGTCGCACGCTCCACGTATCGCCCAGTGGTTACTATGCTTGGCGCTGCCGCGAGCCTGGTAGCCGGGCGCAGGAGAACCAGCGCCTGGTGCAATGTATTCAGGAGCTTCACGCTGTCACGCGAGAGGCTTACGGGACAACGCGGATATGGAAGGCGTTGCGCCAAGAGGGTGAGGTGTGCGGGCGTCACCGGGTGCGTCGCCTGCGACAGCAGCATGCGATCCAGACACGACGCCGTCGTCGCTACATGCGCACGCGTGCCCCCTATCAACGCGTACCGGCCGCACCAAATCGACTGGCGTGGCCGTTTGCCAGCCCAGGCCGGGATCGGGTCTGGGTGGCGGACATCACCTATG
>NZ_RYYV01000047.1 GCF_003977665.1 Dyella choica | reverse complement strand
TGGCTGCCGGCTTACTCCGATCCCGCCCCTTGCCGGAGCGGGATCTACGAAACCCTACTGAGACTCGACGCTAATCAAGTGCAAGCAGGGGAGGGAACCGCCTGTCGTGCAGCAGAGACTCGACGCTAATCAAGTGCTTGCAGGGAAGGGAATCAGCAGAGACTCGACGCTAATCAAGTGCGCTCAAAGGGGTGGATGGCCCATCCCGGTGGGGTTGCATTCAGTGCGATGCCTTCAGTAACGGCGTAACGACGCTGTCGAGTCGCGCTTGCGTCCAGGTGGGATCCTGGTCCTTCCAGCCGTTGTCCACGAGTAGCCCATGGCGGTCGACGGTGAAGCTCACCGGCAAATGCCAGATGCGTCCATAACCGGCTACGTGAGGGTCACCCAGCAAGCCCACGGGAAAGCTCAAGCGATCCGCTGCCGCGTGAACCTGCTGCATGTTGTCTGCGTCATCGAGGCTGAAGCCCAGCACCACCAAGCCATCCTTCGCGTGCTCACGTGCGTACTGCGACAGCAATGGCAACTCTTGTTGGCAGGGGCCGCACCACGTTGCCCAGAAGGTGAGGATCACCACCTTTCCGCGCAGATCGCCGAGCGCGATGTGCTTGCCGTCGAGCGTGCTCAGGGTGATGGGCGGAGCGGGCTTGCCGACCACCAGATCGTTGGCGTGCAGCGGCAACGAGGCAGCAATGAGTGCTATTGCTGCTGCCATGCATTGCACGTAACGGTTGATACGTTCAAACATTTTTCTACTTCCCAACTCGTCTTCCGAAGCGTTGCCGCCTTTTGAGCGGCAACGGCTTTCGAATGGTCATTTCAGCAGTTCAGAGCTTCATGCTTATGCCTACGGTTCCCGTCCAGCCAGGGAATATCTGATATCCCTGCAAGTGGCTGTAGATCGGCACCTGCACGAACGCGTAGACCTGCAGGTTCTTGCTCAGGCTGCCACTGATGCCTGGGCTGAGATAGGCAACGGTACCTTCCGTGTTCGGGTGGTCAGCCAGAAATCCTTGATCGGCCATCTTGTGCAGCCAGTTGATCTGCAACTGCGGGACCCAGTTCGCATGCGCCTCGTAACGCAGGCCGACGCTGACCGTGGCGGTGTTGCCGGGACGGAAATTCGCACCAGGGCGATCCAGGTTCTCTTTGACGGCGGTTTGAAACTGACCGTTCACGAACGCATCGAAGTTCTGGCTCACCGGTTGGAAGTAGTAGCCGCCAAGGATGATGTCCGTACTTCCGGTGCCGGCCTGCAAGCTGGTGTCGAGCGATTGCCCCAGATTGGGACCTGACTTGAACGTCACCGGATGGCCGACCAGATTTCCGTCGATGTCTTGGCCGCCGTAATGACCGGTGGGCAGCTTGACCCCCAACTGCACACCCAGGTTATGCGTGGGCAAGAAGCCCTGGTAGCTGGCGATGATCTTGCCGTCGCCGATGCCGGATACATGCGCATCACTGATCTGGTTGGGCGCGGTCTCGCCAGGCGTGTACGGAGCCAGCTGAGTGCCATAGGTGGAATGGTCTCGAATCACGTAGGGCAGCAAGAACGTGACACCCCAATCGGCGTTGAAGCGATACGTTGCCGAGACATTGATGTAACGGTTGATCGTGTTTCGCTCGATTTCCCCGCCGCCCAGCGAAGGATCAGAAGGCTGATTGACGACCTGTTCGGGATTGGCCTTGCCGCTGCCATGCCGAAGCTGATTCTGATCGATGAAGGTGTAATCGATATTCACGCGCCAACCGGACGCGGTCGAATAGCCGGTGGCGGCATCGGTGCTCAGCGTGCAGCCGCAGGTGGCGCAGGCATGAACCACTTGCGGGAGGAAGCCGGCGGCGCACAGGGCTGTGATCGCGATGACGGGCTTGCTCGCAAAGCGCATCGTGCGTCCACGCAGCAATGAACCTTTACCGGCGCGGTTGTCAGGGAAATGCTTGGTTGGCATGGAAAAAAGACTCTCTTGAGAAGGCAGCGATGCTCGGATGGGCCGAGTCGCGCGCAACAATGGAAATCCGTGCGACGTCGATGCGTGCGCCTTCAAGGCGCGCGACGGCCGCACACGGAACAGGAATGGGGAGAAGGGCAATCATCGCGGTACGTGTGCCGCGTCAATGAAGCTTGCCGATTAGCTGATACGTGCAGGCGGTCCGCGTGGATCGGCGCTGAGCAGCGGTGCGTAGGGCCGGTCGCTAGGCAGTGCCGCCGTCGAAACAGCGGACGGAGGGGTTGCCGGAACAAGATGGACCAGCGTGCTCGACCCCACAAGTGGGCTGTGATGGAGCAAGAAGCAGTAACCGCAGCGCGCCATCGGGTCCGCGGGCGCGTGCGGCGAACCCTGTTGCCTTGCGCCTGGCGCGGCGTGCTCCAGGCAAGCTCCATCCATGCCCGGCATGGCGCCGGTCATCGGCATCGTGCGCGACACGACGGGCATCACCACGATAAACGCCATGGCTAGCATCGCCAGCCATGCCATGTACCGATGTAGAGCCTTTACACGGAGCACCGTAAATCCCTGTAGCGAAAGTATGACCTCGCCGTACTCCCCATTATAGGGCGACCTGCCTTACGCGGTGATGTGGTGTTCCGCCACGCAACGGGAGGCGCTCAGCCAGCTTAAGGGTCTCTTGGGGCCGAAAGCGGAGATTCCCCGGCGGGCCGATCGACCGATCGCTTTCATTGCTACGAGTTGGCCATCGACGGGTCGCCCCTTGACACAATTCGATAATTAGCTAATTATCACATCATGAGCAAGGTGTTCCGGGCCCTTTCCGATCCCACCCGCCGGCGGGTGTTGCAGCTCCTGCGTAAAGGGCCGATGAGCGCGGGCGAGCTCTGCGATCAGTTCGACGTTTCCAAGCCGACGATGTCGGCGCATTTCGGGGTGCTGAAAGAGGCTGACCTGGTGCACGCCGAGAAGGCCGGCAAATCCGTCATCTATCACCTGAAACTCTCAGTACTTGAAGAAGCGCTGCTGGGTTTCGTCCATTCATTTGGCGTGGGCACGCAGAGGCCGCAGTCCAACGAGGAGACCGAGCGATGAAAAAGGAACTGATCGGAGCTCTAGCCTGGGCTGGCGTCATGATCGCCTTGGCGTTCGGCATGACCTTCGCGAACCGGCTGGGCTACATCGATCGCGACACGGTCCTAAGGGTGGTCACCGGTGCAATCGGGCTCTGGCTGGCCTGGTATGGGAACCGCATGCCCAAAGCTTTCGTCCGCAGCGCCCGGGGACGCCAGGCCCAGCGGGTCGCCGCCTGGTCGCTGGTGCTGAGCGGGCTCATCTACGCGGGATTATGGACGTTCGCCCCGATCCCGCTGGCGATATGGGGCGGGTCTGGCGTGGTCTTGGCGGGGATAGCGGTGACGTTCGGCTATTGCCTGTCGCCGCCGGCCAAGGCGAGAGCCGACTGATTCGGCCTTTCTTCGGGAGGGGCTGTGAGCTCGGCACCGCCTGCATGCCCACCAAAACGACCATAAAAAAAGCCCGACGCAGGGTCGGGCTTTTCTTGAACACGCTGATGGCTCAGCTCAATTGTACGTTTTCAGCCTGCAAACCTTTCTGGCCTTGAGTCACGCTGAAGGACACCTTTTGGCCTTCCTGCAGGCTCTTGAAGCCTGAGGACTGAATCGAACGGAAGTGAACGAATACATCGTCACCACCCTTGTCTCGACTGATGAAGCCAAAACCTTTGGCATCGTTGAACCACTTCACAGTACCGGTTTCTACTTGGGACATTGTC
This sequence comes from Dyella choica, assembly GCF_003977665.1. Lineage (GTDB taxonomy): Bacteria > Pseudomonadota > Gammaproteobacteria > Xanthomonadales > Rhodanobacteraceae > Dyella_B > Dyella_B choica. The sequence goes on along the minus strand of NZ_RYYV01000047.1, from coordinate 4,131 downwards.
ATATTCCTTGGAGCAAGTGACGCCGCATAGCGGCAAAAAGCTGGTCGCAAGGAGAAGCGGGTACAACGGTGTAGTGGAACTTTTTCCTACAGCATCGGGCCACAATTCAGGGTGACCCTTGAAACTCAGCCCCACGAGCCTAGAGGCTATCACGCAGAAATGCAAACGAAATCGACTTTCCGTTCAGGTTGACCCGCTTGGTGCGGATCGCCCCAGGTAGCTCACCCACCTTGCATCAGGTCACAGAGCACTGACCATCTCAGATCGTTGGCCAACCGAACTTCAAGTGCGGAGCGACGCTTCACCCAATACGAATCTTTCAGCCGTCACCCACTGACCATCGTCGACTGTCATGAGCGACAACTCACTGCATACGGTCGTTAGCACTCCTCGCTGCTTGATCCGATTCTCCAGAGCCATCCCTAGCATGACGGATTGACGTGGCGACAGTCCTCCCGCTATCGGCACACGTGGCATGACTTGACGCGTTACCGATGGCACGACCGGGAATAGCTGCGATATTCGAGACTCCAGGCGAAAGATGGGTTCCGTGGGTTCCGGGGCCAGATAAACAGCGTCAAGCGAGTAACCTACGCGAGCCAGTGCGATTTCAAAAGGCGAAGAGAATGCGCACACTGCGGCGAGCTGCTCAAGGCTTTCATTCGTCCATTCGCCAGGTGAAGAGGGATGGGCGCGTATGGCTATATAGGCCCCAAACGATTTCGTCGCGGACCTGTCGTAACGATTACGCAAGTCGCCGAACCATAGGTCGACTTCAGGCAAACGAAGCGCGAGTAGCGTATTGGCGACGAATGAGTGGGACATGGATACTTCCAACAACGTCATAGACGGATGCTCTGCCCACGCTCGCCACCTCAATAAAAAGTGTGTTTGTGGATGTTGCCTGGAGCGAGCGCGCCCCACTTATGCGGGTGAGCAAGCCTTATATACAGCTATGATTCGGCCGCTTTTGTCGCCTAAGCGAAGCTTATTTCTTCATCGGGATCACAAGCGATCATGTCCCGTCGAGAAACGATCCGAATAGATGCCGGCCGCTTGAGCGACATGGCTTTAAGTCTCCATGCTTTCTGGCAAAAAGCGGCTTGTCCATTCACTTGTTGATGACTGGATCATGGAGGGAGGTGACTTGGTGCAACATCATCGTGCGCGCGATAGGGTTTTGCCCGTGACCGCGTCGAATGACGATATTGCCCGAACTCACCGAGGCATCCCTGCCCTCAGCGGAGATTCCTTCTCGGTGAGGGCGTCCCTGCCGAGCCGAGACCCATCAGGCACAGTGGATCAAACTTCCACTGAATAGTCAGGCGTCAGTACTTTTTCTTCCTGGCCAACAAGTCAGGACGCAAGGGCGAACGTCCCGGCGGCACCGGTTCGCGAACATAGGCGGACGTCTTCGAATATCGAACGGCTTCTGTGTCGGTCGGCCTATTCTTGGGCGTTCCCCCGGATGAATAGACACTATGAATCTGCGCCGCCGAGAGCGGCTCACTATTGCGGGGCATGATCAATCTACCTAAAAAGCGGTCGCGAAAGTGCGCGACGACACGGGAGGGGATCCCTGCAGGATAAGGAGCAGGGCCATACTCATAGGCGACAGATTGCGATCGCAGGTGAGATGTCGGGCTCAATGCGCTCCCGACATTGAGTCATCATGCGCCCCTGTGGCGCAAATAGCAATTTTCGGAATGGGCCACGAATTCAACAATATCCTGGCTTTTACCGATAGGAGTGGGTGCGTCGTGTTCGCAAGTATTACGAGCTTTGGCTAAGGGGCCGGTTAGCGCAGATTTTGTCGGCAGCGCTAAGCAGGAATGTACGTCAACCTAATCACGTCCTCGACAATCAAATCGCTGGCCACGAGGCGGAGCCGCGATCGAGGGCCCGCGAAAAATGGCTTGCCGCCACCGAGCACGACGGGGTGAAGATAGAGTCGATATTCATCGATGAGGCCAAGGTCGGTCAGGCTTCGCGCCAGGTCTGGTCCGGCGATTTCGATCTCTCCGGGGAGCTCGGCCTTCAGCCCTCGTATCACCGCCTCGACGTCATCGGCGACAAGGGTGGCATTCGGGCCGACGGACTTCAGCGAGCGCGACACGACCCACTTCGGTTGGCTCCGCCACAGCGCCGCGTAGTCACGCTCCTCAGCGTTCCAATCCGGATGGTCATCGTCCCAATAACGCATGACCTCGTACATGCCGCGACCGTACACCATGCCCGTCAGTTCGCGCACTTGCTCTATGAAGTAGCGAAAAAGCGACAGACTGGGCGCAAATTTCTGGTGGTCGACGTAGCCATCCAGGGACACGTTCAATCCGAAGACGAGCTTGGCCATGGTAAATCTCCACTCCAGCGCCTAGGCACGATGGATTAACACTCAGAGGCAGCATATGCCTCCCGACACATTGTCCTCAACCGGTATCTGCGAGTAAAAATCGTGCGAACCTAAGCGCATTGTTCATGTACGAGCCAAAACGACGCTCTACCGCCAATCACCCAGTTACCCACGTCATTTGCTTTGTAAGGGAGTGCAAGGCCATGAAGAAAAGGTCCGTTGACGTCGCCACTTCGACCAAGCTGCTAGTTAAAGCGGGGATCGCGGTTGCTCTGCTTGCTTCAACTGTATGCCAAATGGCATGCGCGTCTGATACGACCGGTAAACCAACGCTCCCCAATCGGTCGCCGTTCCCGCCACAGATCCAGCTACAGGTTCCCTATGCGCCGACGGCCTTTCCTGCGGAAGACGGCGAACATCTTCTATACGAACTATATATCACCAATTTCGAAGATGCGCCGATCACGCTCGATCACGTTGATGTAATCGATTCGAATCAGGCCGATCGACCGCCATTGGCGACTTTTGCCGGACACTCGTTGAATGAGATCGTGCGGAAGGCTGGCACGGACGACATCATGGATATTAGCAACGTGGCGAAGCCCGTCAACATTAACGCCGGAAGTACGGTGGTGTTGTTCCTGTCGGTGACGCAGCCACCCAAAACATCCATGCCGAAGCAAGTAGTGCAGCGTCTTGCACTTACCAACGGTGATGTCGTTCAAGGTGCACCCGTAGGCACGCAAAACACTCGATTGAAGGTGCTCGCCCCGCCTGTCGAGGGTACCCACTGGATCGCTGACGACGGTCCGAGCAACGCATCGGACAACCATCATCGACGGGGAATCTTTATCGTCGATGGAAGGATGACGGACTCTCGTCGCTTCGCAGTCGACTGGAAACAAGTTGAACAGGGCATGCCCTACCATGGCGACGTTCACGCTGATCGTTCGTACTACGCATACGACAAACCCGTTTTCGCCGTCGCCAGTGCCACCGTCGTATATGTACGGGACGGATTGCCCGATAACCCACCCGGGCACAACCGCGATTTTCATCCGGCGCTTCCGGTGACCTTCGACAATACTGGCGGAAATACCATCGTCCTCGATCTCGGTGACGGGCAGTTTGCACACTACTACCACCTGAAGGCGGGTAGTATCCAGGTGAAGAATGGTCAGAGTGTTCAAGTCGGCGAAGTCATCGCGCACATCGGTGCTTCGGGGGACGCGCGCGAACCGCATTTACACTTCGAGGTGACGACGGAAGTCCCTTTGCTCGCCGGTGAAGGCATTCCCTATGTGATCGATCACTTCCAGGTTATCGGAGGCGCCGGGCACACCTTAGGCCCTCGCAAGAACGAGACGCCGCTTGACGGAATGCTGGTAGATTTCGGGAAGGGAAGATCGAGGAACTAACTGAGGCAACGCGCTACCTTTCGCCTCAACTGGATTCTGGCGACGATTCACGCCTAATTTGCGAAACAGGGGGCTGACCCTGAGGTATCCCCCCCTTTTTTGCCTAGGACCATCGGCAAATCAAAGAGACAGTTGTAGCAGCGCCTATGCTTTTGCTCGTCATTCCGGCTTTCGCCGGAATGACGACTCGCTTCGAAACGGCATCAACGTAACACTGATTTCTACGGGAATGATTGCCAGAAAAACGTGGGGATAGGTCAGAGTCTGAGGTTTCCCCACGAATTCATAGTGGCGCACACATCTGATCGGCCACCGATGTTGGCAATTCTCGCAGTCGCATCAGCCACTGCGATATTCGCT
>NZ_RYYV01000046.1 GCF_003977665.1 Dyella choica | reverse complement strand
GCGATGCTCGCAGACCTGGCTGCCGGCTTACTCCGATCCCGCCCCTTGCCGGAGCGGGATCTACGAAACCCTACTGAGACTCGACGCTAATCAAGTACGTCCCGAGGAGCTGTATGCCACCCTCGCGCGGTGGCTCGACCTGCCACCTGCCGCCGATCAAGCGCCGGATGAACCCCTGCCACCCCGATGGCGCAGAGCATGTATCGACGCGGACGTCCAGGAGTATGAGCGCGCCCTGGCAAGGCAGGACACCGCCAACATGGTGCGCTTTGCGCATCGCGCGAAGGGTGCGGCGCTGGTGCTGCATGCGGATCGGGCGGCCGAGCTGGCGGATCGGCTGGAACTCGCGGCAAGAGGCTATGCACCGCTGCAGCCGGATGAAATACAGCGAACGCTCGCCGCGTTGAAAGCCGCTATCGCCCGCCACTTTGACTAAGCCAAAGAGGCGGGCAGCGTGAAAGGAAAAGGGAACGCCAGGCTAATCTGAAAAGGAAGTAGGCCATGTCCGATACCCTGTTGCCGCGCTTACGCGTGATGTTGCTCGAAGACCACGTGCTGGTACGCCGTGGCATGGAGCTATTGCTCAAGCATGAGTACGGAATGGACATAGCAGGCAGCTTTTGCACGCCTCGGCAACTCTTCGAAGCGTTAAAGGACGACAAACCCGACGTGATAGTTACGGACTATGCCCTGGGTGCAACGGATACCGATGGTGCCAAGCTCCTACGCTCCTTACACCTGCAACATCCGCGTGTACGGGTCTTGGTGGTGTCGTCCCACTGCAACGCCCCTACGATAGCTCTGGCGATGAAGGCCGGCGCCCACGGCTTTATTGGCAAGACGCAGCACGAGTCCGAACTACATGCGGCCATCCGAGCGGTGGCGGCGGGCCGAACCTATATCAGCCAGCACCTGGCCGATGCTACCGATCGTATTCACCCTGCCAAACCCAGTGACGAGCCCGTTGCGGACCTCGACGACGGGTTGCTGAACTCCTTCAAGCTTTCCCCACGGGAACATGAGGTGCTGCGCTGCATGCTCGATGGCATGTCAATCGCGGCCATCGCCAAGAAGTTTTCCCGATCGGTCACCACGATCAGCGCGCAGAAGCATTCGGCCTTCCGTAAGCTTGGCTTACGCACCGGCCATGAGTTGTTCAGGCTGCGGTATCAGCGGGTGTGAGCCGGGTCGGCGGCTTTGCCTTTCCGGCGATAGGCTGCTGATCATTGGGGCAAAAGTAAGTCGCTGATTTACAATAACTTGCCAGCCGCCCTCCTAGCTCTGTAATATGGACCTCGACAGGTAAGTCCTAGGTAAACCGCGATACTCTGCAGAAGACGTCGTAAGCGCGATCTAAGCGCGCCGGCCTTAGGGTCTGTCACCAAAACAAGGGTCCCGAAAGGGGCCCTTTTTTCTTGGCTGAAAAGGACTTCTCTGGCGATGGGCCAAATCTTCTACGCTGATGAAAGCGGCGACCTAGGATGGAAGTTTGACCAGCCCTACGGCAAAGGTGGATCGAGTCGGCATCTCGTAATCGCTGCGGTCTCTTTACCCGACACGGACGACCATCGCCCAGAGCGTGTGATGAAAGATGTGTATCACGGCGCAAGGTGGGACCACACAAAAGAAAAGAAATGGATCAAGGCGCCAGATAAGGCTCGAAATCATTTTGCCCATAAAGCAGCGGAGCTCGCGAAAAACCACGGACAGGTGAACTACCACGCCATCGTTGTCGAAAAGCAAAAAGTCTTACCGCATCTTCGGGATGACGGTAACAAGCTTTACAACTACATGGTCAAGCTGCTCCTCGTGAATGAAATGGCCAAACATAACTTAGTGGAATTCATTCCAGATCCGCGTTCCATCAAGGTGGACAGTGGAAATAGCATGCATGATTACTTGTCGATTTGGTTAGGTTTTGAACTCAAAGTGCCTACGCAGCTCAGAACTCAGAAAATTGAAAGCAAATACTCAAAAAACCTTCAATTCACCGACTTCTTATCGGGGGTTGTTCATAGCCATTTCGAATTCAACAAGAGCGCTCAGTTCAACGTTTTGGCGCCCCACATAAAGCTCACCAAGTTGTTCTTTTAATAGAAACCTCAGGGACGGAGGTAGTTCACTCTGTTTTACTACCTCCGTCCCAAGCCTCGCAGGTACGCCATCCAACAATAGCCATAGAGCAGCAGAGACGGTGTGCTGTGCGTCGCCCTTGACCTGCCCCTACCCGCTCGATATTTTCACCGGATGATAGGTAACGCCCATATTTCGTCCCGGCGCATTCCCCGGCAACAGCGCTCACGGCAAACTGTGGAAGCTGTCCTTGCTGCCGTCCCCTTGGTGATGAAACGGCACGGGGCCGCAGCCATCACGACGAACCGCATTGCCGAGGTGGCAGGGGTCAGTATCGGCTCCCTTTATCAATATTTCCCGGACAAGAAGTCGGTTTTCCATGCTCTGCATGAGCGCCATGTCGGGGACGTTCGAAACATGCTGGAGCGCCATATGGCAGCCCACAAGTCATCGTCTTTCAGCGAACTTGTGGTCGATCTCGTTGAAGAGCTTGTCGATCTGCATTCCGTCGATGCTCCCTTGCACGAGGTGATTTCCGCATCGGTCAACGAGGGTCCGGAACATTTTCGCCATGCGCTGCGAGCGGTATTTGAGCCGGCCATCGCCCAGCGCGGCCCTGAAAACATGCACCGAATCTTGTTCGTCTTGCCAAGTCTGGTCGAAGGTGTCGTCCACGGGGCCGCCTTGTCGCCATTCACAATCCGCGAGGCCAAGGGCGAAGCGGTGAAGGCGACCCTCGCTTACCTGTCCGCCCATCCCGAACTGGGCCGGTAACTCGCCTCGAACCATACTTAAGCAAGGCACAAGATCATCGGGGTCGGCCCGCTCTTTTGGAAAAGTAGCGGACGTTCTCGCTAATCCAATCGCCAAAGCTCTTGGGCGTTCGCCCGAGCAGTTGCTGCACGCCATCACTGACGGTGGCGAGCCGACCCTCGCGAACGGTCCGCCAGATATCGACCAGCGCTTCGGCATAGGCACGGTCAGCCCACGTCAGCGCGCCCGCCATGGCTTCGGCATCAGACAGGGCTTCATAGCGGACGGATTTGCCGATCGCTTCACCGATAGCCGTGGCCATCTCTCTGTAACTCAGAGCTTTGGCACCTGTAATGACCAGCACGTCATTGGCGGTTTCCCCCTGAGACAAAACCGACACAACGACGTCGGCGATATCGTCAGGGTGTATAAAAGCGATCTTCCCTTCGCCGGTCGATGAAGAAAGCACGCCATCCATGCGGATCGACTCCGCCCAACTCATCGCATTCGACATAAACGCCGATGTCTGGATGAACGTGTGGCGCACGCCACTCTCTCGAATGGCCTCTTCGCCGCGCGCGTGCCAGGGACCGGTTCCCACCCCGGTTTTGACGTCAAGGGTTGAGAGTTTGCCGAGATGGTGAACACCTGCATCGCGTGCCGCCAGTGCGCAGGTGTGGTCCCGCTCTCCCAAGTCGGGGCCGGTGTTGACCAGGAAAAGAGCGTCACACCCTTGGAACGCGCTCTTCAAATCATTGCGGGAGCTTGCGAGGTCGCCCACCCGGATTTCTACGCGGTCGCCAAATAGCTTCCGCGCTTTCTTGGCATCGCGGACAAGCACGCAAGGCGTCTCGCCTGCGTCGAGAAGACGCTGTGTGACCAGAGAGCCAATGTTCCCAGTCGCCCCAGTGACAAGGTATTTCATCGCAGCTCACACCAAGACCGAACTATCTCCAAAGCAATTCTCTGCTGCCCCGCTTGCGTGAAGTGAAGCCCGTCCTCCATCAACCATTCATTCAGCGACGAAGCATCGAACCGTTGAAACAAATCGACGACCGGATCACCGAAGCCGTGCATGGCTGTCGCAACCTGCGCGATGTCTTCGTTGCGAAAGCGCACACCGAAGCGAGACAGCGCCCAATGTTGGGACACCTGGTTTTCATTCACCGCAACCGGCGTGATCCACAAGCATCGCGCCCCCGTCTCACTGGTGACACGGGACCGGAGTTCGGCAAGATTTCGGGCCGTCTCTTCGTGATGAACCATCGTCTTGGTGGGTTTTGGGCCCTGCGTCCTTGCGTCGTTCAATCCGAGGAAGAACAAAACCCAATCCGGATCACCAGCGAGCACTTCACCGATTCGGACCAGACCGTGAGTAGTCGTATCGCCGCTGACGGCGCTTGCCACCACCGTGATGTTGTCGTCGGGCCGGCGCGCTGAAATCAACTCTTGCAGGATGACCGCCCAAGACTGGGGATCTGAGGTCCGACTGTCACCCAAAGCGAAGATTCGAGCATCTTTGCGCAAGGGGAGCCGATCAATCATTGCTCCCATATCGGGTTCCGCGAGGAGCATTCGCGCTGACGCTTTCACGCCCCTAGCGAGCTTGGCAAGCTCTGCGGAATAGTAATCCGGATCGAGTCCCAGTAAAGCGGCACGGGCTTCCTCAGTGAGCGATGCCGCTCCCGGAAGCGACGCTACGGTCCTCTCGGGCTGAAAGACCTTCAATAGCCAGTGCCTTTGTTCTTCTGACATTTTCATCAGGGCGCGTTCCAAGGTTTTGATGAGATGTCAGCATGCTATCGATCAAGCCATGGACCGTCAGCTCGCGTTTGGACGCGATAAAACCCTTGAAACCAAAGCATTTTGGACGCTTTGCTCAGATTCTTGAGCCAAGTGTCTCGACCGCCGTCTTCCTATTGTCGAAGTCCCGTGCAGGCATGTGCTTGTCAAAGGCGGTTCCCGCGTCCCACCTTGTCGATAGAACGCTGACATAGCATTTCGCCACAACGTTTGCTCAAGAGAGGGCGTTGCGCTATTCAGCGAGACAGCTAGGAGGGAAATTGGATTCGTCGATATCGTGACTGTCACAGGTCCAGGTCACGTCGTCATCCTCGCGCGACGGTATGAGCATCAGCTGCTTGTTGCGTAACAGCGGACTGGCCTGCTTGCCATAGGTTACCACCACGACGCCGTTGTCGATCGCAATGGACGAGACGTATTTGCCCGTCAACGTCAACGGCGCACCGATGCCCACCGCAGCATTGTCCGTCGGGGGCACGTGAGTGAATTTCAATTGGGCCGCAACGGCTTGCTTTGCACCGTCAGCGAGCTCGACGCCTTCATTCACCTGGTCACGTAAAGACTGCTGCTGAAGCACCTCAAAGCCCCCACGGCCGATCTTGATCGCCACACGGGCAACCGTGATCGCCACAAGGCCACCCATTGCTACCAGCACGGCGATGCCCCATCCAGGCATGCCGCGGCGATAAGCCCTAGTGTCGCCGTTGAACTGCTCCTGCAAAGCTTGCCAAGCCTGCAAACTTTGCTTGCGTACTACGAAGGTGCCGGCTATCAAATCGTGCAGGGCCTGCTTGCGGGTGGTGACTCCCGCCATGACGAAGCCGATCATCAAGGGCAAATAGGAAAGGATCGCGCCCAAATGGCGCCCGAACGCTTGCCCCATGTCGATTCGATTTCCGTAGGCGTCGGTAACCTGCAGGCCCATCACCATCTTGCCTGGCGTTGCCTGCTTGGCGCTGGATTCCCAGAGGGGGGAATAAACCAGATGGACGGCCAACTCGATCAAAGCCTGGGTCAAGCTCGTGGAACCAAAAACATGTTCCGGCACAAAGAGTGCGGTTCGTATGATCAGGCCATCGATCATCCATGCCACGAAACGTAACCAGAAACCGCCATAGAGGTCCGCAGGTCCATCCATCGGCAGTTCGCGGGGTGGATGACGAGACGGCGCCGGGGTTTCGGGGCGCCTACTTACCTCGGGTTGCCGCGGCGGCGGCACGGATGCCGGGGTGTCCAACGGTTTACCCACCTCAGGTTTCGGCGCTACGTGAGGCACGCTCTTCAGGCCCAATGCGGCTTCCAATGTCTGCCAGACATTTTCTCCTTTGACGCTGGCGCGCATTTGTCGGTCGAGGAGACCGCGATCGAGCGCATGACGCGCATAAGCTTCACTGATGGGTCCGCAAACGCCTTGATCGGTCTGCAGCCACAGCTGACGGAGCCCTTGATCGGCCAGCGCGACGGCGTCTGCACCCGCTTCGATCAATGCATCGCGTTGCGCGAATGCCTCAGTCTTAGCCACCGCTTTCAAGGTAACTGGCAAACGGCCTTGGATGCGTTCTTGAAATACGCTGGCCTCCATGCGCATCAGCTTGGCAACCTGCTGCCATGTCGTTGCGGGCTCCCTGCCATCCACCGTCTTTCCGGTCAATGTCACCGACCATGGGTTATTGGTTTCCATTGTAATCTTTTGCTGTCTGCTTCCCGGAATGAACCTTTGACGGATGGCCAATTTAAAACCCTACCTTGCCTCTGCCCCGCTTGCCTGGGCGCACGATGCTACCGCCCGATGCCTGAGGCGTCGGGAGTCCTTAATTCATGACCATGAAGTTCAACCCGGTTTCTCCGTCCCGGTTACGTACCGACCATGAGTTGTTTAGGGTGCGGTATCAGCGGGGGTGCGCAGGCTCAGCACGGGGTGCTGGCGGTCATTTGATCCATGGCAGACAATAGCGTGTCACCATCGGCGGCGCCGGCTTGCCGGCTTTCCTTTCGAACGCAGGGGCTTGAAGAGGGCGTGGCAGACCATCCTGGTCACTCACACTGTTGAAAATCCCCGTATTAGCAGCTCGATTCCGTCCCCCGCCAACATCTCTCGCGCGATTCCTGAGCGATCGTTCACAGCTCTCGCTCAAAAATCGTTTTCTCGTCAAAACTCACGTCGGCTTTTGCAAGCCATGGGCATTCCCCTGCGAGATTTGCGCGCAGCGAAACGTTGCCACGCCATCATGCCACCTTGCGAGAGCCACCTACCCTCTTGGCCTTTCGGACCTTCGCCACAGCCTTGTTGACCGGCTGGGCTGAGGCATGTGACATAGCTACCGTTATCCGCACGCCAAGCGCCGCCAGGACCTTGCTGATGGTCGCAAACGAAGGCTTTGCGCCAGGTCGCAGCGCTTTGTACAAACTCTCACGCCCCAAGCCCGTCGCCTCGGCAATCTGTGTCATGCCGCGCGCTTTGGCGACATAACCCAGCGCGCGCAGAATTTCGTCTTGATCACCTTCTTCCAGGACCTGCGAAAGATACTCAGCGATATCTTCCTCGCTGCTAAGCGCTTCAGATGGATCAAATGGGTACGTTTTAATAGCCATGGGTTACACCTCTTTCGCTAGCGCCTTGGCACGCTGCTGCGTGCCCTTGTCGCCGCCACATAGCAAAATAACAATTTCGCGACCGCGCATTGTGTAGTAAACGCGATAACCGGGACCCGCTTGGATGCGCAACTCTGATACGCCGGCACCGACGGACTTCACATCGCCCAGATTGCCTGCCACCAGTCGATCTAAGCGCCGAGTGATAGCTTGCTTACCGACAATGTCTCGCAAGCCTAGCCACCAATCGCGGAAATCTTCCGTTTGCCGCACTACATATCCCATGGCTCGAACTGTATCCAATGGGATACATTTTTGCAAGCCGACAAATGAAAAGGGTCAGTACCGAATGGCACTTACTAAAGCGCTTATCTAGACACTTGCCGTGAGGTGCCCCCTCGCCTGCATGCAGGGGGGCTGGAGCGGCGTTGTTTGAGCTTGCCGCTTTGCTTGAATTCAACGCGAGGTTGCTTCACCCCACCCCAACCCTCCCCTACTACACGTAGGGGAGGGAGCAGATTGCGGCGGTAGCCAGGCAATACGCTTAAGTAAGTGCCGTACCGGTCGCCCCCCCTTTTCCGTACGTCGGGGCGACGGGCGAGTGGTCGATGTCGATTTTTGGAGGCCCCGATCGACGTCGTGTCGTAGGGCCAATAAGGCCGGACTGTCGTGGTCAAGGTTTTTCGGACACCCCGATAGGGCATATCAGGCGAGGCAGCGCTCGTACTCGTTGGGCGAACGATAGCCTAAGGTGGAGTGA
>NZ_RYYV01000045.1 GCF_003977665.1 Dyella choica | reverse complement strand
GCCGTTGTTGCCGTTCTGGCCGTTGATGACCAGGTTGTTGCCGGCGGCGAGGGTGGATTTGTCGTTCAGCACCGAGCCGTTGAGGGTGATGTTGCCACCGGCCAGCAGCTTGCTCTGCGCGCTGGCGGCAGCCAGGCGCTGCACCGCCGTGAGCGTGGCCGTGGTGATCGACTGCAGGTCGTTGTGCAGGATGTTGTGCGGGTCGCCATTGATGGCGCTGCCGTTGCACCACTGATCGCCATCTTTGCCGGGCGTGCCCTGGCCACCGCAGAACGATTCCAACGCCGCTTGCTGCTGCGGTGTCAGCACCTGGCTGGCTGCCACATACGGCGGCTTATGCGTGGGATCGGGGTCGTCGTAGCGGTAGACCCTCTGCGCCGCACCGGTGGTGGTGTTTTGCGCCTGCTCGCCAGCGGTGAGGTTGTAGGTGGTGGTCTGGAACACCCGCCGTTGGTTGGTGAACTGGTTTGCATTGATGGTGACGTTACCGTTGGCTTCGATGTCGCCGGACAGGTTGGTCACTGCTTGGGCCGCACCGCCGGTGGCATTGCCGGCGATGGTGAGGTCGCCGGTCGTGAAGATCGTAGCGTCGCGATTGAGCAGGGTGCCGCCCACATACAGCGTCACGCTGTTGCTGCCGGCGATCATCGCGCCCTGATACGGATTGTTGCTGGTGGTTTGCCCCAGGTCCGCGCCGTTGGTCAACGAGCCTGCGGTGGCGGTGATGGTGCCGCCGATGATGTTGGCGGTGTTGGTCAACGTACCGGCGTTGAGCGTAATGGTGCTGCCGTTGATGTTGCCTTCATTGCTGAGCGTGCCGCCGGTGCTCAGCGTGGTGCTGTTGCTGTTGAGCGTGGCACCGGCCGCGTTGTCGATATTCGCCGCGCTGACGGTAAGGTTGGTCGGCGCCTGCAGCGTGGCGCCTGCTGCATTGCTGAAGTTGCCGCTCAGGGTGAGTGTGAGGTTGTTGTTGGCGCTGAGCTGACTGCCGGCAACGTTGGTGAAATCGCCGCCCAGGGTCAAAGACAGGTTCTGGCCCGCGGCCACCTTGCCCATGCCGGTGAGGCTGCCCAGGTTGAAGCTGCCGCTGCCATTGCTGCCCAGCGTGCCATTCGCGTTGTCCAGCGAGGCCAAACTAAAGCTGAGGTTGCCGCCTGTCTGCAGCGAGCCTTGCGCATTTTTCAATGCGGCGGCGCTGTTGCTCCAGCTGATGTCGCCCGCGGCATAGACACTGCCGTTGTTATTGCTCATGCCGCCGAGGTTGAGCGTGAGCGTTTGCCCCGCCACGATCTTGCCGGCGTTGTTGTTGTCCAGATTCGACGCCGTGAGCGTCACCGCACCCTGGCCGCCCAGGGTGCCGCCTTCGTTGACCAGTTTTTGCGCCAGCGAGACCGTGCTGGCGCCCTGGCCGGTATCGGCGATACGGCCGTTGGTATTGTCCAGGCTTGCGGCATTGACGCTCAGCGTGGCGGTGCTGTTGCCGCTGCCGGCTTCGATCTTGCCCCCACGGTTGCTGAGCGCGCCCGTACTGGTGAGGTTGGCTGAAGCTTGTGCCTGCAGCGCGCCGTTGTCGTTGGTGAGATCGCCTTGCGCGGTGATGCCCAAGGTGCTGCCGGCGTAGATCTGTCCGGCGTTGACCAGGTTGCCGCTGTTTAGTGTGACCGCACCGTTGCCGCCGATAAAGCCGCCGGCGCCATTGGTCAGCGTGCCGGTGGTGGTGAGGGTCAACGCCTGGGCATCGGTCAGCTTGATGAAGCCGCCGCTGTTGTCCAGCGTGTTGGCGCTGGCGGTCAAAGCGCCGCCGGCCTGGATCGTGCCGCCGCCGGTATTGGTCAGCGCTTGGGTGAGGGTGAGGCCGATGTTGTTGCCGATCAGCGTGCCGGCCACGTTGCTTAAGGCATTGGCCTTGGCGGTGACGTCGCCGGCTGCACTCAGCTGGCCGCTGTTGTTACCCAGGGTGCCGCTGCTTTGCAGGGAGAGAACACCATTGCCGGCGATCTTGCCTCCGGTGTTGGTGAGGTCGCCGGTGCTGACGAGGCTTAGGGTGCCGCTACCGGCGTCCTGCAACGTGCCACTGGTGTTGTCGACGGACGCAGCGTTGAGGGAGAGGTTTTGTGCGTTGCTGGTCAAGACGCCATGGGCGTTTTCGAACGCGCCAGCGAAGGACAGATGCAGATCGCTGTTGCCGGTCTGTACCAGCGAGCCGTACTGGTTGTTCAGGGCGGCCGCCTGCAGCACCAGCGTGCCGGCGCTGAGTTTGGCGACTTGCGAGGAAGAGGCGCCGGCGTTGATCAGGCTGCCGGGCGTGGTGATGCTGACCAGGCCGTTGGCTGCCAGATCACCGTGGGTGTTGTTGATGTCGCCCTGCGTGGCCACCAGGGCGATGGTGGAGGCGCGCGTCTGGCTGTTCGACAGGTCGATCGCGCTTCCGCTCAGATGCAGATTGCCTGCCGCCAGTGCATGGCCGTGATCGGCCAAATTGCCAGTCGTCGTTACCGCGAGATCGCCGCTGCTGCCGAGCGAGCCATTGCCCTGCAAACCCGCCGCCAGCGTGCCGTTGCCGTCGAGGCTAGCGGCCGTGAGGGTGGTGTTGCCGGCCGCGGCAAGCACGCCGCTGTTGCTCAGCGCACCGACCATATTCCAGGTTGCGTTGCCCAAGGCGTAAGCCGTGCCGCTGTTGCTCGCATTGCCTTGGGTGGTGATGCTTAGAGAGCTGCCGCTGCGCAGGCTGCCGCTGTTGGTGAGGCTTGCAGCGGTGAGGTTGAAGCCTTGTGCGCCGTATACCGTGCCGGCGTTGGTCAAGGCACCGCCCAGTTGCAGCGTGGTCAGCTGGGTGCCGTAAAGCGTACCGCTCGCTTCATTGTCGATGGCGCCGGCACCCGTGACGCCGAGGTTGCCGCCGCTTTGGATGACACCGGCGTTGTCGAGCAGCGTCGTGGTATCGGCGCTCAGGTTGCCCGCGGCGATGAGGGAGCCACCGGCCTGGTTGGTGAGCGTGGCGTTGTGCTGGAACGTGAGCGCACCGCCTGATTGCAGGCTGCCGCTGTTGGTGACGCTCGCTGCCTGCAGCGTGGCATCGCCGCCGCTCTGGATCTGGCCGCTGTTGGTGACGCTGGTGCCGGTCAGCGCGAGCGTCTGGCCAGTGACCAGCTTGCCGCTGTTGCTGAGGTTGCCGGTGCTGCTCAGTTGAGTGGCGCCCGTGGCGCTCAAGGTGCCCTGGTTGGCCAGCGAGCTGCCGGTGATGACGAGATTGCCGTTGTCCGCTTGCAGGGTGCCGCTGTTGCTGACGCTGCCCTGGGCCGTGACGCCGATCGCCTGCTTGGCCTCCAGCGTGCCGGCGTTGGCAAAGCTATTGGCATTGAACGTGACGTTCTGGCCGCTGTAGAGGTCGCCACTGGTGGTCGAACTGAAAGCGCCACCCACTTGCGCGGAGAGGTTGCCGTTAATGGCATACAGCTCACCACTGTTGGTGACATCGCCGGTGCTTTGCAGGTGCAGGTCCTGCTGCGCCTGGATCGCGCCGCTGCTGACCAGCGTGCTGTGACTGTCGAGCGTGAGGGTACCTGCGCTGCGCAACGTGCCAGTGTTGGTCACGCTGCCGGCCGTGAACGTGCCGGTGCGTGCGGCATACAGCATGCCGCCATTGCTCAGCGCCTGCGTCAGGCTAAGGTTGAAGTCTTGTCCGGCATAAAGCGTTGCGCCCGCGACGTTGTCGAGCGACGTTGCATGCAGCAGGGCGATGTTGCTGCCGGCCTGCAGCACGCCCGCATTGCTCACGCTGCCGGTTTGGCCGAGCGTAAGCGTGCCGCTGGTGAGCCACTGTGAGCCACTGGCATTGCTCAGACTGGAGCCAGCCAGGGTGGCGTTGCCCTTGGCGTTGATATTGCCTTCGTTGCTCAGTGTGGCGGCGGAAAGCGAAAGATCGGTGCCACTTTTCAGTTGGCCACCCGCCTGGTTGTCGAAGCGGGCTGCCGTCAGGTTGACCGCCTGGCCCGTGACCAGCACGCCACTGTTTTGCGCGGTGCTGCTCAGCTGTGCTTGCAGGTTGCCATAGGCGCTGAGCGTGCCGGTATTGGCAAGCGTGGCGGCGTTGATGCTGACGTCGGCCTGGTCGGATTGCAGCTTGCCGCTGTTGGTGAAGGCGCCAGCGAGCTGGATGGCCGCAGCCTGCTTGGCTTCGATGCCTCCGGCGTTGGTCAGCGCGGCCACTTGCGCCGTGAGGCCCGAGCTGGCGTAGATATCGCCGTTGGACTGGCTCGTGAGTACGCCAGTCAAGGTCGCTGTCCAGGCGCCGCCGAGGGCATACAGCTTGCCGTTGTTGCTCAGCGTGCCGCCGCTCAAGCTCAGCGCACTGCCTGCTTGCACAGTGCCTGCGGTAGTCAGCTGAGACGACGTCATGCTCAAGTTGCCGCCGGCCAGCAGCACGCCGGTGCTGCTGAGGCTGTTGCCTGCATTGAGCAGGGCGTTGCCGTTGGTACTCAAGATGCCGCTATTGCCGAGCGTGCCGGCGATGAGCGTGAGGTTGCCGGCCCCGTTCTGCAGGGTGCCGCTGTTGCTGAGCGATGCGGCGTGCAGCAGGGACAGATCGCCGCCAGCTTGCAGCACACCCGCATTGCTTACGCTGCCGGTCTGATTGAGCGTGAGCGTTCCGGCAGCAATCCATTGCGCCGTGCCAGCATTGCTCAGGTCGGTGCCCGTCAGGATGACGTTGGCTTTTGCATTGACCGTGCCTTCGTTGCTGATCGTCGTCCCCGACACGTTCAGGTCGGTGCCGCTCTGGATTTGTCCGTTGGCCTGGTTGTCGAAACTGCTCGACGACAACGTGATCGCCTGTCCACTGACCAGCACGCCGCTGTTCTGCGCCGGGCCGCTCAGCTGCGCTTGCAGATTGCCGTGCGCGCTGAGCACGCCGCCATTGGACAGGCTCGCTGCGCCCAGCATGAGGTTTGATTGATCGGATTGCAGTTTGCCGCTGTTGATCAAGCCAGCGGCAAGACTGATGGTGTTGCCCTGCTGCGCTTCGATGCCGCCGGCATTGGTCAACGAGGCTGCGTTCAACGCAAGGTTCTGGCTGCCATAGACGTCGCCGCTGGCCTGGTTGGCGAAGGCGCCGCTCAAAGTGGCCGTCCACGCGCCACCGAGTGCATAAAGCTTGCCGCTGTTGCTCAGCGTGCCGCCTTGCAAGCTCAGCGCAGCGCCCGCCTGTACGGTGCCGCCAGTAGTCAGTTGCGCCGAACTCAATGACAGGTTGCCGCTGGCGAGCGCCGTGCCGGTGCTGCTCAGGCTGCTGGTGGCACTGAGTGTCGCGTTACCGATGGCGCTCAGGCTACCGCTGTTGCTAAGCGAATCGGCATGGATGGCGAGATCGCCGGCATCGGTCTGCAAGGTGCCGCTGTTGTCGGCATGGCCGTTGGTCTGCAAGCTGGCGCCTTGCGCGGCTTCGATCGCTCCAGCATTGCCGAACGAGGCACCCGTCAGGTTGATGGTGCTGCCCGCGTAGAGGGTGCCCGCCGACGTGTTGTTTAGCGCACCAGTCGCTTGCGCGGTGAGTGCGCCGTTCTGCGCCTTGATCTGGCCGCTGTTGCTCAGCTGACCCTTGGCGGAAAGGGTCATGGCGGAGCCGCTGTACAGCACACCGCTGTTGCTCAGGTCCGCGCTGTTGACAGTCACCGCGCCACCTGCGGCCAGCGTGCCCTGGTTGTTCAGCGCTTGCGCCGCCTGCACGCTGAGGTTGCCGGTGGCGGTGGTCTTGCCGCCCAGCACCACCTGGCCGGCGCTGGTCAGCGAAAGGTCGCCGCCCTGCGCGGCGATCTGGCCCTGACTGTTTACGCCGAGGCCGGCTTCGGTGCCGAGCAGGCGGATGGCGTTGGCATACATGCCGCCGAGCGCAGACACATCCAGCGCCACGGCGGGCGTGGCGCCACTGCCGGCGATCGGTTGCGCGGCCAGCGTGGCGTAGTCGATACGGTTGCTGCCGGTGATCACGTTGAGCTGGCGCGCCCACACGCCGGCATTGATTTCCACCGCGCGCGCAAGCAAATCGACCTGGTCGGTCTCGCTGCTGAGCAAGCCTTGCGTGTTGACGGTGATGGTGCCGCTGCGGACGTTGAAGCCGGCCAGGCCGCCGTTCGCATCCAGGATCGGCACGCCCGTCACCAGCGTGCCGCGCGGCGCGTTGATGAAGCCGCAGCCGCCGCAGGTGATGCCGTTGGGGTTGGCCACGATCACTTGGGCGGCGCGGCCGGCCACTTCCATCGCGCCGTTCAACTGGCTGGGCTGGGTGGAGGTGACTTCGTTGAGGATGATCGCAGCGGATTGGCCGGCGCCGAGATTCGGATTGCCGGTGATATAGCCGGATAACTGCGTGTTGCTGACCGCACCGTTGTTGTTGAAGATCAGGCCATTGCTGCCGACGTTGAACTGCTGGTACGTGTTGTGCGACACACCGGCGTTATTGGGCGCGGCGATGTTGACCACAGGCACGCCATTGGGAGCGGCGATCACGTTGGTGTGGGTGCCGCCGTCCGGGGTGGTTTGCGCGTGCGCGGCGGGCAGGCCGAGGGCCAGCGTGAGCGCTGCCCAGAGCGCCTGGCGGCGAAGCGATTGATGCCAGGTTGCGTGTGCAGTGGCCGTGGCGATCTTGCGTGCAGCAGTGTCCATCATGGCATCGATCCTCGATGTGTCCCACGCATGCCGGCTGCGCCGGCATGGCGTTCAAATTCCAAAAGCAATCAGTAGGTGTAGATCCATTGCATGCCGGCGCTGGGGTGCCGGGTCGGGAAGCCGCGTGGCGCTTGCAGCGGCCAGCCGGCGAACAGATCCCAACTCAAGCCCCAACGCGTGCCGCGCATGCCCGTCACCGCACCGCTCAGGCTGTGGCTGGCGTAGGCACGGGATGCCTCGCCGCCAACGTGGCCTGCATCCACGCCGGCATACAGCGTCACGCCGCTGCTGCCGATCGGCAGGTTGAGCGTGTTGCGCCAATACGCGCCATGGTTGCCGCCCAACACGGTGTTACCGTCATAACCGCGCACGGTGTAGCGACCGCCCGCAGTGAGATAGTCCTCGGCATACAGTCGATCGCCGGTGGCCTGTGCGTGCAGTTCGGACAGCCACATCCATGGCGTGCCGAACGCCTGGAACGGCAGGCTCAAGCTGCCGTCGAACACGGTGACCCCGTAACGGTTGGTGGGGCCGCCGTTGACGCTCGGCTGCCATTGCCCACCCAGCCAAGGCACGCCCCAACGGTAGGCGAGACGGAGATCCAGTTGCGCAACGCCGAGGTAGCGGCGTTGGATCAGCGCAAGTTCCGCCGAGGTCACTTTGCGGCGTTGCGTTTGGACTTCCACACTGTCGACGTAGCTGTGCTCGTGGCGCGTGGCGAGCGTCATCTGCAGCGAAGTACGGCTATGCGCATCGCGATGCAGCAGGCGCGTGGCACTGAAGGAAGTGCTGCGCGAATTGCCGGTGTAGGCGAAGGTCTGCAACGAACCGAACACCGACTGCCGATAGGCGTAATTGGACGAGGCCAGGCTGAAAGTCCAGTCGCCCCACGGCACGCTGTAGCTGAAGTTGCCGCCGTGCGTGCCCTTGACGTGGCCATAGTCGCCCACGCTGTGGGTATAGCCGATGCTGAGCAGGTCGTTGATGCCCAGCGGCTGGTCCACCGCCAGCGTCAGGCCGCCCTGATCTTTGCCGGTATCGTAGCCGCCGCTGTCGTCGAAGCTGGCCATCACGCGCCAGGACTTGCCACGCGCAATGCTGAGCAGCAGGTCCGATGTACCCGGTTGCGCGCCCGGCGCGATATCGATCTTGGCTTCCTGCGAGGGCACGCGCTTGAGCTGTTCCAACCCTTGCTCGATGGCGCGCAAGTTAAGTACGTCGCCGGGCTTGATCGGCAACGCGTTCTGCCAAAAAGCCGTGGCCGAGCCCGGCGCAAAACGCACCGCACCCACCGTGCCGGCAAGCAGCACCACGCGCAGCTTGCCGGTCGCAAGGTTCTGCTCCGGGATGACCACGCGGCTGGTGATGTAGCCGCGCGCGAGGATCAGGTCGGACGTGCGGTGCGCGAGCAGGCGCAGGCCTTGCTGGCCGATGCATTCGCCACGATAGGCGTCGAGGTACTTCTGCACGAAGCCGAAGTCCTGCGCATGCGCGCCTTCCAGCGCGATCGCCTGGATCCGGAAGCACGGCGTTTCAGCCGGCACCGTGGTGAGGTGATAGTCGATCTGCTCGCCGGCTTGCAGGCGCACATCCGGCGCAGCGCGCAAGGCTTCGCGCTGCTGGGCCTGGCGTTGCGCCTGATCGCGCTGGGCCTGTTCGGCGGCAGCGCTCTGCGCCCGTGCCGTGGGCGCATGGCCTACGGCAACGGCGATCAAACTGAAAAGCCACGTAGATGTGGCACGGCGCGCGCACGAACGCCGCCAAAAACCCCTGGTTTTACCGCGCATGCCGCCGGCCGCTCCTTGGAAAATCCGTTTGTGCCCTGTTCCCCGCATTCCCTAGTGATGCGGCCGAGTGACGAGTCGCGAAACAAGTTAGCTCGTCTTTGTGAACTTCCCATTATAGCGAGACGCGCGTCTCATCCCATCAGATTTCTCTCAAAAAGCAGTAGGCGAAAGCTTGATGTCAGCTTGGGGGAATGTTAGGGCCGCTGACATGGTTTTCTGGGGTAGCCTTGCGCGAAGCTTGCGTGGGTTAGGGTGCGAACCCGGAGGCCCCCCGCGTTTCAATCAAGAACCTTCGTTACATCAGGAAGATGGCTTATCGCGGTGATGCCTCAGGGTTTTGCTCGTCCTTAGCCGGAATGGCGATTCGCTCTGACTTGGCGCTGGCTGTAGCGTTGATTTCGCAGGGCGCAAGCCAGAGAACGTGGGGATATGTTCCCCAACAGCGGTGTTTTTGTCGTCGCACTGTTGATGTATGTCGCAGACTGGTGCATTGCCTGCGGCGCTTTCGGTCCCTAAAGGGACCGAGTCACTTTTCTTTGCTGGCCCAAAGAAAAGTAACCCAAAGAAATGGCCTCAAGAGCGCGTGGCACTGCCCAGGTTACAAGCCTTAAAGCATATCGCCATGCTTTGATCGATGGCGGGCCAAGCTTCT
>NZ_RYYV01000044.1 GCF_003977665.1 Dyella choica | reverse complement strand
CAGTGTCGGCAGCACGCTCTCGGGCGATACCGTCACCGTGGCGGCCGGCCACGATCTCACCGGCACCGCCGTGCAGATTGCCGGCACGCACGACGTGACCCTGGCAGCGGGCAATAATCTCACCCTCAACGCCGGCAAGGACACCTACACCGAAACGCAATCCAACGGCACGAGCCATACCGGCCTGATGAATGGCGGCGGCTTCAGCGTGTTGATCGGCAACAAGTCCCAAACCACCACCAGCACCGACAAGGAAGTGAGCTACACCGGCAGCCTGGTGGGCAGCACCGATGGTGCCGTCACGTTGACCGCCGGAAACAACGTGCATATCACGGGCAGTGATGTGCTGAGCCAGACAGCGACGACCATTGTCGGCAAGAACGTCACCATCGATGCGGCGGTGGGTAGCCAGGATGTGACGCAGACGCAGAAGCAGAGTAGTGCTGGGATCAACGTAGGCTTTGGTGGCAAGGTCGCCGATGTCGCTAACGGCGCGATCTACAGCGCCCAGCGCGCCAGCCAGGTCAAGGACGATCGCTTGAAGGCCTTGTATGCCGCGCAAGCCGCCTATGACGTCAAGGACGCAGTGAATATGGCGGGCACCTCGCTCGGCCAGGCGGCTTCCAAGACAAACCAGGACGGGATCAACCTGCAGATCGGCATTGGCGGTAGCAGTGCCAGCAGCACCACCACTTCGCACGACGATAAGGCTTACGGGAGCAGCATTCGTAGTGTGGGCGATGTGACCATTGCAGCCACCGGTGGCGATCTCAACGTCATCGGCAGCAAGATTGATGGCCAGAATGTGTCGCTCGCAGCCACCAATAACGTCAACCTGCTCAGCCAAGCCGAAAACCATACCCTCAAAAGCAGCAATCAAAACGCCAGCGGCGGGGTGGGCATCCAGATCGGCAGCGATGGCGTGGGCTTCTATGCTCAGGCATCGGTCGGCAAGGGCAGTGCGCACGGCAATGGGACTACGCATGACGATAGCGTGGTCAACGCCAAGGACACCCTCACGGTGGTCAGTGGCAACGACACCACAATCAAGGGCGCGCAACTGACAGGTAACACCGTGCTGGGCACGGTCGGCAACAATCTTTTGGTCCAGAGCGAGCAGGACACCGACGACTACGCAAGCAAACAGCAACAGCTGAGCGGCAAGATGGTGATCGGCTACAGCAGTGGTGGCAGTCTCAGTTACAACCAGAGCAAGGTCGACAGCCACTACAAGAGTGTCAATGACGTCAGCGGCATCAGCGCGGGCAACGGTGGTTTCGACGTCATGGTGGGTGGCAACACCCATCTGATTGGTGGTGTCATTGCCAGCACTGCCGATGCCAGCAAGAACATCCTCGACACCGGCAGCCTGACTTACGAGAGCATTCATAACGAAGCCAAGTACAGCGCTAGCAGCGTAGGTATCAGCGGTGGCTACGGTGCCGGCAGCAGTATGGGCGGGAACATCCTGAGCGGTGTAGGCACGGCTCTTTCGCTAGCCACACCGCAGCACGGCAACAGCAGCAGCGACACGAAATCGGGCATTGCGCAGGGCACGATCAACGTGCGCGATGGCAATACGGACCTCAGTGGCCTCGATCGCAACCCAACACTCAGCAACCAGGCGCTCAAGCCCATCTTCGATGCCCAGAAGGTGCAGGAGAACCTGGAGCTGGGACAGGTTGCGGGCCAGGTAGGCATGCGTGCGGCGGGTGGCATCGCCGAATATATGGCTAACCATGCCACGACCGATGCGGACAAAGCGGCATGGAGCGACGGCGGCAACTATAAGGTCGCCCTGCATGGCCTGGTGGGCGCTGCGACAGCGGCTTTGGGTGGCGGCGATGCGCTACAGGGCGCGTTAGGCGCCATGGCGAGTGAAAAAGCCAGCGCCGCTATGCAGCAGTACCTGGACGATCACCACATCACCGATCCCGCTCAGCGCAATACGCTGATGCAGTTGGCTAGTGTCGCTATTGGTGCCGCAGTGGGCGGAGGCGCAGGTGCTACGACAGCCTTGCTAGGTGATGAGTACAACCGCACGCTACATCCTGAGTACGTTCACCGCATCGATCATGCCGCGCAGGCGTTCGCAGATCAGCAATGTGCGGTAGGAAACTGTATCAGCGTTGACGAAGCGCGTAATCAGCTGATCTATCAAGCCTTCCGCGAACAGGATTCCACATTCGATCAGGCGCAGGCGGCGCAAGGTAAGCCCAACTACACCGCCGCGGCCGCGTTTCTGGAAAACAAAGCGTCCGGCTATCTTGACCCACAAACGGGGCAGGCCATCGATTTGTCGAGCGCGAATGACACAGAACGCCAAAATCCTAGCCTATTTGCCAACACGCTCTATAACGATCCACAAGCGCGTGAGTGGGTTAAGCAAGCAACCGGCCTGCCGGACAGCTATCTGGCGACTATGGCAAATCGGGACTACTACGAAAACCAGCGACCGGCCTATGCCGACCAATACGCCAATTGGCAAGCCAATCAAACCCTGCGTGACCTGGTCGGCTACGGTACCCCGTTTGGTGGCGTGGCGACGGCAGGGGAGCTGGCCTATCGCGGGCGCTATGGCGATGCGGCGAAGGAAGCCGGTAAGGAAATCGCGATCAATGTGGCGACGGCAGGCGTCGGCAGAGCGGTAGGCAAAGCGGCGACGGTGATAAGGACCGCGATCAAGGATGGCAAGGCAGCTGGAGAGGTCGCAAACGCGGCTGGGGATGCGTTAAAGACGGCTGACGCCGAAGCAAGTCAAGCGGCAAAAGTCGCAGAAGAGGCCGCTGGTACGAAGTTTTCAACGACATCGCCTGTAAAAGTCACAGGTGAGCGGGCTATCGATCAAGGACAAAGTTATGAAAAGGCTGTAGCGGACCTTTACGGCTCGCAACCACAAAGCGCACGTGAATATACGGCGCTGGTTGATGGCAAAGAAGTCAATGGTATTGCTGATAATGTGACAAGCATTGGTGGGAAGCCTACCGCGGTCGAAGCGAAATATGTTGAGGACTGGGATAGTTCCTTACGCAATCCCTCTAGCGCCAATGGCGACGCACCTTGGGCAGTGGCTGAACAACAAAAGATGATAGATCAGGCAAGGAAATACACAGCCGGCTTCCAAGGAGGAGTAATTTATCACACCAATAGTCCGGAGCTTGCCGCTTTCTATACGCAGGTCTTTGAAGATGCGGGCATTTCCAATTTTAGGTTTATCATTACACCAGTTGTTAAGTAGTGGGGTGCGAGATGACAAGCGAGATGGAGAAAATTTTAGGTGTAGCTGTAGGGCGAGATCCTTCGGTGCCAGGGACCAAGCCTAGAGAAGGGGCTGAAATTGTCTACTTCTCTGACAATGGCGCTGGAACATTTAGAGATCAGTTCATAGGGCTTTGCAACGATGTGAATCCCCGTAAAGCTAAGCATGGAGGTAAGACTTCGGAAGGATGTCGAATTCGTGTCCCGGACGGTACGATGTTTTACGCCATTTCTTATCACGGAGATTTGGACGGATGGCGTGCCGATATTGAAGCAGGCGCGACGTTACATCGCTCAGTACTTGCCCATGTTAATGGAGATCGACTTGTTGCCGTAGATGGTCGTTCGTTTGCGCTATCTGATTGCGAGGTGATCTTCACTTGATGCAAAAAAGTCGAGCAATCATCGCGATCAAGTGATGATTGCTTGGGCGGAGATTGGGCCACCCAAGACGCCGGGGCAACCTATGAATTGTCCCTACACTGATACGCGAGTATGCCAAAAGATGCTGGAACAGCCTAAGGTCTAAAGCCTAGGAGAGTGCCTAAGAAATTACTGACCCACGGAGTCGGAAATTTCCAAGCCATAATTCCGAGTGCAGCCCAAGGTGGTATCCAGGCCATAAATTGAAATGTCGCCACGACGCATTTTGCAAAGGCACATCGTCGATGGAAAGTCCTATCCAACTCGTCGATGCTACCAGCGACCTCTCCCCCTGCCTTGGCACGATCTCGCATGCTAATCAGCAAAGCCCCAAATGCTGTCGCTGT
The DNA here is from genome assembly GCF_003977665.1 of Dyella choica. Taxonomy (GTDB): domain Bacteria; phylum Pseudomonadota; class Gammaproteobacteria; order Xanthomonadales; family Rhodanobacteraceae; genus Dyella_B; species Dyella_B choica. The sequence goes on along the minus strand of NZ_RYYV01000044.1, from coordinate 5,556 downwards.
CGTTGCGAGCTGAAATCTAGTCGCCTTTGCAATGCCACTGATCACCAGTGCCACGATAACGGCGCCGAGACAAACAAGCACGTCCCCTGATAGAGAATCGCCAGAAAAGACGGTCGTGACCGCCACAAGAGACACCGGGATACCCAAAAATTTGGCGGCGTTGTCGACCACAGAGGTATTCACCCGCCCCACAAAAGTAAGTTCTGCGTCTGCGATTTCGCGGCGCAGCACGTCGAACGACATCCGATCAACGATACACTCGACGTCATATCGAAACCGTTGAATAACGCTTTCCCATTGATCTAGCAAAGCACCAAACCGCGCTTCCGTCGTCTCTGCGGCACATGCATCAGCAATGGCCAGGCGGAAGGCTGCCTTATATTCCTCGGTTCGAACCTTACCTTTGGACTGAGGGCTCAGGAGGTCACGCAAGACATCCAAGTCCGGTGCCGATACCAGCAGCATTCGAGGTTCGATGCGAGTGGCGATTTCCACAGTGACAGGAGGCTTTCCCGTAGAGGCAGGCTTTACAAAAACCATGTGAGCTGCGCGCCCAGCTACGGCCGTCAGGTTTCCGCTCAAGCTGAGGTCTGCCAACAGCCGGATAAGCTCACAAAACCGACCAGCCTTCTCAAGTTCCGGAATCGATGCCTCCCCTGAGTCACCGTCGAAGTAATCCAGCTCCGCTATGTAATAGTTTTTAGGGAATTCCCCTCGGTGTATTGATTCACATCGAGCGATGAAGTCAGGGACTGACGAAAAGAAACGCCCAAGTTCGTTGCTTGAAAGCGACCAGGTAAAATCAAGCTCCCCGGCTCCATCGTAATCAGGCCCGTCTGCAAAGCGCCCAAAGCCTGGATCGACTTCCTCGCAAGCAGACACAGCAGCGTCCAACTGGGGATTGGTAGGTCCTAAAAAAGAAAACCGATCTCCCGCCAAAGACGGGCGACCGGATGCTCTATAAAGCGTGACAACATTGGCGAACACGGCTACATCTGCCCACGCACACTCAGCGCGCTTTCAACGCTATCGACAGTCTCCATCGGGAGGTCTGTCAGCGTCATCTGCCCGCGCGCACGTAACGCGCTTTCAACGCTATTGACAGTCTCCGTCGGGAGGTCTGTTAGCGTCAACGTCTTCTGATGAGGATCGTAAAGAAGTTCTGCATTGGTGACTCCAACGACTCCGGTCTCGAACCATAATCCCCAATTCGGCTTCTTGGCACTGATCCTGATGTGCGCGCGCAGCGCTTGACGGCTGAGCTGGAATTCATCTGGAATCTGACATTCCTCTGAATTGAGAAATTCTTTTAGCATATTGAAGTGCGCCGCTCGGATAGGGTCCACCCTGGCCCTCGCCGCATATATCACCTCATCCAACTTGACGGGATGATTCTCGGGCAATGCTTGAAGATAGTCGACAACACCTTGCTTAACCTCAACAAAGGTGTCTGCAATTTCTGGTACATCACGCACATATTGCTTTACAGATTTGAGCAATTTGTTGGTCAGTTGGGAAGACGAAGTTCCTTTGACGCATCCCAATGCATCCACAAAATAGTCTGCTACTTCCTCGCGACCACGGCGATTCACAAAACATAGGTATGTCTTTTCATCGAAAAGAATGGGGGGCGTCACTCCATCTACGGGGTCGTTGCCGTTGTCTTCAAGATGAAGACCATATCGCGTGAGGTTAATGCGTGCCGCTTGGTGAAGCTTGGACATGTCAATCTCTTTAATCTCGGTGGGTCGAAGATCAGGCGATAGGGTGATCGCTCCTTTCTGCTTGATCATCGCAACGAGTAAGAACTCCGAACCGTTGGTTCGATACTGCCCGAAAAAAATGTGGCCGCCTGTCGCTCCGGTCTTCCTTTCAGCCTGACTACGTAGTTCCTCCATTGCGGCCTTGGATAAACTCATGAAGGCAGATGACTCAAAATTTCCGGCCATTAACGCGCGCGCAGACGCAGGGAATTCCCCTTGACGATTCGCTGCCGCAAACTGCCCCCAGAGCACCGCATTCCCATCCTTACCGACGAGTTCTGCGAGTTGGCGCGCAAGCTGCACGACCATCCTGTCGTTGACATCCAAAGTAGCCGGGGCATGCCGAATAGTGGTCATGCTGTCGTGCGCATCCTTCTCCAAACTGTGGATTACCGCATTCTTCAAGACGTCCATTGTGCCCCCTTCCTACCGGTGAATGGCCGGCAAGACCATCATAGCGGCCAATCGCTGTCTTGTGGAAAGCTAGGGTAACGCCCGGCGATCTCGGGGGCTGAGATCGTCCCTCTTGAAGGATCTTCGGTCGGTTCATCGCCGTGGGCCGGGCCTATGCGGTGAAATGGGGATTAAAGTTTCCGGTCCCATCGAAGAGTGGATAAGTCTATAAGCCGATCTCCGCCAGATTATTGTCCGCATCGTTCGAGCGGACCGTTCTCGCCTATCAGAGTGACCGTGGACTTCTGGGTAAGCAACCAGAGCAATGAGAATGGCACGATCTCACCCATTTTAGGTGTTCGCGAAATCAGGAGGACGTCATCCATCAAGTGGCCGTCGCTGATGTCACGACGTGATGCATCGTCAAGAGAAAGTGAACCCAGCTTGCCTGTGCAGGTATGTGCGACTGCCTGCTACAGTCGACTCCGCGGTACGAGATATCACATGCAAAGAGGATCGACGATGAGCACTACTAACGGAAGTGGTATCAAGATGGCAGTGATGGCCGGCGTCATGGCACTTTGTGTCGCGTTGCCGGTCTTTGGGCAAACGGCTGCACCCGCGACTGGTTTAGGTCAGGCGTGGCCCAATGCAGCCGACGTGAGCGCGAGCCCGAATTGGCACGTTTACGTTTTCAGGCTTAACGGCATCGAGTACATCCAGATCAACGATCGCAACGGGATTGTCCATGCAGCCATTGCCACCGCTGGTGGTACATCCATCGTGCTCCCGATGGGCACGGACGCGCAGCACGTTACGACTGATGAGACAGATGCTGCGAGTAAACCCGCGTCAGCACAGACCATCTATAAGGACGCGGCCACGAGCATTGCGGCCACGCAGAGCCATGGCATGACGCGATTCGAAGTGACTCTTCTATGCCAGGACCCGTACAACTGCGGTGCTGGTATCCAGTAATGATCGTCAGGAAACCCACAGCTGAAGGGGCTCGGGCTTATGCTCGACCTCTTTGGTTGCAGGCCATGTGTCATGTAGCAAGATCGTGATGCGCTCCTGCGGGCCTCGTTGACGATGGTGAAGCTGCCCGCCGAACAAACGAGCCAGCTCGGTGAGCTCACTTACCGTGAGTGAGCCGGCGCCAAGCTTGGCGGCGATGTATTCGCGCTCCGCCTTGCGTATGACGGCGGTGGCCATGCGACTGGTGTTCTGATGCCCGTCGACGACCAGCACCAGCCAGCGATGGCCCCGTGTTTCTCCAGCGCGCAACGTCAGAGACACACTCGAACAGGTCAGCCGAGAGGTCACACAAACCACAGCCTCGCACGCACTTCGATACACGGTGTTGAGCGTATCTTGCGACATTCGAATGTAGCCTCGACCCGTGATGACGCAGCGGTACTCGATGCTCGCCTCGTCGAGGGCACGCCCGATGGTTTGACTTAACGCGGCAGGTAGGCCCCGTTCGCGCCAAGCCACCGGGTGAAGGCTCTCGGCCAACGCATACACTTCCTCGGGAGCCTCCAACACATGCTTGGCATACCGCTCGGCGTCGACACCGAAAAGGCCGCTGCGTAACGTGTGTGCGAGGCTTTGGTTGGTCACATGCAGGCGTAGCGCGAGGTGTTCGAGCTTGGTCGAAAGCTGCTTGCGCCTTTGCTCGTGCGCTTCCAATGAGCGCCGTGCTGTCGCCAGTGCATTGGCATCACGTTGCTTTTGTTTGGCTTCGCGTAACAGCTGCGCGCTGATGCGCGCGCCGGTAGCCATTAGGCAAATAATGGTAAATGCAATGAATGCCTGCGTTTCGATGAGTTGCGGATCGGGTCGCGAAACAGTCAGCAGGCACGTCGCGATAATGGCAAGCATGCCGCCAGCGACCGCAGCCCGCCATCCGTGTTTGATCGTCAACCATGCGACCGGAAGGAACATCGCGATGCGGGCGATGTGCTGCATATCATTGCCGCCGCGCAGGATACAGACGGTCAGCAGCAGCATCGAAGGCAAAGCAACGACCATCAGGTCTGCAGTCAAAGGCGCCATGATGCACTTGCGCGCCAGCGCGCGGGCACCGTAGTTCTGAATATCGAGCCGAACCATCAAGACCATCGGCACGACACCGAGGACGGCGATGGTATTTCCTATGAAGTAACCCAGCGCCATGATGGGGTGGGCCTTGAACGCCGGGGTATGGACAAGCAGCAAGAAGGTATAGCTGTAAAGCGTCCTCACGAGCGATGCCAGCATGACGCACAGCATGAGTACCTTGATATCAACCAGCTTCCGTGTCGGGAAAAGTTTCAAACGTTCGCGGCACCACCAGAGAGCCGGCATGATCGTTAGGATGGGCGGCACACAACGCCACGCAACAGCTTCTACACCGAAGGCGTCGATACATCGAAGCATGGCGACGGTATTGGGGACCACTTCGCCAACCAGCAGCGCCGGCCAATAGCGATAAGGAACCAGGAGCAGAAAAGATAGCTGCAGGCCGGTGTGTAGATTCCAGTGCGCGTCGGAGAGGGGTGAAAGAGCGGTATATGCCAGTGCGTATCCGATGCCGACCATCAAATGCATGAGCCACTCATGGTGGCCGCGTTCCTTCCGCATGCTCCGTGCCCCTTAGTTCGAATGACTAAATGCCTTCCTCATGTTCGACTACCACGTCAACGTTATGGATTGATGAAACTATCACGATGGTGAATTTTGCGTGACAACGGCACTCATGTCGGCACGCTGGGTATCGTCGCCGGGTGCGCCGAGAAGGACAGTGGGCTGCGCCAACGTCCAGCGTTACGAAATCGGACCACTCAACAAGGAGTCATTCGCTGACACGTTCTTGCACCACAAGCAGCTAACGGAAGTAACGGATAAGGGGCTATCTGGTGGCATGAGATATCGCCGTAATGGCCGCCACGCTGTGCAACGTCGCCGCCCACAGCACCGCGCTCCATACAATCGGTTCGCTGCTCAATCGCGACGCCATCTTTTCAAGCGTCGGCGACATCACTACCGCTGCCTATGCGGCCGGGACCTAGATCCCAAGTACCACTTGCCCTACATGGCAGCAAGCCAGGTGCTGACGCCGCAACAGCAAGCCGCGCTGGAATCGTTCTGCGGTGGCCAGGGCACGCCGGGCAAGGATGGCGACCAGTGGTGCAACGGCAGCGCCATCAACGGCGATGCGCACAACATCCTGCACAACGACCTGCAGTCGATCACCACGGCGACGCTGACGGCGGTGCAGCGCCTCGCCGCTGCGAGCGCGCAGAGCAAGCTTCTGGCTGGCGGCAACATCACCCTCAACGGCTCGGTGCTGAACGACAAATCCACCCTCGCCGCCGGCAACAACCTGGTCATCAACGGCCAGAACGGCAACAACGGC
>NZ_RYYV01000043.1 GCF_003977665.1 Dyella choica | reverse complement strand
CATCAAGGCTCGCGATGGCCTCGCTCCGGCTGATGCACTTGGAGGTTGAATCTGCCGTTACTTTTCTTTGGGCCAGCAAAGAAAAGTGACTCGGTCCCTTTAGGGACCGAAAGCGCCGCAGGCAATGCTGCCAGTTACGACATACAGCAACCCTGCGACCAGGGGATGTTGGGGTTTGCACCCCAACCTACGGCTCGATCAGGTGCAGGCCAGGACGCTGCTTCGCCAGCTTGCGCAATAGATCTGCAAAGGCTTGCAGATTGTCATGCCATGGCGAGGCCTCACGCCAATACAGAGCAATCTCCCGGCCAGGCGCCTCGCCCTTGATCTTCGCCAGCGCGATGTCCGGCATCGAGGCGAGACGGTCGTGGGCAAGCGCGGGGACCAGCGCATGCCCACCCCGCAAGTTCACCAGCGCCGCGAGGCTTTCCAGGCTGACGTCCTGCACATAGCCTTCCCCGTTTGCGTGGCTTTCCGCCATCTGGATCGCTTGGGCTGCGTCCAGTTGCTCGATCGAGATGCTGCGTTTGCCGGCCAGTGGATGATCGGCGCGCAGCAGCACCTCCCACGGCTCGAAAAATAACGGGCACATCACCATGCCGCTCAACGAGGATGCCGGTGGTGCAAGCACCGCATCGAGTTCGCCTTCGTGCAGGCGGCGCAGCAAACCGCGCGGTTTGCCTTCCGACAAACTGAGTCGCGTACCCGGAAAATGCTGCGGAAAAGGTTCGATCAGATGCGGCAGCAAATAGGGCCCTAGCGTAGCCAGCACCCCCAGGCGTAACTCTCCACCGAACGCGGTTTCGCCCGCGCGCGCAGCCTGTTGCAGATGCTCGGCGGCGAGCAGCACGGCATCGATCTGCTCCAGCAGGCGTTGCCCGCCTGCCGTAGGTACCACGCGTCGCCCGCCACGCTCGAACAGCGGTGCGCCGAGTGCCTGCTCCACTTTCTGCACCTGATGCGACAGGCCGGAAGGACTGATGTGCATAGCTCGGGCCGCGCTGTTGAAGCTGCCGTGGCGATGCACAGCCTGCACCAGGATCAGGTCGCGTAGCGAGACGGCGGACAAATGGGAGGAGATCATGGCGCAAGCATAAACGACGAAGCCCGGCATGGGCCGGGCTTCGCGTAGGCTGGGATGACAATCCCAGCTTTCCATGCAGCATCCCAATGCTGGGATTTCATCCCAGCCTACCCCCTCCCAGAAGGGAGAGAGATTGTTCGATGCATGCTGCTTAGGCTTCGACGGTATCGGCCACTTCCTTGAAATCGGCGATCTGGTCGAAGTTCATGTAGCGATAGATCTTCTCGCCATTGGCGTTGATCACGCCGATGTCGGCCAGGTATTCCTCGCGCGTCGGGATGCGGCCAAGGCGTGAGCAGATCGCAGCGAGCTCCGCCGAACCCAGGTACACATTGGTGTTCTTGCCCAGGCGGTTCGGGAAGTTGCGGGTGGAGGTGGAGAACACCGTGGCCCCTTCGCGTGCCTGCGCCTGGTTGCCCATGCACAGCGAGCAGCCCGGCATTTCCATGCGCGCGCCGGCGGTGCCAAGCACGCCGTAGTGGCCTTCCTCGGTGAGCTGCTTCTGATCCATCTTGGTCGGCGGAGCCACCCACAGGCGCGTGGGAATATCGCGCTTGCCTTCCAGCAGCTTCGAAGCCGCGCGGAAGTGTCCGATGTTGGTCATGCACGAACCGATGAACACCTCGTCGATCTTCGCACCGGCCACGTCGGACAGCGTCTTGACGTCGTCCGGGTCGTTCGGGCACGCCACGATCGGCTCGTGGATCTGGTTGAGGTCGATCTCGATCACGGCGGCGTATTCGGCGTCCTTGTCGGCATCGAGCAGCTGCGGGTTGGCCAGCCACGCTTCCATCGCCTTGATGCGGCGCTGCAGGCTGCGGGCATCCTGATAGCCCTGCGCGATCATGTACTTCAGCAGCGTGATGTTGCTGTTCAAGTATTCGATGATCGGCGCCTGGTTGAGCTTCACCGTGCAGCCGGCAGCGGAGCGCTCGGCGGACGCATCGGACAGCTCGAACGCCTGCTCCACCTTCAGGTCGGGCAGGCCTTCGATTTCAAGGATGCGGCCGGAGAAGATGTTCTGCTTGCCCTGCTTGGCCACGGTGAGCAGGCCTTGCTTGATGGCATACAGCGGAATGGCGTTGACCAGGTCGCGCAGCGTCACGCCCGGCTGCAGTTCGCCCTTGAAGCGCACCAGCACCGATTCGGGCATGTCCAGCGGCATCACGCCCGTGGCCGCGGCAAACGCCACCAGGCCGGAACCGGCCGGGAACGAAATGCCTATCGGGAAGCGCGTATGGCTGTCGCCGCCGGTGCCTACTGTATCGGGCAGCAGCATGCGGTTGAGCCAGGAGTGGATCACACCGTCGCCCGGACGCAGGCTGATGCCACCGCGCGTCGAGATGAAGGCCGGCAGTTCATGGTGCGTCTTCACGTCCACGGGCTTCGGATAGGCCGCGGTGTGGCAGAAGGACTGCATCACCAGGTCGGCGGAGAAGCCCAGACAGGCCAGGTCTTTCAGCTCGTCGCGGGTCATCGGGCCGGTGGTGTCCTGCGAACCCACCGAGGTCATCCTCGGCTCGCAGTAGGTACCCGGACGCACCCCCTGGCCTTCCGACAGGCCACAGGCACGGCCGACCATTTTCTGCGCCAGCGTGTAGCCCTTGCCACTGTCGGCCGGACTCTGCGGCAGGCGGAACAGCGTGGAGGGCGCCAGACCCAGCGCCTCGCGCGCCTTGGCGGTGAGGCCACGGCCGATGATCAGCGGAATGCGGCCACCAGCGCGCACCTCGTCGAACAGCACGTCGGACTTCACCTTGAACTCGGCGATCACTGCGCCGTTCTTCAGCGCCTTGCCTTCGTAGGGACGCAGCTCGATCACGTCGCCCATGTCCATGCTGGAAACGTCCAGCTCGATCGGCAGCGCGCCGGCATCTTCCATGGTGTTGTAGAAGATCGGTGCGATCTTGCTGCCCAGGCACACGCCGCCATAGCGCTTGTTCGGAATGAAGGGAATATCCTCGCCCGTCCACCACAGCACGGAATTGGTCGCGGACTTGCGGCTGGAGCCGGTGCCGACCACATCGCCCACATAGGCCACCAGATGGCCTTGCTGCTTGAGGTCCTGAATCAGCGTGATCGGCCCGCGCTTGCCGTCCTCTTCCGGCTGGAACGCCGCGCCTTCGCGCTTGTTCTTCAGCATGGCGAGTGCGTGCAGCGGGATGTCCGGGCGCGTGGTGGCGTCGGGCGCCGGGGAAAGATCGTCGGTGTTGGTCTCGCCCGGCACCTTGAACACGGTGATGGTGAGGCTCTGCGGAACTTCCGGACGGCTGGTGAACCACTCGGCATCGGCCCAGCTTTGCAGCACCGCCTTGGCATTGGCGTTGCCCTTGTCGGCCCGCTCCTTGACATCGTGGAAGGCGTCGAACACCAACAAAGTCTTCTTCAGCGCATCGGCTGCGATCCCGCCCACCTGGGCGTCATCCAGCAGTTCGACCAGCGGATGGATGTTGTAGCCGCCAAGCATGGTGCCCAGCAGTTCCGTCGCCTTCTCGCGGCTGATCAGCGCGCATTTTTCAGTGCCGAAGGCCACGGCAGCGAGATAGGACGCCTTGACCTTGGCGGCATCGTCCACGCCGGCCGGCACACGGTGGGTGATCAGGTCGACCAGGAAGGTCTCTTCGCCCGCGGGCGGGTTCTTCAGCAGTTCGACCAAGCCGGCCGTCTGCTGGGCTGACAGCGGCAGCGGGGGAACGCCCAGCGCGGCGCGCTCGGCAACGTGTTGGCGATAGGCGTTGAGCATGCGATCGGATCCTTCGGGATGGCGTTTGCCGTGGGCAGCCCTCACCCGAAAGGGGGGCTGCGAAGCCGCCTATTTTGCCAGCCGCCGCCAAAGTGCAGCAACGTCAAGCTGTTTCCGCCTGCGTTCGAAATCTTGCAATGCCGGCGCAACTTGCATGGTCAAGGATTTGGCTCAAACTTCACGGCAGCCCCAAGCCGGAACGCCTTCCCTTCTTGCAATTCCCCTAACGCCCGCTGCTTTAGCATCCCAAGCCTTACGCCGCGCGCGCCTCCAAGTCTTCATGCAACAGGAGTTACCCCATGCTGGACTCATTCGCCACCCGCGATACCCTCAAAGTCAACGGCAGCACCTACCAGATCGCCAGCCTCGCCAAACTGGGCCAGCGCTTCGATCTGAAGCAGCTGCCTTATTCGATGAAGATCCTGCTGGAAAACCTGCTGCGCCACGAGGACGGCGTCAACGTCACCAAGAGGGAAATCGAGGCGGTCGCCCAGTGGAATCCCAAGGCGGAGCCGGATACGGAAATTGCCTTCATGCCCGCGCGCGTGGTGCTGCAAGACTTCACTGGGGTGCCCTGCGTGGTGGACCTGGCCGCGATGCGCGATGCGGTGGTAAAGCTGGGCGGCGATGCCAAGCAGATCAACCCGCTCGCCCCGGCCGAGCTGGTGATCGACCATTCGGTGCAGGTCGACGTGTTCGGCTCGCCGGCGGCGCTGGAAAAGAACGTCGAAATCGAATTCGAGCGCAATCACGAGCGCTATGCGTTTTTGCGCTGGGGCCAGAAAGCCTTCAACAATTTCAAGGTGGTGCCGCCGCGCACCGGCATCGTGCATCAGGTGAACCTGGAGCATCTGGCGCGCGTGGTGTTCACCGGCAGCAAGGACGGCGCGGACTGGGCCTATCCCGATACCGTGTTCGGCACCGACTCGCACACCACCATGGTCAACGGACTGGGCGTGCTGGGCTGGGGCGTGGGCGGCATCGAGGCGGAAGCGGCAATGCTTGGACAGCCGTCCTCGATGCTGATCCCGCAGGTGGTGGGCTTCAAGCTCAACGGCAAGCTGCCTGAAGGGGTGACGGCCACCGACCTGGTGCTGACCGTGACGCAGATGCTGCGCAAGCTCGGCGTGGTCGGCAAGTTCGTGGAATTCTTCGGCGACGGCCTCCAGCACCTGCCGCTCGCCGATCGCGCCACGATCGGCAACATGGCGCCGGAATACGGCGCGACTTGCGGCATCTTCCCGATCGACCAGGAGGCGCTGAACTATCTGCGCCTGTCCGGCCGCGGCGAAGACCAGATCGACCTGGTGAAGGCGTATGCCCAGGCGCAAGGACTGTGGCACGACGAGAACACGCCGCATCCGCAGTTCTCCACCACCCTGGAACTCGATCTTGCCGACGTGAAACCTTCGCTGGCCGGCCCCAAGCGCCCGCAGGATCGCGTGCTGCTCGAAGACGTGAAGAAGAGCTATCAAGATGCCCTTGCCGCGCTTACTGCCAACCGTAAAAACGGCGCCTCAGAACGCGCCGAGGCGCGCCTTGCCGGCGAAGGCGGCGGTACCGCCGTAGGCCATGACGCCAGCGCGCTGGCGCAAGGTCCGCATGTATCGATGAACGGCGAGAACTTCCATCTGCACGATGGCGCCGTGGTGATAGCCGCGATCACTTCGTGCACCAACACATCCAATCCGGCCGTCATGCTGGGCGCCGGCCTGGTTGCCAAGAAGGCCTCCGAGAAAGGCTTGAAGGCCAAGCCGTGGGTGAAGACCTCGCTCGCGCCCGGCTCGCTGGTGGTGACCGACTATCTGGAAAAAACCGGCCTGTTGAAGGAGCTGGAAAAGGTCGGCTTCTACCTCGTCGGCTACGGCTGCACCACTTGCATCGGCAATTCCGGTCCCTTGCCGCAGGAAATCAGCAAGGGGATTGCCGAAGGCGATCTCGCCGTCGCTTCCGTGCTTTCCGGCAATCGCAACTTCGAAGGCCGCGTGCATCCGGAAGTGAAGATGAACTACCTGGCCTCACCGCCGCTGGTGGTGGCCTACGCACTAGCCGGTTCGTTGGACATCAATCTCGCCACCGATCCGCTGGGGTCGGGCAGCGACGGCAAGCCGGTGTACTTGAAGGACATCTGGCCGAGCAACCAGGAAATCTCCAATGTCATCGCCGGTGCGGTCAGCCCGGAGATGTTCAAGAAGAACTACGCCGATGTGTTCAAGGGCGACAGCCGCTGGAACAGCATCCCTTCGCCGGAAGGTGCGGTGTACCAGTGGGCCGAATCCACCTATATCAAGAACCCGCCCTACTTCGAAGGCATGACCATGGAGACGGGCCGGATCGAAGACATCCACGGCGCGCGCGTGCTTGGCCTGTTCGGCGATTCGATCACCACCGATCACATTTCGCCCGCCGGCTCCATCAAGAAGGACAGCCCCGCCGGCCGCTTCCTGATCGCCAAGGGCGTTGAGCCGAAGGACTTCAATTCGTACGGTTCGCGCCGTGGCAACGACGACGTGATGGTGCGCGGCACCTTCGCCAATATCCGCATCAAGAACCTGATGCTGGACGGCGTGGAGGGCGGTTACACGCTGTATGTGCCCAGCGGCGAGCAGATGGCCATCTACGATGCCGCGATGAAGTACAAAGCCGATCGCACGCCGCTGGTGGTGATCGCCGGCAAGGAATACGGCACCGGTTCCTCACGCGACTGGGCTGCCAAGGGCACGCTGCTGCTCGGGGTGAAAGCCGTCATGGCGGAAAGCTTCGAGCGCATCCACCGCTCCAACCTGGTCGGCATGGGCGTGCTGCCGCTGCAGTTCAAGGATGGCGAAAATGCAAAGTCGCTGGGCCTGACCGGCAAGGAGACCTTCGAGATCACCGGCTTGCAGGACGGTTACGCGAAGGAAGCCAAGGTGGTGGCCAAGGGCGAGCACGGCGAAATAACCTTCACCGTGAAGGTGCTGCTGCTTACGCCGAAGGAACGGGAGTTCTTCCGGCACGGCGGCATCTTGCAGTACGTGCTGCGGCAGTTGGCCGGCAAGAAAGCGGCCTGATGAAAGCTGGCTCCCTCCTCTGCTTGCACCTGATTAAGAGCGTCGAGTCTCAGCTGCTTGGTAAGAAGTTCCCTCCCCTGCTTGCAGGGGAGGGATAGGGTGGGGTTGCACGAGCTTGCCAGCGTGTTTGAGTTCACCGCGAGGTTGCTTCACCCCACCCCAGCCCTCCCCTACTACACGTAGGGGAGGGAGCAGATCTCAGCAATCGGACAAATCATTAAGATTCGAACGAACTCAAAGCTGCTGCGTCCACGTCGCGCTATAGCAGCGCCAGTCACGCCCTTCCCTGCGCCACGCGGTTTCCACCTGGTAGACGCCCAGTTGCGATGGAAACAATTTCCCACCGCTGGTCAGGGTCACGCTAAAGCTAGCCACAAATCGCTCGCCACGCGGCTGCACATCCACCGGCCCGAGCACAGCATGCAGCGTCTCGCCCCGAAACCTCGCTGCGCGCAGCAGGTTGGCGATGTCCTGGCTGGTCATCGAGCCACCGTTGCCATCGAAATCATCGGTAAGCGGCTTGATGACCGCCGTTGCGTCCACTTGCTCGGCAGCCTGGGCCGCCTTGTCGATGGCTTGCCGAATCAGCACCTCATCCGGCGCGCGATGGCACCCTGCGACGGCCAGCGTCAATAGGGCGATGTACGAAAATCGGTACAGAAAATTCATGCCTGGCATCCACTGGCTTTCCCTTGGGAGACCTCGCTGCGACGCGGCTTGCCGCTGTACGCCGGCGTATGCTCCAATGCCTCGCCGTCATGATGCCTGATGCGCGCGCTCGTCACCATTGGCATTAATTCATGGAGCTTGGAATCGAACATGAGCAATCAGCACCCGTGGCTGAGTCACTACCCGGATGGCGTACCCGCGCAAATCGATGTAAACCAGTACGCCTCGGTGGTCGCCGTACTGGAGGAAGCCTTTGGGCGCTATCGCGAGCGTGACGCTTTCTCCAGCTTCGGCAAGCGGCTGAGCTATGACGATATCGACACGCTGAGCCGGCAGTTCGCCGCTTATCTCACAGGCGAGCTGAAGCTCTCCAAGGGCGACCGCGTCGCGATCATGCTGCCGAACATCCTGCAGTATCCGATCGCCCTGTTCGGCGCGTTGCGCGCCGGCATGGTGGTGGTGAACACCAATCCGATGTACACCGCTCGCGAACTCAAGCATCAGCTGGAAGATTCCGGTGCGGCCGCCATCGTCGTGCTGGACAACTTCGCTGCGACCTTGCAGCAGGTGTTGGCCGAAACCCAGGTGAAGCACATCGTCACCACCGGCATCGGCGATTTGCTAGGTCCCAAAGGCGTACTGATCAACTTCGTGCTCAAGCACGTCAAGAAGATGGTACCGCCCTACTCGCTGCCGCACGCGGTGCGTTTCAAGGATGCGTTGGTCGCGGGCGCGAAGCACGCGGCGCCGAAGCCTTCCATCACGCATGAAGACATTGCTTTTCTGCAATACACCGGCGGCACCACCGGGGTGGCCAAAGGTGCCATGCTCACGCACGGCAATATGGTGGCGAACATGATGCAGGCCGGCGCCTGGATCGGCGCGAACCTCAGGCAGGAACGCGAGATCGTCATCACCGCCCTGCCGCTGTATCACATCTTCTCGCTGACCGCGAACGGCCTGGTGTTCATGCGCCTGGGCGGCCTGAATATCCTCATCACCAATCCGCGCGACATGCCGGCCTTCGTGAAGGAATTGCGCAACTCGCGCTTCTCGGTGATCACCGGCGTCAACACGTTATTCAACGGCCTGCTCAACACGCCGGGCTTTGAGAGCGTGGATTTTTCCAATCTTCGCCTGAGCCTGGGCGGCGGCATGGCCGTGCAACGCGCAGTGGCCGAGCGTTGGAAGAAGGTCACCGGCTGCACCCTGGCCGAAGCCTATGGGCTTACCGAAACTTCGCCCGCGGCCTGCATCAATCCGCTGGACTTGAAGGAGTACAACGGCTCGATCGGATTACCGATTTCCTCCACCGAGGTGGCGATCTGGTCCGAGGACAATCAGCCCTTAGGGCTCGGCGAAGTGGGCGAGCTGATGGTGCACGGCCCGCAAGTGATGAAGGGCTACTGGCAGCGTCCCGACGAAACCGCCAAGGTGCTCACGGCGGATGGCTGGCTGCACACCGGCGACATCGCCAAGATGGATGAAAACGGCTACGTCTATATCGTCGACCGCAAGAAGGACATGATCCTGGTGTCCGGCTTCAACGTGTACCCGAACGAGATCGAGGATACCGTGATGAAGCATCCGGGCGTGGCCGAGGTTGCCGCCATCGGCATTCCCGACGAACACTCCGGGGAAGCCGTCAAGCTGTTCGTGGTGCGCAAGGATCCGAACCTCACCGTAGATGAGCTCAAGCAGTTCTGCCGGGAGAACTTCACCGGCTACAAACGTCCGAAGAGCATCGAATTCCGCGATGCGCTGCCCAAGAGCAATGTAGGCAAGATCCTGCGGCGCGAGCTGCGGGACGAGAAGAAGCCTTCAGCTGTTGCCGGGTAGGCTCAGGATGCCATCGCAGGTTGGGGTGCCAACCCCAACCTACTCGTGGTGCCACATCTCCAGAATGTCGGCGTAGCCGCCCAGCAGGTTCCACAGCGGCACCTGCTTGTCCTCCGGAATGTGCGTGTAGGCAAATCCGATGTGCCGTTCCGACACGCGCGCCACCTTCGCCTCCAGGTGGATATGCAGGTCGCCGCCGAAGATCATGTCCAGTACCCAGCTCTGGCCCGCCTTTCCGTTCCAGCCGCTCGGGCGACGCAACAAGGCGCCGGTCGCCGAGATATCGATCAGGTCGGTGCTATGGGATTCCTCGCCGTGACTCATCAATACCGTGGTCTTGATGCGCATGCGCGCGGGGCGCAAATGCTCCCCATCGGAACCGTCCGTCGCGTGCCCATCTTTTGTCGTCATCTTTTTCATCTCCCAACCACCCCGACGCCGACGCGGCGCCCAGATCCGATCCTGCGTAGCGATGAACCCGGACCTCCCGGCAGCTTCGTCACTCGTCGGGCACCAGCGTAGTCCTAACTGGCGTCCCCCGGATGCGCTCATATGATGAAGCAAGCCACATGCCACTGCTACAGCCGCGTTTCATTGCTGAATCAGGCGTGTTGCAGCCGCGTCAGGGCGCCGCCGCCGCCGCATAGGGTCACATGCTGCCGCAGCCCGGGAGTTCCTGTCGGCAGGGCCTGGGGATGCCCAGATCTATTCGTCCCCGTCACTGCTTTGTGCCGCGCGCCCCGCCCTGCGGGCCCTCTGGACGTCATGCCGGGCACTTGGAATAGATCAGAGCATCCCTGGATGCGGCCTGGATTCCCCGGGCAGGCTTTGACAACCCGTTACCGCGGCTGAAGCCTTCGCTAGACATGCCGCAGCCGTGACGCTAATCTGTAACTGCGCGTGGAGCCATGCACGGATGATCGCCGGGAACCCCGGCCGAAATGGCTCTCACCCGATGTGCTCAGCCGACCTTTGCGAATCGCGGGCGACGCCAGCGGCGTTACGCCGGTTCATACCCGGTCGTATCAGTGACACAGGTATCCGTTACCGACCGGCCTCCGGCGGCTGCCAGCCTGACACGAACCACGACCGTGGGGTCCGTCAGGCGTTGGGTTCATCAGGACCGGCATCGCGGGAAACCGCGCGCTTGGCGGGCATCGCGCAGATGAGCTTTATCGGAATCGCCTCAAACACCTGAGGCCTTCCAGGCAGGAACTCTTAGGTTTCCATGTGGGAGAGAGTTTCGAGTCGTCAACAGAACGCCAGCCCCCATGGGGCGGATCAACGACATGCATTGATGAGCACTGAGCCAACCGAGTCTCAGCCTGTACTAGCAACGCAAGACGCGTTCGCGGGAGTTCCGCAGCAGCAGGAAATGCCGCTGGCCATCGTGCGCGGCGAACCCATCCTGCAGATGCCGCAGGATCTGTACATTCCTCCGGATGCGCTGGAAGTGATCCTGGAGGCGTTCGAAGGGCCGCTGGATCTGTTGCTGTATCTGATCCGCCGGCAGAATCTGGACATTCTCGATATTCCGATTGCCGAAATCACCCGGCAGTACATGGAATACATCGACATGATGCGCGACGTGATGCGCCTGGAGCTGGCCGCCGAATACCTGCTGATGGCGGCGATTCTGGCCGAAATCAAATCGCGGCTGCTGCTGCCACGCCCGCCCACGGAAGAAGGCCTGGAGGAAGACCCCCGCGCCGAACTGGTGCGCCGGCTGCAAGAGTACGAACGCTTCAAGAAGGCCGCGGAGGACATCGAAGCCCTGCCCCGCCTGGAACGCGACACGGTGCTGGCGCAGGCCGACGCGGGTGAGCGCAACGTGGTGAAGCTGCCGCCGCCGCTGGATCTGAAGGAAATGCTGCTGGCCCTGAAAGACGTGCTGCACCGGGCCGAATTGTTCGGGCATCACGCGATCAAGCGCGAGGCGCTAAGTGTGCGCCAGCGCATGGGCGAACTGCTCAGCCGCCTGGACGGCGACCAGTTCCACCGCTTCGAAACGCTGTTCGACGCGAGCGAAGGACGCCTGGGCGTGGTGGTCACCTTCCTGGCCATGCTGGAGCTGGCCAAGGAGTTTCTGGTCAGTATCGTGCAGGAAGAACCGCTGGCGCCGATCTACGTGAAAGCCAACGCTTCCTCGGCCCACGAAGAAACCGTAATGGAGGACACCGGTGGCAACGATTTGTTCGAGGAACCGAATGCCGCCTACGGTGGCGAGTAACCGACAGCAACAAGAGCGCAACTGCAATGGACACCCGATCCTAAGGCTATGCAGATCGAGCAACTCAAACCGATTATCGAAGCCGCCCTGCTGGCCGCCAGCCAGCCGTTGGGCGTGGCGCAGCTGGGCGAGCTGTTCGTCGAGGAAGACGAGGTCGACCGTGCGCAAATCGCCATGGCGCTCGAGCAACTGGCCGAGGATAGCCAGGGTCGCGGCGTGGAACTGAAGGAGGTCGCCTCCGGCTTCCGTTACCAGGTACGGCAGGACGTATACCCCTGGGTGTCGCGCATGTGGTCGGAAAAACCCAGCCGCTACTCGCGCGCCCTGCTGGAGACGCTGGCGTTGATCGCCTACCGGCAACCCATCACGAGGCCGGAAATCGAGCAGATCCGCGGCGTGGTAGTGTCTTCCAACATCGTCAAGACACTGGAAGAGCGCGAATGGGTCCGCGTCGTCGGCCACCGCGACGTACCCGGCAAGCCGGCCCTGTACGGCACCACCCGCGCCTTCCTCGACTACTTCAACCTCAAATCGCTGGACGAGCTGCCGCCACTGTCCGAAATCCGCGACATGGAAGACCCGCAGCTGCGCCTGGACAACGAACCCGTTCCACCCCGGCCCATACGCGATCTGCCGATCGACCCGGAGGCTGAAGAAGCCGATGCGTTCGTCGGCGAAACACACGCCGAAGAAGAAGAAGAACGCTCCGAGCAGGAACCGGTCGACGCCGAGCATTACGTGACGCCGACCGACGAAGCATTGCCGGACCAGGGTCAGCAGCATCCGGAACCTCCACCCCACGCAGAACCCTCCGCAGAATCCACCGAAGCAGTCCCGTCCCATTCCGGCGAATTCGCTGACGAAGCGAACGCCGTCACCGAAACTGAAACCCATCCTTCCACTGCCGATGAGGCAGCGAATCCCGCGGACGCCGCTGAAGGCGCCGCCGAGCAAGACACCGAGGAGTACCGCGCATGAATGCGCCACAAAAATCCGTATTGAGCCTCAAGCGCGCCACGCCGCCTGAGAACACCCCGCAAATCGAAGAGCGCCTGCACAAAGTGCTCGCCAACGCCGGGCTTGGCTCGCGCCGCATGCTGGAGCAACGCATCCAGGCCGGTGAGGTCGAAGTAAACGGCGGTCCTGCCACCATCGGCGCCAGCGTGCGCGCCGGCGATCGCGTCGTGATCGACGGCAAGCAATTCGTGGTCGCCACCGACAGCCGCGATGATGCCGAAGTACTGGTCTATCACAAGCCCGAAGGCGTGGTGACCACGCGCGAAGACCCCGAAGGCCGCCCCACCGTGTTCGAACAGCTGCCGCGACTGAAAGGTGCGCGCTGGGTCGCCGTGGGCCGCCTGGACATCAACACTACCGGCCTATTGCTGCTGACCACCGACGGCGACCTCGCCAACGCGCTGATGCATCCGCGTAGCGGCCTGGAGCGCGAATACTTGTGCCGCGTGCACGGCGAAGTGCCCGACGAAGTGATCGAAAAGCTCAAGGCCGGCGTGGAGCTCGAAGACGGTCCCGCCCGCTTCGACGAAATCGCCGTCATCAGTCGCGGCGGCAGCCATAGCTGGTTCCGCGTGGTGATTCGCGAAGGCCGCAACCGCGAAGTGCGTCGCCTGTGGGATTCGCAGGGTTTCCTGGTCAGCCGCCTGAAGCGCATTCGCTACGGCAGCACCGAGCTGCCTCGCATGTTGCGCCGCGGCGATTGCGAAGCGCTTAACGAAGATGCCGTAAAAGAGCTGCGCAAATCGGCCGGCCTTGGCGCCCCGCAACCGGTGCTCACCTTGAGCCCCGTGCTGCACCAGCGCCGCGCGCCGCGCAACGTCGTCGAATATCGCCCGGAAAAGAGTGGCACCGCGGCATGGAGCGGCGGCTATCACGACGAAGCCCGCGAGCTGCGTGCCTTCGACCGTATCCGCGAAGAGCCTGCACGCGGCAAGCAGAAGCGCCGCCCGAATCCGAATCGCGAAGTGAACGGCAACGTGGCCGTACCGGATCGCCAACAGAAGGCACACGGCAAGAAGAAGCGCGGCATCGGCCCCGGCCAGGAACTACCGCCCGCCCGCACCTGGTTTGCCGGCGAGACGCGCGAAGGCGGCCGCAGCCATGGCGGCGGCCAGGCGCAAGGCAATCGTCGTGGTGGCGGCGGCTCGAACAGTCCGTACGGCGGCTTCAATGCCGGTGGCGGCAGCGGCAATCGCAATAGCCGTGGTGGCGGTGGCAATCGTCCAACGGGTGGCGGAAATCGCCCGAGTGGTGGCCGCCCTCAGCGCGGCAATCGTCCGCACGGCCAGGGTGGCGGTGGCGGCAATCGTTCCGGCAATCGCTGATTCTTGATGATACGCATCTATCACAACAGCCGCTGCTCGAAATCGCGCGGTGCGCTTGCCTTGCTGGAGCAGCACGGCAAGCCGTTCGAGGTCATCAACTATCTCGAAACGCCACCCAGCGACGCTGAGCTGAAAGCACTGCTCTTGCAGCTCGGCGTCACCGCGCGGCAATTGCTACGCACGGGTGAGGACGAGTATCAGCAGTTGGGGCTCGATGATCCATCGCTCGACGAGGAAACGCTGATCGCTGCGATGGTGAAGCATCCGCGGCTGATCGAGCGGCCTATCGTCGTCGCCAACGGCAAGGCGGTGATTGGGCGTCCGCCTGAGAGGGTGTTGGAGATCCTGTAGGGGTTCACGTAGGTTGGGGTGTAAATCCCCAACGGCCCCATTTTTCGTCGTCGCACGGTTGCTGCATGTCGTAGGTTGAACCATTGCCTGCGGCGCTTTCGGACGCCGTAGGCGCCCGAGTCATTTTTCTTTGCGGGCCCAAAGAAAAGTAACGGCAGATTCAACCTCCAAGTGCATCAGCCGGAGCGAGGCCATCGCGAGCCTTGATGTAATGCTCAAAGAAGATCTCCG
>NZ_RYYV01000042.1 GCF_003977665.1 Dyella choica | reverse complement strand
ATTGCCCCGATCGCGATGAGCGAAGGCCTGCGCTTTGCGATCCGTGAAGGCGGCCGTACGGTGGGCGCCGGCGTCGTCGCCAAGATCACCAAGTAATATCATTGGCGGGACCCGAGGCCGGAACTCGGGACGCGGACAAGGCCGGGTTAGTCCTGGCCCTCCGGGTCCTGGATTCCAGTACCGGGTCCCGTAAGTTTTAATCCGTACGCCAGTAGCTCAATTGGCAGAGCAGCGGTCTCCAAAACCGCAGGTTGGGGGTTCGAGTCCCTCCTGGCGTGCCATCTTCTTTAAGGAATGATGGCGGGTGCGTCGCAGCGGCTGGTATGGCCGATGCCCGAGGCATCCGCATGACGCGCATGAATACCAAGGCTGAACAGTCCAAAGGCACAAGCAGTGCCGACATCGGCAAGCTGGTGCTGGCCGTGCTGGTGCTGGCGGCCGGTATCGTCGGCTATACCTACCTAGGCAACATCGGTGCCGCCTCGCCATTGCGCCTGGTCACCATTCTCGTTGCCGTGGTCATTGCGTTGGCCATCGCCGCCTTCACGGCGCCGGGCCGCCGTGCGCGTCACTTTCTCGCCGAATCGCAGTTCGAAATGCGCAAGGTGGTCTGGCCCACGCGGGACGAGACCATCAAGACCACCGGCGTTATTATCGTTGTCGTGATCGTCCTGTCTCTGTTGCTGGGTGCGATCGATTTTCTGTTGAAGTGGGTGGTATTGGACCATCTGTTGAAGCTGGGCTCGTAATGAGGAGCGTGCGATGAGCAAGCGTTGGTACGTCGTCCATGCTTATTCCGGCTTTGAGAACCAGGTCAAGAAGTCGCTGAACGAGCGCATCCATCGCGCCGGCATGGAAGAGAAGTTCGGCGAAGTGCTGGTGCCGACCGAGGAAGTCGTGGAAATGCGCAGCGGCCAGAAGCGCCGCAGCGAGCGCAAGTTTTTCCCTGGCTATGTGCTGGTGCAGATCGAAACCGATACCGAGGGCAAGGCGCCGCGGATCGATGACGAATGCTGGCATCTGGTGAAGGAAACGCCCAAGGTGATGGGCTTCATCGGCGGCACGGCCGACCGTCCCATGCCGATCCGCGACAGCGAGGCGGATACCATCCTGAGCCGGGTTCGCGAGGGCGTGGACAAGCCCAAGCCGAAGGTGCTGTTCGAGCCGGGCGAAATGGTCCGTGTGATCGATGGTCCGTTCAACGACTTCAACGGCGTGGTCGAAGAGGTCAATTACGAGAAGAGCCGCCTGCGCGTAGCGGTGCTGATCTTTGGGCGGTCCACCCCCGTCGAGCTGGAATTCGGGCAGGTCGAGAAGGCCTGACCCTGCCATACGGCATAGGGCTTGCTTAAAGCCCCGAACGTCTCTAAACTATTCGGTTCACGCCGGAGTCTTTCGACTCGGCGTGTCCGTATTTCTGGAGCCCGCAGGATCGCAGGCTTCCCTCTCACCAGGGATTGTGCGCAGCGAGGAGCCGCAAGGCGCTGGAACTCGCGAGGAAACCACCAAATGGCAAAGAAAGTCGTCGGTTATATCAAGCTGCAGGTCAAGGCCGGTCAGGCCAACCCGTCGCCGCCCGTGGGCCCGGCCCTGGGTCAGCGCGGCCTGAACATCATGGAATTCTGCAAGGCCTTCAACGCCGCTACGCAGAAGATGGAGCCAGGGATGCCGATCCCGGTCATCATCACGGCCTACTCGGACCGCACCTTCACCTTTATCACCAAGACCCCGCCGGCCACCGTGTTGATCAAGAAGGTCACCGGCGTCGCCAAGGGCTCGTCCAAGCCGAACACCGACAAGGTCGGCAAGATCACCCGCAAGCAGCTGGAAGAAGTTGCCAAGCAGAAGGAGCCGGATCTCACGGCTGCTGATCTGGACGCCGCGGTGCGCACCATTGCCGGTAGCGCGCGCAGCATGGGCCTGGTGGTGGAGGGTTAAGACATGGCAAAGCTCACGAAGCGTATGAAGGCGGCCCAGGCCGCGGTGCAACCGGGCAAGACCTATGCCCTCGATGACGCCCTCAAGATCATCAAGGACAACGCCAAGGCGAAGTTTGTGGAGTCGGTGGATGTGGCCGTGCGCCTCGGCATCGATGCCAAGAAGTCGGACCAGGGCGTGCGCGGCTCCTCGCTGCTGCCGCACGGCACCGGCAAGACGATCAAGGTCGCCGTGTTCTGCCCGGCCGGCGAAAAAGCCGAAGCCGCCAAGGCGGCCGGAGCCGACGCAGTCGGCATGGACGATCTGGCTGAGCGCATGCAGGCAGGCGATCTCGACTTCGGTCGCGTGATCGCCACGCCGGACGCAATGCGCGTGGTCGGCAAGCTGGGCCAGCTGCTTGGCCCGCGTGGCCTGATGCCGAATCCGAAGGATGGCTCGGTCACCGCCGATGTCGTCACGGCCGTGAAGAACGCCAAGGCCGGCCAGGTGAAGTTCCGCAACGACAAGGCGGGCATCATTCACGCCACCATCGGCAAGGCCAGCTTCGAAGCTGCGCAACTGGCAGACAACCTGAATGCGCTGATCGCAGACCTGATGAAGGCCAAGCCGGCTACCGCCAAGGGCCAGTACCTGCAGAAGGTTGCGCTGTCCAGCACGATGGGCGTGGGCGTGCCGGTCGATACGTCGACCTTGAGCGCGGCCTCGGCCAAGTAACAAGTTCAAGTCCTGCGCGGACGCATGTCTGCGCAGGCAGTTTTTGAGGGTAGCCCCGGCGTAAGCCGGAGCCGCCGTCAAAGACCGCAGGCGCGACCAGCGCGCGACGACGACGGGCAGGGAGCTCTTTATCTGGCAAAGGAATCGCCGTCGCCGCCAACTTTGGTCGCTTAAATCCCCAGCCTGCGTAGATGGTGCTGCCCCTTCTGGAATCGCTCTGGAAAGGCCACCACCCGGGACCTCAAGTCCCCGATGTCAAGGACGGCATCGCTCAGGACCGCACGCGGCAGGAGCCGTAAGCGGAGTTCATAAGAGGAGTGAAACATGGCTCTGAATCTCTCTCAGAAGCAAGAAGTAGTCGCCGAACTGGCCGCCGTGGCCGCGAAGGCTCACTCCTTGGTCGCTGCCGAGTATGCGGGCACCACGGTCGAACAGATGACCGCGATGCGCAAGAAGGCTCGTGAAACCGGCGTTTTCTTGAAAGTCGTCAAGAACACGCTGGCTTCGCGCGCCGTGGTGAGTACCGAGTTCGAGGTCGTCAAGGACGCCCTGACCGGTCCGCTGCTGTACGCATTCTCGATGGAAGAGCCCGGCGCTGCCGGTCGTCTGATCAAGGAATTCGCCAAGGGCAACGACAAGCTGAAGGCGAAAGTCGTCTCGGTGGAAGGCAAGCTGCTGCCGGCTACGCACGTCGAAGTGCTGGCCTCGCTGCCGACCCGCGAAGAGGCCCTCGCCATGCTGGCCCGTGTGCTGGCCGAACCCGCTGCGATGTTTGCGCGCGCCGTCAAGGCCGTGGCCGACAAGCAGGGTGGCGGCGAAGCTGCCCCGGCCGAAGCCGCGTCTGCCTAAGTTTCGACGCGATCCAAACGAATTCAATTTCCAGAGGTAAATCAAATGTCCCTTACCAACGAACAGATCGTTGAAGCCGTAGCCGCCAAGTCGCTGATGGAAGTGATGGAGCTGGTGAAGGCCATCGAAGAGAAGTTTGGCGTGTCCGCCGCTGCTCCGGTCGTCATGGCTGGCGGTGGTGGTGCCGCGGCTCCCGCTGTCGAAGAGAAGACCGAATTCGACGTCGTTCTGGTGAACGCCGGCGAGAAGAAGGTCGACGTGATCAAGGCTGTTCGCGCGATCACCGGCCTCGGCCTGAAGGAAGCCAAGGACCTGACCGAGTCGGGTGGCGTCCTGAAGGAAGCCGTGTCGAAGGAAGACGCCGAGAAGTTCAAGAAGGACCTCGAAGCCGCCGGCGCCAAGGTCGAACTGAAGTAATTGGCGCTCTTGCGCGCCGTCAGTTTGATCCAGCGCAAGCCAAGCCTGGGGGCGTAAGTCCCCGGGCTTTGCCCGCTTCACTTGGCTGCGTGCTGGCTGCGCAGCAGCCAGCAGCGGGCCACGGATGGCCCGCCGCGAACCAAGTGCTTGCACTTGGTTCATCGGAGCCCGGTCATTAGACCGGGCGTGTCCGAAAAGGGCAGGAGCCCTTTTCAGACACATCAAGTACGGACGCTCTGGAGCTCCGGGGCATGGAGGATGGCTGGTCTTAAGACTTCCCACCCTCGATCCCCCAGATCCAAGTTTCCCAATTTAGCCGGTGTGTGCACCACCGGCGCCACAGCGAACCGAGGCGTCACCGATCATGACCTACTCGTTTACCGAGAAGAAGCGTATCCGCAAGGATTTCGGCAAGCGTCCGCCCGTACTGGGCGTGCCTAACCTGCTGACTATCCAGACCGATTCCTACCGTGAATTCCTGCAGGAGGAAGTTGCTCCCAAGCAGCGCGAAGACAAAGGTCTGCACGCCGCCTTGAAGTCCGTGTTTCCGATCGTCAGCTACTCGGGCAACGCGGCCCTTGAATACGTCGATTACCGTCTTGGTGAACCGCCGTTCGACGAGCGCGAATGCCGCAACCGCGGCATGACCTTCGGCGCGCCGCTGCGCGTCACCGTGCGCCTGGTGATCTACGACAAGGACAGCCCGGCTTCGAAGAAGGCCGTGAAATATGTGAAGGAGCAGGAAGTCTACATGGGCGAAATCCCGCTCATGACCGACACCGGCACCTTCATCATCAACGGCACCGAGCGCGTGATCGTGTCGCAGCTGCATCGTTCGCCGGGCGTGTTCTTCGACCATGACCGTGGCAAGACGCACAGCTCCGGCAAGCTGCTGTTTTCGGCGCGCGTGATTCCCTACCGCGGCTCTTGGCTGGACTTCGAATTCGATCCCAAGGACGCGCTGTTCACCCGTATCGACCGTCGCCGCAAGCTGCCGGTGACCGTGCTGCTGCGTGCGCTCGGCTACAGCAACGAAGAGATGCTTGCGATCTTCTTCGAGCACAACGTGTTCCACCTCGGCAAGAAGGGCGGCACCACGCTGGAGCTGGTCGCCGAACGTCTGCGTGGCGAAACGCTGAGCTTCGACCTGATGATCGGCGACAAGGTGCTGGTGGAAGCCGGCAAGCGCATTACTGCGCGCCATGTGCGTCAGCTTGCGGCCGAGAACATCACTGCGCTGGAAGTGCCGGATGATTACCCGGTCGGCCGCATCCTCGCCATCGACATCGTCGATTCGAAGACCGGCGAGCTGCTGGCTGCCGCGAACGACGAAATCACCGCCGAGCAACTCGAGAACTTCCGCAAGGCCGGCATCGAGACGCTGCCTACCCTGTATGTGAACGATCTCGATCGCGGCGCCTACATCTCGCACACCTTGCGCATCGACAGCACCAAGACGCAGCTTGAAGCGCTGGTGGAAATCTACCGCATGATGCGTCCGGGCGAGCCGCCGACCAAGGAAGCGGCGCAGAACCTGTTCTTCAACCTGTTCTTCACCTTCGACCGCTACGACCTGTCGGCGGTGGGCCGCATGAAGTTCAACCGTCGCGTCGGCCGCAAGGAGATCCTTGGCCCCGGCGTGCTGTACGACCAGAAGTACTTCGGCGAACTGAAGAACGAAGAGGCGCAGGCGCTGGTCGCCGCGCAGGGCGAAAGCTCCGACATCCTCGACGTGCTGAAGGTGCTGATCGACATCAAGAACGGTCACGGCACGGTGGACGACATCGACCACCTCGGCAACCGTCGCGTGCGTTCGGTGGGCGAAATGGCGGAGAACACCTTCCGCATCGGCCTGGTGCGCGTGGAGCGTGCGGTGCGCGAGCGCCTTTCGCTGGCCGAAGCCGAGAGCCTGACGCCGCAGGATCTGATCAACGCCAAGCCGGTCGCGGCGGCGGTGAAGGAGTTCTTCGGCTCCTCGCAGCTTTCACAGTTCATGGACCAGAACAACCCGCTGTCGGAGGTGACCCACAAGCGTCGCGTTTCCGCCTTGGGACCGGGTGGTCTGACGCGTGAGCGCGCGGGCTTCGAAGTGCGCGACGTGCACCCCACGCACTACGGTCGCGTTTGCACCATCGAAACGCCGGAAGGCCCGAACATCGGCCTGATCAACTCGCTCGCCGTGTACGCGCGCACCAACCAGTACGGCTTCCTCGAGACGCCGTACCGCAAGGTCGTGGACGGCAAGGTCACCAACCAGGTGGAATACCTGTCGGCGATCGAAGAGGGCGACCACGTGATCGCGCAGGCGAACTCGCCGCTCAAGGACGGACGCTTCGTCGAGGACTTCGTGTCCTGCCGTTTCCGCGGCGAGTCGGAGCTGCGCCCGTCGGCCGAGATCAACTATATGGACGTCTCGCCGATGCAGACCGTGTCGGTCGCAGCGGCGCTGGTGCCGTTCCTGGAACACGACGACGCGAACCGCGCGCTGATGGGCGCGAACATGCAGCGCCAGGCCGTGCCGACCCTGCGTTCGCAGACCCCGCTAGTGGGTACCGGCATCGAACGCGCCGTGGCGCGTGACTCGGGTGTCATCGTCACCGCCAAGCGCGGCGGCGTGATCGACCAGGTCGACGCAGCCCGTATCGTGGTGCGCGTGAACGAGAGCGAAGTCGGCGAAAACGATGCCGGCGTCGATATCTATACGCTGACCAAGTACACCCGTTCCAACCAGAACACCAACCTCAATCAGCGTCCGCTGGTGAACGTGGGTGACTTGGTGGCGAAGGGCGACACGCTGGCCGACGGTTCGTCGACCGACCTGGGCGAGCTCGCGCTCGGCCAGAACATGCTGATCGCCTTCATGCCGTGGAACGGCTATAACTTCGAAGACTCGATCCTGCTCTCCGAGCGTGTCGTGCAGGAAGATCGCTACACCTCGATCCACATCGAGGAGCTGTCCTGCATTGCGCGCGACACCAAGCTGGGCGCGGAGGAAATCACCGCCGACATCCCGAACGTTGGCGAGCAGGCGCTGGCGCGTCTGGACGAATCCGGCATCGTTTACATCGGCGCGGAAGTGAAGGCCGGCGACATCATGGTCGGCAAGGTCACGCCCAAGGGCGAAAGCCAGCTCACGCCGGAAGAAAAGCTGTTGCGTGCGATCTTCGGCGAGAAGGCCTCGGACGTGAAGGACAGCTCGCTGCGCGTGCCGCCGGGCATGGACGGTACGGTCATCGACGTGCAGGTGTTCACGCGCGACGGCATCGAGAAGGACAAGCGCGCGCGCCAGATCGAAGAGATGGAAATCAAGCGCATCCGCAAGGACTTCGACGACCAGTTCCGCATCCTCGAAGGCGCGATCTACAACCGTATGCGCGCACAGCTCGTCGGCAAGGTCGCCAACAGCGGCCCGGCCGGTCTCAAGCGTGGTGCCGAGATCACCAACGAATATCTCGACGGCCTGAAGAAGGACGACTGGTTCAAGGTCAATCCCAAGGACGAAGCCACGGTCGAGTTCCTTGAGCGCGCGTCCGAGCAGGTCAAGCGTCACAAGGAAGAGTTCGACAAGCGCTTCAAGGAAAAGCAGGCAAAGATCACCCAGGGCGACGACCTCGCACCGGGCGTGCTGAAGATGGTCAAGGTGTTCCTGGCCGTGAAGCGCCGCATTCAGCCGGGCGACAAGATGGCCGGCCGTCACGGCAACAAGGGCGTGGTGTCCAACGTGGTGCCGGTGGAAGACATGCCGTACATGGCTGACGGCACGTCGATCGACATCTGCCTGAACCCGCTGGGCGTGCCTTCGCGTATGAACATCGGCCAGATTCTGGAAGTGCACTTGGGCTGGGCTGCGAAAGGCCTGGGCAAGAAGATCCAGAAGATGCTCGAAGCACAGGAGAAGGTGGCGAAGATCCGCGAGTTCCTCGACCAGATCTACAACCACCACGTCGCCGGTGCCGTGCAGCATGTCGACCTGAAGTCGCTGACCGATGAGGAAATCATCACGCTGGCGAACAATCTGCAGGACGGCGTGCCGATGGCCACCCCGGTGTTCGACGGTGCCGAGGAAGCCGAGCTGAAGGCGATGCTGAGGCTGGCGGAGCTGCCCGAGTCGGGCCAGACGATGCTGTACGACGGCCGCACCGGCGAGGCGTTCGACCGTCCGGTCACCGTCGGCTACATGCACTATCTCAAACTCAACCACTTGGTCGACGACAAGATGCACGCGCGTTCGACCGGTCCGTACTCGCTCGTCACCCAGCAGCCGCTGGGCGGCAAGGCGCAGTTCGGCGGTCAGCGTTTCGGCGAAATGGAAGTCTGGGCGCTGGAAGCCTACGGCGCGGCTTACACCCTGCAGGAAATGCTCACGGTGAAGTCCGACGACGTGCAGGGCCGCAACCAGATGTACAAGAACATCGTCGACGGCAACCACGAGATGGCGGCTGGCATGCCGGAATCCTTCAACGTGCTGGTGAAGGAAATCCGCTCGCTCGGCATCGACATCGACCTGGAAGAGATCAAGTAACCCGAGGGTTACAGGAGCTTATGCAATGAAAGATTTGCTCAATCTGTTCAATCAGCAGCGCACCACGCCGGAGTTCGATTCGATCAAGATCGCGCTGGCGTCCCCGGAGCTGATCCGTTCCTGGTCGTACGGCGAGGTGAAGAAGCCCGAAACGATCAACTACCGCACCTTCAAACCGGAGCGTGACGGCCTGTTCTGCGCCGCCATCTTCGGCCCGGTGAAGGACTACGAGTGCTTGTGCGGCAAGTACAAGCGCATGAAGCACCGCGGCGTGGTGTGCGAAAAGTGCGGCACGGAAGTGACGCTGGCCAAGGTGCGCCGCGAGCGCATGGGCCACATCGAGCTGGCCAGCCCGGTCGCGCACATCTGGTTCCTCAAGTCGCTGCCCTCGCGCATCGGCCTGATGCTGGACATGACCCTGCGCGACATCGAGCGCATCCTGTACTTCGAGGCCTTCGTGGTGATCGATCCGGGTCTGACCGCGCTTGAGCGCGGCCAGCTGCTGAGTGAAGACCAGTACCTGGAAGCGGTGGAAGAGCACGGCGACGAATTCGACGCCCGCATGGGTGCCGAGGCCGTCTACGAATTGCTGAAGTCGCTGGACTTGCCGGGCGAAGTGATTCGTCTGAAGGAAGAGATCGCCTCGACGAACTCCGAGACCAAGCTCAAGCGCCTCACCAAGCGCGTAAAGCTGATCGAGGCCTTCCTCGAGTCCGGCAACCGTCCGGAATGGATGGTCATGACCGTGCTGCCCGTGCTGCCGCCGGACCTGCGTCCGCTGGTGCCGCTGGATGGTGGCCGTTTCGCGACCTCCGATCTGAACGATCTGTATCGCCGCGTCATCAACCGCAACAACCGCCTGAAGCGCCTGCTTGAGCTGAATGCGCCCGACATCATCGTGCGCAACGAGAAGCGCATGCTGCAGGAGTCGGTCGATGCCCTGATGGACAACGGCCGTCGCGGCCGCGCCATCACCGGTACCAACAAGCGCGCGCTGAAGTCGCTCGCCGACATGATCAAGGGCAAGCAGGGCCGCTTCCGCCAGAACCTGCTCGGCAAGCGCGTGGACTACTCCGGCCGTTCGGTGATCGTGGTCGGCCCGACCTTGCGCCTGCACCAGTGCGGGCTGCCGAAGAAGATGGCGCTGGAGCTGTTCAAGCCCTTCATCTTCGCCAAGCTGCAGGCACGCGGCGAGGCCACCACCATCAAGGCGGCGAAGAAGCTGGTCGAACGTGAAGAGCCGATGGTGTGGGACATCCTCGAAGAGGTGATCCGCGAACATCCGGTGCTGCTGAACCGTGCGCCGACGCTGCACCGTCTCGGCATCCAGGCGTTCGAGCCGAAGCTGATCGAAGGCAAGGCCATCCAGCTGCATCCGCTGGTGTGTACCGCATTCAACGCCGACTTCGACGGCGACCAGATGGCCGTTCACGTGCCGCTGTCGATCGAAGCGCAGTTGGAAGCGCGTGCACTGATGATGTCGTCCAACAACATCCTGTCGCCGGCCAACGGCGAGCCGATCATCGTGCCGACGCAGGACGTGGTGCTGGGCCTGTACTACATGACGCGCGAGCTGGTGAATGCGAAGGGCACCGGCATGGTGTTCTCCAGCATCAGCGAAGTGCGCCGCGCCTACGACAATCGCGCGATCCAGTTGCACGCGCGGATCAAGGTGCGCATGAGGCTGGTGCACGTGCACGACAACGGTGAGCGCACCAGCAGCATCTCGCTGATGGAAACCACCGTGGGCCGTGCGCTGCTGGCCGAGATCATGCCGGAAGGCCTGCCGTTCGAGCTGGCCAACACCGAATTGACCAAGAAGAACATCTCGCGTCTGATCAATGCCTGCTATCGCCGCCTGGGCCTGAAGGACACGGTGATTTTCGCCGACCAGCTGATGTACACCGGCTTCCGTTTCGCGACGCGCGCCGGCATCTCCATCGGCATCGACGACATGATCATCCCGAACGAGAAGAAGCCGATCCTGGAAGAAGCCGAGAAGGAAGTGGTCGAAATCCAGGAGCAGTACCAGTCGGGCCTGGTCACCGCCGGCGAGCGTTACAACAAGGTCGTCGACATCTGGTCGCGCACCAACGAACTGGTTGCCAAAGCGATGATCGACGGCATCGGTACCGAGAAGGTGAGCGATGCCGAAGGCAAGACGGTCGCGCAGAAGTCGATGAACTCGCTGTACATCATGGCCGACTCCGGTGCGCGTGGTTCGGTGGCGCAGATTCGCCAGCTCGCCGGCATGCGCGGCCTGATGGCGCGTCCGGACGGCTCGATCATCGAGACGCCGATCAAGGCGAACTTCCGCGAAGGCCTGAACGTGCTGCAGTACTTCAACTCCACGCACGGTGCCCGTAAGGGTCTGGCCGACACGGCGTTGAAGACGGCGAACTCCGGTTACCTCACCCGTCGACTGGTCGACGTGGCGCAGGACGTGGTCATCACTTCGACCGATTGCGGTACCGAAGAAGGCCTGATGATGCAGCCGATCGTGGAAGGCGGCGACGTGGTCGAGCCGCTGCGCGAGCGCGTCCTCGGCCGCGTGGTGGCCGAAGATGTGTATGGTCCGGGCGAAAGCGACGAGCCGATCGTCACGCGCAACACGCTGCTGGACGAGGCCCTGGTCGAGAAACTCGACAAGGCCGGCGTGCAGTCCATCAAGGTGCGTTCGTCGATCACTTGCGAAGCCAGCCATGGCGTTTGCGCGCTGTGCTACGGCCGCGATCTTGCACGTGGCCATCTGGTGAACATGGGTGAAGCCGTGGGCGTGGTCGCCGCGCAGTCGATCGGTGAGCCGGGTACCCAGCTCACCATGCGTACGTTCCACATCGGTGGTGCGGCGTCGCGTGCGGCTGCAGTGGACAACGTGTCGGTGAAGACCACCGGCGCAGTGAAGTTCAACAACTTGAAGACCGTGCAGCACGGCCAGGGCCACCTGGTGGCCGTGTCGCGTTCGGGCGAGGTGTCGGTGATCGATGCCAATGGCCGCGAGCGTGAGCGCTACAAGGTGCCCTACGGCGCCACCATTTCGGTGAAGGATGGTGCGCCGGTCAAGGCGGGCCAGACCATCGCCAACTGGGATCCGCATACCCACCCGATCGTGTCGGAAGTGGCGGGCGTGGTGCGCTTCATCGACTTCATCGACGGCGTCACCGTGCAGAGCCAGACGGACGAGCTCACCGGCCTGGAATCGGCGGTCGTGACCGATCCGAAGCGTCGCGGCACTGCGGCCAAGGATCTGCGTCCGATCGTGCGCCTGGAAGACAGCAAGGGCCGTGAGCTCAAGCTGCCGGGCACCGACGTGCCGGCGCAGTACTTCCTGCCGGCCGGGGCGATCGTGTCGATCCAGAATGGCGCCGAAGTGGGCGTGGGCGACGTGGTTGCCCGTATCCCGCAGGAAACCTCCAAGACCCGCGACATCACCGGCGGTCTGCCGCGTGTGGCCGACCTCTTCGAAGCGCGCAAGCCGAAGGAACCGGCGATTCTCGCCGAGCGGTCGGGCGTGGTCAGCTTCGGCAAGGACACCAAGGGCAAGCAGCGCCTGATCATCAAGGACAGCGACGGCAACGAGCACGAAGAGCTGATCCCGAAGTGGCGCCAGGTCATCGTGTTCGAAGGCGAGCACGTGGAGAAGGGCGAAACCGTGGTGGACGGCGAGCCGAATCCGCATGACATCCTGCGTCTGCTGGGTGTCGAGCAGCTGGCCGCGTACCTGGTCAAGGAAATCCAGGACGTCTATCGCCTGCAGGGCGTGAAGATCAACGACAAGCACATCGAAACGATCATTCGCCAGATGCTGCGCAAGGTCGAGATCACCGAGCCGGGCGAGAGCCACTACCTGCGCGGTGAGCAGGTGGAACGGGTGCGCATCTCTGCCGAAAACGATCGTGCGGAGACCCGCAACGAGCGTCCGGCCGAATTCCAGTCGGTGCTGCTGGGTATCACCAAGGCATCGCTGGCGACCGAGTCGTTCATTTCGGCGGCCTCGTTCCAGGAAACCACCCGCGTTCTCACCGAGGCGGCGGTTCGTGGCACGCGCGATACCTTGCGTGGCCTCAAGGAAAATGTTATTGTCGGCCGTCTGATTCCGGCAGGTACGGGTCTGGCGTATCACGCGCAGCGTCATCGCCAGGGCGGCTTGACCGCTTCGGAACTGGAAACCCTTTCCGGTTCCTCCCAGGTCTCCTTCGCGGAGGCGCCGGTAGGCACTGATGCAGGTATCGAGTAAGCCCCGAAAGGCTTGCTTGCCGACATACGAAATGAGGCGCAGGGAGTGCGCCTCGTGTTCGAGTCTAGGACGGCGGGCGTTTCCTTGCTTGAGGCAGGGCGCCCATGTTAAATTCCCGCTTCTTGGCAGACCGGTTTTGTCGGTCTGCCTTTATGTTTCCCAGGAATAGCTTCGCATGACGACAGTCAATCAGCTGGTGCGCAAATCCCGCAGCCCGAAGAGCTACAAGAGCGCTTCGCCGGCCCTGCAAAGCAGCCCGCAGCGTCGCGGCGTCTGCACGCGCGTTTACACCACCACCCCCAAGAAGCCGAACTCGGCCCTGCGTAAGGTTGCCAAGGTGCGCCTGACCAACGGTTACGAGGTCATCAGCTACATCGGCGGCGAAGGCCACAACCTGCAGGAGCACTCGGTGGTGCTCATCCGCGGCGGCCGTGTGAAGGACCTGCCGGGTGTGCGCTACCACACCGTACGCGGCAGCCTCGACTGCGCCGGCGTCACGAAGCGCCGTCAGAGTCGTTCGAAGTACGGCGCCAAGCGCCCGAAGAAGGCCTAATTTATTGAAGAGTGCGGCCAGGACGGCCGCTCACCCGTGGGCAGGACGTCCACAGAAGATAACGGACAACAAACATGTCACGTAAAGGTTCCCATCCCGCCCGCCTGGTGCTGCCCGATCCCAAGCACGGTAGCCAGCTGATTGCCCGTTTCATCAACATGGTGATGAAGAGCGGCAAGAAGTCCGTGGCCGAGTCCATCGTGTATGGAGCGCTCGACCACATCGGCGAAAAGCATGCCGAGGCGGTGCAGTTGGTCGAGAAGGCCCTTGGTAATATCGCTCCGGCGGTCGAGGTGAAGTCCCGCCGCGTCGGTGGCGCCACCTACCAGGTGCCGGTCGAAGTGCGTCCGGGCCGCCGTATGGCACTGGCCATGCGCTGGGCGATCGAAGCTGCGCGCAAGCGCGGTGAAACGTCCATGCCGCGCAAGCTGGCTGCCGAGCTGATGGAGGCATCGGAAAACCGCGGCGGCGCCATCAAGAAGCGTGAAGAAACGCATCGCATGGCCGAGGCCAACAAGGCCTTCTCGCACTACCGCTGGTAAGCCAAGCACGTCCGATTCGAGGTTAGTCCCGTGGCACGCACCACTCCCATCGAGCGCTACCGCAACTTCGGCATCATGGCGCACATTGATGCCGGGAAGACCACGACCACGGAGCGCATCCTGTTCTACACCGGCGTCAGTCACAAGATTGGCGAGGTGCACGACGGTGCGGCGACCATGGACTGGATGGAGCAGGAGCAGGAGCGTGGCATCACCATTACGTCGGCGGCAACGACGGCGTTTTGGAAGGGCATGGATCGTTCCTTGCCCGAACACCGCTTCAACATCATCGACACCCCCGGTCACGTCGACTTCACCATTGAGGTGGAGCGTTCGTTGCGCGTGCTCGATGGTGCGGTGTTCGTGCTGTGTGCGGTGGGTGGTGTGCAGCCGCAGTCCGAAACGGTGTGGCGCCAGGCGAACAAGTACAGCGTGCCGCGCCTTGCCTTCGTCAACAAGATGGACCGGACCGGTGCGAACTTCGGCAAGGTCGTCGAACAGTTGAAGTCGCGCCTGGGGGCCAACCCGGTGCCGATGCAGGTGCCGATCGGTGCCGAAGACAATTTCGAGGGCGTGATCGATCTGCTCAAGATGAAGGCGATCGTGTGGGACATGGAGTCCCAGGGCATGAAGTTCGAGTACCAGGACATTCCGGCCAGCCTGAAGGACACCGCCGCAGAGGCGCGCAGCTTCATGGTGGAATCGGCGGCCGAAACGTCCGAAGAGTTGATGAACAAGTATCTGGAAGAGGGTGACCTCTCCGAGGTGGACGTCATCGCCGGCCTGCGCGCCGGCACGCTCGCGAACAAGCTGATTCCGGTGTTCTGTGGCAGCGCGTTCAAGAACAAGGGCGTGCAGGCCATGTTGGACGCCGTCATCCAGCTGCTGCCGTCGCCGGCCGATCGTCCGCCGGTGAAGGGCATCGACGAGAATGAAAAGGAAGCCAGCCGTACGGCTGACGACAACGCGCCATTCTCTTCGCTTGCGTTCAAGATCATGACCGATCCGTTCGTCGGTTCGCTGACGTTCTTCCGTGTCTACTCCGGTACGCTGAACTCCGGCGATGCCGTGTACAACCCGGTGAAGTCGAAGAAAGAGCGCATCGGCCGCATTCTGCAGATGCACGCCAACGAACGGCAGGAAATCAAGGAAGTTCGCGCGGGCGATATCGCTGCTGCGGTCGGCCTGAAGGATGTCACCACGGGTGACACGCTGTGCTCGCAGGATCACATCATCACCCTGGAGCGCATGACGTTCCCGGAGCCGGTGATCTCGATGGCGGTCGAGCCCAGAACGAAGTCGGACCAGGAAAAGATGGGCATCGCGCTCGGCCGTCTGGCTGCCGAAGATCCGTCTTTCCGTGTGCGCACCGACGAGGAGTCTGGCCAGACCATCATCGCCGGCATGGGTGAGCTGCATCTGGACATTATCGTCGACCGCATGCGTCGCGAGTTCAATGTGGAAGCCAACGTCGGCAAGCCCCAGGTGGCTTATCGCGAAACGATCCAGGGCGCCTACAAGGCGGACTTCAAGCATGCCAAGCAGTCCGGCGGCAAAGGTCAGTACGGGCACGTGGTCATCGAGTTCTCCGCGATGAACGACGAAGACCGTAAAAACCCGAACGTGAAGGACGACTTCCTGTTCGTCAACGACATTACGGGCGGTGTGGTTCCCAAGGAATACATCCCGTCGGTGGAAAAGGGCCTGCGCGAATCCATCACCAGCGGCCAGCTTGCGGGCTTCCCGGTGGTCGGCGTGAAGGCGAAGCTGGTGTTCGGTTCGTACCACGATGTCGACTCGTCGGAAATGGCCTTCAAGATCGCCGCGCATGGCGCGTTCAGGGAGCTCTTCAGGGAAGGCGCGAAGCAATCGCAGCCGATCCTGCTCGAGCCGATCATGAAGGTGGAAGTCGTGACGCCTGAGGACTACCTCGGTGACGTCATGGGCGACATCAGCCGTCGTCGCGGCATCCTGCAGGGCTCCGACGATACGCCGTCGGGCAAGACCATCAACGCGATGATACCGCTGGGTGAGATGTTCGGTTACGCCACGGCGCTTCGTTCGCAGACGCAGGGCCGGGCCACCTTCACGATGGAATTCGATCACTACGAGCCGGCGCCGAACAACATCGCCGAACAGGTCATGAAGAAGGCCTGATAGGGCGTTCTTCTCCAAACAACACAGTTCTTTCAGAGGTTTGAACCATGGCAAAGGGTAAATTCGAACGCACCAAGCCGCACGTGAACGTGGGCACGATCGGTCACGTGGACCACGGCAAGACGACGCTGACGGCGGCGCT
>NZ_RYYV01000041.1 GCF_003977665.1 Dyella choica | reverse complement strand
TTACGACAATGCGGTAATGGAAAGCTTCTTCAGCTCGCTCAAGCAGGAGCTGATACACCACGAACGCTTCGAGGATCGTGATGCGGCCAGAGCTGCGATCTTCGAATACATCGAGAGCTTCTATAACCGACAACGACTACATAGCAGCTTGGGCTACCGCTCACCCGAAGCTTTCGAGAGAATGGCTGAGGTGACTAATTAAACTGTCCGTGGAAACGGGACCAGTCCAACCTGGCCCCGTTGTTAACCTCGCCCCGTTGTTGCCCCGAATGCCTCCCTGGGGCCAATCAGAATCTCCTATCTCTAGCCTCGAACGCTACGCCAAATTTACTTGAATTTGCTTCAACCAATCTGGCTAAAACTTCTATTCCAGAGATAGAACCTGAGAATTCGATCAACTTTTTATTGCACCCATCATATAGACACAAGATTCCACCATTACCCGACGAACTCATATAAATAGCTGTTTTCACAATATAAAATGGAATCACTCTAACGCCCATAATGCTACTTATTACAGCACCGTTCTCATTTATGGTTACAACAAACGATTTCAAATATTTATAGCCGTACAAAAACAATATTGTGCTTGACAAACCGCAGGCGATGAATATCGCAAGAACGACACCTGATGGCTTTGATTTAGCCACCACATAGATAAAGGCCACCGCCACAGTTGGAATAAAAGAAAAGACAAGTAAAACCCTAAGAAGCGCAGACCGATAACGAAACTCATCGATTAATCCCGCCACCTCCTTACCTCGTGCAAACGTCAAAATGATCAACAAGGTAAGCGAAGTCAGTATATAAACAATAGCGGTTTTCATGTATTACTGCTCCTCAACTCAGTTTGAGCCTGCCTGCGCGTCTTCGGCCATGGCGTAAGGGGTTGATACTGCCCCGACCATAAGCCCACCAAATGCAGCGGCCCCTTTCTCACCCAAGGCGACCTGGACATCCACTATTTGTCCCGATTTGAAAGGCATTAGGGACACTCACTATTTGAACAGCAAAGAGGGATTTCGTGGATGTCCCAATATGTCCACGCCCAAGCCTTCCTGTGCTCGTAGGAGCGACCGCTATACGTGTCCTCGCCGCAGAGGAAGGCTCGGCGCACGCAGCGCGAAACGCAGTGAAAGAAACCGCCAGACGCTGGATCGACGATTTGATGGCGGGGGTACGTCATGGCCCCACGCTACTCCCCGCCGCGAGCCGCCCATATCAGTCATTGGCGCACATGCTCGTCAGCGAAGGAGCATTTCATGGGTGTCCCAGATCCCATCTTGTTTCATGGGTGTCCCAGATCCCGCAGATCCCGCTTGTGACACTGATGTACCAAAGCATAAGACATTGCCACTGAAAGCAATGCAAACTCATCCTTAGCGCTCTGTGGCTCCGACCACTCAGTGCCGATGAACATTAAATCCGCTTTGCCGTTGTCCTTCGATTGAACATAAACGCGAACATCTTTTAGCGACCCTTGGAATTGAACGTGAAGTTCGAAACGTCCATACTCCATGCCAACTATAGAGGCATTTGGGAGAGATGAAACTGCACTTCTTATGCAGGTCTCGTAGTTTTCGGATGGTATCGATATTTCAGCTTTTTGCACCCAACGATGATTATCGTTACAGCCCGCACCCAAAGACAGTAAAACAATTGTCATGAAAGCACAAATCAATTTCATTGAAGCGCGGATATTGTTCACTGAGATGCCCCCATTTGCTTAATGAGATGCGATGGAAAGATAGTGTCGGGCACGTTCGGTATTTCCGCTTTCTTGAGAATTCCCTCAGCAATTACCGCACAATTTCTGCTATACGCCTTAAAATCTCCTGGATTTTTAAACAAGCGATTAATCTCTCCGGTAGCCATGATTGCTTGTATCGGAGTCACTTCAAATGTCATCGTCTGGATAGGCGTACCCTCATCAATGTCCATTGTTCCATCTGTGGGAAACCCAAGCGCCGAGAAAATTGGTGGATCGGTACTGTAGAAGCCAACGGATTGCTTATCACCAATGCCAATGCCAACGTGTCCATAGAAAACTGATGAATCACTAAAATAATTGAGGTTAATTGGTACTGTGTAGCCGGGTTCTGGTGAGAAAGGACCAACCGGCACCCAGGTAGGTGGCATTAACCCAACTGGATCAATTCGATTTATCGGATTTCCAGCCACATAGGCGTAGAAGCTCAATTGCCCCCCTCCAAATGTGATCGGATCCTCACTAATAAAACTATCCATCATTGGGCTATAGTAACGGGCCCGATAGTAATAGAGTCCCGCGGTGTCGACTTCTCTTCCCGTGTACTGGTACGGATTTGTAAATCCTGTCGTCGTGTCGCTTGACGTCACGTTCCCATACGGATCATAGCTATATTTCTGCTTAATCGCCCCCGACGAATCAGCCAATGCGATCGTGCTGTTGATTTGATCGGTCACGAGGTAGGTCCTACCCGTCACATCATTGCGGGCAAACCGCTCGTCAACCCCTAGCCCGACCAGAATCGGATTGAACGTGCTGCCTTGGGTTTCTTGTACCGTATTGTTCCCATCATAAAGGAACTGCGTCGCCACTCCTTGAACCGTCTTGCTGCTACGGCGCCCCAGCGCGTCATAACTGTAGCTCAACTGAGCAGTGCTGCCCTGGCTAACCTGTACCAGCTGATTGCGCGCATTCCACGAATACGTATTCGTGCCATCGCTGGTCAGGTTGCCATTGGCGTCATAGCTCAGCACCTGCCCATTGAAGCCCGTCTCCCGATCATTGAGGTCAAACGTCGCCGGCTGCACGGTCGCCATCGGCAACACGTCCGTGGCGAAGCTACCGCCTTTGCTGGTGATGCGCCCATCGGCGTCATAGCCGTAGGTCAGATTGCCCAACGCGGTGCCGTTGCCCTGGGCATAGGTCAAGCCGGTCAGTTGACTCGCTATGTCATAGCCGTAGTTGACCGTGATGCCATTCGGTAGCGTGAGCGTGGTCCGACGATTGTCGGCGTCATACGCCAACTGCACCGTTTCGCTGCCCTGTGTGATCGCGGTCAGGTGATTGGCGTTGTCATAGGTGTAGTTGGCGATCGCTTGCGCCGCGACAGTCATGCTGGTGCGCCGGCCAGCCGCGTCGTAGGTGTAGCTGATGCTTCCTTGCGGCCCGCTGGTGCTCGTCACCCGGTCGAGGCCGTCGTAGCCCCAGTTCAACGTCCCGCTGCTGGAGTCGACAAGGCTGGTCAAACGATTGCCGCCATCGTAATTGGCCTGGATACCTGACCCATCGGCATAGGACACCAAACTCTTGCGATTGAGCGCGTCGTAGCTGATGTCCGTGACCTGCTTCTTGCGATCGGTATGGGTGAGCACATTCCCCATGCCATCGTAGGTCCACGACTCGTCCTGTTTCATCGCATCGGTGCGGGTGACCAGGCGGTTACGATTGTCGTAAGTGTTCTGGATGACGCCGGCATTGGGCAGCGTAACGCTCAACAGGTTGCCATTGCCGTCATACTTCTGTGCCGTCGTCTGGTTAAGCGCATCCGTGGTCGCGATGACGCGATCATTCGTGTCGTACTGGGCCAGGGTGACATTGCCCAGCGCATCGCGGGTGGCAATACGACGCCCCAGCGTGTCCACCACGAAGATGGTGGTGCGATTGAGCGGGTCGGTAACGCTCTGCAGGTCATAGCCCTGGTACGCATAGTGGGTCGTATTGCCCAAGGCATCGGTGATCGCCGTGGGTTGACCGGCCGCATTGCACTGAATGGTCGTGCCGTGCCCCAGCGCGTCCGTGATCTGCGTCAGACAGCCGTTGGTGTAGCTGAAGTGCGTCGTGTGCCCGAGCGGGTCCGTCGCCGACGCGAGCTGGCTGTAGTCGCTGGTGTACGTGAAATTGCTGGTGACCGCATTGGGTGTGCCGTTCAGTCGCGTGGCCTGCAAGATGTTGCCGATCGCATCCTCGGTAAAGCCGGTCGTGCGACCCAGCGCATCGGTCACGAAGTCGAGCTGGCCGGTGGACTCGCGCTTGTACGTCGTCGTCTGCGCCAACGCGGTGCCGTAGGCTTGCGTGATGCTGGATGGGTAACTGCTAGCCGGATCGAACGCCACCTGCTTCTGGTTGCCATTCGGATCGGTCACCAGGGTCGCCGTGACGTCGTTGTTGCTGTCGGTCGCATACGCAAACTGGTAGGACGTGTTGTCCGCATAGGTTTGTTTGGTCACGCGGCCGTTGGCGTCATACTGGTTGGTCACCCAGACGTGGCCTCGCCGGTCCTGCATGGTGAGCAGATGGTTGTTGCTATCGTAGGTATATTGCTCGGTGGTCTGGTCCGGGTATGTCACGGTCGACAGCGTGCCGGCGCCGTTGTAGGCGTAGCCCACCGTACGGCCGCTGCTGTCCACCGCGCTGCTGACTCGATTGCTGCTGTCGTAGTTGAAGGTGATGGTGCGGCCACTGGGCGAGATCGCCTGTTCCAGCAAACCGCCGTTGTAGGTGAACTGCAGCTGGTTGCCGAAGCGATCCTGCACCCACGACAGGCTATTGGGAACGTGGCGCGTAAAGGCGTACTGCGTCCCGTCGTTCATCGTGACGATCCAGTGGGCGCCCAGCGGGGTGTTGTCGTATTCGAACTGCAGCGTTGCGCCGTAGTACGGCGAGTCACTGCTCGTGTGCGTCCAGAGCGTGCCGGCCGAAAACGGCCAGGTGGCCGGGCCGTTGGCGATATCGAAGTTGATGCCTTCGCCGCACGGCAACACCATCTGCACGGTATTGAAGGTGGAGCCGTTGTTGGTCGGGCTGCCGGCCAGGTGCATGCCAAAATTGCTGTTGCCGCCGATGCCGAACATCTGCGAGGCGGTGCTGGCGGAGTTGTACGTGCGCGTCAGGGTCAACGGTAGGATGTCGCGGATGGCCAGGTCGTTCCATTCATGGAACAGGATGCCGGTCTGCAGGTCGATCGGTTGGGCGATCGTCGCATTGCAGATCTTCATCCCCGTGCCTGTGGCCGCGTTACTCGTCGACGCGCCAGCCCCCAAGGCCATCGTCAGTGCGACACCCGGATCCGGCGCAAGATGCCTGGTATCCGCCGTGACATGACCGGCGCCGTACATCTGCCAGCCCTCCTGAGCGCTGTAGGTCCAGAAGTCCGCGGCCGTGCTAGCTTTAACCTTGCCGTAGTTCGGGTACACCACGCGGATGCCCTTGGCTGCTTCCGGCGTCAGCCCCTGCACCACCGCATCGCCCGGCTGCAGGGTGAAGTACATCGGGAAGTTGTCCGGCAGCGGAAACGGCGCGTGGTCCACCGGCGTGGGCACCAGCGCGATATGCGTCAGGACATGGCCGTTATGGTCTTTGAACACCGCACCAGCCGGCACATGCAACTCCAGGCCCGGCATGTCCGGATGGGTGAGCACCACTTCGCGCGTGGTGGGCGCTGGCAGCGCAATCTCGTCGCGCGGCAGGATGCGCGGCAGGTACATCACGAACGGCAGATGCGTGATGGCTTTCGCCTTGACATCCGCGCCCACCACGAAGCGGCCGTACGTCACGTCGCCATGACTGGCCGGTTCGCCATTGACGAACACTTCCTGGCGTCCCGCCGACAAGGCTTTGAGTACGAAGACGCCCTGCGCATCCGTCTTCACGACTTGATCGCCCACACTCACCGCCACATTGGCCACGGGCGCTTCATCGATCTGGCGCACCTGACCGATCAAGGCCGTGGTGCCTGGGGGCAAGGTGGTCTCTAGCGCATGCGTATCGGGCACATGCTGGTAGTTCGCATAGACGCGCCAATGGGCGCCGGTCGCATCCGGCGCATTGTTCTGCCCCGGATAGAACGCCCCGTCACGCACAAAACCACGAGCACGGCACAGTTGATCACCCGTGCATGATGCATGGCCGCCACCTGCCATCACGGTGAGCGGTGGCAGCGACGATCCGGATGAAACATCCGCACCCGGTGCGGGACGCGCCCCCTGCCCGGCCAACACCACGCCCATGACATCGTGGCTGACCGTGGTAAAGCCCACGGCGGCATAAGGCACGCTATCGCCCGTGGCCGTGTGCAGCCCCTTGATGAACAAGGTGTAGCGTGAACCCGGATACAGGTCGTCCGGCAGTTGCACAAACGCAAGACGTCCGCCTTCGGCACCCACCACATGGACCGGCACCTGGCCTTCCGGGCCTAGCAAGGTCACGGTGTGCTCGCGCAATTGCTGCAGATCGACCGGTGCGGCAAAGCGGACCACCAAGGGACCGTGGATCGACGTGGCAGCGTTGTTCTGACCGGGCAAGGTGGCGGCAATGAGTGGCACCGCAGATGGGGCCGGCGTCGCCACCGTGCGCATATGCGAGGAACCGGGCTCGTACTGCCATGCGGTCCGCACGGGCAGACCGTGCGGATCGACACCACCTTCGATCATCACCGAACCATCACCCTGCAAGGTCGCGACGGCTTCCAGGCGCGAAACCAGCCGATCACCCAACGGGATCGACTGGCGCCGTTGCGATTGCCACAACACCGTGGCATTCGCCACCCCGTCGGACGTCCAGCCGCCGGTCATCAACAGGTTGCCATCGCTCAACACCGTCAACGTGTGGCCGGCCCGAATCGGGAGGCCCAACGCGCCCGTGCGCGTGAATTGCCGGGTGGTCGGGTTGAACCATTCCCCATTGTTCAGCACATGGCCTTGCACATCGATGCCGCCCCATAGCAGCACTTCGCCACCGGGCATAACGGTAACGGAGCCGAAGCGGCGGGGTTCGGGGAGTGGCACGAACTGGCGTGCGCGACCATCGCGCAAATACGCTATACCTTGAGCGCCATGCACTTCGAGCGTACGGCCGTCTGGCAATAGCGTCGCGCTGATCTCGGCGGATGCGGGTAAGAGGTAGGTGTGATCCGCACTGCGGACGCGTTCCGGCGAAGTGGCCGGCGGCATCGCAAGCGCAAAGGCGCTAAGCAGCGCGATACCAACCAGACTTCCCAGCCCTGTGCGTCCGATGGTCCTTTCCGATGTCATGTTCCCTTCCTCAAAGACATTTTGCTGCGATCCCCAAAGCTTCCGTTTCGTCGACATGGCGGACTAATGCGGTGGAATCGTCAATTGCGCTGTGGCCGGCGTACCGTCGGCGGTATAGGCAATCACGGTATAGGTTCCGGCTGCGGGCAAGCCCGGCAGCGTTAGCGAGCCCGAACTGGTCGCATTGGTGGTCGCGTAGTAGTTGGTCGTGGTGATCGCGCCCGTGTCCGGGCGATACACGTAGATGGTCACCGGCTGCCCCGTGGGTGCCGTCGTACTGACGCCAGTCAGGTTGAGAATCACGTTTTGGCCCAGGCTGCCATTGAACGTCAAGCGTTCCACTTGACCACTACCCAAGGTAATCGACGCCGGACTATTGACCGCCAACACGGGGCCGACGACGTCCTGGGTAAGCTGCGCAGTGAAGCTTGGCGTACCACCCCAGGCGGGGGAAACCACAACCGTATACGTGCCCGCTGCCAGATTCCATAAAGGTTGCCGACAACTCGAGCCTGGATTGCTGTTGTAGCAAAGATAGCTGGCGATATTGGTACCGCTCGGGTCGGTAATATTGACCGTAAAACCGTTGGTACTACTGCCGGGCACATTGATATTGCTCAGCGTCAGCTCCTGGTTGTCGCCCAGGTTGGCCTGGAAAGTGAAGTACGCGTTTTCGCCAGCCGTGCTTGCGGCAAAAGCTTGTGTC
This sequence comes from Dyella choica, assembly GCF_003977665.1. GTDB lineage: Bacteria > Pseudomonadota > Gammaproteobacteria > Xanthomonadales > Rhodanobacteraceae > Dyella_B > Dyella_B choica. The sequence goes on along the minus strand of NZ_RYYV01000041.1, from coordinate 8,572 downwards.
GGCCCATTGCTCACCATGTTGCCTGTCGCGCCCGGATACAACGTCAACTGTGCGGTGGCCGGTGTTCCGTAGTAGGTGTACACCATGGCCGTGTAAGTACCGCTGGCCGGCAGATTCTTCAGGTTCAGCGTGATTGAGCCACCGGTGTAGGTATAGGTGTAGTAATTGTTCGCCGTGATCGCGCCGGTGTCCGGGCGATAGATATACACATAGACGTTCTGCCCTGTCGGCAAGGTCGTGCTAACACCCGACAAGGTCAGCGCCACCGTATCGCCGACGTTCGCATTGAAGGTCAGCCGCTGCACTTGGCCGGAGCCCAAGTTGATGGTCGCAGGGGTGCTCATCGTAAGGGATGGCCCTACGACATCCTGGGCAAGCTGCGCGGTGAAGCTTGGGGCTCCCCCCGAGACGGGCGAAACCACGACCGAATAGGTGCCCGCTGCCAGATTCCACAACGGTTGCCGACAACTCGATCCCGGATCGGCGTTGTTGCAGTTGTAGCTGGCGACGAAAGTGCCGCCTGGGCCGGTGATATTGACCGCAACACTGTTGGTGGAACTGCCAGCAACGTTGATGTTGTTGAGCGTCAGCTCCTGGTTGTCGCCTAGTTGGGCATTGAAGGTGAAATATACGTTTTCACCGGCGGTACTCGCCGCAAAGGACTGCGTGGTTCCATTGCTCACCACGTTGCCTGTCGCTCCCGGATACAACGCCAACTGCGCCGTGGCCGGAGTGCCGTAAGCAGTAGATACCACTACCGTGTAAGTACCGGTGGCCGGCAGATTCTGCAGGTTGAAGGTGGCGGAGCCTCCGGTGTAGGTATACGTGTAGTAATTGTTAGTCGTGATCGGGCCGGTATCCGGGCGATAGATATTCACATACACGTACTGCCCGGCCGGCGAGCTTGAGCTTGCCCCGGACAAGGCTAGCGCCACGGTGTCACCGACGTTCGCATTGAACGTCAACCGCTGCACTTGGCCGGCCCCCAGGTTGATGCTCGCGGGGGTACTCATGGACAGGGTTGGTCCGACGACATCCTGGGTAAGCTGCGCGTTGAAGCTCATCACGCCACCCCACGTCGGAAGCACGACCACGGAATACGTGCCCGCGGTCAGATTCCAGAGTGGCTGGCGGCAACTTGCGCCGGGATTGGATGCGTAGCAGGTAAAATAGGCGACGTTGGTGCCGTTCGGGTCATAAACGTTAACGGTGAACCCGTTATTGCTCGATCCCGCTACGTTGATATTGCTCAGCGTCAGTTCCTGGTTGTCACCCAGGTTGGCGTGGAAGGTGAAGTATGCGTTTTGGCCCGTCGTGCTCGCGGTAAAGGATTGTGCTGCCGCATTGCTCACCAAGGATCCTGTCGCACCCGAGTACAGGGCGAGCTGCGCAGTGGCCGGGGTGCCGTAGGCGGTATACACCACTACTGTGTAGGTTCCACTAGCCGGCAGATTCGGCAGGTTGAAGGTGGCTGACCCTCCCGTATAGGTATAGGTGTAGTAGTTGCCTGGAGCGATCGCGCCGGTGTCTGGCCGATAGATGTTCACGTATACGTACTGCCCCGCCGGCGAGGTCGCGCTCACTCCTGACACGTTCAATGCTACGGTGTCACCAACATTGGCATGGAAGGTCAGCCGCTGGACTTGCCCCGCACTCAGGGTGACGGGCGTTGACGTACCGGCCACCAGGGCCGGCCCCACGACGTCCGGTTCGACTTGGGCGTTGAAGCTCACTGTCCCGCCCCAATTCGGGCTCACAACCACGGTGTAGGTTCCAGCGGTCAGATTCCACAAAGCCTGACGACAACTTGCGCCCGGATTCGATGCATAACAGGGATAGCTGGCTACGTTCGCGCCAGTCGGGTCGCTAACGTTGACGTAGAACCCGTTAAGGCTGGCTCCCGCCACGTTGATGTTGCTCAAGGTCAACTCAAGATTGTCGCCTTGATTGGCGTTGAACGTCATAGTGACGTTCTGGCCTGCTGCCGAAGCGTTCTCGCTTTGCACCGCGCCCGTTGTCGGCAGCGTGGGTGTTCCATAGACAGGCGGAGGTCCGGCTGTATCCGACGTTACGCTCAATGCTGCCGCAACAGACGTCCCCGGGGTGGGCGCAACGATGACGGTATACGCGCCGCTGATGGGTAGGCTGGACAAATTGGCCGTCTGTGCGCTCGTTGCACTGAACGTCATATAGGTGGGTGTATTCACCGTGATCGCCCCGGCATCCGGGCGATACACCAGGAAGGACACCGGAAAGCCCGATGGCGTGCTCGTCACACCCGACACGCCCAGTGCCACCGTATCACCCGCATTGGCATTGAACGTGTAGCGCCCCACTTGCCCCAAGCCCAGCGCGATGTTCGCCGTACCTCCGGTCGCTATCGCCGGACCGACGATGTCATCCTGCAGCGTCGCGCTAAAGCCGATCAAGCCGCCATAGTTGGGGGTCACCACGACCGAGTAGGTGCCGGCCGCCATGTACCACAGATGCTGCAGGCAATTGGCGCCTGCCACCCCCGTAGAACACGCAAAACCCACCACTTGGGTACCCGTGCTGTTGTAAACGGAGACATAGAACTGATTGCTCGAAGCCCCCGTCAGGGACAGGTTATTGAGCAGCAGCTCAAGGTTTTCACCCTGCGTGGCCGTGAACGACAGATAGATGTTTTCGCCCGCAACGTTCGCCGCATAGTTCTGCGGCACACTCGTGGTGGTTGCCGTACCCGTTTCGCCGCCGATCACGCTCAATTGCGCACTCGCCGGAAAGCCGACAGCGGGCGAAACGATCACCGTGTAGGTACCGCTGACTGGCAGGTTCGGCAGATTGACCGTCTGCGTGCCAGCAACATTGAACGACGTATAGGCCGCTGTATTCACCGTAATCGAGCCAGCATCCGGGCGATACACCAGGAACGATACGGACGGGCCTGCCGGCGTGGTCGTTGCGCCCGACACGTTCAATGCCAGGGTATCCCCCGCATTGGCATGGAAGGTGTAGCGCTCGACCTGTCCCGCACCCAGCGTGATATTCGCCGTACCGCCGGTCGCAATCGTCGGACCGATGAGGTCGTCCTGCAGCCTTGCACTAAAACCGATTACGCCGTCGCCGCTAGGGGGCGCCACCACCGAATAGGTTCCGGCCGGCAAATTCCATAGATGCTGAAGGCAGCTCGTGTTTGACGGATAACACCAAAAACTCGTCACCACGCCGCCGGTACTGTTGTACACGTTGACATAGAAGCCGTTGGCGGAACTCCCTGTGCCCGTCACGTTATTGAACAGCAACTCCAGGTTTTCGCCCTGCGTGGCGGTGAACGACAGGTAGATGTTTTGGGCCGAAACCTTGCCCGTGAAACTTTGCGCGGCAGCTGTGGTGGACAGGGTGCCGGTCGCGCCCCCGATCACACTCAATTGGGCGCTCGCCGGCAGGCCATAGGACGGCGCAACGATCACCGTGTAGGTACCGCTGACTGGCAGGTTCGGCAGATTGACCGTCAGCGCGCCGCTCGCCCTGAACCAAGTGTAGGCGGGCGTGTTCAGCGTGATCGCACCGGCATCCGGGCGATACACCAGGAACGCTACCGGCGGACCCGACGGCGTGGTCGTTGCACCCGACACGTTCAAGGCCACCGTATCGCCCGCATTGGCATTGAAGGTGTAGCGCTCGACTTGCCCGGCAGCCAGCGTGATGTTCGCCGTACTGCCAGTCGCTATCGCCGGACCGATGATGTCGTCCTGCAGCTTGGCATTGAAACCAATTACGCCGTCGCCGTTAGGGGTCGCCACCACCGAATAGGTACCGGCCGGCAAATGCCACAGAGCCTGCAGGCAGCTTGAACCCGCTGTCGATGGATAGCAAAAGAAATTTGTTACCTGGCCACCCGTGCTGTTGAACACGCCGACGTTGAAGCCATTGGCGGAACTCCCTGTTCCGGTCACATTGCTAAGCAGCAACTCCAGGTTTTCGTCCTGCGTGGCGGTGAACGACAGATAGATGTTTTGCGCCGAAACGCTGCCCGTGAAACTTTGCGACGCGCTCGTGGTGGACAGGGTTCCCGTCGCGCCCCCGATCACACTCAGTTGCGTACTCGTCGGCAAGCCTGCGTAGGGCACGACGATCACGGTGTAGGTACCGCTGACCGGCAAGTTCGGCAGATTGACGGTTTGGGCGCCGGCTGGGCTGAGCGATGTGTAGGCTGGCGTGCTCAACGTGATCGCACCGGCGTCCGGGCGATACACCAGGAACTGCACCGGAAGTCCGTTTGGCGTGGTGGTAACACCCCCTACGTTGAGGGCCAAGGTATCGCCGGCATTGGCATTGAACGTAAGGCGCTCGACCTGCCCTGCTGCAAGCGTAATGCTCGCCGTGCCGTTGGTCGAAACCGTTGGACCGACGATGTCATCCTGCAACAGGGCATTGAAGCCGATCACCCCGCCATAGACGGGCGTCGCTACCACTGAATAGGTACCCGCTGGCAGATACCACAGATGCTGAAGGCAACTGGCGCCTGCGGTTGCCGGGGAGCACCAGAAGTTCGTCACCTGAGCGCCTGAACCGTTGTAGACATAGACCAGGAAACTGTTGCTGGAGGCTCCCGTCAAGGTGATGTGGTTGAACGACAGCTCCAGGTTTTCACCCTGGGTGGCCGTGAACGACAGGTAGACGTTCTGCCCCGGCACGTTGGCGGTGTAGGCATGCGGAGTCGCACTTAAGGTGCCTCCAACACCTGGCGCGATTTGCACCTGGGTATTGACCGTTACGCCATTGCTCGGCGCGACAACAACTTGATAGGTGCCAGGCACCACCAAGTTGCCGAGATTGATGACACCTGTCGTGCTGGTGGTCGCGCTGGTGTAGCTCACGCCAGTGGGTGTGTAAACGGTATAAGTGACCGTGTTGCCAGGCGGGTTGGTGCTGAGGGTATTGATCTGGAAAGCCAGGTTTTGCCCGGTCGAAGCGTAGAACAGCAGACGCTTGGTCTGCCCAGGCACGGCCGTCACAACGGTGGCCGCTATGTTGGTAGCCAGCAAAGAATCTTCTTCTACGCCCAGCGCCATTTGCGCACTGCCGCCACTGGGCTGGACGAGCACCAAATAGGTGGCGCCGCCCAGCAGGTGCGGCAGATGGATGGAGGGCGACGTGGATGACACTGTGCCCTGTTGCACGACGCCATTGCCAGGGGCATACACCGTGTAGTTGATGGTGCTGGCCGACGTGGTGATGCCGGTAGCCTGCAGGCTGACCCAGCCGCTTTGCGATGTGGTGAACGTGACCGCCGCAACCTGGCCCGAAGCAATATTGAGGTTGACACTTCCCCCGTTGACGGCGGCAACGTTGCTGCTCGCCACACTGGATGCACTCACACTACTGGGCAACACGATGACCGGCATCGTGCTGGTGGCCGAGCCGTAAGGCGTCGCCACGGTGACGTAGCCGGTGGCCGCGTTGCTAGGCACTACATACTGCAACTGCGTGTCCGACACCGAAGATAGAGCTGAAATGGCGCGCCCACCCGTCTCTACCGTGGTATAGCCCGCCATCGGGTCAAGATGAGTGCCCGTGACCGTGACCGTACTTCCCACCGATACGAGTTGCGGACTGACCTGCGTGATCGTGGGCGGCACACCGGTATCGTCGATCACGAACGGTGTTGCGCTCGTTGCCTTCTGGGTGCCCACCGTCACGCTGATGGGGCCCGTTGTCGCGCCACTGGGAACACTTGTCACCAATTGCGTCGATGAAGCGGAAAGGACGCTCGCTACGGTTCCATTGAAGCTGACCGTGTCGTTGGCCGCGTTGCTGTCGAAACCTTGGCCTTGGAGGGTAACTTGCGCTCCCGCCTCGCCGTGCGTGGGTGTGAATGCAAAGATGGCCAGCTGCCCCGGAGACAAGGGGGCACCAATCTGGCTGGTATGGCCGAGCGTGTTGTAGCTGTACTGGACACTGGTACCGTTGCTCGCGGTAACCGCGACCACCCTTCCGTTGGCGTCGTAGACGTAACTGGTGGATTGTGCGCTGGCTTCGCCGAGCCCAAGCATGGAGCAACACAGCAGCCAAAAGGCCCAGATGAGTAGGTGTCGTCCTGGTCGGTGCAGCTCTCTCAAGCCAGTTTCACGGGTTCGGCCCTTGACTGCTCCGCAGTACTGCGACTCCATACGCACGTCCCTTATGCCATCCACTCACGAACGGCTGGCTTGATCTAACGCGATGCCCCTAGATGGGTGCCCCTTGCCCGCGTCGGGGGGATGTGAGGCGGGCATGATGATGTATATACCATCACAAATTGGCGTGACGATTTTGTGAAGAAGTCGACTGTAGCCACAACCTCCATCGATAGGCTTTAATGCGCGCCGGAAGTGGATAAAGGCGATGGGACCCCGTCCCTCGCCTGTTCACAGGGCAGTGTTATTTCTTTACGAGGGAACCCATGATTCGGTCGGGATGGATGGTTTGCGTGGCTGGGCTAGCCATGACTTTAGCGGGATGCCATCAGCCGGCATCCAACGGAAACAGTTCGAACACGGCCGCCTCGACGCCCGCCGGCCCCGCCAAGCCGGCGGCCACCGCGGACGAAAACACCTGGGGCACCTATCTTGCCGAGCAAGGCAAGCTGCACGGCAAAGATGTCGGCATGAAGCCCTACATCTATGTCATCCCAGGCGGCGATAGCGTAACGGCCAATGCCCGGCGCCAGAACGAAATCGATTCGATCGTGCATGGCATCGGTCCGATCCTGATGCCGGGCGGCATGCTGATCCTGGGTGGCCCGGACGCCAAGCAGACAACAGCATTCATCACGAACCTGTCCACCCAACTCAAGGGCGATGTCATGAAAGGCATCGTCGTGATGGTGGTAAGCGAGGCGTCCGAGCAAGCGGCCGATACCGCGGCGCTCAAGTCCAGTGGCGCCACCGTGCGTTTTATCACCATGTAATTCAGCCGGTACGGATCACGCCGTGTCGGTGCCACCGACATCACGACTCTTTCGCCGCATTGGGCTGATCGCCTTGCTCGGGTGCCTGGTCGCGGGCGCCATCGTTGTCGGCCATCAATCGGGGCGTCAGCCTGATCCGCAGACGCTGCTCACCCAGCGCATCGCTCTGGGCAAGCAGCTTTTCAACGATGCGCATCTCAGTGCCGACGGCACGATCCGTTGCGCGTCGTGCCACATCCCCGAAAAAGGCTATACCGATGGGCGACGCGTGGCAGTTGGTGTGGGAGGACACACGGGGACACGCAATACACCGAGCTTGATGACGCTTGCAGAGGCCCAGGAAACTGCCTTCTTCTGGGACGGTCGGCGTAGCGCCCTGAATCAAGCCGTGCTCGATCCGCTGACCAATCCGGTTGAAATGGGGTTGCGTGACCAGGCGGAATTGCTTCAGCACGTGCAGCAAGATCCGACCTATGCTCCGGCTTTTACGCGCGCTTTTCCCGACACCAAGCCAGCCATCTCATCCGAACATATAGCCGCGGCGCTGGTGGTGTATGTTCGATCCTTGCGTTCGCCTGAGAGCGCCTACGATCGCTACGCCGCCCATAGCGACAAGACAGCACTAAGCCCACGAGCTCTCTTGGGTCTTGCCATCTTCCAAGGCAAAGGACGTTGCGCCGAATGCCACCGATTGGAAGGCGCTCCTGCCACGTTGACGGACCATGCCTATCACCGAACGGGCGTAGGTCTGGATGCCATTGCGGCGAACTTGCCGACCCTCACCGAGGAAGTCATCAAGCGCTCCCTGCGAGATGGCGCGATTGGCAATCGCGTTGCCACCCATGCCGACGAAGCGCAACTGGGACGCTTCAATGTCACGCAAGACCCTGCCGACATCGGCTTGTTCCGAACGCCGTCCCTACGCAACGTGTCGCAGACTGCGCCCTACATGCACGATGGAAGCGTGGCCACCCTGGACGATGCGATCGACCGCGAGGTTTATTACCGTAGCCTGCAGGCGGGCCACCCCCTGCAGCTCACTGTCGAGGAAAGAGCAAATTTGAAGGCCTTCCTTCAAACGCTCTAATCATCGATCAGCCATGGCCTTGGATGAGGCGGCCAAGCGGAGCCAGCGGGACCAAGGGCATCAGCTCGTAAGTGTGTAGCCCCTCCACGACGAACGGCAGCGAATCCAGCGTCGCCCTGGCGTCGTCAAGGGATTCCACGTTCATCAGAAAGATGGGGCCGATCTTTTCGCGGAACCAGAACTGCTCGATCTTGCCGTCGAGATACAGCTGCAGTGTGTGCGGTGCTTCATGCGGGATGTACTTTTCAAACTGCTCCGGTGTCCAGGCAGCGGTTTTGGTGGCGATGGCCATGACTTTCATGGGGATTTCCCAGATAGGTGGTTTGCAGAATCGGGGTGTGAAGTTCGGACTGGAACGGGATTGATGGGTTCAAGGCGAGGTGAAAAAACTAGCCTGACACAGCTCCCTCCCCTGTTTGCACAGGGGAGGGTTGGGGTGGGGTTGCGCGAGCTTGCTGTCGTGGTCAAGGTTTTTCGGACACCCCGATAGGGCATATCAGGCGAGGCAGCGCTCGTACTCGTTGGGCGAACGATAGCCTAAGGTGGAGTGA
>NZ_RYYV01000040.1 GCF_003977665.1 Dyella choica | reverse complement strand
TCACTCCACCTTAGGCTATCGTTCGCCCAACGAGTACGAGCGCTGCCTCGCCTGATATGCCCTATCGGGGTGTCCGAAAAACCTTGACCACGACAGACCGAAGCTATCGACCTTTGCTTCAAGCAGGCACCCCGCTTTGTCGAACACATAAAGTGCGACAAATTCACCCCCAGGTTTAGTGCCAACAGCCGGATCAAACGGAGTGGTCAGAATGAACTGGCGGCCGTCACCCGTAACGCCGACATGCTCGGCGTGGTAATCGTCATGCTCGATTGCTATCAGTGTCGGACGACCTTCCACGAATTTCCCTCCGTTGTACGACTACCTGATGGTCAGGTAGGGACCGTTTCCTGGATGTCCCCGATTGCGCCTAAATTCTTGATGAAATTCAGATACAGCATAGAGACGCCCGAAAAGCTTCCAGGTGCAAAGACTTAGGAGCGCCCAACTAACGAATGCAGCCTGTTCGATAGGCCGACGGTTCACCACTTGTCCCCGATCAGGAGCGAAAGCAGTGCGCGCACCTCGTGATTGCTTGGACTCTTTAAATTCTTCCAGAATAAGCAGTCTTGCTCTACCCAGCGCTCACTCGCTGGGTAGGTCGGTACATTTAGTGGTCTTACGCGCGAGGATCTACTTCGAAGTGATTGCTTATGTAATGGATAGTCTTTTCATAGATGCCCATCTGGACGTCTTGAAACTTCTCTTCGTGCTCAGGCAAATGACTGGCCTCCGTGTCGTCCCAATACGGGTATTTCAACAATGCATCCAGCACTTGGACACGTGCAATGTTCGTTATTTCCTGAGCCTCCCGCAGATCCTCTAACACCAATTGATCAGGCTCTCCGCGCTGGAGTACCTGCAGCGCAGACGGATAACCGCATTCCTTGGCGATAGCCAGTAGCTCCGACTTCAACTCAGTTGGAACAGTGATCGCAGTGGTCATTTAATGGTTACCTCGGTTTTTTCCATCATATCTGCGAGAAGCTTCAGCTTGAGCATCAAATCCATAACGCTCATACGATATTCAACATTGATCAGCGGATGGTCCTTAGTGAAATAGTTGACGACCAATCCTTTGGGCAACGTCTTTCCCTTTGGTAAACGCCAGACCACGCCGCGTATCGGCAGTTTCCGCAAGCGCTCAATGGAATCAGAGAATGAAAGTCCTTTTGTCCTGTCGGGAATAACCATCTCCATTTGTTCGGCCGGATCGTAAACGATCGTGAAGTCTTTTGCGCGAACGCCTTGTTGACCAAACATCTTGGCGGACGTAGTCGAGCCGCCGCCCTTGAAGATCGCCTCAATGTCCTGATAGACCTGCCAGACCTCCTCCGGCTTCAGCTGCGTATATAAATCCTTATCTGACTTCATGTCTGTCCTCGTTGCGGCTGTCATCCATAGAATTCAATAAAGATCCCGCCATCGTCAAGGGATCTACTCGCGCAAACATGGCTTCAAGTTCGCGATCTACTGAAATAGCTATCTACCTCCTAAATGCAGTTCTTTGTCCAGCGCTTCATTGACGTCGCAGTATTTGGCTCTAGCAACTGTGGATTTCTGCATTTTGAAATAGAGTGACGGCCGCCCCGGGATGTTGACGTCGTTCTTCGCCAGTTCAAAGTATGTGAAATGGACAATGTTGCTATCTGCGTAGCTCTTACCAAGCTCGCGGTCAGCCGCAACGAGTTCTAACGGATGCGTCGCCGTTGCACGCAGCAGGCGGAAGTCATGTAGCACACAGTCGGCACCTCCACTTACCGTCAGAAGGTCACGCTCGGCACCTTGCTTGTCCGCATAGTCCTCGAATAGCGGAACGAGTTTCCACGTATCCGAGTCGCGCACATAGAAGGTAACGACATCAAAGTCATGTGCATTGAAGTTATCCCGTATGGCCCTAACGGCCATGAACTCCTTTCCATCGAGGACAAACCGGTTGATGCCGTTGTCGATCGATATTTCGACCTTGCCATCCTGCTCGGAAGCCGAAGCAAACCCGGCAACAAGACAGAACACAGCCAGAAATCCGATTGTCCATAACACCTGCTTGTGCATTCATAATCTCCTTGAAATCTTCAGATCCGATCAGGCTAAACAATGTCCACTTTTGATTGTGGACTTCAGCTCTTGACCTCTATCGTAGGCGGTTTGCCATCGAGTGAGATGTCGGCACCGCGATACCCCTCCGGCGAGACCTCGGCCGTCATTACCGCCCTGGCGCAATCCAGCCAGTCAGGGAACACAGCCCCATCCATCGGTTCCTTGCCGCCACTTTCAGTATCCCAAAGCGAAAGATCACCCAGCATTGCACCGAGGGGAGCCGGCTTGTCTCTCAATTCGTAATGGAGGCTCAGATAGGCATGCATGATAAGAAATGCTTGCCTCAGCGTGACCTTCGTTTCCATCGATATGTCGGTCGACATACAGCCAATTCTCCCTATGGATACTTTTTCACGAATGTCTGCTCCGGGCAGGCATTTCTATCGCTGTTCGCACCAAGCCAGGATAAGCGGACAAGTACTGTCGCCGCGTCGCGTCCGACACAAATTCGACCCCATGGTCTTTGATCGCGAGCTGACGCTCGAAGTCAGACAATGGGGATCGATCAAAATTTAGCAGCGCTCGCCTGGGGTGAGTCATCAGGCGCTTAAAGTCGCCCACACAGTCAATTCCGAGTGCTTTCAGATCCGATACCCGTTCCTCAAATAGTCCGTCACCATAGTCATTCCTACGCGGGAAGAGCCTAGACATGGTTTTGTGAATCCGCTTTCCGGTCGGCGGCCTTTGGTAGGCGATCCGCCTGGCTGGCAATCGATTCATATTTGTTCCTGCCGTGAAACCGTCCGCTTAGGTCCAAAGCTGACGCCCATCCCAATGCTCGGAGTCGTTACTTCCGTTCGATACCGACCGGCCATGGCTTCCGATCTAGCTTCGGTGGTGGTCCCTATAGCTCGGCTCTTTACGGGTATTTGAATCAGCCGAATGATACGCCGGCCACGCGATCGCCATCGATGCGAACGCAGTAGTCCATGCGGACCCCCGGCGAAAAGATCAGTACATAGCGATACCAGGTCTGATGGTCTCTTTCTTCGGCGCCTTTGAAGATGGCTCGCGAAACGTTGCCATAGCCCGCAAATTGGGCCATTAGTTTCTTGCCGGGACCCTCCACGAGCCGGCCGCCGAGCTTCGCGGTAAAGCTTCGATAAACCGTTCCCGCCTGCAGCTCGCCGAACGACGATCGGGCCATTGCATTCACACCTGCCGGTTCATGGCCTGCCGGCTCATCGGCTTTGGCTACGAGGGCGGGGTGAAGGCGGGTGAACACGATATTCGTAATCGCCTCACCCGCTTCAGGTGTTTTGTCGCCCGAGTTGGTCAGGGCGATGATGCGAGTTTGCTGCTGCGGGAAGTACTCATCGGCGGCCGTGAAACCCTGGGTACCGCCGGTGTGGCCCGTACGCGGCTGATCGAAGACCTTGCTCACGAAGAGCCCAAGGCCGTAACCGGTCTTCTGTCCGCCCGTCGTCACGGTCTCGTTCTTCATGGCGTCGTAGTCGGCGATGGATACGATCCGACCGCTCGCCAGCCCGCGATCCCAGCGCTCGAGATCGGAAAGCGTGCTGACCAGGAATCCGGCTGCGCCAGTCCAGCCCGGATGCAGATCGGGGGATCGCTCCCGCCTGCCCTCGACGTGTCGATAGCCCAAAGCCGTGCCTGTCGGCTGGACCGCATCGGCATAAGTGAACGTGTGGCTCATGCCGAGCGGGCTCAGGATGTGGCGCTGCAAGTAGGCCCGGTAACTTTCGCCGGAGACCACCTCGATCACTCGTCCGAGCAGCAAGTATCCCGTATTGGAGTACGACCAGTGGCTTCCAGGCTCAAAAGCAAGCGGGAGATTCTGGATGCGCGCGGTGAGATCCCTATAGGAAATGGGATGGGACGCGAGCCGATCGATCTCGGATTCGGGCTCCGGGCCGCTCAAGTAGTCTTGCAGGCCGCTGGTATGGGATAGCAACTGTCTGAGCGTCACTTCCTTGGCGTGAGGCGCATCGGGCAGATACGTTGCAAGAGGGGCGTCGATGCTCAGCTTTCCCGCCTCCTGCAACTGAAGGATCGCCGCCGCGGTGAATTGCTTGGTGATCGATCCGATTTCGAAGGGGGTGTCGGTGCGAACGGAGAGTTGCCCGTCGCGGCTGCGCAAGCCGTATGCCTGTGTATAGACCACGTGCCCTCGATCGATGACGGCAATGGCGGCGCCGGTCACGTCAAACCGTTTCAAGAAGGCCTGGATGTCCCCGTCGATCTGGCTGGTTTGCGCAGGGGTAAGGTGCCGCTCCTGCTCGGTGCCGTGCGAAAACGCCGGGTATGCCAGAGCCCCGACCAGGCAGGCCATCCCTGTCCACCGTGCGATCATGACAAGACCCAATAAATTTAAGAATGTGACCTATAATTAAATTATTAAATCCGGGACTGCAAGTGAGCAAGCAACCGAATTCCCTGAACCTGACGCCGGCTCAGCTCAAAGTCATGGCCTCATCGATGCGGCTGGCCATTCTTCAGCACCTCGAGGCGGAGGGCGAGGCGACGACGAAAGAGCTGGCGACGCAGCTTGAGCGGCCGGCGACCGCGCTTTATCACCACCTGGACCAGCTCGTGCGCCACGGATTGATACGGGTAGCGGGGCAGCGCGAGACCGAGCGTCGTCCTGAGGCGGTGTACGCCCTGGTTTCGAGGCAACTATCGTCATCGAAGGCGGTACGCACGCCCTCCGGAAGGAAGGCGCTGATAGAGGTCGCCAGCAGGGTGTTGGCCTCGAGCCTGCGAGCATTCAGCGCAGCCGTCGCCCAGGCGGCTGCGCGCCTTGAGGGCCCGGGTCGGCACGTTGCGATCCGTCATCTTGTATTTCGCGCCGATCGACAACGCTTGATGCAGATCAACGAATGGATCGACTCCCTGGAAAACATGGCAACGAGTTCCTCGGCAGACGGCGAAGGCATGCTTTTGACCATCGTGATGGCTCCACGGGCAATGCCAGGACATCGTCCTGTTCGCAGGCGAACTCAGGGCGATTGAGGCCATTCGACATGAAAGCAGAACGGGGCCAGGTTGGGCCGAACCCGCTTCCAAGGATGGTTAAAAAGTCACCTCAGCTATTCTCTCGGTATCGATTGCGGACATCCGGAAACCTTCGATCCGAACCGCCTCAAGTTCCGGCTCTTACCAAATTCGAATTGACGACGACGAAATGAGGTGAATCTCGAAATTCTGGCTGCTTGTCAGCAAGGTGGAGGTGGCCAAAACGCTCACCCATGTCATCCATTTCGCTTGCAGAAAGTAAAAGGAAGGCTGCAATGTTCCGTAACTCTTCGGGTGTCGCCACAACGGTAATTTCAGCCAACATGGATGGATTGATATCTTCGACGGCGGAGCCCTCGTCGACGTAACCGTAGATCTTCATAGGCCGCCTTTTCTCCTTTTTTCAAGCATCCGCATCGGGTTGCAGCTTCAGCCGGTCTATGCCACACACCATAAACGCCCAAGCGGAAGGATTGTTGCATTGACCGGCTGAAGCCGCAGTCGAAAGTGAACAAGACGCGCTAGCCCTGCCCACCGGCCATCGAGCGCAACGCGCGGATCAATCCATTCGCGAAACACAGCCAACGGACGGCCGCATACCTCACGCCCCCATTAGACGGCGCAGCGCGGCACGCATGTCTTCTCGCAGAGACACGAGACCGTTCTTGGCGATGCCGGTCACCGAGCGGCGATTCGTCGACGATGAAGGTCGACTGCCATATGCGCGAAGACAAGGATCGAGGCCACAAGCGTCAAATAGTCACGCACCGTATGGGGTTCGAAGATATCGTGAAAGGTAAGCCAGTCCACGAAGACCAGGACCAACACCATGGCTATGGCAAGCAAACGCTGTGGCATGTCGAGATACTCCCGTCCGGAGGAAACCAGGCTGTCTAGGATGATTCGAATGAAAAACGGCACTAGGGCCATGGCACCGGCGCTTCGGTGAACGTCCGCAGCTTCAGCGCTGAACGCCAAGCGCATTTCCCGGCCAAACCGTGCCCGAAAGGGTTGGGGATAGATCAGCAAAAGGACGTCAAAACCCCATTCCAGCAGTCGGATGGCGAGAGGCTTAGGCTTCATCTGGAGGGTCCCGCTAGCACCGACCGATTTCGGGGAAGCCATTTTTTGGCTTGAGCCACCGAGACAATCGCTGCCAATCTGGCCAGCTCCGCGCGAACTGCGCGCAGTCCCGTATCGGTCGCACGATAGTAACGTCGCCGCTCGTCATCAAGATCCGGATCAGGACGTTCTTCGCTCTCTTCAACGAGCCCCGCTGAGAGCATGCGCTTGAGGCATCCGTATAAGGTTCCCGGACCGAGCTTTAGTGCACCCGCGGTATCACTCTCGACGGCCTGCATGATGCTATAGCCGTGTCGTTCGCCATCGACCAAGGCCAGCAGTATGTGGAACACCGCCGGCGACAAGGGTGGCACTGGTTTTTGGGGTAGATTGGCAGGCATAGACTATATCCGTTGCGGATATAGTCTATGCCTGGGAGCGTTGCGTCAAGACCCAAGCCCGATGGCCGGCGATTACCACCGGTTCCAGCCTAGCCATAGCCGAAGAGACGGTGCCCGCTTCGGGTTGCGAAAGCAGACGCTTGGAGGATTGAAGCCGGCACGCCTCAGGTCGAAGATGAATTCTTGATGGGCGACGGAGCGGGCGACCTTGCCCCATTGGCCCTATGCCCGCGAATCGTTAGGAACAGGAAGCAAGTCAAAGCTCCCGCGGCACCAAGAATCAAAGGGCCCGCCACAAGCGAACGACCACACCGCCACTGCCAAGCGTCGCCATGGATGCAGCCAAAGGCACTCTGGACTACACCAAGTAGTAGCCCAGGCAGTGCGCCAGCCATTGCCACCACACGCGCCCTGACAAAACGATGATGCGATCTGAGCAAAAGACGTGGCCATACCTGAGGGGCGACGATGGTCATGGCTATGGCGAAGGGGATGGCGAACATGCCAATCAGGAATGCGACATAGAGTACGTCCCCTATTTGATCATCAAACTTTCGATTCGGCTCCCAGGCAGGGACAGCCACAGCAACCACCAGTCCTGCGGATATAGGGAAGAGCACTTGAAAACAGATGAAAGTGATCGAGGTAGCGGCTACCGATCTCAGAGCGCGCCATGCACTGAATGGAGAACCATTCGACTTCTGCGTGTCGGCGGATGCTTCCGGCAAGCGAAGGCTTGAGGTAGCGGACGAACTCCGCATGGACACCGCTAATGGCTCGGACAAGCCGAGCGACGTTTTGTTATACGCCTTGCCACAAGAGGGACATTGCCAATCAGCCACCTGATCGGAGGGTTTCCTTTGATAGCCACATGCCAGACATACGGTTTCCACGCCCACTCCCCTTTATGGGTTCATGTGATTGACTGAGTCAGCTTGCTCGTCGTTCCAATTTGTCCGCTTTGGGTCTAGGCTGTGTGAAAACGTTAGTTGCTCAACAACGGCGTGCCTCCTACGCGAAATCTGATCAACTTGATGACAGCCGGTTGGTCAGAATCGCATCGACGCCGTCGATTTTGATCAAGAATTACGCGTCGAAAAATTCCGCTTTTCGTTTTCACACAGCCTCGGTCGGATGCGGACCTTTTCCGCCGTTGTCGGCTACTTATAACTTGCACCTACTTCCCGCTCGCTTGCCAGCCCTCAAGCATATAGCACTCTGCCTGCGAAGGCTGCCCCAGGCGATCAAGCAAGTAACCGTAGTGGTCAGCGCCAAAGAAGTCGCACAGGACACGTTCGTTCGTCAGGAAGTCATTCTTGAATCATGGCAAGGAATTTAGCCTGAGCTCAATGAATTCGGGCCGTTCTGTGACTATCACGGCCAGACATAACTGGATGTCGTTATCCCACAACCATTGCCTCTACCTTCCAGTCGCAGTTGGGCTGGACTCCATCCAACGATCACCCTCCTTAGCCGCCACGCCCTCGCCGCGTCATTGGCAGGTCGTCGCCGTAGCAAAGGACCGTGATATAAGCGTGAGCATCCTGTTCCTTCAGGAGCAAACTGCACTTGGTTCCCTTGATCACCAAGCCCCCGACGCGAACATTTGCCGCCAGCTTCTTTGCGCTGGTCGCGCTGGGCACGGCGGAGTTGTTCACACCGATCCTGCGGCCGCCATCTCTTCAACTTGCGATGGTGATGCCGTTCCTTGCCGCGGCCCTTGCCTTTGTCTGGGCCTGGCTGCTCTATCCCCGTGATTGCGCGAAGTATTACGGCGTGGTGCGCGGTCTAGTCGTCGCGCTGCTGGCGTACTTGAGTTTCACGGCGATTCTGGCCGCCTGGGGCTTTGCCGATGCGGGATACCTGATCGTGGGCTTCGTATATCTACCCTTTCCGTGGCTTGTGCTGGCTGCGGGCGCCGGTGCAGGGGGAATGAGCCTGCGCTTCGTCCGCGCTCGCCTCGACGCTTTGGTCGCGATCCCGCGCCGCGTTTGGACAACATGTGCTGCAGACCTGCGAGCAACGTATGCGCGGCTTGACAAGTGGGCCACCGAACCGCGCGCCCTTGCCATGCTGACGATGATCGTCAGCAATTGCCTATTGTTCGCCGGAGGCGCGCTGGGCCTCACAGGGTTTTCCCCGGGACTTGCCGAGGGTCTCGGGATGTCGTCGTGGCTGCTGCCAGGTATGGCGGCATTGATTTTGGCGGTGACCGGGTGGACGTGCGGGCGAGCGCTACTGGCGTTCATGCCGACCACGCAGCGTCTGCGCATCGCACTGATGTCGGCAGTCCTTGCAGGTGCTGCGGCCGTCTGGTTCTCCATCCACGTCGCCGCCTGAATGATCGGGCGATGTCCGGGAAACCTGCACACTTGATCAGCGCAGCCTTGGCGGCCCGCCATGAATGCAACCCTTTATGGCTTTGCCGGCACTACCTGGGGTCGGCTCCGCTTCTTTTACGCGCACATGGGGTGGCTCCGGTTTGCACGGTTTACTAGGGACGCGAGCCAATTAGCAGTGAGCTTGGGCTCCCTCGTCGGACGCTCTGCGCCATGTCATGGAATCGCTAAAGGTGAACTACCGGAACATCCAAGGGCTTCGGGCGATCGCTGCCCTGATGGTTTTTGCGAGCCATATGTTCTGGGACATCCTGCCGATGCGAACGCATTGGGCAAAGCCCTTTATCGTGCCTATCGGCCCATCCGGGGTCGATATTTTTTTTGTGATCTCGGGATTCATCATCTACAACGTCGCCCAGCGTTCGGCGGCACAAGTCGACACCGCGGGCCGTGGCCGCGCAGTCTACGAGTTTGTCATGAAGCGGATCATCCGAATCTACCCGCTTTATTGGCTCGCGTTCGGCACCGCTGCGCTGATCATGATATGGGTTCCCCTGCCGGCGTCGTTCGAGAGGAAGCCCCAGTGGGCGCTTTTCTTTCTGATCAACGGCATCCCGAATTTTCGTGTTCCAGTCGCGTGGACGTTGACCTTTGAAGTCTATTTTTATGCCGTAACGGCGCTCAGCCTCTTTCTCTTTCCCAAGAAGATCCTGACAGGGCTGCTCGGCTGGTTTGCGATCATCGGCTTGGCCGTAGTGATCGGCACGGTTTTCGATCTGTCCATGCTCTTGAAATATGCGTGCGCTCCGATACTGCTTGAGTTCCTGCTTGGCGTCGTTATTGCAGTTCTCATCGAGCGCGGCCAAAGTCGCTACTACGCAGCGTCCCTATGCCTAGGTGCCATCGGGATGCTTGGGGGAGCCGTCGAACTGCATCACCATGAAGGTTGGGCCGCGCAATCGAATGTGCTGCGGTTGGCGTGCTGGGGATTTCCCGCCGCGCTCATCGTCTATGGCACGCTTGCGCTTGAAGTTCGAAAGGCCTGGATCATGCCGAAAGCCTTGCAATACCTGGGCGATGCCTCGTATTCGCTCTATTTGTGGCACGCCATCGTGTTCACTGGCGTCGCCGCGGTCATTGCGCATCTCGGATGGACGGGGAGTGTGGATCGAACTCTGCTCGCCACGCTCATGGGGATGATCGGATTCGGGGCAGGACTACTCAGTTATCACTTCCTGGAAAAGCCTTCGCTTAGGCTGCTTGGGCAAGTCTTCACGGGACGAGGCGTCCGAGTCGCCGCCGATTCCGCGCCGGGACTGCTGCGGCCATCCTCATGCGATCGGTGACGATCCAACTTCGCTGGAGTAGGTTCGCCGGGGCGTGATGGCTGGTGCTCTTTGCGCTTGGGCGAGCCACAAGGCAAGGCTGGGCGCGGTGGCGGCGCATCTTTAGTAGCCTGTAGCGATCACTCCACCGCGGAGGCATTCCTTGTCGGATCATTTACTTGCGCGCAAATTGACCCCCGGTCAAAGAAAGCTGGTCGCCGCTGTCGCCGATGACATGGTGGTCGCCGCGCTGAATTCAGCACCGATGGATCGCGCTGCATGTCAGGAAGCTATCCAACGCGCGTACACGCACTTGGGGCTGGCTTTACCTAAGGTGATGTTCTTCGACAGCCCGATAGCGGCCATGCGCGAGATGCTTCGGCGGACACCGGGTACCGAGCCTCCTCCTCAGCGATCGATGCAGGAAGACATGGCGGATCCAGCAGCATCGGTGCTGGATCAAGCAGGTGCGGCTCTACCTCGCTGGCTACCGGACTGGGGCGCTGAGGTGGATCTCTCGTTCAACACCGAGCTAAATCGTGCGACAGACTCTGCCCCCTATCAGCCGGGCTGGCCGTCATTCTCCAACCTGATTGACAAGCGCCTTGGTCATCTGATCCATCACAAGCATGCCGTGGACACCGCGCTCGAAGCCATGGTGGATCGTCATGTCCACTTCCGGTTGCTGTACTACAGCGGCCCCGCCAGCCTCTGGGGCGCTGCCGAAGACTTCGCCCGCGCACAGGCACTGGCGGCACTGGACGCGCTGGATACCCCGGCGCCCGAGCTGGCCTTGGGTCAAGCTGTGTTGGCGGGCTGCGGCTGGGTCAATGCTTTTGAAAAGGTGTGCCTGGTCAGCGACCGGCCGCAGACGCTGAACCAGGAAGGGCGACCGCAAGACGCCGACGGTATCCGCACCCGCGTGACCTGGCGCGATGGCCAGGTGTGCGAATCGGTCTATCAAAGCTGACGGTTCGGTCATCGCACCTGACGCGCGGCCCTTCGCTATGGCGACAGCGTATAAGGGTTCAACCCGTCCGCTTTGAACCCCTTTCCTCAGTCGGACGTCCGCGGACTGTCCACGGACAAGCGCGGCGTGCTTGTCGCAGCCACGAATGGCGTAAATACAGGCCCATGCACGGCCATTGAATTGGCGCACTCCTTGCTGAGTACAATCATGAATGCCCTCACCAAGGAACACAGTTCATGCGTCATGGTTTGTTGTGGCTCGTTGCAGCACTCGCCTTTAGCGTTGCCCTACCCAGCCTCCACGCGGAGGAGGCACCCTCTCCGCACAACCGGGCGGAGGCTGTAAAGATCATTGCCGACATGCAGCGCATCGTCGCACCTGACGGCATCGATCGGCATGAGAAGGTGCGCATCGGCGGCATTGACCAATGGGTTCGCATTCGCGGCAACGATCGCCACAATCCCGTGTTGCTGATGATCCACGGTGGCCCTGGCTGGGTGGCCATGCCCACCAGTTGGTATTTCCAGCGCGGCTGGGAAGAGTATTTCACCGTGGTGCAATGGGATCAGCGAGGCGCCGGCAGCACGTACGCCGCGAATGACCCGGCAGCGGTTGCGCCTACGATGACACCGGAGCGCATGGTCGGTGACGCCGAGGAAATGGTGGCATGGCTGCGAAAGGAATTCGGGCAGAAGAAGATCTTCGTGCTCGGCCACTCCTGGGGCTCCTACCTGGGGCTAGAGGTGGCGCAGCGGCATCCCGACTGGCTCTACGCGTATATCGGCATCGGCCAGATGGTCAACATGCCCGAGAGTGAGCGCGAGGGTTGGGCGTTTGCGATGCAAGAGGCGCGCAAAGCCGGCAACACCAAGGCCATGCAGGAGCTTCAGTCCATCGCCCCCTACGCCAAGGGCACCGATCCGTCGCCGCTGTCCAGCGTGATGATGCAGAGAAAGTGGCTCAACCAATTCGGTGGCATGGTCTACCGGCGAACCGGCGGGGATGCGGAAGCCGCGGCCATGTCGCTATCCCCTGAATACACCGATCGCGACCTGGAGGCCGTCGATGCGGCCAGCCAATATTCGGTCGGCAAGCTGCTCAGTACTGCGCTTACGGTCGATTTCAGCCAAGTGCGGCACATGGATTGCCCGGTGCTGCTCTTTCTGGGCAGACACGACCACAACGTCTCATCCGACGTTGCCGCTGCCTGGTTCGAGAAACTGCAGGCACCGTCGAAGCGACTGGTATGGTTCGAAAATTCGGCGCATGAGGTGATGACGGAAGAGCCGGGAAAGACGCTGATCTCACTGGTTGAGTATGTACGCCCGCTTGCCGATCAAAGTCCCAACGACAGTAAGGGGCCGCATGCCACAGGTAACCGGGTGCCGTAGTCCAACCGCTGATCCGCCTCGGCCACAGGATTTTTGAGAGTAGCCAAGTCGAAATCCTTGCACATTGCAAAGGCCCTGGATCCCAGCGTTCCTCACTCCTCAAAGCCAGGAACGTCCATGTGCCCTCCCCGTGTGCGCTGGGATGACAGTGAGGTGGCTTGAAATATCCCGGCTGCAATGGGTTGGCATGGCGGGGCAAAAAACGGCGGAGAGGTCCGACTGCGACCTCTCCGCCCTTTCCCGGTCAAGGCTAATCCGCTGGCATGCCGGAAAAACCGCCGACCGCTCGCAGGGCGTTGGCGTCCATCAACACACCGTCCATCATGACCAGATTGGTATGGCGCAGTTCGCCGATGTTGACTTGCGGGTTACCGTTGACCAGCAGCAGGTCGGCAGCCTTGCCGACTTCGATGGAACCTGTGCGTTTGTCGGCACCCACCAGATGGGCCGGCACAATGGTGGCGCTTGCAAGCGCTTCGGCGGTGGTGAATCCGGCGCCCACGTAGAGCTCAAGCTCGCGCACCAGTTCCATGCCATATCCATCCGTTCCGGCAACAATGGGCACGCCCGCCTTATGCAGGACGCCCACCAGACTCTGCAACTTGGCAAAGCTCGCGCGGTAGTCCGCACGCGTGAGACCGGCAGGAACGGCCAGGCCGCCTTGACGTAAACCCCGTTCGAAGCTCACGGGCAAGGTGCCGGCAAACGACGCATAAGCAGGCGAAAGATCGCCGTTTTCTTGGACGAAGAAAGCTTCGGCAACCACAAGCGTTGGATCGACGGCGGTTTTACGTTGCACCATCGTCGTGATCAGCGATTTCATCGGCTCCGCATGAAGATCAACATCCTTGGAATAGCGTGCTGTCCCCTCCACACGCGTAAGGCCGGTTGCGGATACCACCGAGTCCGGCATCGCCTGCATGATCACGTAGAAGATGTGGGTAATCTCGTCGTAACCGTCGGCGATGGCTTGCGCGGGACGCATCCCAAAGGGAAGGTGCCCATGCACGTGCAGATCCAAGCGATGCGCCTCGGCAGTCGTGGCACGAAGCCAGGCCGGATTGAACGAGCCGTAGATTTTGATCGCATCAAAACCATCGGCTTTCGCTTGCCGTACCAGCGCAATGGCCTGGTCTTGGGAAGTCGCGACACTGCCCACTTGCGCTGTGTAAGGACTCTTGCCATCGATCAGGGACGACGGGTAAACGCGCGGGCTCAGCAGCTCACCCTCCGCGCGTCGCTTTGCGCGCGACAGCGTTAGAGGGTTGACGTTGCCGGGATCACGGACGGACGTGATGCCCAGCGATAGCAGTACAGGCCCGGTAGCATCGCCGACGATGTGCTGATGGGCATCCCACAGGCCGGGCACCAATGTTTTTCCTGCACCATCGATGACGTACGCGTCCTTTGGCACGCTTATAGTGCCGGCCGCACCGACTTGCGTGATGAGCCCGTGATCGACCACCACGGTTTGACCGTCGACGAATCGCTTTCCATCGACGAACGCTCGCACGTTCACAAACGCGACCGGTCCCGCGGATTTTTTCAGGAATTTCTGCGCTATATCGCGCGAACGTAAAGCCAATGCGTCGCTCTGCGCCTTTTGCAGCATCGGCACTACGCTTTCGAAGCCCTCAAGGATGTAGGACAGAGACAGCGAGTCGATTTGGGCAAACATCTTGCCCGATTCATCGGCCCATATCGCGAGGGGCGTATTGCTGACACCCGTGACGACATAGGCAGTCACTTTCTTTCTGGAAGCGCCCTCACCGACGAAGGCACTGGTCAGCACCTCGGCATGCGCTTGCCCACTAGGCAACATGGCTAGCGATTGGTGGGGGCTGGCGAGCAGGGTCTCGATGAAATCGGCCTGCAAATCGAACGGGCCGCCATAGTTGAGGTATTCCGCGGGCGAATGGTAAGCGGCCGAGCCCGCATCTACCACACTCTTCCACGAGGCCATGCCGTTGTTGATCGCGAAAGTTTCGGCGGCATCGCCAAAGGATGTATGGCCACGAACGGTAACGCGGTCGAACATGCCATCGTTACTTGCATGCGATGCACTGTCCGTTTCGTTGACGAGGCCACGCAAAAGCGTACTTTCACGCCCCATTTTTGTGCCATCCGAGGCCGTCCATCGCATGGAAGTGCCATGCCTTGCGGTGGCGGACACGACGGCAAAGCGCTGCGCCGTGGGTGGCGGCACGGCAAGGCCACCTGTCGGCGTCTGCGCGCAGGCAAGCAGCGGAATGATCAAGCAGAGGGAAACTAGGGAGGTCACCTTGCGCATACCATTATCTCCAATGGCTCTTTATTAGGTGGCATATCAGAATGGAAGACCTCGTTCCTTTGAGTCATTCAGGGTCCGAGGTCAGCATTGATGATGCCATGGCATGGCGAAGAGGTGACAGGCCGCTGAGCGAACGGTGCGCTCGATCACGCTAAAAGAAAGGCGCGAAAGTCTGAGCTTTACGCAGACACTGTTTCAGAGCGCGCCGTCATCCCAGCTTTCGCTCACTGCTGTGTGGTGAAAATTGCAATGCTCAATCCGTACCTGAAGCAGGCTCCTCCCCCTGCTTGCAGGGGGAGGTTGGGAGGGGGTGAAGCAACCTCGCAGTGCACTCAACGTTGCGGCAAGCTCGTGCAACCCCACCCCAACCCTCCCCTGTGCAAACAGGGGAGGGAGCCGTTTCCGGTTGGCTCTACCATCTCGCCTTGAACTCACTGTTGAGTCGCTTGTTACCTGGATGCACGCGGAAGCATCGAACATCAAGGTTTGTCACGATACGTCAGGGTCGGAGTGCACCTTTCACGCAGCCAATGTGCACTCCGGCCCGCCAAACCGCTCCGATATCAGTGCCCCTGCATGTTCGCCGGCGTTCCGTCAGACCAATTTCCGACCCCGACCAGGAACACGAGAATGGGCGGCAAGCCTTTCATCTGGGATGGATCCTTCGGGGCGAAGAACCAATAGGGGCTGGACATCACCGGAGAGCCCTCTGCGCCGGAACCCCAGTCGCTACCGTCCTTGACCTGGGTGAAGAACATGAGATGGGGCATGTTGTGGCCCCCTTCGTCGGTCAGGTACGACGATTTCGACATCATGTAATCCATGGCGCCGCTTTCGAGCTGCGGCAATTGTTTATTTTGGTAGGCCGCTTTGAGTGCCGACACCATCTGCGCCTTGGAACGACCCGCCATGACCATCTTGGCGCGCAGTTCAACGATGGGCACGGTCGAACGTGCAGCCTGCGGGTTCTGGCAATCGGCGGCCCTCACTTTCGGGTTCCAGAATTCGGGCCAGTCAAACGGTCCTGTCCAGGCTCTACCCACCCAGCAGACAAAACCGTTCTTGCCTTCGACCGCGGTCTCGTAGCCCTTGCGCCCCAGCACCAGGATCGTCGCATCTCGGGAAATGGACTCCGGCGCCGCACTGCGCGCCAGGGCGATCTCCGCTCCTCGATCCGCCATGAGGTATTGGTCGATCGGAGCCATTTTCGGATAGGGCGTCGCGGCTTCCTGTGCCATCGCCTGAAGTGCCGCGCCAAGCCCAACAAGTAGTGCGAAGCTCGTGAGCACCATCGCGCCAATCGTGTTCTTACGCATCATCCCCTCCTCGATATCGGCCATTGAAACCTGTCGTGCGCCCGCCCCTCTGCGCAGCACGCGTTCGCTACTGCGGTAATGCTCAGCCCCCCTCGGGGGCGGGGTTAAAGAAGATCTCTCGCACTTCGACCACGCTTTGGAACGCCTTGGCGCCTTTGCGCATCCAGGCCACCACCTCGTCCAGATTTTCGGTTTCCAGGATCAGAAGACCGCCTACGAACTCCTTGGTCTCCAGATACGGTCCGTCGGTGACAACCACCTCACCGTTGGACTGCGAGCGCAAGGTCACTGCCTTCGGGCTCAGGCCACAAGCGAACTTCCTGACACCGGCAGCGATCATTTCCTTGTTGAGCGCGTGGATGGCTTGGACCGTCTCCTCGGTGACGAGGGACGGGTCAAAGTCGTCCGGAATATAGGTAGAGACTAGATATTGCGGCATTTTCGTTCCCCCATAAGATCATCAGCCGGGCTAACTGCCCGAATTTCACTATAGCGACGAACGGCAAGGCCGGAGTTCGACAAGCTGCCGAGAAAAATTATCGTTTTTTTCTCAGAGCGAGTGGATGGGGTCGCTTGGCAGGCTCCCCGGCTACCCACGGGGCTTCGAAAAACTGGGGCCAGAGTACACAGCCGCAGGGTCAGAAGTGCACTCTGACCCTGAGGTTTCCCCACGAATGATGTAGCCAGATCAATCGCTTGGCGTTGTTCGATGATGGAAAGAGGTGCGCGCATGGCGCAGTCTTCAAGGCGAC
>NZ_RYYV01000004.1 GCF_003977665.1 Dyella choica | reverse complement strand
GCTGTCCAGCGTTTAATCTCTTCGTCCATCGTCGTGCTCATCGGTGTCTCCTAAGTGAAGATTACACCTGAGCAGAAAATCACTGGGTCATTACACCTCCTTCATGGATAGGGTTACGCTTCCCCCCGAGAAGCCTATGCCTGGCCGTGCTGGCCCTACCCGTTGTCGCTTGAACGAGACGCGAAAGGGCGGCTTCCGGAGGCGGGATCTTGTCTTGGGCGAAAGCCTCTAGTCATGAGGAAAAGTCTCATTCCTTTGGAGGGCGCTCACCATTCGCTTGACCGTTCGGCGTTTTCAGTGTCTCGATGATCATCCCTCATCACAAAACGTCTACATCCAAGCCGGGGATATTTGGCTATCTTGCTCGATGCCCATACGTGCGAGACATCTGGAGGAGACGCGACCATGACGCAGTCCGACATCCTGTCCGCCCGCCCGGTGATCCAGCCCGGGCCGGATCACCCCATCACCCTCACGCGCAACCCGCAGCGCATCGTGGTGAAAGCAGGCGGCCATACCATCGCCGACACGCACCGAGCACTTACACTGCAGGAAGCGAACTATCCGCCTGTGTATTACATCCCGCGTGCCGATGCCGACATGACGCGGCTGGAACGCAGCAGTCACTTCACCTATTGCCCATACAAGGGCGACTGCTCCTACTACAGCATTCCTTCGGGCGGTGAGCGGGCAACGAACGCCGTATGGTCGTATGAAAAGCCCCATGGGGCGGTCGCTGCGATCAAGGACTACCTGGCTTTTTACCCGGACCGCGTCGACGCTATCGAGCTGGGCGGCTGACCGCTGCCGCCGCTTTATTGCTTACGCATGCTGCCATCGCCAATTCCCAGGCATTGGCGAAGCGCAACGAGCGCCCGATCCATCCTGGATCGAGACCATGGCCACCGTGCGTCCTGTTTGGTGGGAGCCTGCCTTGAAGGATCGTCCGGCTGCCAAGCCAGCCTGGTCGGAATGACATGACCGCGCAGGAACAGCCAGTCGGCTCGGGTCGTTTTCCTTGGCGACTTGTTTAGGTGTCTATCCGCAGAAGGCGTTGTATCGACTGTGTCGCCATGCAAGGCCGTCGCCTGCATCGACCGGCGTTCGCAGAACCGTGCGTACCAGGAGGAGAGCCGCGGCCGCGCTTGCTGAAACGCATAGACGTCGCGGAACTCGATCCAGCTGAGGGTGGTGGCCAGTGCAATGGCACCGATATCGAGCGATGGTTCCTGCTCGATCTGCTGCTCAAGGAAATCACAGGCAGCGACGATCTTCTGCAATTGCCCTTCGCGCAAGGGCGCCCAGCGAACGGCTTCCGGCCGCCGTTCGGATTCCCAGCGCACGGCTATCCCCGCGTCGGCTATACCTGTGGCGATCGCCTGGTTGCGTAGTGCCAGATAGCGACGCGCAGGATCCGCCGGAATGAGCTTGTGCCCACCATGCATGCTGTCCAGGTATTCGCAGATCACGTTGGAGTCGAACAGTACGGCGCCGTCGTCGCAAATCAATACCGGCACTTTTCCCAACGGGTTGAGCGCGAATATTTCGTCGTTGCGCAGCAGGGGGCTGGTTTCGTGGTGTATCACTTCCAGCCGCCCGGCCAGGCCGATTTCATGCACGGCGACGAGCGCCTTGCGCGCATAGGGAGAATGCGTCTGATACAGCAACTTCATGGGTATGTGCCCTGGGAAAATGAGGGAAGAGGATTACGCGGCGAGCAGACGTGCACGCAGGGCAGGAGAGATATTTGCGCCAGTAAGGATGGTGGCGACGCGCAGCCCCGCATAACGCTCAGGCTCCGTGAGCATCGCGGCCACACCGGCTGCGGCTGCGGGTTCCACCATTACGCCAAGCGTGCGGTGGATCAGGCACATGGCCAGGAACAAGTCATGCTCGGATACCGCCACGACGTCGTCGCAACAAGCGCGCAACCGGCCCAGCGTGGAAGGAATCGGCACGCGTACTGCGATGCCGTCGGCAATGGTGTCGGCCTGCTCAGTGGCGACCGCTCGTCCGGCCTCCAGCGACAGCTTCATGGCCGGCGCATTCGCGGCCACTACGGCGATGATGCGCGCCTGTGGCGCGCGTGCGCGTACTACATGGCCGACCCCATCCAGAAGCGCACCATTGCCGAGCGGAACGACCAGTACGTCGAACGGTGCTGCCGCGATCAGTTCCAGGGCGATCGTGCCGGCTCCGTCCGCTACCGCCGCTTCGGCTCCGTCTTCCACCCAACGCTGCCCGGTTTGCGTGGCGTGGCGGCGCGCGGCGTCCTTGGCTGCGTCGAAGTCAGCGCCGACAAGGCGCACATTCGCACCCAGCTTGCGCATGGCTTCGACCTTGACCGGGTTGGCTTGGCTTGCAGCAAAAACCGTGCAGGCGTGTCCGCGTCGGTTCGTTGCATAAGCCAGTCCCTGCCCGAAATTGCCGGCTGAAGCGCTGACCACCGGCTCCCCGGCCTCAAGCGCGACAGCGCAGAAAAGATCCGCGCCACGACCCTTGAAGCAGCCGATCGGATTGGCCAGTTCGGCTTTGGCCAGCACGTGGCAGCCGATTGCTGCATCCAGCGCGGCATTCGTGAGCACGGGCGAGTCCAGAAAAGCCGGGTCGATGCGCTGCGGGGCATGCACTATATGGCTGATGTCGAAATCAGGAGTCACGCGCGGAGGTCCTCTTCAAGCAGTGATCGCGGCCACTTATGCTAGGGTTTGCCCGCGCCGCCAGCCCGCGACTGTCGGCCGCTAGACGGGTTTTTTCCCCAAATTCCCCCTTCATCGAGCGCATATGCCCATTGAACTGGACAAGCTTGACCGGCGCATCCTTGCCGTGCTCCAGAAAGACGTACGCCGGCCGGCCGAATTGATTGGGGCCGAAGTCGGACTCTCTGCGTCGGCGGTACAACGCCGTATTGCGCGCCTACGTGACGAGGGCGTGATCACTGCCGAAGTGGCCGTGATCGATCCCAGGAGCGTCGGCCGGCCGTTGACGCTGATCGTCGAAGTGGAGGTGGAGCGCGAACGTCCTGAGCTGTCTCAGAGCCTCAAACAATGGGTCACTGCCGAGCCGATGATCCAGGAGGCATGGTACGTCACCGGGGCGGGCGACTACGTGCTGATCATTCTGGCGCGCGACGTCGAACATTTCGAAGCGCTGATGCGGCGCATGGTCGTCGAAAACGCCAATGTCCGGCGCTACCAAACGCGCGTGGCGTTGAGCACGATCAAGAGGGGAACGCTGGTGCCGGTGGAGCCGTTGCCCGAATAAGCCTGGCGCTGCGTGTCGATTCCGGCCGGCGCCGTTCGTCAACCAGATCAGAGGGCCTTCCTCTGCATCCAAGAGTAGATCATGTCCAGCCAAACCATTCGTCTGCACCGCGTACTTCGCGCCACCCCCGAGCGCGTCTACCGCGCCTTCCTCGACGCCGAAGCCATGGCCAAGTGGCTGCCGCCCAACGGATTTACCGGCCGCGTCTACAAGTTGGAGCCGAAGGTGGGCGGACAGTACAAGATGTCGTTCACCAACTTCACCACCGGCGATGGCCATTCATTCGGTGGCCAATACCTGGAGCTGGTGCCGAACGAGCGGTTGCGCTACACGAGTGTGTTCGACGATCCGAATCTGCCGGGAACGATGCAGACGACGGTATCGTTGCGCGCTGTGTCTTGCGGCACGGAATTGACCGTGGTGCAGGAAGGCATTCCCGAGGCCATTCCGGCCGAGGCTTGCTACCTGGGGTGGCAGGAATCGCTAGTGCTGCTGGCCAAGCTGGTGGAGGCTCTGATCCAGTCGTAGCCATGTCGATAAGCCTGGCCGTCATTCCCGCGCAAGCGGGAATGACGGCCGTACGGGACACAGCTTTTCGTATCAATGGCCGATGAACTTCTGGCCCTGCTTCAACACGATGTCGCAAGCCTTGGTCGTGATCTTGGATTTCAGGTCGCTGTTGCCGCCACCGACGTTGGACAGATCGGTGCTCTTGCCGTTGCTGCCTTTGAGGATGCCGCCCAGGCCGCTCTGGTAGTCGGCATTGCCGGAGCCGCCATCGGTCTTGCCGAGCAGTTTGCCGGCCAGGCCCGAAGCGCCGCTGTCGCCGCCCAGATAATTGTTCTTGACGCAGTACTGCAGCAGGCCGGCGACGTTGCCGATGCTGCCGGAGCTCATTGAGCCGTTGCTGCCGCCGAGCATGCCGCCGAGTTTTCCGCCGAGATTGCCCAGGTCCTGGGCCGATGCGGCAGTGCAGGCGAAGCCCAGGGCGAGGGCCGTCGCAGCGGCTGTGACGAGGATTGCGGTACCGCTCTTTCGGGTCTTCATGAGTGTCCTTCCTTCTTCAGGTTGCAACGTCGATGTCGAAGCTATTGATTCGTGATGGATCCCGCTCCATGCAGTACGGCCTCGTCCTGCTATGGCTGCGACGCGTTTGCGGCGGCGCGATCTTGGCACCATGGCTGACAAACGGCAACTGCCTATTCATGGGTATGAACGGCGATGATTCGCGCGGTACAGGCGCGCTCAGCGGCGCTTGCGGCGAGCGCCTGAGCAGCAAGCGCGTAGTGTGGCGTACGGCTTGCTTTCACGTGCATGTCGTGTGGGGGAACCACACAGGCATCACACACGCGATGGCATGTTGCCTCTTCGCCCAGTCGCTTCGTATCCATGCGACATGAATTTGCAAGAGCAGTGCAAGAGGTAAAGGCATGAGCAGAAAACAGCGCAACCCGGAGCAGGGCGCCATGACCGTGCGCGAGGCCGGCCGCAAGGGCGGCGAGGCACGCAAAGAACAATTGGGGCCGGAAGGATATTCGAAGCTCGGCAAGAAAGGCGGCGCGGCGCGCAAGCAGGAACTCGGTTCGGAAGGCTATTCCGTCCTCGGCAAGCAGGGTGGGGAAGCACGCCGGCAGGAACTGGGACGCGAAGGCTACGCGGAACTTGGCAAGAAGGGCGGTCTGAGCAGCCGCGGATCGCGCGAGCGCGGCAAGAACCCGCATCAGCCGCATCGGTAACTGTCCTGCAGCATCCATGCGTGCAGCGCGCATGTCACATGAATCGTTCATGGATGGGATTGTTGACGGCGCCTGCACGTTTTTTCGATAAGGGGTATCGGAAGCTTCGTTCATATAATGCGAGGTCGTCCGATATGCCGCATACACGATCGGCGTTTGATTCTCCGCTGGCCAGACCGCCAAGCCTTCCTCCACCGTCAGGATCATTGAAAGAACTGCATGAGCTGGCCTTGCGTTGTCGTGACTGCCCGCTTTGGAAGCATGCGACGCAGACGGTGTTCGGCAAAGGCCCAGCGCCGACGACGATGATGCTGGTCGGCGAACAGCCCAGCTCGCACGAGGACGCTGCCGGCGAACCATTCG
This sequence comes from Dyella choica, assembly GCF_003977665.1. Classification (GTDB taxonomy): domain Bacteria; phylum Pseudomonadota; class Gammaproteobacteria; order Xanthomonadales; family Rhodanobacteraceae; genus Dyella_B; species Dyella_B choica. Next base: position 370,150 of record NZ_RYYV01000004.1, on the reverse strand, counting down.
CCGGACCGGCGGGGGTGCTGTTGGATCGCGCATTGAAAGAGAGCGGTCTCAACCGCCACGACGTGTATCTCACCAACGCCGTCAAGCACTTCAAATCCGAATCGCACGGCAAGCACCGTCTGCACAAGCGCGCCAACGCCGCGGAACAAGCCATCTGCCGCGAGTGGCTGGCGGCCGAGCTGCGCGAGGTGCGTCCGCAACGCATCCTGGCGCTGGGCGCGATGGCGGCGCAGGCGTTTTTCGGCACGACGTTCCAGCTCTCCATGAGCCACGGCCGCTGGTTCAAGCTGCACGGCGGTGTCGATGCGATGGCGACCTGGAATCCGTCATCCATACTGCATTCAATCAACCGCGATACGCATGATCACCGGTATCAGCAACTGGTGGATGATTTGCGCGCATTTGCGGCAGGGCCGGAGCACTCGCATACGGTATTCATGGTGAGACGGAGGGCTGGTTGAAGGCAGCGTAATCGCGATGGTTATGCCCGCGAAAGCACGCATCCATTTTTGTTCCATGCATCAGAGCAAAAGGGTTTCCCGCCTTCGTGAGCATGACGACTCAACAGGCTTTACCTTTCCACCTGCAGCAGCATCTGCGCCTTCGCCAGCAGTTCCCCCATATCGAACGGTTTGATCAGCACCTCCATGGCCCCGTCCGGTTCATTGGCATCCAGCCACTGAGCATCGGCATAGCCGGTCATCAGGATCACGCGCAGCTTGGGAAAGTGCTTGCGAGCCTGGCTGCACAGCTCGCAACCATCCACGCTGGGTAGATCCAGGTCCGTCAACAGCAGATCCCACGAGGTCGCGTTGGCAAGCAGGGCCAGCGCTTCACCGCCTGAAGCGGCCTCGACTACCTCGCAACCCAGCTGGCGCAGTCGTGTCGCCACCGAGTGCCGGATGGTTTGGTTGTCTTCCGCCACCAGGATGCGGCATCCGCGCAGCTTAGGCGCGGGCTTCTGATGGTTTGGCGAAGCGGCTTCCAGGGCCGTATCGTAGCAGGGCAGGTAGAGCAGAACCGAGGTTCCCGCACCGGGCATGCTGCGGATATCCACGGCGCCACCGTACTGCGTGACAAAGCCATACACCATTGACAGGCCTAGGCCGGTGCCGTGTCCTTCCGGCTTGGTGGTGAAGAACGGCTCGAACACGCGGCTTCGCGTTTCTTCGCTCATGCCGGGGCCGTCGTCGGTCACGGTGATTTCCGCGTAGGCGGCTTGCGCGGGATCCAGCGGCACCTGCACGCTGCTGTCGTCAGGGCAGCAGACGCGGCAGCTCATGCTGAGGTGGCCATGTCCGGCCATTGCGTCGCGCGCATTCACCGCGAGGTTCACCAGCGCGCTTTCCAGTTGCCCGCTGTCGCAGGCAAGTTGAGGCAGGTCGTCGCTAAACGTTACGTCCAGCACGATGTCGTCGCCCAAGGTGCGGCCCAGCAGCTCACGCATCGACGCGAGCACCTTGGCGATACTTGTACGCTGGCTGGACGATGTCTGCCTGCGCGCCAGCGAAAGCAGCCGCTGCGTCAAGCGGCCGGCGCGCAAGGCCGCATCCAGCGAAACCATCACATGCCGCTTGGCCTGCATGGTGTGGCGACGGTCCAGGCACAGCGACGCCAGCTCCAGCGAGCTGATGATGCCCTGCAGCGCATTGTTGAAATCATGGGCGATGCCGCCGGTGAGATGACCGATGGCTTCGATCTTCTGCGCGTGCACGATCTGCTCGCGCGCCTCGCGCAGGCGGCGCTCAGCCAATTGTTGCTGGCTTCGATCATGGATGATCAGGGCGTATCCAAGCAGGCTGTCATCGCTGTCGTGTACGGCTTCAAGCACGACTTCGCCGAGAAAGCTTTCATCGCCGCGCGTCAGCTCGCACTCCATGCATGCGCGGTTGTCATTGCTGGCCATCTCGATGAGCTGGGCGGGAAGCTCGCTTGCACGCTGGGCCGCACTGAAGAGGGTCGAAAAGGACCGGCCGACGATCGCCTGGGGGGAGCAGCCGGTGAGGTGCTGAAAGCCTACATTCCAATCCAATACCGTGCCCCGCTCGTCGAGCATGCAGATGGCGGCATCGGTGACGTTTTGAGCGAACAGGCGGAAGCGCCGCTCGCATTCACGCAGGCGATCCTGCAGACGCTTATGGGTATGAATGTCGCGCATGACCATGGCAAAGCCGTGCGGTTGTCTGTTCCTGTCCTTCAGCGCGTGCATGGATACCTCCACCCGTATGCGTGGACCATGCCGTTGCTGCAGCCATGTTTCCAGCCGAGCGGGCTGGTCGGCGCTGTTCGCGTTCAGGGCGGCCTGCAGCAGCGCACTCTCCTCGGAGCCCGAGTACACGCTGGCGTAATGCTTGCCGATCAGATCCTGACTGCGAAAAGTGCCGAACGGCGTCTCCTCCGTATCAATTGCCACGATACAACCGTACCGGTCGAGAATGAACACGGCATGGTCGGCAGGCAATGCTGGGGGGGGACTGTCATGGCGTGACGCAAACGGCATGGCATGGTTCGATAAAGCACTTCAAGCCGGGCGGCCAATGCAGGGGCGTTGACTGGTAAGAGTCGATCGAACCCTGCGTTTTTACTCATGCACTTGCAATGCGAACAACGGATGGCATGCCTGGCTCGACATGATTGCTGCACGGAATCCACGCCACTGATTCCGCGCAAACTGCAACTGGCGCAACTGGGATGGCAACATCGCCGTGGTGCTCGATGGCCTGCCCGGCTCCCCCTGCGTCTTGTCGGCGCCAACCGCCTCGTCCGCTATCGCGTGGTCAAGATGCGGACTTTGACGTAATGAGAACGTGAAAATATGAGCAAAAATGGCCGCTCGGCGGTGAAATTTTGATTTTTCTTTCACGAAACCGCCCTGAAAACGTTCTCTTTCAGGTTTCCGCAGAGGGGTGGATGGGTCTGTTCGCTTTTGGCATGCGCCATGCTTTCCCCGGGGATGCTCTGATCTACTCCACGCACCCGGCCTTCTGGATGTCATCCCGTCTTTGGCATTCCAAATGTTGCGGCCGTGCACTTTTGGGGCGCACCGCATGCGTGTTTGACGGAGGGCTGGGATGGTAATCCCGGCTTTGTTCGCGGAATCCCGGTGCTGGGATTGCCATCCCAGCCTACGCATCAGCTTGCTTGCCTCACATCGGCGGCAACGGTGGCGATGCAGTTGCGCTGACACGTGGATCGAGCTCCTCCGCCATTTTCAGATGCAGATCGAGCGTGGGCAGGGTTGCTTGCGCGAACCCGCTGATCTCTGCATTCGCGCTTCGTGCGGCCTCTGCAAACAGAACGATCGCCTTCAGATGATCTTCTAGGATCACCGCGTCGTAAGCCTGATCAAATGCACTGCCACGTAGCGCACGCAACTGTTTGGCTTTGTGTTGCGCGTCGGGGCCGGGTTCCGCCGACACGTTCACGCGGTAGCGCCGGGCCAGGCTGGTCAGCGTGCGGTTCAACTGGGTACAGTCATCCACGATGCGCTTGGCCATGTACTGCACAAGCGCGGTGGCCGAGGTCTTCAAGGCAAGTTGGCTCAGCGTGACCTCGGTGGTGGATACGGTCACCGCTCGGCGCAGGAAGCGCCGGTCGTCCTTGCTGATGCCGCCATGGATGCGTGCGGGATGGCGGGCGCGGTCCTTCAACTGGTAATAGATCACCGGTGTGGCGAGCGCAAGTATTCCTAGCAGGATGGAGGCCTGCGTCAGGTCCATGTTTCTTCGGTGGCAGCGGGGACATCTTCGCGCGAGTTGCTACGGCGCCCGAGCTCGGACATATGCTTGCGGTTGCGGCTGATCTGGCTGCCACCTTTCTGGCCGGCCTTGCGCGCCTCCTCGGGGGTAAAGCGATGGGCACGCCCTCTTGCGTGGGCGATACGGCCACCGAGACTGGCTACTTCGCGGCGCCGACGCTCATCCATGGCGGCAAAACCGCGAGGAGAAACCTTGGTTTCGTCGTGATCGGGCATGGCGGGACTCATTACGCGGATGACGGGAGTGCTGAGTTTTAAACCTGCGGCCTCCGAAGGGCGTGAATGTACGGAAAAAGGGAGGTGAACAGACGAAACTCCGGACCGCAGGCAAGTACGCCTAAATGCGTTCGGGACGACGTGGATCGCCGAACAACATGCCGGCGCGGCCGTCGATGGAGCTTTTCAGCGGACGTTTGGATTTTTCTCAAGCTGATGGCGTCGCACCAGGCCAGGCGCTACATCCTCATACCCCTGCTGCAGAGCCAGGCGCTGTTCGCTATGGCGCGCGCAAGCTTGCTCGAAGTGACCCACGAAGCGTCGCAGCTCAGCGTCCTTTCGATTTGACTGCGGTAGTTCCTGTGAGCCATGTCGGTCGCAGCACGGAAGTTTCCGTTCCACACGGGAGTCATTCCATGGCCAACGAGAAAAGCCGTCGCGGATTCGCTTCGATGGACGAATCCAGGCAGCGCAAAGTCGCCAGCAAAAGCGGGAAGGCGGGCAGAGGTGATCATGCTACGCACGGTCAACACTTGGCGGCTGGCAGGCAGAGCAGGGCGGGACCCACGAGCAGCATGTTAAGGCTGATCAGCAAAGCCACAAGCGCCCCTGATGCATTATGGAAAATGATCTGAGACCGGCGCGGGAAGTGGGTCGGGCTATCGACGCTCTACGTAAATGCCGAGTATGGGATGAGCATCCGAAGCCGGGGCGGTGTTGGTGGTACCCATCACAGACGACTGCTTCACCTCAAAAGAGGGATAGTCGCCCTACGCAATGGAGGCAAATCAGCCATGACATCCCTTTCCGAGCGGCGCGTGCAGCACCTCGAACGTCTTTGCGGGCAGTTGCTGGCGCAGAACCACCGCCTCATCGAACGCAACGCCAAGCTGATGCTGGAAATCCAGGCGATGAAGCATGAAGGCCGCGTGACACTGCCATTGAGCAACGTCGCGCGCATGCCCTTGCCGCCGCGCCTTCATCCGGTACGTTGAGCCAATGCGTTCGGAAGGAGTCCATGGTTTGTTCGAGATGGGGCCGATGGAAGCGAAGCTCAGGAAGGCCATGCCGTTCTCAGCCGCGTGATCGGAACGGGTCGCGCGCACGGCCGCAGGCGTCCAAATCCGGGGGGCGCCTGCGGCGGGATGGCAAAGGGCGGTCTATTTGCCGAGCAGACCCACAAGGCAGCCGAACAGCTCGTGCAGATGTACCGGCTTTTGCAGCCGCTCCAGATGGGCGTAGTCACGTGGAATGGCGTCGCCGTCGTAGCCGGTGGTCAGGATGATGGGCACGTTGTCGGCCATCAGCCGATCGGCAAGCGGAAATACGCGCTCGCCGTTCAAATTCACGTCAAGCACCGCTGCGTCGGCCCTGGCCCCCTTGTCCAAGGCGGCCATTGCGCTGGCGATGTTCGAAAAAGGCCCTACCACACTCACATTGGCCATTTCGAAGGCGGAACACAACGCATCGGCTATCAGGTATTCATCCTCCACCATGAGGACGGTCTTTCCGCTCAGCGAACTGGGAACCATGGGCAGCCCTTCCTCCGTGCAGGACCGTCAATGTACATGCAATTCAGCCGGGCGGCGTATAAAGGAATGGAAAGACAGGTTTGATGGGGTGAGAGGGGGCGCCGATCTCGGCCCCGCCATGCCCGCCGCTTCACTCCAATACCGGCACCGAAATCGAACAGCGTACCCCACCCGGCAACAGTTCGTAGCGCGTCCTTGCCTTCAACTGATAGGGCAAGGCGCGCTCGATCAGCTCGCGGCCGTAACCAGGCCGCGTGCTGTCGTCCGTAGCCATATCCACGCCGGTTTCTTCCCAATCCAGGTGCAGCATTGGTTGCTGTCCATCGTGCTCCACCTCCCAGCGCACGAGCAGCTGTGCGTCAGGGCAGGACAGGGCGCCGTATTTCACCGCATTGGCCACCAGCTCGTGCAAGGCCAGGGCAAAAGTCTGCAAAGTGGACGAGCGCAGGCGTATGCCTTCGGGGCCTTCCAGCGTGATCTGATGCAGCGATACGGCATGGGCCGTGAGTTCGTTGCGCAGCAATACGTCGAAGGCGACTTTGTCGCCTTGGGTCAGTCGCGACAAGTAGATTTGCACGCGGTTAATGGCTTCCAGCCGCGACGCGAACACCTCGGCAAAGCTTTCCAGTGTGGTGTGCTTGGCTAGCGTGCGGTCGAATAACACACGTATCACGCTGAGCAGGTTGCGTGTACGATGCTGCAATTCGGTATTGAGCATCTGCAGTTGGCCGGTCAGCGCTTCGCGCACGGCGTCTCCGGCGTGCGCCCATTCTGCATCGGCCGTATCCAGCAGGTGTCGCGCCAGTTCCTGGTGCTGCGCCATCAGCATGATCATGTCCGTTTCGTATTCCAGGTCCGGATGGGTTTCGCTCCAGTAGTGCGCATTGCGGATGAAGGCAAGCAAGGCCACGAGGTATTCGAAGTTCTCGTCGCCCAACACATTTTTGACGGCGGCGCGCGCCTGGGCCGACCGGGCGGGCACCACGAACATGACCGTCAGCGCGTCGAACAGGTCTTCTTCGTCCCTGCTGCGCGGTGCTGGAACCCCGTTCGGTTGCCGGTGGCCTTCCAAGCGCGCAAACACCTCTTCCAGGCGTGAAGCATTGGGTACCGGACGGCTCAGTAGCTCGAGCACTTGCGCGACCGTTTCAACGGTGGCATTGGCATCACCGGCTGGATGACCTTTGCCGAGCAGGAAGCCGGCGTGGCGTACGACGCTGTAGCGCACTTCGCAAAAGCGCGACAGATGTACGAACAGCCGTTCCTTGAACAGCGACGGCAGGGGATTGTCCAGGTACGCGGACTTGGCCTGGACCCATACTTGTTCGACCAGGCCCGGCGCCGCCGGAGCGGATTGGAAGACATGTGGCAATACCCCCATGCGTTGACGTATTTCGCGCTGGAAGGCGGTTTCCCGTTCCGCTCCTGCCACCGGCGCGCGCCGCCTTGCCAACGCACTGCGCAAGCGATCGCGCAACGCGGCGAACGACAGGGGCCGAATGAAGTTCCATCGCGACCAGGCAGTGCCGTCACACACCGTTGAAGCTTCGATTCGCTCGCGCGATGATCTTTGCAAGATGGTCGCGAAGGAATGCCGGTGCGGAAGCATAAGTTCGTCTTCACACCGCGCGGGCATCGCCGCTTGTGATGATGTCGTAAGCAGGGTGCTGCTTGAACAAGTCGTATACCGCTTTGCACTGCGCGTAGACTTGGGTTCGTTCGATGGAATGGGGTATGTCATGGGCGGTGGCTTTCATGCTTTCGTTCGTGTTTTTGGTCGCGGAAGGAGGCCGCATGAATGCGGCCATGGAATCGAATCCTTCCCAACAGGAGTGAATCATGATGGTCTCCGTAACATGCATACGAAGGCCGTGGCATATCCTGCTACGACTTGCGGACTGTGGCATGCCGCATCTCAAAGTGGCGCACAGATATCATCAGTGCCGGCTTCACGCCATTCGTCGCGTAAAAGTTCATACGCGAGGCCTTGGGAGTTCCGTGCTTTAGGGCGAATTACGGTGTACCCGGAGCACGGGGCTGCTTGGCCATGGCCAAACCATGCGTCAACTCCGCACCAAGCAAAACGACGAACGATGCGTAGTACACCCAAGTCAGCATCACTACGAGTGCTCCGGCGGGGCCATAAGCGCCGCCGATGCTCACATGCCCGATGTAAAGCTCGATGGCAAACTTGCCGAGTATGAACAGTAGCGTGGTCAGCAGGGCACCCCAGGCTGCATCCGACCAGTCGATCTGCGCATCCGGCAATACCCGGTACATGGCGCCGAACGCCAGCACGAACACGAGCAGCGAGACCGCATACTCCACGATCGACCAGGCCGGCGAGCCATACGGAATCATCAAGTGGATCAAGGCACTCGCCGCGAACGAAACGATCAGCAGGAAGGCGATACCGATAACCAACGCAAATGCCCGTGCACGAGCCTTGAGCCAGAGTCCGATGGCATTGCGCGAGGGTTTCTGCACGTGCCAGATGAGGTTGAGTGAGCCTTGCAATTGCGTGAACACCGCCGATGCGCTGAACAGCGTCACGGTCAAGCCGAGCACGCCTGCGACATTGCCGAGCGTCGGCCGCGACCTGGCGTTGTCGACAACCAGGATCACCGCCTGCGCCGCCTTGTCGCCCATCATCTCGGTCAGCGCCTGATTGAGCTGAAGCTGCCATTCGGGACGCAGCAGCGAGAGCATCCACAACGTGAGTACGATCAGCGGCGCCATCGACAGCGCGGAGTAGTAGGCGATGGCGGCGGCGTGTGTGAAGAGTTCGTGTTCGCCGAGGCCGGTAAAGGCGTGGCGAATGGTGGCACGCAATTTGACCATTTGTCGGGGGCGTTGGCGCGAACCCCTCGGCTGAGCACAGTAGGGCGCTAACGATGCGATAAGGGTTGTGTTCGTTGTGTAACGTCTGCGTTTGTCATCCTGCCCAGGCTGGAAATCGAACGATGTTGATCGCCAAGGCATTCGCGGGCCTGCCGCTGGGTGCGGGAACGTGTGGCATCCACGCTGGACTCAAGACATCAAAACGGCCACCGGCCAATAGGAAAACAGGATTTGGGCGGACAAGCCGTGTGGACCGCCCTGCTGCGTCCGATGCGTGAATAGATCTGTGAAAGTGCAGGCTCCGTCAACGGTGGGACAGGCCACGACGGTGTCGCTCCAGAAATTCGGGTCCACCATGGGGCGATCGTCGTTCACCATGCCCTCCGCGCAAAGCCGCGGCACGGCGACAAGCAGACGCTGATTTTCGTAGCGACGAAGGAAAGCAATGACATGGTCGCTTCGCCAACCGGTCACCTCCAGTGGCTCGCAGGCAGCACGCAGAAACAGCTCCGGCCGACGCCGGCGGGCTTGCAGCAGGCGATGGATCAACTGTTGCTTGATCACGCCGCTGCGATAGCCGGCCAGCAGCGGGCCGGGCAGCAGATTGTCGTCAACGCCGAGCTTGCGTGCCGAGTAGTCGATCGGCCTGCGATTGTCAGGATCGACCAGGGACTGATCCCAATACTCGGTGCCCTGGTACAGGTCGGGCACGCCAGGCACGCTGAGGCGAAGCGTCACTGCCACAAGGCCGTTCAGCGCCCCCGACGCGTCGAGGCTGTGCGCAGCGTCATGAATGCGACGGCGTAGCCTTTCATAGCGGTGCGAAACGAGGATGTCCTGCACCGCCACCTTGCAGGCATCTTCATAGATGGGATTGGGCGTGGTCCAGCACGTTTGCAGTTTTGCTTCGCGCTCGGCCTTTACAAACCACTCTTCGATGCGTGCGGCGAACGCGCGCAGTCCGCTTTCGTCGTCATGGCGCAGGTTCAGCGGCCATGCCCCCAGCAAGGTTTGCAGCAGCATCCATAGCGCGTTGTGAGACGGGCGATTGGGTCCCTCCAGCTCCGCCAGCCAAAGGCTCGCCTGCTCCACGAACCAGCGCGCGCGTTCGCTTAGGACGGCGACCCTGGCGCGGACGTCTTCCCCGCGCTTGTGATCATGCGCGGCGGTGGCGAGCAGCGAGCGGGGCCAGTGCTCGGCGCGCTGCTGCGTGAAGGCGTGGAAACGTTGCGGGTCGATCGACAGGGTGCGCGGATCGCTGCCGATCTCGTTGCGCGACAGCAGCACGCCGTAGCGATAGAACGCCGTGTCCTCCACGGCCTTGGCGTTCAGGCTAAAGGAGAGCTGTTCAAACAGGCGGCGCGCCGTCTGAAGATGGCGTCGCTGTGAAAGCGTGTCCAGCCAGCGCGCCTTGATTTCCAGCAAGTACTGGCGCAAATAGGCGCGATGGGCGATCAAGTCGGGGTCGCCGTCCTTCATCGCGCGCTCGAACGCGCGCTCCAGTGCGTGGCGGTCTTCATCACTGGCGGTGCCGCTGCCAAGGTAGGTGCGGTAGACAGGCATGTTCTCCAGGATCTCGCACAATGCGCGTTGCAATGCGAGCGGCGTGACATCGCCGTATTCCGGCGTATCCGTCACGTAGCGCTCGAATGCGCGCACGCAGCGGAGCAGGTCGGTGGCTAGACTGGTTTGAAGCAAGCTGCGCCGTGCCGCGCGTTCTTCATCGCCGAACAGCCTGGGCCGTCCGGTCAACGCCTGCCATGCCTGGCCGAGGTCAGCCTCGCCTTGGGCTGCGTGCAGCAGCGCCCCCACCTGGTTCATGAAGTCATAGCCGGTGGTGCCATCCACCGGCCATTCGTCGCGCAAGGTTTCATCCTGCGCCAGGATCTTCTCCACATGCAGGCTGATGTGCCTGGCCGGCTGGCGCGGATCGACGCGGGCCGCGCGATCGACTCGCAGTCGCAGTTTGCGCAGGTAGTCGCGCGGCTGGGTGAGGCCATCCACGTGGTCGACGCGCAGGCCATCGATCATGCCCTCGCGGACCAGACGCAAGGGCAGGGCATGCACGGCGTCGAACACGTCATCGCGGTCCATCGCCAGCGCCACCAGCGAGTCGATGTCGAAAAAGCGCCGATAGTTGAGCACCTGGCTGCCGCTGCGCCACCAGGCGAGCCGGTAATGCTGCAGATCGAGAAATCGCCGCATCAGCGTCTTGTCGGTATGTAATTGCGCGATAGCGCGATCGATCTGCGCACCCTGGTTTTCATCCTGCATAGCCAGCCGAACGGCATCGATCGCATCGTTGGTTGTCTTGAAGCGCGGTAACACCTGGCCGGCCAGGTCGAACAGCAGTCGCAGGCCTTGCTCGGAAATCGGGAGTTTGGTGCCCGGCACGCCCAGCGCCATGGTGGTGCCGCCGACGTGCCGCTCGATTTGCAATTCGCCGCGCGCGAGCGCCTGCTCCAGCGGCACGCTTAGCACGGGCAGCCATAATTTGCCGTCTGCGTGCGGTGCATGCCAGTCGATGTCGAAGTAATGCGCGTAGTGGCTAGCGCGCCCCATTGCCAGCACGTCGTTCCACCAGGGGTTGGCGACGTCGGCGGCCATGTGGTTGGGCACGATGTCCACAATCGCGCCCATGCCGTGGGTATGCAGGGTTTGCACCAGCCTGGCCAGGGCAGGCTCGCCGCCCAGCTCGGGACTCACGATCATTGGGTTGATCACGTCGTAGCCGTGCGTGGAACCGGACCGTGCCATCGCGATGGGCGACAGGTAGACATGGCTCAGGCCCAGTGCCGCGAAGTACGGTACCTGTTCGGCCGCGGCGAGAAAATCGAACTCGCGGTTGAGCTGCAGGCGTACCGTGGCGCGCAACTCTTTCATGTGGACACCTTCTGCATGGCGTCGGCCAGGCTGCGCAGCGTGTCATCCAAAAAGACCCGTACCTGCACGAAAGCGTCGGTCCCGTGGACGCCAATGCCAGCGGCGCATGCCGGCGTTTCAAGCGAGGAGTCGCACACCTTCGGACTCCCTCACCAAAACGACTGCCGTATGGGCGGTGAGGATGCCACGGTCCAGTGCATCCACCGCGTCCTGGGGTTCGATCCACAACACCTTGGCGACCGAATCGCGCGACAGCGACACGTTCTGTCCTGACAGGTTCAAGGCGATTTCCCAATGCCGGCCGTCACCCAGCCGCCAACGCGCGTGCACCGCGCGCGTACCAAGCACTTCGCATCCCAGCGCGCAACTGTCTGCCAGGTTATCGACCAGATAGCGCTTGCGCCATTGCAGCAGGCCTGCGAACCAGCGTTTGCACTCCAGCGCCGATACATCGTCATCCACCCGCGGAATGGAGGCCGCATACGTATCGGCGGCGTTCGGGTCGGGAATACGCTTGCGCTGCTTGGGATCGGTAAAGCCGGAAAAATGCGCGAATTTACCGCGCCGCCCTTCGCGCACTTTTTGCGCCAGCTCGCCTGGGTAGTCGGTGAAGTAATGGAACGGCGTGCGGCAGCCCCATTCCTCGCCCATGAAAAACAGCGGAATCATCGGGCTGAGTGCTACCAACACCATGGCGGCACGCAGGTCGGCCTCATTCGCCAGGCACGTTAGCCGCTCCCCCAGCGGGCGATTGCCGATCTGGTCGTGGTTCTGCAAAAACAGCACGAACGAGGTCGGCGGCAGATCCTGGCTAGGTTCCCCGCGCGGGATGCCACGGCGATCATTCTGACCCTGGAACACAAAGCCCTCGGCCAGCGCCTTGGCCAGATCCTCGCTGGGGTGCTTGGCGAAATCGGCGTAGTAACCTTCTTGCTCGCCGGTCAGCAGCACGTGCAGCACGTTGTGCGCATCGTCATTCCATTGTGCGTTGTAGTCGCTGCGCAACAGGCTGGCAGCATTGCGCTCGTTCTCCAGGATCAGCCATACCTCGCGTCCACGCGGCAGGCAGGTGCGCCGGATCGCGGCACCCAATTCCTTCAGCAAGGCTTGCGGCTCGATCGCATGCGCCGCATCCAGGCGTAACCCGTCGAAGCGGTATTCATTGATCCACAGCAGCGCGTTGTCGAAAAAAAAGCGCGTCACTTGCGGCCGGCGAAAATCGATCCCCGCCCCCCAAGGGGTATTCACGTCGGCGCTGAAGAATTCCGGCGCGTAGCTGGGTAGCTCGTTGCCGGCCGGGCCGAAGTGGTTGTAGACCACGTCGAGGATCACCGCCAGGCCCAGCTGATGGGCTGCGTCGATCATTGCCTTGAGCGAATGGATGCTGCCGTAGGAGGCCTCGGGCGCATAAGGCAGCACGCCGTCGTAGCCCCAGTTGCGGTCGCCCTGAAACGAGGCGACCGGCATCAGTTCGATCGCCGTATAGCCACAGGCAGCCAGCCGCGGCAGCGCCTGACGCAAAGCATCGAAGCCGCCCATCGCGCCGACGTGGACTTCACAGATCACGGCCTGGCGCCACGGCAAACCATGCCATTCGTTGCTTTTCCATAGATAGGCGCGTGGGTCGACCACCACGCTGGCGCCCGTTATGCCGCCTGGCTGCGAGCGCGAAGCCGGATCGGGCACTTGGCGATCATCGATACGGTACGTATAGCGGGTATCCGGGTCGACTTCGACGGTCAGCGTGTGATTACCTTCTTCATCGCGTTCCATCAGGAAAGCGAGTTCGTCGATCATCAGTTCAACCCGCGCTGCGCTTGGCGCCCAGACGCGGAAGCGTGTGGTACCGTCGTCGAGAACCTGTGCACCGTAGGTGCAGGAGTGGCCGGAGGTGGTGGGCGATTTGCGGCTTATTGTGTTCACGGACATACGCGGCGCACCACGAGGCCAACTGTAGATGGGGGAGCAACCCCAAGAATCCCACCTCGGTCATCGCGCCACCTTGAAGCGTGCAAGCCAAGCTACGCGACTACCTTTTTTGATCGGCGCCCTTATTGACTTTATGCGGGCTACGCGAGGGACAAGTCCTGCATACGGGCTTTGCATTGATCATCCAATCGGTCTTACGAAAATCTTGCAAGGTGACGATCCGCCGATGTTTACAGGGCTTGTGCTTGAGGTTAGGGCGCGACGCATCAAGCTCGCGTACAGCTGACGATGCGGCAAAGTGAAAATGAAGAAACGTTAATCCGGGCCGTCAATTTCGCAATTGCCCGACATAAGGCTTAAGCGGCAGCATCAACTCCGCCGAGCATCCATGACGGACAGATAACAGTTAGGGGAGTTTGCCGTCGGATGCATCCGTCGGCGCGGGTAGCTGCGGGGAGAACGAAAGCTCGTGAGCGGGAAAGTGCAAGCATCGCGAAGGCATGACCTCGAACATCGTCCGGCGGGATTCAAGCCCGTGTCCAACGGCCGACTGGCCGCTGCAGTGGCGATGGGGTTGGCATTCACGTACGGCTCGGCCGCCGCGCATGCCCAAGATGCGATGCCCGCTTCCGGTACCGGCAGTACTGCCGCGCAGACCGGTGAGGTGAACACCAGGACGTCCACAGAGACTAATCGTGCATGGCGATTTGTGCGCTGCATTCGAAGCCTGCGTGACACTACTTTCACAGCATTTATCCAAATAAAAATGGATCCTTACGAAATCAAGTGCTCAAACGCATATCCGCGAACCCGATCGGCTCGCCGATCGCCACCGGTGTGATCACCGAGAATGGCGTCACCTACGACCTGTGGGCCGGTAACAATTCCGCCGCCGGCTATTATGTCTACACCTTCCTGCCCCAGCGCAGCAGCGTGCCGCCGAGCCTACCCACCAGCGGCAGCGCCAATATCGACGTCATGCATTTCTTCAGGAAGCTGCAGGGACTCGCGTACTTCGGTACGTCGATGTACCTGGACGTGGTGGAAGCCGGCTGCGAGATCGTGCGCGGCAATGGCCGGGTGAGTACGACCTGGTTTCAGGCCAGCGCGCAGTAACGGCAATCCAGATGGGGATTGTCTTCCCGTCCTTGTCGGGGTGCGAAAAAATCGGCGCCGGAGATGCGGGTGGTACATCTTCGGCGCCGCGAGTCGAACAACGGTCGCAAAGGGAGGAAGCCAACCGTTGTGCATACCTGCATCGCTGCCGCAGCATCGTGCGGATGCCCTTGCAGTCTGGGCAATGTCGTACGCCATCGCCATGGCGCAAAGGGTCGAATGCCGGTGCAGATGGGCCAGGCTGCGGCCTTCGATAGCCTTCTCGCCGCCTTCACATGAGCTAGCTCGGAGGAGAGCTAGGTTTGCGTAAGTTTGCCCGGTAGCTTAACTTGTTGGGCTCAGTCGCTTGCGTGGCTGGAAAAAAAGCGTCTGATCAGGGGTGGCGTAAGGGTGATGATGGATATGGAAGCTGGCTTCAGATCGCTGCGCTCTTGCATGCTCGTGACTGTCGTGCTGGCGATCCTTTTGGCCAGCGGTTGCGCCAGCGTGGGTTTCAGAAAGCCGACCGTCAGCATTACTCCTGCTGGAACCACCGAGCCGGCGCCGGCACCAGTACAGGGCAGTCCCAGCGAAAGCGAAGCCACGCAACGGCTTTCGCTTTCGACGATCGTAAGACGGTACCTGCAGAACGGTCGCTACGCGGAAGGCGAAAAGGCGCTTCGTGCTTATCTGCAGGAGCATCCGGGTGATCGCACGGCGCAAATTTTCCTGCGCCAGCTGACCGAGGATCCGAAGCAGATGCTGGGTACGGCCTCCAGTCCGCACGTGGTGCAATCGGGGGAGTCTTACAGCACGCTGGCGGCGAAATACCTAGGGGATTCCAATCTGTTCCTGGTGTTGGCGCGCTACAACGGTTCTACCGATCCGGCCTTGATACGGATGGGTTCCACTTTGCAGTTGCCGATCGCCCCGAATAGCGCGAGCGCGATGACTGCTTCGCCGCCGCCGACCGCCGCATCGAACGCGTCATCGCCTGTGGCCGTAGCAGCGCCAATGCAGCCGTTACGACGCGCACAGCAACTGGAAAGTCAGAGTCTTGCCCTGTACCGGCAGGGACAAAAGGATCAGGCGCTGGCCTTGTTCGATCAGGCCATCACGCTGAATCCGCACTTGAAGTCCTCCGATCCCGACTTTGCGGCGCTCAGCAGCGTATGGATTGCGAACTCGCACCAGCAGGCGATGGTGTTGTACCTCGATCAGCATCTGGACCAGGCGATTGTGCTGTGGGATCGCATCCTGGTAGTGGATCCGAGTTACGAGCCCGCGGTGGTTTATCGGACGCGGGCGTTGCAGCTCAAGCAGCGGCTGCAGCAGTATTGAGGATGCACTGATCTATTCCACCTACAACCGCATGCATAGCCTGACTGCGTAGCCTGGGATGGCAATCCCGGCATCGCGCGGATTACATGCATGACAATGCTGGGGCTTGCGCCCCAGCCTGCGATTGCCATTCCAGCCCACCCGGACATTCGCGCCGAGTTCGGCCTCAAGAGTAATGTGGTTCCCGAGTTCAGGGCGCCGGGAGAATCTGCGTAGGCTGCAACACCACGTGCGGTTTGGGTACTTCAGAGACCACGGCAACGGGTTCGTTCTGCGTCTCCAAGGCTTCCCCCATCAGATTGAAGGCTGCAAACACCCGTCCCAACTCATCGCGGCGAACAATGCGAATGCGATGCTGATGGTCTCCGCGCGCCACCCGCAGCAACGAAGCGACGACCAGGTCGAGCGCGCCGCGCAAACGCCGAAACAGCCAGTACGCAGTAAGCAACACCGCCGCCAGCGTCGTAAGCAAAACCAATCCAATCACGCCAAGCGCGGTATTTTGCGCTGCCTGCAGCGGCGCTTCGCTGACGCCCAGGCGCAGGTGGCCGACAGTCTTGGTCTGATAGCGGATCGGTACCTCGAAAACGAGTGCGTTCTGCAAGCCATGCGTGCCTGCCAGCCGAGCGTGATAGCTGGCGATGTCGTTGGATAGTTGCCGCATGGCCGTTCCTGCCGAAGCTTGCAAGTTCTGGCCATCTTCACCGAATTGCGTACTGGCGATGATTTTCCCATCGCGATCGGCGATCGCCAGGTAATCGATCTGCGCGTTGTTCGCGATGTCCTGGACCAGCGCACGCGTAGCCGCGTGATCGCCCATCACGATGTTTTCCGCGGCGTCCCTGGCGATGTTCTGCCCCAGTGAGCTGCCGAAATCCTGAGCAAGGCCGGTCACGGCCACGCGCTGCACACCGTAAATGGCCAGCATGCCGAGCAGCAGGACGACCACCACCGCGGCACCGAGCGAGGCCGCCCAGCGCAGGCCCAGCGATTGCAGTCGAGGATAGGGCAGTTCTTCCCTGGATCGCTCGAAACTGCGGCGTGCCAGGCGCAGGTCTTCGGCGACTTCCGCGCCGGACTGGTAGCGGCCTTCCGGCGCAGCCGCCATCAGGGTGCGGATGATGTCGATCAGGATGGGTGGCGTGGCCGGATCGAGTGGCTTGAGGGGCGGCTCGGGCAGGCGCTGCCGCTGTCGCAAAAAGCGCTCCACATCCCCGGTGTAGGACCACGGCAGACGGCCTGAGACAAGCCAGAACAGCACCACGCCCAGTGAGAACAGGTCACTGCGCGCATCGGCACGATCGCCACGCAGACGCTCTGGCGACATATAGTTCGGTGTGCCGCCGATCTTGCCCAGCATGGCGGCGGACGGCTTGGCGCGAGCCGAACGTCTTTCGGCAATCCCGAAGTCCGCGATCTTGGCGTGCCAGCCGTCCAGCAGCATGATGTTGTCGGGCTTGATGTCGTGATGGATCACGCCTTGTGAGTGCGCGTAATGCAGTGCGTTCGCCAGCTGGGTGGCCAGTTCGAGCAGCGCCGATGCGGAGGGCATCCCGTGGGTCGCCACATGATGGGCAAGGGTTTCGCCCGGCAGCTTTTCCATGGCGATGTACGGGCGGCCATCTTCGGTCTCGCCCGTATCGAAAATGGTGACGATATGCGGATGCGTCAAATGCCCGGCAGCGCGTGCTTCCACCAGGAAGCGCTGCCGGTAGTCGGAATCTTCGGCGAAGTTGTCGTGCAGGCACTTGATGGCGACCTGCCGCTGGATCTCCGGATCGAAGCCGGCGTAAACGATCGACATCGCCCCTTCGCCGAGCACACCATCGATGCGATAACGCCCGATCGTGGCGGGAGTACCCTGATTCATGCGGGCTGAGGTTACAGCATCCACCAGGTCAGGCCGGCCAACGCCAACACGCCCAGCAACGCTACTGCTGCATAACCGTAGACACGAAGATCATGCGAGCCCTGCTCATGTGTCTTGAACGTAAATTCGGCTTGTCCGAAGCGTACCCGGTCGCCGTGCACCAGCACTGTCTCGTGTATGCGCTTGTCGTTGACGAACGTGCCGTTGGTGGAAAGCGTATTCATCAGCACGTAGTGTCCATGCTGATGGATGATCCACGCATGCGTGGCCGAAACGCTGGGGTCGTTGATCACAACGTCATTGTCGACACGGCGACCGATCGTCTGGCGGCCCTGGCGCAGGGTGAAGCGCAGCCCTTTGAGCGTGCCTTGCGTACCCACCAGCACAGGTTGGTGCGTCGAAGCGCGACCGTCCGAGGCGGGTGCATCCTCAAGCGCCAGCCGCTGCATCTGAGCAGCGGACAGCAACTGCGTACCCTGAGGTCCCGCGCGAAGCTTGCCGACCTCGGTAGGTTGCGGCTGGCCAGTGTTCATAGACATTCCAAATCCCCTGTCGCGAGGGAACTATAGCGAAATCACGCATGCTTGGAACACCGGCAAGACTGCCCTGGTCTTGGTGAACGGCGTGTCGCTGCACTGTCCGGGGCCTGGACGTGCAGATGCAGCCAGATGGAAATCATCGAATGCCTAATCCTCGCCGGTTCCTAGGCGGCGCGCCTCGACCGTCGATGATGGGCGGAAAAATACCTCAAAACGGTGCAGGCTTTTAAGCGCTGCAAGGGCCCAATGACTGTCGGTTCGGGCCAAGGCTGCGGTGCAGAGTGTGCGCTGCCGCACAGTCGGAGCGTGCACGGCTTACGTTTTCATCAACTTTCTTTGCCGGCTAGGCTGCATTCAGCCATCGGTGCAAAAATTCAGCAACAGGCAGGATTCAGGGCCTTACTGTTTGCGCACCGCCCAGGCGCGGTAATTGTCCAGCGAGGTGACACCTATGCGTACCAAGATTCTTGTAGCCCTTGTATTCGGCCTCGCAGCGAGCAGCGTGTTCGCGGCGCCGCAATCGCATGGCAAGGGCGGTGGTGGAATGAACCGGGACACCCATGGCGATGCGGTTTCGGCCGCGGCAGCCAGCGCGAGGGCCAGCGATACCCGCGTGGGGCCTGCAGTAAGCGATGTGGCCCAGAGCAAGTCCAAAGGGAAGGGTGTGACCGATACTGCACACGGTAACAAGGGGCACACGAAGAGCCACGCCAAGCATTGACACCAGGTTTGTGAAACCCAAGGAGCCGCGCGAAAGCGCGGCTCTTTTTTATGGATTTCACCTTGCTGAATCCCTCACGGCGCTGGCATCCGGGCCGTGAAACGCGCTAAGGTCAAGATCCCGGCCAGGCAGCATGGCCGATCACTATGGTTAATGGGAAACGCCTATGCAGAAGCGCATCAAGCCCACCATGACCGTTTATCCGTGCCGCTTCCGTTCACAGCCGGCAGACTCGTCCGAAGCGTCGCACGTTTGGGTCACGTGGGAAGCCATAGAGCGTGAGCATTTCAGCTCCAACGGTGTGCTGGTTGCCGATTTCTCCCATCCGCTCGAAGTCGATCCGTCGCTGGTGAAAAACCACCGTTACATGCCGAAGCCGGATGCGACGGCCTGAAGCGGGCGGCCGCGTTTTTTGTCGGGAGCTGTACCGGATATCAGGCGCCGTGCCGTTTTTGCGCGCTGATTGAAAAGTGTGAATTAAGACAAAACATGGCTATTGCTTTTTTTAAAATCGGCCGCGTGTTCGCCTGTGCCGGACCTGCCCACGCATCCATCGTAGGCTTCCCTTGCCCCACCGAGTCGCAGAGCTCGTCAGGCATGCTGTTCGCACAGATCGTGGCCGATCGTAACGCGTTGAATTGACGGGGGAGCAAGTTTTCAAAGTGGCAGGCACTTGAATTTTCTTTCCAACTGTCGGTAGATTTCGCATCCTGCGGTAGGGGTAGGGTTTCCCACGTTTCCGTATCGGGCGCCACCAGGCGCCTTTCATGCTGTCGCTCAATCGTCATTTGTTGGGCAAGCTAGTCAGGGATGATCGCGATGACCAAAGAAGAAGCCAATGTTGCTGCGTTTTTGAAGCTCATCCGCTTTGCGGAGCACCATAGCGATAGCGACGATGTGTATTTTCTGCTGTACGGCGGCAAGCAGCGCTTTTTGGATACGAGCAAGCACCCGAATCAGCGCATTCAAGCCTGGGGGAAGGAGTCCACCGCGGCCGGCGCGTATCAAATTCTTTATCCAACCTGGTATGAAGCCTGGAAAAAAGGCATCGTGACCGATTTTTCCAAGGCGTCCCAGGACAAGCTGGCCATCGAAAAGCTGCGCAGCCGCCACGCGCTGGGCTACGTGGAACAGGGCGATATCGACCACGCCATTCCCATTCTGCGCAAGGAATGGACTTCGCTGCCGGGTGCTGCACAATCGAAAATGACCATGGACGAGGCGCGTACGTTATTCGCCAAATACCTGGGCGAAGTAGCGGGCAGGCCATGAGGCGGCGATTTTCGCTGGTATTTCTTGCCACCGTCCTGGCGGCCGTCTTCGCGCAGGCGTGTGCTCAGGCTGCTGCGCCCAGGCGAATGACAGCCATCGGTCATCTGAGCTGCGGTGGCGCCAGCTTGACGGCCGAGACCGTATACCTCGATGTGCCGGACCAGGATTTGCAGCCGCTTTCGCAACGTATCGCGCTCAAGCGGCTCGGGCAGAACGTCTCGACGGTGTTGCACCACGATGGCCGTCCATTGCGCCAGCCGTTCCTGAAAAACACACCGGTGTTGGACGCGGCTGTAAGCAGTTGGACGTGCCTGACGGCTGACGACGGCAAGGCATACGTCTATGTGTTTTATGTCTGTACGGAAAGCGACCTGCGCCCCGATTGCGCGGGCACGTCGCGCGAATGGGGGCGCCTGTTCGATCCGCAAGGCAAGGAAATGACCGCAGATCTTCCCCATGCAGGACCGCGCACTTCGGCGCTGATGAAGCGGCTTGGCCTCGGGCGCTACGAGAACGAACCCATGCCATTGCGGGGTATCGATGACGCGGCCAATCCATGATGATGATGGTGCTGAAGCCGTGCGCTTCCATCGTTAGGTAAGCTTGTAGACAATCAAAGGGTTCGTTACGGATGATAGACCATTGCTTTACGTGTCTTCACTTGTTTTTCACATGCAAGATCGGCGTTGCCAGCCGACTCGATTGAGCATAAATTTAGCCGGGTGATAGGGACCCATCTTGCGTGTCGCAACGCGTAGCTTCGCGGTGGTTGCGGCGCGTCCATTTTGCTATGCAGGCCCAAGGGGGCAGCCGCAGTAGCCGCTTTGTTTCACCTTTGATGTCGGTTGCAAAGTTTGCTCCGTCGGGTGACGCATGCCTGTCATCTGGTTGTAATCCGCCTTACCCAGCGGCGGGATTGGAATATTGCAGTTTCACTGTAGTTTGATCCTTTCTAAGGAGACGTCGTATGGCCAAGCAGAGTAGTCAGAAATTCATCGCGCGAAATCGCGCGCCTCGAGTACAAATCGAATACGACGTCGAGGTTTATGGCGCACAGAAGAAGGTGCAGGTTCCCTTCGTGATGGGCGTGATGTCGGATCTCTCCGGCGTCAATAACGCCGAACTGCCGGCCATTGAAGAACGCAAGGCGCTGGAAATCGACGTGGACAACTTCGATACCCGCATGCAGGCGATGAAGCCGCGCGTGAGTTTTGCCGTGCCCAATACCCTGACCGGCGAAGGGAATTTGAGCGTCGACATCACCTTCGAAAGCATGGACGACTTCTCGCCCGCCGCTGTGGCGCGCAAGGTAGGCGCCGTGGCCAAGCTGCTCGAGGCGCGTACCCAGCTCGCCAACCTTGGTACTTACCTGGACGGCAAGGCTGGCGCTGAAAAGCTGATCGCCCAGGCCATCAACGATCCGGCCTTGCTGCAGTCGCTGGCCTCCGCACCCAAGCCGGCAGGGGAGTAAGCAGTCATGGCAACCGAGAAACTGGCCGAACAAGGCGGCGTAGCGACTCTTGAAGCCGGCGATTTCGCGTCGCTGCTCAGCAAGGAATTCAAACCCAAGAGCGAACGCGCGCGCGAAGAGGTGGAATCGGCCGTGCGCACGCTGGCCGAGCAGGTGTTGAACAAGGCGGACATCGTTTCCGACGACGTCACCCAGACCATCAACGCCTACATCGCCGAGCTGGATCGCAAGATCAGCGAGCAGCTCAACCTGGTCATGCACCATCCGGAATTCCAGAAGCTGGAAAGCGCCTGGCGCGGCTTGCATTACCTGGTCAACAACACCGAAACCGATCAACTCCTGAAGATCCGCGTGTTCAACATCTCCAAGAAGGAGCTGGGCAAGACGCTGAAGCGCTACAAAGGCACGGCCTGGGACCAGAGCCCCATCTTCAAGAAGGTCTACGAAGAGGAATACGGCCAGCTGGGCGGTGAACCGTATGGCTGCCTGGTCGGCGACTACTATTTCGATCACAGCCCGCAGGACGTCGAGATGCTGGGCGGTATTGCCCAGGTGGCAGCCGCTGCGCACGCGCCGTTCATCAGTGCCGCCAATTCCACCCTTATGGGCATGGACAACTGGAACGAGCTGGCCAACCCGCGCGACCTGGCGAAGATTTTCTCTACGCCCGATTACGCCTCCTGGCGTTCGCTGCGTGAATCGGATGACGCCAAGTACCTTGGCCTGGCCATGCCGCGCACGTTGGCGCGCCTGCCGTACGGCGCCAAGACCAACCCGATCGACGAATTCGATTTCGAGGAAGACACCGCCGGCGCCGACTCGTCCAAGTACACCTGGCAGAACGCCGCCTACGCCATGGCGGTGAACATCAACCGCTCGTTCAAGGAATACGGCTGGTGCTCGCGCATTCGCGGCATTGAATCCGGCGGTGCGGTGGAAGGCTTGCCGGTGCACACCTTTCCGACCGACGACGGCGGCGTGGACATGAAATGCCCCACCGAAATCGCCATCACCGACCGCCGCTCGGCGGAGCTGGACAAGATGGGCCTGATGCCCCTGGTCCACCGCAAGAACTCCGACATGGCCGCCTTCATCAGCGCACAGTCGCTGGCCAAGCCGGAAGAATACGACAACCCCGATGCCACCGCCAATGCGGCGCTGGCTGCGCGCTTGCCGTACATGTTCGCTTGCTGCCGCTTCGCGCATTACTTGAAGTGCATCGTGCGCGACAAGATCGGTTCGTTCAGTACCCGCGAATCGGTGGAGAAATGGCTCACCAACTGGATCAGCCAGTACATCGACGGTGATCCGCAGAACTCCAGCGAAGAAACCAAGGCGCGCAAGCCGCTGTCGGCGGCGGAAGTGGTAGTGGAGGAGGTCGAAGGTGCGCCCGGCTATTACTCCTCCAAGTTTTTCCTCAAGCCGCATTACCAGCTTGAGGGTTTGACCGTGTCGTTGCGCCTGGTCTCGCGTCTGCCGTCGGCGGCGAAGGCTTGAATCAGGAAGTAGTGCTGTAAAAGGAGCCGCCAGTGTGGCGGTAGCCATCATCAATCAGGTAACCGAGGAGAGGTTTCATGGCATTCGACATGCACATCAAGTTTGAAGGCGGCAGTGTCGCTATCAAGGGTGCTTCCAATCACAAGAAGCACAAGGGCGAGGTGCCGATCCTGGCTTGGTCGTGGGGTGTAAGCAACTCCGGCGACCTGCACGCCGGCGCCGGTTCCGCCAGCGGCGGCAAGGCTCACGTGCAGGATATTTCGATCACCAAGTACGTGGACGGTTGCTCCAACGCGCTGATGCAGGCTTGCTGCACCGGTGCACGCGTGGAGAAGGCCACGGTATACGTGACCAACGCCACCGGCGAGCAGACCGACTTCCTCACCATCGAGCTGAGCGAAGGCGTGCTGATCACCTCCGTGTCCACCGGCGGCAGCGGTGGCGAGGATCGCCTCACTGAAAACGTCACGCTGCACTTCGGCAAGTTCAAGTACTCGTTCCAGCCGCAGGACGACAAGGGCGGCAAGGACGGTGGTACGAAGGACTTCACCTTCGACATGCAGCAGGTCGCCAAGGCTTAAGCCTGATCCGGCTTTGGTACGGACCTCGGTGACAGCTACCGAGGATATTGTTGGTGACATGTGGCATTGCTCGAAGCTCGACCTACCCGCGAGTTTCGAGCAGACCAACCCCAACCCTCCCTTGCATGCAGGGGAGGGCGGTTGGGTTCGCGTCGCCAAAATGCCTCTTCTTGCGGAATGCTCAGGCTCAGGACATGACTCCCGAAAACATGCTGAAAGAAGGCCGTCTGGACGAGGCTTTGCAGGGCTTGACCGCGCAGGTACGCGGAAATCCGGCCGATGCCAAGGCAAGAGTGTTTCTGTTTCAGCTGCTGTCGTTGTTGGGACAGTGGGAGCGTGCGCAAACGCAGTTGAAGGTAAGTGGCGAACTGGATACCGGCAACACGCTGATGGTTGGCGCCTACAGCCGCGCCTTGCAGGGCGAGCTGGAGCGCCATGCGGTAATGAGCGGTACGCGCTCGCCGCTGGTCATCGGCGAACCGGCGCAATGGCTGGCCTTGCTGCTGCAGTCGCTGAAGCTGATGGGCGAGGAGCGCTACGCGCAGGCACTGCCGTTGCGCGAGCAGGCCTTTGAAGCCGCCGAAGCGGTGAGTGGAACGATCGACGGCGAACGCTTCGAGTGGATCGCCGATGCCGATCCGCGTTTCGGGCCGTGCTTGGAAGTCATCGTCAACGGTGGCTACTCGTGGGTGCCGTTTGGGCGCATCCGCGAATTGAAATTCGATGCACCGACCGATCTGCGCGACAAAGTGTGGGCGCCGGTGCAGATCATCTGGAGCAACGGCGGCGAATCGGTCGGTTTCGTGCCTTGCCGCTACCCGGGTTCGGAACGCGCCCAGGACAGCGACGTGGTGCTGGCGCGCAAGACCGAGTGGATCGATCTGGGTGACGACTGCCATGTGGGCTCCGGCCAACGCATGCTGGCGACCGATGCCGGCGAATATTCGCTGCTGGATGTCCGCAGCATTACCTTTGATGCCTGATCGCGTATGGCCGAGCTGACCACCCAGGAACGCCTGCAGCCTTCGTTGCTGGATCGGCTGGCCGACGACGAACCGGCGCGAGCGGAGGAAAGTCGCGAAAAACGCGTGATATCCGCCATGCGCCTGCGCGACTGCGTGGCGCGAGACATTTCCTGGCTGCTCAATTGCGTGAATCTGGGCGCGGACGACCAACTGGCCGACTACCCGGAGGTGGCGCGCTCGGTGGTGAATTTCGGCATTCCCGATCTCACCGGTGTGGCCGTGGCCGGTGTCGACGCCAAGGCGCTGCAGCGGCAGATCCGCGAGGCCATCCTGGCGTTCGAGCCGCGGCTTACGTCGACCACGCTGCGCGTGATAGTCAATTCCGACCTCAAGCGCATGGATCGCCAATCGCTCACTTTCAACATCGAATCGGAGATGTGGGCGCAGCCGATTCCGCTGAATCTTTATCTCAAGACCGAAGTGGACCTGGAAACAGGCAAGTTCAATGTCTCGGAGAGCTTCGGCTGATGGACCCGCGACTGCTGCGCTACTACAACCGCGAGCTGCAACACGTCCGGGAAATGGGCGCCGAATTCGCGCGCGAATACCCCAAGATCGCCGGCCGTCTCGGCATGGAAGGCTTTGAATGCGCGGACCCTTACGTGGAGCGCCTGCTGGAAGGCTTCGCCTTTCTGGCGGCTCGCATCCAGCTGAAGCTCGACGCGCAATATCCGGTGTTCACGCAACATCTGATGGAAATGATCTACCCGCACTATCTCGCGCCGATTCCATCGATGGCCGTAGTGCAATTGCATCCGGACCAGAAGGAAAGCGCGCTGGCCACCGGCTACACCGTGGCACGCAATACTGCGTTGCGCAGTTTGATCTCCAATGACGACCGCACCGCCTGCGAGTATCGCACCGCCC
This sequence comes from Dyella choica, assembly GCF_003977665.1. GTDB lineage: Bacteria > Pseudomonadota > Gammaproteobacteria > Xanthomonadales > Rhodanobacteraceae > Dyella_B > Dyella_B choica. The sequence continues at coordinate 344,713 of NZ_RYYV01000004.1, read as the reverse complement.
ACGACGTTACTTTGTGGCCGCTGGAACTGGTCGAGGCCAAATATTTCGAAACACCCGCTGCCATTGCCGCAGCGAGCGTGCCGATTCCGCCCGGCAAGACGGTGCGCGCCGCGCTGCGCCTGAAATTCGTCATTACTGCCGGCGCGCAAGCGAACATGCTGGCGATGGACGAGTTGCCGGTGTTCATTGCCGGCGCCGACGAGTTGCCCAAGCGGCTGTACGAGCAACTGCTTGGCAACGCGCAGGGCTTTGTGGTGCGCATGCCCAGCCCAAGCGGCATGCTGGTCGAGCACTTCGACGCTTCGGCCATCCGCGACAAGGGCTTTGCCGACGACGAGGCACTGCTGCCCTATTCCGACCGATCCTTCAGCGGCTATCGCCTGCTGCAGGAATACTTCGCCTGCCCGGAACGCTTCCTGTTCGCCGTGTTTACCGGTTTGAAGCAGGCCCTCTCGCGTTCGCAGGCCACCGAGTTCGATCTCACCGTCTTCTTTGATCGCAGCGTCAGCCGGCTGCACAACGCCCTCGATACCAGCAATTTCCGACTGTTCTGCACGCCGGCCATCAACCTGTTTCCGCGTCGAGCCGATCGCATCCACCTGCAGCAGGGAAAGGCCGAATATCACGTGCTGGCGGACCGCACGCGGCCGATGGACTTTGAAGTGCATAGTCTGAGCCAGGTCGAAGGTTTCGGCGACCGGCAGGAACCGGAACAGCGCTTCCAGCCGTTCTATGGTTGCGACGAGCGCGTATGGCACAGCGGCAGCGCCGCGTTTTACACCATGCGCCGCGAACCGCGCCTGCTCTCAGCACGGCAGAAATTGCACGGTGCGCGTTCCAGCTACGTTGGCAGCGAGATATTCCTTTCGCTGGTGGATGCCAATGATGCACCGTACTCCACCAAATTGCGTCAGGTGGGCATGATGCTGATGTGCACCAACCGCGATCTGCCGTTGCAGATGCCGGTCGGGAAATCGCGCACCGATTTCACGCTGGAGACAGGCGCTCCGATAACGTCCATCCGCTGTGTGGCCGGCCCCACCAAGCCACGCGCGCCGACGGCACATGGTGAAACCGCGTGGCGGCTGCTCAGCCATCTGCAGCTCAACTATGTGTCGCTGCTGGGCGACAGTGGAGAAGAAGGGGCGGCGGCCCTGCGCGAAATGCTGACTTTGTACTGCGATGAATTCGACGCCGGCGCGCGCCGCCAGATCGAAGGCGTAAAGGCAGTCAGCAGCCAGGCCGTGGTAAGGCGTATTCCGGTACCAGGACCGATTACCTACGGGCGCGGCCTGGAAATCACTTTGACGTGTGACGACGGCGCTTTCGAAGGCACGGGGGCCTTCCTGCTCGGTTCGGTGATGCGGCATTTCTTCGCGCGCTACGTTTCGGTGAATTCCTTTACCGAAACGGTGTTGCGCACCCTCGAACGCAATGAGGTGGCCCGATGGACGGCCCGGCTCGGCAAGCGCCAGATCCTGTAGCGCTGGAAAACGCGCTGCGCGAGCGGCCGGAAGCCTTCGAGTTCTTCGAGGCTCTGCGCTGGCTCGAAAGCGCCTATCCCGGCCGGCCGCGCTTGGGGCGCTCCACCAAGCCGGCGGAGGACCCGGTGCGCCTGTGCCAGACGCCCTCGCTGGAATTCGCGCCGCGCACCGTGGACCGCTTCGAACACCGGGCCGACGGCAAGCCGCCGCGCATGTACGGCCTGTTCTTCGGTTTGTTCGGACCCAATGCTCCGCTGCCGTTGCATCTGACCGAATACGCGCTCGATCGCAAGCACAATTCACGCGACGGTACTTTTATTGCATTTGCGGATATCTTCCACCACCGCATGCTGAGCCTGTTCTACCGTGCGTGGGCTGATTCGCAACCGACCATCCAGCTCGACCGACCCGGTGAAGACCGCTACAGCCTTTACATGGGCGCCCTGGTTGGGTTGTCCACACCCAACTTGCAGTCGCGCGATGCCTTGCCGGACCGTTACAAGCATTTCTTTGCCGGACGCCTGCTCGCGCAGGCGCGTAATGGGGAAGGCCTGAAGCACCTGCTGGAGCATTTCTTCGGCATTCCGGTGCGGGTGGTGGAATTCGTCGCTGAATGGATGCGCCTGCCGGATTCGGCGCATTTGCGGATGGGTCAGTCGCGCGAGGTGGCAGGTCTTGGCCTCACGGCGGTGCTCGGCGAGTACGTGTGGGGCGCACAACAACGCTTCCGCCTACGGCTTGGCCCGCTGACGAGAGCGCAGTTCAACAATTTCCTGCCGGGCGGTGAGGCGCTGCGCCAGTTGATGGCGGCGGTTAAAACCTATGTCGGCGAGGAAAAAGCGTGGGACGTGCAACTCGTGCTCAAGCGGGACGAAGTGCCGACTACGCGGATGGGGCAGAGCGGTCGCATGGGCTTGACCACCTGGTTGGGCCAGCGGCAGGAACAGACGGATGCTGATCAGGTCGTATTGAGGCCGGTGGGCTAACGCCGCCGTTTCGATTCATCGTTCGATGTGCGGCAGCGACGTGCTGCCGCCGTGCTAAAGCTTAAGGATCAAGGATATGGCAGAAATCAGTCGCAGCGCTTTGTTCGGCAAGCTCAACAAGCTAGCCTACCGGGGCATTGAAAGCGCCACGGTATTTTGCAAGCTTCGGGGCAATCCTTATGTCGAGCTGGTGCATTGGATCCACCAGATCCTGCAATTGCAGGATTCGGACCTGCATCGCATCGTCAAGCAATTCAACCTCAATCCTTCCAACCTGGCGCGCGACGTCACCGATGCGCTGGACCGCCTGCCACGCGGCTCCAGCACCATCTCGGACCTGTCCGGCGATGTGGAGGAAGCGGTCGAGCGAGCCTGGGTTTTCGCCACGCTGATGTTCGGCGAAGCACAGGTGCGTACCGGCTATCTGATCTTTGGCGTGCTACGGACGCGCAGCCTGCACAACAAACTGATCAACATCTCGCAGGAATTCGAGAAAGTAAAGCCGGAAACCCTGGCGGAAAAATTCGCCGAAGTGGTCAGCGGCTCGCCCGAGGACGGACAGAACGCCAGCGACGGTTTCCGGATCGGCGGCGCTGCGGCCCCGGGTGAAGCCAGTGGCGCCATTGCGCCTGCGCAAATGGGCAAGCAGGAAGCCCTGCGCCAGTTCACGGTTGACCTGACCGAACAGGCACGCAACGGCAAGATCGATCCCATCGTAGGGCGCGACGAAGAAATCCGCCAGGTGGTCGACATTCTGATGCGCCGACGCCAGAACAACCCGATGCTGGTCGGTGAAGCCGGCGTGGGCAAGACCGCGGTGGTGGAAGGCTTTGCCTTGCGCATTGCTTCCGGCGACGTGCCGCCGCAGTTGAAAGACGTACAGCTGCGGACGCTCGACGTCGGCCTGTTGCAGGCCGGCGCGAGCATGAAAGGGGAATTCGAGAACCGCCTGCGCCAGGTGATCGAGGAAGTGCAGTCTTCGCCCAAGCCGATCATTTTGTTCATCGACGAGGCGCATACGCTGGTTGGCGCCGGCGGCGCGGCAGGAACCGGAGATGCTGCCAATCTGCTCAAGCCCGCCTTGGCACGCGGCAACCTGCGCACCGTGGGCGCCACCACCTGGGCCGAATACAAGAAGCACATCGAGAAAGATCCGGCGCTCACCCGCCGCTTCCAGACCGTGCAGGTGGACGAGCCTAGCGAGGAAAAGGGCATCCTGATGATGCGCGGCGTCGCCAGCGTGATGGAGAACCACCATCGCGTGCAGATCCTCGACGAAGCGCTGGAAGCCGCGGTCAAGCTGTCGCATCGCTACATTCCCGCGCGCCAGTTGCCGGACAAGGCGGTGAGCCTGCTCGATACGGCCTGCGCACGCGTCGCCATCAGCCAGCACGCCGTGCCGCCGGAAGTGGACGACACGCGTAAACGCATCCAGGCGCTGGAAACCGAGCTGGGCATCATTGCGCGCGAAAAAGTCGTAGGCGTCAACGTCGCCGAGCGCGAAGCCAATGCCACGGAAAAACTTGCCGAGCAGACGGCCCGCCTGGAAAAACTCGAAGCCAATTGGCAAGCCGAAAAGGCTCTGGTCGAAAAAATCCTCGCCATTCGCGCCCAACTGCGCGGCGATCATTCTCCGGTGGAAGGGACCGGCAGCAAGCTGGAAAAAGCCGCTGCAGCGGAAGCGGAAGCGGCCCATGTACCGGAGGAGCTGAGCGAGACCGAACGGGCGGCCTTGCTGGAGGAACTGCACGGCTTGCAGGCGCAACTTGCGCAACTGCAAGGCGAGCATCCGCTGATCCTGCCCACGGTCGATTACACCGCAGTCGGTTCGGTCGTGGCGGACTGGACCGGTATTCCGGTCGGCCGCATGGTGAAGAGCGAACTGGAAACGGTGATGAACCTGGCCAGGACCATGAGCCAGCGCGTGATCGGCCAGGACCACGCGATGGAAATGATCGCCAAGCGTATCCAGACCTCGCGTGCGGGTCTGGACAACCCCAACAAGCCGATCGGCGTCTTCATGCTCGCCGGCACCTCCGGCGTGGGCAAGACCGAAACCGCACTGGCGCTGGCCGAGGCGCTCTACGGTGGCGAGCAAAACCTCATCACCATCAACATGAGCGAATTCCAGGAGGCGCACACCGTCTCCACGCTCAAGGGCGCGCCTCCCGGTTACGTTGGGTACGGCGAGGGCGGCGTACTCACCGAAGCCGTGCGCCGCAAACCCTATAGCGTGGTGCTGCTGGACGAGGTGGAAAAAGCTCACCCCGACGTGCATGAAATCTTCTTCCAGGTGTTCGACAAGGGCATGATGGAAGATGGCGAAGGCCGCCAGATCAACTTCAAGAACACCTTGATCCTGCTCACCACCAACGCAGGCACCGACCTGATCGCCAGCTTGTGCAAGGATCCGGACCTGATGCCCGAACCGGATGGCATGGCCAAGGCGCTGCGCGAGCCACTGCTCAAAGTCTTCCCGCCCGCACTGCTGGGTCGCCTGGTAACGATTCCCTATTACCCGCTGAGCGAAAAGATGCTCGGTGAAATCGTGAAGCTGCAGCTTGGACGGATCAAGAAGCGCATCGAGGCGCGTTACAAGATTCCGTTCGAATACAACGAGGAAGTAGTGCGGCTGGTGGTGAGCCGTTGTACTGAAAGCGAATCGGGCGGACGCATGATCGATGCGATTCTGACCAATACCATGCTGCCGGACGTGAGTCGCGAATTCCTGATGCGAATGATCGAAGGCAAGGCGGTGGCAGGGGTGAACGTGGGAGTCAAGGGTCAGGACTTCGAGTACGGATTTGCTTGAGTCGTTCCGTGATGCGCACCCTCCCCTGCCGCTCGTAGGGGAGGGGACCGATTAGCGATGGACGCGTTAGTGCTCAAGAAGAGAATGCTGCCCCCATTCTTTCCGGCAAGCGTAGCGACCCAAAGGAGAGAACATGCCAAAGCAAAATAGAGATACCAGCCCCCCGCCCACCAAGCGTGTTCTGCGGGCGCGCAAGAAAGTGGACTACGGGCGGATTGAAAAGACGTACGACCATTGCTCGTTCATTTCGACGAAGAAGCCGAAGGCTCGCATCATCAATATCAATGTGGCCAATGGTCGGATGCGGGCTGCGCCTCCGCTTACATCGTGGCCGTTCCCCGGCATGCATCAGGCCGTTACCTATTACCCCGACTTGAACAATGCCGAGGGTTGGAACACGAGGCGCGGAGACGAAATCTTCATGCCGTTTGCCTGCCTGAACGTGAAAGGCGAGGCCGTGTGGCAAGGTTTGGAACAGGAAGTTGCCGGTCTGAGCGCCGATCCCGCCGCGTGTGCGCACTTCGATCAGATCGCTATCAGCATGCGTGCAAGTCAGAAAAGTTCGGACATTACCGAATGCGTCGGTGAGGCTGCTGCTGCGATCTATGTGCTCGAGCAACACCCTGGTTACAAGATGACCTGGGGCTACTACATCCATTCCGGCACGGGAATAGACCAGATCTGGGAAAAGCCGAATAACGCAGGGGGCACCGACTTTCTGATCGTCGAGGCGAAAGGGCCTGGCGCGAGTGTAAATTCCTCGGTGTTCGTGCCGCCTGGTTACAGTCAGATGGACGAAGGCTGGGTTGCGAACCATCTGTACAGCATGAGCAACAACGGCCGCGCTGCCGGGCAGAGGATAGTCAACGCGTTGGGCCTGCAATTTGTAAATGCCTATCCCAACTTTTCAGGTGCCATCAAGAGCTACTACGGCTTGGCGCAAACGAGCAGGCATAAGCAGTCCGCTTCACGCGTATACGGTACGGTAGTGGAGGCGCAGTGGCTCTCGGACGGCCGCCTTGGCCACAACCATAGTACCTGGGTCCGATATTTCACCTGAAACGTAAATGGGGTCAAACGTAAATGGGGTCAGAGTGCCTTTCTGATTGTTGAGCGGAACGGGTTTTGACAAAACGGAAGGAGGGGTCAGGATGCCAGCCGATGTTGTGGCGGTGTGCCAAGGTCATTGGGAGCGTTGGAAGCATGATTGCAGCGGGTTCGCTCATGCTGTGGCTGACGAGCTGGGTATCTCCCTGGAGGGAAATGCCAACCAGATGGTCGACGCGATGAACGCAGATGGCAGCGGCTGGATAAAACTCGGACACAGCGGCAGTCAAGCGCAGAAATATGCGAATGACGGTTACTTTGTCATCGCCGGTTTGAAAGCGTCCGGGCACGGGCATGTAGCGGTCATCGTGCCTACCACCCAGAACAGCGCCTATCCCATCGGTTACTGGGGACGTTATGGCGGCACCGGGCGGCAGAATACCGCGCTCAATTGGTCCTGGAACCATACGGATCTGCAGCAGGTGGATTATTTCGCCATACGTATCCCGGGAGGCGGGCAGTGATCCGTCTGTCGCATGCTTTGCCAGTGATGGTGCTGCTGCTTCCCGTGCTCGTGCAGGCATGCGATTTCACGCCTGTCCCGATCGTCGGGAGCGTGGGGAAGGTGGGTCAGGTCAGCGTGAGTTTCGGTGAGGCGGATGACGTCAAGCACCCCGCCGCATGGCAGGGCCCATTGCAGATATCCGTGGATGGCGCGCCTCAATGCTCGGTGAGCGAGGACGTATCCATCGTCGAGGAACCAGTGATGTTGGCAGGCGATGTCCTGTACGTGCCGACCTATTCAGGCAGCAACAACCGCCTGTATGCAGTAGACGTGAAGACCTGCAAAGTCATCTGGCGTAGCGTCAATTTTTCGGGAAAGACAGTTTTGAAGCAAGGAAGGTTGGTAGCGGGGAAGAGCGGGATCGCTGTCGACAAGCGTTGCCGGCCGCTGGGTTCCGGCAATAAGTGACAAGTCCGCAGCGCTCCGAGTCGAGGACACATCATGCACTTCAAGCCATGGTTGGTTTATCTGGTGATCGGATTTCTCGGACTGGTCCCGTTGTTGATGGCGCTGCTGGCGGGCGCCGTGGCGAACTGGGCGAAGTGCGAACTGAGTGAGGCCAGTGTTGGTCCCTGCGTGATTGGCGGCCGGGATGTAGGGAAAGTGCTGTACACGATGTTCGTGAGCGGCTGGTTTTCGTTGATAACCTTGCCGGCCGCCCTGTTGGCCATGATGATTTATTCGGTTTACTTGCTGGTGCGGCGCTGAGGAAATCCGGAAAAATTCTGCAGCGAACCGCCGAAATGCGGTTGTATTTGTTTCCACTCCTTCGTTGACGATAAGCGAGAATGCCTATGCAACCCGCAGCCCGCCTCACCGACATGCATACCTGCCCGATGACGACCGGGCCAGTGCCCCACGTTGGCGGCCCGATCGTCTCACCGGGTGCGCCGACCGTATTGATAGGTGGCTTGCCTGTCGCGTGTGTCGGCGACATGGCGGTGTGCGTAGGCCCCCCGGATGCGATCGCCATGGGCTCGCCGAAGGTGCTTGCCGGCGGCAGGCCGGTGGCGCGCCTCGGGGACAGCACGGTCCACGGTGGTGTGATCGTGCTGGGGTGTTTCAAGGTATTGATTGGCTGAAGGCGCGGCCCTGATTGGGCTACTTGCACTCTTGCTACCAGGCTTGTCAGAGGTGGGCGCGATGACTCGATCGTTTTTGTATTTCCGACGGAGCAGATGGCGCGCAAGCTGGCTTGCCCTGGTTCGTACTGTCATGTCTGTCGGTGTAATTTTCCTGTTGTCCGGTTTGTCAGAGGGATGCGCTATGGGTACGTCGGATCGTTGGGTGCTGTTTTCTGAAGTGCATGGCACGGTGTTGAAGGATGGCAAGCCGGTACAAGGGGCCGAGCTGGTGGCAAAAGCCGAGTGGTCGGACAACGACGCGGACAACCCGACCCAGCACACGGTTACCGATGAAAAAGGGCAGTTCTCGTTCCCGGCGCTGGAACGCAAGCGGGGCTTTCTCCATCGTTTTCTTCCGACGCAACCGATGGTGCATCAGACCATCGTGATCAAGTATCAGGGCGTCGAGTACGAGGCCTGGATGCATGGCAAGGCCGACTACGAGCCGAATACCGAGCTTGACGGCAGGCCATTGAATTTTGTGTGTGAATTGACCAGCAAGCCGGAGGCGACGGGTACTCATTACGGCATCTGCAAACCCGTTTGAAGCACGGAACGTTCAAATCATTTAAGGGGATTGACTCATGGCGACGGAACTTTCACCGACCCAGGCTGGCGAAATTGCTACCAGCACCTATGAACTGCGCACTTCCAAAAACATGCGTTCGGCGTGGCTGGTGGCACCCAGCGCAAGGGAATCTTTCGATATCATGGGGGGCACCCGTCTAGCGGGTACGACCGGTACCATAGCCCAGCAGCATTCGGGCTTCGGTTACGTCGCCTGGGGGCAGGGCGGGCGCGAGGGTGAGTGCGTGGTGGCCGTACGCGGTACCGCCACCGGGTACGACTGGCTGACAAATTTGCGTTTCGCCGGCGTGATCGGGCCCAGTGGTTATCTGGTGCACGCGGGATTCTGGCGTGGCGCGCAATCGGTGTTGCCACAAATCAGGGAAGCATTGCGTCACCGCAACCCCCAGACGCTGCACGTCATCGGCCACAGCCTTGGTGGCGCCATGGCGACTTTGCTGGCCGATGCGCTCAGTGACTTAGGCTGCCGCATCCGGCTTTACACCTACGGCGCGCCGCGCTGCGGCGTAGTCGACCATGCCCAATACCTCACCGCCAAGCTTGGCGCCGAGAACATTTATCGCGGCTATCACGACAACGATCCGGTTCCCATGATCCCGGTCTTTCCCTACAGCCACGTACCCTATGGCAGCAATGCCTATCGGCTGAAGGGGCCGGGCCGGCGCATCAACATCGAAGCCCATCTGATGCCGGGATACTTGAAGGACGTGAAGGGCTGCACCTGGTCGTCGCTGCCGGTCATCCTGCCCAAGCACAGCAGTTTCGAGGCGGCCAGCGAATGGCTGAAGGACGCGGCGAAAGACAGTGGCCCGTTCATCATGCTCTCGTCGATGGCGCTGCAGCTGATCCTTTCAGGGCTGGACTGGATCCTGAAACAGCTGATCAAGGTGCCCGAATTGGCCTTGTTTGCCGACGTCACCCTGCTCGACGGCCTTGCACGGCTGCTTTACACCGGTGTCTTGCAGTCGATCCGCATTGCCGAGGCGGTTCGCAACATGCTGGCCGCGGCGATGCGCTTCATGGGGCGCACTTTGGCGCAGGGCGTAAACATCACGGTGGATTTCATCGAGTTCGTGCTTAGCATGCTGTTCCGCTTCATTGCGTCGATGGCCAGGAATGCCGTGGACAAGCTTTGAGACATGGCGCAGACCAGGAAAAAGCGCTTGAGCGGGGATGCGGCTCGCGTTGCCGTCCGGCAGCCAGGCGAGGCAGCGTCTTATCGCCTCGTACTCAGTCAAGCCATGCAATCGCACCAGGCCGGCGACCTGGAGGCGGCCGAGCGCCAGTACCGCGAAGTGCTGGAGCTGCGTGCGGCGCAGCCCGATGCCATGCATTACCTGGGCGTGCTTTGTCATCAGCGCGCACGCAGCGACGAAGGCGTACGCCTGATCGAAGCGGCGTTGAAGATCACGCCGAGGCATCCGGATGCGCACAACAATCTCGGCAACATCCATAAGGAATGCGGTCGGCTGGCCGCTGCGGAACGTTGCTACCGGAAAGCGCTGGAATGCGGGGCGCAGCATTACAACGCGCAGAACAACCTGGCGGTCGTGTTGGAAGCGCAGGAGCGCGTGGAAGAAGCGTTCGAGGCTTATGCCAAACTATTGCGGCAGGCGCCGAAATTTGCGCAGGGGTATTACCTGATGGGACGGTTTCTGCGCAATTACGCGCAGAGCAAGGAGCATGTCGAGCAATCGGTGCAGTGCTTTCGCAAGGCGTACGAACTGGATCGGCACAATTTGCGTGCGCTGGAATCGCTGGGCATGTCGTTGTACACCCTCAATCGCATCAAGGAAGCGGTGCAGGTTTATCGCGATTGGTTGGCGCGCGAGCCGGATCATCCGGTACCTCGCCATATGCTGGCTGCATGTGGCGGCGCCCAGGCTCCGTTGCGCGCGGCTGATGACTACGTGCGCCAGGTCTTCGACGCGTTTGCCGACAGTTTTGACGAGCAATTGTTGAAGAACCTGGGCTATCGCGCGCCGCAAGTCCTTGCGGATGCGTTGGGCGGCATGTTGACCGGCGCGGCGGGAGCGTTCGAAGTCCTGGATGCAGGCTGCGGCACCGGCCTTTGTGAGCCGCTGCTGCGTCCGTATGCGAGGCGGCTGGTGGGGGTGGACCTTTCCGGGGGCATGATCGAAAAGGCGCGCCTGCGTGGCGGCTATGACGAGCTGGAGGTGGCCGAACTCACCGGCTATTTGCAGGCGCATCCAGCTGCGTACGACATCGTGTTTTCGGCCGACACGCTGGAGTATTTCGGCGAACTGCGGGAGGTGCTGGAAGCGGCGCATGCCGCTCTACGCCCGGGCGGCTGGCTGGCTTTCACCGTAGAAGTGGCGCAAGGCGAAGACGACCGTGTGGACCTTGCACCCAGCGGCCGCTACCAGCACACGCATTGCCACGTTGAGCGCGCGTTGTCGTCAGCAGGGTACTCGCAGGTAAGCATCGGTACCGACACGTTGCGCAAGGAAGGCGGGCAACCCGTGGCGGGCTGGGTAGTATTGGCGCAGCGCACAGCGCAGGGCTGAATGATGAGCGGCTGCGTTGGCTGCCGCCATTAGCGAACGCGATCGAGTAGAAGTTGATCAGGTGGGCGGACGAGGCAGCGCGTGCTGCGGGTCGGAGCCATCAGCCCAGGGATGGGCGGGAACTCGTAAAAAATCGGGCCAGGTACGGTTTAGGAGAACAGATCATGGAGATTGTGCACCCTTTGACGGTAAATCCGCTGGATTCGGCGCTGCCGCTGGGCGAAACTTTGCACTGGAGCCGCGGGGGCTTGGGGAGTATGGCCAGGTTCCACCCGCTTCATCACCTGAACCGGTGCGTGGAGCCCCTCGGACATGAGTGCACCATGGAAACGCATAGAGCCGAGCAGGCTCCGAGGAGATTCGCATCATGACCGCCCAGATCAGTATTTCTTCCGCCAAGGTCGAGGGCCTGCTGTTCCGCAGCATGACCGCCGACGAGCGTCTGGGGCGGCTGTTTTCCTTCCGCCTGCAGTTTGAAAGCCAGGACCCCAACATCGACCTGAGCGGCCTGCTGGGTTCGCCCATGACGGTGCAGATCGCGACCGAAGACGGCTACAAACGGTACTTCAACGGCATCGTATGCGAAGCGGCGCAGACCGGTGTGGAAACGATCGACAAACTGATCTATGCCCAGTACAGCGTGCGCCTGGTGCCCAAGCCATGGCTGTTGGGGCAGAAGGTGGATTGCCGCATCTATACCGACATGACGGTGCCGGACATCGTCAAATCGGTGCTGAGCGATGCCGGCTATACCGACGTGAAACTCAGCCTCAGCGGCAATTATGCGCAGCGCGAATACTGCGTACAGTACCGCGAGGATTGCCTCAACTTCATCAGCCGCCTGATGGAGCAGGAAGGCATTTATTACTTCTTCACCCACGACGCAACCAAGCACACCATGGTGCTCGCCGACAGCGTGAGCGCGCATGCGGTGAACAAGGACTTTGCGCGCGTCCCTTTCCTGCCCAGCACCGACAGCGTGATGCGGCGCGAATCGACCATCACCACCTGGGCTTCGTCGCGCGGCATAGACAAGGCCAAGTTCCAGCTTATCGACTACGACCCGATGGCGCCCAAGGCCCAGTTGCTGGCCACCGGCACCAGCGACGGCCACAATACCAGTGACGGCATGGTCGCCTTCGACTTTCCGGGCGCGCACAAGGTCCCCGATGTGGGGCAGCATTTCGCGCAGGTGCGTGCTGAAGCCCTGAGCGTGGCGCGTTCGCACTACACGGCCACCACCGGCGCTTGCAGTGTCGAGATCGGCGGACTGTTCACGCTGAGCGACTATCCGCGCAAACCGCTCAATCGCGAATACCTGATCATCGGCACCACCATTCACCTGGCCGGCGCCAGTCCTGCGTCGGGCAGCAGCGACAATGGGCCGGCGTTCCAATGCAGTTTCGAAGCGATCGAAAGCAGCCAGACCTTCCGCAGCCTGGCCACCGCGGTGAAACCCTCCATCGTGGGCCTGCAGACGGCCGTGGTCTGCGGCAGCAAGACCGACGAAGACATCGTGGTGGACCAGCACGGCCGAGTGCAGGTCACCTTTCACTGGAACAAGCCCGACAAACCCCACGCCAAGAGTTCCTGCCCGGTGCGCGTGGCCACGCCGTGGGCGGGCAAGAACTGGGGCGCCATCAGCATTCCGCGCGTGGGACAGGAAGTGGTGGTGAGCTTCCTGGAGGGCGATCCGGATCGCCCGTTGATCATCGGCAGTGTCTACAACGGCGACAACACCGTGCCGTATGGCCTGCCGGACAACAAGACGCAAAGCGGCATCAAGAGCCGCAGCCTGCTCGGCGGCGCGGCCGATTTCAATGAGCTGCGCTTCGAGGACAAGAAGGGCAGCGAAGATTTCTTCATGCATGCCCAGAAAGACATGCACGAGGAGGTGGAGAACGATCATGTGGTGGCCATCGACCATGATGAAACGGTCACCATCAAGAATGATCGCCACCACACCATCAACAACAACGACACGCTGGACGTGGGCAAGGTTTTCAAGCTTACGGCCGGCACCCAGATCGAACTTGTCACCGGTTCATCGAGTATCATTCTCAAGAGCACGGGCGAAATCCAGATAAACGGCGTAAACATCACCATCACCGGCAATTCGTCGGTCAAGGTGGCAGGCCAGGCGCAGGTGGACATCGGCGCCGGCGCCAGCATGAAGGTGCATTCAGATGGCATGCTGGACATAGAGGGCGGCGCGACGGCCACCTTGAAGGGTCCGGTAGTCAGCGCCACCGGCGACGGCATGATGAAGGTATCCGGCGGCATCATCATGATTGGCTGATGCGCTTGAAGAGCAAAATGGGTTCCCGCTTTCGCGGGAATGGCGGTTGGAAGCGCTCTGGGTGCGGTAACACGGATTGGTGAAAGGGGACGTTGGGATGTCGGTCGTTACGCAGGCTTCGATGCAGATGGGGTTGTCGGCGCTGGCCAGCGCCAGGCTGCGCCCGGAGATGACGCCGCAAGTGGCGGTGCAGACGCTGCTCGATGCCGGCGAGACCCAGGACGCGCTCAAGCTGCTTGCCCGCCTACTGCCCAAGCGCTATGCCGTTGCGTGGCTGCTGCAATGCGCACGTGAGCAGCCGCTGGGCCTGGAAGACAAGGCTGGTGCCTCCCTCGCGGAAAAATGGGTGCGCGAACCCAATGAAGACAATCGCCGCGCCGCCTACGAGTTCGCCAATGCCGGTGGCTACCGCTCGCTGGGCGCGTGGCTGGCTGCGGCCGCGGGCTGGTCGGGCGGAAGCCTGGCGCCGGTTACGCAGGAGCAAGCCGTTCCACCGCCGGAACATCTCACCGCACGCGCCACCGTGGCGGCGATCAATCTGATGGCTGCGCTGGTGAGCGACCAGTTCGAGGCGCGCCGCGGCATTTTCATCGAGCGCGCGATGAGCCTGCTCAATGCCAGCGCCAACGGCAGCGGTCGCTAAGCGGGAGATTCACGTGTCCACGCCACAGACATTGACGCTCGTCGTACAAGGCCAGCAGGCAGCGCAATTCGGCAGCCGCAGTCAACGGACCTTCCACGCCAAGGACGGCAGTATCGGCCGTTCCGAGGATTGCGACTGGGTGCTCAGTGCTTCCGGCGTATCGCGTGTGCATGCGATGGTGCGCTTTCTCAACGGCATCTATTTCATCGAGGATTGCAGCACCAACGGCATGCTGCTCAATGGCTCTCCTCTGCTCAAGGGCGATCCTGCCGCCTTGAAGAGCGGCGATCGCCTGCAGATCGATACTTTCGAGATCGCCGTACGCATGGACCAGGACAGCGAAACCATCGTGCAGCCGAGCCCTCCGGTCTCGTCTCCCATGGCGGTCCCTGCGCCAGCTGCGGCGGCTTTCCACAATGATCCGCTGGATTTCGATTTCCTCAATCCATTGCCGCCCGCGCCGTCGCCGTCGCGCGCCTCAGCGCTGGACAACCTGATTCCGGGCACGCAGCAGGCGATGCCCGCAAGTGCTGATCTGGATCCCTTGAGTTTCCTCGACGAGCCCCTCGGCGTCGCGGCGGCGGAACCGGTGCCTGCGCCAAGCTGGAATCACACGCCCAGCATCAGCGACCACTTCCGCCCACCGACCACGGACGTGCGCAAGCAGGCCAACCGGCTACCGGAAAACTGGGACCTCACCACCGGGGATTTCGCACCGCCGCCGACTGCACCCGCTCCTCCGCCTGCGCCGGAGCCTGTGGTGGCCGCACCGCCACCACCGCCAACGATGCCCCCCGCGCATGCACCTGCTGCGAACGGTGCATTGCCCCCGGATGCCGAACAGATCCTGCGCATCGTGGTGGACGGCGTGATGGATGTGCTACGCGCGCGCGCCGAAATCAAGAACACCTTTCGCCTGCCGGTGACCCTCATCCAGCGCTCGGAGAACAATCCGCTGAAATTCGCGCTCGGCACGGACGAGGCGCTGCAGAAGATCCTGGGGCCGGCCAACCCGGGTTTTCTTTCCGGCACGGCCGCGTTCCAGGATGCCTTCGAAGATATCCGCCTGCATCAGATGGCCATGCTCGCCGGTGTACGCGCCGGCTTCGAGGGCTTGCTGATGCATTTCAACCCGGATCGCTACGAGCAAGAGGTAGATGGCGGCAAGCGCGGCGTGACATTCGGTGCAAAGGGACGGTACTGGGACAAGTACCGCGATAACTTCGAAGGCTTGATGAAGAATCCGGACGATACGTTCCGGCGTTTGTTCGGCGATGAGTTTGCGCGGGCTTACGAAGAGCAACTGGCGCGGCTCAAGGCGAATCGGCGCAATGGGCAACGATAGGGGTTTATGTGCGTGCGGTTTGCGGACTTGCCTCAGCGTCATTCCGGCCCTCGCCAGAATGACGGCAACGCGAGGGCTGCATCCCGCCAGGTTGAAAAGAGCTTGCAAGACGGACTCGATACATGACGCAAAATAACAAAGTGGTGTGGAGCGAAGGGCTGTTTCTGCGGCCGCAGCACTTGCAGCAGCAGGAGCGTTACCTCGAGCGCTTCGTGGAGGTGCGCGCAGGCGCACTGCGCCCTTATGCGTGGGGTTTTCACGAGTTGGAGCTGGAAGCGGACTTGCTTGCCATCGGCAAGCTTGGCATCAAGCGCGCGCGCGGCGTGTTTCCAGACGGAACGCCGTTCTCCATGCCCAACGATGATCCGCTGCCGCCCGCGCTGGAAGTGGATCCGAACTGGCGCGACCAGATCGTCTACCTCACCTTGCCGCTGCGCTCGCCCACGCAAGCCGATAGCGGACGCCCCGAGGCGTCAGCGGAAAAACTGTTCCGCTTTCGCGTGCGCGAAGCCGAAGTGCGCGATGCCTCGGGCAGCATGGATGGGCTCACCGTGCTGGAAGTCGGCGGCATGAGCAGCCGGTTGTTGCCGCAATCGCAACCGATGGAAGGCCTGGCGCAGATCCCGCTGGCGCGCATCGTCGAATGCCGTGCCGACCGCCGCGTGTTGCTGGACGACACCTTCATGCCGACCGGGCAGAGTTGCCAGGCGGTGCCGCGGCTGGTGACCTTTCTCACCGAATTGCTCGGCTTGCTGCACCAGCGCGGCGAGGCGCTGGCCAGCCGCGTGGCGGTCACCGATCGCGGTGGCGCAGCTGAAATCGCCGATTTCCTGCTGCTGCAGGTAGTGAATCGCTATCAACCGCTGATTGCGCATCTGGCCGCCACGCCGATCGCGCACCCGGAGGACCTGTACCGTATCGCCGTGTCGATGGCCGGCGAACTGGCCACCTTTACCGCGCCTGGCAAGCGCGCGCAGGCGTTTCCGGCTTACCGCCACGAATTCCTGCGTGAGAGTTTCGACCCGGTGATCATGGCCTTGCGCAACAGCCTCAGCGCGGTGATGGAGCAGACGGCTACGCCGATACCGTTGCAGCAGCGCAAGTTCGGCGTGTGGGTGGCGGTGGTGCCGGATCTAACCTTGCTCGACACGGCGGCCTTCGTGCTCGCCGCCAAATCCGACATGAAATCGGAAGACTTGCGCCGCCAGCTACCGGCGCAATCGAAGATCGGGCCGGTGGAAAAAATCCGCGACCTGGTGAACCTGCAACTGCCGGGCATCGTGGTCGCGCCTATGCCGGTGGCCCCGCGACAGATTCCGTACAACGCCGGTTTCCTCTATTTCGAATTCGACAAGAACTCCCAGATGTGGCGGATGCTGAAGACGTCCGGCGGCATCGCCTTCCACTTTGGCGAGGAATTCGCAGGGCTTGACCTGCAACTGTGGGCGATCCGAGGCGGAACATGAGCAACGGTCCGAACGAAGACATGCGCGACGCCACCATCGTGCGTCCGCGCGGCACGGCGCCTACGCCTGCACCCGCACCTGCGCCCCCCGCGGCGCGCGCGCCGGCGCCCTATGCGCCGCCGGCGGAAATCAACCAGTTCCTGGAGGGCGGCGCCAATCCACTGGTGCAGGCAGCCAGCCCGCTCTTGCTGCTTGCGGTGCAACTGCGCCACAGCATGTCTTCCCCGGATGCGATGCATTTGCGCGATCAGGCCGTAGCGCAAATCCATCGCTTCGAAAGCCTGGCGCAGTCGGCCAATATTGCGCAGCAGACCATCCTCGCCGCGCGCTACGTCCTGTGCACGATGCTGGACGAAGCCGTGCTCAATTCGCCCTGGGGCGAGCACAGCGGCTGGGCGCAAAAAACGCTGCTGGTCACGTTCCATAGCGAATCCTACGGCGGCGCCAAGTTCTTCCAGATACTCGAAAGGCTGTGCTCGGACTTCGCCAAGCACATCGACCTGATCGAGCTGATGTACATCTGCCTCGCGCTGGGCTTCGCCGGCCGCTACCACATCGAAACGGGCGGACGTGCCAAGCTCGCCGACATCCAGGAAGACCTGTATCGGCGCATCCAGGCGCAGCGGGCCAAGCCGGCGGATGAACTGGCGCCCCATTGGCGCGGCATCGACGATCGGCGCAATCCATTGATCCGCTACGTGCCGCTGTGGGTGGTTGCTGCGTTTGCCGCGGTGATCCTGCTCGGCGCGTTTCTGTTCTTCTATAGCCGCCTCAATGCGGCGTCTTCGCCCATCAGTGCGCAGCTCGCGCAGATCGGCCTGGAGAACGGCACGCCGCCCGACACCGCACGCCAGCCGCATCCGGCACGCAAGAGCCTCAAGCAATTGTTGTCACCGGAAGAACAGGCCGGCCGGCTCACGGTCGACGAAAAGCCGGATGGCCAGGCGCAAGTGCGTCTGGCCGCCACCGGCATGTTCCCTTCCGGCGGCGTAGACGTGAGCGCGGATCAAGTCCCGTTGTTACACAAGATCACTGCCGCGCTCAACCAGGTACAGGGCAGGGTGATCGTGGTGGGGCATACCGACGACCAGCCGGTCCGCTCGTTGAAATACAAGGACAATTTCGAGCTGTCCGGCGCACGTGCACGCAGCGTGGCGCAGATTCTCGGCGACGGATTGGACAATCCGGCACGCATCGAATCCAGCGGAGCGGGATCGTCGCAGCCGATTGCGCTGCTCCCCGACACGTCCGAAAACCGCACGCGTAACCGGCGCGTGGAAATCATGTTCATTCCGGAGGATTGAACCCTGTGAAGATTTTTGCTTTGTTCAAATCCGGTTGGTTCATTGCGCTGGTCGGCATCATTCTGCTGTCGATCCTGATCTGGCTGGGCGGCCCCTATCTGGGCATTGGCGATTCGCAACCCCTGGCCAGCCCGGTGTCGCGACTGGTGCTGATCATCCTGATACTCGCGGTTTGGGCGATCTGGCTGCAGGTGCTGCAGTTGCGTGCGCGCAACAAGGCGAAGCAGATGTCCGGCGACATGGTCTCGCAAGAGACCGGGCCAGCCGGCAACGATCAGGATCAACGCAGTTCGGCTGAGCGCACGCAATTGCAGGGGCGCTTCCAGGAAGCGGTCGACACCCTGCGCAAGAGCAAGCGCGGCAGCAATCTCTACACGCTTCCTTGGTACGTGGTGATTGGCCCGCCGGGTTCCGGCAAGAGCACGCTGCTGCAGAATTCCGGCCTGAACTTCCCGCTGTCGGATCGCTTCGGCAAGCAGGCGCTGCGCGGCGTCGGCGGCACCCGCAATTGCGATTGGTGGTTTACGGATGAAGCGGTGTTCCTCGACACGGCCGGCCGCTACACCATGCAGCAATCCGACCAGGCCGCGGATGCATCGGCGTGGGGCGAGTTCCTGAAGCTGCTGCGCAAATACCGTAAGCGCCGACCGATCAACGGTGTGCTGATCGCGATGAGCATGTCCGATCTGCTCACGCTGGACCAGCATGGCATGCAGGAGCACGTGCAGGCGATTCGCCGCCGCCTGGATGAACTGGCCACCCAGCTGCGCATCGGTGTGCCGGTGTACCTGGTGTTGACCAAGTGCGACCTGATCGCCGGCTTCAGCGAGTTCTTCGACGATCTCAATCCGGAACTGCGCAGCCAGGTATGGGGCATGTCGTTCCCGGTCGATCAGACCATGAACGGTGCGGCGGCCAAGCAATTCGGCAGCGAATTCGAATTGCTGTTGAATCGTCTGCATACGCGCATCCTGAGTCGCCTGCATGCGGAGCGTGATGCCAGCCGCCGCTCGGCCATCCTGTCGTTCCCGCAGCAGCTCGGCGCGCTGCGTGAAACCCTGCGCCAGTTCGTCGAAGGCGTATTCACCGGCTATGCCTATGGGACACCGCCGCTATTGCGTGGTGTGTATCTCACCTCCGGCACCCAGGAAGGAACGCCGATCGACCGCATGATGGCAGCGGTGGCGCGCACGTTCGGTCTCGATGCCGCGCAGGTGCAGGCCCCCGGTGCGCAGCAGCGCACGTTCTTCGTCGAGCGCCTGCTGAAGGACGTACTGTTCCGCGAATCCGGTTTCGCCGGCACCAATCCGAGGCTGGAGCGACAGAAGATCCTGCTGCAGGCTGCCGCCTATCTGGGCGTGCTGGTGGTCAGCGTGCTGCTGCTGGGTGGCTTCGCCGAGAGCTACGGGCGCAATCGCGCCTATCTGTCGCAAGTCGAGGATGCGCTGAAGAACTATCCTGCCAGCAGCGACGTCTCCGGCGCTGCCACGCAAAAGGACTATTTCGCGCGCGTACTGGCACGGCTGGAAGGCATGGCGGGCGTGCAGGATATCGCGCAGCAATACAGGGACGACGTGCCGCTGTCGATGCGCTTCGGCCTGTTTCAGGGGCATGCGGTAGGAAGCGAAGTGCACGATGCCTACGTGCGCGAGCTGAACGGGCTGCTGCTGCCTGGCGTGGCATCGCAATTCCGCACAGGCCTGACCAGCAGCGCGACCGACCCGCAGGCGCTGTATTACTACCTGAAGGGCTATCTGATGCTGGGTGAACCCAAGCATCAGAATGCGGATGAACTGGTCGCGCTCACCAATATCGAGTGGCGCAAGGTTTTCCCTGACGATGCCGTGCTGCAGAAGGCGCTGTCCAAGCACTTCGAGGCGCTGGTCTCCGAACCGGGGCAATTGCGCGCCCTGCATCTGGACGACCAACTGGTGGAGCAGGCGCGCAGCACGCTGCGCACGGCCGATCTTTCCACGCTGATCTACGGCAGCCTCAAGCTCAGCATGGACAGCTCCGATCATTCGCCGCTGCAACTGGACAAGGAGCTGGGCCTGCTCGGCAATGTGTTCCATCGCCGCAGCGGCGCCGCCCTGTCCGAGCCGATCCCCGCGCTGTACACGCAGCCGGTGTTCGCGATGGAAGTGAACAAGGGCATCGAGCAGGCGGTGAAGCAATTCACGCAGGACGACTGGGTGTTCGGCACCGGCAAGATCGATGCCATCCAGCAGGCCAAGCTGGCGCAGCAGGTGCTTGCGCTGTACCAGCAGGACTACATCAGGGCCTGGGACGAACTGCTCAACGATCTGCAGTTGCAAGCCATCACCAATATCCAGGATGCCAGCGCCACCGCCGCAAAACTGTCCGGCCCCAGCTCACCGCTGAAATCGCTGCTCGCACTGGTGCGCGACAACACGCACGACTTGCTGCGCGCACCACCGGCCAGCGACGCCGACAAGGCGGAAAATGCATTGAAGAAGGCCGCGGAAAAGCGTGCCGAGCAACGCGCTGAGCAAACCACGGTGATGCGTGCGCTTGCCAATGCCGGCATCAAGAGTGGCGGCGGGGAAGGGCAGGCCGCTGCCAGCAAGCCCGGCGATGAGATCAGCGCACACTTCGACACGCTCGACAAGCTCACTGAAGGAGCACCTGGCAGTGCGCCGATCGACCACACGCTGAGCGTGCTCGACCAGCTCAGCAAAACCCTGCTGACCATGACCGACTTCAGCAGCGCCGCCGGCCAGCCCAATCCGCAATTGCTGATGGCACAACAGGAAGCCTCGCAACTGCCCCCGCCGGTGTCCGGCTGGGTGGCTGCCCTGACCGGCAAGAGCCAGGCGCTGGTCGCCACCGGTACCAGCGGCGCGCTTGGCGATGCGTTCCAGCAGACGGCCGGCAAGGATTGCGCGGACTTCACCCGTGGACGCTATCCGTTCTCGCCCAACAGCGCCACGGACATTCCGCTGCAGAACTTCGGCGAGCTGTTCGGTTACGGCGGCCGCTTCGACAGCTTCTACAAGCAGACCCTGGACAAGCTGGTCGATGCCAGCGGTGCCGGCTGGAAATGGAAAACCGGCCCCGGCGCCGTAAGCGGATCGCCCGGCATGCTCGCGCAGATGCAGTTGGCCGACACCATCAAGCAGATGTATTTCCGCAACAACGGCAACACGCCCGAGGTGGATTTCACGCTGGTGGCGCCGTCGCTCGACCCGGGCATCGGCAAGCTGGCTGTGACCATCGACGGGCAGAAGTTCGAATACCAACCCGGCAACGCCAGCAGCATGGGCATGAAATGGCCCGGCCCGCAGCCCGGCCACGTGACGATTTCCGCCTGGGATGGCAGCGGCAATCTGCTCAGCACCTTCGATTACCAGGGCGATTGGGCGTTTTTCCATGCGCTGCAGGCCGCCAATCTGCAGCGGCAGTCGGACCTGCGCTATCTGGCCAGCTTCAATTTCGGCGGCCACGTCGCCAAGCTCACCCTGCAGGCGGACAATCTCAAAAATCCCTTCCTCAATACCGCCGTGCAGCGTTTCAGGTGTGGAGGTTAGGCAGGCCATGAGTCCGACAGAGGCAGGATTCTTCGGTAAACTTCCCAGCGCGGGCGACTTCGTGCAGCGGCGGCTGCCCTCGTCCTTCGTCGAGACGTGGGACCAGCATTTCGAACGCGCGGTGGATGCCAGTCGCCAGACCTTGGCGCAGGGCTGGCAGCATGCCTACCGCAGCAGCCCGGTATGGCGCTTCTTGTTGTCGCCCGGGGTATGCACAGCATCTGCCTGGGCCGGCGTGATGGGGCCGGCCGGTGATCGCGTGGGGCGCAGTTTCCCCATGGTGATTGCGCTGCCACTGGATGGTCCGGCGGCAGCCAACCAGGTGTTGCGTGATGGCGATGCATGGTTCGCCGCTATCGAGCACGTGCAGGTCGCCGCACAGGCCGATCCTTCCACCAGTGTGGAAGCGTTCGACGCACAATTGCTTGCACTTGCAGGCATGCCGCTTGTGGAGCCAGCACGGGCTGTGCCCAATGGAGTGGAGAACGTCGGCTGGCAGGATGCCGCGCAATGGCGCATGCCGTTGCCGCGCGCACGCACCGATGGCGATTTCCTTGAGAAGCTATGGATGCGCCTCAGCGAAAGCGGCGATGGCTGGTGTCTGTGGTGGACGCAGGGCGGCGGTCATGTGCCCGCCAGTGCGTTGGTTACTCGCGGCCTGCCGGAGCCCTCCAGTTACGCAGGGTTCCTCGATGCTCAGCACGCAAGCGAAGGCTGGCGGACATTGGGCGCGTTTGACGAAGCGCCGCATCGCCATCAGCATGCGCCGCACGTTACCGTTGCGGCGCCGGTCGTATCGGCACCGTCTCGCCAGCTGCTGCCGGACGACTTGAGCGAACTGTTCGCCGATCTGGTGACGCCGGTGTCGATGTCAGTGGCTACCGGGGGGGCGGAAGCGGACCCCAATGCTTCGAAAAGCCACGGCGCTACGACTACTTACCGCGGCGATATCGCGCTGGCCCTGGTCGCCGCCGACGAGGGCGAGCCCGATGTGCGCCGGCAGGCTGCCGCTACCGCAAACCAGGTGGCGAACGAGCTGCGCGCGGACGACCTGGCCGGCGATCTGAAGATACTGAGCCAGCGCCTGCTGGCTCTGCATCCGCGCCTGCGCGAACGCGGCGAAGACCTGATCAATCCGGTACCGGAGGACGGTTCGGTGATCGCCGTGCACATCACCCGGCGCTGGGCCAATCTGCTGCGCATCGGTACCGCCGCGGCCTGGCATTGGCGCAAGGGTACATTGCAATCGTTGTTCGCCACTGCCGCGGAGCCGGGGGAGGATAACGCGCTCGGCGGCGATTTCGACGATCTGCTGTTTACACGCGCCGCTCCGGTGGCGTCCGGGTTGGGTGGCCCCACCGAGCCGCTGTGCGATGAAGTGGTGTGCGCAGTCGAAGAGGGCGACCGTCTGCTGCTGGTGGTGACGCAGAACCTGGTGCAGTTTGCACCCGATGTCTACGCGCGCGCGCTGGCCATGCCTTCCTGCGGCGAAGCGCGTGCGCGCATCGCCGCAGCCGCGGGGCTGGGCGACGAGCCGGCCCGTTGGCCGCTGGCCGTGATCGAGGTGACTTCATGACGCTACGCTACGAATCCGTCGGCCACACCGACACCGGCAAGGTCCGTGCGCACAACGAGGATGCGATCCTGGTGCGCGAGGACGTTGGCCTGTGGGTAGTGGCGGATGGACTGGGTGGACACTCCGCCGGGGATTACGCCAGCGGCATGATCGTGGAGCGCCTGCGCGAACTGCCGCGCCAGGGTGACGTGTTCGATTTCGTGGAAGCGATCGAGGACAGCCTGGCGCAAGTGAATGCCGATCTGCGCAACGTGGCGCGCGAACGCAATGTCGACGTGATCGGTTCCACCGTGGTGGTGCTGGTGCACGACAAGGATTTCATGCTGTGTGGCTGGGTGGGCGACAGCCGGGCCTATTGCTTTGAGGATGGGCATCTGAAGCAGATCACGCGTGATCACGTGCACGGCGAAAAAAACGACGTCACGCAATTGGGCCAGCCGCAGCCGGCCGGTTCCGGTGTGCTCACGCGCGCCATTGGCGCGGAAGAACAGCTGTTCGTGGATTGGACGGTGACCGGCAGCCGGCCCGGCATGTCCTTCCTGCTGTGCAGCGACGGCGTCAACAAGGAATTGTCCGACCACGAGCTCGACGAGGAATACCGCAGCAATGTCGACCCGCAGATTCTGCTGGCCAGGCTGTTCGAGCTGTCCTTGAACCGCGCTGGACGCGACAACATTTCCGCCGTAGTCGTGCGGCTGCAGGATTGATATGACGTTCCTAGCCGAACTGATCGACGACTTCAACGCGCGACAGCGCAAATTGCCGGAGCTGTTCCAGGCGCTGGGCGAACGCGGGCCGCAACCTGAAGAAGTCTACCGCGACGACCTTGCGTTGCTGACGCGCATGCTCGAAGAGGGCACGCTGCCTCCCGACATCGCCCGCGCGCTGATCGCCAAGCTGCACGCGGTGCAGCAGCCGGTTGCCGTAAGCTCGAACGATGCCACCTTGGTCAAGCCGCCTGTTGCGGCGGAAGCGGAGGTCACGCAAGTCAAACCCGCCCTGGCCGCCGTGTCGGGTGGGATGGACGCCACGGTGGTGAAGCCGGCCTCGGGGCCTTCCGTCATCACTCAGAACACCGGCCATAACACTGGCCATAACACCGGCAATTCCAGCTCCAGCCGCGACACCTGGCAGCGCGTTGCCCAGGCGGAGGGCGGCGAATACGCCACCGTCGGCATGCTGCTGAAAGGCCGTTTCCTGCTCGAACGCGAAATCGGCCGCGGCGGCATGGGCGTGGTCTACCTTGCGCGGGACGAGCGCAAGGTGGAAGCACGCGATCGCGATCCTTACGTCGCCGTGAAAGTGTTGAATGACGAATTTCGTCGTCACCCGGACTCGCTGATCGCGCTGCAGCGCGAAGCGCGCCGCTCGCAATTGCTGGCGCACGACAATATCGTGCGTGTATTCGATTTCGACAAGGACGGGACCATCGTCTTCATGACGATGGAGTATGTCGACGGCCAAGACCTCAAGGCCCTGATCCGTGAACGCTTCAACGGCATGCCGCTGTCCGAGGCACGTGGGCTGATCGAGGGCATGGCCTCCGCGCTCAAACGCGCGCACAGTGCCGGCGTTGTGCACTCGGATTTCAAGCCCGGCAATGTCATGGTCACGCGCGACGGCAGCCCTAAGGTGTTCGATTTTGGTATCGCACGCGCAGGCAAGCATGCCGGCGATGCGTCGGGCGAACAGACCTTGTTCGACGCCGGCACGCTCGGCGCGCTCACGCCGGCCTATGCCAGCCTGGAAATGATCCAGGGCAAGGAACCCACGCCAAGCGACGATATCTACGCGCTGGGTTGTGTGGCCTTCGAACTGCTGACGGGCAAACATCCGTTCGACAAGGACAGTGCGGAGGTGGCGCAGCGCGAAGGCCGCAAGCCTCCTCCGGTACCGGGCCTGACCAAGCGCCAATACAAGACGCTGTGCGATGCGGTCGCGTTCCATGGCGAACGGCGCCTGAAATCCGCTGCCGAGCTGGTCGAGGGCATGCGCGAAATCAGCCTGCGCGAACGCATCGGCCCGCAACTGGCCTATGGTGGCGGTGCGCTGGTGCTATTGGCGGGGGCAGGCTGGGGCCTGAACCATTACCTGCATGCCCGCCAGATCGATCAAATCGTTGCGCGCTTTGCTCCCGCGGCAGCGGACCGTTACGCCAACGAAGACCAGGCCGCGCTAGCCTTGAACACGCTGGGCGATGACGAACGCAAGCGCCTCGTGCTCGACCAGGGCGATACGATCCAGAATTACCTGCTCAGCCGCATCGGCACTTACTGGGATCCGGCGCAGAACCACTACGACTACGCCGCCACGCAGCACGTCTTCCAGTTTCGCGACCAGCTCAAGCTGTATTCGCCGACCCTAGACGCGAAGCGCAGCGCAATCGAACAGCAGAAGAACGACCTGCTCAACACGCTCGATACCCAGCTGACCCAGCGCATCGATGCCGGCGCGATTTTCGAGAACCAGCCCAATAACGCGGTGGAAACCCTGGCGCAGATCCGTGCCATCGATCCGCATAGCGCACTGTTGAAGAATGCCGAGCTCGAACTGAAATACGACATTGCCATCGGTCATGCCCTGAGCGCCAACCACACGGACGAAGCAAAGTCCGATCTCGCACTGGCGACACGCCTGTTTCCCGATTCGGCCCGCTTGAAACAGCGTGAAACGCAGCTCACTGCGCTCAACGGAACGCTTGCAACGACGGCGCCAGGGCAGACCGCCGCTCCGGCCAACCTGCCGCAAGCGCGCAAGACGCTCGCTGCGCTGATCGCCCAGCCGCTGATGAGCACGGATTGGCAGCAGCAAGTCGCCAATGCAATGAGCACGCTGCATAACGACAGCTCGCCCGACACACGCAAGCTGGTGGACGATCTGGCCAATGCCATTGCCACCCAAGCCGGACAGCAGACCGACCCGCTGCAATGGCAGCAGGCCAGCAACCTGGTCAACCTCGGTTTGCAATATGAGCCGCAGTCCAACGCATTGCGTGCTCAGCGCAGCCGCCTCGATACCCTGTTGCAACAGCAGGAGGCGCAGCTCAACCAGGAAAGCATCGCTGCCGAAGTCACGTCGCGCATCGAGTCGGTCAAGCGTGCCACCGCCGCCAACGACATCGGCAAGGCGGAAGAATCGCTGGCGCGCATTCGCAGCTTGCAGCCGGACAACCCGTTCCTTACCCAGGACGGGCCGCAGCTGCTGGCCGGCGCCTATCTCGCCCAAGCTGATACAGCTGTGCAGCGGGGCCGTTATCAGGGTGGATCCGAATTGCTGGCCAAGGCCATCAAGTCGCTTGGCAATCGGGCTGAGCTGCGCAACGCGAAATCGCGTTACGACTTGCTCGCCGCAGTGATGAATGCACGCGGTAAGCCGGTAAGCAGCACCGACTTCGAGCGCATGCAGAAGCAGCTTGCCGATGCGCGCAGGGCCGATCCGGATGGCTTCAAGCAACTGGAATCCGATTTGAAACAACACGGCCAGCTGCAAGGCACGCTGTCTGATCTGCTCGACGGCATGAAGCCGAGCGAAGCCGCTGCAACGGCGCCTGCGGCGACATCTTCCCCCAATAACCCCACCCAAGCCGGTGCCGCCAATCAACCCGCCGCGATCCCGGGTACGTCCGCTACCAAAACGGCGACCAGCGGCAAGGCCGCGCCTGCCGCCACTGGCGCCCTTGCATCGGCCAATATCACCACACCGACGGCACCTGCCGGACCCAGCAGCGACCCCTGCAACCAAGCCGACCTGATCGGCAAGGGCAAGGCCTGCTTTGACGCGCTCGGCCAGCATCGCGGTCCTACGCTGGTGGTCATACCTGGCATCTCCGGCGGCAAACCGTATGCCATGTCACGCGCGGAAATCACCGTGGCGGAATTCAACCGCTACTGCAGCGCCACCGGGCAATGCTCGGCCAAGTCAGGGGACGATCCGGATTCCGGC
Source organism: Dyella choica (assembly GCF_003977665.1). Classification (GTDB taxonomy): domain Bacteria; phylum Pseudomonadota; class Gammaproteobacteria; order Xanthomonadales; family Rhodanobacteraceae; genus Dyella_B; species Dyella_B choica. The sequence goes on along the minus strand of NZ_RYYV01000004.1, from coordinate 317,456 downwards.
GGCTTGCCCGTCGCCAACATCAGTCTGGCCCAGGCCAAGGCCTATGTGGCGTGGCTGTCCTCGGCCAGCGGCGGCTACGTCTATCGATTGCCCACGGATGCGGAGTGGACCCATGCAGCCAAAGGCGGCGGCAGCTGGTCACAAGCTTCAGACAGCAACTGCATCCCGCCCACGGCCGGCAATGGCGACGACAACAGCGGGGCACCTATTTCCGCACGCGGGCGCGAAGCCAATCCGTGGGGTTTGGTGAATATGACCGGCAACGTGTGGGAATGGGTCACCAATGGTGGTGGCGTGAGCGTGCGCGGCGGCAGCTACACCAGTTACTGGTCCGATTGCACGGTGAACAGCCACCGCGACGATACCGGTGCCGCACAAAAAGACGTGGGTTTCCGCGTGTTGAGAGAACTGAAATGAGCGAACGGGAACGGCACGTCAACCATAGCCTGCGCGCGCTCGACGAAGCCCATCGGCTGGGTCGGCTCACGCGCGAGGAATACCGCTCCCGCCGGCGCCACTTGCTAGGTGCCTTGCGCGATAGCCATGTGGTTACGGCGCGCAATGCCATCGTGCGGTCGGTGCCGCCACCGCAGGCAGCGGTGTCGTTGGCTGGTGACAACGTGTTGCGCGACGCGTTGTTGTCGCGCCGTATGGTGTGGAAGTGGGCGTTGGTCATCGCGATGGCCGCGGTCCTGCTATGTGCCGGTCTGTGGTACTGGCTGTCGAGGGCAACTTGAGCGAGACGCTGGGGTGGCAATGGCTTCAAGCAAAGCTGCTTGATGCTGAGATGGTTCCTCCGGTCTCCCAGATGGAAGGGTATTCGTGCGAATGCCCATAGCCGTCGTCTGCAGTGTATGCCAAAGATGGGCGCTGTCGCGCGCCGATGTATTGCGTAAGCATGCCCGGACTGCCACACTTTAGGAAAGGAATGTCTGTTCGGTGCCAGCGCTATGGCCCAGTGCGAGTTCACTACGACGCACGGGTTGCGCGCCTGGGCTGTTTGCCAAGGGGTAGGCGATGAAATTTTTGTGGGTGCTCATTTTGCTGGTTCCGGCCCTGGTTCAAGGCGCCGAACAAATAGTGGAATGTCCCGTATCGCTTGACGTGAAAAGCACTGCGTCCGCGCCGTCGGGATGGCAACTTGCCGAATCACCGGAGCCGCACGTACTCGATCATATCGGGCTTTTCCGCGGAAATCCGGCCGATCAGGAATCTTTGGTACCGGAATCTACAGACCAGCAGGGCCGCGCAAAAGACGTGTGGAAATTCGACGCCACCGAAAAAATGTGGGCGGCGTGCTTCTACACCGGCACTTCATTGTTTGTAGCAAAACCGCTGAAGCAGGGAGTTACCCGTTGCGAGGCGCTTTACGGTTCTGCACATAAGGGGGCGCAATCCAGTTTGATTGCAGCGCGCTGCCAGTAGTCTTTCACCGGCGAGTGGCCCGCGGCAGGAACGACCGGATAAAGCAAGAGTAATGCCGCAAACGCGGTCCAGATCTAAATTTGCGACTTGGAACGCGGTATCGAGTAGAGGCATGATAGGCGTTCCAGCCGCGCCCCCCGATGTTCGGGCGAGACGTGGCAGGGGAATCAATGTTTCGAATTTGAGCCTCGCATGTCATCTCGGCGAAGCCCAGGGCCGGTTTAATACGCGGCGGAGCGTCGATGTCGTGAGCTTCGCGGGGCGCGTTTGTATCGGAGCCCGGTCTTGGTCGAGGTGATGGTCGGTCGGGTTCGAGTCAGTAGTTGATGCCGGGCGCAGCCGCAGCAACCTGCGTCCGGCACATGGGTTTTCAGTTATCGCATTTGATCCAAGGGGAGCGCATGGGGCGCTCCCCCACCCACAAGCACCACCGCGTTTCGATTCAGAGGACAAGTATCGTGCGGATTGCATGCATGGCAGCAGCATTGGCTTTGGCATTGGGTAGCAGTTCGGCATGGGGGCAAGGCAGTGCGCCCCAGCCGGGCCAGATCCTGATTAGCGGGGTACCGGCGTCGGCGCCGGAGATCCAGAAGATCATCGACGGGGAATACCAGAAGGCAGCGGGGACAGGTGCGCTGGACCACGCGCAGCTGCAGGCGCTCGCTCAACGGATTACCGCGGCTTTGCACAAGGCCGGTTACCCGCAGGCGCACGCCTATCTGGCCGATCAGTTCGCCGCTTACAGCTTTGGAGGAGGGGCGAAGGCCGCTCCTCAGAATGCCGAGGCGGCCGCCAGCGCGGTGGCGGCATCGGGCAGCGAAAGCGGCAACGCCGCGCTCGCCTCGGCGCCCAGCGCGGCAGGCGTGGTGCCACCGGTGAAGGAGCGCGAAAGCGGCGGCGCAGCCGGGCAGAAGATCGCCGTGCGCGGCTTCCGCATCGACGGTGTGGGAGATCATCCGGATGCGGGCATCACCTATGACAGCATCCATGCACTGGTCAACGAGGAGTATCGCAAGCTGGGCGGCAGTGCCGACCAGCCGGTGATGCTGAGTTTCGCCCAGATGCAGGGCGTGGCCGACAAGGTCACCGCGCGCTACCGCAAGGCCGGCTTCATCGTGGCCGATGCCTTCCTGCCGGCGCAGACCATCGGCAATGACCAGCTCATCCAGATCCAGATTCTGGAAGGCCAGGTCGGGCGCATCGTCGTCAAGGGCAACAAGCGCTATTACGCCGATGTCATCGCAGCGCCTGCGCAGCAATTGAAGAACAAGCCGTTGCAGAACAGCACGGTGGATTCGGCGTTGCTGTACGTGCGCGATCTGCCTGGTGTGACCGTAAACTCCACCTTCCAGCCGGGTCGGCAGACCGGCGATACCGACCTGATCATGGTGGCGCACGAGGCGAAGAGTCCCTTCACCTTTACCACCGGCGCAGACAATTACGGCACGTCGCTTACCGGCCGTTACCGCGCGCTGGCGGGTGTCACCTGGAACAGCCCGCTGGGCATTGGCGACAGCCTGTCCGCCAACGTGGATTACGCGCTTGATCCGAACCAGAACGCCTACGGTTCGCTGGTCTACAACGTGCCGCTGGTGGTCGTGCCCGGGCTGGGCATGACGGCTGGCTTTACGCGTAGCCAGTTGCAGATCAGCTCAGACGGGTTTGGCGCATTGAAGGTGCGTGGTCCGACCACTACGCATTTCGTCGGCAGTGACTGGAAGTTCATCAACACTGACGACATGAAGATGCAGGTCAGCCTGCATGTGATGCGCGAACAGTCCAGGCTGAGCACACAGGGCATGCAGCTGTCGGACGAAAAGTTCAACGTGCTGGATCTTGGCTATGCCATGAATCACACCGACCGCCGTCTCCAGGGCGTGGACTTGTTGCAGGTGAACGTGCGCAAGTCGCTGGCGGACCAGTCGCATGAGCCGGATCTGGTCAGCCCCAACCACGCGCATGATTTCACCCTGGCGAAGGTGTCGTACACGCGCCTGCAGTTCCTGACCCAATCGCAGCGCCTGTACTTCAAACTGAATGGCCAATGGACGCCGGATGCGCTGGTGCCGATGGAACAGTTCGTGATCGGCGGCCCGGACAGCGTACGTTCGTATCCGATTGCCGACGGCCTGACCGATCGGGGCTACTACACCTCACTCGAATACCACGTGGATGCGCCGGGGTTCGGCAACAAGCCGTCGCCGTTCTACGCACGGCCTTGGCGAGAAGTGCTGGAGCTGGAAACTTTCCTTGACTACGCCCGTGGCTTCAACGCAGGGGGAAATCACAGCAGCAGCACGCCGCCGTTGACCTTCAGCGGCTTCGGCATGGGCTTCATTTTCCGCATCCCGCAATTCCACCATTTCGAGTTTCATCTGGATGGCGCGATACCGCTGGGCAGCCAGCAGGCAACGGACCGGCACGGTTACCACGTATACGGACGTATGGGCTTGACGTTCTAAGGAGGCAGTCATGAGCAACAGCATTCGCAAACAGCAGCACACGTCATCCCACTCGAACGGATTGCCGGTCCTGCGACGCAAGTTGCTGCCGGCCAGTCTGGTTTCCCTGCTGGGTCTTTTCGCTTGTGGCGGCGAAGCATGGGCAGGCGGCCACGTGGCTGCGAACGCCACGCCCACAGGCGGTTCGATCGTTGGCGGCAGCGGTTCGATCGCGCAAAACGGCGCCAACACCACGGTTGTGCAGAACTCACAGCTGCTGGCGCTGAACTGGCAGACGTTCAACGTCGGTTCGAACGCCTCGGTCATATTCAAGCAGCCTTCGTTCACCTCGGTGGCGCTCAACCGCATTCTCGACCAGAACGCCAGCCAGATCTTCGGCCACGTCAACGCCAACGGCCAGGTCTTCCTGATCAATACGCACGGCATCATCTTCGGCCGCAGCGCACAGATGAACGTGGGCGGCCTGGTGGCCAGCACGCTGGATCTCACGCCCAGCGATTTCCTTGCCAATCATTTCAACCTGGATGCGCGCGGCGGCAGTGCGGGCATCGTCAATCACGGCACCATCGAGGCGGCCAGCGGTGGCTCGGTCAATCTGATCGGCGGGCAGGTCTCCAACGACGGCCTGATCGTCGCCAACTACGGCCACATCAATCTGGACGGCGCCGATCGTGCCGTGCTGGATTTCGACGGCGACGGCCTGATCAATGTGCAGGTCACCGGCGATCTGCAAAAGCGCCTGAATGCGGATGAGGCCGCGGTCACCAACAAGGGCACGCTGAAGGCAGATGGCGGCACGGTGGTGCTGCAGGCTTCGGCGGCGAAGGATCTGTTCACCGACCTGGTGAACAACACCGGCGTGATCAGCGCAGGTGGCATCAGCACCCGCGGCGGCAAAGTGCAGCTGATCGCCAGCGGCGGCAACGCCGTTACCAGTGGCACCATCGACGTTTCCGGCGCTGAAGGCGGTAGCGTACAGGTGCTGTCGGACCAGAATGTGGGTGTGACCGGCAACATCGATGCCTCCGGCACGCAGGGCGGCGGCAGCATTCGCGTGGGCGGCGGCTATCAAGGTGGGGAAGGACTGCAGACCGCCAATGCCACCTATGTGGCGCCTACCGCGGCGTTGAAAGCCGATGCCACACAGACCGGCAATGGCGGTTCCGTCGTCGTGTGGGGCAACCAGGTCAATAATTTCTACGGCAGCATCAGTGCGCATGGTGGTGCGTTGGGCGGCAATGGCGGCCTGGTCGAGACGTCCTCGCATTATGGGCTGAACGCACAGGGCAGCGTGGATGCGTCGGCGGTTCGCGGCAAGGCGGGTACCTGGCTGCTCGACCCGTATGACGTAACGATCAACAGCGGCTCGACCACCAGCAATATCACTACCTCCGGTAGCAGCACGTACACCGCCAGCGGCAATTCTTCGGTCATCGGCAACAGCGTGATCAACAATGCGTTGACTGGTGGCACCAATGTGTTCGTGTTCACCGGCAGCAGTGGTACACAGAATGGCGACATCAACGTATCCGCGCCGATTACAGCCAGCGGAGCAGGCGTGCTCTATCTGGAAGCGGCTGGCAGCATCCTGGACAACAGCAATATTTCTAGCAACGGCGTCTTTGGGTTGAGTGTCGCCATGTGGGCCGATTACGCCGGCCCGGCAGCGGGTACCACTTATAGCCGTGGCAGCAGTTGTGCCTCCAGCACCGCTTGCGTGGTGCAATTGAATGGCGCAAGCATCAGCACCAATGGCGGTAGTGTAGAAATTGAAACGAACGGTGCCGTCAACCTTACGGCGGGCTCAAGTATCACTACCACTGGTGGCGTCGTTCTCATCGGAAACTCGACCGCAAACGCGGTTAACAACCTCTCCATCGACAGTACCTCCGGCATCGATACCACTCGTGGCTTTTCGAGCGGCAACCTCAGTGTCATCGCCAGTTCGGGCATCAATGCGTTAGGGGCACTGACCATTGCCGGCACCACCTCGCTTTCGGCCGGAGCGGGCGCAATTTCAGCCACCAATGCCGGCAATAATTTCATTGGCGCGATAGCGTTGAGCAACAGCGGCAACAACAACGTTGCGCTCAGCAACAATGTCAATGCGCTGCAACTGGGTAACGTTGCGGTTGGTACCGGTACGCTGACCGTAAGCGGTACCGGCATTACACAGGCCACGGGTACCTCGATTACGCAGGCCGTAGGTGCTGGGGGGGCATCGTTCGACGCGGGTGCGGGCGCCCTTGTGCTTGCCAACGCCGGTAACGATTTTATCGGCCCCGTGACGCTGAGCAATACCGGTAGTAATGACGTTACGCTCAGTAACGGCAGCAATGCGCTGCTGCTTGGTAATGTCAATGTAGGCGCGGGCGCACTGCAAGTTAGCGGCACCGGCATTGCGCAGGCCGTCGGTACGTCGATCACACAGGCTGCAGGTGCCGGAACAGCAACGTTCAGCGCGGGTGCGGCTTCCATTACCCTTGCCAACACCAGCAACGACATCACTGGCTCGGTGGGGCTGAACAACAGTGGCGCCAACAACGTCAGTGTCAACAACGGTGCCAATCTGCTCACTCTGGACAATGTATCGGTGGGCACCGGCACCTTGGCCCTTAGTGGCACGGGTCTCGCGCAGGCGAACTCCACCGCGATTGGGCAGACGACCGGCGCTGGCGCGGTAACGCTCAATGGCGGAGCCGGCGCGATTACCCTCAATAATAGCAGCAATAATTTCGTCGGCACCGTTGGAATCAGCAACACCGGCGCCAACGATGTGATTCTGAGCAACGGCGGCAATCCGTTGATTTTGGGTTCGGTGTCGGTAGGGGGGGCTTTCACGGCGATCAGTTCGAACGCGATCCATCTCACCCAAAATATCAATTCAAGCGGTACGCAGATCTACCAGGGCCCGGTGACGCTCGATGCGGACGCCACGCTGACCGATACCAGTGGTAGTGGCGTGAGCTTTCAGAACACGGTGAATGGCGGGCATAACCTTACCGTCAGCACCACCGGCACGACCCAGTTTGGACAGAGCGTCGGCGCTTCCGCCAACCTGGCCTCGCTCACCGTGGGCACCGGTGGTATTACGCTGAACGGCAACGTCCATAGCATCACCACCACGGGCAGCCAGACCTACAACAGTCTGGTAGCGCTGGGCCATGCGACCACACTCCAGGGCAGTATGGTCAACTTGAATGCGGGTGTCAGCGGCGGCAGCGGTCGTTCACTGACCGTTACCGGCAATGCCAGCCTGGCAGGCACCTCGTCGGCGCTTACCAGTTTGTCGGTCAGCGGCACGACGCAGCTGGCCGGTGCCGTCACCAGTAGCGGAACGCAAACCTACACGGGCGCCGTGACGCTGTCAGGCAACAGCACGCTCAACAGCACTGGATCGGGTGGAGCGATCACGTTCGGTTCCACTGTGGATGGCAATTACAACCTCGGTGTCACAAGTTCGAGCAGCTCGATCAGCTTCAACGGCACGGTGGGCGGCCTAACAGAGTTGGCTTCGCTGACAGCGCATGGCAACAGCGGGGTTACGCTGAGCAGCAATATCGCCACCACTGGCACGCAGATCTATACCGGCGCACTGACCCTGAGCAACGCCAGCACCACCTTGGTCGGCAGTACGGTCACGGTGAACAACGCAATCAATCAATCAACGCGGAATTTGACGATCTCAGGCAATGCCGTGTTGAGCAGCACTGGTACGGAGCATCTGTCTGCTCTGAACGTCACCGGTACCTCCTTGCTGGATGGAAACGTCTCTGCGGGTACTGTCCAAAGCTATGCCGGTCTGGTTACTTTGGGCAGCTCCGTGACCAGCCTTGCCGGTCCAAGCATCACCCTCAATGGTGGCGTGACCGGCGGCAGCGCCAGTGGCATCACCCTTAATGGCAACGCCACGCTTGGCGGAAGTTCCTCGCTTTCCAGCTTGACGGTAACCGGCAACACTCTGTTGCAAGGCAACGTCACTACTAGCGGTGCACAAACCTACACCGGCGCTGTAACCCTGGGCACCAACGCTACGCTTGATAGCACCGGCGGCGATATCAACTTTTCCAGCACGGTTGACAACAACACGACCACGGCTGAGCTGCTGATCACCGACGCTCCAGGCGGCGCTGTGAATTTCGGCGCCGCTGTTGGTTCGAATGCCACCAATGGCGCCCTTGGCGGATTGACCACCCAAAGCAGCACGTTCAGTGATACCGGTACGCTCAAGATTGGCGCGAGTGGCCTGTCCATCACCACCACAGGTGGCAGCATCACGCAGGGTGGGGCGTTTACGGTGGCAGGCTCCAGCGTCTTCAACGCGGGTGGCAACGCCATCAGCTTGACCAGTAGCAACGCGTTCACTGGCACGGTGTCGCTCGCCAACAGCGGCGCAAACGATGTTTCGCTTACCAATGGCGGCCTGCTCACGCTGAGCAACGTCGACGTGGGCAGCGGTGCGTTGACCCTCATCGGCGCCGGCATCGCGCAATCGGGCGGGCATATCGCGCAGGCCTCCGGCGCCGGCACGGCCAGCTTCAATGCTGGCAGCAACGCCTTGACGTTGAACAGCGCCACCAACAGTTTCACCGGCGCGGTGGATCTCATCGGCGCCAACACGCAAATCACCAGCGGCAGTGCGCTGAACCTGGGCGCCAGCACCATCAGCGGTACGCTAGCGGTCAGCAACAGCGGCGCGGTGAGCCAGAGTGGTGCACTGACGGTGACTGGTGCGGCCAGCTTCACACAGACCAATACCATCGCCGGCAGCGGGCAGGACATCGTCCTCAACAACGCCGGCAACGATTTCAAGAGCACCGTTACCTTCGCCGCTTCAGGCGGCGGCGCGCAGATCCACGACCTGTCATTGACCAATTCCGACGCCACGCCCGGCGCGCTGACCCTGCCGGCCAGCAACACCGGCAATCTGACGCTGAATTACACCGCGGCTGTGCTTGCATTGCCGGCAGCCCAGGTCGGCGGCAACCTGACCGCAACCAGCAATGCGGGGATCACGCAGAGCGGTGCGCTATCCGTCACCGGAACCAGCGCATTCAATGCGGGTAGCAGTGCCATCACGCTGAACAATGCAGGCAACAGTTTTGCTGGCGCCGTGGATTTCACCGGCGGCAATACGCAGATAGCCAGCGGTAGCGCACTGAATCTGGGCACGAGCACGATCAGCGGTACACTTGCTGTCAGCAACACCGGCAGCATCACCCAGAGCGGAGCTCTGACGGTAAGCGGTGCCGCCAGCTTCACGCAGAACGGCACGGGGAATGACGTCTTGCTCAACGCAGGCAACGACTTCCAGAACGCCGTGACGATCGCCGGCACCGGGGTCAACAATCTCACCCTCACCAATACCGATCTTGCGTCGAACGCGCCCACCTTGCCGGCCAGCGTCGCCGGCAATCTAACCTTGAACTACGCCGCCACCAGCGGGCTCACGCTGCCGGCTACGGCCGTGGGCGGTACACTGGACGTCACCGCCGCAAACGGCATTCATATCAACGGCAATGAAACGACCGGCGGTGGGCAGACATACCACAGTGCGGTGACGTTGACCACGAATGCCACGCTACAAAGCACGCACAGCGGTGCGATCGATTTCGTCTCCAACGTGACCGGTGCCGGCAATACGCTTACGCTACTGACGGGCGGTGCGGCAACGGTCGGCGGCGCCACGCAGCTCGGGGGCCTGACCAGCACGAGCAGCACCTTCAGCGGCAATGCTTTGACGATCGGCAGCGGTGGCCTGTCGATCACTACCACGGGCGGCGCGATAACGCAGACCGGAGCCTTCAGCGTGGCCGGGGCAAGCACTTTCAACGCCGGCAGCCAGAACATCACGCTGACCGACCCCGGCAACAGTTTTGCCGGTGCGGTGTCGTTGACCGGTGGCACGACCGCGATCAGCCAGAATGCTGCGCTGACCTTGGGCAGTCTGAACACCCAGGCTCTGACAGTCACTAGCCAAGGTGCGCTGAACCTGGGTAGCGGCACGGTCAACGGCGGGCTTACCGCGAACAGCGGCGGGGCGATTACGCAGTCGGGGGCGCTGACGGTGGCCGGTTCGAGCGCCGTCAATGCAGGCAGCAACAACATCACGCTGGCCAGTGCCAACCACTTCGGTGGTGTAGTGGCGCTAACCGGCGGCATTACGCAGATTGCGAACGGTGCAACGCAGCTTACGCTCGGCACGCTTAACACCGGAGCCCTGATCGCGACCAGCGGTGCCAGCTTGAACCTGGGCGCCGGCACCGTGAACGGTGCACTCACGGCAACAGGCAGTGGCTTGATCGCGCAGAATGGCGCGCTCACCGTGAACGGTGCGGCAAGCATTACGCAGAATGGCAGTGGGCAGGACGTTCTGCTCGCCAACACCGGCAACCAGTTCAAGAGCACGGTGGATTTCGCAGGCGCGCAGATCAGCAATCTGTCGTTTGCCAATGCGTTTGCCACTTCCAGCAGTGGCTTGACGCTGCCGGCCAGTATCAGCGGCAACCTTACGCTGGTTTACCCCAACGCGGGCTTGGGCTTGCCGGGAACCTCGGTGGGCGGTGCGTTGAGCATCACCGCGAACAACATCATTATCAGCGGCAACGAAACCACCGGCGGTGGGCAAACCTATAACGGTGCGGTGACACTGGGTAACGATGTCACGCTGCACAGCACAGGCAATGGCGATATCGATTTTGCTTCCGGCGTCAATGGTGCGCATGCGCTTGCGCTCAATACAGGAGGGAATGTCACGCTGGGCGGTGCGGCAAATCTCAATGGCCTGACCAGCACCAGTAACACCTTCAGCGGCAATGCGTTGACGATCGGTAGTGGCGGTTTGTCGATCACCACGACGGGTGGAGCGATTACGCAGACCGGTGCCTTTACCGTCACCGGCAGTAGCGCCTTTAACGCGGGTAACAGCGCGATCACTCTGACAAACGCCGGCAACAACTTTGCCGGAGCCGTGGCATTGACTGGCGGCACCACGCAAATCAGCCAAAGTTCGGCGTTGGCGCTGGGTGCGGTGCACACCGGCTCGCTGACCGTGAATAGCCAGGGCGATCTGAACCTGGGTAGTGGCTCGGTCAGCGGAGATCTCGCCGCGACCAGCGGTGGCGGCACGATCAGCGAGAGCGGTGCGTTGTCGGTGAGCGGTAACAGCGCACTCAACTCAGGTGCCGGAGCTATAACATTGAGCAACGCCGGCAACACGTTCGGCGGAGCGGTCAACCTCACCGGTGGCGCAACGCAAATCACGGATAGCGCTGCACTAAGCCTGGGTACGCTGAATACCGGCGACCTGACGGTGAACAGCAATGGCAGCCTGAATCTCGGCAGCGGTGCTGTAGGCGGCAATCTGGCGGCAGCCAGCAACGGCGGGGCGATAAGTCAAACCGGAGCGCTATCGGTAGCCGGCACCACCACGCTGAACGGCGGCAATGGTTCGGTATCGCTTACCGACGCCGGCAATGTGTTCACAGGTGCAGTCACGGCGACTGGCGCCGGCGTATCGCTGAATGACGCAGGCGACCTCGCTGTTGCATCGCTCACCGACAACGCCAGTGGTGGTGTCAGCCTTACTGCCACCGGCACTCTCAGCGCCTACGGTATCAGTGCGGGCAGCGGCAATATTTCGCTAGCTTCCAATGGTGGGACGTTGTCGACTGGTGGCACGATCAGCGGCGGCAATATCTCGCTCACCGGTCTTAAGGGCATCAGCTCGACCAACACCATCAACGCCAGCGGTACGCTTACGTTGAACAGCTCGCAGGGTGGGATCACCAGTGCGGGCGGCATCACGGCCGGCAACCTTACCGGGTCTTCCGGTGGCGCTACGGCACTCAATGGCAGCAATGCAATCGGGACGCTGGGCAGTTTCAGCGCCAATGGCTTCAGCCTGAGCAATGGCCAGAGCCTGACGGTAAGCGGTCCGGTAAATGGCAACAACAGCCTTGCCTTGGCCGTAAGCGGCGGCGATCTTACGCTGAATGGCAGCGTGAGTGGCACGAACACGGCGCTGAATGCTGCCGGGACGATCAGCGAAGGCAGCGGCGGCAGCGTAACAGCCGGCACCTTGGCCGGCAGTGCAGGTGGCGCGGTCACTTTAAACGGCGTCAACCAGGTCAGCACGCTGGGCAATTTCAGCGCAGCCAGTTTCAGCTTGGTCGACAGACAGGCGTTGACCGTGAGCGGAGCGATCAATGGCGGTGCCAACGCATCGCTGACCACCAACGGTGGCGACCTCACCATTAAAGGCTCGATCAGCGGCACTAACACGGTCCTGCATTCCGCTGGCGGTATCAGCGAAAGCGGCGGCATCACCGCCGGTACACTCAGTGGCAGCGCGGCAGGCGCCGCCACGCTCACAGGCAACAACCAGGTGGGTACGCTAGGCAACTTCAGCGCCAGCGGTTTCAGCTTGAAGGATGGTCAGTCGCTGACGGTCAATGGATCGGTGAACGGCGGCGGTAATTCCACACTGGCCACCACTACCGGCGATATCACTCTTAACGGTGCAGTGACGGGCGATACAGTGGCGCTGTATTCAGCAGGCGCGATCAGCGAAGGCGGTGATGGTGTCAATGCGGGCACGCTCACCGGTAGTTCGGCAGGCGCCACCTCACTCAACGGTTACAATCAGGTTTCCACGCTCGGAAGCTTTACGGCGAACGGCTTCAGCCTTACCGATGCCCGCGCCCTGACCGTGGTCGGTCCGCTCAACGGGGGCAGCAGTCTTGCTCTGACCACCACCGGTGGCAGCCTTGCGATAGATGGCGAAGCAAGCGGTTCTGCCACCAGCCTTAACTCGGCCGGCGCGCTTAGCGAAGGCGGCAGTGGCAGCATTATTGCCGACACGCTTAGCGGCAATGTCGGCGGAGGTACCACGCTTACTGGTTTGAACAAGGTGAATACACTGGGCGATTTCCGCTCGCTGGCTGGCTTCAGCTTCGCGAACGATCAAACGCTCGTCCTGGGTTCGGTCAAGGGTAGTGATTTCGTGGTGAATGCAGGGACCTCGCCGGTGTCGATCGCGGTGACCCACGGCAACCTGTATCAGAGCGATCATAGTTGGACCTACGACGGCACCGGTTCGTGGTCGGCGACCGGCGCCATTGGCACGCAATCCAATCCGATCTACGTGTTGGGCACGACTACGCAGTACATAACGCTGATTGGTACACCACCGGGCTATTTCTATGCCGTGAGTCCGATTGGCACCATTTTGCCGATCGTCGGCGACAGCGTGAACATTCCCACCTCGCTGTTCTCCAGTCGCGCGCAGAACGTCAACAATCACCTGGATTCGTATATCGACGCCAGCGTGATTTCGGCGAACTACCGTTCATTTGGCATCGTGCCCACGGGCATCCTGCTGCCGCAGGACCAGCGCGGTTGCCAGGCAGGTGGCGGCGGTACGGATTGTGCGGATGAGTGAAGGACGGGTTGATGCATAGTGCGCGTGCGGTCGTTTCATGGTGGTGTGGCTTGCTGCTCATCGGAGCGGCAAGCCAAGCGTCGGCGCAAATCGCGCCACGCCTGACCGGCGAGGCGGTCATCGCTCGCCTCGATACCGCCAAGCAGGACCTGGTTGCACGCGCCGGCGTCACGCATGACGATCGCCTCACCGCGGTGAGTGCGCGCCTGGGCGAGATGGCCGACGCGCTGCGTAAATCACTGGGCGACAAGGCGAGCCAGCCGGCCGACATCATGGACGACGGCAGGCGCATTGCTGTATTGCGCGCGGATGCCGCCGTGCAGCGCACGCAAAGCTTCCTCGATGCAGCGCCAAGTTGCCCCGGCAGCGATGCCAAGGCACTGACGGATGCGCTGGCCACTACCGTCGATCAGCTTGCCAAGGCATCGGGTTCTTCAAAAGCGGCGCCTGTGATCAACAGCGTCGAAACCATCGACCATCGTCCCCTGTTTGCGCTGCATCCGGGCAATGCGCCGGTGGCCTTGGCGCTGGTCGGCACGAATCTGGCGGACCCGCAATGCGCCGATCCGCAGATCACGGCGACCGACGACAAGGGCAAGTTGCTCGACAACCAGCCGGTCATCACCGGAGCATTGCCCACGCGGATCGAGTTGAAGTTGCCGGATGGGGCAGGGAACAAGTCGGTCGCCCTGGTATTTCACGTCGTGCCTAAGCGCAAGGGCTTTCTCATGGGCTGCTCCGCCCAGCCGGAAGCCACGACTGCACTGCAGGTGACGTCCCCCTTGCGCGTGTCCGTCAGCTACGACTTGACCACCACCTGCAGCAGCGGTGAACGCAGTCCGGTTTCCGGCAGTTTGCCTGACATCACGGCTTACGGTGCCAGCTCATCACGCCAGGTGGATGCCGCTTGCCCCAATCCCGCGCGTTACGCGATCAGCGCCAAAGTAACGTTCGGTGATGGCAACAGTGCTTCCGTGGGGCCGGTCGAGCAAACGGCCGTGGCCGATATCACCATGGGCCTGCCTGCAGGATTCACGTTGAGCTGGAGTCCATCCACGCGGACGGTGTTCGTGCGCTCGGCGGCGAACGTATGCAAGGGCGTGTACTAGCGTAGGCTGGGACGACAATCCCAGCATCGCGCAGGCGCATGCATGGCAACGCTGGGTTTTGCAACCCAGCCTACGGGTTATTCGTCGGCGCTGCCGGAAATCACCTGCAACTCACTCATCCCACCCGGCGCCAGATCCTTCATCAGATCCACAAAGCTCAATCCCACCAAGCGCTGCGCACGGCGCAGCAGCAGCGGAATAGGGCTGGAAGGCTCGTACCGTGCGTAGTAGTCGCAGATTTCATCCAGCTTGCGAATCACATCCTGCGGATTTTCGATTCGACCGCTGGCTGGGGCTTGCACCGAACCTGATGAGGTCGACGAAGCTTCGGCTTCACCCTCGGTGGAGGCTGCAACAGCCTGCGGCAAACGCTTCGCAAGCTGCGGCTCCAAAAACTTCTTCACCTCGAAGATATCGCTGAGCAACGGCTTCAACTCGGGCCCGGCGGTGCCGACGTACTCATTGAAAATCGCGTCGATGGCCTTGACGTGTTCGAGCGCGGCGCTGATGGCCGCCACATTGCTGGCCAACTGGTCCTCCGGGCAATCCATGCAGCAGGCTTCGATCTGGGCCAGGCCGGGGGGCTCGGCGCCACCCTCTTCACCTTCGGGCATTTTCAACGTGCCGTTGGCGATGCGCAGATCCCGCAGCGCAAACCGTCCCATTCTGGGTGACTGTACGAATGGCGTGCTGCGGAAAAAACGCAGCATGCCCTGCAGGTCGGCAATCGCCGCCACGGCGTTGACCCGCGCGGTGGGGTCGTTATCGTCTTCGGCGTCCAGTTGCGGATGCACGCCCTCCCAGTACTGCTCCAGCAGGCTGCGGATCAATTGCAGGCCGGCGCTCCAGCCCGGTAGCCCCGAGGTACGCATCCAGGCGATGGTCAGATACACCGCCACGCGCAGGTCCTTGGAACGCCCCAGCAGGGCTTCCGCCTGACCGGAGACCTTGTCCCAGTCCGGCTCCTCGGCGGCGATCACGTCCTCGCCGATGGACCGCTCCGCCTTTGGCGCGGCCAGGCGCTCCAGCGTCATGAAGTCAGGGTCATATTCCAGGTTCCCCCCCGTGGGCGATTCGCCATCCAGGGGGGACAACAACGACTCCAGAGCGTGACTGGTCATAGGTGCGCGACGGTCCTTGAGGTGGGAGAATCCTACCGCAATTGGCGGGGCATGCATGCGGTTTTTGATGAGTGGGGCGGTGTCTTCGCGCACGCCTGCAATGGCAGGCCCGAGCACTCCGCAACAGCAGGCATGCGCCCATGACACAGCCAGGCGCTACTATCCTGAAAAGCCTGTGTAACAGTGAAGTTGCATCACTCTTGGCTTTTTTTGCTGGCACTTTTTTGCGTAAGTCCATCGTCACGGTACTTAGCACAGCTACCCGCTCGCCTCGATGCACGCAAGCCGCCCATGCGGCGGATCCAAGCGGTTGTTACTTCCCATTCCATTGGTCAAACAGCTAGGGAGGGGTTATGGAAAATGCCACGAATATCCAGATCAAGGCCTACGCCAACGCCGACAGCACCACGGTCATATGGCGTACGGACAAGGCGATTCCCGGTTGCCTGGGGTTTGCGCTGCACCGCCGGTCTGCCGGCGGCGGCAACGAGGTCGTGATCGAGAACCGCATAGGCTTCCAGAGCGATGCTAGTGCGGCGCCCGGTGAGCATAAGCCCAGCGATATCTGGCCGATCCAGCGGATGATCTGGAGCGATTACACCGCGGAAGGAGCGGGCCATGTGCAGTACCGCGTAGTGGCGAAGATCGGCAAGCCAGGTGCCTTGAAGGACGGTGTAGCCAGCGACTGGTGCGCAGCAGTCGAAGTCGGTACCGGCAAGACCGATGGCTTCAAGGCCTATTTCAACCGCGGGATCGTGCCGTCGCAGTACATGGCGCGCACGGGACAGGCCATCACGCGTGGTAAACCCCAGGATATCGAAAAACCCGGGAATCCCTTACGAGAGGAACTCGGTGGCGTACTGCTTTCCGCCTTGACGGGTTTGATGAAGCAATCCAACGCAAACGGCGAAACCATTTATGCCGCGCTGTATGAATTGAACGACGTCGAACTTATCGATGCGCTGAAAGCATTCGGCAAGCGCGGTCACCTGCTGCTCGGCTCCGGCGCTTACGGCAACAAGAAAGGAAAGAAGGTTACCGACGAAAACGCGGACGTGCGCAAGGCATTGAAGGCTTCCCGCACAATTGCCGTCTACGATCGACTGGTCACCAACCCGCATTTCGCGCACAACAAGTTCGTGGTGTTCTGCGACAAGCATCAGCAACCCGTGCGCGTCTGGACGGGCAGCACCAACTGGACCGTGACCGGCCTGTGTACCCAGGTCAACAACGGGATCCTGGTGGAGAGCCCGGAACTGGCGAGCGCCTATCTAGCGCGCTGGCAGGCCCTGATGCAGGCCAAAAACGCTTACCCCCCTTCGTTGGCCCAGCAGGGCAGCAAACCGGCGCACGCCGTCGTGGGCAAGGCGAAAGCTCCGGCCACCGCCTGGAATGTGCCTTGCAATCAGCTGGTGGATCTGGCCGACGCGCGCCGGCTGATCCAGGGCGCCAGGCAGGGGGTCCTGTTCCTGTTCTTCAATCCGGGACCGAAGGGCACCTTGCTCAACGACATCCTGGCGCTGGATCAGGACAATCTCTACATCCACGGTGTGGTCAATGCCGACCCCGGCGGCGGCAAGGCGCCCATTCTCTCGCTGCACGAGCACGGCAGTCGCGTTGATGCGGATCCGGAGGTGACCCTGCCTGCCAATATCAACGAGTACCTGAGCCCCTGGTTCAAGAATGAGCCAGGCGGGCCGATGGTGATGATCCATTCCAAGGTCGTCGTGGTAGACCCCTTTGGCCCCCATCCGGTGGTGATGACCGGATCGCATAATCTGGGGCCGAAAGCCAGCATGAAGAACGACGATAACCTGCTGATCGTCGAAAACGCGCCGGGCCTGGCGCAGGAATACGCGGTCAACATCATGGGCGTGTTCGACCACTACAAATTCCGCCAGAACCATCATGTCAGCGCGAAATCCGCCAAGCCCAAGAAGGGCGCTGCCAAAGCAACGAAATGGGGTGGACTGCAGGATGATCCTTCGTGGCAGGATGCCTATCTGCAGCCGGCGCACCAGCGTGAGCTGGCGTTCTGGTTCGGCGAATTCCATCCTGCCGCGCCAGGCAGGAGCACTGCGCATGTCCTGCGCCATGGTCATGCGGGGCACGCCGTGGAGGTCGCCGCGCACAGGGGAAAGTCCAGGAGGGCGTCGAAGAAGCGGGCGTGATCTGCTAGCACTCGAACTCGTCGCCCCGGCTTTTGCCGGGGCGACGAACCAGCCCTCAAGCTCCACAGCCCGCTATGCCGGCATAGTTTGAATGGCGAGCCAAGATACCCATTCCGGTGTCGGGGTTGCGTCCCGATCTGCGCATGGTGACAGGCGTGGCGGACCTGCCGGTCAATGGGCATTGACGAAATAACGATCGTTATTTAACATCAAATAACGGTCGTTATTTATGCGGCCGCCGACCGCCGCGCACATCGTGCGGCGGCAACAACTCACAAGGAGTCCGTCATGCCGCTCACTCTGACTCTCACCGAAGGCGTCCTGCCGAAGGGTGCCGAGAAAGCCATGTTTTCCCGCCTCTCCGACTGCATGCTCAAGTGGCACGGCCAGTCCGAGAACCAGGACCTGAAGCGCAATGTGGTCGGTTCCATCCACCTGATCCCGCAGGAGCACACCTTCTCAGGTTCCGTGGAAGGCCCGGTGGTATTCGTCGAATGGAAGGTGCCCGCGTTCATTTTCTCCACACGCGAGATCCAGCAGGGATACATCGAGGAAGCCACCAACATCGTGCACGAGGCTTCCCACGGCAAGCAGCCCAGGGACCGCATCTGGGTCAATGTGGTGCATGCGGTGGATGGTGCGTGGGGTATTGCGGGCCAAGCGCTGACCAATGCCCAGTTGACGGGCGTGGCTTCGGCGTGAACTCGCCGCTTACTTTCCAGCAGTGAATATTCTGCGTGTCATCCCGCTAGTGTCGGCGGGATGGCGCGATCTTTGGCAGGTGCGGTGAAATCCTCGCTCAGACGAGGATCATTGCTTCTTTTTGACAGCGGTCTTCCTCGCCGCGGCCTTTTTCTGCGCAAGCTTGGGATTCGCTTCCGCCGGCAACAATGCTTGGATGGCGCCTTGCGCAATCTTCCGGGACAGGCTTTCACTGGAAACCGCGCGCGCCAGCGTCACCGTGCCGGCAAGCAACGCCAGCGCGGCATAAGCGGATTCCTCGTCCGCCGGCGTAAACGTAGAAGGAGGGCCTGCGGCAATGGACTTGGCAAGCTTGCGCAGTTCGGCTTCGAACTCCGCACGCAAAGGCTCATCCAGGCGCGCGACTTCCGGCGGAAGGCTTTGCAGGGCGCAGCTTTCCGACAGGTCGCAAGTACGCTTTACGCTGAGATAGAAGCGCACAAATTCCGGCCACCATGCCGCGCCGCGTTGTGCTTGCAGGTGAAGCACGGCTTCCTGCAGTTCCACCATGCCCTGCAGCATGGATTCCCTGAACGCTGCCTTCTTGGAATCGAAGTGCACGTAGAACGCGCCGGATGTCATGCCCGCTTCTTTCGCCAGCCCGTCAACGCCGATGCCGCCGTAGCCACCTTTGCGAAAACCGCGGCCGGCGGCATCGATGATGCGTTGCCGGGTTATCTTCTTTTGCTCGTCGCGGGGAATCATGGTTTGCTGTACGGCTTTGAATCGGATGGGTGGCTCCGGTTGCCAGCATAACGTCATTTTCTCGCCGAGCGTAGCTTGCTCGATATCTCTCCCATCGAGAAGAGGGGCAAAGCGACATGTTGATTAAAATGGCTCCCACGCCCCTTCATCGGCGATGCCGTTATCCGCAACCTTGGTGATCGCCTGCGTCCCCACATCAAGCACGTGAACGGAAAAGTACTGGCTGGCCTGCGTGCCCTGGGTGACATAGCGCGTGCGGTTGAGATTGCGTAAACCAATCTTTCGTGGCGACGCGCTCGAAGACAATGGCGCGGCCGTGTGGGGATCAGCGAGCTTCCAGGTTCAGCTTGACTAGGCTCAGCGGTATCAGCTGGGTGACGGGTCCACCCGCTGCCTGCGCTCGATACAGGGTGGTGCCATTGGGGGCGTCAGCCGTGACGTAATAGCGGGCGTGGCAATTTGGGGGCACGCTCTGCGCATTAACGGTTTCTTCTTCATCGGTGCTACACACTTCCCGTTCCATTAAATTCGTCATGGCGGCGGCATGAGTCAGCGATTCGATGCAGTGGTCGTTGGAGCAGGGCAGGCGGGCCCCGCCTTGGCAGAGCGCCTGGGCAAGTCCGGCCGCAAGGTGGCCGTGATCGAGCGCAAGCTGGTAGGCGGCACCTGCGTCAATACCGGATGCATTCCCACCAAGGCGATGGTAGCCAGCGCTTATGTCGCGCAGCTCGGACGCCGCTCGGAAAGCTACGGCGTGAGCACGGGCGAGGTTGGGGTGGATATGGAGGCCATCTGGAAGCGCACTCAGGGCATATCCGGGCATTCGCGCAGCAATGTCGAGAAGTGGTTGGCCGGCATGCCGAATGTTTCCCTGCTGCGTGGGCATGCGGCCTTCGAATCGTCGCGGACGCTGCGTGTGGGCGATACGCTGATCGAAGGCGGTGAAATATTCCTAAATGTCGGCGGGCGTGCAGTGATCCCAGATTTTCCCGGCATCGACAGCGTACCTTATCTCACCAATACGGGCATTTTGGAATTGCGTGAGCTGCCCAGGCACCTGGTGATCGTCGGTGGCAGCTATATCGGGCTGGAGTTCGGGCAGATGTTCCGGCGCTTCGGTGCCGAAGTCAGCATTGTCGAGCGCAGTGATCGCCTGTTGCCGAAGGAAGATCCCGATGTGTCGGCGGCCGTAGTCGACATATTGCAGCGAGAGGGTATTGGGCTGCATCTTGCTGCCGAATGCATCGAATTGCATGGCAAGGCCGGCGATATAAGCATCACGGCCAAATGCGCCAGTCCACGCATGGAGGTACACGGCACACATGTCCTGCTGGCAGTAGGGCGTCGTCCCAATACCGATGCGCTTGGCCTGGACAAGGCCGGGGTGGCCATCAACGAACATGGCTACATCACCGTCGACGATCAGTGCCGCACCAACGTCGAAGGCATATGGGCCCTGGGCGAATGCAATGGCCGAGGCGCCTTTACCCATACCGCTTACAACGATTATGAAATCGTCGCGGCGAATCTGCTGGACGGGGAACCACGGCGTATTTCCGATCGTATCCTGGCATACGCGTTATTCATCGATCCTCCCTTGGGGCGTATCGGGCTCACCGAGCGAGAGGCCTTGAACCAAGGCCATGACGTGCGGGTGGGCGTACGACCCATGTCGCGTGTGGGGCGCGCAATCGAGCGTGGCGAGACCCAGGGTTTCATGAAGGTGGTGGTGGATGGGAGAAGCGAGCAATTGCTCGGCGCGGCCATCCTGGGGGTCAATGGCGACGAGGCTATCCACAGCCTGCTGGACGTGATGTATGCGAAGGCGCGCTATCAAACCGTCACTCACGCCGTGCATATCCATCCCACCGTGGCGGAATTGCTGCCGACGGTCTTGCAGGGTCTCGGCACCGTAAAATGAGTTCTCCGGACTGAAGCGCTGCTGTTCGGCCCTCGTCCAGCGTAAGTTTGCGGCTGTAGTGCGCTATGGAGTCACTCATGAGCTACACCATCGGCAGCTTGGCGAAGGTCGCCGAGGTCCCCATCGAGACGATCCGCTACTACCAGCGGCGCGGATTAGTACCCGAACCGGCCAAGCCGCTGGGAGGCATTCGCCGTTACGATGAAAACCATGTGCGCCGCCTGCGCTTCATCAAGCGTGCGCAGGTGCTCGGTTTCAACCTCGACGAGATAGCCGATCTGCTGGCCTTGGAGGACGGGCGTCTTTGCCATGAGGCGGAGCAGCTGGGTGCAAATAAATTGACGATAGTGCGCGAGCGCATCGCCCAATTGCAGCGTGTCGAACTGGCGTTGACGGCCTTGGTCGATCAGTGCCACTGCAATACTGGCCAGGTGCATTGCCCGCTGATTGCAGCCCTGGAACGGTCGGCGTAGAGGATTCCTGGCCCCTCGCAAGACATTACGGCGAGCAGGGTCTCGAAGAGTGCTCATGCTATGAGGTAGTGCGTCCTGGGTTCCTTTGGCGGATGGTGTGACGCACCATGGATACGCCATGCCAGCATCGTGGTTCGCGTCGGTATTGCGGAAAACGACGTGCGTGCAATCACCTGAAGAACGGCATTGTAATTGATAAAAATACTTTCAAATCGGTCAGAAACACCCAAGAAACATCTTGGCTTTTAAATGTTCGTCTATTGTGCGTGCGTTCGGCATGTGGCATGCAGCATCAATGCGTCCGCCTCTCGGATAGGTGTCGTCTATACATTGGTTATAGATCTGCCTTAAGCGCGAAGATGGTTCTTGTAGCTGGAATAACTTAAGTGAAAGGGATTGGAAAGGCTTTATATGGTGTTGAAAATTTTCAAATCGATGCTGGTAATTTTGTTGGCGTTTGCTTGCTTGGAATGTAGTGCTGGAGTGGATGACTACGGCGGCCGTATTTATTTTGCGCAATACAATCGAGGTGAGGTGCACAATCCGTTTTTGGTCTTTCCAAGCCAGTTCAATTACTATGTTGACCCTTCGCTCAGGAGCGTAACTTTTACCATCGGTGGTCGCTCCTACTCGATCGATGTGCTGGCAGCGACCGAGGCGGCGATGGCAGAGTGGCAGGAAATACTTGGTAATGACCTTGTGTTTACGCCAGCCTCAAGCGAGGCGCAAGCCCTGCTGGTTATTACCGGCAATCAAGTGGAACCATCATCCCCCGGGCTTGCTGAAACGGTTATGGCGAGGAGCGGAAGTTTCTGGTCCGCAGCGCGCAATCCTAGTACGGCCTACTACCTGCGCAACATCGAAACGTCCCTGAATCGGAATCTGGGATGGTTTCGTGCGAACATGGCGCGTGGCACATCCGATGAGGACGTGTTGCGAATGCTAATCCGATTCGTGGCCCTGCACGAAATGGGACACGTCCTGGGTTTTCATCATCCTAGTTCCATGGTGGGCGATGCTTTTGATCGCATTCTCGACTCGTGGTTTGGCAACAGTCAGGTGGTGGTACTGGAAAGCTATCAGAATCCATCCATTCCCTTGATGGAAGCGCAGGCGACAGCCTATTTTCCCGCGCTACGTGAGCGGCTTGGCAGGCCTCTCTTGCCCAGCGACGTGGGCATTTCACCACAGGAACGAGAAGCACTGGCCAAACTGCGCACCCGCGCTCGAACGTGCCCACGACCAAACAATTCTTCTCGGTATGGAGATCATGGAATTCGAGGGCCGGTAAATGCCGATGATTGTGCGCCGTTCAAAATCATCATCCAACAGCCTGCTGGGGCCGCTTTACTCCTGCTCGGCAGCTAGTTATTGGTGCGAATGGTTCGCCATTGCTTTAGTCCTAGCGTTTGCCTTGCTGATTGCCGTGTCTGAGCTAGCGGCTCAGAGCGTGTAGGCAGGGATTGCAATCCATGCGCCGGGACACCGCGTGTAAAGTTGGGATTGTCATCCCGGTGCTACGTTCCACGAAGCGCGGATACCGTGAGGCTCGCACATTTTAAAAATTCAATGTCGAGGAGGCGACCAGAATGCCGGGTGCGAGGGATAGACCAGGGCATTCCTAGTGTCGTTCAGTGCACGACGTTGACACCAAAGATTTGCAGCAGAAGTGTCGCGTTGAGCATCAGCACGGCCGCAACGGCGAGGCATGCGATCACTTGTAGACTGATACGATTGCGATGCGCCCCCATGACATCGCGTCGGCGGGTCAGCCACACCAGGGCCAGCATCGGCAGTGGCAGCGTCAGGCTCAGGATCACTTGGCTCGACAGCAGCGCCTTGGTCGGGCTCATGCCGGATCCCACGACCACAAAGCTGGGGAGCATGGTGATGCCGCGGCGAAGCCAGAGCGGCATCCGGAATTTGACGAAGCCCTGGACGATGACCTGGCCGGCCATGGTGCCGACTACGGAGCTGGAGATGCCCGAGGAGATCAGGGCGACCAGGAACAGGCCTGCGGCTGCCGCGCCCACGGCGGGTCCCAGAGCCCGATAGGCATCCTGGAGCTCCGAGACGTCAGCGTGATGATCATGGAAGGCGCCGGCGGCTACGACGATCATCGCCGCGTTGACCAGGCCCGCCAGGGTCAGCGTGATGCCCACTTCGCGATTGGAGAATGTGAGCAACTTTGTCCGTTCCGCATCGGTTCGTGCCGGAACCCGAGCCTGGGTCAGGCCGGAATGCAGATAAAGCGTATGCGGCATGACCGTGGCGCCGACAATGCCCACCGCGAGATTCAGCGCATTGGCGTCGGGCAATTCATGCGTGGCCAATCCCTTGAACACGCCGCCCCATTGCACCGGGGACAACAGCAGTTCCGCCGCATAAGCCATGCCGATGGCTCCCACCAGCGCCGCGATCGTCAGTTCCAATGGCCGGAAGCCGCGATTGCCAAGCAACAGTATGGCGCAGGTGACGGCCGCCGTAAGAACCAGGCTGGTCATCAGGGGCAAGTGGCACAGCAGTGATACGCCCAGGGCGCCGCCCAGCAGTTCCGCCAAATCCGTCGCCATGGCGGCAACCTCGCTGGCCAGCCACATCGGCAGTACGAGCGTTGCCGGAAGATGCATGCGGGACAATTCGGCCAGGTTATGTCCAGTGACAATACCCAGCTTGGCCGACAGCACCTGAAAGAGTACCGCCACCGCGCTCGCCAAGATCACCACCCACAGCAAGCTGTAGCTATAT
Source organism: Dyella choica (assembly GCF_003977665.1). Taxonomy (GTDB): domain Bacteria; phylum Pseudomonadota; class Gammaproteobacteria; order Xanthomonadales; family Rhodanobacteraceae; genus Dyella_B; species Dyella_B choica. The sequence goes on along the minus strand of NZ_RYYV01000004.1, from coordinate 293,138 downwards.
TGCGCGCCGGCCTGAATATTGGTGACGAAATTGCCGGGATCCATGTAGGCAACCGAAACCACGACACCCGGTCCGACCAGCCCCAGCCAGGCCCGCCAATGACCACGACGTTCGCCGAGCACCGTTCGCACGGAGGCGACGATGCGCTCCGAGCTGGACAACGGGTGAGCGAGGACCAGGGTATTCATTCGCGTTCGGCTTGAGCGGCATCGGTCGCCATGGGTGGTTGGAATCTATCGCCGCCGTCGTGGTGAGTGAATTTGATTTGTTGGATGGCCGCGATAGTCTGCCGCTATGGCACCGCTCTGCCTTCGGCACTGACCTCGCGGAGAAACCCCTCAGGCGCTTGACCGCGGGCGGCAAGCCTTGGCTCTGGCTGGATCGCAGGGCAAGGAATAGGCTGGATACCCTTTCGAATAAGGGCGATTTATGACTGACGATCCTTTCCATTTGCAGAGATTCCTGGATGAGCAGGTAGCCATGTATGAGAGGGTTGTTGCTGAACTTCGCGCGGGCCGCAAAACCAGTCATTGGATGTGGTTTATTTTTCCCCAGATCGAAGGCCTTGGATTCAGCTCGACGTCCCGATTCTTTGCTATCCATTCGATCGAAGAGGCCAGGGCCTATTTGCGGCACCCCGTCTTGGGGTTGAGGCTGCATGAATGCGCCGAGTTGGTAATCCGGATCGATGGAAAGTCGGCACGCCAAATCTTCGGTAGTCCGGACGAACTGAAGTTTCGTTCGTGCATGACGTTATTTAGCAAAGCGGACCCCATCGACCCGGTGTTCCAGCGGGCGCTGAAAAAATATTTCGATGGCGTGGATGACCCACGTACGCTTGAACGGCTTCGTTTGCATTAGCAGCCGGCTACGGATTCGGGACCCGACAACGGTGAGACAAAAATTTAAAGGTATTTTCACGATGTCATCACGCGAGTCTGTGCTGGTATAGCGACCTCAAAGTCTGTGAAGCTGGCGTCTTGGAGCAGGCAAGGGGAAGCACTGAAACACGGATTTATGGTTGCCCTGATTCGGCAGGGCGTGTCTTGGCTTTCCATCTGGAACAGGCCAGAAAAGGCGCCATGAGTTGAATGCCATGGAGTGGCATGGTGGTCCTTTCAGATTTAAATGCTTCAATTGTCCTATTAATTAAAGTTCAAGTTCGACTTTATGGTTATTTTGTAGGGAGAAAATGCATGTCTGCCATATCGTTCCAGTCTCAGCTATACGAAGTGGTGGTCAATCAGGAAGATCAATATTCGATCTGGCCGGTCGGCAAGATCGTGCCAAATGGTTGGATCTTGGTAGGCAAGCAGGGGACGAAAGAAGCTTGCCTTGACTATATTGGCGACGTATGGACCGACATGCGTCCGCGTTCGCTTCGTGCATCCATGCTCAACTGATCGTAGGCCGTGCACGACAAGACGATGTCGTGCGCGACGAAATGACACAAAGCGAGAGCATTCTGCATCGGCTCAATGATTGGGAGGGGCGTCCTGCTGATAGGGATGCCATGAGCCGGCCCGTGCGAAACATGCGGGGGCGGAAAATATTTCCAATGTCCAGACCTATTGGGTGCCTTGCCAGGATGGCGTGGTTACAAGGCGGTGTATTGGCTTTGCGCGTGCGCGACATGTGAAAACCGTATTGCTTTTCTCCGGGCAAGGCTCCCACCATTTTCAAATGGCGCGGGAGCTGTATGAGCGAGACACGCACTTCCGCGCCACCTTGCGTGACTCGGATCAGGTAGTTCGCGCTCGTTGCGGCGAATCCGTATTGGATGTGCTGTTTGCGGAAGGAAAAAGCCGTAATGAGCCGTTCAATCGCCTTTTGCACAGTCATCCGGCGATCTTCATGGTGGAGTACGCCTTGGCGGCTTCGTTGCTGCATCGTGGCGTGCGAGTTGACATGGTGCTTGGCGCAAGCCTCGGCGCCACGGCCGCCGCTGCTGTGGCAGGGTACATGGATCCGGATCTGGCCTTGCTGGCGGTGGTCGAGCAGGCCATCGCGCTGGAGGCGCATTGCACACGCGGCAGCATGATTGCCGTGGTGGGTGAGCGACAGCGTTATCTCACCCCGGAATTGCTCGCTCTTTGCGAACTGGCGGCCGACAACTTTGCGACGCATTCGGTGTTGTCACTGCCGGAACAGCACGCCGCAGCCGTGATGGCCCATCTGCGCCAGCGCGGCATGGCGTTCCAGCAACTTCCGGTGGCTTTCGCCTTTCACTCGCGCTGGATCGATGCTGCCGGGCAAACTTATCGCACCGTTCTGCAAGACATTGAACGCCGCCAGGGCGAGTTGCCGATGATGTGTTGCGCCACCGGCAAGCTCTTGCGCCGGTTGTCCGCGGATTACTTCTGGACCGCCGTGCGCGAACCCATTCTATTCCAGCAGGCGATCAGCTCGCTCGAATCGCAGGGAAGCCATCGCTATATCGACTTGAGTCCGGACGGCACGTTGGCGACCTTCCTGAAGCATGCGCTTCCGACCGGCTCGGTCTCCCAGGTGCATACCGTCATGTCGCCCTTTGGCAGCGACATGCAACGCCTGGAACGGCTAACTGTCCCTCAACACGCATCCGCATCGACGACATCGGTGCGCGAAAACCAACACGCGCGTTCTTGTACCGATGTATCCGTGGAAACCGAATCCGCGCTGACAAGCACCGTTCGGGAGGGGCGCGGGAGGCAGAAAGCGGCCAAACCGTTCCGTCTGGACGCCGGTTCGCTCGGCAGCCGCATCTTTCGTCATCGCTATGGCTTGCATTATGCCTATATGACGGGTGCGATGTACCGCGGCATCGCCTCGGCCGATCTGGTGATCAGGATGGGCCGGGCCGGGTTGCTCAGCTTCTTCGGCGCGGGCGGGCTCTCGCTGCGGAGAATCGAGGCGGCGATTGTCCGCATTCAGGCGGAACTCAACACCGGTCAGCCCTACGGCATGAACCTGCTGGCGAATTACGACTATCCCGCGCAGGAAATGGCGGTGGTGGAGCTGTATCTCAAATCCGGCATCAGCAATGTCGAAGCGGCAGCGTTCATGCAGATGACACCCGCACTGGTCCGCTTCCGTTTGCAAGGCTTGCGTCAAAGCGCCAAGGGTGACGTCATCTGCTCGCATCGCATCATTGCCAAGGTGTCGCGGCCGGAAGTGGCCAGGGCATTCATGAGCCCGCCGCCAACGCACATCCTGGAACGCCTGCTTGAGCAAGGTCTGGTAACGGCTCAGCAAGCGGAGTGGTCCAGGCGCATTCCGATGAGCCATGACATTTGTGTCGAAGCCGACTCCGGCGGACATACGGACGGCGGCATTGCGGCCGTCATGATGCCGCCGTTGTTGCGCATGCGAGATGAAATGCAGCGTACCCACGCCTATGCCGAACCGATTTGCATGGGTCTCGCCGGCGGCATCGGCGGACCGGAAGCCGCTGCGGCGGCGTTCATGCTTGGTGCGGACTTCGTCGCGACCGGCTCGATCAATCAGTGCACGGTGGAGGCGGGGATGAGCGCGGACGGCAAGTCGATGCTGCAGGAGATCGACATCCACGATACCGAGTATGCGCCGGCCGGCGACATGTTCGAGTTCGGCGCACAGGTGCAGGTGATGAAGAAATCGGTGTTCTTCCCGGCGCGGGCGAACAAGCTGCTGTCGCTCTACCAGCACTATGCGAGCCTGGACGAGATTCCGCTGCGCACGCGCAACCAGTTGGAAGGCAGCTTTTTCAAGCGGAGTTTTGACCAGATCTGGCACGAAACAATGAGCTACTTGCAGTCCGTCAAGCTGGAGCACGAGATCGCCAAGGCCCAGGCCAACACCAAGCACAAGATGGCGCTGGTGTTCCGCTGGTACTTCGCCTACAGCACGCGCATCGCCATCGAGGGCAAGGGCGAGGATCGCGTGAACTACCAGATCCAGACCGGTCCGGCGCTGGGCTCCTTCAACCAATGGGTGAAGGGGACAGAGCTGGAATCCTGGAGCAACCGCCGTGTGGATCACATCGCCCTCAAGCTGATGGACGCGACCGCCGCGCATCTGTCGCGTTCCTTTGCACGTTTCGCCGATAGCTGATTGGTTTGGTGCTTGGCTCGCGCCGGCGCTGCCGGCGGCAAGCTTCGTGAACGAGTACGGCCCGACCGAGGCGATGGTAGGTTGCGGTTTATCGCGGCCCCCAGATCCGGCAAAGCTGCCGCGCCTGAAAAAGGGCGTCATCCTGGGGGTCTCCGCGGGTATCCTCAACTTCGGCAACGCGGCGTTCATCTGGGTGATTGCCGGATTGGGATCGATGGCGCTCGCGGCCAACAGCATCAATCTGACTGTGAGCTACCTGGGTTTCATCCCCGTGCTTGGCCTGCCCATCGGCTGTAGCGTGTTGTGCAGCAACGCCATCGACAAGAACAACTTTGCGCAAATCCCACGAATCGTGCCGATAACATGCTGATCGAGTTGGCCTACATCGTCGTCATCTCGTTTTTCAAGTCGCGACGCCGGGCGCCTTGCTGAGCCCTTTCGGACTGGCGGGCAAGCCGCCGGAAATCCAGCACGCCTCCATCGCGACCGCCCGGGTGCTGTGGGCCTATTCGCTGGCCTTCGCCTTCTCCATGACGGGAGCCTCGGTGCTGCAAAGCTTCGGATTGACCCGCTTCCTGTTCGTCATCCGCCTGGTGGTCATGGGGTGCCTCGGCATTCCAGCCGTATACGCAATCACCACGGTGCCCATGGGACACTTGAACATTCTGCCTGTGTGATGGGTGGTCGGTTCTTCGTTTGAGGCAGTCATCGGCATGTTGTACTTTTGGCGGATCTTTTCTGCGGTGAAAAGGCGCCAGAACGGCATTGTGCTGGCCTATGCGGAGAGTCAGGGCTGATGCCGGTACGTAGGCTGGGATGACCGTCCCAGCTGTGGGGGCGTATGCAGGTTGCCGGGTTTGCGGTCCCGGCCTGCGCGGACAGTAGAGAAGGAAAAGGAGGGGGCATGGTAAGCATGCGGGCAAGCGCCGTCGATCCGGGACGCTGGTTTCGGCGCTATGGCGCGCACACCGGCACGCGTCGCCGCCTGATCTGTTTTCACCACGCCGGTGGCGGCCCTTCGCTGTTCCGGGAATGGCAGCAGCACGTTGCGCCGTATACCGAGGTGTGGGCGGTAGCGATTCCGGGGCGGGAAACGCGTGTTGCCGAACGGCCGCTCTATCGCCTGGATACGTTGGCCATGCTGTTGGCCGATGCGATGCCGTTGGACCTGCCGTTCGCTTTCTTCGGCCATAGCCTGGGCGGCGTCGTTGCCTTCGAGTTAGCGCGGCAGCTGCATGAACGCCGTTTGCCCCTGCCACAACGGCTGTTCGTTTCGGCTTGTTCCGCGCCGCAACTGTGCCGGCGCGAAAAATCGCGCGCCAGCCTGAGCGATGCCGAACTGTTGCAGACACTGGAAAGTTTTGCCGCCACGCCAAAGGAAATCCTCGGGCATCCCGAATACCTGCAGATGGTGCTGTCGGTGGTGCGCGCGGACTTCAACCTCATCGACAGCTACGTGGTGCCGGAAGGCAGCGAGTTGCGGCTCCCGATCACCGCCTATGCCGGTGCCGCCGACAAGCACGTCACGCCGACCCGGATACTGGCCTGGGAGCGCTGGGCGCAGCCGGGCTTTGCCTGCCGCAGCTTCGAGGGCGATCATTTCTATCTCCATCATCAGCGCATGGCGCTGATCGACGACCTGCTCGCACGTTGGAGCGGTGTCGGAGTGCCGGGCATGGCCGGAGGCCACGCATGAACGGTGCTACCGGCGTGCAAGAGCTCACGCCGGCAGTTCGCACGGGATGCCGCCTCACCGTCATCCATGCCATGCCGGCCGACTTGTGGCAGGAGGCGCGCCGCCTCTGCGACGATGCGCTGGCGCGAGGTTCCAGCTTTGTGGCGATCCTGCGCGGGGCCGACGCATTCGGCGATGAAAGCCTGTTGGTCGACGCCGATCGCCAACGTGCCTCACGCTTTCGGCTGGCTGGCGACCGGCATAATTTCGTGCTGGGCCGCACGCTGGTACACCATCTGGTTCGCCCCTGTGGGGCGCCCGTGCCGTACGCCTTTTCCCTTGGGCGCCACGGCAAGCCTTTTTTACCCGATGCCCCGGCTTATAACGTGTCGCATTCCGGTCGCTGGCTCGCCTGTGCAGTAAGCTCCGGCGAGCCGATCGGCATCGATATCGAAACGTTTGCGCGCCTCGGCGACTATCGCGACCTGCTGCCTGCCATCACGCACGCAGCGGAGCGGCGTCACATCGAACAGGCTCCCGCCGAGGATCGACAGGCGCTGTTCAAGCGCTGTTGGACACGCAAGGAGGCGGTGCTGAAAGCCATCGGCACGGGGCTCAGCGACAAGCTACAGGCCATCGATGTTTGCCTGGACCACGACGAGCCCGTGCTCAGCCATCCGGCTCGCTTGCGTCTGATCGATTTGCCCATGGGCAAGGAGCCAGTGACGGCTGCACTGGCGCAGGCTCCCTCGATGCCGGGTATCGTGATGATGCTGGTCTTGGCCGACACCTGAGCGGACCTGCTTGTAAAATCCCCCTGTTGGAGCGAGGCTTTCATCCGAACAGGGCGGGGGCGCGGCAGTCAAACGCAGGTCAGGCGAAGGTATTCGCCTAGGGGGAAGGAACCATGTTCGGCAGCATAGTCCTTGAAGTCGCCATCGGCATGATCGTGTGCTTCGGTTCCGTCGCGCTGATTGCAAGCAGCGTGCAGGAGGCGGTCGCTTCCATGTTCCGGCTGCGCGCCAGAACGCTGTTGGCGGGCGTTACCCAGTTGTTGAATGGTCACGCCTTGGTGCTGGACATCTACAATAACGCACTCGTCAATCCACGCAGCGATGGCTGCGCGGCCAGCATCGGCAACCTGTCCATGAAGCTGGCGCCGTCCTATATCGCCCCGTTGAATTTCGCGCGCGCACTGGTGGACGTGCTGGGACGGGGCCGGGTCGCGTTCGGCAATTTGCGTCCCGCACTCGAGGCCATTTCCGATCAGCAGATCCGCGACTGCCTATGCAGCATGTACGACCGTGCTGCGGGCAATGCGGCAGCTTTCGAAACCGAGCTTGCGCAATGGTTTGATTCGGCCATGGACCGGATCTCCGGCGCGTACAAAAGACAGGCCCAATTCTGGGCATTCGTATTCGCCATGGCGGTGGCGATCGCCTTCAACATCGATGCGTGCCACGTGCTGACCAGCTTGTGGAAGACGGCCGCCACGGGCCTGTTGCACTTGCCTGTTCCAGCGCCGGAGGCCAATGTCAACGATGCCGTTTCGACGCTCGACCGGCTGCCGATCGGATGGAGTGATCCGCCCGGCTTCATCGAAACGCTCTACCGGATTCCCGGTTGGCTCATCACCGCAACTTCATCCCTGTTCGGGGCGCCGTTCTGGTTCGGCCTGCTCGGCAAGATCACCAATCTTCGCGGGGCAGGGGACAAGCCCAACGTTGCCGCCTGAGCAAGGCTTGACCGTGTAGGCTGGGGTGCAAACCCCAGCATTGCCATGTATGCAACCTGCGGATGCTGGGATTGTCATCCCAGCCTACGCTCGCTACAAGCGCATACGGTGCGGTCCCGACATGGTTCGATCAGCAACGCGCCAAGCCAGACATTCCCTTTTCATCACGCCAACCATCCAGGCATTTTGGATATTCATGACGTTTTTTGTACAAAACGTTCGTGCGGTGAATTGATCTGGATCAAGTCCTCGTTGCGCCATTGAGCTAAATTCTTGCCAGGCGCCATGAAGCATGGCGAAAGTCGGGTCGACGAGATGGATGAGCGGCGTCCTGCCCTTTTTGGGATGGCAGCGTTCGTCCTATTCGATGGGGACTATTGATCTTGCGGCACCAGACTGATGTTTGTACATTTCGCAAGAGAGATTTTTACTATCGGTGCTGGCCTGATCCATTCACCATAGGCATGGGGTTTATTCCATGAGCAAGATCGACTGTCGTCACGGCGGTTTTCTTGGAGCCTTGCGCTACGCCGCCGTGCTCGTGGCGATCACCATGCTTCCCATCGTCGCCGGCCGACTGCATGCGCAGTCCCAGAGTTCGGTAACGGCGTCCGATTCCACTGCAACGCGAGTCATGGCTTGCACCGCCTGCCACGGAGAGCGGGGGCAGGGTAGTGGGGACGATTACTTTCCTCGGCTCGCCGGCAAGCCGGCCGGGTATTTGTACAACCAGCTGGTCGCCTTCCGGGACGGTCAGCGCAAATACCCGCCGATGAATTATTTGCTCGCCTATTTGCCGGATACCTATCTGCAGGAAATGGCCGACTACTTTGCAACTCAGCAAGCGCCTTTTCCCGCGTTGCCAAAACCCACCGTAGGGCCGCAAGTGCTGGCCCAGGGAAAGAAGTTGGTGTTGCAGGGGGATGATGCCCGCCACATTCCGGCATGCGTCGCTTGCCATGGCGCGTCATTGACGGGCATGTCGCCTGACATGCCAGGCTTGCTAGGCCTGCACAGCAAATACATCAGCGCACAGCTTGGAGCGTCGCGTTATGGGACGCGCACGTCGAGCAAGCCCAACTGTATGCAGCAACTGACCATGCAGCTGTCGGAGGCCGACATCACGGCGGTCTCGGCTTATCTATCGTCGCTTCCGGCGCCAGCGAATCCTGCACCGGCTCCTGCCGGTTCGCTGAAATTGGCGCTCACCTGCGAAGGTGCCCGGACAAAATGAGCAAGCCATCGTCAACTGAAGCACGAAGTAGGCTACGGGGCGGCGCTTCACGCGCGATGCTTGGCCTGGCGCTGGGTCTGTTTGCCTTGGTTCAAGGCGCGCGAGGCCAGGATGCATCAACGATTGCGCAAGGCCAGTACCTGGCTCGGGCGGGCGACTGCATAGCGTGCCACAGCAATCCGGGCGACCAGCCCTTTGCGGGAGGCCGAGCGATGGCAACACCGTTCGGTACCCTCTATTCGCCGGATATTTCGCCGGATCCTCAAACGGGCATCGGGGCTTGGACGCCCGACGAGTTCTACAAGATGATGCACACCGGGCGAACACGATCGGGGGCACTGCTTTACCCCGCGATGCCCTTTGCCGCCTACACCAGGGTGACTCGTGCTGACGCGGACGCCATATTTGCCTACTTGAAGTCGGTGCCGCCGGTACGTCAGAAAAACCGGGAACAGGATCTGCGGTTCCCGTACAACAATCGCAATCTATTGCTTGGCTGGCGTACCCTCTACTTCAAGGAGGGTGAATTCCAGCCTGATCCGTCGAAGTCGAGCGAATTCAATCGTGGCGCCTATCTGGTCGAAGGGCTCGGGCATTGCTCGATGTGCCACACCGCGATCAATGCGCTGGGCGGCAGCTCGAAGTCGGAAACCTTTCAGGGCGGGCTGATCCCGGCGCAGGAATGGTATGCGCCGTCCTTGACCTCCAATCGCGAGGCGGGGCTCGGCGACTGGAGCATCAAGGATATCTCGGACCTCCTGCAAGCCGGTGTATCGGCGCGGGGGGCTGTCTACGGCCCCATGGCTGAAGTGGTCTACAACAGTCTGCAGTATTTGTCGGATTCCGACATCCGCGCCATGGCAGTCTATCTGAAGGCGTTACCGTCTACCGGCGAAACCGCGGCCCCCAATGAAGTACAGACGCAGGACAAGCTTCGTCTATCGCCGCTGGGAAAGAAGATTTACGCAGCACAGTGCGCGGTATGCCACGGAGCGAACGGCGAGGGCAAGGGCTGGGACTTTCCCCCGTTGGCCGCGAACCAGTCGATTCAAATGGCATCGTCGGTCAATCCGATTCGTATGGTCCTCAATGGCGGCTACCCGCCGGGAACCATGCGCAATCCCCGGCCGTACGGCATGCCTCCGTTCGCGCAGCAGCTGTCCGACGAAGAAGTCGCGGCGGTCGTGACTTACATTCGCACGGCCTGGGACAACCACGGAACGGCGATTACAGCCGAGGATGTCAATGCGCTGCGCTCGGCTCCGCTCAATTGAGAAGGCGAGATCCCCATGGGTAGTGACGACGATCAACAGGCACGCAGCGAAGACGAACGTGTCGAGGAAATCGTAAGAGCCGGTCCCCGGGGCGCGCTTACGGTCGTCGGGATCGCGGTGGCAATCGTTATCGCGCTGTGGTTCCTGTTCTATTTCCTGGTCTTCCTTCCTCGTGGCGTGATTCGCTAAAGGACCTGTCGTGGCCCAAACGTTTTCCGCTGATTCGCATGATACGGCTGCGCTATCTCAGCGTATCGAGAAGCGATGGGCCTTGTTGATGGTCAGCATCATCGGCCTGCTCGTCGCGGTGATGATTTTTACCGGCCTGCATTGGGCGATGATGCCGCCTTCCCGGGTCGAAACCATCGATCCCTCGACCCTGCACCTGTCGGGCGAATTCGTCGAGAGCAACCTCGGCAGCGCCGTCGAAGCGGACGGGTCGGTCACGGTGCGGGTGATCGGACAGCAGTACTCGTTCACACCGCAATGCCTTGTGGTGCCGGCAAAAACGCCCATCAGGTTCCGGGTAACCAGCGCCGACGTCATACACGGAATGCTCATCACCGGGACCAACATCAATTCGATGGTGGAGCCTGGCTACATTTCGACCTTCAAGACCGAGTTCAAGCAGGCCGGCGATCACTTGATGCCCTGTCATGAGTATTGCGGCGCCGGTCATGAAGCCATGTGGGCGAACGTGAAGGTGGTCGACAAAGACGCCTTTTCAAAAATGGCCGTCAACACCAGGAGGCTGACCTGTGATCTCTAACAAACGCCTGGTGCTCGCCCATTTTTGGCTGGCGTTTGCCGTATTCGGCCTTGCCATCCTGCTGGGCGAGTGGCAAATGTTCATCCGCAGCCCCTTGCACGGCTGGCTGCACAACCCCGATCTCTACTACCGCTCGGTCACCGCGCACGGCACCGTGATGGGATACGTCTTTCCGACCCTCATTGCGATGGGATTCGGCTATGCCATCACGGAGCTTTCCCTTGGCCAGGCCCTGATCGGCCGGCGTTGGGCATGGGCAGGGTACGTGATGATCATCGTCGGCTCGGTCGCGGCCGTGGTGCCGGTGGCCCTGGGGCTCGACTCGGTGCTTTACACCTTCTATCCGCCGATGATCGGTAACGCCTTCTATTACATCGGGGTCGTGCTGGTCGTGCTCGGCTCGTGGATCTGGGTCGCGCTGATGGGGATCAACCTGCAGGCGTGGAAGCGCGCGCATCCGGGGGTTGCCGTTCCGCTGCCCATGTTTGCGAATGTCGCTGCTGCCTACTTGTGGGGGTGGACGGCGGTGGGTGCGGCCCTGGAACTGCTGTTCCAGATCCTGCCCGTGGCGCTGGGTTTTTCAAACACCATCAACGCGGGTCTCGCGCGCGTGCTGTTTTCCTGGACGCTGCATGCCATCGTCTACTTCTGGCTGATGCCCGCCTATATCGCTTTTTACACGATCGTTCCCCGTGCCATCGGCGGTCGCCTGTACAGCGACACCATGGCACGAATTTCATTCGCGCTGTTTCTCGTGTTTTCGATGCCGATCGGGATCCATCATTTGTTCGCCGATCCGCAAGTCGGCTCCGGATTCAAATTCATCCATTCCGTGTTTACCGCCATGGTGACAGTGCCTACGCTGCTGACGGTATTCACGATCGGTGCTTCGGTGGAAATTGCCGCCCGCCTGCGCGGAGGGAAAGGCGTATTCGGTTGGCTCAAGGCGCTGCCCTGGGACAACCCGCAAATGCTCGCATTGGCCTTTTCGTTCGTGATGCTTGGCTTTGGCGGCGCCGGCGGCCTGATCAACATGAGCTACCAGCTGGACTCGACCATCCACAACACCCAATGGATCACCGGCCATTTTCACCTGATCTTCGGCGGCGCAGTCGTGATCATGTACTTCGCCATCGCCTATGACTTGTGGCCGCACCTTACGGGACGAGCAATGCGGGACCTGGGCATGATCCGTATGCAGTTGTGGCTATGGTTCGTCGGCATGATAGTCACGACGTTTCCATGGCATTACGTGGGTATCCTGGGCATGCCCCGGCGCATGGCCTACTACGACTACAGCGCCCCCGGCACGTCCGGTGAAGCCATCTCGGTCATCATGTCGACGATGGGTGGTGCGCTGCTGGTTGTTTCGGCCGTCCTGTTCCTCGTCATCCTTTATCGCAATCATTCCGCCAGCCGGGTCGAGCCGGCCCCGTTCACCTTCAGCCGGGCCATTCACGAGCCAAGCTCGCTGCCGTTGGCCTTGAACGGACTGGGGCTTTGGGTGGGCCTGATGATCGCGCTGACGATCACGAATTATGCTTATCCCATCGTGCAGCTGATGGGCTTGCCCGACGCCAGGGTTCCAGCGGTCTTTGTTGGAGCGAAGTGATGAACGCTGATCGCCCGCGCCTGATTTCGCTTCGGAACCCCTGGTTCACGGCAAGCGCCGGGGCTCTTTCCCTGTTGTTCGTGTTTTCAGCCTGGGTAGGATTCGTCTGGCTTCCTTCGGCTCAGGATGACGCCTTGTTCAAGGGGCTGTTGAATGCGATTTGCAGCGCCGCAGGTGCGCCCAGGGCTTGGTTGGGCGAAGCGAGTCCTCCGGTTCCGCCCAAGGCGCCAGTCTCCAGCGTGGTGCTGACGCCCGGTATGCTTGAAGGCGCGTCTGCCGGCGGTTCCATCGGTCGCGGCGCCACCTTGGCGCTACGCTGCACGATGTGTCATGGCGCCCGTGGCGTGAGTGCTGCAAATACGCCGAACCTGGCCGGGCAATACGCGCCTTCGATCTATAAAGAGCTACGCGATTTTCAAAGCGGCGCGCGCACCAGCGCCATCATGGTGCCCATGCTGGCGGGTCTTGGCGACCAGGACCTGCGTGACCTGTCGGCGTATTACGCTGCTTTGCCCCGTGATAGCGCGCCTGAAATGTATCCAGCTCCCGATATCGTCGCCACGGGTTCGCCCATGCGTAACATCGCTCCTTGCGAATCCTGCCATGGCGCTATGGCGACCAAGCTGGGCGCGCCCTGGCTCGCTCTGCAGCCGCGTGAATATCTGAAATCCCAGCTCGAGGCGTTTGCCGGTGGCAGTCGCCATAACGACATCAGTGCCCAGATGCGAAATATCGCGCGCAACATGACGCCGGACGAAATCAACGCAGCCGCGAGCTATTACACGCAAAACAGATAGGTGGCCCATTCCGCCGATTCGGCTGCGGCGGAGCGTAGGCCTGGATGACAACGCCGGCATCGCGCCGAGTGCATGCATGGCAATGCCGGGTTTCGCAGCGTAAGCCTACGATGGCCATCGCAGTCAACGCAGCGCCAGGCGCGCGTGCAGTGACGGGTATTGGATCAGGGCATGCCGCTAGGGAGCGCAGCAATGCGGCTCGACGACGGCAGCCGAGCCTGCCGCAAACTCCTTATAGGCCTTGAAGGCTTTCAGCGCCCACATTTCACCTACGCAGCCGCCCATCGCGGCCGCGACGGCCAGGACTTCGCCCAGCTCGGCTTCGCTGGCTCCGTACTTCACGGCCTGTTGCACATAGAACACGATGCAAGGTTCGCAGCGGGCCGAAATGGACCACAGCATGGCACCCAGCGATTTCTGCCGTGCGGGCAGCGCGCCATCCGTAAAGATCGCGGCCTGCCGCATCTGCTGGATAGGCCGGGTGACGCCGTGGGTGAGCTTGTCGAAATCACCCATCAGGCCCAGCGCCGGATCAATGCTTTTCATTGACATGTTCGACGCCTCTCAATGTTGCACGGAGGATGGATAACCGGCATTGGCCGTCGCTTGAATCAGCGCGGCCGGCTGCGTCTTGGCGTCGTCGTAACTGATCGTGACTGTCTTGCGGGCCAGGTCGGAGCTGACATCTTCCACACCGGCGACTTTTTGCAAGGACTTTTTGATCGTGACTGGGCACATGGGGCAGGTCATGCCGGGCACGGCGAGGGTGACCGTGCGGGTGGCGGCCATACCGGCCATGGGGACGACGCCCAGCAGTATCGCGGCAAGGGTAGCTATCGCTTTCATAGGTGGACTCCTCAATAGAACCAAGGCGCGGCATAGGGAAAACCGAACGCAATCAGCACCAGGGCCGCCACGATCCCGAACAACGCTTTGTAGACCCTGCGCACCGCCGGAGTTGCACAGACCTGGTCCGGACCGCAGGCACTGGCCGGTCGGAAGATCCCTCGATAGGCAAAAACCAGCGCCAGCATGGAAACGATCAAGAACCATGGACGCAACGGTTCCAGGCGGGTCAGTTGACCGATCCAGACGCCACTGAGCCCGATGCTCACCAGTACCAGCGGGCCCAGGCAGCACGCGGAAGCGAGGATGGCTGACAGGCCACCGATGGTGAGGCTGCTCTTCTCACTGTGGTTTTGCGCCATGTCTGCCGCCGATAAGGGAAAACTCGTTCGTGGCAAGCCTACTTCCGTAGTCGACTACGGAGTCAATCGCGAGGCTGGCCCGCAAGTCCTGATGCGCTATGGCAACCAAGCGCCGGTTTGAACCTCCCGGGACGCCGGCTGCAGACGGTTCAGCAGCCATGGCAGCACGACGGCCAGCAGGTAGAACTTGGAGGCGAAGTATTTGTTGTCCAGATGGGCCCGATGGGCATCCAGCCAGGCGGGCGCGCCGGGGAGCAAATCCTGCGCTTTGGCGTCGATGGCAAATTGGCGCACGCGGTCGTAGCGTACTCGCGCAAGTGCGCATACGTCGAAACGGAAGCAACCCTTTTTCGCGATATAGGGAAGATTCAAAAAAGATCGCGCAATGTGCTTGCGCACAAGGATCTTGTTGGTGCCGTCCGGCCCGATCAGATGGTCCTCCGGCACCTCATGGGTGAGCCATTGGCCGAGCCGCGCATCGCAATAGGGGTAGGCGAGCGGCAGGGCCAGGGCGCTCGCCGTATACAGTCCTTTGCCGAAGCTCGCCGCCTCGACGATTGCCGCGGCGATGCGCCGGCGATCGGCCACCGTACGGGCCGCCTGGATGGCGCAGAGGAAAACGTCCAGGCGCCGCCGGGAGTACATGGCCATGGGCTCGCCAAACAGTGCATCGACCTCCTCGTCGCTGAAGCGCGAACCGGGATAAAAGCGCTCGAACGCGCTCATCTGCATGGTGCTCAGGGCGTAGCAAAGGCGGAAACTACGCCGGATGCCCCACAGATTGAACAGATGGTCCGGGAGCGCGAAATGCTGCGCCAGGACACGGAAGATCAGGTGGCGCCAATGGCTCGGCATGCCGAAATACACATCCGATCCCAGTGCGTCGAGCACCCCGTCGCCACCATTGCCACGGATCTCGGCGACCAGGTCCAGGTAGGACAGCATGGCAAAATCCGCAGTCAGCAACGGAATCTGCTGCACGTGCGCGAGATAACGGTCATAGGCCCGTCCCGGATCGCAAACCAGGGCTTCATGGCGCAAGCCGAGATTGCGGGCAACCCATTGCGCCGATGCCAGTTCGTTTTCCTCGCGCCCGCCAAGATAAGTGATGCAGGTGACGTCCGGACGCGCGTCGGCCAAGGCAATCGCCATCGAGGTCGAGTCCTTTCCGCCGCTTTGCAGAAACCAGGGCTGTTGCATACGGGCGGTCGAGTTCGTCACGGCAGCGCACAACAGCCGGTGATAGGTCTGCACGAGCGCGTCACTGCTGCGAGAGGTGCAAGATGGCTTTGCCGTTATCTTCCACGCAGCCAGCGCGGCGTGCAGCACGGGGTCATCGTTGCTCCCGAGCACGAGATAATCGTCCGAGAAAACCACCTTGATCCGGCGATAGACGGAGTGTGGCGGATAGACAAAAGCATTGCGCAAAAGATCGGCGATCGATACGGGGTCGAACGATGCCCGGTCTTTTGGGAGCGCGTCGACGAGGGAGAAATCGATGTCCCGAGTATCGGCGCGCAGACGCAGCGCCAGCGGGGACATGCATTCGTCGTAATGAGAAGGGGCGACAGAAGCCATGGCTGCGTCCCTCACCGGGTACTGTCCCGCAACGTCACGACGCGACGGCGGATCAAGGTGATCAGGCAACGGCGTAGATAGCGCGCAAAGCCTGCGGCATGCGCGATATACAGCTGTTTCGTGGTCAGTAGCCGCTGCTTGTGCAAGGTATTACGCACGTCCACCGCAGCCCGATACATGGCCGTCAGATCGCCGCTCAGTCCACCTGCCCCGAAAGGCGGTTTGTGCCAGGAAGCCAGTACCTGGTTGAGCCGCGCGCAGCGGTAGCCTGACAGCAGAATCTGCGCCCACAGCATGAAGTCCTCGGCTCGGCGCCGATTCTCGTCAAAGCGGAACGGCAAGTCGCGGCGCAGCACTACTGAAGCTGTCGGAAAAGCCTTGTGCCACAACGACAGCCGGTTGGGGCAGGGCCGGCATCGAATGGGGTAGCGCAGTGCGGGCGCATGCTTGCCTCGCGCTTGCACGTTCATGTCGTGGGCGATCAAGGCGATACGTGGATCGTCGTCCACAGCCTGCATCTGCAGGCGGAGCTTGTGCGGGTGCCAGCTGTCGTCGGCGTCCAGGAAGGCGACCCAAGGCTGGGTAGCGTTCTCCCAGCCCCAGTTGCGTGCTGCCGAAGGGCCTCGATTCTCGGGCAAGCCCAGCACCTTTACCCAGCCCGGCGGATAACGCCGCGCGACACCCTTTAACCGTGCCAGCGTGTCATCACCGCTGCCATCGTCGACCAGCAGCACCTCCGCGGGGCGCAGCTTCTGTCTGGCCACCGAGCTCACTGCCTGCTCGATCGTATGCGCGCATCGAAAACACGGCACCACCACGCTTACCGGTGCCCATATGTCTCGATTGCGGCCGCTCGTCCTGAAGATCGCCCTGGCGATCGGAACCACCGTACGACCCGTGGTATCGGCACTGCCCACTACCGTTGGATAGGCCATCAAGAGCGCTCCCCCCACCCACGCGCACCCCTACAGTTGCGCGACAAGGCAATCAATCCTCTGCATGCGATACGTGGCATCGCATGTAGGACGTGTCCCCTATTGAGTACCGGGCGGTGAGGTGAGTTTAATTACAGTGTTGTCGTCGTTTGGTGTAAGCGAGTGAGTTGGCCTGAATTTTTACTTGCGCAAAGCTGTCGGCGGGACGGCGCGTTGGCGCATGGTTAGCCCGCAGCTTCGTGCGGAAAAATTCACGTGCGGATGATACCCAGGCGTGCATTTTTCCGGCGTCAACCATGTTCACTTGGGGAGTATCAGCATGAACACGCTTTGTAAAACCTTCGTGTCGGTCATGGGTGCGCTTGCCTTGAGTGGTTCCGCGCTCGCGCAATACAACGAACCGAGCAGTTCGACGTCAAGCATGAGTACGAATGGCGGTATGCACGGCGACACGTCCGGCATGAAAGGAATGCATCACGCCATTCAGGGTATGCATGCCATGCCCGCCACCGTCACATCCGTGGATTCAAAAACCGGTGTCGTGGAAGCGGATACGGAAGGCATGAGCCTCAAGCTGCATTTCCCTCCGGCGTCCGTGGCAAACCTGAAGGCAGGCGACAAGATCACCTTGCACTTGGGATTCAGCAAGCCGTGACTGCAGGCTTCACGCAACTCAAGGGATAAGAACGCCGTCCTTGCCATGGCGAAGTCTTTTTCGTCATGTACCGCGCTGGTCGCGGGATGCAAGTGCGCGCCTTTACCACAACGTCCCGCCACGATCAGCAATACGGCGGAGAGATGGCCAGTACAGTTGCGCCGTGGTCCTGGGATTTGGCCGTTGCAGGTCGTGAAGGGTGCGATGTGGTCAGGGGGTAAGTTTCATCGGGCTGCGCGCAATGCGCAGCGTGTTTGATGATCATTCATTTGGACGTCTAGATGTCCAAATGATTATGAACAAATCGTTAAAATAGCCTTATTTCCCCGTGTTTGGTTCATTCGTGCCATCGGGGTGGTGCTCGGCCTCGATGTATTTTCTGTGAACGGAAACATCAATTCACATTTGCAATTTCACATGCCGGTGACCCATCGTATACGGACCGTTGACGAAAAATACGGGCTTCCTTAGGTGAAAAATTCAGTACGAGCTGCGCCGAAAGGCGTGCAGAGGTTTCTTATGCCGATTATGGGCAACTCACAAAATTTTAACTTCACATCTCGTCGCAAGGTCCTGGCAGCCGCTGCCGCTCTTGCTCTTACCGCGGTTGCCCTGCCGGCGTCCGCAACCAACTGGTGGAATCCGACGCCGACGGTGTCGATCGGTTCCGCTTCGGTCAATGTTCGCAATTTCGGCGCCATGGGCAATGGCTCCACGGACGATACTGCCGCCATCCAGGCCGCCGTCAATGCCTTGCCGTCCACCGGCGGCACGGTCGAGGTGCCAGCCGGCACTTACATGATCAATGCGCTCAAGGCCGTCAATCTGCGCTCGCATACGCGTCTGCTGCTCGACACCGGGGCGACGCTGCAGGCCATTCCGAACAGCGCTACGCGCTACTGGGTGGTGAAGGCGTGGAACGTGAACAACGTCGAGATCGCCGGCGGCACCATCCTCGGCGAGCGTTCCAGGCACCTGGGCACGACCGGCGAGTGGGGCTATGGCGTCAACGTTTCCGGGTCGAGTTATGTCTACATCCACGACATCTCGGTCGCCAATTGCTGGGGCGATGGCCTGATGGTCGGTGCGACGGGTTCGGGTACCACGGTGGTGCCTTCGTATAGCGTCACGCTGAACAACGTCAAATCCAACAATAACCGCCGCCAGGGCCTGTCGATTCTGCCGTCGACGCAGGTGTACGTGGTGAACAGCAGCTTCACCGGCTCCAACGGCACCCTGCCGCAGGCCGGCATCGACATCGAACCGCAGACGCAGGGACTCACGCGGAGCGTGCGCCTGGAGAACACCACGCTGTCGAACAATGTGGGTAATGGCCTGGAAGTGCACCTCAACGTGTCCGACCTGACCTTGAACAAGGTCACGGCGCAGAACAACCATGGCTTTGGCGTCTACACCGGCGGCCCGAGCGGCGTGGTGATCACCAATAGCAACATCACCACCAACTATCTGTTCGGCATTTCCATCTCCAGCGGCACCCACAACGTGCAGATCGCGGGCAACACCATCCAATGGAACTACGCCCTGTGGTTCTACCAGCACAACCAGTCGCCCTATAACATGGGCTGGACCCCGCGCGACATTTCGATTGCCAGCACGGCGACGAACGTGACGACGTCGAACAACCTCATCTCGCCGATGAAATGATGCAACACCCGCTAAGGATGGTCTGAAAAAGTCCGTCACGGACTTCCGCGCAGCGTCCGGTACACGCCTGGCCGTGGCTACGCTAAATCAAGCGCTTAAGCGCATGATTTGCGGCGGGCCATCCTGGCCCGCGGAAGCTCTGAACTTATTCAGTGGTTAACGGGCATCCCGAACCCTCTCCCTGGCGGAGAGGGTTTTTTTTATGATGCGGGCAGGGCGGGGGCTCGTTCCTGCCGGCCGCCGATCGAACGGCGGACAGCGTGTCGATCTGCGTCAGGCTGGTTCGTCGTATCGACAGGAGCGGGACCTGGCCCCGGCTCCGTTACCCCTTTACGGAGATACGACGATGCGCTTTCTATCGATGGTACGGATCAACGAAAACTCGGGCCTGCAGCCCAGCGCACAGCTGATGGCCGACATGGGCAAGCTGATGGAGGAGCTGACCCGGGAGGGGAAGCTGATCGACACCGCCGGGCTCACCCCCACCGCGCATGGCACTCGTGTCCGGCTGTCCGGCGGCAAGTTGAGCGTGGTTGATGGCCCGTTCACCGAAGCCAGGGAAGTGATCGGCGGCTATGCCTTGCTTGAAGCGGCTTCCAAGGAAGAGGCCATCGAGCTGACCAAGCGCTTCTTGAAAGTGCATGGCGACGAATGGCAGGTCGAATGCGAAGTGCGGCAGCTCATGACGCATGGCACATGCGGGTGATAAATGCCTAACTGGACGGGCGTAGGCCGGGATGACAATCCCGGCATCGCGCGAGTTGTATGCACAGCAATGCTGGGGTTTGCACCCCAGCCTACGTCCCGCCAGTTGGGTAACGGATACGTGGAATAGATCAGAGGTTCCTTAAGGCCCGTCTTGCCCGTTGCCGCCGCTCATGCGATCTTGGCATCGCCAATGCATCTTCCAAGGCTCCGAGGACGTCGTCGGCGCAGCACAGCCAACCAACGCAGGCCCATAGCTCCCTTTCCATGCCCGCCCTGACCGAGTCGCTTCCGATCCAGCACGCCAGTCAAAGAGCCTTGGTGATCGTCGCCACCGGCGTGCTGCTTGCGCTGCTGTACCTGGGGAAGGACGTGCTGGTCCCGATCATTCTGGCGGTGATCCTGGGGCTGCTGATCGCCCCGTTCGTGCGCAGACTGCAGCGGCTCGGGCTGGGGCACGCCTATGCCGCTTTCATTTCCGTATTGCTGCTGGCCTTGTTCGCCGCCGGGCTGATGACGGTGATCGGCTCCCAGATCGTGCACCTGGCCGGCAGCCTCCCGCAGTACGAAAGGACCATCCAGGCCAAGCTGCAGATCCTGCATGACATGACGATCGGCCGCCTGCAGGCGATGAGTGGCGAGATGGGCAAAGTCGTCGGTGCGCTTGGCGCCAGGAATGAAGCGGCTGGGGCAGGGCAGAATGCGGCTGCTGCGGCCAATGTCGCGCCAGTGGAATTGCCGCCGCTGAGCGGCGGTCCGTGGAATGCGATCAAGGGAGTGCTGTCATCCCTGTGGAGCCCGTTGGAAACAACAGGCATCGTGCTGGTGGTGCTCATTTTCGTCTTGCTTGAATACGAGTCGTTGCGGGATCGCTTCATTCGCGTGATCGGCGCTGCCGATCTACGCGCCACCACGGTCGCGATCAATGACGCAGGCGGACGTCTTTCCCGGTTTTTCGTGTCGCAGTTTTCCGTCAATTTTGGCGTCGGGCTCGCGATCTGGCTGGGGCTGACGGCGATCGGGCTGCCCAATGCCCTGCTATGGGGTGCGCTCACTGCCGTGCTGCGCTTCGTGCCTTATGTCGGCGTTTGGCTGGCGGCGTTGCTGGCCGCCTTGCTCGCCGCGGCAGTCACCCCGGGATGGTCCTTGCTGCTGCTGACCCTGGGCTTGTTCGCGCTGGTGGAAGTCGTGGTAAGCCAACTGGTGGAGCCGCAACTGTATGGCCATGCGACTGGCCTGTCGCCCTTGGCCGTGGTGGTGGCGGCGATCTTCTGGAGCTGGCTGTGGGGGCCCATGGGGCTGGTCCTGTCCACCCCGATGACGCTGTGCCTGGTGGTGGCGGGACGACACGTCAGAGCGCTTACCCTGTTCGAGATTCTGTTGGGCGACGCGCCGGCCCTGACGATGCCGCAGCGCTTCTACCAGCGCGCGCTTTCCGGCGATTCCGACGAGATCATTGCCGAAGCCCGCTTGTTACTGCGGCAAAAATCCTTCGCCCGCTATTGCGACATCGTCTTGTTGCCGGCATTGCAACTGGCGCAGTTGGACCTGAGACAGGGGGCCATTAACCCGGATCAGCTGCACAAGGCCCGCGCCGCCGTGGTAAGGGTGATCGAAACCTTGGGCAAGGAGGCACCTGCCCAGCCGCGCTGGCGCCGCCGCACCTCGGTGCTGGACGACGACAACATCGGCCACTACCTGCGCCAGCAACGCGAGCGCATAAGCGGACGCTGGCAGGGGCCGCTCGCCGTCGCGCCGGGCTCCATCGTGCTGTGCCTCGGCAGTGGCGTTCGCGAAGACGATCTGATCACCGAGATCCTGGTGCGCGTGCTGCGTGATGTGCACATAGACGCACGCCATGTCTCCATCCGGGACATCGAGGCCTTCCAGCAGGAACGGCCCCCGGAAGCCACCCCCAACGCGGTTTCCATGGTGCACGTGGTGATTTCCGACATCGCCAACGAGTGGGAGTCTGGCGACGCTGTCGCCAAGGAAGTACGTCAGCGGCTGGCCGAGGCGACGATCGTCGCCGTGCTGCTGCCCAATCTGCTGGAAGCCCCAGCTCTGCCGGATACGGGGCCGCATATCGATCGCGTCGCCAAGTCGTTCGAAGAGGCGGCACAGTGTGCGATCGAAAAATCCATGCAGTGACGTCATTCCCGCGAGGGTCCGTCACGGACTTTTTCACACGCTTGGCCGGGCAGGTGGAGTAAATGTGCTCTACGACCCACGGAGATCCAAGCCATGTCCGAGCACGTCTACAAGACCATTGAACTGACCGGTTCCTCCAAGACCAGCAGTGACGAAGCCATTCGATGCGCGATTGAGCGGGCCTCCAAGACGGTACGCGATATGCGCTGGTTCCAGGTGACCGAGACCCGGGGACATGTGGAGAACGGCAAGGTCGCTCATTGGCAGGTGACCTTGAAAGTGGGCTTTACGCTCGAATAGCCGGGTGGTTTCCGCGATGCACGATACGGCTCCCTTTCCGACGTGTAGTAGGGGAGGGCTGGGGTTGGGGTGAAGCAACCTCGCGGTGAACTCAAACACGGCGGCAAGCTCGTGCAACCCTATCCTAGCCCTCCCCTGGAAGCAGGGGAGGGAACCATCGTGCAGCTGACATTCGACGCTAGTCAGGTGCGTGCATGGCGCGAGCTCGCATCAGCCATGCAAATGCCCATGCATCGGCCCCTGGCAAAGGCATTCCCCATCCGCATCGATGGTGCCGAACATATTGCGCAACAGCGCTTCGCCGGGGCTCCATTCGCCAATCGCGGGGTGGATCAGCAGCGCCTTGCGTGCCGTGAGCCGGACGTTGTTTATGGCAGCGTCGATCGCCGCACGCTCGTAGGCTTTCACCGCATGCACCAGGCCACGCACTTCATCGGGCAAAGGGGCGATCGGCGCGGGCACGATCGAATCCAGATCGATGCTTGCGGCCGTCTCCACGATGTCTCCGTCCGGCAGGTCGGGAAGCGTGCCGCGATTGTGCGTATTGACCACGATGGTGGCGGGTTTGGCGCCAGTCAGGGCGCTCATCACGTCGATCGCGATGCGGTGATAGCCGGTCGCGGTGCGGAACGGGTCGACCTGCAGGCTTACATCAGGATCGAAGGCCGAGCCGCCTTCCGCTTCCAGTTTCATGTAGGAGCCGGAGCGCTGGTTGAGGTAGGCCGCGTAGGAGGCCACCGCGCCATCGCCGTCGCCGGCCATGAGCCTGCTCTTCAGCGTGTCGATCAGCAGCCGGTTCAATTGCTGGATTTCCGCGCCGCGGCTGCCGCCTTGTTCCAGCTGGTTGTGCAGGGCGCGCCGGCGTTCGTAGTAGAAGAACAGGTACTCGGTGGGGATCAGCCGCAACGAGCGAATCATGTTGAAATCGAACAGCGGCGCCAGGTAGAGCTGGCGTAGCAGCTCGTCACTGCCAAGCAATCGGTCCATTACCTCTTCGCCGCGCACACGTACGCCGCGCACCCAGCCCAGGTGATTGAGGCCGACATAGTCGCATTGCACCTGATCGAGCGGCTCGCCCAGCGCCCTGGCGATATTGTGAAAAAGTTCGGTGGGCGTATCGCAGATGCCGACCATCTTGGCGCGCGTGTGCGTGGTGACGGCCTGGGTGATCAGGCCGGCGGGATTGGTGAAATTGACCAGCCACGCATCCGGGCTCAAGCGTTCGACCAGGCGTGCCTGTTCGATTGCAGCAGGTACGGTGCGCAACGCCATGGCTACGCCAGCGGGACCGGTGGTTTCCTGTCCCGGATAGCCATGGTCGATCGCGGCGCGCTCGTCCGCCGCCCGTCCGGCGATGCCGCCGACGCGAATGCTGTTGAGCACGAAGTGCGCACCTTCGATCGCATCTTCGACAGAGGCGGCCGCGCGCAGGCGCAGCGAACCACCGGATTTGGCCACGATCGCCTTGCCCAGTTCGACCATGACCGCCAGGCGCTCCTGGTCAGGGTCGTAGAGCACCATCTCCGCGGCGCTCAAGGCTGCCGTCGCTTCATCGACACCGAAGATCACCAGGGGCGCGCGCACGCCTCCGCCACCGATCAAGGCGATCTTACGTTCCATAGGTTTGCTCATAGATGCTCCGTAACGAAAATGAATCAGGAAGCCCGTCCAGCGCACCGATCCGGGTCGTGCACGAGGCGCCGCAAATGCATGCGCGCCGCAGGCATTCCTCGGCTGATTCGCCGTTCAGCAGGCCATCGATGAAGCCGGCATCGAACGCATCGCCGGCTCCGGTCATGTCGACTGCGTCGACGTGTGGTGGCGCCACACGCAGCAGCCCGCGGTGCTCGACGGCGACCGCACCGCTTGCCCCGAGCTTGATGACGGCATGCCGGATAGCCATGGACGTTGCCCATTGCTGGAAAGCTTCGACGCCGTCGTCGCCGCTCAGCAGCCTGGCTTCTGCCTGATTGGGGAAAAAATAGTCGACAGCACGGCAGGTTTCATGATTGGCCGGATCGCGCAGCCAGTCCGGACTGAAGCCGACATCCAACGAGGTGGTGCAGCCTGCCTCGCGTAAAACCGGCAACAGGCGCCTGGCCAGATCCGCAGCCAGTGGCATGGCGAAATGCACATGGCGCGCGGCGATCAGCTCGGCATGGACGACCGTTTCATCCAGCAGTTCGGTCAGATGACGATTGGCACCCAGGTAGGTGTAGAAAGAGCGGTCTTGCGGCGTGGAAACGCTCACGGTCACGCCGGTATTCGCCGGATGGGAGCGCAGCCCTTCAGCCGACACGCCCAATCCCTCGAGGCGCGTTTCGAACCAGGCGCGGTCGGCTTCGCCGATCAATCCGATCAGGCGCACGCGGCGTTGCAGGCGAGCCAGGCCGCACGCCGTATTGACCGCGCCACCGCCGAGTTCGCGCAGGTAATGTTCAGCGTGTACTTCTTCTCCCGGGGCTGGCCAGTGTTGGAAGCCGCTGAAGACGTGATCGGTGTAGATCTCGCCCATCACCGCTACGTCCCAGCTCTTCATCGGTTGTGGAAGGGCCATGCTTGTTTTCTCCATGCGTCGATCGCGTAAACGAGCGTGCCGCCCAGCATCGTGGCCAGCCCGGCCAAGACGTGACGCCCGGGGCTGGTGCAGACGATGTAAAGCCAGCCGAACACGCTGATCAGCAATGGCAGGGGATACAGTGGCATGCGGAACGTGTCCGGATTGCGAGGTTGCCGCCGGCGCAACAGTACGATGGCCAGGCACTGCGCCAGGTACTGGAACATGATCTGGATGACGATCAGGGACGCGATCAAATCATCCAGCGACAACAGGCAGGCCAGCGCGGACACCGCTCCGGTAAACAGCAGCGACACGGTAGGGAAGCCTCCGTGCGGATGCAGTCGTGCAAAGACGCGAAAGAACTGGCCGGATGCTGCCGCGGCATAAGGCACGCGTGAGTAGCCCAGCAACACGACCAGGGCCGAACCCCAGCTCGCGAGCAAGATCAACAGCACCGCGGTGATACTGCCGGTTCTGCCGTAGATCGACTGCATGAAATCCGCTACCACTGCCTTGGACTGCGCCGCCTGCTGCCACGGCAACACGCCCAGCACCGAGATGTTGAGCCCGATGTAGAGCAGGGCCACGACCGGGATCGAAACCAACACTGCCAACGGGATGTTGCGCCGTGGCCGTTTGATCTCGCCACCCAGCATGCATACGTTGTTGTACCCGCCGTAGTCGTACACAGCGATGAGGCTGACCGCGCCCAGCCCCAGCCAGAATCCTTGTCCGGTATCTCCGCCGGCACGCATGAAACGCATGGCCAGACGCGGGTCGAAATGCAGCAACCCGCTCAGTACGATCCACAGGCAGGCGCCGATAACCACCACGCTGACCAGTAGCGACAACCGTTGCACCGAGTCGATTCTGCGATACAGCAGTGCGGTGTTGAGCAGGCACAGCAGCATCGCAATGAACACTTGCCCGGCATGACCCAGGCCCGGGACCAGGAAGGCCAGGTATTGCGCAAAGCCGACTGCGGCCGAACCGATCGACAAGGGTGCGGTGAGCACGGTTTGCCATAGGTACAGAAAGCCGAACAGACGTCCAAGCCGTTCGCTGCCATAAGCGCTGCGCAGGTAATGATAGGGGCCGCCGGACTCCGGAATGGTCGAACCAAGTTCAGCCCACACCATGCCATCGCACAAGCACAGCAGGGCGCCGGCCAGCCAGCCCACCAGAACCATCGGGCCAGCCAAGGCTGAAAGAGCCAAGGGAATGGAAATGAACGGCCCCACCCCGATCATGTTCAGCAGGTTGGCTGAAAGCCCGCCCCAGAAACCCATCACGCGTGGCGGGGCCGCGTTTGTTCCGGCCGGCGCTTGGGCATGCTCATCCGCGGCGGCGACTCGGGTTGTGATCACTTGTCTGCTCTCGTTCGTCACATTGCGCCCAGCAGATTGTCGGCGGTGGGGGTCGTGTTCATGACGATGGTTGCCACGATGAGGCCTTACCCATCGAGACCGCGCCCCCCCATGGTTTACGCCTTGAACCAGCCGTTTTCATTCGAGTTCCCCAATTGACGATGCGACCGCCCGACGGGTTCTCCCCCGTATGCGTTCGGTCTTTCATGGGTGCGACACGACGACGGGCTTGCCAGGCAAGCCACGGGCGCACGAACCGGTACGACCGAGGCCCAGCTCAATCAAGAGCGGGCACGATCACCACGCCGGAAGGCGAGTCGTCAGGTCAATCCTTGGCATTTCAGGCAGCAAACGGCGGCGAATAGCCCGCGATGCATTTGCCACGGGCGCGCAGCGCGCTTTTCCTGGCCTGGTCGCGTACGGAAATCGATCTGCACTGTCCCTTTGCGGCACAGGCACGGGCTACCACTGCCCAAACGCAGCTCGCTGAACTTACCGTCAGGAAACAGCGGTTCATCAGATAACCGTTCCTACCCAGCCTAATGCGCAACAGTGGTCCCCAATGACGGGAGGACTAAGCCCCATGGCGGCGTCTCCTCATTCCGCGTTCGGAACATGACGTCGATCCATCTACTACACCAACCTATCATCCCCATGGGCCCCAAGCCTTGTACTTCCGTAGGCACTTCAAGTCAACCTGTTTGATGTGAAACTTACGCAGGATGGCAGCGGCGGTGCCGGGACGGTTCACGCCGAGGCTGGCGGTTCCGGCATGTCCCTGAATCGCTCGTCCATGCGCGCTGATGACGGTATCGTGCAGCCGATGGCAAGGCTGCCGTTGAACTGATTGATCCGGACAAGGTCACTCGAGCCGCATTAGTGCTGTTAAGGAGATAGCCATGACTGGACACACTCGTTCTTCGCGAGTATTCATCGACGCACGCGATTTCCTGCTGCGCCATCGTACCGACTATGCAACCGCGTATCGCGACTTCCAGTGGCCGCAACTCGATACGTTCAACTGGGCGCTCGACTACTTCGATTCGATCGCGTGCGGCAACGACAAGCCTGCGCTGTGGATCGTCGAGGCGGCAAGCGGAGACCAGGCCTCCTATTCGTTCGCGCAGATGTCGGAACGCTCGTCCCGGATCGCGAACTGGCTGCGCGGCGTCGGCGTCGCGCGCGGCGACCGGATCCTGTTGATGCTGCCGAACCGCGTTGAACTGTGGGACGCGATGCTTGCCGCGATGAAGCTCGGTGCGGTGGTGCTGCCTGCAGCCACGCAATTGTCGGCCGACGAAGTGCGCGACCGCATCCAGGTCGGAGCTGCAAAATTCGCTATTGTCGACGAAAACGCCGCCGGAAAATTCGAGCAGTCGGACCTCGGGCTCATACAGAAGATCGTGGCTGGTGCGCCGCGCGACGGTTGGCTTTCGATGAGCGAGGGCTACGCATCACCGGCCGCGTTCAAGCCGGACGGCGTCACGCATGCCGACGATTCGATGCTGTTGTACTTCACGTCGGGCACAACGTCGAAGCCGAAACTGGTCGAACACACGCACCGCACCTATCCGGTCGGCAGCTTGACGACGATGTACTGGGCTGGCTTGCAGCCTGGTGACATCCACTGGAACATCAGCTCGCCTGGTTGGGCAAAGCACGCGTGGAGCTGCTTCTACGCGCCATGGAATGCGCAGGCGTGCGTGTTCGCATTCAACTACGCGCGCTTCGAGCCGAAGCTCGTACTCGATGCGCTCGTCAACTATCCGGTCACGACGATGTGCGCGCCGCCGACCGTGTGGCGGATGCTAGTGCAGCAGCCGCTTGCGTCGTTCGACGTGAAACTGCGCGAGATCGTCGGTGCGGGCGAGCCGCTGAACCCGGAAATCATCGAGCGCGTGAAGAAGGCGTGGGGCGTCACGATCCGCGACGGCTACGGCCAGACCGAAACCACCTGCCTGATCGGCAACTCGCCCGGCCAGCCGGTGGTCGCCGGCTCGATGGGCCGCCCGCTGCCGGGTTGCCGAATCACGCTGCTCGACCTCGATGGCGCGCCCGTCGACGAAGGCGAGATCGCTCTGCCGGTCGGCCCGGACGTGCCGCGTCCGGTTGGCCTGATGACGGGCTACGCAGACAACCCCGAGGCGACCGCGCACGCGATGCGCCAGGACCATTACCGTACGTCCGACATCGCGATGCGCCGCGACGACGGCTATTTCGTCTACATCGGCCGCGCGGACGACGTATTCAAGTCGTCCGACTATCGGCTGAGTCCGTTCGAGCTGGAGAGCGTGCTGATCGAGCATCCGGCGATCGCCGAGGCGGCCGTTGTGCCGAGCCCGGATCCCGTGCGGCTCGCGGTTCCAAAGGCGTTCATCACGTTGCGGCTGGGTTACGGGGAAAGCTCAGCGCTGGCGCTGGAAATCTTCCGCTACTCACGCGAGAAGCTCGCACCGTATCAACGCATCCGCCGCCTGCAGTTCGCGGAACTGCCAAAGACGATCTCCGGCAAGATCCGCCGCGTCGAGTTGCGCCTCCGCGAAATCGAACGTGGCG
Source organism: Dyella choica (assembly GCF_003977665.1). GTDB lineage: Bacteria > Pseudomonadota > Gammaproteobacteria > Xanthomonadales > Rhodanobacteraceae > Dyella_B > Dyella_B choica. The sequence goes on along the minus strand of NZ_RYYV01000004.1, from coordinate 264,291 downwards.
ATGATCTAGTCACACGGATGCCTGGCGAATACTGGGAAGAGGATTTCGTTTCCGAACTGAAATGAGCTGGCGGCAGGCTGCGATGGCGCTGCGAAGAAAACTGGAGCCATCATCCCAGTGCACTATTTGAGTCGTAGAGACCTTTCAATCCTTTGCGGATTTTGCGAATCGGTTTCGAACTGGCCGAAGCGTATCGTGCTGGCCCATTTGTCATGCGTATCGCACTGTCAAATTTAGACATCTAAATGAGCAGTGCATCGCAATCCCTGAATGTTCACCCGAAAGAGTGCGTAAAAATGGATTTTTTATCATTGCGATGATTCTGAACAGCGCGGATGATTCAGCCGCCTTGTCTGAGCTGACATCCGGGGTGAAGCCCTAAGGACGTGCTGCCGCGGTCGGGTTTGCAACCGTTCGACGCAAGGCCATGTGCAGTGCGCATGGTTTTGTGCAAGGGGATGGCACTTCGTCTTCCCGTCAAAAATACGTCACGCAGCTGCTGCTGTGAGCACCAACCTTCCAGCGGGAGGTTTGCTCGCTGCCGCGTTCGGACATGGGCTTCAACTGTGGCAACTCTCGAATCCAAAGTTCTGGTTGTCTAAAGGGGGACGACAGTGGGACTGCATATTTTTTGCACATGGCAATTCATGGCCTCCAAACGCAATCCTGCGTCCGATGGCCACGGCGCCGGGCGCGATGGCTCGATCAAGGCTGACCGGGTACGGATGCTCGCCTCGATGCTTGCTGCATTGCTTGCGTTGGTGAGCGGACGTCAAGCCGATGCCCAACAGGTCGAGCCAACGCTACCGATCTCGCAGCGCCAGACGATCAACCTCGCCGCTGGCGTTCCGCAATACATAGGGAATGCAAGCTCGACGTCCAATGCTCCGCAAAGCAACTGGTGGTTCGAGAACAGCAACAATTCAACCGCGTACTCGACGCCGGGCTTCAACGAGAGTACCGATACCAGCGGCAACTGGATGCAAGTGGGCTTGCCCTACGATGCCAATATCCCGCGCACCTTCATCAACCAGGCTTCCGGCGGCGGCCAAGGGTCCTTGACGGGTAACTTCAACTGGTATCGTCTGCACTTCAAGGTGGACCCGAAGTACGCCGGCCAGAAGTTCCTGCTGAGGCTCGAAGGTTCGCACACCGGTGTCCAGGTCTTTATCAACGGTACGTTGTTGCAGGGCGTCAGCGCGGTCGCTGCCGATGCGCAAGCCACGCACGTGGTAGGTTTCGTGCCAGTGATCGTCGACCTGACGCCGTATATCACGACGGACGGCAAGACGGACAATGTCATCGCCATCGATGTTTCGCGTGGCGCCCCGTGGTACGAGCAGCCGAATTTTTCCGGCGCTTTCCGCTTCGGCCAGGCGATGGCGGGCTTGTTCCGCAATGTGAAGCTGTATGTCACCCATCCGGTGCATATCCCGCCGAACGTCTATTCGAATCAGAAGACCTGGGGTACCTACGTTGGGACGGTATCCGAGGTTGCAGCCGCACAAGGCACCGCAACGGCCGCTTCGGCGGTCGTCGACGTGCAGACTAATGTGGTGAATGAATCGTCGGTCGCGCAACAAGTTACGTTGACCACGCAGATCGTCGACGCCAAGGGCAATGTGGTGGTGACTACGCCGCCGGTCACACAGTCCGTGCCGGCAATGACGGCCGCCACGTTCCCGTCCGGCGCTACGCCGATGTTCGACCAGAAGATTACGATACCCAATCCCACCTTGTGGTATCCGAACAACGCGACCTGCGGGACGCCTGCGGTATTGTGCGGATCGCCTTACCTGTACAAGGTCTACCACATCATCAGCGTGAATGGTGTCGTGGTCGATTCGACGCAGGATACGCTGGGCATTCGTACGATTACCTGGGATGCGAACTTTCCTTATTTCAACGGCCACCCCGTCTACCTGTGGGGCGGCTCGGGCCGCTATGACTATCCCGCCCTGGGCTCGTCGGTTCCCGACGAACAGGTGTGGCGCGACATGGCGCAGCTTGCGGCGCAAGGCGGCAACGTGTACCGCCCTGGCCATTCGACCAGCAGCCTGGAGCTGGTGGAGGCCGCGGATGCCTACGGCATCATGATCGACCAGCCCAGCGGCGATGGCGAGGGTTACTGGAATGCCAGTTCGAACCCGACCGCCGACGACCTGCAACTGAAACAGGAACTGCATCGCGACATGATCATTCGCGACCGCAGCCATCCGTCCGTTCTCGATTGGGAGCGGGACAACGGCGGCATGAATACGACGCTTGCGAGTGAGCTTGGGACCATCGAGACGACGTGGGACAACATCAACCCGCGCGGCAGCGCCGACCGCACGTACGCCCCATCCTTCGGTTTGATCGACGAATGCGACGGCGCCGGCTGCGAGGCCGGCAACAAGCAGCAGAACCCGAACAATCCGGCCTTCGGCGCCGAGTATTGGGACAACATGGGGACTGGCCGCGGCCTGGCTTACGACTATGAGCTGGCATTTGCCGCGCCGTACCTCGACGATTGGCGCAAGGGCAGGGCAGCCAATGCCTTCGGCATGGCGCAGTGGTATTTCGCTGAGTCGCCGGGCGAGATCAGCCTGTGGGCCGAATACCAGAATCAACCCAACATGGCGAATTTCGTACGCTCGCTGGGTTACTCCTCGACCGATGCGAATCGTTTCCCGCGCTTGCTCTACTACATCTACCAGGCCAACTGGATACCGTATTCGGTGAAGCCGGTGGTGCATCTGGCGCATCACTGGAATCGCGCCTACGAATACACCGCGGGCACTCCGATCCAGGAGAACGCCTTCAGCAACTGCCCCTCGGTGCGCCTGCTCATCAATGGCCAGCCCAACGACCCGGTCACCGGCACGCTGCTGGCGGACCAGGTGCCGAATCCGTGGAACGTCAATTCCAGTGCGAACCTGGCGCAGAACACCACCGTCATGCCCGGGCAGGTTCACTGGATGGCGAACTGGGCGGCGGGTACCGTTACTGCGCAATGCCTGGATGCGAACGGCAACCCGGTAGCGGGCGTGAGCGATACGCAGACGACCGCGGGTGCGGAGAGCAAGATCGTGCTCAGCGTGGTGCCTGACCTGACCAAGCCGGACGGCGCGAGTTTCCAGTGGACCGCCAATGGTTCCGATGCGGCCTTCGTGGTTGCCCAAGTACAGGACGCCAACGGCAACCTAGTGCCCACGGCGGCGGACAATGTCACGTTCTCCGTTACGGGACCCGCTACGTACATGGGCGGCACCCAGCAGATCGTTGCCGATCCCACCTTGACCAGCTACTACCAGGACGCGTTTTCCAAAGCGAACAGCACGGTGATCCAGGGCTTGCCGTATGCGTTCTTCCATTCGCCCGGCGATCCGGAACTGAATTTCGAAGGCGGATTGCAGAAGATTGCTCTGCGCAGCACGTTTACGCCTGGGACCGTAACCGTAACGGCGAGCGCGCCGGGGCTGCAAAGCGCCAGCGTGACGTTGAGTTCGGTCGCGCCGGTTGCACCCTCGCAATCTCAGGCGCCGGTGATTATCGTTCCGCCGGTGAACGAGGCAGCCACGTCGGGCTATCCGGCGACCTTCACGGTCGTGGCCTCGGGTTCGGGCACGCTGAGCTATCAGTGGTCGGACAAGAATGGCCCAATCGCCGGCGCAACCAGCGCTACGTACACTACGCCGGCAACAACTGCTGCAGACAACGGCGACACCTTCACGGTGACGATCGCCAGCAGTTCCGGCACGGTGACATCGACGCCGGTGACTCTCAGCGTCGATGCGCCTGCCAACGTGGTGATCACCACGCAGCCAGTTGCCCAAGCGATTGTGGTAGGGGATTCGGCCACGCTGACCGTGGCGGCAACGGGCTCCCCCCAACTCACCTACCAGTGGTACCAGGCCGGCTCCGGCGCTATCGCGGGTGCCACACAAGCGTCGTACACCACGCCGTTATTCACCGCGGCTGGAACCGAAAGCTTCTATGTCGTCGTCACGAATGCACTGGGTTCGGTGCAATCCGGTACCGTTGCGGTGACGGTTGGCGCTGCAACACCCGTGTCCTTCACCACGCAACCGACCAGCACCATCGTGCCGGTGAATGAGCCCGTGCAATTTACGGCTGTCGTCGGCGGCTCGGCGCCGTTTACCTATCAATGGCAGTTCACGCCCCCGGGTGGCACCGCCACCGTTCTCAGCGGCGGTACGCAACAGACCAATACGCTCACGTACACGATCCCTGCGGTGAGTGTCGCGAATGTAGGCACCTACACCGTAACGGTGAACAATGCCGCCAATGCGCCGGTCACCAGCAACGCGGCAAAAATCACGCTCGCGCCGCCAGGCGTAAACCTGGCCCTGGACGCGCTTGCGACCTCAAGCAGCACGCAGAATGCGTGCAACGACGCAACGACCACGCCGCCGTATTCCGGCACGAATTGCCTGGGGCCGGAGAATGCCGTCGACGGCAATCTTTCCTCTCGCTGGGGTTCGGCGACTGCCGGTGCACCGCCGACGCCTGCCGTTCCCGGTGTCGATCCCTCGTGGCTGCAGGTCGACCTGGGTTCGGTACAGCTCTTCAATACGGTCGTCATCAACTGGGAGAACGCCTATGCGACCCAGTATCAGATCCTCTACAGCAGCGATGGGAGTTCGTGGAAGACGGCCTACAGCACAACCACCGGTGCAGGCGGAACGGAAACGCTCGGCTTCCCGACGGTAAGCGCTCGCTATGTCCGTCTGAACGGCACCCAGCGCGCGACGCAGTACGGCTACTCGGTCTTTGAGTTCCAGGTCTACAACGTGCCGCAATGCGGCGGTGCATCGGAGCGTTATACAGTCAATGCGTCGAACGCGAGCCTGGTGACGGACAACCTGACCGGTCTGACCTGGACTCGCACCGTTACCACGGACACTACGCCGGGTTCGCAGTTCACCGGTGTAAATGCCCAGGCGTACTGTGCGGGCATCAATATGCGTTTGCCCACGCAATCGGAAGCACACAGCATCGGTGGCGTGAACAATGCCACCTGCGCCTACTCGGGAACCTGGAGTACCTGGACCTCGACGGTGGATCCGAACGATTCCACCAAGACCGCCGTGGTGAACTTCGACGGCAGCTCGGCTTACCAGGTCACCAACAACTATCCTGGCGCCACGCTGTGCACCTCCGGCACCGACGCCGGAGCGGCGCCCACCATAACGGTGCAGCCGGCCAGTCAGAGCGTGGCCGTCGGACAGACGGCAACCTTCGGCGTGACGGCCACCGGTCTGGGTACCTTGAGCTACCAGTGGTCCAAGAACGGAACGGTCATCGCCGGAGCAACATCGGCCAGCTACACGACGCCGGCCACCACGACGGCTGACAATGGTGCGGTCTTCAGCGTGGCTGTCGGCGATGTGTTCGGCACGGTCAACAGCAGCAATGCCACGCTCACTGCACAAGTGAATAGCTGTAGCGCTGCTCCGAGCGTGCCAGGTACATTGACTGCCGGCGCCAATGGCTCTACCCAAGTGAACCTGACGTGGGGGGCGAGCACGGCCGGTAGCGCATGCACGGTCGGTTACACCATCTATCGCAGCACGGTTGCCGGTTTCACTCCTTCGGGCGCCAATCAACTGGCTACCTCGACCGGAACGGCCTATGCAGATACGAGCGTGGCTGCCGGCACCACGTATTACTACATCGTTGAAGCCACCGATGCGGTGGGCGCTTCGGCAGCCTCCAACACGGCCACGGCAACGACCTCCGCTTCGACCTGCACGACGAACTGCAACAGTTCGGATGCCATCGCCATCAGCGCGGGTGGTCCTGCTGCCGGCAATTTCGTCGCCGATGCGGATTTCAATGGCGGCACGGCCTCGGGCAGCAATGCGGCGATCAATATCAATGGAGTAAGCAATCCTGCGCCGCAGTCGGTCTACCAGCATCAACGCTTCGGCAACTTCACGTATACGCTTCCCGGCCTGACGCCAGGCACCAGTTACGTGGTGCGCCTGCACTTCGACGAGTTCTATTGGACTCAAGCTGGGCAGCGTGTGTTCAATGTGAGCATCAACGGCACGCAAGTGCTGACCAACTTCGATGTGATTGCCGCCGCCGGAGGGAAGAACATTGCCATCGCCGAGCAGTTTGCGGCGACGGCCAATGCTCAGGGTCAGATCGTGCTGCAGTTCAGCACAGTCAAGGACAATGCCGAGGTCAACGGCATCGAGATCGAAAACGCAAATGCAGCCAATACGCCGCCCAATGCGCCGTCGAACCTGTCGGCCACGGTGGCTTCCTCCAGCCAGATCAATCTGAGCTGGACGGCCTCGGCGACGCCGGGCGTGACTTACAGCGTGTTCCGCAATGGAACGGCCGTGGCCAACAACCTTAGTGGTACGAGCTATGGCGATACCGGCCTGACATCCTCCACCGCCTACTCCTACACGATCGAAGCGGTCGATTCGGTGGGCACGTCGGTGGCTTCCAATACCGCCACGGCCACCACGTTCGATGTGGACTGCGTGTCGGGCTGCGGTTCGGAAGTGCTGGCGATCAGTGCGGGCGGTTCCGCATCGGGCAGCTACGTCGCCGATGAGTACTTCAATGGTGGTGCAGCGTCCGGCACCGGCTCGACCATCACTACCGCCGGCGTGACCAATCCTGCTCCCCAGTCGGTGTACCAGCACCAGCGCGTGGGCAACAATTTCACCTATACGCTTCCGGGGTTGACTGCAGGGGCCAGCTACGTAGTGCGCCTGCACTTCGCCGAGTTCTACTGGACCAAGGCGGGGCAGCGCGTGTTCAACGTGGGCATCAATGGCACGCAGGTGTTGAGCAACTTCGACATCGTGGCGACCGCCGGTGGCCAGGACGTTGCGATCGTCGAGCCCTTTACAACGACCGCCAATGCGCAAGGGCAGATCGTGCTGCAGTTCACCACGGTCACCGACAATGCCGAGATCAACGGTATCGAAGTGATTGCCCCGCCGCCTGGCTCGCCCAGCAAACTGACCGTGACGCCGGTTTCCACCAGCCAGATCAACCTGAGCTGGACGGCGTCGTCGGCCTCGGGCGTGGTCTACGACATCTTCCGCAGCACCACGGCCGGCTTTACGCCCTCCAGCGCCAATCAAATTGGCACGGCAAGCGGTACCAGCTATTCGGATACCGGCCTGGCGCAGAACACCACCTACTACTATGTCGTAGAGGCTTCCAATACGACCGGCACGTCGGCGCCGACGGCGCAAGGCAGCGCCAGCACCCTGTCGATTCCGCTTGCGCCGACGAACCTGACCGCGACGTCCGTTTCAACCAGCGAGATCGACCTCAGCTGGACGGCATCGGCCACGCCTGGAGTGACGTATACGGTCAGTCGCAATGCTGCTGCCGTTGCGAATGGCCTGACCGGAACCGCCTACAACGATATTGGCCTGACAGCTTCAACCGCGTACTCGTACACGGTCGATGCAGTCAACGCGGCAGGTGCTTCGCCAGCCTCCAACACGGCCCTGGCTACGACATCGGCGCAGCCGACGGCAACGGTACCTGCCATTACCACGGCGCCAGTCAACCAAACGGTCACGATCGGGCGGACGGCCACGTTCTCCGTGGTTGCCAGCGGTAGCTCACCGACTTATCAGTGGTACAAGAATGGCGCAGCCATTGCGGGGGCAACGAGCGCAAGCTACACCACCCCGGGGGCCACGTATGGCGACAACGCCAGCAGCTTCACGGTGACGGCCAGCAATGCCGCCGGGTCTGCCACCTCTTCGGCGGCCACGCTTAGCGTCAATCTTGCGCCCAGCTACACGGTAGTTCCCGGCTATATCGTCACCGACCTCAACAACAACACCAACGGCGCATGGACGGACAACCAGATCTATGTCGAGATCCTCGGCAATGATCCGGCTACCGGCAAGCTGGCCTGGGTCAACTACGACGGCACGATCACGTTGGCCAACGTAGCGGATAACACGGCCGCCAATGCACTGGTCGGGCCGAACGGGCAGACGTATCCCAACTATGCATTCACGCTTGCCCAGGCCAACCACCAGCTCAAGCTGCCGCCGATCACTTCCGGGCGCATCTACATTTCGGAAGGCAACCCGCTGTACATGTCCATCATGGCGGGCGCGAACGGCGGCAACAATGGCTATGCCGGGCCCAATCCGCAAAACAACACCGACCCCAACATCAACGTCCACTACGACTGGTACGAGTTCAACTACGCAGCCAATGGCGGCATTTATATCAACACCACCCAGGTGAATCAGTTTGGCCTGCCGCTGCTGCTGGATGTGTGGGGCGCCAACGAGACCTACCACATGCAGGTGGGCATCAATGAGTCGATCGCCAATCTCGACCAGGAGTACCTCAGTCAGACGCCGGCCGCATTCCACACGCCGACTCCTAGCAATTTGCGCATCCTGTCGCCGGCGGAAACCACCTTCAACGCCGGTGGAGCCAATGGGAACTACTTCGACAGCTACATCGCCAGCGCGTGGACGCAGTACAGCAGTACTCCGGTGACTTTGACTGTCAATGGTCGCCAATTCAGCGGAAAGGCCTCCGGCTCGACCTTGACCTTTACCGAGGTCAATCCGGCTGCGGCCAACGTCGGGGAGACCTATGTCGTGCAACAGCCGTCCACGCAGGATGTGTTGCTGTGCGCTGGGACGATGGCCAGTGGCGTGGCGGGCAGTTCGCCCCAGCAACAGGACGAAAACGCCATCCAGTTGCAATTGCAGAATCAGATCTGTTCGGCGACGAATCGCGGCGTGCTGCTTACTCCTGCGAACTGGGCGACGGCCTCGACTTATTACCAGTCTTCGCCGGCGAACTCCTATTCACAGTTCTGGCACCAGCACTCGGTCGGAGGTTTGGCATATGGCTTCTCGTACGACGACAACAACAACCAGAGCACAACGATTGTGACGCAGCAACCTGAGCACATGGCGTTCGGGATCGGCTGGTGATGCCGCGATTTTGCATCGAATGGCACACTTGAGCGTATTGCTTCATCGTTGCCACAAACTGCTCTCTCCCCTACGTTTAGTAGGGGAGGGCTGGGGTGGGGTGAAGCAATCTCGCGGTAAGCTCAAACAGCACGTAGGCTGGGATGACAATCCCAGCATCAGGATGTCGCGTGGAATGCCGGGATTGCCATCCCAGCCTACGCGATGGAGTGCAGCCGGGCGCGCATACAGTGCCGCCCAAAAGCGTGCCGCCCAAAAGCGTGCCGCCCCAAAGCGTGCGGCTCCAACATTTCTACATCGGCCTGACTTTTCAGTGCGCGTCGGAAGACATTGCGTGATCGTGCAATTGGTCGGCGTTGAACCAGGCCTCGAATCCGCTTGAGAGAGAGCCGTAGTCCTTGCCGTTGAATTTCAGGATTTCCACGTAAGGCTTTACGTTGACGATGGTGGTTTTTCCGTCTTCGCCGGCGATTTCGTAGTGCGACACGGCCGTAACGATGATGTCGTTGAACTTATTCGTGCTGCTCTTGCTGATACTCAGGTACAGCTTGGCGTATTTGTTTATGACTGTTCGCGCTGAACTGCATACGCCCTCTATATTTCGCCAGTATTCGGTGTCGATGCTGAGGATGGGGCGCAATTTCGCTGGTTCATGGATGTAAAGGGTCAGCGAGTTGTTTTGAGAGGCATCATTGCAATGTGGAGGCGGGCTATTGAAAAGCCTTACGCCAAAGGCCCTGGTGTTTGATGCGAGGATGTAGGGAGCCGTGTCGATGACAAGGTCGCCGAGTCCAAAGCCGTCATCTTCTTCATACTCATCCTCGTACGAGGCTATGACGGTGGATCGATCGAGCACGGCAACATGCCCGGTATAGCTCTTGAACTTGTCGGAGTCGCTTCCCGCGTCGACATGGGCTGAGACCGCAATGGTGAGCTGCGGATCTCCCGGAAACGCTTTGGCGTGACACAGGGCCAGGTCCTCGGGCTTTCGCTTGAAGTAGGTGTTGAGTTTGCTGGAGACGTCTGCACTGCAGTTCTGATCCTCGGCAGCGTGGCAGTTCCATGCCAGCAAGGACAGTGCAAGCAAGATCGAGGCTCTGGCTAAGCGGATTTTCATTTGCATTTTCCTGCGCGATTCAGTGCGCACAACTTGCCGTCTGCTTGCAACCATAAATACTCATCACCGGCGGGCCAATGCGCCTTGAGGACCGGTCCGTACGTGTAGAGATGGCCCGTGATTCTAACCGTCGTTCTCTGCGCTTCCTCGAGGTCCAGGGTGAAACCGCCATCCGGCAGGAATCGATAGGTCCCGCCGATATCGCCGAGGTACTCTGCCTTTACCTGAAGCGATGCCTGGCCATGCCAGGCAGTCAGCGGCTTGAAGTCGGACGGCTGAGCCAGCGCGTCGCGCGGTAGCCAGTTGAGATGCGCCTCGTCGCCAAAATGTTGTACCAGGATCGCATCCGGTTTGCGCACCACCATCTGTACCTGCATGGAGGGCAAAAAGGGAATGGCAGCGGCCTTGGTGGATGCCGCTGTCGCAGGAGTAGCCTTTACGACAATGGCAGGGGGAAGCCAGCAAGCCCCGCAGGATAGCGCAAGCTGCACTATATCCGTGTTGTATTGCTTGCCGTCGTAATGCAGGACATAGTGCAGAGGCGACAATTCCTTCGGATTTCTTTCATCATTCTCGGCCCGCTTATCGTCCCGCGAGAAGGTTGCAGTGACCAGCAGGTCGCGATACCCGTGCGATGAGGTCGGCGCCATCGCCAAAGACAAAGTGGTGTCGCCGATGACGGTCGGCGCATCGGGATCGGCGTCACTATTGCAGCGATCCTGGCCTCGCCGGATGAACTCCCAATACGACATGTACATCGCGTTCAATACAGGCCGTATCCGCCTCCCTTCGCGTACATACAAATTACGCGATGGACCCACGCCACCGTCTCCGCAATTGGGTGAGTAACCGCCGAGCTGGTCCACGGCAAAGGCCCGCACGCCTTCCGTCAAGGCGTAGTTGGCCGTGTCGATCCAAAGGCTTCCCGTTCGGACCGACATCATCGGATCTTCGCCGATCTCGCCTTGGTAGTCGGCCAATACCCGTTGATGCCCATTGTCCAGGAGGATGATGCCCAGCGCCTTGCTATCTTGCTTGCCGGCATCGTAGGCGACCGCAACGATCGTCTGACCTCGCGCCGCAGGATTGGCTTTGCAGGCAGCGGCTACCAGGATGGAATCCCTGGGTTCTCCATCGTCGGACTTCCATTCGAGCGTGAGCAAGTTGAGGAATTCGGCCACGGCGTCGATTTCGGACGGCTTGCAAAGCTGCGCCGTCTGCGCGCCAGCTTCCATCGGTTCCTGCGGAGAGCTTGCCATGCATGCCCAGGGCAAACCCAAGCAAAACCACAAAGCGAGCCTTGTTCTCATCCCAAGCCCCGAGGCATCCATTAAGCCGGTTATCGTTGTTCGACAGGATCAGTCGACACAGGGCAGGTGCAGCCGTTTCCCCAGTCGCGCCAATTTGGCCGACGATTATGGCAAAGCCGCGAAGCGGCGGGCGCTTTGTCGGGCGATGGCCTACCCGGTTACCGATGCATTCCCCGTCTCAAGGTGCCCGGTGTAACGACGTATCCAACTGGAATCGTTACCGAGGGTGAGGGTGAAATCGTACCAGCCATCGGTTTTTGCCACGGCGGCGAAGTAGGTATCGACCGTGGCGCCGGCAGCGACGTCGTAGGTCCAGGGACCTTCGCTGGTGTAGTTGTTGGCGCTGAGGGTGAAGGTGGCCGATTCACTGCCGGCATTGCTCAGTGCGAAGTAGATCGCCAGCTGGCCGGAGACAGGATCGATGGCATAGGACGAGGTGACGCTGCAGTTCCGGCCCGCGTTGTTGAGATCACCGGCAAAGCGGCGCAGAAAGCGGTTGGGACCGACCACGGTCAGGTCATAGCTGCCACTGCCGTAGCCGCTGCCAACATTGAAGTAATCGCTGACCGCACCGTTGCTGCCGTTGCCATACGCATCGACCGTGTATTGCCACGGACCTCCGCTGCGGTGGGCGTTGGCGTAAATCGCCAGTGGCACCGCGCGGGTGGCGACGGGGCCGACATTGAGCATCTGTATCCAGACCAGGATCTGGCCGTTCGCCCCGTACTGGACCGAAGAAATATTGGCATCCGGCTGGTAGGGCAGGGCGCGCGCGGTACGCGTGCCTGGCTCCTGTGCTGGAAGACTGTTGGGCGCATTGCCGTTGCCGGGATTCGGCAGCGGATCACACGTGCCGGTGCGATTGATGACCGTATTGGTGGCGGGCAAATTGCTCGGCAGGCCCAAGATTGGATTGTTGAAATCGAAGGCGCCGGCGAGGTCGCCGCTGACCTGGCGCCGCCACGCGCTGATCGACGGGCAGATCGCCGGCGTGCCCAGTGCGCTCGTCCAGGTTTCCAGGAAGCGGATCACCGAGGTGTGGTCGTAGATCTGTGAATCGACGACACCTCCGCGTGTCCACGGCGAACAGATGATCATCGGCACGCGAAAGCCCATGCCGATCGGTTGCGTCTGGCCATTCACGCTGATGAACTCGCCGGCCGTACCGCCAGGCGGAACCGGTGGCGGCACGTGATCGAAGAAGCCGTCGTTCTCGTCGTAATTGAGGATGAGCACGGTGGAGTTGAACGTATCCTCGTCGGCCGCCAGCGCTTGCAGCACCAGGCTGAGGAAATGCGCACCATTGTCCGGCGGTGCGTCGGGGTGCTCGGAGTAGTCCTGGCTGGCCACGATCCAGCTCACCTGCGGCAGAGTGCCGTTGAGCACGTCGTTGCGGATGGCCAGGGCGATGTCATCGGGCGTGGAACCGGTAGTGTTCGGCACTGACGCCATGCCTTGCTGATACAGCGGGCTGGACGTGGGCGCGTTGGCGAACTGGTTGAAATAGGCCAGGCCGTTGTCGCCGAAATTGTCGGCGGAGTTCTGGTACAGCTTCCAGCTCACGCCGGCAGCCTCAAGTTCCTCGGCATAGGTCTCCCAGCTGAGGCCGGATTCGGAACCGCCGTTGTACGCAGGGCCGCCGTTCTTCCCGGACGGATCGATCATGCCGCTCCACAGGTAAGTGCGATTGGGGCCGGTGGCGCTGAGGATGGAACAGAAATAATGATCGCAGACGGTGTACGCGTCGGCGAGGGCGTAGTGGAACGGAATGTCCTGACGCGTAAGATAACCGAGCGTGCGTACCGTGCCCTTGGCGGCTACCCACGAATCCATCTTGCCGTTGTTCCAGGCCCCATGCTGGGTCGACCACGAATGATCGAGGCTGCCATCGCATTGAGTGACCACTTCGCTGCTTTGCCCGAATAGGGGCGAAGTAGTGTTGAAGGCCCAGGGGTATTGGCGCGACAGCAGGTTTGGTTGATTGAATACTGAATAGCCGCCGGAAAGCGTGATGCCGGCCCTGTCGCCAAAGCCGCGCACACCCTGCAGGGTGCCGAAATAATGGTCGAAGCTGCGATTCTCCTGCATGAGAATCACCACGTGCCGGATGTCGGTGATGCTGCCCGTACTGGCGGTGGAGGCGGCCCGCGCCGGCTTGATGGTGCCGCCCAGTGTGTATCCGGTAACGCCAAGGGCAGCAGCCTTGATCGACAACGCAAGAAACTTACGGCGATTCATCTCGACCATGGGAGCCTCGCGCCTGCGTCCGAGTTGTTCGATCAACGATAAGCGTTCCGTATGCCGGTTTTGTGACGCGGGTGCGACGTGTGTAACGGCGTGTACAACGGCATTGCTTTTCACGGCTCTTGCACGCCAGTTGTGGTGCAAGCGATGTTGTGCAGCTTCAACTCAGGGTTCGTCTGTAGGTGAATGGGAACGCTTCGCAAATCCCGTCGATGCTGAACGAGGGCGGCAAAAAGGCGCTGAAAACGTATCAGTTGCCGGCAGCCGGACGAAGTTCTAAAGTCCGCCCCAAGCGCCGGTTCGATGTTTTCCTTCGCAAAGAGGTGAGGGCATGGACATTTCCGATCTGCTGGCCCGCATGGCGACCGAGCATGCGTCCGACCTTTACCTGAGCCATGGCGCGCCACCTGCGCTGGTTGTTGCGGGCATGTCGCGCTATATCGGCGACAAGGTGCTCTCGCCGGTGGATACCCATGCGATTGCGTATTCGCTAATGAGCGACCGCCAGCAGAAGGATTTCGAGTCCACCCTCGAGATGAACCTCGGTATCGCGCCGGCAGGCATCGGCCGGTTTAGGGTCAACATCTATCGGCAGCGTGGCGAAGTCGCGATTGCGATTCGCTACATCACCACGGACATTCCGGACATCGATAGCTTGCGCCTGCCGTCGAAACTGCGCGACCTGGTGATGTTGCCGCGTGGACTGGTGCTGGTGGTGGGAGCCACCGGCTCGGGAAAATCGACGACGTTGGCTTCGATGATCGACTATCGCAACCGTAATCGTAGCGGGCATATCCTCACTGTCGAAGACCCGATTGAATACTTGCATCAGCATCGGCTATCGATCGTCGACCAGCGCGAGGTCGGCATCGACACCCTGAGCTATCCCGATGCGCTGCGCAATGCCATGCGCGAGGCGCCCCATGTCATCATGATCGGCGAAATCCGCGACCGGGAAACCATGCAGCAGGCCATCTCCTATGCCGAGACCGGCCATTTATGCCTTTCGACGCTGCATGCCAACAATGCCAACCAGACGCTCGACCGCATTCTCAATTTCTTTCCCGATACCGCACGGCATCAGTTGCTGATCGATCTGTCCCTCAATCTCAAGGCAGTCGTCTCGCAACGTCTGCTGCATGCTGTTGATGGCACCCGCGTGCCGGCGGTGGAACTGCTGTTGACCACCGCCTACATTTCCGAGCTGATCGAAAAGGGCGAGATTGCGACCATCCGCGATGCCATGAGGCAGAACAGCGAGGTCGGCATGCAAACTTTCGATCAGGCTCTGTACGCGCTTTATGCTGCCGGTACGATCGATTACGCGGAGGCACTGGAGCATGCGGACTCGCGCACCGATCTGGCCTTGCAGGTCCGCCTGCAGGGGCCGGCGCCACGTGGAATCGCGCCCAGCGTAGTGGAAGGGATCGACGTGCCGCTGTCCTTGAAGCTGGGCAGGTAGGCCCCGGTTTGCTCAGCGTTTGCGCCTAGGTTTGGCGGAAGCCGCGCCACCGCTCATGGCCTGCGCAAGGATCGCATGCATCAGCCCCGGAAAACGCGCATCGAGATCCGTGAGGCGCAAGCTGTTCTGATGGGTGGTGCCTTCTGCGCGCGTATGTACCAGCCCCGCATCGCGCAAGATGCGGAAGTGGTGGGACATGCTTGACTTGGGGCGATCGCCGTCCAGCTCTCCGCAGGTGGCGGTCTCCACGCGTGCCAGATGCAGGACGATTTCCAGCCGGATCGGATCGCTGAGGGCGTGAAAAATCCGCTCGAGGGTCAGTTGGTCGGCGGCGGGGTGTTTGTACGGACGCATCGGTGGAATGGTAAGGCCTTTGACCTTTCTTTGAAAGTTCGATTATTATCGAACAATAGTACATCAACCCGGAGCCCTCCCCATGCCCGCCCTGTTCGAACCGTTCAAACTCAAGGATGTCACCCTGCGCAATCGCATCGCCGTTCCGCCAATGTGCCAGTACACGGCGCAAGACGGCCTGATCAACGATTGGCACCGTGTGCACCTTGCTGGCCTGGCGCGCGGCGGCGCCGGCCTGGTCATCGTGGAGGCGACCGCGGTGTCGCCTGAAGGCCGCATCACGCCCGGTTGCACCGGATTGTGGACGGATCAGCAGGCGCGGGCTTTCGTACCGGTGGTCGAGGCGATCAAGGCGGCAGGCGCGGTGCCCGGCATCCAGATCGCCCATGCCGGCCGCAAGGCCAGCGCGAATGTGCCGTGGGAGGGCGATGACCATATCGCCGTGGACGATGCGCGTGGCTGGCAGACCATCGCTCCTTCGGCCGTACCCTTCGGCGCCCATCTGTCCAAGCCGCCACAGGCGATGACCCTGCAAGACATCGCTCGCGTGCGCGCGGACTTCGTTGCGGCAGCTCGGCGCGCGCGCGATGCCGGCTTTGAATGGCTGGAATTGCACTTCGCCCATGGCTATCTGGCGCAGAGTTTTTTCTCGGTGCACTCCAACCAGCGTGATGACCTTTATGGCGGCAGCCTTCAGAACCGTAGCCGCTTCCTGCTTGAAACCCTGGCTGCGGTGCGCGAGGTGTGGCCCGAGCATTTGCCGCTCACCGCCCGTTTTGGCGTGATCGAATACGACGGACGCGACAATGAGACGCTGGCCGAATCCATCGAATTGGCCAAGGGCTTCAAGCAGCGAGGATTGGATTTGCTCAGTGTCAGTGTTGGTTTTTCCACGCCCACGGCCAGCATTCCGTGGGCGCCCGCCTTTCTGGCACCGATCGCCGAGCGGGTGCGCCGCGAGGCGGGCCTTCCGGTTGCCTCGGCCTGGGGCATCGGTACTCCTGAATTGGCCGAGCGTGTGCTGCAGGACAGGCAGCTCGACCTGGTGATGGTCGGCCGGGCTCATCTCGCCGATCCGCATTGGACCTACAAAGCTGCTCGCGCCTTGGGTGTCGAGCGCGCGTCGTGGACGCTGCCTGCGTCTTATGCCCATTGGCTGGAGCGCTACGAAGCGGCATGACCCGATCTTCTCCGCATACGCGTCACCGCACTGAACGCGCGTAGGCTGGGTTGCGAAACCCTGCTTTGCCATGCACGCAAGCCACGCGATGCTGGGATTGTCATCCCAGCCTACGTTTCGAGGTGACGCGGCAGCCGCATTGCCCGGTAGAACACATGTGTGATATATTAGAAGTATCTAATATGCGAATATTATTATGCATGCCTGGCTCTTCGCCACCTTGGGTGGTGTTCTGGTTGGCTTGGCCGCCGTCTTGCTGATGGGCTCATTGGGTCGGGTCGCTGGGATCAGCGGCATCGCTGCGGGCCTGGTATCGGGTGTGTCGCCAGGGGATCGCGCGTGGCGCGTCAGTTTTCTTCTCGGCCTGGTCGCGGCGCCGGTGGCTTTGTGGTGGTGGCCGGGAACCCGCGTGGGAGTGCCCCAGGTTGGCTGGCCCTGGATGCTTGCGGCAGGTCTGTTGGTGGGGGTGGGGACCCGGTTGGGCCGTGGCTGCACCAGTGGCCACGGCGTATGCGGGGTGGCGCGCCTTTCGCCACGCTCGATGGTGGCGACCGTGGTGTTCATGCTCACGGCCATGGCCACAGTGTTCGTGGTGCGGCACATTATCGGAGGTCTGCCCGCATGAAGTTCCTGATGGCCGGGTTGGCGGGATTGCTCCTTGGTGTTGGCCTGGTGCTGGGTGGCATGACGCAGCCGGCGGTGGTGCTAGGCTTTCTGGACGTGGCCGGTGCCTGGGACCCGCGCCTGCTGTTCGTGATGCTGGGAGCGATTCCGGTCACGATGCTCGGTTACCGCTGGTCGTGGCGACGGTCCACACCATGGCTGGCCGATGGTTTTCGCCTGCCGGAAACGCGCCGTATCGATGTGCGCCTGGTGGGCGGCGCAGCTATCTTTGGTGTGGGCTGGGGGCTTGCCGGCTATTGCCCGGGGCCGGCCCTGGTGTCGTTGGCAGGCGACATGCTGCCGATAGGGGGCCTGGTTGCCGCGATGGTGCTGGGCTGGCGATTGGCTGATCGTATTTGAAGGAAACCGCGCATGACAGCTCCTGAGGTCAAGGCATTCTTTGACGCATCCAGCAACACCTTCAGTTACGTGGTGTGGGATCCGGCGACGCGCGAAGCGGCAATCATCGATAGCGTGCTCGATTTCGACCCGGCCTCGGGACGCACCGGCCACGTCTCGGCCGATGCCATCGTGGCCTTCGTGCAAGCGATGCGCTTGTCGCTGGTCTGGCTGATCGAAACCCATGTGCATGCCGATCACTTGTCGGCGGCGCCCTACCTGCAAGCCCGATTGGGCGGAAAAGTGGCTATCGGTGAGCACATCGCGGCCGTGCAGGATGTGTTCGGTGAACTGTTCCATGCGGGGGCGGCATTCCGGCGCGATGGCAGCCAATTCGACCATCTGTTCAAGGACGGTGAACATTATCACTTGGGCAGCATCGAGGCCGTCGCCCTTTACACGCCCGGGCATACGCCTGCATGCATGACACACGTGATCGGCGATGCGGCCTTCGTCGGCGATACGCTGTTCATGCCGGACTATGGCTCGGCACGTTGCGATTTCCCCGGCGGCGACGCCGCTGTGTTGTATCGCTCTTCGCGCAAGCTGTTCGAGCTGCCGGACGACACCCGCGTATTCCTGTGTCACGACTACAAGCCGCCGGGCCGCGAAGACTATGGCTACGCGACGACGATGGGCGAGCAGAAGCGGAACAATATCCACCTGCGTCAGGGGGTGAGCGAAGAGGAGTTCGTACGCTTGCGTACTGAGCGGGATGCCAGGCTGGCCGTGCCGCGGCTGCTGCTGCCATCGGTGCAGGTCAACATGTGGGCGGGACACTTGCCGGCGGCCGAGGAGAATGGCATTCGCTATCTCAAGCTGCCGCTGGATGCCCTATGAGCAGGATGCCTGCCGGCACGTCCCGCAAGCGGCAGGCCGGAAGCCTGGATATCCAGGCCATGCAACGCCGCGCTGAGGATGTCGTGGGCATGCTCAAGGCCGTCGGCAACCAGAACCGCTTGCTGCTGCTGTGTCAAATGCTGGACGGCAAACGTTCGGTCAACGACCTCGCCGAGACGCTGGGGGTGGCGCAAAGCGTGGTGTCGCAGCATTTGTCCTTGTTACGGCGCGAGGGCCTCGTCCAGGGGCGTCGTGAAGGGCAGTCGATCTATTACCGCATCAGCGATGAGCGTGTGCATGCGCTGATGGCGGCGTTGCATGAGGTGCTTTGCAAGCGCTGAGTAGCATCGCGCGGGTTGTGTGCATGGCAATGCAGGGTTTTACAACCGAGCCTACGATTACCGGGCGCGCGTATCGATGGTGCGTTCCAGTACCGTTGCGCCATCACCGATCAGGATATGAACCGTGCAATCCATGCATGGATCGAAGCTTTGCACGACACGCTGGATATCGATGCCGGTGAAATCATCCGGACCGCTGTAGCGGCTTTCAACGATGCGCGTGTTGGACAAGGCTTGCTCCAGCGGTCCCGGAGTACGATCCGGCATGCGCGTTCCGACGTTGATGCGCGAAGGGATGGCGATCTGGTAGTTGTCGATCACCTGACTCTCCAGCACGGCCCAATGCGCAAGGAAACCGCGGCTGGCGCCCCACAAGCCGACACCGAGGCACCGCCCGGTTGGTAGATTATCGAGCGATACGCGCGTTCTGGTTTCGCCCGAAGCAATGGCCGCCTCGGCCAGCGCGATATTCTCGCGCGTTACGCCAAGGTTGAACGCAAGGGAGTACGCACGGGCGCGGTTGCGCTCAAAGGTGTTCCATAGTGCAGGGATATTCCAGCGCAAGGCGAGTTCCCGGCCCATTTCATCCGGTAAGCTGAAATCCAGTCCAGCGCCATCGGCCGCAACATGCCTGCTGGGTGGCAGAGCTCGCGCCGCTGCACTCAAGTAGAGGCGCGCATAGGCTCCGACCTCGAAATTGTGGCCGCGCCAGGCAAAGCTTGAGCCCCAGCTATACGCGTGGGGATTGTGCGCTTTGGCGGGTTCGGTCCTCTTGTTCCAGGGATGGAAGCGCGAGATGGGGTTACCGTTCGGATCAGTGCTGATGAAGGCGCGCGGTTCGGCTGCGCGCTGCTGATAGGAGTGGTCCAGATGTTCTTCGATGCCAGCGTTGAGCAGGCTCAGCTCGGTGCAGGCCAGCTGACCATCGATCAGCGCACCTGGCGTTGACCAGCGCTGCGCACCCCAGATGTCGCAGCGTGCGTAGCTGCCGTCGTAGTGATCCGGATGATCCCATTGGCCAAAGTCGAGCATCGAGGCGCGCGCGCGCCCGAGTTCGGCGTAGCGCGGTTCGATCTCCAGCAGGAAGTCGAACACTTCGTCCCAGACCGCGGCGGCCTTTTGGCTATAGGCGGCAAACGGCTGCAACACAGCGCTGAATTCGGCGAGTTTGGCCGCGTCGGCGAGGAGCGCCACCCCGCCAGGAACGATCGATTCCGAGTGCGGGTATTTGCCGCCCAGCAGCGTGTAGGCCTGGCGTGCGCGTGCCGCCATCTGCAGCGCCTCCTGGTACAAGGCGCCAGTTCCTTTGTCGAGCGCGGCCATGAGGTCGCCGATGCGCGTGTAGCCGTGCTGTTGCGCGTGGCGGGACGGTGCCTTTACTGCACGGTTCCAGATTTCCGGATTGGTCCGTTCGAACGCCTGGCGCGAATAGTCTGGTCCGGCCAGTACGAACAGATGCAGGCAGCTGTCGTTGAGGTACTGACAGCTCAAAAGCAGGTTGCGCAACACGATGCCCAGAGGCGGCGGCGCCAGGCCAAGCGCCATCTCCAGGCACAGCGCCGAGGCAGTGGCGTGGACGCCGCCGCAAATGCCGGAGGCGGTCGCGCTGATCAGTCCGACCTTGCTCAAGTCGCGCCCTGGCAGCAGCGCTTCGTAGCCCTTGAACAAGCTGGCCATCGAAGCACTTTCCAGCATCGTGCGGCTGGCAAGATCGACTCGGCAATGCACGGCCAGGCTGCCTTCGAGCCGTGCCAGCGGGTCGGTCTGCGCCGCCGCCGCGGCGAGGTTCGCACGATTGCGTGCACGCAACTCGCGCATCATCGCAGCGCTCAATTCGCCGACCGCGTCCGGGTTCCCCGTCATCGCGCGGGGCTGCGTTTGAAAGTCCATAGGCAAATGCTCCTTCAGCCTGCGAGCGCGGCCGGGGACCGGGGCGGGGCGTCGACGTAGCCGTACCAGGCCGTCTCCAGCGCGTCGCCGTAGACCGCCCGCTTGACCTTGATCCAGATCTGGTTGCCCCAGTCGTGGTGCCAGTACAGCAGCGGGTCGTTGGTAATGTCCTGGCTCGATAGCGCCCAGTGCAACAGGCGCCGGTTCCACAGCCGGTGGTCGTCCTGGCTGATCGCATCCTGCAGCAGCTGGCGTTCGAAGTAGTCGGTGACGCTGGCCTCGGTGTATTCGTCGAAGCGCGAACCCATGTCGAGCCATTGCCCCGTCGAGCGGCTGCGCAGCACGACGTCGATGGATGCCCCGGTGCAGTGTATGGGGAACGTGCGTGCGTCGTTGCGATCAAAGGTGCGCGGGTCCCGCAGGTAGCGCGACGCATATTGGCGCAGGTCTTCGTCGCTCGCCGCGGGGTTCTCCTTGCGCCCAAGTTCCCAGAAAAATCCCCACAGTCCGTGCTGGCATTCGATCGAACGGTAGGCGTCGAGAATCAGCAATTGCGCATCGTACTCGGCAAGCAATCGGTCGGCGCGCGCCAGCTTTTCGGCGAACGTCCTGCGCAGCCAGCCGTCGGTCCTGCTGCCGGCGATTGGCTTGCCATAAGGCGCATTGCTGCCGTCATCGATGGCATGCCAGGACAGGAAGCTGAGGCCGTAGTCGCGCACGTCGACCATTTCCTCGGCAAACAACCCGGAAGAGCGGTCCAGCGGAATCTGGTAGTGCGGCTTGCGGATTTCCGCCAGGTCGACTTGGGGGATACGGTAATTGATGGCGTACATGATCGGATTTGCCTCCGTCTAGTCGCTACCGGCCAGTAGGCGCATTTTTTCGGCGAATAAGGGGATGTCATAGCGCTCCTCGTCCCTCGCCAGGCGATAGATCCGTTCGCGCGCATTCGGTTGCAGTGTGGCGACCAGATAGCGGAACTGATCGGGTTCTGTATTGAACAGACGCGCCAGGCAGCGCGCTGTGTGGCGCGTTGCCGGATCCGACAGCAGGGCTGCATAGCTGTCGAGATCGGCCAGGTCGCTGTTGTTGATACGGTGTTCGATCTCTGGGCAAGCACGTGCCAGCTCATCCTCGATGTGGAAGATATACAGCCAATGACACTCACTGGCACCGGCCGCCGCCAGTTCGAGTTGCATGAAGCGCTGCTGCGTGCCGGTGACGTGAATATCGTTGACGACGATCACCTTGCGCTTGGCGAAGCGCCGCCGGCTTGGGTCCGAAGGCGCCATATCGTGCAGGCGTTGCCGTTCGATGACGCGCTGGGCCAGCGGGCTCAGGCTGTAGTCGTGGGAGAGCCGAAACTCCTCGAGGCTGTGCACGGCGATCTGTTCGAACGACTGTCGCAATGCCACGAGCGACAATGCGACGCCTCGATCGCACAGCATGCTGTGCATGCGCTCCGCCAGCAGATTGGCGCCGGCGGGAAGCCGGTAATAGGCCGGTGCGGTCAACACCCACTCATCGTCCGCCGTGCCTTCCGCAAGCACCTGCGCTGCCAGGTCGCACAGTTTCCCCGCAAAAAAGTCGACATCGGACATGCGTCCGAGCTTCATGCCGGGATAATGCCCGAACAGGTCGCCGTCGTAGTCACGTGGTGGTTCTGCCACACTCGCCAGCACAAGCATTCTCGCCGGAATCTCGTCCTTCAGCGGGTCCATTGCAAGCGGAAACGGGCTTTCCGTCATGCAGGTTCCTTGACCCAAGCGTGGCCAACCGGCCGTTCCCCCCGCGCCATCGGCGGCAGCAACTCGAACGTAAAGCTTTGCTCCAGCGGCGCCACCCAGATCCGCGAGGACAGGTTCACCTTGTACAGCTCGAACAGCTTGTCATCGTCGGCACGGGTTTCGCTGTACACGCGCCGATCGATCAATTCATAGAATTCGCGCGGAACGAAGTCTTCGTCGAGCCTGATGTGGGCGGTGCGGTCGCCGTCGCTGACCCACCACTCGAATTTCATCTCGCTATTGCAGCGATTGACGCAATGGTCGTTCTGCAGCACGGTCAGCGTGCCGCGGTCGGCGCACAGCGTGACGTAGTTCAGTGAGTCGAGCACGCCGGGTCCGGGATGGGCACTGACGACGACCAGGTTGTCGCGCCGCCAAAGGCTTTCTGCCGAAAGCGCGACGGCCGCAACTTGCATGGCGCGATAGCCCACGGCAGTGCCCCACCAGAGCGAGCGCTGATGACGACGCGTGGCTTCCTGGTAGTCCAGCGTCAACACTTCGTCTTGGTCGACAATGCGGGTCAGCAGGCCTTCTGCCGGGATGTACTGCTTGGAAGAGAATGTGTGCATGGGGGAACCTTGGCGGAGAGGGGGGCACGCTTACAAAGGTGCCGGCATCAACAAATGCGCGGCAGCTGTTCACCGATCAGCATGTCAACGATGCGCTTGCCGCCGAAAACGGTCTGCATGTGGACGCGGCCGGCGTGGCCGTCGGCAAGCACCGCACCGATGTCGGCCGCTTCGCGCCCCAGTGGGTGTGCACGCAAGGCTTGCAGCGCAGCAGCTGCTTCAGCTTCCGGCACCACGGCGACCAGCTTGCCTTCGTTGGCCAGGTAGAGCGGGTCGAGGCCCAGTATTTCGCAGAATCCCTTGACCTCCTGGCGAAGCGGCGTGGCAGCCTCGGCGATTTCGATGCCGCACGCCGAGGCTTCGGCGATTTCGTTCAGCACCGACGCAATGCCGCCGCGCGTGGCATCGCGGATGAAGCGCGTTCCCGGTGCAGCTGCAAGCAGCACGGAAATCAAGCCGTGCAAGGCAGCGCAATCGCTCTGGATCGGACTGCTCAGATGCATGTCGCCACGCGCATTCAGCACGGCGGCACCATGATCACCCAGATAGCCGTTGACCAGGATGCGGTCGCCAGGGCGCGCCCGGTTGGCGCCGAGCTGATGGTTCTGGCGAATCACACCGACCCCGGCGGTGTTGATGAATATTTTGTCGCAGCTGCCACGTCCGACGATCTTGGTATCGCCGGTGACGATGCTGACGCCGGCCGCCCTGGCAGTCTCGGCCATGGAGGCAACGATGCGACGCAGTGTTTCCACCTGCATGCCTTCCTCGATGATGACGGCGCACGTTAGGTAAAGCGGCGTGGCACCGCCAACGGCCAAATCATTCACGGTGCCGCAGACGGCCAGCTTGCCGATGTCGCCGCCGGGGAAGAAGATCGGGTCGATGACGTAGGAATCGGTCGTCATGGCCAGGCGGTCGCCAAGGCGCGCCAGCTCGGCCAGCGGAATGCGCGCCTGGTCCTCCAGCGTGTTGAGCGTAGGGTTGCTGAAGGCATCGATGAAGACGTCATCGATCAGCTCGCGCATCGCCTTGCCGCCACCGCCGTGCGCCAGCGTGATGAGCGGACTGGCCAGCTTGCTGCGCCGAATGCGGGAATCTTTCGCGGCGCTACCGGTCAATCCGGCCAAGGATTTTTCCTGCGTGACGTTCATGCGGCGTGTTCTCCTGGCGGGTGTTCGTTGACGAGTCCGCGCGGACCGCCGCCGTACTGGTAATAAGCGGCGCACGCGCCTTCGCTCGACACCATCAACGCACCCAGCGGTGTCTGCGGAGTGCAAGCCTTGCCGTAGACCTTGCATTGCCAGGGCTTGATCACGCCCTTGAGCACTTCGCCGCATTGGCAGGATTTGGGCTCTGCGATGGCGATCGAGGGCAGGGCGAATTTCCGTTCCGCGTCGTAGGCGGCATAGCGCGCGGTGAGCTGCACGCCGGAATGGTCGATCGAGCCGAGGCCGCGCCATTCGAAGTAGGGGCGCAGCTCGAAGACGCGGCCGATCGCCTGGAGTGCCGCGGGGTTGCCATCCTCCGGGACGACGCGGCTGTACTGGTTCTCGATCCGCGCGTCCCCCGCATCGAGTTGCTTCAATACCATCCACAGCGATTGCAGTATGTCCAGAGGCTCGAAGCCTGCTATTACGACGGGGCGCCGGTAGTGCTCGGCGATGAAGCCATAAGGGCGGGTGCCGATCACCATGCTGACGTGGCCGGGACCGAGAAAGCCGTCGACCTGGAAGTCTTCCGAGTCGAGCACCGCCTTGATCGTCGGGATGATGGTGATGTGGTTGCAGAACAGCGAGAAATTGCCGATGCCCGCCGCCTCGGCCTTGAGCACGGTCAAGGCCGTGCTGGGCATGGTGGTTTCGAAGCCGAGTCCGAAGAACACCACCTCTTTGTCGGGATGGCTACGTGCGATCTTGAGCGCGTCCAGCGGTGAATAGACCATGCGCACATCGGCGCCCAGTGACTTCGCCTGCAACAGGCTGCGTTTGGACCCCGGTACGCGCATCGCGTCGCCGAAGGTGGTCATGATGGCGTTTTCGTGTTCGGCGATCGCCACGCAATCGTCGACCCGCCCTATGGGCAGTACGCAGACCGGGCAACCCGGCCCGTGGATCAGCTCCACACTCGGCGGGAGCATGTTCTCGATGCCGTAGCGGAAGATCGAATGCGTGTGGCCGCCGCAAACTTCCATCACGTTGACCGGTCGGCCACGTTGGGCGGCGAGCTTATCGGCGAGCCGCGTGATTTCCTTGATCAGCTTATCCGCCGCCACCGGGTCGCGATACTCATCCACATACTTCATGACTTGGCCCCTGTTGGTTCTTGGGTTTTGCTGCCCGAAAATCCGCGCTCGTCGGCCAGCAGTGTATGCACCAGATCCCACAGCACGTGATAGATGGCGACGTGGCACTCCTGGATGCGGTGGATGCTGTCCGAGTCGACCACCAGGCAATGGTCCAGCTCGGCCTTGGCCATTTCGCCGCCATCGCCGCCGCACAGGCCGATGGTGGCGGCGCCGATTTTTTTGGCCTGGACAAACGCACGCAGTAGGTTGGCCGAATTGCCGCTGGTCGAAACGCCGATCAGCGCGTCCTCCTTGCGCACCAGGCTCGCCACCTGACGCGCATAAACGTGCTGGTAGCCGACGTCATTGGCGATCGCACTCATGACGGTCTTGTCGCAGCTGAGGTCGAAGGCCGGAAGTGCCGGACGGCCGGTCGTCACCGGATGCAGAAACTCGACCGCAATATGCGAGGCGTCCGAGCTCGAACCGCCATTGCCCATCGTGAAGAGCCGGCCCTGGCTTCGATAGATGTCGGCAATGGTGCGCGCACACGCGATCACGGCCTCGTTTTGCGTCGCAAAAAATCGCCCGACTATATCCAGGTGTTGGGCGATTTTTTGCTGCACCGAAATCAGCAGGGCCTGCTGCATGGCGGCGCTATTGGTTTTTTTTGTACCCAAGAATGGATAGAGCGCGTGCAGCTGTTCGATGTTCTCGCCGCCGCTCATGATGCGCCTTCCTGCATGGCGGCCAGCTCTTCCTGGACCTGGCCCAGCTCGGTCAGTACCGCGAGAGTGGCCTGAGCCTCGCTTTCGTCGATCACGCTCATGGCGAAGCCCACGTGGACCAGCACCCAGCGGTCGATCAGCGATTCCAGCGATTCGTAGCCTTGGGCGACGCAGCTCAAGTCCACCGCGCGTTGTATGCCGCCCACGTCGACGATGCCGAGCAGTTGCACGCTATCGCTAATGGCGACGATTTTTCCTGGTATGCCTAGGCACATATGCCTTTCCTCTTCCGGTTATGCATGAACTTGGGGAATCGATGCGGCGATGGACGGCTGTCCGGCAATGCGTGCAGCGGCGACCACGGCTTGTCCGAGTGCGATGCCACCGTCGTTGGCCGGCACGAGCGTATGGGTCAGGCAGCGCATGCCAACGGCGGTGAACGTGTCGACCAAGCCCTCCATCAGCAGTGCGTTCTGCATGCAGCCGCCGGATAGCACCACGTCGCCGAAGCCATGCTTGCGGCGCAAATGCTCGGCCATGTCGGCGATGCCCAGGATCAATCCTGCATGGAAGCGGGCGGCGATGACGGCGGGCGGTACGCCGTGCAGCAGGTCGTCGCAAAGCCGTGGCCAAATGCTGCCTGGATCGAGCACGAGCGGTACGGCATCGGCCACGATAGCCAGGCGGTAGGCCTCGCCACCATGCTCCATGCCGAGCGCGAGGCAGCTTTGCAGCGTAGGGCGGTCGGCCAGCATTTCCAGCGCGATGGCGGCTTGCCCTTCGAACTGCGCCTGCTCAGTGTGCAGGCCGAGCGCGCCGGCGACGGCGTCGAACAGGCGGCCGGCGGAACTGGCCATTGGGCAGTTCACGCGCTCACACAACATGGTGCGCAATGTCGGGATGGGTTGGGCCAACAGCATTCGGCCTATGCCCGTATCGCCGTAGCGCGTAGCGAAATCCTCCCACTCCATGCAGGCAAGCAGTTGGGCCAGGGTGTTGCGCCATGGCTGCCGGACCGCTTGTCCGCCGCCAGGCATGGCCACCGGCTTCAGGCAAGCCAGCCGGCGGTAGCCCGCGTAGTCGGCCAGCAGGAATTCGCCGCCCCACAGGCTACCGCCGTCGCCCATGCCCAGCCCGTCGAAGGCGATGCCCAGCACCGGGCGATGCGTTCTGGCCAGACCGTTTTCCGCCATGGCGCAGGCAATGTGCGCGTGATGGTGCTGTACCGCGATAACGGAAGCAGGGGACTCGCGGCGCGCCAGCTTGCTGCTCAGGTATTCGGGGTGCAGGTCGACGGCGTAATGGCGCGGAGTGAACTCGAACAATCGGCGGTAGAGGCTGAGATTGCGCTCGTAGTCTTCGTAGGTGTTGACCTCTTCCAGGTCGCCTTGGTGTTGCGACAGGATGGCTGCGCCCTGTTTCACCAGGCAGAACGTGGACTTGAGCTCGGCGCCGTAAGCGAGGATGCCATCGGCACGCTCGAAACCCGCGGGCAGCGTGATCGAGCGCGGCGCATAACCGCGCGCGCGCCGCAGTAGCCGAGCTTGGCCGGCGACGACGCGCACGACCGAATCGTCCATGCGGTTGGCGATGTCGCGATTGTGGGTGGCGATCAGGTCGGCGATGCAGCCCAATTTGAGCAGGGCTTCGGCGTTGTCGATCAGTTGCGGTTCGCCGGACAGGTTCCCGCTCGTCATGACCAGCGGCCGGCCGAACTGGCGGCACAGCAGGTAGTGCAGCGGCGTATAGGGCAACATGAACCCGAGCAGGCGGCTGTTCGGCGCAATGGCGTCCGCAAGCGCCGGGCGGTCGGGCGCCGGCTCGTTGCGTGCCTCGAGCAGAACGATCGGCGCGGCGGGGCTTCCCAGCAGTTGCTCTTCAAGCGGGGAGATATCGCAATAGCGGCGTATCGCGGCCAGGTCCGCAGCCATCAGGGCGAAAGGCTTGGCTTCGCGTGCCTTGCGCCGGCGTAGCGTGGCGACCGCCGCGTGCTGGGTGGCGTCGCAGCACAAATGGAATCCGCCGAGACCCTTCAAAGCCACGATCTTGCCCGCGGCCAGTGCACGGCACAGGTGCTCCAGCTGGCGCGCCATCGTCGCACGCGCATTGCCGTCTGCGCCGAAGCGTAGCGCTGCTCCATCCTCGTGCAGCGTCAAAGTTGGACCGCAAGTGTGGCAAGCGATCGGTTGCGCATGGAAGCGCCGATCCAGCGGATCGCCGTATTCCCGCGCGCACGCGGGGCACATCGCGAAAGCTGCCATCGTGGTGGCCGCACGATCGTAGGGAATGCCCAGCACGATGGACAGCCGCGGTCCGCAATGGGTGCAGTTGGTAAAGGGATAGAGATAGCGCCGCTGCTGCGGATCGCTGATCTCGTCGAGGCAGCTTTGGCAGACTGCGGCATCGGCGGCCACTTCGGTGCGGCCCGCAGCGTGGCGCGAATCGGAGATGCGAAAGCCGCGGTATTCGCGGAAGTCGGCACGCTCGGTCGCGGCAATCGAATCGATCTTCGCCAGCGGCGGCGCTTCGCCGGGCAGTCGGCGCATGAAGTCACGTACATCATCCGGAGCGCCGGCCAGCCGGATCAGTACGCCTTCGCTGTCGTTCAGGACTTCGCCGTCAAGTCCGCAGGCGAGGGCCAGCCGATATACCGTAGGGCGAAACCCCACGCCCTGTACTGTACCGGTGACCCGCACTTCGAGGTGTTGCCACACAGTCGACATGTGCCGTTCCCAACGTGGATGCACAGGTCCGCACCAGGCCCTGGTACGGAAAGGGACGATGCCCTGCGGCGCCGGCGGCGCCGCAGGGCCATGCGGCTAGTTCGACTTCGGGTATAGCGGGACCAGCGTGGTGAAAATATGGCTTACTGCGGTATTGGCCGGTTGCCCCGCAGGCTGCGAGCCGTTGGCATGGCAGCTGAAGCAGTTCGAACCGTTGGATCGGGCATCGATGCCCTGATCGTAAGTCTCCATGGTGGTGTTGTTGAGCAGATTCGTGCCGATCTGGTTGTTGGGCTGCGTCTGGCCGGGCGGCGGGTTCTGCACCGTCTGCCCATGGATGGTCCAGGTCGCCCCGGTCATGATGTAGTTGGCGCGCACGTCACCCTTCGCGATCTGGGTCAACACACTGCTGTCGGACGAAATGACTTCGGTATTTTCCAAGACGAAGTCCGACGCGTCCGAGCCGGTACCCCAGGCCTTTGAACGCAGGGTGTCGCTAGGCGTGATATCCGTGACATACGTGTTGGTGCCGTCCTTGTAGGTCTGCCCCTGGATGTTTGGCGCAGCCTTGTAGTTCGCCTTCTGCAAGTTGTAGACCGTTGCAGTGGGTGAGGCGAATGCCCACTTGCCGGCCTTGCCTTGCGGCACCGAGGACGTCCCGCCCTGGACATTGGTGTACTGGTAACCGGAGCTCGGCGCATTGGTGACGTGCTCGAAGGTGGCCCAGGCCATTTCCGGATGTCCGGCGACGCTGCCGACCACATGCATGCCCACCATGGCCAGGTTGACTTGCTTGGTCTGGCTGGTAGGAATCCATAGCTTCGGATTACTGCGGTTGTACACGGGTACCGTGGTCGTGACGGTGATGAAGTCGCTTGGCTTCAATCCCAGCGCAGGCAGGCCCGCGGTATCGATCCACGAGGTCTTCAATTCCATCGTCAGGGCGACCCGGTCCGGCAGGTTCGAACCCTTCGAGGCAGCGTACCTGAGCACCGGGGTCAGTTGCTGGGCCGAGGTGGGGAAGAAGCTGTAGCCGCTCGGGCCGCTTGGGAAGGTGCCATTCACGGTGCCGGTCTGGAAAAACGCATAAACGTCGTTGACCATCGTGGCGTAGTACACCAGCGACTGGTCTTGCGCGAGCAGCACGCCCGACAAGCCGCCGGCCTGGCCCTGGGTCGGGTCGATGGTGTTGCCGTTACTGTCGACGAACACCACCTCGCCGTTCACCTGGAACCCTTGCACGAAGTTCTTCTTTTCCGCGGGCGTGGCCGTGGCCAATTGCGGTGCGACGCGCAAAGCCAGCGTAGTATCGAGCTTCGGAGCCTTCGGTTGCACGATCTCCTTGTCGGCCGCATCGAAGAACTTCGGCTTCTTGCCGGGCTGCTCTTCGACGCGACGAATCTCGATCATTTTGCCGGCCGCGTTGCGCAGTAGCGAATTGCCGTTCTCGGCCTGCGTAGCCGGC
Organism: Dyella choica; assembly: GCF_003977665.1. Lineage (GTDB taxonomy): Bacteria > Pseudomonadota > Gammaproteobacteria > Xanthomonadales > Rhodanobacteraceae > Dyella_B > Dyella_B choica. Next base: position 233,975 of record NZ_RYYV01000004.1, on the reverse strand, counting down.
ACCACTTCGAAGATCTGACCGTTCTTGTCGGTGACCAGCTGCAAGCCGTGCTCACCGGCCTGAGCGGCGCGTACGTTGAGCAGGGGAAGCGGGTTGTCCGGCTGGTTTTGCGAATAGGTGCGCTTGCCGTTACTCAAGCCGGAGACGTTATAGAAAATCGGCGACGTGAATACGAAGCCTTTCGAGCCATACGCGCCAGATGCTGGAGAGGTGAGCCAGAGAAACATCTGCGCACTCCAGTTGTAGAAGTTGCAGTCGTTCTGGTTCGGGAACTTGATGCTGTCGGCCGGATTGACCGCGCCATTCAGGCTTGGCTTGCCGCTGACAAACCAACTGGCGAAGGTGGTTGGCGCGACTGCGCACAGCGCTTTCGCATTCGACGGCACCACGGTTTGGGCGCCGACGAATCCCACCGGCGCCAGCGCCAGTACCGAGGCGCCCAGGAACCTGAAAACCGCACGATTGTTCCGCTTCGTTGCAGCTAGTTTTCTCATCGCTCTCTACTCCTGTGGAAAGTAAGAAAAAGTCGATCAGTCAACTTTCTTGCGCGGTGTATCAAATCGGTGCGCGCCCCGGCTTTCGTGGGCGATGACATGCAGGCACCATGAGCTTGCTTTGCGCAAATTCGAATCAAACGATGACGAGTCGCGGCCTGCTTGCCGGCGCGACTTTCTGCAAACGCGATCTATTGGGTGAGTTACTTACCCTGGTTGTCACCAGACGCGTGAAAAACGGAACTCACTCCCCCGCTAGATTCCCCCAAATCTTCGGGGGCGATCAAACAATGTGCCCCGTGAAAACGGCGTGAGGAAAGACGCTGGTAAACGTTTTCGCCGGGTGCCCTGAAGCCTTGCCGGAGGTTGGCTTGCGTCAACCTGCGTTCCGCTCAATGGGAGGATGGCCAGGGAGCAGCGCGACGTGCGCTAAAACCTCGAAGCAGGCCGTGGTGCGCGTGCGCCACGGTACTCACCTGCATCTCTAAACAATTTAGGAGTTCTTTTATTGGGCGATCGATCTGAGGTCGGTACATTCGACTGCAACGGGCTCCCGCCGCGCTACGCCGCATCTGCAAGAGTCATGCAATGGATGACTCTCGGTGCGTGCGCCCGTGATGGTGTGAGCGAGTGACGAATGCAATGACCGAGGAGTGCCATGAACTGCAAGCGTATTGCGATGGAGTCGGTTGCGAGAAAGGGAATGGGTCGGTCTGCGCTCGCCTTGCTTGTCATGGGCATGCTGGCCCCCTCCGAAACGAAAGCGGCGGAGGACGAACTGACTTGGCATGGCATCACGTTGTACGGCGTTTATGACATCGGCGTTGCGTATTTGCGTGCAGGTGCCAAAGTCAGTGGAAGCTCGGCTGCGGGCTTGAACTACTTTATCAATAAGACCGCGCATCAATCCCTGGTTTCGATCGCGCCCAATGGCCTAAGCCAGTCGTCCATCGGCTTGCGCGGCAAGCAAAAGATAGCGGGCGATTTCGACTTCGTGTTCAAGCTGGAAACCGGGTTTTCGCCGCATTCGTTCCGTTTGACGAATGGTCTGCAATCCCTCGTCGACAACAACGGGGTGCCGCAAAGTCGACAGCGTGCGGCGGGCGACTCCAGTCGCGCGGGACAAACCTTCAACGGACCGGCCTATTGGGGTATCAGTTCCAAGACCTATGGCAGCCTCACGCTGGGGCGCAACAACCTCCCGGACAGAGACGCGATGAGCCACTACGATCCCTTGGCCGGCTCCTACGCCTTTTCCATCCTTTCTTATTCCAATGCCGCGGCGGGCATCGGCGTAACCGAAGACGGCCGTTTGGACAACTCCATCAAATACGCTTACCAGTACAAACATTTTCGGATCAGCGGACTGTTCCAGCCGGGCTACACCCAAGGAAGCCCGGGCATGGCCAAAAACATCGATGTCGGCTTTGACCAGGGACGATGGTCCATGGACATCGCATGGGGACACAAAAACACAGCCCTTTCCGCGAGTTCACTCACGGCAGGGCAAATGGCCAAGGGCGCTCCACCCGATTCGTTGGTCGCCACCGTTTCGGACAATACGTCCTATCTGGCCATGGCCAAATACCGTTTGGATCACTGGACGCTCTACGCGGGTATCGCAAACCTGCGATTGCGCAACCCTTCGCATGCACTTGCGGCGCCGTTGCAAGGGCTGGGCGGGTATTGGTTTAGCGTAGTCAACGATTCGGCCTATCCGCATGCCAAAGTACTGACTGTGTATTGGATCGGCTTTGACCATCCCATCACGGCCAAGCTGGATCTGGCGGCGGGCTGGTACTACTACCACCAGAACGCCTACGGAAAGACCCAATGCTCGGGGTCCGATTCCCCACAGTGCTACGGCACCCAGACCATGCCTTCAGTGCGGATGGATTATCGGATCAACGGCCATTTCGACACCTATGCCGGCGTGATGTATTCGCGGGTCAGAGGGGGATTGGCCAGCGGCTATCTGCACCGGTGGAACGTCGATCCCATGATCGGCATCCGTTTCCGCTTCTAGGCGCAAGCACCTCGGCCAGGATGGGATCAGGATGGTTTGAACGATGAGTGCTCCAGAGACCTGCACGAAATCCGCGCTTGCCGCTCGCCGATTCTGGCCGGAAGGCTGGTGGCGGTGGATGGACATCCGCATCGGCATCATTCCCCTGCCTGTCTATGTGTTGTTGCTTGCGTTGCTTGGTGTCATGGTGTGGCAGGGATGGATGCCGGGTGAAATCAACATCGCCATCGCCGTACTGGCAGTGGGCGGTTTTACCTGCGGCGAGATCGGCAAGCGCTTGCCCTATCTTCGACATGTCGGCGCCGCGGCGATTCTGGCGACCTTCCTGCCGTCCTACCTGGTCTACGCGCAATGGCTTCCGCCAATCGTCGTGCATGGTGTCACTAGCTTTACCAAGTCGACCCATTTTCTCTATCTGTTCATCTGCATGATCATTGTTGGCAGCATCCTGTCGATGGATAGGCGTGTGCTGATCCAGGGTTTCCTCAAGATCTTCGTGCCACTGGCCTGTGGCTCGGTCGCGGCGATGCTGGTAGGCACCCTGGTGGGCAGCCTGCTCGGGCTGGACGTCCGCCACACGTTTTTTTACGTGGTGATTCCCATCATGGCTGGCGGGGTAGGCGAGGGTGCGTTGCCCTTGTCCTATGGGTATGCGGCGGTACTGCATCAGGCGCAGGATGAGGTGTTCGCCCAGGTACTCCCCTCGGTGATGCTGGGAAGCCTGACGGCCATTCTGCTATCGGGCCTGTTCCATTTCGTGGGGCGCAAATACCCGCATCTGAGCGGGCGCGGATACCTGTATCCGGGGGAAGAAAACGCGGTCCATGCTTACGTAGACCGCGACCAGGAAGGCGCGAGCGTGGATATCGCCCATCTGGCCGCAGCAGGGATAACCGGCATCAGCTTCTATGTGGCGGGTCTGCTGGCCTTCCACCTGTTCGGCTTACCGGCACCGATATCGATGCTGTTCATCGCCGTACTGGCCAAACTCGGCATGGCCATTTCCCCGCAGTTGCAGCGGGGAGCGAGCCTTGCCTACCGGTTCTTTGCCGTTGCGGTGACTTATCCGTTGCTGTTCGCTATCGGTGTCTCCATGACGCCCTGGGACAAGCTGGTCTCGGCATTGACTCTGAGTAACGCCCTGACGATAGCTTCGACGGTGGCTACGCTGATGATTACCGGTTTCTACGTGGGCCGCCGCATGGGCATGTACCCGATCGATACGGCAATCGTTTGTGCCTGCCACAGCGGACAGGGTGGCACCGGCGATGTCGCTATCCTCTCCGCTTCGGAGCGGATGGCCTTGATGCCCTTTGCGCAGATTGCCACCCGTATCTTCGGCGCCATCACCGTGACGCTGGTGCTGATGGTGTTTGCCTACGCAAGCGGCTTCTAGTGCGTAGGCTGGGATGACAATCCCAGCTTTCCACACGACATACCGATGCTGGGATTGTCATCCCAGCCTACATCTTTCGCCTATGGGAATGGCATTTACAGTTTGCCACCACCGATCAGGCGCACAAAATCCCTGGCCGAATTCGTAAAACTGTAAGGCGCCGAGTCGGGCAGCACGGTCTTGGGCTGGCCGGTCCAGCTCTCGATGACATACTGGTCGGGCTTTCCACCGGCGGCGGCATACGAGCGCTGTTCTTTCATGATGCCGTCATACCAGGTCTTGTCGCTGAGCGTGCCGGATTGCTTGGCTTGCCAGAAATCCGAATCCCAATAGATCAGGCTGAATTTCACGCCGCTCGCATGGCAATGGTCTTCGATCTTCTTCAGATCGCTCCACGAGCCCTTGTGCGCGACTTGAAAGGCCACCCAGTCGGGATCGACACGATAGAAGTCCAGCCCCTTTTCCCCGAGCTGATGCAGCCTTGCCTGCAGACGGTCCAGCCAGCGAACGTGCTCATCGACGCTTCTTGAGGGAAATGGCTCGATATCGCCGATCAGCGCGTCCGGATAGTTCCTTCTCACCGCGATGATGAATCGTATCGTCTGTTCGAGGGTGGCGTCCTCAGACATGTGCAGGCTCATCGCCTTGGACAACGGCTCGTCCATGGCGAAACCGCTGATGATCCAGCCGTGCTGGCCGAGGCGATCGAATTCCGCCTTTTGCAGTTGAAAGCTCTTTTCGCCGTCCTGCGACCACTCCTTGATGGCGCCGACCTCCAGATCCAGCGTTTTGTGCCAGGACTTCATCTGGGAACCGAACTGCTGCAGATCATCGTCGGAAAAGTGCTTGAACGTGAACGGCACCGCGAGTAGACCGTTCACCATGGATCGCGTCGACGTCCACTTATCGTCTTCGTAAAACAGCTGTTGAAAGTCTTGGGAGGTAGGGGCATTGATGACGAGCCTTGACATGGGCTGTGCCGCAGTAGCCGAGGTCATGGGGCCGGCCAAGGCCATGGCGGCAAAAAAAGGCAACACCTTCCAGGAAAGCTGCTTGCATGCAGTCATGCTGTGCTCCATGAGTTTTCGTTGCGGTGTGGGAAAGGCTTGGGAAAAATCGTATACCAGGAAGGTGGGATGCGTAGCGGGTCAGGTCCCGCAGGAAGATGGGTCTGGTTAGCTGCCATTCGGTCAACAGGTCGTGAACTCAGGAGCGTAGGCTGGGATGACAATCCCAGCATTGCATGCGACATCCCGATGCTGGGATTGCCATCCCAGCCTACACTCCGCCAGACGTGCAGGTGAGCTGAGATTGACATGACACAAGCCTGGCCGCAGGTGCAAATCGATCCGCTGGCGGAGGATGCGTGGCTCTTGCGCTTCGGTGAAGCCATCGATGAAGCAGTGAACGCGCGCGTCCTGCAGGTAGCCGCGAGGCTGCAGTCCTGCCTTGCCAGCGTGGAATGCGTGCCGGCTTATGCGAGCCTGCTATTGCGCTTCGATCCGCTCGGCTGGCGGGAGGATGAGGGCCGCTTTTCCGAACAGTACTTGCGCGAGGCCATCCAGTCTGCGTTGGATCAGGCAAGCGGCGCGGAAATCACGTCACGCGAAATGACCCTACCGGTTTGCTACGGCGGAGCAGCGGGTGAAGATCTGCAAGAGGTCGCGGAATACACGCACTTGACGCCGGAAGAGGTCGTCGCGCGTCATACCCGCGCGACTTACCGCGTGGCCATGCTCGGATTCGCCCCCGGGTTTCCTTATCTGCTTGGTCTCGATCCGGTGTTGGCGGTGCCGCGGCGGAGCAGTCCACGCATCAGCGTGCCGGCCGGCAGCGTCGCCATCGGCGGGCAACAGACGGGCATCTACCCGCAGGAACTCCCCGGTGGGTGGCAATTGATCGGTCGCACGCCGTTGCGCTTGTTCGATCCGGCTGCCGATGCGCCGTCCTTATTGTGCCCGGGCGATCGTGTTCGCTTCCAAGCGATAGATGAGCATGAATATCTACGCCGCGTCACTCCGTAGGCTGGGATGCCAATCCCAGCGTCGCGGGTATTGCACGCATGGCAATGCTGGGTTTTGCAACGCAAGGCTGCAAGTTGTTACGGGCACCGAGGCATGAGCATCGAAGTCATCAAGCCCGGCCTGCTCAGCAGCCTGCAAGATGCGGGGCGCCGCGGCTTTGCTTCGCTTGGCGTGGGACGCGCGGGCGCGATGGATCAGCCGGCATGGCGGCTGGCCAATGCGCTGGTGGGCAACGCCGATGGCGAAGCCGCACTGGAGATCACGCTGGCCGGACCCCTGCTGCGTTTCCTACAGGATGCCGTGATTGCCGTGACGGGCGGGATCATCGAAGCCCGTGTAGAGGACCAGCCCTTGCCGCCCTGGACGAGCTGCTTTCTGCCTGCAGGAGCCGTGCTGCGCCTCGGTGGCGTGCACCATGGCTGCCGCAGTTATCTCGCTGTGCGGGGTGGTTTCGACTGTGCGCCGGTGCTGGGTAGCCGCAGCGCCGATCTGCACGCACGGATCGGTCCGCTGGATGGACGAGCAATCCAGGCCGGTGACGTCTTGACGATCGGCGAGCGCGCCGCAGTCCCCTGGTTTCATTCAGGCAAGCAGGTGCGTGCACTGCGCTGGGGGCTCGATCCGCAGCCGTGGCTCGACTATGCGCAGGCTCCGCTGGCGCTGATGCGCGGCCATCATTACGCGGCCCTTGACGACGCCTCGCAGCAGGCGTTGTTTTCGCGGCCTTTTCTCATCAGCAAGGACAGCAACCGTACGGGCAGCCGCCTGGATGGCGCGCCACTGGGTCTGCGCCAACCGCTGGAGCTGCTATCCGAAGCCACGTTGCCCGGCACGCTGCAATTGCCACCCTCCGGACAGCCGATCCTGCTGCAGGCGGATGCGCCGGTTACGGGCGGCTATCCGCGCATCGGCCAGCTCGCCGCAGTGGACCTTCCGCGCCTCGCGCAACGCCGGCCGGGCGATGCCGTATATTTTCGCGAGACTGGCATGGACGAGGCGTGTCAACGCCAGCGCGAGCGCGAGGAATCGCTGCGAAGCCTGCTTCAACGCACCGAACAGCGCCTGCTTTCCACATCGCCTGCTGCATAAGTTGTCTGTCCAGGCAGGAGCAAGGACGGCCGTTCAGACACCTCGCGTCATGTCGATCCAGGCGCGAGCAGCGCGCGACAGGTGCGCCGATCGACGCCAAGCCAGCACCAGGCTCCAGCGAATTTCCGGTTCAATGAGTGGCATGGACACAAACCGAGTTGCGTCGGCGTCAGTGCAATAAGGCTCGGGAAGCAGCGCGACGCCCGTTCCTTTATCGGCCAGCGTGGAAATCAAGTCCCATTGACTGCTGCGGCACGCGATACGGGGCGAGAAACCCGCTTTCCGGCAGGCCCGATCAATGACCTCATTGAGCCGGAACGTCTCGTCGTACAGAAGAAATGACTCGCTGGCCAGTTCCGCCAAGGCCACCGCTTTGCGTTTGCGATCGTTCCAGCGAGAAGTTCTGGAAGCAAGCAGCTGAAGCCTGTAATCGCAGATCGGAATGAAATCGAGATCCTCCTCGACAGGTGCCAAAAAGACCCCAAGCTGGAGCGCGTCGGCGCGCAGTGCCTCGCCAATCGCGTGGGAGCCGGATTCGATCGATTTCAGCTCGATGCCGGGCCAGCGCGCATGAAAGGCGGCGATAAACGGAGCCATAAGCTTTGCGCCCAGGGGTGGGATGCCAATCGTCAGTTCACCTCGTTCAAGCGTGCCCAGCGATTCCAGGTCAGCCCGCAAAGCAGTCGCTAATGCGAGCATCTCCTGCGCGCGCGCCTGCACTAGGTGCCCGGCATCGGTCAGCACGACCCGTCGCTTGCGTGCGCCGCTGTCGCGCACGAGCAATGCGGTACCCATTTCTTCCTCCAGGCTTTGCACCATCTTGCTGACCGCCGACTGGGTTACACAGAGTGTGTCGGCGGCTGCCGTAAAGCTTTCGCGGCGAACCAATTCCACAAAATACCGCAAAGCGCGCAGTTCCATAGCTGTAGCTCCATGAGAAAAATTCAAGACACATTAGTCCGGCAAGGCATGATGATTATATAAATAATTCCATTGATGCGATGTATGCACGGTAACTACACTGAATGCAACGAAATACTGTGCTTAAAAAGGTTCGTGATCTTGAATTATTTGTTGCTTACTCAGTCGCTGGTGCGACCCCCATCGCCAACCGGCTCCGCCGCCGACTCAGCGACGATTCAGGCCAGGGTGTCGATGCATCCTCCTTGACGTCGTTCCCCTTCAATGCGCAGTGATGGGCGATGTCGTGCCATGCCGGCGTCGCGGTGGACACGTTCTCCAAAGGGAAAATGAAATTCATGAGCAGTTGCAAATTCGACTATATCGTCATCGGTGCGGGATCAGCGGGCGCCCTGCTCGCAAACCGCCTCAGCGAAGATCCGACCAAAAACGTGCTGTTGGTCGAAGCAGGTGGACGGGACGACTACCTATGGATTCACATCCCGGTCGGCTATCTGTATTGCGTCGATAATCCACGCACCGATTGGCAGTTTCGTACGCAGCCGGAAAGAGGGCTTCATGGACGCCAATTGGTCTATCCACGCGGCAGGACGCTGGGCGGAAGCTCCAGCATCAACGGCATGATCTATATGCGCGGTCAGGCGAACAACTATGACCAATGGGCGGAGCTGACGGGGGACGAGGAGTGGGCGTGGAGTCATTCGCTGAAAGATTTCATGGCGCACGAGAATTATTACAAGCTTGACCCCGAGAATCGTGCATTGCTCAATGGACGGGCCGGGGAGGTTGCCGCTTTCCATGCGCATGGCGGCGAATGGCGTGTGGAAAAGCAGCGCTTGAAGTGGGAACTGCTCGATTCATTTGCACTGGCTGCACAGCAAGCCGGCATTCCGCCCATCGACGATTTCAATACGGGCGACAACTACGGCGTCGGCTACTTCGATGTGACCCAGAAGGCCGGCTGGCGGTGGAATACCTCGAAGGCGTTTCTCGCGCCCATCGAAGGTCATCGCCCCAACTTTACAATTTGGACGGATTCAGTCGTCAAGCAGCTGAGCTTTGGCCGCCATGCCGATGGGTCACAGCGGTGCACCGGCGCGGAAATCGTCCGGGAACGGGAGCTTGTCACTGTTCACGCCGGATGCGAGGTGATTCTGAGTGCCGGCGCGATCGGCTCGCCGCACATCCTGCAGCGCTCCGGCGTCGGCCCCGCCGCCTTGCTTAGGCAGTTCGGGATCGACGTCATTCATGACGCGCCTGGCGTTGGCGCCAACTTGCAAGATCACTTGCAACTTCGCACGATCTACAAAGTCAAGCATGCCGAGACATTGAACGTCATGACTTCCAGCCTGTTAGGCAAGGCGGAGATCGGCATCGAATACGCCCTGCATCGTTCAGGGCCGATGAGCATGGCGCCGTCTCAATTGGGCGTCTTCGCGAGGAGCGATCCATCGCGACCCTACGCCAACCTGCAGTACCACGTGCAACCGTTGAGCCTCGATGCATTTGGCCAGCCGCTGCATACGTTCCCGGCCTTTACGGCCAGCGTCGCCCATATCAATCCGACCAGCCGAGGAACGGTGCAGCTGAAGAGTGCGGACTTCGAACAGGCGCCGGCGATATCGCCGAACTATCTGAGCACGGATGAAGACCGGAAAATAGCCGCCGACGCACTGAGGCTGACGAGGCGTATCGTGCAACAGCAGGCACTCGCCCGTTATGAGCCCGAAGAATACAAGCCGGGTATTCAGTACCAGACGGAAGAGGAACTCATGCAGAGCGCCAGCGACATTGGTACGACGATCTTCCACCCAGTAGGTACCGTCAAGATGGGCAAAGCCGATGACCCCATGGCCGTGCTCGATAGCCACCTGCGGGTGCGCGGCATTGCCGGGCTTCGGGTGGTCGACGCGAGCGTGATGCCTACCATCACGAGCGGAAACACCAGCGCGCCGACCATGATGATCGCCGAGAAAGCCTCGCATTGGATACGCAACGAGAACGGATTGATGGCAGATGCTTTTACACGCAACGGTACCAAGGATTGAATCATGCCGCTAATTAAATTTGACATCTTCGAAGGGCGCAGCAACCAGCAAATCCGTGTCATGCTCGATGCGGCGCACCGGGCTATGCTCGCCGCCTTCAAGGTGCCCCAGCGCGATCGCTATCAAATCGTCAACGAGCACCATGCGTCCCGCATGATAGTCGAGGATACCGGCCTGGGCATCGAGCGGACCGACAAGGTGGTCGTCGTGACGGTCATTTCCCGCCCGCGCAGCGAGCAGGAAAAGACATTTTTCTATGCCGAGCTTTGCCGTGAACTGAAGATCAGCTGTGGTATCGAAGAGAGCGACGTTGTGGTGTCGTTTGTGAACAATACCGACGCTGATTGGAGCTTCGGCAACGGGCGTGCGCAGTTTCTCACCGGCGAGCTGGGCGGTGGTGCGTGCCAACGGGCGAAGCCCAATCCGAGCCAGTGACCGGGCTGTCGTAGGCAGCTCGTCCCGGGCCTGATTTCGGGCTAGGATGAGGACGCCCAGAGCACCCCTGTCGGGCGCGAGGAGGCATGGCGGTACCTGCACCGAAGCATCGAACCATGTCCGGAATCCACATGAAAGGCGCCTTCACCAAGACCATCGACCTCAACAGCGACTTGGGCGAATCCTTCGGCGCGTGGCGCATGGGCGACGACGTCGCACTGCTCGCCATCGTCAGCTCGGCCAATATAGCCTGCGGCTTTCACGGCGGTGACCCGGACGTCATGCGCGGCACCGTGGCCATGGCCGTGCAGCGTGACGTGGCCATAGGCGCGCACGTGTCGCTGCCCGACCTGCAGGGTTTCGGCCGGCGCGAGATGGCAGTGACACCGAATGAGGCCTATGCGCTTACGTTGTATCAGGTCGGTGCGCTGCATGGATTTGCGCAGGCGGCGGGTACGCGGCTGCGGCACGTGAAGCCGCACGGCGCGCTGTACAACATGGCGGCGCGCGATGCAAAGCTGGCCGCGGCGATCGCGCGTGCCGTGCATGATTTCGATCCCACGCTGTACCTGTTTGGCTTGGCCAACTCGGCCCTGATCGATGCGGGCAGGGCAGTGGGCATACCGGTTGCCGCGGAGGCCTTTGCCGATCGCCGCTACCGTCCCGACGGCAGCCTGCAACCACGACGCGAACCCGATGCCCTGATCCAGGAAAGCGACGAAGCCATCGCGCAGGCGATGGCGATGGCACGTGAAGGGCGAGTGCGCGCCGTTGACGGCAGCATCCTCGAACTGCAGGCCGACACTGTGTGCGTGCATGGCGACAGCGCGCATGCGGTCACCTTGGCGCGCCAGTTGCGCGCCGCACTGGAAGCCGCTGACATCGGCATCGCTCCTCCGCACGGGAGCGGGCGGCAGGCATGAACTACTGGCCGCTACTGGGCGTCGCGGTCATCATCGTCGGTTTCGCACTGCGCCTGAATGCGGTTCCTGTCGTGGCCTGTGCGGCGCTCGTCAGCGGCTTGCTGGCCGGGCTGCCGCTGCCAGACGTGCTGGCGCTGCTGGGCAGGAGTTTCGTCTCCTCACGCATGCTGTTGCTGTTCGTACTCACGCTGCCCGCCATCGGCTTGCTCGAGCATGCCGGATTGCGCGAGCACGCCCAGCAATGGATGGGACGATTGCGCGGCCTCACCCTCGCGCGCCTGCTGATCGGTTACCTGCTGCTGCGTGAAGGGCTCGCCATGCTGGGCCTCACTGGCGTCGCAGGCCCGGCGCAAACGGTGCGTCCCCTGCTGGCGCCGATGGGCGAGGCTGCCGCCGAAAAGATGGATCCGGGCCTGAGCGACGCCGATCGCGATGCGCTGCGCGCCGTCGCTGCCGCAACCGACAACATTGGTCGCTTCTTCGGCGAAGACGTCTTCGTTGCGCTGGGCGCAGTGCTGCTCATCCAGAGTTTCTACGCGCAACACGGCATCGATCTCACGCCGTTGAGCATCGCATTGTGGGCCCTGCCGACGGCGATCGCCGCACTGGTGATCCAGTCGGTGCGCATATGGCTGTTCCAGCGGCGCCTCGTACGTCACGCCGGCGGAGATTGAGCATGCTGCGCATCGAATATGTGTATGGATTGATCGCAGCCTTTCTGCTTTTCACCGCATGGCGCAATTTGCGTGAGCGAAAGCTCGCACGCGCCGCCTTCTGGTTGCTGCTTGGTTTGCTGCTTGGCGGTGGCGACAGCGTACTTGCGCAACAGCATGCCGGCCGAGTGTGGCCGGCTCAGCTCGCCGGATGCATGGTCATTGCGCTGGCGCTGCTGTCCCCCTTGCTTCGTCGCCGGCCGCATCCGGAAACCGCGGGTAGCTCGATACGACTCGCATCCGCGTTGCGTCTGGGACATAAGCTTTTTTTGCCCGCCTTGCTGATTCCCCTGCTGACGCTGCTGGTGGCATTGTTCGGAGCCCATCTTGCGATTGGAGGTACGGCACTGTTTGCCAAGCCGCAGATGACGCTGATCGGACTGGGCATGGCCTGTGTGGCGGCTTTGTTCGCCGCTGCACGCGTGACACGGGCGCCATTGCATCAGGGGCTGGCGGAGGGTCAGCGCCTGCTCGACGCCATCGGATGGGCGGCCTTGTTGCCGATGTTGCTGGCAGCCCTGGGGGAAATGTTTACGCAAAGCGGGGTGGGGGCCGCGATCGCTGCGTTGGCGAAGGCGCTGCTGCCGGAAGGCAATGCCTTCATGTGCCTATTGTTGTTCGCTTTCGGCATGCTGCTGTTCACCGTGATCATGGGCAACGCGTTTGCCGCATTCCCGGTGATGATGGCCGGTATTGGGCTGCCGCTGCTGGTGCAGCGCCATGGGGCCAATCCGGCCATCCTCGGTTCGATGGGGATGTTGTGTGGTTACTGCGGTACGCTGCTGACGCCGATGGCCGCCGACTTCAACCTGGTGCCGGCGGCGTTGCTGGAGCTGCGCAATCCCTATGGAGTGATTCGCGCGCAGGCGTGGAGCGCCGCCGGCATTTTCATCGCCAATTTCGTCATCCTGTGGCTGCTGGTTTTTCGCTGAGCCATTCACTCTATAGCGAGATCCCCATGAGCGAGCCCCCGCGCATCCTGCTGACTGGCTTCACGCCGTTCGACGGAGCAGACATCAATCCCTCGTGGGAGGCGGTACGTGCTCTCGACGGCAAGTTCATCGGCGGCCACTTGGTGGTATCGCGGCTGCTGCCCACGGCGTTTGCCGAATCGCAACGCGAATTGGCTTTGATGGTGGACGAGGTCAAGCCGTCGATCCTGCTTGGAGTGGGGCAGGCGGGTGGAAGCAGTTGCATTTCCATCGAGCGGGTGGCGATCAACGTGCAGGATGCACGCATCGCAGACAATACCGGTGCGCAGCCCATCGATGAAGCGATCATTGCAGATGGCCCCGCAGCCTACTTCAGTACGTTGCCGATCAAGGCCATGCTCAAAGCTCTGCTCGCTGAGGGATTGCCTGCCGAGGTATCCAACACCGCCGGCACCTTCGTCTGCAACCACGTCGCTTATCTGATGCTGCACGTTGCCGCCAAACATCGCGACCGGCGTGCTGGCTTCATCCACATACCGTATTTTCCCGAGCAGGTGGGCGACCCTACTCCAAGCATGAGTAGGGCAGATGCAGAGCGTGCCCTGCACATTGCCCTGGAAGTTGCTGCAACCCGGCGTGTCGATGAGCATTTTGGCGCGGGCACGCTTGATTGATGTTTCCGCAAGGATGCACTCGTTGCCTCAGGACCTGATTTCAAGCGGCACGTATTTCACCTCGTTCCGCTCAGCATGCCGCTGAGCGGCATCCGGTTCGTAAGTCATTGCCGCGGCGGCTTTCCCTATTTCCTCCTGAGCGGACAGGCATTTCCATTTTTTGGCCGTCAATCGTCGCAGGACATGGTGGTTCGTGTGCGGAGGAATGCAATAACGTGAGCAAGAAGACCAGGACGCTATGGCTTGCCTTGGCTTGCCTGTTGGCGCTGTATGAGTACGTGCATGCCGCCTATGCGCCGAAGGACACTCTCCAGGTACCGCAAAGCGGCGGCGTTTCGCTTCACTATCTGGGTATTCAATTCGGAATCCAGCGCGTAGGCTGGGATGGCAATCCCAGCACTGGGACGCCGCGCGAAAGCTGGGATTATCGTCCCAGCCTACGCGCAGCCTAAAGCGCACGTAGTGCTGCCCAACGGGTCGGGTAGAGGCATTGCGTTATCGAGAGCTTGGGCCGCGAGCCATCCGACGCGTGGCGTTGCGGCCATGCCACGCAGTCCTATTCGTCTATATGTAAACCAGTAATTTATGGGTAAATAGCCGTAACGCCCCAATCCGGGTGCGGCGCTGAGCCTCATTCCGGATTTTCCTTACACGGAGTCGAAAAACGCCTTTGCGGTGCAGCACGGCGTAATCCAAGGAAAACTTGGATCGATCCAAGCTTCTTTGTTGTCATGCAATATCTTCCTTGCCGATGAATCACTTACTTGGATTTGAATCGATATAAATTCCTATTGACATTGTCTTTTTGCTGTCCTATTGATTGGCCCGCTCGTGACATCCGGTACAACGTTGTCACGAGAGCTTGGATCGATTGAAAGCAAGCGTTAGGGAAGCCCTGGCGATGACGTGGGGCGAGGCAGTCTTTTCACCGGCCGCGCACGCTGGTGATCGGGTCGGTTGTGCTTTTTCAAAACAGCAGTGACGGAGGGCCTCGGCAAACGCCATGGCTCAGAGGTGGTTTTGTGCCCACGAAACAACACCCATGCGGGCACGGAAACAGACAAGCCGAAAGAGTAGGGGAGCAGGAATGAGCAAAGTGCAGTTTCGTTTGGGCAGCAGCTTGCGCGCCAGCATCCGCATGGGCCTATGGGCCGCTGCCATGACCAGTGGTTCACTGTTTGCGCAGGACATTACCGGCGGCGTCTACGGCAACCTGCCGCAAGGCAAGGACATCGCCGCTGAAGTGAGCAACCCGGCGACCGGCTACGACAGCACGGTGCATGCCGATTCCAACGGCCATTACACCGTCACCGGACTGATGCCCGGCAATTACGTCGTCAAGCTGTTGCGCGGCGGCCAGGTGGTCGATCAGCGCAACGTAGTCGTTCAGGCCGGCTCCAACAGCGCCGCGATCTTCACCGCGGCTGCGGCAGCCGGTAACGTGAAAGAGCTCAACGCGGTCACCGTGACTGCTTCGCAACCGCCGGTCAATGCGATCGACGTTACGACGAGCCAACAGATCCAGACCTGGAGTTCCAAAGACATCAATCGGCTGCCGTTGATCAATCCGGATCTGCTCGCGGTCGCCTCGATGCAGTCGAACGTCACGGCCATCACCAGCTCGCACGGCAATGCGCCGCAGTTCAACGGCGCGTCGGGTACTGAAAACCGCTACTTCCTCAACGAATTCAACGTCACCGACATGCAGCAGGGCGCGGTGCCGGACAAGATTCCGAACGAAGCTCTTGCCAGCGTCTCCACTGTCGATGGCGGCATGGATGCGAAGTACGGCAGCGCCATGGGCGGCGTCGTTGCCGGCACGATCAAGCAAGGCTCGAACGACTTCAAGGCCGGGGTGGATCTGGCGTTCACGCCCGCCACCGGCGTGCTCAATGAAAACCCCAGGAACACCTACAACTACAATGGCCAGCTGACCAACGCCAACCAGTTGAACCACTGGTCGCCGAGCCTGTTGCAGGACTACTGGGCATCCGGCGCGATCCTGAAGAACAAACTGTTCTACTACGTGCTCGCCGAAATCGAGCCGAACAATTATGGCCAGGGCGTGCAGGGCGTCAACCCGACCACGACCTACAGCTCCAGCAACAAGACCCTCAATGAAAACCGCAACAAGCAGTTCCTCGGCAATTTCACCTGGAACATCGCTGACGGTCATACGCTGAACATCTTCGTCGACCGTCAGAGCAACCTGCAGACGCAGTCGCAGTATGCGCTGTCTAGGCCATTCGATCCTTCCAGTGCGGCCACTGCCCTGGACAACTGGAGCGGCAACGCCTGGCACGACACCCTGGCGGTGGTCAACTACCACGGCCAGATCACCGATACATTGTCCGTCTCTGCGATGGCGGGTACCTCACAGCAGTATTTCACCTCGTATAACCAGTACGGCATCGACGTTCCGTATCTCCAGTTCTACAACCCAGACACGAAGCAGACGTCGCAGCCGCCTGGCAACGGTACCAGCAGCCTGTACTACCTGAAGTACCGCATGATGGGTGCGCGTATCGACTTCACCTGGAGCCCAACCGACAACCACGAAGTGACCTTCGGTGGCGAGCGTTACAGCCCGACCATGGCGCAGGCCAATATCCCGAACCCGAACTCGTGGACCTACAGCTATTGCAGCACGTCACTGGGGCCGACCGAGCCTTGCACCATCAACGGCCAGTCGGTCGCGCCGGGAACGAAGTACGTCACCTTGGCCTATGCGCCGCGCATCTACTACAACAGCTCGCCCACCTACGGCTTCTATCTGGGCGATAGCTGGCATTTCGCACAGAACTGGACCGCCTATGTCGGCGGGCGTTACGACAATTACGCCATGACCGACAACATCAACGTCAAGATGTACAGCAAGGGCAACTTTCTGCCTCGAGTTGGTGTGGCATGGGACGTCCATGGCGACTCCACGCTGAAGATCGGCGCCACGGCGGGCGAGTATTCCGAAGGCATTCCGCTTTACTTCAATGCCTACGGCGGGACGCCGGGTCAGGGCTACATCCACACCAACACCACTTACACCTATACCGGAGTAGGAGCCGATGGCGTTCCAACCGGCCTGACCCAAGTGGGACCCGTGCAAGGTAGCTCCGGCAGCGGCCTGCATTACCTGACACCCGGACAGTTCATTTCGAGCACGACGCAAAACGCCAAGCTGAAGCAATTTTCGATTTACGCGCAGCAAAAGCTCGGCGACAGCTGGACCGCAGGTGCCACGTTCTTCACCAGCAAGCTGACGGGCTTGCCGAATATCTACAACAACATCGATCAATTGAAGGCGTACCTGACCAATAAGGGCTACCCGAATGCGGTATTCCTCGGCCAATACCTGATCACGCCGGGCAAGGACATCAACATTCCGGTGCAGCTGAACGGCGCCAACAGCCCGCTCACGATGGTCAACTTCCCGAACAGCTACATCGGTTTCCCGTCGCTGCGGCGCAAGATCTATCAGCTCAGCCTGAGCATGGATCACGCCTACTCCGAGGAAGAGCCGTATTACCTGAGCGCGTCCTACACGTGGCGTCATGAGTTTGGCAACACCGACGGCACCACTAGCTATGCCGGTGGCGGTAACAACACTGGTGCAACCGGCTATGACGGCGGCTTGAATGCCTCGGGCTTCCTGCAGGGCGCCGCAGGTAATCTGGGCAACGATATCCCGAACACGGTCAAGGTGTTCGGCTACTACAAGTTTGCCCATCAGGACAATTTGTTGAAGGGTCTGCGTGTAGGTGGTGCATTCACGTACTACGACGGCGGTCCCGTCGATTGCCAATCCCAATATCCCAGCAACGGAAGCCTGGCGATCGGCAGCAACCAACTCGGCAACAACAACGCCTTTTACTGCAACACGTTGTCGAATGTGTTGGCTGGCCAATCTCCCATCTCGAACAGCATCAACTACACCCGCGGCAGCTACGGTCGCCTTCCGTCTTACAAGCAGGTGGATCTAGATATCGGTTACGACTGGGCCTATGGCAAGAACGCCTTGTCGCTGGATTTGAAGGTGCTCAATCTGTTCAACAGCAACACCGTTACCTCGTACGTCACCAATATCAGCAACGGCAACGGGCAGTTCAATCCGAACTTCATGCAGCCCAATACGTTCCAGCAGCCGCGTACCGGCGAGCTGGTATTCCGTTGGCAGTACGACTAGACGGCGGGCGTCGGCGCCTTCATACCTTCCACCGCATGAAGGCGCCGACGGACGGCACGCAAGCGAACGCAATGAATTCGGAGGCGAATTTGAATCCGCTACTGCAAGGCCTGGATCCCGCCGCGGCGAATCGGGTGATCGCAGCGGAGCAAGCGCTGGCCATGGGGCGGCCCGATCAAGCTGCCGGCCCCTTGGGCTCGGTACGGGCCAGTCATCCGGACCATCCGGAAGTCTTGCGCCTCCATGCGAGCTTGCTGAGCTTGCGGGGAGAGCACCGGTACGCCCTGCGCGAAATGCGTCGTGCGCTGGAGCAGCGCCCGCAAGAAACGTTGTATCACAATGCACTTGCCATCTTCCTGGCGGAGGCGGGCGAACTTGACCAGGCGGTCGACGTTTTGCAACACGCCTGCCAGCTGCAGCCAAGCTTTGTCCTTGCCTGGTACAACCTCGGCCTGTTCCTAATGCGCAGTGCGCGCTTTGACGAAGCGAGGACGGCGTTGCGGCGCGCCATCCA
Source organism: Dyella choica (assembly GCF_003977665.1). Classification (GTDB taxonomy): domain Bacteria; phylum Pseudomonadota; class Gammaproteobacteria; order Xanthomonadales; family Rhodanobacteraceae; genus Dyella_B; species Dyella_B choica. The sequence continues at coordinate 215,606 of NZ_RYYV01000004.1, read as the reverse complement.
ACTGGCACCCGATTACGCTGCAGCGCGAGCACAGCTCGCCGATTTGCTGCGCATGGACAATTTTCGCGAGGAAGCCATTGCCGAATATAGAAAGCTGCTGGCCGAACAACCGTGGGCCGGCATGGCATGGTGGGGCCTGGCGGAAATCAAGACCTTGCGCTTGGGCGCGGTCGACAGCGATGCGATCCGCCGTGCACTCATACATCCGCGTGCCAGCGACGGCGACCGCGTCGCGATGGGCTTCGCCCTGGCCAAGGCGCTGGATGATCAGGGCTGTTATGCCGAAGCGATGCAGGCATTGGCTGCAGCCAATGACATTGCCCGCAGACGCAGGGCGTGGCATGCGGCGGGTTTTGCCGCGACGATCGAGGCAATCCGCTCCGCCGCCTGTACCACCAATGCCGGGCAAGAGCTGGGCTCGGAAGTGATCTTCATCGTGGGCATGCCGCGTTCGGGCTCGACTTTGATCGAGCAGATTCTCGCTACGCATTCGAACGTGGAAGGAACCGCGGAGTTGACCGATTTGCCTTTGGTTATCGCCGAAGAATCGAACCGCCGCAAACAGCCTTATCCCCAATGGCTGGCGGACATGGGGGCGGATGATTGGCGTCGGCTGGGGCAGCGCTATTTGGAGCGCACGGCTCGCTGGCGCAAGCGCCGTCCGATCATTACGGACAAGCTTCCCAATAACTGGATGCATATCGGCTTGATCCGCGCGATGCTGCCGGGCGCGCGCGTTGTGATCAGTCGCCGTGATGCGCTCGAAACCTGTTTCTCGTGTTATCGGCAGTATTTTCCGGGCAACGACTACACCCGCACGTTTTCCGACCTGGCCGCGTATTGGCGCAGTTTCGATGCCGCGGCGAACTACTGGGTGCAGAAAGAGCCGGCACACGTTTACCAGCACGCCTACGAAGATTTGATTGCAGAACCGGAAACGCAAATTCGAGCATTGTTGAAATTTTGCGGCTTGTCCTTCGAGGAGGCTTGCCTGCGTTTCAACGAAACGCAGCGCGCTATCGGTACGCCAAGCGCCATGCAAGTGCGCGAGCCGCTGCGCACCGACACGGCGCGCGCGTCACGCTATGGCGAATGGCTGAATCCGCTGCGCCAGGCGCTTTTTCTTCCTCTGCTCGGCGAGCAACGTTTTAGCGCGTAGGCTGGGATGACAATCCCAGCTTTCCACGCGGCATCCCGATACTGGGATTGCCATCCCAGTCTACGCGTTGGGCTCTTCACAACTTTGCCGTTCAGTAGCGCCGAATGCCTGCGGCCATGCGGTCGGGTTCAGGGAGGCAGCAGGGCAGTCAGCGCCTTTTCGTCCATTACCCTCGGGAGGGTGTTCATGAAGCACACGAAGGTTGGGTATTCACGCTTGCGTCGCAAGCCTGCATTGCTGCTTTTTGTTTCGGCTCTGGCATTCGCGTGCGGTAGCGCGCATGGCCAAGCCACGGGCTACACCGGCATCTATGGTGGCGGCCCAATGTACAAGCACGTGGCGAGCAATATCTCCGAGATCGAAAACTCCGGTTTCACTGAAGTGATCGTGTGGAGCGTCGAGGTGAATTCGGTGGGCGATCTGAATCTTAATGGCGAATTCCCGTTGACGTCTGGCGGCACTTACGTGGGCAACAACACCTGGCCGTCTTTCGCGGCCGATCTGGTGACCATGAAGCAGGGCACCCCCAAGCGCATCACGCTCAGCATCGGCTCCTCGAACGTCGGCGACTTCCAGGACATCAAGGCCCTGGTCAATGCGCAAGGAACCGGGTCCGGCAGCATTCTCTACCAGGACTTCCAGGCGCTGAAGGCCGCCTTGCCGTCGGTGGATGCCATCGACTTCGATGACGAGAACAGCTACGACTCGGCCTCGACCGTGGCCTTTGCGGTGATGCTTGGCAAGCTCGGTTACCACGTGACGATTTCTCCGTACACCAACGCTTCCTATTGGACATCGGTGGTGTCGCAAACCAACAGCCAGCTTCCCGGCACGGTCGATGGCGTGCATCTGCAAGCCTATTCCGGCGGTGCAGGCAACAGTCCGTGCTCGGGTTGGAGTTTCGGCAGCGTGCCGGTTTATCCCGGACTGTGGGACAGTGACGACACGCCCCCGCAGATGCAAAGCCAGATGAGCAGCTGGCACTCGCAATGCACGATCACCGGCGGCTTCCTTTGGTTGTACGACGACATTGCCGGGAAGACTTACAACGGCGGAAACGAAACGGCTGCCTACGCCAGCGCCATCAATGCCGGCCTCGGAGGAGGCACGACGACAAGCGGCGTGTATGGCATTTACAGCGATGGAACGGCGTTCACCACCGGCGGGCTGGATGGCAACGGTTACGCCTACTCGGCCAACTTGCTCGGCACTTCGCAGACCTGGAATGGCGATACCTTCAGCTTCGGTGCGGCCAATACCGCCAACGCGTTGAGCAGCAGCACCATCAACCTTACGCAGGGCCAGTACAGTGAGTTGAGCATGCTCGCGACGGGCCTCAACGGCAGCCAGGCGGCGCAGACCTTCATGGTCAATTACACCGACGGTACCAGTACCGTCATCAATCAAAGCTTGAGCGACTGGTTCAGCCCGCAAAGCTATCCGGGCGAATCGAACGCCGTCACGATGGCCTATCGCAATACCAGCAGTGGCAGCAAGGACGGCCGGACGTTCTATTTGTATGGTTATGCGTTTCCGATCGACAGCACCAGGACCGTCAAGAGCGTCATGCTGCCGAACAACCGCAACGTAGCGGTACTGTCTTATGCGTTGAGCAACCCAAGCATTAACGCCGCATCGGTCAGCCTTGCATCGGCCTTCAACAAGACCAGCCTGTACAACGACGGCGCCACCTTTGCTTCCAATGGCGGCGTGGATGGCGTGGGTGATGCCTATTCGGCGCAATTGCTCGGATCGTCGCTGGAGTTCAACGATGTGCTGTATCGCTTCGGCAACGCCAACGTTGCCAATGACGTAAGCGCGTCAGGACAGGCGATCACCCTGCCGTCGGGGCAGTTCTCCGCCCTGCAGTTGTTGGCAGCCGCAGTGAATGGAAACCAGACCTCGCAAACCTTCACCGTCACCTATACCGACGGCAGCAAGTCGACCTTTACCCAGAGCATCAGCGACTGGTTCAGTCCGCAGAGCTATGCCGGTGAATTGCAGGCCGCCAAGCTGCCTTATCGGGATACTTCATCCGGCGGCCGTGATAGCCGTACGTTCTATCTCTACAACTACAAATTCAACTTGAACAACAGCAAGACGGTCAAGAGCATCCAGCTGCCGAACAACCCGAACGTACAGGTCATGGCCATCACGCTGGTGCAGTGAACCATCCTTCCGTGCGCGGGGCGAAAGGCCCCTCACGTGCGGCCATTCAAGCCATCCGGAAGATCCCCGCTGCCACTCATTGGCGAACCAGCGAAGCTTGCTTCGCTGGTCTTTTTTTAACGTCGGGCGCTTGCTCTTGCTGTGCGAACCTGGCTGCATGCGGCAGGGCCAGGCTGGAGCTTTGCAGCTGGCCTGGGCTCGGTGAATGCCGGCAACTTGCTGGTTGCCTGCAACCGGGGGGGGGCTGGTCCGGCACGATCGTCGTCGATACCGACATGCCGGTTTTGCTGGAGGAAGGCGGGACATGGGTTTAGTCTGGCCTCAAGCCTTTGACAGTCGATGCGCATGCTGGATTGAACACCGCAATCCTCAGGTGGCGGCATCTGCCCATCTGGCCGGCGGCGCCACTCCCGATGAATCGCCCACTGATGAAGGAGCAGCTCCATGCGTAGTGCCATCCATGCCTCGTTTGGTGTTCCCGGTGAAGTCCTCGCCATGCGGGATAGCCCGATGCCGGAGCCTGGGGCAGGGCAGGTTCGGGTCCGTACCCTGCTCGCGCCGATCCACAACCACGATTTGTGGACCATTCGAGGCCAGTACGGTTACAAGCCGGCCTTGCCGGCGATTGGCGGCTCCGAAGCGGCCGGCGTCGTCGACGCGCTGGGCGACGGGGTGCAGGGTATTGCCGTCGGACAGCGTGTCGCGGTGGCGTCCGTACACGGAACTTGGGCGGAGTATTTCCTCGCCCCGGCGCAGATCCTGGTGCCGGTGCCCGACCTCATCGCCGACGAAGTGGCGGCGCAGCTGATCGCCATGCCGTTCAGCGCGATCTCGCTGCTGGATTTCCTGCACGTGGAACACGGCGACTGGATCATCCAGAACGCCGCCAACGGTGCGGTCGGCAAGACCCTGGCGATCCTGGCCAAGGCGCGCGGCATCCACGTCATCAACCTGGTGCGGCGTGAAGCAGGCGTGGACGAGCTGGCTGCGCTCGGCATCCAGCATGCCGTGTCCACCGCTCAGGATGAATGGCAGCAGCGCGTCCTTTCGATCATGGCTGGCGCGCCGATTCGCGCAGCCGTCGATTCCATCGGCGGCAAGGCCAGCGGCGAGTTGCTGGCCTTGCTGGGTGAGAACGGCCTGCTGGTGTCCTTCGGCTCGACCGGCGAGGGCCCGATGCAGCTGTCCTCCGCCGAGCTCATTTTCAAGCAGGTCACGGTGAAGGGTTTCTGGGGCAGCAAGGTGGGGGCCGCCATGCATGGGGAAACCCGACGGCGCTTGATCGGGGAACTGTTGCGCCATGCCGCAAGCGGTGAATTGAAGCTGCCGGTCGAGGCGGTCTTCCATCTCGCCGACGTGGCCCAGGCCGCTTCCGCGAGTGCGCAACCGGGTCGCAAGGGCAAGGTGCTGCTGCGCCCCTGACGCTTTGCGGCCATCCACCGGCAATCTCTGCTCCCTCCCCTACGTTTAGTAGGGGAGGGTTGGGGTGGGGTGAAGCAACCTCGCGGTGAACCCAAGTAACGCGGCAAGCTCGTACAACCCCTCCCCAGCCCTCCCCTGCGAGCAGGGGAGGGAGCTGTATGTCACGTGGCTGACACGTGGGGCGTCCTCATACAGAGGGCACGTCCGAGATCGTGGTGCGGGCGTACGAATCCGCCGGACAGGACGATAGGACGGCCCTTCAACCCTATCCTGCAGGCCTCTAGTCCCGGAGTCCAAGCCATGAGATTCGTTCGTTACATCCCGTTGGGCCTGCTCGTGCTGCTGTTGATCGCTACCGCCTTCGTGGGGTTCAAACGAGAGGCGCTGCGTGTCGCCGCCGCCTCGGTCAGCCAGTCGGTGTGTGCCGCGGCGTTCGTATCCCATGTCGACCCCGACCGGGTCTACGCAGAAGAACAGCGTCCGCAGATGAGCGGCATTGCCTGGGCGGTGCGCTACACCGTGGACCGCTCACGCCGCGACGTGCACAGCAGCGTGCTGGGATTGGTCCACGCGCGGTCGGCATACCGGGATGGCCTGGGTTGCACGCTGGCCTACGGCGACGATCCGGCCCCGGAAGCAGCCGTCGCCCACGAACAGACGCAGCCCGATGCCTTCGGCCACGAGGTCGTTGCGCCGGCAGACCCTGCGCTGCGTGCGGCGCTTGAACGTGCATTCGCCGAGCCGGATCCGGCGCATCCGCGCTTGACCAAGGCCGTCGTGGTGCTGCATGACGGCCACTTGGTCGCCGAGCGCTACGCTCCCGGTTACGGTCCGGAGACGGCGATCTGGGGACATTCGATCACCAAGTCGGTGATGCAGGCGCTGGTCGGCGTCCTGGTGCGCCAGGGGCGGCTGCGCCTCGATCAGGCAGCGCCTATCGCTGCCTGGGCCTCGCCGGCCGACCCGCATCGCGTCATTACAGTTGATCAATTGTTGCGCATGGATAGCGGGCTGCCCTTCGATGAAACCGATGGCCCGGTCAGCCCCACCACCCACATGTGGTTCCGCGAGGCCGATACGGCCGCCTACGCGGCACGCATGCCGCTTGCCCATGCGCCCGGCACCACTTGGGGATACAGCAATCTCAGCTATGCGCTGCTTTCGAAACTGATTGGCGACGCCAGCGGCGACACCGCCGCCAGTACCGAGAAATTCGTACGCGAAGCCTTGTTCGAGCCGCTGGGCATGCACCATTCGGTGATCGAGACCGATGCCAGCGGCAGTTTGCTTGGCTCGGGCTTCATGTACGGTTCCGCGCGCGACTTCGCCCGCTTCGGCCAGCTTTACCTGGATGACGGCGTGGTGGCCGGCCAGCGCATTCTGCCTGAAGGGTGGGCGGCCTATGCCCACTCGCAGACGCTGGACACCGGCTATGGCGCCGGTTTCTGGACCAATCTGGTGAACCACGGCAGCGTGCCGGTGTGGGACGCACCGTGGGGCATGCCGCAGTTGCCCAAAGACATGTTCTATGCGCGCGGCGCCTTCGGCCAGTACGTCATCATCGTGCCCTCAGAGCACCTGGTGGTGGTGCGGATGGGGCTGAGCGTGCAGGGCGGAGGCACCGGTATAGGCGACGCGACCGCCGCGATCATCGCCGCCCTGCATCACGCCACCCCAGCCGGGATTGCGCTCAGGTGATCGCTGCGGCGGCCTGATGTCGGCGGTAGTTGCTGGGCGTATCGCCGACCTGTCGCTTGAACGCGGCGTTGAAAGTGGATTTGGAGGTGAAGCCGCAGGCGTAGGCCAGGTCGAGGATGGTTCGCGACTCGGAAGCATCCGCCAGGTATGTGCGCACTGCTTCCACGCGCAGGCGGTTGACGTAATCGCAGAAGCTGCCACCCAGGCGCCGGTTGATCACCGCCGAGACGAGATATTCCGGGTAGCCGCTGCGCTTGGCTACCTGTCCAATGGTGAGCGCCGGCTCAAGGTAGAGAGGCGCGTCACCACCCATAAGGTGCGCCAGGCGTCCTTCGACTTCCGCAAAGCGAGTGGAATCGATGTCCGCGGCAGGATCACGTTCCTCTTGTTGCACGACGGCAGCTGCTGGTTTTGTCACCACCGGCGGCTGTCCCAGGCTGAACCAGCCCACCATGCACACCCATGCCGCCACCAGGCCAAACAACAGTCCGTAATTCAGGATCGGCAGATACACCACGGACTGCACGATGGCCACGCCCCAGATCGCGATCTGGAAACCGGCCATCGCATCGATCCAGCGCAGCGACAAGCGATCGGCATCCGACCGATACTCGCGCAGCTGGCGGCGATAGCTGCGTACCCGGACCAGCGCAGCCACGACGTAGGACAGGCTGTAAAGAAATAGCGGCCCGTCAAACCAGGCGCCGACGCTGCGCTCGCCGGCGATCCAGCGGGCCGACATCGCCTGCAACTGCGCATGGCTGCCGAGCAGGGCATAGCTGTTGAGCACCAGCATGACGGCGAAGCCGGCCAGGTGCACCAGGTCGCGTGACCGGAATCGGCGTTCCTCGACCAGTGCGCGCACATACAGATAGAACAGGCTGCCGTAGAGAAACGGAAACAGTGCGACGAAGCGGTAGGCGCGGAACCATTCCGGTGACAGAACATGCCAGTACATCGCCTTCACCGCCAGGTCCACGCCACTCAGCGCCACCCATACGGCCAATAGATGGTTGGCGCCTCGGTTGGCGGGGCGCCGCCATAAGGTCAAGGCCAGCAAGGCGGCCTGCACAGCCCCTGCGATGTAGACAAAAGTCCAGAACGTGAAATCCACAAGCGCTCGCGTCATCAATGAGAAAGAACAGCTCTTCTTATCTTAAATTGTATGCGCGTCTAACGAAGCGTAGGCTGGGTTGCTAAACCCAGCATTGCCATGCGTGCAGCCGCGTGATGCGGGGATTATCATCCCAGCCTACGCTCAATGCTGGACCCGGCACCTGGGAAGGCGGGAGTCTAGTTCATGGCCATGAAGTTCAACCCGGTTTCCATGCAAGAGCTGGGCAATGCGTGCATGCCGGACCAGGCGCAGCCCGGCTTCTACTACCGGCAAGGCAAGGAAATCGTGCTGGTCGCCTTGAACATGGCGGAGCAACAAGCGGAACCAGGCCCCACCTATCTGTGTTTTTCGGGCGAGCGGGTCGAGCATCGCAGGAGCATCCCGAACGCGCTGTTGATTCCGTTGAACTCGCTGGAATTACGCTTTCATATCGAAGGCGCGGCCGAGCAGGTCAAGTTCACGGCCGGGATTGCCATCGACTACTACCAGGAACCGGCCTTGCTGCTGGTGGATGATCACCCGCACATCCTGCTGAAGGATTTTCCGGATGAGCCGCGCGGCGATCCCCGCTTCCATCGCTATCGCCTGATGCTGAACCTGGCGACCCGGCAGGTGGTGCGCCTGTCGCCTGGAAAGACCCTCATCGTGTTCGACCATGTAGTCATGTCGGGCCAGCAGCAAGACGTGGCCGCATCGGAAAAAATGGCGGTGTTGAAACTGCGGCCCGATGACCGGGGGCGATGAAGGGCAGTCGAGACGTAGGCTGGGATGGCAATCGTAGGCTGGGTTGAGAAACCCAGCACTGCGCCGCTTGCATGCATGACAATGCTGGGTTTCGCAACCCAGCCTACAAATGAAGCCGGTCAAGGAATCCAAGGATGGCCTTCCAATTGTCTTCGGCCCCTTGCGGATCGCGGCTGGCGATCAGCGTGGAAGAGCCATGCACGCCGCCTGTAGTGGGAACGTATTGAACCTTGAGTTTGGAGGGTGACGCCGCCAGGATGGCCTTGGCCGCAGCGATCTCACGGGCATCGTTGGCCGAGGTGACATAGAACGGAACCGTTACCTTGGCCGCGGCAGAGCGGATCATGGAAGGCGATGCGTCGAAATATTCGCCCGGTGAAAAGACCGCGATCGCGCTGACTTCGTTGACGTGTTCCGATGCAACCACCACGGTCAGCGATGCGGAGTAACTGCTGCCCCAAAGGATGATCGGCAGTTTCTGTTGCCGGGCAAAGGACAGCGCGGCTTCGAGATCAGGCTTGGCATCAAGATAGTCGGCGGAATGGCCCAGCGCTTGAACGGTCTGGTTCGGGCCGAACAGTTCGCCACCCGAACGCTGATCGATGGCCAAGGCGCTGTAGCCGGCCGCAGCGAGTTTTGGGGCAATGGTCTTGTATTCATCCTTGCTGGAGCCGGCCTGATGAAACAGGACAATCAAGGCCCGCGGCGATGCCGCACGATAGTACCGGCCATGGATCACCACGCCATCGCTGGCCTTGAAACTGACATCGGAGGTGGCCGTGGCCGGTGACGGCTGCATGCTGGCGGCAATGACCGGTACGGACGCTGCCATACCGCTCAGCGTGATCAGCGTCGACATTGCAAGCGAGAGTACTGCGCGCATATGAACTCCTTGGTGACGCCTTTAGAAGCAAGTAGGCTGGGATGACAATCCCAGCATCGCACAGGTTGCGTGCATGGCAATGCTGGGGTTTGCACCCCAGCCTACGCGGTTACGCTGGACTGTCCGGAACATGGAGTCGTCGTTGCGCCAGGACATGACGCCCGTGCGATCGCCATTCATCGAAGTGTAACGCGCAGACCCGCTCAAGCGAACGGATAGGAGAGGATCGAGACAATTCGTCTCGATGGCGATTTCCACCATCGGTGAGTGAGATATGCGACGTTCAACTACCTACGCGGGTGCGATCTTGGGTATGGCCCTGGCCATGGGCGTGCATGCGAGCGATGCGTCAGCCATCGGCCAGACTTCTGCATCGAAGCTGGTCGTCGTTGAGCTCTTTCAAAGCCAGGGCTGCTCTTCGTGCCCGCCGGCCGAGGAAAACCTCAACGCGCTTGCGGATGATCCGACGGTCCTCGCCTTGTCGTTTGGCGTGACCTATTGGGACGGCTTAGGCTGGAAGGACAGCTTCGCGACCGATGCCTATACCGACAGGCAATGGCGCTACGCCCACTATCGTCATCGCGATACGGTCTGGACGCCGCAGATTTACATCAACGGCCATGCCGATCTGGTAGGCACCAATCGCATGCAGTTGAACGAAGCCATCCAGCAAGCCCAAAGCAGCGGACCGTCCATTGCCTGGGTCTCGGCCGACCGGGTGCAGATCAAGGGCGCACCCGATCGTTATGCGACAAGTGACGTATGGCTTGTGCGTTATGACCCACGCACCCTTCATGTCCCCATTGGCGGAGGTGAAAACAGCGGACGCACACTCGACCAGCGGAATGTGGTGCGCGAACTGGTCCGTTTGGGCGAATGGACGGGCAACGATGCGGTCTATTCGTTGCCCGCGCCATCACTACCTGGCTTGTACACCGCGGTCCTTGTCCAGGAGCAAAATGGCGGAGACATACTGAGCGCTAACATATATCCGCAATAGGTAGGCTGGGATGACGATCGTAGGTTGGGGTGTAAACCCCAACATCGCGATGTTGTGTATATGACAATGCTGGGGTTTACACCCCAGCCTACGCGACTTTGCCAAGGATTCCATCGATATATGCTCTAGTTGCGGGTGCAGCGATTCAGTCTTCAGAGCGACTGGAGGAAAGCCTTCAAGTTCTCCCTTTCCTCAACGCTAAGCTGCAGAGGATGACCCGCTTGCAGGCTACGGTAGTAAACCTCGCGGTCGATCGCATCGTCCAGCGTCGCTACACTGCCATCGTGCATATAAGGCGCCGTATGCGACACGTCGCGTAAGGAAGGTGTTCGGAACAAGCCGATGTCGGCAGGGTCCTGCGTGATGTTGAAGCGGCCCAGTTGGGCTTCATCCGCATGAGTGGCGACACGATTGCCCACGGCGCCACCTTGCAAGGAGCGTTTGATAACTTCTTCGGTGAGGGTGGGCAGGTTCGTCGTGATGGCATCTAAACCGACGCCTGTTCGGTGATAGGTGTGGTCCGTCAGCATGGCCGGCGTGCCTTCCAATCGATGGCATTCGGCGCAACGTCCTTTGCCTTGGAAGAGGGCGAGACCCAGTAGCGCGCGTGGACTCAGTGCCGTTTTGTCGTTATGCGCGGCATGGCGATCGTAGGCGCTCTCGGGTGAGCGCAAGGATCGAACGTAATCCACCAGTGCCGCAGCGATATGTTCGGACGAGATGGCCGGCTTGGCTTCGGGAAAAGCACGTTCAAAAGCCGGCGCATAAGCCGGATCTTGCTGCACGTGTTGAAGCAGCTCAGCCCGGTCATGCAACCCCATCTCCACCGGATTGGTCAGCGGATCCAGCACGGCCTGATCCAACGCGCTACGCCGGCCATCCCAGAAAAAGGAGGTTTCTTGCGCATCCGCAAGCGTCATCAAGCTTGGCGTATTGCGCGTACCCGTGCGTCCATTCACGCCAACTGCCACCTGCCGCCCATCGGTATAGTCTTTTTCGGGCATGTGGCACGACGCACAACGGACTTTGCCATCGGCACTGAGATGGGGATTGTTGAAGAGCTGCTTGCCTAGGGCGATGCGCTGGGCAAGCAGCGCCTTTGTATCGGCCTGATGTCCAATTTGATGGCTGACAACTACTGCGCCCACGGCCAAGCAGCCGAGCAAGGCGATTAATCCTATGCGACGGAAGATGTCTGACGATGGCGATACCGACACAGGCGTGTCCTAACCGGCTTGTCGAACTACATGGCGACAAAACGCAAGGCTGCGCCGCTGGGCTTAAGTGCAGTGGCGTCGACGGTTTGTTCGGAAATATCATTCACGACCATCACGACGATGCCCTTCATGGCATCGGCTTTGAGCTGTTTGCCAAGATTCGTAACGAACAGGGTGGTCTGTTTCGAATCCGCGCCACCAAGTATCAACATGCCGCCTGGCTTCAGGATGGGCCCAATGCCATGCACGATCGAATCGGTTTCATTTTGCCGTCGATCATTCGCTGCTACGTTGTCACCGCCCGGAATGACGTAAATATACGGCCGCACACTTACATCTTTGCCGTGCAATCGGCCTTGTTCGGAAAGGTAGTTGCCCCAGGTGCTTTCGTCCGCTTTTGCGGCAGGTTTTGGGGGGCTGGCTGAAGGAGTATTCGCAGTGCTGCCCTCAGAGGCAGGGTGATTGCAGCCTACCAATGCCACCGCCAGTGCGCATACATACAATCCTGTTCGACTCATGGGTTCCCTGATAAAAAATGATGCTCTCGTGGACGTCGGGCGTGTTTACTTGTTTTCATGCTTGCGCCTGGCGCCGTGCATTAGAGCTCATGAGAGCCGAGGATGGCTACCGCGAGGGTTTTCACATAAATTTTACGTAGTCGATCACATGATGTTGTTTCTTCACCTTTCATTAACATGATGGGTGAGTGTTTGAAATCAAGGGTTTACACGTTTAAATCAGGCCAGTCGTTTCCGACGGAACGGCACGTAGGGATGGTGGGTGTATGGAATTGCAAGAAAACGGCGGATGTGCCGTCGGCCGGGCTTTTCCTCAAAGTCTCGTAGGGCTGCTCTGCAGCTTATTGTTATTTGCGTGTGGCGTAATTCACGCGCAGTCCACGAGCTACGTCTACGACGCCCAGGGTCGTGTCGTCGCGGTTACCGCGAACAATGGCACTAGCGCTCAATATAGCTACGACGCATTAGGGCATGTCAGCCAGATAGGTGCGCCGCTCCCGGCTGGGCAGCTCGACACCTTCACCTTCACACCGACCCATGGTGCGGCGGGGACGCAGGTCACCATTCAAGGGCAGGGGTTCGACAGCAACGCAGCCAATGATACGGTGAGTTTCAACGGCGCTGTGGCATCGGTGCTTACGGCTTCAGCTACGCAACTCATCGCCACAGTTCCGAGCAATGCCTCGACTGGGCCTATCAGTATTTCAGCGGGAAGCCAAACCGCCACTACGGCAACGCCGTTCGTCGTCGATGACACCAGCGCGCCGACTATCACGCAGGTTAGTCCGCTTGTTGTTTCAGTAGGTAACACGGTTACGGTGACAGGAACTCGCCTTCAACCCGTAGCGAGTGGCATAACGGTTGTGGACATGGGCGGAAGCGCGATCCCCTCGCTTTCTGCAGCCTCGAATTCGCAATTGCAATACGTCGTGCCAAATAGCGGCACTACCGGTTATGTCAAGGCAAGCACTCCCTATGGCTCGGGCATCAGCCCACTGCCTGTAGCCGTGTTGCCCGGCACTTTCAGTGCTTTCAACATGGCTGGCAGTGGCTACGCAGCTATCGATGGCAATGGCGTCAATCTCAACATCGCCACTGCCAGTCAATTTGGGGCGGTGATTTTCACTGCGCCCTCAAGTGGCTGGGTAAGCCTGCAGGCAAGCGGTATCAGTGCATCTGCAAGCTCCATCAATTACATGGTTTACGCGCCTGGCAATAGCCTTGTGCAGCAAGGCGCGATTTCATCCTCGTCGCCATCGATACACCTACCCTACCTGGTAGCTGGTACACCTTATCTTGTGATTATCCAGCCGGTGGGCGGTGGCGCCCAGCTCACCATGAACGCGGTAAGCAACGCACCACTGGTTCTCAATACCGAGGCAACCGTGGCAACTGTCGTGCCCGGCCAGAGCAAACGATTGATATTTCAGGCCGCGGCCAACCAGGCGCTAACGATCTTCATTGACAGCACTTCCACGAATCCTGCTGGCAAAAGCGTCAGTTACAACATCTATAACACCGCTCAACAGAGCGTTCTCAGCGGCTCGGTATCGAATTCGGGCATCATCGCTGTGCCCGTCACCAGTGCGGGCACGTATCAAGTCGTTGTCGGTGCGGATAGTGGTGTCACAAGTACGGTCCAACTGCATCTGGGGCCTGGAAATGCGCTGCCTACCAATGGCCAGGCCGTGTTGCAAGGAGGTCTCCCTGCGGGTCAAAGTGACACCATCACCTTTGCAGCGAACGCAGGCGATAACCTGGAGCTGACACTGAGCAATATCAGCATCAATGGCAGTTGGGCTTGGCCGGTGAGTGTGAGCGTGACTGCCCCGAATGGCACCAGCGTGGCTAGCGGGCAGTGCTATACCCCTGCGGAGAGTGCTGCCCAATCGACCTGCCGCTTCCCCCTGTGGAACTTGGTGCAAGGCACGTACACGTTGGTAGTGTCGCCCCCGAATTCGGGTAGCTCGGTAGCCAGCTTCAATGCCGTGCTGCAGGCAGATACGGTCAGCCCGCCCCTGACCTTGCATACGCCTGCTACGGTGACGCTGGGTTTGGGCCAGGTCGAGCGTATGACTTTCGTCGCCAACGCGGGTGACAATTTGGCGTTGAGCGTCGCCAATGTAAGTACCACTAACCCGTCGGGTCAGCCGGTGGCGATCGCGGTGTACCAACCGGGCGGCACGATCCTCACGACCAACGCGTTGCAGACCGAGGCGTTCACAGGTAATGGCACGTTCAACCTGACAAACCTGCCGGCAAGCGGCACCTATACGTTGGTCATTACCACCGGTGGTGAGCCAGGTGCAGCACAGTTGACGCTAGCTCAACAGACCATTACGACGAACGGGCAGGCAAGCACGTATAGCGGTTATCAGGCGGGGCAGAACGCAGGCTTAAACTTCACGGCCAATGCCGGTGACAACCTGGAGCTGACGCTAAGCAACATCAGCATCAACGGAAGCTGGGCGTGGCCGGTGAGTGTGAACGTGTTCGGCTCGAACGGCACCAACGTGGCCAGTGGGCAGTGCTATACGCCAGCTGAGAGTACCACCCAATCGACCTGTCGCTTCCCGCTGTGGAACCTGGCGCAAGGCACGTATTCGATCGTGGTGTCGCCGCCAAATTCAGGCAGCGCGTTGACCAGCTTCAATGCCACGTTGCAGGCAGACTCAATCGGCGCGCAGCTGAGCTTGAACACGCCAGCAACGTTGACGCTGGGCATGGGCCAGGTTCAGCGCGTAACTTTTGCCGCTAACGCTGGCGACAATCTTGCATTGAATGTCGCCAACATAAGCACCACGAACCCTTCAGGCCAGCCCGTGACTGTCGCCGTGTACCAGCCAGGTGGCACGATACTCACGACCAACTCACTTCAAACCGTGGCGTTTACCGGCAATGCCGCGCTCAATTTGCCGAATCTGCCCGCGACCGGCACCTATACGGTAGTCATCAGTACGGGCGGTGAGGCAGGAGCGGCACAGTTGACGTTGGTCCAGCAGGCTATCACGCCGAACGGACAGGCGAACACATACGGCGGTTATCAGGTAGGACAGAACGCAGACATCAACTTCGCGGCCAGTGCAGGAGACAACCTGGAGTTGACGCTGAGCAACATCAGCATTAATGGCAGTTGGGCATGGCCGGTAGCCGTGAGCATAACTGCCACGAACGGCACTACCGTGGCCAGTGGACAGTGCTACACCTCTGCGCAAAGTACTACCCAATCAACCTGCCGCCTCCCACTGTGGAATTTGGCGCAAGGCACGTATACGTTGGTAGTGTCGCCGCCGAATTCGGGCAGCGCGTTGACCAGTTTCAATGTCACATTACAGGCGGATACGATCGGTTCTTCCTTGAGCCTGAATACACCCGCGACGGTAACGCTGGGCCTGGGCCAGGTTGAGCGTATGACTTTCGCCGCCAACGCCGGCAGCAACTTGGCGTTGAGCATAGCCAACGTAAGCACTACGAACCCGTCGGGCCAAGCGGTGGCGATTGCGGTGTATCAACCGGGTGGCACGATCCTCACGACGAACGCGTTGCTGAGCGGATCGTTCACCGGCAACGGCACGCTCAGTCTGACCAACTTGCCGGCGACCGGCACGTATACGGCGGTCATTTCCACCTCAGGCATGCCGGCGAGCGCGCAAATGACCTTGGCGCCGCAATAACAAATTGAACGACCGTGGTTGCGCTGAACCACATGGACTGCGCAGCGGTGCTCTCAGGAACAGGCTATGAAAGCGATGCGGACAAATAGGAATGGGGCAACGGCGGCAAGTTTGGTCGTCCTGGTGGCACTCAGCGCAATGGGCTTGGTGCTGCCACCACCTGCTACACCTGAATACATCAGCAGTGTCGGGCATAGATATGCGTTGCCGATGTCCGCTGAAGTCAGTCGTACTTTGTTGCCGGATGGTCGCGTCCTGGAAGTTCATGGCGCACAAAGCCTGGCCTATTTGATCGACAGGAATCAGCGCCAAGCGGTTTTGCTGCCGGAAGTGCGTCGGTTTGCCTCGGTGACCGTCATGCCGGGCGGTGAAGTGCTGCTCTGGGGCGGTATCGACGCCCAAGGCCGCGTACTCGACCATGGCGAATGGTTAAATCCCTCCACGCACCATTTCGCGCGCACGGGTTCCTTGGGCTTACCAGCCCGTGCCGGCCATACGCTGACCGTGCTGACGGATGGCCGCGTATTGATGACCGGGGGGTGGTCTGCGGATGGCACCCCTGCGACCAGCGCCGTCGTGTGGCAACCGCAAACACACCAATCCACCGTGCTCAGCGAAAGCTTGTCGCCGCGGATGGAGGCGAATGCCATCCTCCAAGGTGACGGCACGGTCGTGATGGAGGGCGGCGTGGATAAACACGGCCTGTCGCGGCACGAAGCATGGCAATACGATCCCATCCGATCTCGCTTGAATGATGTTGTGGCTTCATCCGTCAGGCCGGTGCCGCTCATCGCAGCAACCTTGCCTGGCAAGGACAACTCGTCCGCCTCAATTCATGGCCCGCTGGTGGTTCGCTTTGCCGCGCCCGTCGACCTGCGCCAACTCAACGACCGCGCGGTGACCTTGCTGGGCCCCGAAGGCACGGTGGCGGCCAAAGTCGTGGGCGCCGAAGGCGGTCGCCTGGCCTTCGTGCAGCTGCCGGATGATCTCTACCCGGGTTCGCGTTACACGCTGTTCGTAAAAGGCTTGCACACCGCAGCGGGTGCGGCGGTGCCGTACACCGCGGTGGGCTTTACCACGGCCAGCCATGACGAGAGCGGCGTGGTACTGGCAGGGCCGGGCACGCGTCCAGTGTCGACCACGGAAGCTGCTTCGGCACCCGCTCAGCCGCCACTGTACGTGATGGCGGGCGGTGGTCAGGCCGATTGTGCAGGCGATCAACTGTGCCGCGCCCAGGGCATGGTTCGTGATGGCGCGTTCTATCCCGGCAAGAACAATGCTCCGGATGCCACGGGCGCCCATTGGCGCCTGTACACCACCTACCAACACCTGCCCGACACGCACGTGCTGGAGGCCGCGCTACCCAAAGACACGGCAGCGCTGATCGGCCAGGTGCGTCAAATCGACGAAACGCCGGTGGCCAACGTGGCGATCAGCATCGGCGGCCAGCAGGTCAAGACGGACGCGCAAGGCGTGTTCGTGTTGAAAGACCTTGCTGCCGGGCATCAAGACATGTTCGTGGACGGCGGCTCGGCCAGTCATGGCGACGTGACGTACGGCCGCTTTGTGGTGGGCGCGACTGTCAAGGCGAAAGCCATCAGCCACATGCCGTTCGTGATGTACCTGCCACGCATCCTGCCGCGCGACGAGATCGCCTTGCCGACCCCGACGACGCGTGAAGTGGTGCTCACCCATCCGGACATGCCGGGACTGGCGTTGCACATCCCGGCCGGTGCCGTGTTCAAAGACCACGATGGCCATGTGCTGACGCATATCGCCTTGGTCCCCACGCCGGTCGATCACGCGCCGTTTCCGCTGCCCGACAACTTCCCGATGTACTTCACCATCCAGCCGGGCGACGCGGTGGTGCAAGGGCTGACGCCGGAGGCGGCCAAGGGCATTCGCGTGGTGTATCCCAATTACGGCCACGCCAAGCCGAATACGGCCGGTGACTTCTGGGCCTACAACGCGGACACGGGCTGGCAGATGTACGGTGCCGGTCACGTCACCGCCGATAGCAAGCATCTGGCCCCTGATCCTGGGGTGGGCTTTACGATGGCCTTGGGGGCCGGTGCATCGATCAACACTTCCAATGGGCCTACTGCTAACAAGTGCGGCAATGTGACTGCGGCAGATCCTATCGATCTGCAGACGGGCATTTTTACTCACCAGTGGAGCGATTTGGCCATAGATGATGTGCTACCGCTGGCATTAACCCGCGGTTATGACTCCGCTGATAGCAATGCACACGCCTTCGGTATCGGGGGTAACACTAATGCTGGAATGTACCTTTACAACGGTACGGGCAACTGGAACAGCATGACATTAGTCATGAGTTGCGGGGAAGGAGTCGTTTTCAATTTAGTCAGTGGTTCCGCGACTTGGCCATTCCCTGCGGGAACAATGTGGTTGCATAGCGGTACTGATTCTGCTTTTTATGGCGCCACGCTTCAGTTCTTGTTTGATAACACGCCCATAGGAGCGCATTGGCTCCTAACAAAGAAGGACGGGACGCAATATGCGTTTGCCCGGCACGCACCTAATTCCCTCGAGTGGATTCAAGACCGCTTCGGCAACCAGACTCTATTTAACTATAACGGTGGACTGTTAGATCAGATGGTGTCGCCAAGTGGTCGTAGCATTACGCTAAATTACGACAGTAGTAACCGGATCGTCGGTGCAATAGACAACAGCGGTCGCGCAATCAGTTACAGCTACGATAGTGCAGGTACTTTGGCCAAGGTTATTTATCCTGATCAGACTGCCGAACAGTACACTTACGACTCTAGTCACCATCTCTTAACGATGCAGGACAGGCGTGGCAACGTGACGGTAACTAACCAATACGATGCCAGTAACCGCGTGATTAAACAGATGTATGCGGATAATTCGTCCTATCAGTTTACCTACGCCACGGACAGTAATAATAGCGTCACAGCAACCACCGTAACCGATCCGAATGGAAATAAGGAACAAGTGGCCTTCGATTCGGTAAGTGGCTATCCGAGCAGCGATACCCGCGCCTATGGTACGCCATTGGCACAAACCACGACTTATGTCCGTGAACCTTCAGGAATTGTCGATTCACAAACTGATGCCCTGGGTCGAACCACTTCCTACACCTATGATGAGGTGGGCAATTTGTTGAGCGCTACGCGGTTGTCCGGCACTTCTAACGCGGTCACCACCAGCTTTACCTATATTAGCGACTATAATCAGCTAGCCTCTGTGACAGATCCACTTGGTCACACTACTAGCTTCAGCTACACCAATGGTTGTCTGACTCAGATCATTGACGCGTTGGGCAATAAGACCACGATCCAGTACAACAGTGCTGGACAGCCAACCGCGTTGCAAGACGCGTTGGGTAACACGACGCAGTTTGCTTATCAGGGTTACGATCTGCAAAGTGTCACAGATCCTCTGAATCGAACTGTCAACTACGTGGTAGATACGTTGGGCAGGCGCATCGCTACGCGCGATCCGCTTGGTAATGTCACGTTGACCCAATACGACACCAATGACCATATCGTCTCAGCTACGAATGGACTCAACCAAACCATCACGTTGAGTTATGACGAAAATGGCAATCTACTGAAAGTGATCTTGCCAAATACAGGGGCCATTAACTACGCCTACGATACTCGTGATCGCATGATCACTCATAGCGATGCAATGAATCAGAGCGAATCGTGGACGTATGATGGTATGAGCAACGTGCTCAGCCATATCGACCGAAAGGGGCAGGTCACCGATGTTAGTTTCGACGCGCTCAATCGAAAAAGCCTGGTGTCTTATTCCGACGGTTCCGGCATCCAGGCCGCTTATGATGCCGGCAATCGCCTGATCAGTTTGGTTGATTCGGTTTCGGGCACACTGAATTGGAGCTATGACGGCCTAGATCGCGTGACAACCGCGGCTACACCGGGGGCGGGCGTTAGTTACATATATGATGCGGCAGGTCGGCGCACTAGTATGACGCCCGCATCGCAAGCCACGGTTAACTATACTTATGACAACGCTAACCATGTGACTGGCATCACCCAAGGTGGTGAAACGGTGCAGTTGGTTTACGATGCTGATCACAGGCGCGCCACAGTGACGCTACCCAATGGCATCGTAGTGAACTATGGCTATGACGCTGCCAGCGAGGTGACTGGACTTGGCTATACCCAACGCAACGGCAGCACGTTGGGAAACCTGACCTATGCCTATGATACTGACGGACGAATCGCTAGTAAGGGAGGCAGCTTTGCTACGGACACAATGCCGAGATCGACCGCGCAGCCGGCGACATTCGACCTCAATGATCGAGAGACCAGCTTTAATGGTGCGGCGTTGCGCTATGACGCCAATGGCAACCTGGTTTTTGATGGCACTAATACATACACGTGGGACGCGCGTAACCAGCTGGCACAGGTAAGTCAGAATGGCACCGTCCAGTTGAGTTTTAGTTACGATGCCATGGGGCGGCGTATTAGCAAGAGTGTGCAGGGTGTCGCGACACAGTTCCTATACGATGGCAGTAACATCGTGCAAGAAACACAAGGCAACACTATCAACCCAATCTTGGCGGGCCTGGCTGCTGATGAGCGTTTTGCTCGGAACGACGTGACGGGGCGTGCATATTACCTGACGGACTTGTTGAACAGCACTATTGCCTTGACCGATCCAACGGGAGCGATCAGAGAGCAATACAGCTATGACCCATACGGAAATGCCGTACTGTCTGATACGACGACGGGGTTTACAAATCCATACCAGTATTCAGGACGTGAAACTGACGCATCGGGGCTTTACTACTACCGGGCGCGTTATTACAGCCCTGTCATGGGTGGATTTATCGGGGAAGATCCAACTGCGTTTGCAGGTGGGCAGCTGAGTTTCTATGCCTATGTGGGTGGAAACCCGATAAGTTATAACGATCCATCGGGTTTGCTTCTTGCGCCTGCAGCAGGTAGTGCGCTTGCGAACGCAATTGCTCGCGCAGCCGCCGTTGATGCTATGGGGGGAGGGCCTGAAGACCCGCTCGGAGATGCGGCTGCAGCTGGTACTTTTATCGGTACATTGATAGGGGCTGCAATCGATGGTGCAATTGATTCCATTGAATACAGAGCTAACTATCGAGAATATAAACGTATCTGTAACGAAAAAGCGCCCAACGGATTGAATGACCCGTGCGAACGTGCAAAGTGGGAGCTAAGCAAAGCTTTGAGGTGTAAGGCCGCACGACAAGCTTTTACTGATAAATGGTACCAAGGAGTGGATGCGGCACATGACCCTCAACTGTATAATGATATAAATAATCAAATAGCGAATGCACAAAATGCAGTTAAGCGTTGGTGCAATTGTAAATGACGAGGCTTGTGATGAAGACCATGAGTTACGATGAATTTGTTTACTTCGTATTTGAGGGCTTATTTGATGAAGAGGGCCTTGAGGGGGATGGAAAAGGAAATGACATCCTTTTGAGTGATCTAAATCATGTGGTCTATGCAAAAAAAATTTTTGCCGAAATTGATCTAGTGTCGTCTAGATTCTCGGAACATTCAGTATCGCGCGGCCTTCAATATTTGCTTGATCCAGCTATATGTTGGTGGTCGACATTTAGCTATGCGACCTATGAGGATGTAAGAGAGGAAGTTGGCACCATTGAGGCAATGAAGAACGTATTTTCTGGGCTTTTTAGCTCAAAGTGTAAGGGTGGGCTTGTTGAAGTTGGTTCCACATATGAATCCATTTGTTTGAGGTGGTGGGCTATATTTCCTTTGATTTTAGTGTTTGATAGGCGATGTCATGAGATAGATGAGGCGATAATTGATGTTATGGATTATTGTCTGCGAATTGATAATTTGGCGTGTAAAAGATCGGCTCTAATAGGCTTAATTTTGGCGGAATCGTCATGTTTGGAGAGGGTTGAGAAAGTTTTGGAGGATAATGTTAAAAATTATGATAGTGATCTTTTGTTGTGGGTAAGAAAAAATGCATATTTATATTAAAAGAAGAGAGTTTGTTCAGAAGCATTGAACTCCAAGTCATTGCATTACTCCAAAGTGGAGCATCGTGGTGACTGGGCTTTATCTCCACAAAATTTCGCGCTGATTTGTGATCGTATAATCGTAAGCGCTCTACGTCCCCGCCTTCCAAACGCACGCTGTTTCACCCTGCGCTGGTATGCCGGGTAACGTGGGCGGGAGATCCGGAGATCCGGCATCGAGATCCGGGACATCCATCAAATGGCCATTCGCCGACGATCGCGCGAGCCATTGGCTGATCTGAACGTCTTGCGGTCGGGCGTTCGGTCGGGTTTCTTGGCGGACAGCTCACATTCTACGGTTATGCCGGCAGCGATCCATTGGATTTCAATGATCCGACCGGACAATTCTTGCCACTAATTACTGGGGCGATCGGCGCAATTGCGGCCGGTGGCGGCGACGCAATCGCACAATAAGAATAGATACAGGCCTGATCAAGTAAAAGCTACTGAAAAGGCTTGGGGTTGTAGAAGAAGCAGGGCGGGAAGGTAAATTGGGTAGGTAACTCAGAAATCATTTTGGAAAATTTGCAATGATAGACAATCTAGATGCATCCGACTCGCTTCTGCGGCTACTTGTCGCAGACGGTCTTAAGCATTGGAGTTCGCAAGCTCTGGTTGGTGCTGCTCAAGATAAGTCTGCGATAGTCCGTACAGCTGCGGCTCGCGAGTTACATGCTCGGCCGGATGTCGACGCGATCCTTGAGAAAATAATTCCATTGATTTCCAGCAAAAGCGCATATGTGAGAGAGATATCAGCGTTTGTGCTTGGGCAGCTCGGTACACCTACTATGCCAAGGAGAAAGGATAGCTATCCTTATTTAATCGAGCTGCTATCAGATGATGATGAAGACGTGAGGGCTGCAGCCGCAGCCGGCATAGGACATCTTTCGTATGAGAAGATGCCCAAGGTGGCGGAAGTAAGATTGATCGCTCTCAAAGACGACAAGAGTAAGAAAGTTAGGGCTTCCGTTGCTTATGCTTTAGGCAACTCTTCAGGTGCGCGCGATGCATTGAATGCCCTCAAATCTCTTTCTAAAGACAGGCATTCTGCCCCTTATGCAAGACTTGGTCTTGACATTTTAGAAGAGCGCGGCAGCAAATCGCATAAGGCTGGTAGCAAGGCTGCAATTCGCAAAAAAGGATAGTCCAATCGGGCCATTGGAAAAATCGAGGGATCTGGAGGGATCTGGGACACCCATGAAATGCTCCGTCGCCGACGAGCATGTGCGCCAATGACTGATATGGGCGGCTCACGGCGGGGAGTAGCGTGGGGCCATGACGTACCCCCGCCATCAAATCGTCGATCCAGCGTCTGGCGGCTTCTTTCACTGCGTTTCGCGCTGCGTGCGCCGAGCCTTCCTCTGTGGTGAGGATGCTTATAGCGGACGCTCCTACGAGCATCGAAAGACGTGGGTAGAAGAGCGATTGCTGGCCTTGGCGGACTGCTTCGCGGTCGGGCTTTACGCCTATGCCGTCATGAGCAACCACGTACACGTCGTTCTCTATGTGGACCCGCAGGCGGCCAAGGACTGGTCGGATGAAGAAGTGGCTGAACGGTGGGTTCGGGTATTTCCAGTGTGCGTCGACGAGTCGCCTGATGAGCGGCTATGCCAGGAAAAGGCACAGCGTCTGCAAGGCGATCCGGAGCGAATGATGGAGCTACGTCGTCGCCTGGGCGATCTGTCATGGTTCATGCGTTGTCTAAACGAGCCGATTGCCCGCCAGGCCAATCGCGAGGACGGGTGCACGCCGCCTCGGAGCACACGTCGATTTGCCATCGTTTGCAGGGCGCAGAGACAAGAACGGCTTCGCTGGGCGAAGCATTGCGCCCACTAGCGGGTATGTTGCTAGCCCCGGCGCTTTCGTTGCGAACGCTCGATTACCTGGAGTTGGTCGACTGGAGCGGCCGCGTGGTGCGAGAGGGTAAGCGTGGGTCGATTGCGCCGGCAGTGCAATCGGTACTGGCGCAGCTTGGCTTGCACGGGCGGCAGTGGCAGACACAAATGTTGGGTATCGAGAGTCGTTACTGGCGCGCGGTGGGGACGGTAGAATCCTTGATCGCAAAGGCGAGAGCCTTGGGGCAGTGCTGGTTGAAAGGGGCGGGAAGCGCAAGGCGGCCTGTATATGGGGGCGGCTGATGGAGAAAGCGGTGCACGTGCGCCGATGGTAACGGGCATGTGCTCCTCTAACCCGCTTTCGGTAATCGGAAGGATCGGCAACGGGCGAGATGCATCTATTCGTGTAAGCAGGCCTAGCGCTATTGGCTTGCCGGGTCATTGCGTTTGTCGTTCAAATCGAGATAAATAGTGAGTGTCCCGGTTGCCGGACGCAAGTAATGAAGCGGCCGCGTATCGTGCAAATACGGCGGCTGGCAAATCGGCTAGAGGTGCGGGCAGTGGGCTTGCGTCAAACGCCCCGATTTCACTGACATTCTTTCCAACTTTGGATGTAAAAAAGAGAAGTGAGACGAAGTATGACAAGCATTGCTATACCAGCGATAGGTATGTATGTAAAATCATTCATGGCGATTGTCGGGTTAATTCCGATCGTATCTTCGCTCGTCATCTTGGTTTTCTATATGGGAAAGGCTGGGGCAGATTTGTATGGGCCTGAGGTGACGTTCCTGGGTACGCTACTTGGAACGGCCGTTCTGGCTCTGCCAGTAATGTCATCTCTATCGATAAAGTTATCTTCGGATGGTGTGGAGCAGACTTCATTTTTATTGAAAGGTGTCTTTCGAAAAAGGATTGCGTTGAAGTGGGTGGACGTTGAGCGTGTGACACACAAAGGAATGACTCTGTCTTTGTATGGTGGAGTGGATAAGGTTGTAATTGGTTTTGTCTGGTTTAACGACTATAAGAGCGTCATTGCTTTTTTGAGTGATAAGTTGCCCGGAAAGTTTTGATATGTCGAACGTTCTTGGCGCCATTTTTGTCGCGTTGGGAAGTGGCCTGATTGGTGGTGCCATCGGAGGCGCAGTTGACATCCCGACCCCTTGGGGATACGCGGGAAGTGCTGCAAGCACTGAGATGGTCGATGCCAGCAATGACGCCGCAGCGATTCGTGCCAACACTGGTCTTAGCTCTTTGGCTAGAGGTTTTGGAGGCGGGGAGGCATCAAGTTCTCCCAATCCTGCAGATGGATCGGATTCGGACTGTGGTTGTTCTAAGTAAGGTCAGAGAAATGGAAATAGATAGCATTCCAAAAATTAACGCCTTTGCGAAATACTTCATTCTCGCCATGGCGGTGGTGTCGACTGCCATGACCATATGGCTGGCCACCACTATCCCTGGCCAAGATGCGCAGGGTCGTTATCTGGTAATTGTAATTATTGCTGGTTTGGTACTTCTTTCGTGCCTGTTAGTGCCGTACATGATACGCGTCGCTTCTACTCGATTCTCTGCTGATGGTGTTGAACAAATAGTTTTTTTTGAGAGAGGTCGTTTTTTGGCGACAACCAATCTCAAATGGCAATCTGTCGAGAGAGTGTCGTATAAGCAACTTGCTTATAAGCTCTTCGGAGGAAATTCAAGAGTTTTGATCTATCTTGGTTGTTTTGGTGACTACCAAAAAGTAGCTGATTTTATTAATGAAAGGCTGCCAAAAAATGCCGTATGGGGGTGACTTGTCTTTTTCTATACAAAAAAATCCGAAGGTTGGCATATTGTCGCTTAACGGAGTGTCCGTGACTCAGGGGCAAGATCAGTTCCATCATATTTGACGGTTTTTCCGAAAAGGGGGATTTAGGGGGGGGCTGGGACACCCATGAAATGCTCCGCCGCCGACGAGCATGTGCGCCAATGACTGATATGGGCGGCTCACGGCGGGGAGTAGTGTGGGGCCATGACGTATCCCCGCCATCAAATCGTCGATCCAGCGTCTGGCGGCTTCTTTCACTGCGTTTCGCGCTGCGTGCGCCGAGCCTTCCTCTGCGGCGAGGATGCTTATAGCGGACGCTCCTACGAGCATCGAAAGACTTGGGTAGAAGTGGCGGCCCATCAATCATGGATACCCCTAATACCTCTCTGCGACACATCATCCTCCTGCTGATGTGTCGCACTAGAGACATGCGTACGCAGGTGAACTACCTGTCTTGCTCGGCCATCAGCATGTTATCGCCATGGCGACGGAGCACATACAAAGCTGCATAAAGGCCATCGACTTGGCTAGAGGAGAGTGGCCATTGGCCGGGTGCGGGCAGCCTGTCGGCGGCTTTTGCACGGCTGAAGGCTTCGCTATTCCTCAGCAGGTTTTGAATGACGTGAATGGCCAGGCTGGTGCCGGCGAGCTTCATCAGGTAGGTATATCGCTCGCTTCTTTGTGGGTCTTGGGGGCGCCGTGGCGGCTCACCAAGCCAGAAGGGTTCAGAAGGGTGCGAACGTGACGTACTATGTCTGGAGACCATGATCAACTCTCCCAAGTTGTTTGTGGTTTAGCGGGTCGTGGGAGCGCCAACTCTCACGATCCGCGCTTTTCCTAGCATTGCTGCAAGGGTCACTCATGCGAGGCGATTGCCGATGGCATGGGTGACAGGCATACGCTAACAAACTTGCTTGAATGATGATGTAGGGGATGGTCGGTTTGCGTGTACGGCTTGGTATATAGATCGACGATTAAAATCAGGAGTGAAAAGAGGAGCGAAGTGCGCTGCTTTTTTTCCTGATTCGATCGCATTACTGGACTGCCGCCGGCTTTTTAAAGTTGAGTGCTTCGCACGACGTATTTGAACTGGATTCCGGCCTTCGCCGGAATGACGATGCGCTCTGAAATAGCATGCCTTTAACGCCGATTTTCCGAGATGCAAGCCAAAAAAACTTGGATATAACTCAGGGTTTATCCCGATGTATGGGCTTTTTACCGAGGTTTTCATCCATACATGCTTTCGTTGAAGACCCATTCGGGTTTCTCAAGGATGTGATGGACCGGCGAAGTTCCGCCAGCGGTGCGCGATCGTCAAAGCGAATCACGCTTGCTTCTTCGGATATTCCCAGCTGCCGCAGCATGCCATCAAGATCGACGCTGACAGCGCGATCCTTGAGCTGATCGTATAGGGACGCGAGCACGTCGCTTTTCACCGCGGTGTCGCCCACTCGGGCAGTCTGAGCCACGCTCCAGTAGGCCGTGTTGCCTCCGCTTGCACGGTTGATGGCGCGCAACGCGTCCTGCAAGGAATATTTGCCGTTGCTGTGCTTGTAGATGGCTATTTCGGCGAGCAGCCAGTACATAGCGCCGCCCCAGTAGGTTCTTGCCCAGGTGTGCGTATGATCGAGTCCTTCGTCGCCCTGTTGGGGTTGTCCTTTGGGCATGGCATCGACAGCCCATCGCCAGACTTCCTGGGGAGGGATCTGTCCCAACTGGGCACGGGCAATCGGTTCGACATAGGTGGCGTTGCCTTCCATGAACCATTCGCTGCTCAGGGGGACGCGCGGGAGCGCCAGATGGATCATTTCGTGCACCATCACCCAGTCGTCGCGCAAGGCTTCATCGCTGACATCGCGTCCTACGCTGAGGCGCGTTATCGAACCTGGATAGCCCCAGGTAGTGGCAGGGCCGATATGCGAGCCTTCCGTGCGCGTAACGAGCAAGCCCCACTGCTCGACGGGAAAGCGGCCAAAATAGGTGGAGACGGCGGCTGCGCTGCGCCGGACCCAGGCTTCCACACGGTGCTGGTCGAGCGGCCCGGAATCGCCGTCCAAGGCGATGGAGAGGGTCCCGCCACACATTGAAAAGTGCAATTCGGCTGAGCTTTTCAATCTGGCGTAGATGTCCTCGGGATCATCGTCCGTGCGCGCGAATGCCGGCCTGGATGGTTGTGCCGCAACGATCAGGCTGCCAATCATCTGCAGAAAGTATCGACGGTTCATGCGTGCGCTCCCGCGAGCCTGATCTTTACCCAGTGCCCATCCGAAGGAATGAAGGCCATCGGCGGGTATTCGAGTTTCGCTCCGTCACCGTTACAGTATCGTGCGATACCGGCCAACCGAGCATGCAGCATGGCAAGTGAAACTATCCGTTTTGAAGGCAGCAGGGGTTATCAACTGTCCGGTCGCATGGACATGCCGGAGGGGCAGCCGCGTGCCTGGGCGATCCTCGCCCATTGCTTTACCTGCGGCAAGGACAGCTTGGCCTCAGCACGTATTGCGGGAGCGCTTGCGCGCGCCGGGATCGGCGTATTGCGGTTCGATTTTGCGGGGCTGGGGGCCAGTGGCGGGGCCTTTGCAGACGGCTCATTCGCCGCCGACGTGAACGACCTCATCGCTGCCGGTCAGCACATGACGGCTGCAGGCCGCACGCCCAGCCTTCTGATCGGGCACAGCCTCGGCGGTGCCGCGGCACTCGCGGCAGCCGCAAGCATGCCATCGATCAAGGCCGTGGCCACGATCGGCGCCCCGGCTGACGTGGCGCATATCCTGACGCAGTTCGCGCCCGAGAGCCTGGCCAAGATCGCGGCGGAGGGCGAGGCCGAGGTCAGTCTCGCCGGCCGTCCTTTTGTGGTTCGCAAGGGCTTCGTGGAAAACGCGCGCGCCGAGGATCTGGAGGCTAGGATCGCGGCATTGCATCGACCCTTGTTGGTCATGCATTCGCCCACTGACGACACGGTAGGAATCGATCATGCCACGCGGATTTTTCTGGCCGCCAAGCACCCAAGGAGTTTTGTCTCGCTGGACCACGCCGATCACTTGCTGACCAAACGGGAGGATGCCGATTACGTGGCCGATGTGATTGCCGCATGGGCCTCGCGTTATCTCCCGCATGCCGAGCCCCTGGCGGCAGCAAACAGCGAGCCGGTGGGCATCGTCGCCGAAGAAACGGGCAAGGGCGGTTACCAATTGGCCATGCGCAGCGGGCCGCATCGCTATTTCGCGGACGAGCCGACGGCGCTTGGCGGATTGGGCAGCGGCCTCTCGCCGTATGAATTTGTCGCTTCCGGGCTTGCTGCCTGCACAGCGATCACGGTACGAATGTATGCCCAACGTAAAGGGATGCCTTTGCAGCGCATCAGGGTGCGAGTCGAACACACGAAGCTGCCTGAGCAGACGCCCCAGGATCAGTTCGCACGCAGCATTGTCCTGGAAGGGCCGCTCGATGCGGAGCAGCGCGCCAAATTGTTGGCCATTGCCAACAAGTGTCCTGTCGACCTGACCC
Source organism: Dyella choica (assembly GCF_003977665.1). Lineage (GTDB taxonomy): Bacteria > Pseudomonadota > Gammaproteobacteria > Xanthomonadales > Rhodanobacteraceae > Dyella_B > Dyella_B choica. The sequence continues at coordinate 186,822 of NZ_RYYV01000004.1, read as the reverse complement.
TTACGCGTGGTTCCAGCGTGCCCACCAAAATGCTGGAGGACGGCGAGTCTGTCGACTGGTAGCGCCTTCAAAGAAACGCGGCGAACTGGTCGATCAGGCGAACCTGCAAGGCCGCCATATCCCAGGCGAGCAGACGCGCGATGGCCAGGCTGTCATCGTTGATTTGCCGGCGACGGACAGAGACCAGTCGCAGCATGCGGTTCCACCAGCGGGACTGGGTCTTGAGTTCGAACACGATCACTGCCGCGGCCAGGCGGGCGAGGTCGTCGGTCAGGTCATGGCTGATCGCCGCGCGTGCAATCGCGATCAGTCGGTCGTGCGATACCAGCCGGCTTATGCGCTTTTCCACGGACACGGGCTTGGCGCCTAGCAGATCGCCAGGTTCGAGCAACGCGTGATAGAGCAGCGCTGCCAGTACCCGCTCCACACGTCGTGCCAAACGCTGCTCAGCCGGCTCGAGTTCCACCGCGTTCGGGCCGCTGGGACGCACCTGAACTCCCCGCGATCGAAAGGAGCGGGCGCCCAAGCCGCGCAGGTTGCTCCTGGTACGTCGAAACGGCACCACGTTGGTCGGGATGTCGTCTCCCGCTTCAGCCAGGAGCTTGGTAGTCGTCATAGCGCTTTCCAGTCAGTCGGGCGTGCCGGTCAGCGCCCCTTGAAAGGCTATCGGCCACCGAGCGGGTCGCTTGAATGCGGGGCTTGGCCAAGCGAATGGCGTCAGTGGCCGCGAAAAACCCGTTGGGTATTGAGGTGTCCCCACGTTTTTGTTGGTCATTCCGGCGCAGGCCGGAATCCCGCTTCAATAGGGTGTGCGTAGCACTCAAAGCCCGGTTTTGTGTCCTTCGGACGCGTATTTAAACTGGATTCCGGCCTGCGCCGGAATGACGGTGAGGTACTACAAGGTCCTGCGACCAAGCGTCGAATTTTCCGCGGACAGAAGTGGGCCTGCGCCGAAATGACGGTTCGCTCCGAACCAGCTTCAACGTGAATGCTGACTTTGCCGGAATGACGGGCGAATTAGGTATGCCTGGAAAGGCGAGTTCGTCATGACAACCGTCAAGAGGCCGATCAGTCAGCGCGCGGGGCTTTCAATGTGGGCTTGGTTGTTCTGATCACCAAAGAGGCGGAGCGCAACGGGTGTCCGGTGGCTGCTTCCTCAACCGCTTCAATCAGCACGGGGCCGGCTTCGTCCGTCGATTGGATGATGATCTGGGCCAGCCCATGGAACAGCGATCGCCTGGGTTCCTTGTCACTCTCCAGGCAATTGGGATTGCCGTTGCCGACGCCGATCAGTCGGCCCTTGCCGGAGATGCGGAACGCGAGCTTGTGGTTGGCCGTGGGCACCAGCCGGCCGTGTTCATCCAGCGCCTCGACCGTGACCAGGGCTACGTCCTGCCCGTCTGCGCTTATCTCGGAGCGATCCGCGCTCAAGCGGATTCTTTGCGCGGGGCCGGTGGTTTCGCGCCGCTCGGTCAGCACCGTCTGGCCGTTGCGGCGGCCACGCGCCTCGATCACTCCGGGCGTATAAGCGACCGTCCACTGAACGTGTCCCAGGTGCGGCACTTTTTTGCTGCCAAGACTGTTGCCGTTGAGCAGCAGTTCGACCTCATCGAGGTTGCTGTAGACCCACACCGCCATGTCCTGGCCTTCCTTGCCCGGCCAATTCCAATGCGGAAAGACATGCAGGCTGGGTTCTTTTCGCCACCAGGCTTTGTAGTAGTAGTAATAGTCCTTCGGAAAGCCGCATAGATCGACGATGCCGAATTGCGAACTGACCGAAGGCCAGCCATAAGGCGTCGGTTCGCCACGATAGTCGAAGCCGGTCCAGGCGAAGCCGCCGGCCATCCATTCGCGGCTGCCGTAATAGCTCCACCATTGCTCCGGCGTCTGTCCCCATTCCACGACGCCGTCATAGCTATTGACGGTGTTCTTTGCTTTGTCGGAGGCATATTCGCCGCGGGTGGCAATGGCGCTGGAGGTTTCCGATCCGAACAAGGGGCGCTTCGGATGTTTCAGGTGGTAGGCGTCGGGAAAGTCGGTGTGATAATTGAAACCGATGATGTCCAGCGCATCGGATACGCCTTGCTCGTTATCCCCGTTGACGGCCGCGGAAACGACACGGGTGGGATCCAGTTCGTGGCAGCGCTCGACCATGCTCGCGGCGATGCGTGCGCCCTGTTGCGCCATGTCGCCTTTTTGCAGCTTCCACTCTTCGTTGCCGATCGACCAGATGATGATCGAAGGCGAGTTGCGATACCGCTTCAGCATGGTTTCGAGCTGTTCGAGGCCGCCAGAGCTGGAGCTCATCTGGCGCGTTTCGCACATCATCAGCATGCCCATACGGTCGCACGCCTCGACCCATTCGGGCGTCGGCATGTTGTGCGAAGTGCGCACCGCGTTGCAGCCCATTCCTTGCAGCACGGCGATCCGGAACGCTTGCAGCCGGTCGGGCAGGGCGGCGCCCACGCCAGCATGGTCCTGGTGATTGCAGGTGCCTTGCAGCTTGAGCGGTTTGCCGTTCAAGAAAAAGCCATGGTCGGGGTCGAACACGGCAGTGCGGATGCCGAAGGGGATCTGTTCGGCATCGCGCAAGCTGCCATCCACCAGGACTTTGACGAGGGCGGTGTACAGATGAGGCTCGTTAGGCGACCAGAGTACGGGATGGCTGACGCTCGCACTGGCCCGATAAGCCATCGACGTATTCGGTGCAATGGCCTGTGCCGCTGATGTTGTCTGGGCAACCGTGCGGCCGGAGGCGTCGACAACGGTCCATTCGAGCGCGGCGTCGACCGGATGCCCGTGCTCATTCTCGATGACGGTCGCAAGTTCGAGCGTGGCTGCATCGCCCTTGACGGTCGGGCGCACCACGCTTTCCCATCGGCCCAGGTGCACCGGATCGAGCTTGGTCAGCCAGACATGCCGATAGATGCCGGCGCCTTCGTAAAACCAGCCGTCGCCGAAACTGGCGTCGACCCGTATGGCGACATGGTTCTTGCCGCCGTAGTTGAGGAAGTCGCTCAGATCGAAGCGGAACGAGGTATAGCCGTCGTCGTGGCGACCGATGAAGCAGCCGTTGACGAACACCATGACGTCACGCATCGCGCCGTCGAACTCGATCCAGATGCGGCGTCCGCGATCGCTCGCGGGAATCTCGAACGTGCGCCGGTACCAGCCCACGCTGGTGGCGGGATAGCGTCGCCCCAGCGGCTTGTAGCCATGCGAGAGCATTCGATTGTCTTCATCACCCTGGTCATCGTGCACGAAGGGGAGCTCAACCGCCCAGTCATGCGGCAGGTTGAGCTGGCGCCAGCCGGCAGCATCGAAGTCAGAGGTGGCGATCTTGAAGCTGCCGGTCTTGGAAAAATCGCTCTGGCCGAAACCGAAGCCGAAATCCTTGGCCGGATCATCGCCGTGGCCGAACGCGAACTGCCAACCGAAATCGAACAGCAACTGTTCGCGGGGCGCGATGGCCGTTCCGCTTTGCGACAGCGCTCCGAACTGTTTTGCTGCGATCTGCGTGCTGTTGCCGGCCCACACGAAGCGCGGCAGCAGGCCGGCGCCGAACAATCCAACACTGGAGAAGACGAAGCTACGGCGTGTGATGTCGATCACGAGTATCACCCTCTCCAGTGGCTGGTTACCAATTTCGTCATATCATAGTATGACTTGTCCACGGTACACGCCAGCGCGTAGGCTGGGATGACAATCCCAGCATTGCCATGCTGCAGCGCACGCAATGCTGGGATTGTCATCCCAGCCTACGTTGTAAGCCCGTCCGGGGTGGCTCACTTCACCAATTCGGCCAGCGGCTTCCCGATCGGAACCACATAGGTTCCAAGCTCGGCTGCGTTGGTGTTCCCGACGTTCGCCGCACTATGGACGACTCCCGCTGGGACAAACAGGACATCGCCAGCCTTTAGCGTCACCGGCGTTTCGCCTTCGAGGCGATACTCCATCGTGCCTTCGATGACGTAGATGATTTCCGCGCCGGGATGTTTGTGATTGGGGGCGGTCTTGCCAGGATCGATATCGACACGCATCTGGACTTCCTCGTAGCCTGGAATGCTGAGGTGGTGGCGCGACAATTCCTTGCGATGCACTCCTTGCAACGGATTTGTCTGTCCTGCTGCCGTGAGGCTTGCGATGGAGAGTAGGGTTGCAACGCCAACGATGAATGCTTTCATGGGATGGTCCTCGTTTGGTTCACGTCAAAGGTGGTCGGCATCGACCACGGCCTGGGTGAATGCCTGCGGCGCTTCCTCCGGCAGGTCGTGGCCGATGCCGCCGCTGATCAGCCGGAATTGGTACTTGCCGGTGAATTTCTTTGCATACGCCTCCGGCAGCGGGTGCGGGGCGCCATTGGCATCGCCTTCCAGCGTGATCGTTGGCACCGTGATCGCCGGGAATTGGGCCAGCCGCTGCTCCAACGCGGCGTATTTCGTTTCGCCCTTGGCCAGGTCCAGGCGCCAGCGATAGTTGTGGATCGTGATGGCAACCTGATCTGGGTTGTCCAGCGCTTGCGCACTGCTTTCGAACGTGGTGTCGTCGAACTTCCATTTCGGCGAGGCCAGCTGCCAGATCTGCTTGGCGAAATCATGACGGTACTTGTCGTACCCGATGCGGCCACGCTCGGTGGCGAAGTAGTACTGATACCACCATTGCAGCTCGGCTTTGGGCGGCAGCGGCGTTTGTCCGGACTCCTGGCTGCCGATGAGGTAGCCGCTTACGCTCACCAGCGCTTTCACCCGTTCCGGCCACAGCGCCGCGACGATGTCCGCCGAACGCGCACCCCAGTCGAAACCACCCAGCACCGCATGCTGGATATGCAATGCATCCATGAAGTCGATCACATCCTCGGCCAGGGCGGCCGGTTCCGCGTTGCGCAGGCTGCTGTCGGACAGGAAGCGGGTCTGGCCGTAGCCACGCGCATAGGGGATCAGCACCCGGTAGCCTTTCGCGGCCAGAGCAGGTGCGACCTCGGCATAGCTGTGGATGTCATAGGGCCAGCCGTGCAGAAGAATCACTACCGGACCATTCGCCGGCCCGATCTCGGCATAAGCGACATCCAGTACGCCAGCGTGGACATGCTTCAACGGCCCCCAAGGGTCCTGGGATGCAGCCGGTGTTACGGGCGCTTGGGCCGAGGTGTCTTCGGCGTGTGCGAACAAGGATAGCCCGGCGAGGCTCAAGGCAAAGGCGCTCGCGAGTGCTGCGTAAGTGCGCTTCATGGTGATCTCCTGGAATACGTGCGTGGCGGCGTGGGCGGGGCTTATAGCGCTGTAACGACCGCCTGGATGTTTCCGCGCGTCGCCTTCGAATACGGGCAGATCTGGTGGGCGCGATCGACCAGGGATTGGGCGAGTGCGTGTTCAAGTCCCGGCAGGCTTACGTTGAGACGTGCCTGGAGGAAAAAGCCTTGCTCGGCGTCGGCGCCCAGGTCGACTTCGGCGGCGACCGAGGCATCCGCCGGCAGCTTGACGCCGATCTCCTCGGCAGCGCGTCCCATGGCGCCAAGGAAGCAGGCGGACCAGCCCGCGGCGAACAGCTGTTCCGGATTGGTGCCGACGCCGGGGGAGCCAGGCAGCGACAGCTTGATGTCGAGGCGGCTGTCGTCGCTGCGCGACTGGCCGTTGCGGCCGCCGGTGGTGGTGGTCTTGCCGGTATAGAGGATGGACATGATCGGTTTCCTGTGGGTTTGAATGACCGCCTCGGCTGGGTAGCGAGGTCTTGGCCGGTGTGCATAGGAAACCGCGGTGACGTATCCGGCTTGTGTCGGGGCAGGGGCCAAAAGGCATCGCAATGTATAGGGGGCTAGCCCTGATACGTTTCGATACAAACCGCGTCCCCGGTGGCTGGCTGGCTTCGAGCCCTGTTGCTACAAACGGATACAAAAAGCCGTCGAAGCGGACATGTTCGGGATAAACCAGGGAAGTCCAATACCTGTCATGGCGGCGTGTTGGCGCAGCCATTTGTCCTCATCTTTGGCAGACCACCCATGACTACACTGCGAATGGCCACCCTCCTGACCGCCCTCGGGGCGGCCCTGCTCGCCTTTTGGCCCAATGCCTGGACTACAGCCAGCAGCGGCGGGCCGGTTGCCGACACCCCAGCGCCCGATTTCACCGGCGCCGACCGCTGGTTCAACTCCGCCCCGCTCAGCATCGACCGCCTGCGCGGCAAGGTGGTGCTGGTGGAGTTCTGGACGCGCGAATGCATCAACTGCATCCATGTGCTGCCGCACACCAAGGCGCTTTACGACAAATACGCCGGCAAGGGACTGGTGATCGTCGGCGTGCACACGCCCGAATACGATGAAGAGCGCGATCCGGCCCTGCTGCAGGCAGCACTGAGCCAATATCAGATCACCTGGCCGGTGGCGATGGACAACAGCTACCGCATCTGGAACGCCTACGGCAATCAGTACTGGCCGGCCCTCTACCTCATCGACCAGCACGGCCATATGATTTACCGCCACGTCGGCGAGGGAAGTTACGACGAGACCGAGCAACGCATCCGGCAGTTGCTGGGCAATCCGCAGGGTACGTAACCGCAACGCAGCTTGGGAGGCGCATGCACATGGACCACATCGACCACATCCTCGTCGTCGATGACGACCGCGACATCCGCACCGGTGTCGTGGATTATCTTCGCAAGAACGGCCTGCGCGCCAGCGCCGCCGTCGATGGCCGCGACATGTTCGCGCAGTTGGACAGCTCGGCGTTCGACCTCGTCGTGCTGGACATCATGATGCCCGGCGACGACGGCCTGGTGCTATGCCGTACCTTGCGCGGCGGCAAGCATCGCGCACTGCCGATCCTGCTGCTGACCGCGCGCGACGACGAAACCGATCGCATCATCGGCCTGGAGATGGGGGCGGACGACTACCTGGTGAAGCCGTTCTCGCCGCGCGAACTGCTCGCGCGGATCAAGGCGGTGATTCGCCGCACGCGTATGCTGCCACCGAATCTGCGCATCACCGAAACCACCGAGGTGTTGTCGTTCGGGCGCTGGCGCCTGGATACCACGGCACGCCATCTGCTGGACGAGAACGGCACCATCGTGCCGTTGAGCGGCGCGGAGTTTCGATTGCTGCGCGTCTTCCTGGATCATCCGCAGCGCGTGCTTTCGCGTGACCAGTTGCTCAACCTCACGCAGGGCAGGGATGCGGAGCTGTTCGATCGCTCCATCGATCTGCTGGTGAGCCGGCTCAGAACCCGTCTTGAAGACAACGCCAAGGAGCAGTCCTACATCAAGACCGTGCGTAGCGAGGGCTATGTGTTCAGCATGCCGATCAGCGTATCCGGGGACAACGCGTGAGCCGAACGGCACTGCTCAAGCCGGGGCGCTGGCTGCCGCGCAGCATGGCCACCCGCATCTACCTGATCATCTTCGCTGGCCTGATGCTGGCGCAGGGATTGTCCTTCGCGGTGATGTTCCATGAGCGCTACGAAAGCGCCACCACGGTCATGCTCAACACGGTCGAGCACGAAGTGGCAACTTCGGTGGCCGTGCTGGATCGCCTGCCCGCGGCCGAACGAGCCGACTGGCTGGGCCGCCTGCAGCGCGACAATTACCGCTTCCTGCTCGGGCACGGTCAGCGGGGTACGCCACTGATTAGCGGGCGCTCGCGAGAAGTCGCGCGGCGAATCGAGAACGAGGTCGGTCCCGATTATCAGGTGCAGGCTGACACGATCTCGATGCATCCGGAGCTCTATCAGCTGCACTTCCGCCTGCACGATGGCGCACCGCTTACCCTGGAAATCACGCCGCGAGGCGTGCCACCGATCGCGCAATGGCTGCCGGTCGTGCTGGCCTTGCAGTTGGCCCTGTTGCTCGTATGCACCTGGCTGGCGGTGCGATTGGCGGCGCGTCCGCTGGCGCAACTTGCGCAGGCCGCGGAAGCCATGCTGCCGACCGCGGAGGGTCCGCGCATGAACGAAGCAGGTCCGACTGAAGTGGCCCAGGCGGCGATCGCCTTCAACACGATGCAGGAACGCATCGCCCGCCACCTCAAGGAACGCTTGCACATCCTCGCTTCGATCTCGCATGACTTGCAGACCCCCATCACGCGCATGCGCTTGCGTGCGGAATCGCTGGAAGAGGGCGAGGAGCGCCAGAAGATACTCGGCGACCTGCATGAGATGGAGCATCTGGTACGCGAAGGAGTCGCCTACGCACGCAGCGCGCATGGCGGTGCGGAGGCGCCCGTGCGGATGGATGTGAAGGCGTTCCTGGAAAGCCTCGTCTTCGACTACCAGGACATCGGCAAGCCCGTCACCTTGACGCAATCCGTCAGCGGCGCATCCATGGTCCGCCAACAGGCGCTGCGGCGCGTGCTGGGCAATTTGATCGACAACGCCATCAAATATGGCGGTGCAGCCGAAGTCAGTGCCTGGCGAAACGATGAAGGTGCGCTGTGCATGGCGGTGTGCGACCGCGGACCAGGCATACCCGAAGACCAACTGGAGCAGGTGCTGCAACCGTTCTACCGCCTGGAAGGTTCGCGCAACCGTGGCACCGGTGGGGCCGGACTGGGCCTGGCCATTGCGATGCAATTGACGCGCGCCATCGGCGGCGGCCTTGAGCTTTCCAATCGACCGGGTGGCGGTCTTGCGGCGATGATTACTTTGCCTTGAAAAGGCTGGCCTCAGCATCGGGCCGACCGATCACTTTGTGGAGTCCTACCCATGAATGGAAGAGAGTCTGGTTCCGGCCTTCTTGGTGATACGAAAGATCGGGACTATGCGCGCCAGCTGTCGCTCTTCAACCGCTTCGCTGCACCGGAGCTTCGCCGGGCGATAGCGAGTCTGGACCTTGAGCCTGGTGCCAGGTGCCTGGACGCAGGTTGCGGCACGGGCGAAGCACTGCCGTGGCTGCGTGATGCCGCGGGTGCCAACGGCACGGTCATCGGTATGGACTTGTCCACGGCGCATCTGTCAGTAGCGCGCGCGCAAATCCCGGCGGATGTGGCCTTGATCCAAGCGGACCTGACGAAGCCTCCGATACAACCAGGAAGCTTCGATCTGATCTGGTCGGTCAATACGATCAACCACGTGTGCGACCTGCACTCGGGTTTGGCCGCGCTGCGAAACCTTTTGCGGCCGGGTGGCCGGATCGCCTGGGGGCAGAGCGCCTTGCTTGCGGATATGTATTTTGCTTGGGACGCCCGGCTTGAGCGGATGACGACAGCGGCTGTTCGGCAGTATTACCGGGACAAGTACGGCTTGACCGAAAGTGATCTGACGGCGGCGCGAGCGCTGGTCGGCATGCTGCGAAGAAATGGCTTCAAAGACGTTTACGCGCGCACTTTTGCGATCGAGCGCGTTTCGCCGCTCGCATCGGAGGATAGGGATTATCTCTTCGATACCCTTTTCCGCGACAAGTGGGCAGCGAGGTTGCAGCCGTACCTGTCGGATGCGGACCATGCGCAACTGGCTTTGTTATGCAATCCAGACAGCGCGAGCTATGCGCTCAGCCGGCCCGATTTTCATTTTCTGCAGACCTTTACCCTGGTCGTTGGCAGTCTGTGAGGATCGCATCTTCAAGAATGCGCTGCTACGAGCAATAGGCTATTTGCCTTGATTTGTGCGGCAAACGCCATGGCGGCCGCTGCGCTCAAAGAAACTTGGCGAACTGGTCGATCGGGCGAACCTTCAATTCGTCCAGGTCCCACGCGAGCAGGCTTGAGACGGCCAGCGTGTCGGCATTGATCTGACGGCGACGGGCCGAAAACAGGCGCAGCAAACGGTTCCGCCAGCGCGCCTGGGTTTGCAGTTCGAAAGTGATCGCGGCGGCCGCCAGACGGGTGAGGTCGGCAGTCAAGCCAAGGCTGATCGCTGCTCGCGCAATCGCCGTCAATCGATCGCGTGACACCAGCTGCCCCCCGCGTTTTTCGATGGAAAGGGGGTTCGCGTCACCAGCTTTCGCTGGTTCCAGCAGCGTGTGATAGAGCAAGGCACACAGCACGCGTTCCACGCGGCGTGCCAAGCGCTGCTCCGGCGGTTCCGGTTCCAGCAAGTTCGCGTCGATGGCGTGCACCTGGGCGCCCCGTGCTCGGCGTGCCATGGCGCCCGGCTCCCGCTGGCTGCCCCCGGCAGGCCAGAGCGGGATCACGTTGCTGGGAGCGTTGCGCTCCGCTTCGAGCAGGAAATTGGAGGTCATCATGGCCTTTGCCATGCATCGACCGTGCCAACCAACGTGCTTGTGGTTTGCGGCAGCCAAGTGGCGTGTAAGGCTCAATCGACTGCTGCTGGAGCGCGCAGCAGGACCGCCGCCAGGGCCTGCGCCAGCTGTTCGCCATGCAGCGGCTTGCGCAGGAAGCCATCCATGCCGGCGGCGTAGGCGCGGCTTTCTTCATCGCCACCGGCACGGGCCGTAATGGCGACCATCGGCAGCGCATCGTCAGCTTGGCGCGAGCGGACCAGCGCGGCCCATTGCAGCCCGTCCAGGCCAGGCAGGTCCAGATCCACCAACGCCGCATCAAAGCGCACTCGTTCGAGCGCCTCCAGCGCGCGCAGCGCGGTGGTTACATGCTCGACGGTGTGCCCTTGCACGGCCAACAAGCCTTCGACGACCGCCGCCACCACCGGGTCGTCCTCCAGCAGCAGCACATGCCAACGTGGGTTTTCGTTGCGGGCGATCGTCGGTGCGGGGTGGGTTGGCGCGGCCATTGCTTGCAGGGGCAGCAACACCTGAAATTGGCTGCCGGAGCGCGGCGCCGATTCGAGCGTGATGGCGCCGCCCATAAGGGTTGCCAGCTCGCGGCAAATGGCCAGGCCCAGGCCGCTGCCCGAGTCGCGCTGCGGGCTGTCCAGTTGCTGGTAGCGCTGGAACAGCTTGGCCTGGTCGGCCGGCGCGATGCCCGGGCCGGTGTCGCTGATGGTGAATTGCAGCCTCTCGGCGTCACAGGTGAGCTCCAGGCGCACTTGTCCGCGTTCGGTGAACTTCACGGCGTTGCCGCTGAGATTGAGCAGGATCTGGCGGATGCGTACGGCATCGCCCAGTACCTGCGCGGGCACGTCATCGGCGATATCCGCACGCAGGGCCAGACCTTTCGCCAAAGCCTTGACCCGCTGCAGCTCAGCCACGTCCTGCAGCAAGGCGCGCGGATCAAAGGGCGCGTGGACCAGCTGCAGGCGGCCCGATTCGATGCGGGCAAGGTCGAGCGCGTCGTTCACCAGCGTGAGCAGGACTTCGCCGGAATTGCGGATGGTCTGCGCGTAGCGTCGCTCGGTTTCGTCCAGCGGGCGGCTCAGCAGCAGTTCGGCCATGCCCAGCACGCCGGTCATCGGGGTGCGGATCTCGTGGCCGAGCTGCGCCAGGAATTCGGTCTTGGCCTGGTTGGCGGTACGCGCCAGCTGGTGCTCCTGGGTGATCAATTCCAGGCGGTGGCGCTGCACCTGGCGGCGGCGCATGGCATGCAGCAGCGCCGCGAACAGCACGGCCAGCAGCAGGGTATAGGCAAGCCAGGCCCACCAGCGCAACCACGGCGCGCGATCTACATGCACGCGCAGCGGCGCGGCCAGCTCGCCCCAGCTGCCGTCAGGGCCTGCAGCTTGCACGTGCAAGCTGAAATCGCCGGCTGGCAGGGGGCTGAAAGTGCGATCGCCGCGAGGTCCGGTATCGACCCAGCCGTTGTCGAGACCATCGAGATGGAAGCGGTACACGTTGCGTTCCGGCGCCATGAAGGACATGGCGCGCGCCATCACGGTGAGGTCGCGATCGTTCCAGGCCAGTGCAATGGAGCTGCTCCCTGGCATCCATTCGCGCACGCCCTTGCGGCCGTGCACACTCAGCGCACTCAGGCGCACTTCCGGCTCACGGTGGCGAGGCTGGATCGCTTGTGGCTGGAAGCCGACGATGCCGTCCTTGGAGGGGGCGTATAGCCATCCATCCGCCAAACGTGCAATCGCATTGCTACCGAAATAGGTGTCGACCAGACCGTTTTGCACGCCGAAGCCGCGTAGGCTGCCGCCGGCCGGGTCGTACAGCCACAGCCCGCTGCGGGTGAACAGCCAGGCGCGGCCGGCGCCGTCCACACGCAGGCTCATCACGCTGTTGATCGTGCGCTGGTCGTTGAGTGGATAGCGGGCCACGCGTGTCGCGTTATTACCCTCGCAGCGATACACGGAAAGGCTGTCGGCGTCCGCTACCCATAGCTCATCCCCATGAAAATCCAACGCGCGAACGAAGCGCCGCTCGACGCCCTGCACGTAGCGCACGGGCTGGCCCGGTTCCCAGCGAGCCATGCCTTTCTCCGTGGCTATCCATAAGGCATGCCCGTGCCAGCGCATATCGTTGCTCGAAGCCGCCGCCAGTCCAGAGTCGGCAAAGGTTGCCGGTTCGCAGTGCGTGCCGTCGGCGGGAGCAACACATAGGCCGGCAGGCACCAGACCCAGGTAGGCACTACCGTTTTCACCCAGTTCCACATTGTATGGTTGCGCAGGCACTACAATGGGCTCGAGGTGACCTTGGCTATAGCGGAAGCTGCCGTTGGAGGCGTTGATCCAGAGCCGGCCGTTTGCGTCCGCGGCCATGCCATAAATATCGTGATGCGCGCCGGGCAGCTGTATCACGGCGGGTTCTACCGCCTGCGTGGCGGGGTTGAGCCGGTCGATGACGCCATCCTCATGACCGACCCACAGTTTGCCGTCCGTCGCGGCGGTCACTGCGGCAAAGGCGCCCGGGCTGAGGCTGGCCGGATCGTCGGGGCGATGGACGCTGCGCGTGAAGTCACGCCAGTCCGGCGACAGATAGGCCAACCCATTATTGGTGCCCAGCCACAGGCCGCCTTCACGATCGCGCAGCAGGCGCAGCACGATCTGGCCGGGCAGGGCGTGGGGCAGCAATGGATCTGCGCCGAAACGATGCACACGCCCATTGCGCTCGCGCAGCACCAGGCCGTTGATGGTGCCTAGCCATAGGCCACCGGCGCCATCGGGCGCGATCGAGAGGACCGGACTAGGCGGAACGCCTGGTACGTGTCGGGCAACACCGCCGTCATGGTCCAGGCGGAACAGGCCGCGCACGGTACCGATCATCAACGCATCGCCGTCGCGAACCAACGTAAAGACCTGGGCCGGGTCCAGTGCGTGACCTTCCTCGCTTTGGAAAGGCACATGGCGGTAACTGCCGTCTCGCTCGCGCAGGTCTACGCCTGTACCCGTGCCGATCCACAGGCGGCCGTCGGGTTCGGAAAGCAGGGCGTGGATCTCATCGCTGGCGAGGCTATTAGGATTGGCCGGATCATGCCGTGCATGCGCGAAGTGATCTTCACCCAGCCAATGATCCAGGCCGCCGTCGCTTAGCCCCACCCAAAGCGTGCCGTCGGGATCTTGCGCCAGGGCTTCGATCTGGTTTTCCCCCAGGCTGGCGGGCGCCTTGTCGCCATGGCGCCAATGCAGGAAGCCGTCGCGTGTGGAGTCATAGCGCGCCAGGCCGTCCTCGCCACCGCTCCACAGCTGTCCCCGCGCATCCGCCAGCAGCGCACGTACGCGATCGGATGGGGCCGCGAAGGCATCGCCGGCGTGGTGCGGCCAGGTCTTGAACTCCTCGCCGTCGTAACGCGTCAATGCCGAGCCGGTAGCTACCCACACATAACCGTCGCGATCCTGCAGCAGGGCGCTGATGGTCGGATCAGGCAGTCCGTCGGCGCTGCCGAAGCGACGGAATTGCGGGGTGGGCGCCGGCATCATGGTCGCCGTTGTTGCCGTGCTAGCGGCAGCCGGCTGCGCGCCGCCGAGCAGCAGGGCGGCAAGCATGAGGGTCAGCATGGGCGCTCCGATGGCCGCGTGGCCTGGCACGGCGCGTGTTCGGTGGCGGTCACTTCGCTCGGTCCTGTCCAATCAGCGGAGCATGATGCCGTGTGCGGGACCTGTTGGAAACGTACCCGGTCACGTAGAGATGCTCTGAGCTATTGCGCGTATCCGTCACCGCGTAGGCTGGGATGGCAATCCCAGCACCGGGACGCCGTTCAGTCACCCTTCTCCAACAAGCCGCGAGCAAAGAAATAAGCCAGCACGGCTGCGAACGCAACGCCTACGGCAAGCAATAGCCAGCGAGCCCGCAGCCAAGTCGTCCGGTAAGTCGAAAGTTGCAACACGACGTCCACCACGTAAGCGGCGCAATAGGCGACATTTGCCGACACAGCCAATACGAACAAGGCGGCAAACAGATCGAAACTCAGTTGGCTGCGCATGATGGGCAGGTTGACGAGGAATACCGCCACTACGACCAGGCCCAGCGCAAGGTTATACAGGATGCGCCGCGGCTCCCAGTATCGAAGGGCGTCGGACAACGCCTGCCTGAAAGTGATATCCGGCATCGGAAGCTCCTTGATGCGGTGGTTGTTCTCGCAAGCCAGCTTTACGTCAGAGGATATCTGCTAATCCTGACCTTCCGCAGCCCGCAGCGGCCGGTGCCCGCGCCCGCCGCCGCACCATTGGACACAGCCGTTCGCAAAGGGCTGTCTGAGCCATTGATCCTTGCTCATCATGAGAACGATCATGACGGCGATTCCACCCGTTGAGCGTTTGACCGCATGGCAACGACGACAGACCACATCGATCCGCGTGCAGCCGAAGTGCCGTCTTTGCGTGAAGCCACCCGTGTCTGGATGAAAGTGGGGCTGCTGAGTTTTGGCGGGCCGGCCGGTCAAATTGCCCTCATGCACCGTGAACTGGTGGAGCGGCACAAGTGGATCAGCGATCAGCGCTTTCTGCATGCGTTGAGCTACTGCATGCTGTTACCCGGTCCGGAGGCCGCCCAGCTTGCCATTTACATCGGCTGGATGCTGCATCGAACGCGAGGCGGGCTTATTGCGGGTTTGCTGTTCGTGCTGCCCGGCTTCGTCACCATTCTGGGCTTGAGCATCGTCTATGCGCTTTATGGGCAGGTTCCGGTCATTGCGGCCGTGTTCTTTGGGTTGAAAGCCGCCGTGCTGGCAGTCGTGGTCGAAGCCGTGCTTCGCATCGGCCGGAAGGCGCTTAAGAATCGGATCATGGTGGGCATCGCCGCGCTGGCCTTTATCGGCATCTACGTCTTCAGGATGCCGTTCCCACTGATCGTTGTGGCGGCGGGTACGCTCGGTGCGCTGGGCAGATGGTGGTTGCCCCGAGGGTTTTCGCCGCCGGCATCGACCGCCATGGATGCATCGTCGGAATACCTCATCGATCGCCTGATCGGGCAGGGGCAACTTCGGCATACGAAGCCGTCTGCGAGACGCTCGATTCGCGTTACGCTGATCTGGATGGCTATCTGGCTCTTGCCCGTCATGGCCGTTATCGGCGCCTTTGGCTTTCGCAGTGTGCTGGCCCAGGAAGGCATTTTCTTTTCCCAGACCGCGGTGGTGACGTTTGGCGGAGCTTATGCCGTATTGGCTTATGTCGCCCAACGCGCGGTCGAGCACTTCCACTGGATTACGCCAGGCCAGATGCTCGATGGATTGGCGCTTGCCGAGACGACGCCCGGCCCTTTGATCATGGTGTTGCAGTTCGTGGGGTTCATGGGTGCTTTTCATCACGAAGCGGCCTTGTCGCCAATGGCTGCTGGCGTGGTGGGTTCGATCCTCACCACGTGGGTAACCTTCGCGCCCTGTTTCCTGTGGATCTTCCTCGGCGCGCCTTATGTGGAAGCCCTGCGCGGCAACCGCACGATCAACGCGGCGCTATCGGCCGTCACCGCAGCCATCGTCGGTGTTGTGCTGAATCTCTCCGTCTGGTTCTCGCTTCATGCGCTTTTCCGGGAAGTCCATCGCTGGGGAGCTTGGTCCATGGAGGTACCGCAATGGCGTTCCGTAAACCTTTTGGCACTGCTCCTGGCGGTGCTGGCGCTAGTGGCCATGCTGCGATGGAAAGTAGGGATGGGCTGGGTTCTGGGTGGCAGCGGCCTGGTTAGCGTGGTGTACATCAGCTTGGCAGGCGGGTTGTAAGGCCGTTTCCGGTTCAGGGGATGACGCTATCCGGTGGAATGACGCGCCCGAGGCCGCCTGCGAAAGGCAGGTGTCCCACATAGACCGAGCAGCCCGGCCCGAACTTCGCGTCCGCACGATCGGCCTTGGTGGCCAGCTCGACGATGCCTCTTCCATCCGGATAGCCGAGCAGTGCCGAAGAGTAGTTCTCGCAATTGATGTGCGTGGCTGTCGGTATGCCGGAAATCGGCACGGGTGCAGGAATACGCTTCCACACGCCACGCCCGTCCGGGTCGTCATTCATGAACAGCACTTGCCCGTCCAGCGGTGCAGGTTGTCCGTTCGCCTGGACGAGATTTCTGCCGACGACAAAGAGGCTGCCGGCCGGATGCGAAGGCGTAGCGATCCACACATTCGAAGGCGCGACCTCGAAGTACTCGCCTTGCTCGTCGGTGGGGCGAAACCCCAGCTTGGCCGGATCGCCAAAATCCCAGCCATCTTTCGAAATGCGCGCGTACACGGCCCCTTGGTGGGCGGAACCCTGCACTTCATAGGTCATGAAGAAGTCGCCAGCGGACAACTGGTTCACCACCGCCATGCCGGGACGATCGCCAGGTACACGGCTTGCGACCGTATCCTTCTCGTCCTGCCAGCCATGACCCTGGAAGTAGTTGCGCATCTGGGCGAGCTTCTGACTATGTGCGGGATCGGTTTCATCGGACCAGAACATCACCAGCGCACCATCCTTGGCGACCTCGAACTGCGGCTCCCATAGCCCATGATGATCGGCATTGCCCCTGACCACGGGGGTGCCCTGAAAGGCCCAGGTCCGGCCGTGGTCATTGCTCAGGTAATACCCAATCGCCGGCGTGTCGCCTTTCAGGTAGGACGCGGCGTAGATCAGAGTTCCTTCCCGGAGCTTGCCCACTGGTCGCGGGAGCTGGAACAAGGTAGAGCAGCAGCGCCACGTCAGGCCATCTGCCGCCGGATCAATCGTGGCGATCACCTGCCAGGTATGGCCATGATCGTAACTCTCGAAAATCTTGTCCTTGGAGCTCGCCACAAGATCGCCTGTGACGCGACCTGTAGCGTCAACGACGCGAACCACTCTCGGGTATCCAGAACTTCCATCGATATGCGATTGGAGCTGGGGCGCAGCGGGAAAAGACATGGCTGCCGTTCCATCCGCTGCGACGGAGGTGGTCATCGTTCGAGCACCCGCGGCCAAGGCCGCGCTCAAGCAGAAAAAGCTTACAACTCCAAAGACATACACAGATGGTTTGCGCATGTTCACACAGCTCCTTATCTATCCCTAATGACGACCAGCCAGCGCACTTCCTCGTCACAGCAGTGAACTTGCCTCTGCTTGTGAGCGACTACGAAATTCGGGACGACGCCTCTCCCCGCAGATACGCTAAACGAGCGCGCCAATGGCGCGTTGACCTGCCATCCGGGAGCAGGCCAAACGATTCAGCGCGCGCTTAGCTTCGAATCCATGCGGCATGGTCGATAGCGAGCGGCGTGTGGCCGGTCGCGACGCGGTCCGGAAACTTCGGGTCGCCTGCAGAACGATTTTATCAATCCGTTGCATCGACCGGCTGAATCCGCAGTCGAATGCGGACACTCAAAAATCCACGGTCGTCCTCTGATCATGGCACGTAACGTCCGTGTTCACGCGCGAGTTTGGTGACGCAAAGCGGCACCGAATTCGTCGCCGTGTGACCTCTTGTTATGTGACAAGCTCGCTAGATACATGTTCGGCTAGCTCTCTGGTGTTTCTGACAAACTCAGCCTCTAAATCAATGCCACACTTATTTGCAAGAACAATAATCGACCACAAACAGTCCGACAATTCATGACCAAGTTTAGCTTTGCAGTTATCAATATCTCGAATACCAGCGTTTGCCTGGATCAGTTTTGCCAGATCGCCTACGTCCCCCACGAAACCAAGCGCAAGTTCTGCTGTGGTCCAGATGCGCCCCCACCTCTTGATCTCAAGCTGTTCGTAGAGCTCGTTTAGCTGTAGTGCCGACTTCTCAAGATCACTGAATTCCATATTGATTGCACCTAACACAGGTTATACGACGCGATGATGATGGTGCCCCCATCGCCATCATTTCAAAGAGATGATTGTAGCAGCGCCTATTCTTTTTCTCGTCATTCCGGCGAAGGCCGGAATCCATGGCAAGTACGAAGCATGGATTGACCAGCTTCGCTGTTGTAAAGCGCCTCGGCCTTCGCCGGAATGACGACCCGCTTTGAAACGGCATCAACGTAACGTAGATTTTTGCGGGAATGATTGCCGGAAAAACGCGGGGATGCCTCAGACTCTGACCCTCGTTCCTGCAAGCGGACCTTACTGCGTCAACCGAGGCCAGAATCACCTACGTCACCGACGGAGTAGACGGCGATGATGCGATAAGGTCCCGGTTCACAGCGGTGAAAGCTGCCTTGCTCGATGACAGCCTTCGCTTCCTCAAAGCTCCCAAGCAGGCAATGCTCGTTAGTAAGTAATTCATCAGCCCGTGCGTTGCATGACAAAGGGGAGCATTCGGGTGCATTTCCAAGCGAAAACGATGTGATGTCGAATCCCTCCAATCTCCGGTTTTTTGGGGTGGCAATCTCGGTGGTAAAGGACAACTCGGGTGTGAATTTTGACCAAGTCTGCGCATCTTCGTCGTATTGAAGCTCGTAGGCTTCGTAGTAGAAAAGCTTTTGTTGCTCCATGGACAGCGAGGCATCGTTGACGATTTCAGCGATGATGTCAGGCGAATCGAACAGCCAGTAGCCGTTGTGCTTCCAGTAGCGGACGTAATCCGTGAAGTCCTTTGATACACAGTTACTGAGAGAGTAGATGTCGGTTACCTGCGCGGCCTTCAGCCACTCAGGACGGCTGGCGACCTGCTTATAGAGATAGCCCAGCGGGATCATGAGTCGTGTCATGGATTTCTAATCGACGGCGCAATTTTTGGCCCGGTCCGTTACGAAGGAAAGGGCCGCTCCGGGTTGAAAGCGGGACCCTTTACAGAATATAGCCCGGGGGCCAGACAGCAGCAGGCCATTCGACCCTGGTCAGCACCAGCAGGGCGTTCAGCGCTGGCCGAAATCAAGGTTCAGCGTGACGAGCATCCGCGCGAAGCGCAGGAAGAGGCTGGCATCCCGCCCCAGGGCGGTGGGGGAATGAACCCCGAATCGACGTCGTTGAGACGCAGGCGCGGAATCTCCCGGGCCAAGGCCATCGCCGCGGCGAGGAGGCCTTGCTTCGAAGTGGCGTAGGCGCCCGTGCCCGGCATCGTGGAGCCGTTGGACGAAGTAACTTGCATAATGATAGTTACTAGGGCATGATACGTACCCATGCAATCCCTGCCTGGGTGGTGAACCGCCATGCAACGAACCAGTTTCAGTGACGCGCGATGCCCGATCGCGCGCAGCCTCGAGCGCGTCGGGGAGTGGTGGAGCATCCTGATTCTGCGCGATGCTTCGCTGGGCATTACGCGTTTCGACGATTTCCAGGCCAGTCTCGGCATCGCGCCGAACATGCTGACGCGGCGCCTACGCGCGCTG
Source organism: Dyella choica (assembly GCF_003977665.1). Taxonomy (GTDB): domain Bacteria; phylum Pseudomonadota; class Gammaproteobacteria; order Xanthomonadales; family Rhodanobacteraceae; genus Dyella_B; species Dyella_B choica. The sequence continues at coordinate 167,351 of NZ_RYYV01000004.1, read as the reverse complement.
ACCGAATCCGGCCTGCTGGAGCGGCGGCGCTACAACGACAAGCCGCCGCGCTACGAGTACGTGCTGACGCCGCGCGGGCGCGACTTCCGCCCGGTAATGGTGGCCTTGCTGGCATGGGGCAACCGCCACTTCGCGGTCGAAGGGCCAGCCATGCAGCTGATCGACGAAGTCACCGGTGAAGCGGTCGAGCCGGTGATGGTCGACGCGAAGACGGGCGAGCTGATCGACCGTGCACGTCACAGGATGCAGGCAGGGCCTGCCGCCGACGAACGCATCCGCGCACGCGTCGAAACCTATTTACATCAGCGCGCACAACAGCGTGCGGCGTCAACTCCTTCAGCGCAGTAATTGCGGAGCAAGTCATGAACACCGTGGTAGCCGACAAGCGGCTCGATCTTCCCGACGTGACCGAGGCGCCTCCACGCAGCAAGCGCAAGCTCGCGCTGCGTATCGCCTTGGGCGCTGCATTGCTGGCGGGCGTGGTCTACGGCGTTCACTGGTGGACCGCCGGCCGATTCATCCAGGACACCGACGATGCCTATGTCGGCGGCGACATCACCGTGATCGGGCCCAAGGTGTCGGGCTACGTCACCGTCCTGAATGTCACCGACAACCAACGGGTGCATGCCGGCGAGCTGCTGGTGAAGATCGACGATCGCGACTACCGCGCCGCGCTGGCCAAGGCCGAGGGCGCCGTCGCCGCGCAGGAAGCCTTGCTGTCCAATCTTGACGCCACCGAGCAATTGCAACAGGCCGTCATCAACGAAGCCAAGGCCAGTATTGCCGCTGCCGGCGCCGAAGCCACCCGCGCGCATGACGACGAGGTGCGTTACCGCGACCTGGCCGGACGCGCAGCAGTGTCCGTGGAAAGCGCGCAGCGTGCGGATGCGGAAGACAAGACTGCCCGCGCCAATACCGAAAAGGCCGAGGCGGCGTGGGTCGCCGCGCAGCGCCAGCTCAACGTGATCGCCTCGCAGAAACAGCAGGCGCGCGCGGCCCTGGCGCAAGCGAAAGCGGAGCGAGATATTGCCGCCCTGAACGTGGGCTACACCGAATTGCGCGCGCCGGTGGATGGCGTGATCGGCAATCGCCGTGCGCGGGTAGGCGCGTATGCCGCCGCTGGTACCCAACTGTTGTCCGTGGTGCCCGCGCACGGCTTGTGGGTGGATGCGAATTTCAAGGAAGACCAGTTGGCGCGCATGCAGCCAGGCCAGTTGGTGCGGATTCGCGCCGATGTGCTGCCGGGCCGCGTCTTCCATGGCCGTGTGAGCAGTCTCGCGCCGGCCACCGGCGCCGAGTTCAGCGTATTGCCGCCGGAAAACGCCACCGGCAATTTCACCAAGATCGTGCAGCGCGTGCCGGTGCGCGTCGTGCTGGACAAGCAGGACGACGCGCTTGGACTGCTGCGCCCCGGACTGTCCGTGATTGCCGATGTCGATACGCGCGTATCGGGTGGCGGCGTGCCGTGAACCTCCGCGCCATCCTTACTGCCGCGCCGATCGATCCGTCCAGGCTGGGCAACGCGCAGAAGATCTTCGCCTTCGCCAGCATGTGCGTGGGCATGTTCATCGCGCTGTTGGACATCCAGATCGTATCGGCCTCGCTGCGCGATATCGGCGGCGGGCTCTCGGCCGGCGTGGATGAAACGGCGTGGGTGCAAACCAGCTACCTGATCGCCGAGATCGTGGTGATTCCGTTGTCCGGCTGGTTGTCGCGCGTGTTCTCCACGCGTTGGCTGTTCGCTGCGTCGGCCGTGGGTTTCACGCTCGCCAGTCTGTTGTGCGGCGTCGCCTGGAACATCCAGAGCATGATCGTGTTTCGCGCGCTGCAGGGTTTTCTCGGCGGCTCGATGATCCCGATGGTGTTCACGAGCGCTTTTGTGTTCTTCGGCGGCAAGCAGCGTGTGATCGCCGCGGCGACCATCGGCGCCATTGCCTCGATCGCGCCGACGCTAGGCCCGACGCTAGGCGGCTGGATCACCGATCATTGGTCGTGGCACTGGCTGTTCTACATCAACTTGGTTCCTGGCCTGTTCGTCACCCTAGCGGTGCCGATGCTGGTGAACATCGACTCGCCGGACCTTTCGCTGCTGCGTCGCGCCGACTACCTGGGCATGCTGCTGCTGGCGGTGTTCCTGGGCTGCCTGGAATACACGCTGGAAGAAGGGCCGCGCTGGAACTGGCTGAGCGACAGCACGATTACCGCCACGGCCTGGCTTTCCGGAATTTGCGGGGTGGCGTTCGTGATGCGCAGCCTTACCTACGATCATCCGGTGGTGGACCTGCGCGCGCTGCGCGATCTCAACTTCGCGCTGGGCTGCCTGTTCTCCTTCATCACCGGCATCGGCATTTTCGCCACCATCTACCTCACGCCGATCTTCCTTGGCCGGGTGGAAGGCTATAGCGCCCTGCAGATCGGCGAGGCGGTGTTTTCCACCGGCGTGTTCCAGATCCTCACCATTCCGCTGTATGCCTACCTTGCGCAGCGCTACGACCTGCGCTGGATCCTGATGGCCGGGCTGGCCGTGTTCGCGCTGTCGATGTGGGATTTCACGCCGATCACGCACGACTGGGGCGCGCACCAGCTGCTGCTGCCGCAGGCTTTGCGCGGTGCGGCGCAGCAGCTGGCGGTGCCGCCGGTGGTAACGCTGACGCTTGGCGGATTGCCGCCCGCGCGCCTGCGGCTGGCATCCGGGCTGTTCAATCTGATGCGCAACCTCGGCGGCGCCATCGGCATCGCGGTCTGCGCGACGATCCTCAACGATCGCACCAACCTGCATTTCTACCGGTTGGCCGAGCATCTGAATACGACCAACGAGTCGATGAACCAGTGGCTCGCGCAAAGCGCCGGACAATTCGCGGCCGTGGGTGATCCCAACGGGGAGTTTCGCGCCTTGTGGCAGCTCACCTTCCGCGAGGCGCAGACGCTCTCCTACGCGGATGCGTTCCTCGCCATCACCATCTGTTTTGTGCTTGCCACCGTCCTGGTTCCGTTGATGCGCAAGGTGGTGCCACCTCCCGCGCCTTCGGCCGACGCGCACTGAGGACTGTCTTATGCGTTCGTTATCCCTGCTTGTTCCCGCCGTGCGCCGCGCGCTCGCACCCACCGTATGGCTGGCCATGGCCGCCACGGGATTGGCCGGCTGCATGGTCGGCCCCGACTACACCAGGCCGGCGGTGTCGGTGAATGAGCACTACGTCGGGCAGCAGCCACTGGCTCAGCGCACGGCTGCGTCGGCCGCGCCAGCGCTCGACACCTGGTGGACGGGCTTCGACGATGCGGAACTTGCGCGCATCATCGGTCGCGTGACCGCGCAGAACCTTGACCTGGCGGCCGCGATGGCGCGTGTCGATCAGGCGCGCGCGGCCGCACGGGAAGCGGGCGCTGCTCTGCTGCCGCAAGGCAGCCTGGATGCGCAGGTGGCGCGTCAGTATCAGTCAGTTGAAGGACCGCTCGGCGAAATCGGCAGCGCCCACCCGGGCTACCGTCGCAATCAGACGCTGGAAACCATCAGTGCGGGTGCGAGCTGGGAACTGGACCTGGCCGGCGGCCTGCACCGCGGCGTTGAAGCAGCGCAGGCGGAAGCGCAGGCGGCGGAGGCCTCCGGCGTAGGCGTACGCGTTTCGCTCGCGGCGGAAGCGGCTGATGCGTATTTCCGCGTGCGCGGTGCGCAGGCGCGTATCGCGCTGGCGCAACAGCAGGTGGATACGGAACAGCGTTTGCTGGATCTGGTGCAACTGCGCCTTGCCGGCGGCCTGGCCACAGCGCGCGAACAGGCGCAGGCCGAAGCGCTGGTGATGCAGGCACGCGCCATCCTGCCGCCCCTGCAAATCGAACTCGAACAGCAGCTCAATCGACTCGATGTGCTGATGGGGGCTGCGCCCGGCGCGTATCGCAACGAAGTGCTCGCCAGCGCGCAGAACTTCGTCGTGCCTTCCATCAAAACCGGGGGTGGCCCGGCGATGCTGTTGCAGCGACGCCCGGACGTGATCGCAGCGGAGCGCCGGCTGGCCGCATCGAATGCGCGCATCGGCGAAGCGACGGCCGAGTACTACCCCAAGGTATCGCTGAGTGCGTTGCTGGGATTGGAGAGCCTGCATACCGGCAGCTTGTTCACCTCCGCAGCGTTCCAGCCGCAAGCCGCGCTCGGCCTGCATTGGCGCCTGTTCGACTTCGGTCGCGTGGATGCCGAAGTGGCGCAGGCCAAGGGCGCGAACGCGGAAGCACTGGCTACGTATCGCCAATCGATGCTGCGCGCCACCGAAGATGTCGAAAACGCGATCGTCGCCTTGAGCGAACTCGAACATGAGCACGACGTGCTGGCCAAGGAAGTCGACGCGCACGAGCGTGCGCGTGCGGCGGCCGAGGATGCCTACAAAGGCGGTGCCGTCAGCCTGCTAGAAGTGCTGGATGAAGATCGCCAATTGCTCGCCTCGCGCGACCAGCTGGCGCGCGTACATGCCGATGATGCGCGCGCTGCGGTTGCTACTTTCCGTGCGCTTGGCGGCGGCTGGGCAGCTGTTGCCGATACGCGCACAGCAAGCCGCTGACCTCTCTTTCCCCCAACGGAGTTTCCCCATGCAACGCGATATCGTGCTTTGCCATCCTCTTCGCACCGCGATCGGCGGCTTCAACGGCGCCTTGCGCGACGTGCCCGCCACCACCCTCGGCGCGACGGTTATCCGCGCGGTGCTGGAGCGCGCCGGCCTTGCCGCCGATGCCGTCGACGGCGTCGTGATGGGGCAAGTGGTGCAGGCAGGTAGCGGCATGAATCCGGCGCGCCAGGCTGCGATCCACGGAGGATTGAACGTGTCGGTGCCGGCGATGACGGTGAACCGCGTGTGCGGTTCGGGCGCGCAGGCGATCGTCTCCGCCGCGCAGGACATCCTGAGCGGGCAGGGCCAGCTGATGCTGGCCGGCGGCATGGAGAACATGGATCGCGCCCCGTACCTGGTGAGCAACGGCCGCTGGGGTTATCGGATGGGCCACGCGCAGATCTACGACAGCATGTTGCTCGATGGCCTGCATGATGCGTTCTCGCAGAAGCATTCGGGCTGGCATACCGAGGACCTGGTCGCGAAACATAAGGTGGATCGCGAAACGCAGGACCGCTGGGCGTTGCGCTCGCAGCAACGCTTCGTCGCAGCGCGCGATGCCGGGCATTTCGAGGCCGAGATCGTGCCGGTGGAAGTTCCCACGCGCAAAGGCGTCGAACGCTTCGACCGCGACGAGGCGCCGCGGCCGGATACCACGTTCGAAGCGCTGGCGCGCCTGAAGCCCGCCTTTCGCGAAGACGGCAGCATCACCGCCGGCAATGCGCCTGGTTTGAACAGCGGTGCGGCGGCGATGTTGGTGGCCGAGCGCGGTGTGGCCGAGGCGCGCGGGCTGGCGCCGGTGGCGCGGCTGGCCGGTTTTGCCATAACGGCGGTGGAGCCGGGCATGTTCGGCATCGCGCCGGTTTCGGCGGTGCGGCTGGCGGTGCAGCGCGCCGGCTGGCAACTCGGCGAGGTCGAGCGCTTCGAGATCAACGAAGCCTACGCCGCCATCGCGATCATCGTGGCCAATGAGCTGGGCCTGGACCATGCACGCGTCAATGTGGAAGGCGGTGCGGTGGCGCACGGGCATCCGATCGGCGCAACTGGCGCGATTCTCACCACTCGCCTGCTGCATGCCATGCAGCGCGAAGGATTGCGCCGTGGCGTGGTGACGCTGTGCATTGGTGGCGGGCAGGGTATTGCGCTGGCTCTTGAAGCGCTTTGATGCATCAGCTTCCTCCCGTACGTGTATTAGGGGCCGCGCTATCTTTCTCCCCCTGCAAGCAGGGGGAGGAGCTTGCTTCGGGCACGGCTTGAGCTGTGCGATTTTCCCAGGACGGCAGTGGGCGTGGCCGGATTGACGAGACGTGTTGAAATAGCCTGTAGAGCAGGGCGATGATCCCTGCCTACACCTCGACGGCCTGTTTGCCCGCCAATCCATGCGCAGGCCAGCGCCAGGACCGTACCTCCGGCATGTCCTCGCCGTGTTCGCTGATGTACAGCTTGTGCCTTTCCATGATCGACCAGTAACGCTCGATCGCGTGACCGACGTACTTGTTGAAACGCGGAATGCGCATGATGGCGTCCAGTGCCAGTTGATAACGGTCCAGGTTGTTGAGTACCACCATGTCGAACGGCGTGGTGGTCGTACCTTCGTCCTTGTAGCCGCGTACATGGATGCGATCCGAGCAGCTGCGGCGGTAGGTAAGTTTGTGGATCAAGGAAGGGTAGCCGTGGAAGGCGAAGACGACCGGTTTGCCCGAGGTGAACAGCGCGTCGAAGTCGCGATCGGACAAGCCGTGCGGATGCTCGGACTGCGGCTGCAACACCATCAAGTCCACCACGTTCACCACCCGAATGCGGATATCGGGCAAATAGCCGCGTAGCAGTGTCACGGCAGCCAGGCATTCGAGCGTGGGCACATCACCGGCGCAGACCATCACCACGTCCGGATCGCCGTCGTCGTTGCTGGCCCACTCCCAGATGCTGGCACCGGCGGCGCAATGCATGACCGCGGCATCGATATCCAGCCACTGCCACTCGGGCTGCTTGCCGGCCACGATCAAATTGACGTAATCACGGCTGCGCAGGCAGTGATCCGCCACCGAGAGCAGGCAATTGGCATCCGGTGGCAAATAAATGCGGACCACCTCCGCCTTCTTGTTCGCCACGATATCGATGAAGCCCGGGTCCTGGTGCGAGAAGCCGTTGTGATCCTGCCGCCACACATGCGAGGTAAGCAGGTAATTGAGCGACGCGACCGGCGCGCGCCAGGGAATGTGGCGACTCACTTTCAGCCACTTGGCATGCTGGTTGAACATCGAGTCGACGATGTGGATGAAGGCCTCGTAGCATGAAAAAACCCCGTGGCGGCCACTGAGCAGATAGCCCTCCAGCCAGCCTTCGCACAGATGTTCGCTGAGTACCTCCATGACCCGGCCGTCGGCACTCAAATGATTGTCATGGGCTTCGAAGCCGGCTTGCCAGGCCTTGCCGGACACCTCATACACCGCATCCAGCCGGTTGGACGCCGTCTCGTCCGGGCCGAACAGGCGGAAATTGCGCTGCGAGAGGTTGAGCCGCATCACTTCGCGCAGGAATGTGCCCAGCACACGCGTGGCTTCCGCCTCGACGGCGCCCGGTTGCGGCACGTCGACGGCATGCTCGCGAAAATGCGGCATGACGAGCGGCTTGAGCAGTTCGCCACCGTTTGCGTGCGGGTTCGAACCCATGCGGCGGTGCCCGGTCGGTGCCAGTGCAGCGTATTCCTCGCGCAAGCGACCATCGTCATCGAACAGCTCTTCGGGCTTGTAGCTCCTCATCCAGGCTTCCAACTGCGCCAAGTGGGCAGGCTTATCGAACTGCGCCAGCGGTACCTGGTGCGCACGCCATGTGCCTTCCACTTGCACCCCGTCGACGAAATCAGGTCCGGTCCAGCCCTTGGGGGTGCGCAAAACCAGCATCGGCCAGCGCGGACGCGCATCGCTCTGGCCGGAGCGTGCGGCCTCCTGAATGGCCCGGATGCTGGCCAGGATGCGGTCGAATGCACCAGCCAGATCTTGATGAACAACCAACGGATCGTTGCCTTCGACGAACCATGGCTCATAGCCGTAGCCATGGAACAGGTCGATCAACTCTTCACGGGTGATGCGCGAAAGAAGAGTAGGGTTGGCGATCTTGAAACCGTTCAGATGCAGGATCGGCAGCACCGCGCCATCATGCGCCGGGTTGAGGAACTTGTTGGAATGCCAGCTCGCTGCCAGCGCGCCGGTTTCCGCTTCACCATCGCCGACCACGCAAGCCACGATCAGGTCCGGGTTGTCGAATGCCGCGCCGAACGCATGCGCCAGCGAGTAGCCGAGTTCGCCTCCCTCGTGAATTGAGCCGGGTGTTTCCGGCGCCACATGGCTGGGTACGCCGTATGGCCAGGAGAATTGGCGGAACAGGCGCGCCATCCCATGACGGTTGCGTTCGACCGCTGGATAGCGTTCGGTGTAGGAGCCTTCCAGATACGTTTGTGCGAGCAGCGCAGGACCGCCATGGCCGGGGCCGGTCATGAACAGCATGTTGAGATCATGCTGCTTGATCAGCCGGTTCAGATGCACATACAGCAGGTTCAGGCCCGGCGTGGTGCCCCAGTGCCCGAGCAGGCGCGGCTTGATATGCGCGCGTTCCAGTGGTTTTTCCAGCAAGGGGTTGTCGCGCAGATAGATCTGGCCGACCGAGAGGTAATTGGACGCGCGCCAATACGCATCCATCCGCTGCAATTGGTGTGGCGACAAGGGGTTTTGCATGGGAAATTTCCGCGGCTGACTCTGGGACAGGTTTACGCCGTGCGCGGAAACGTCGTTTGACATACATCAAGGCACGGTGGGCTGGATGACAATCGCGGCGTCAAGTGTTTCGCACGCATGCATGGCAATGCGGTTTCCTGGAAGGGCGGACTTGATTTGGATCAACGCCCCTCTGGGCCCAGGCATGACACAGTATTGTCATGGTTGCGAAGGTTTCACGCTGTGTCCCCGGCCGATGACGTGATCGATTTCTACATCGTGTTGCTGCACTACGCGGCCATCGAACGCGGGTCATGGCTGATCTGCGCCGGGCCGGCTTCCCATTGCCTTGCCGTGCATGAAGACCAGGCCTCCGCCATCGCCCACGCCCGCCGCATGGCGGACTATCGCGTCAGTGCCGGCAGGGCGGCGCAGATCCATGTGCGGGACGAGGGCGACCGCTTCTGGAAAACCATCTGGTGCTCGGCGGGTACTGAGCCGAAACACCCGTAGTCACGGTCCACGGATTAGGGAAGCTCTGATTTTTTCAGACCTCCTTAGATTTCCGGGGACAGCTCCGATACATTAACCATTCCCATGCCGATGACCGCCGGGAGCGTGGATATGGGTTACCGCGAGGAATTCTTGGTGAAGCCGGGCGCGAAACCGCAGCTTGGCGATATCGATCCTGCCTACAAGGGTAAGCACAAGTCGCACGAAAAGGCCGCCCTGGTGATTGCCGAATCGTTGGCGCAGATCGGCCAATGGCAATATCTGCTGCACGCCGATGCGAGCCAATCGCTGCTCATCGTGCTGCAGGGGTTGGATGCGGCAGGCAAGGATGGCGTCATCCGGCACATCTTCACCGGAATGGATCCGCAGGGGACGCGGGTCTTTGGCTTCAAGCAACCCAGCGCGGAAGATCTCGCGCATGACTTTCTTTGGCGAATCCACCAGCGCGCGCCCGGCCGTGGCGAAGTGGTCATCTTTAACCGCTCCCACTACGAAGACGTGCTGGTGGTGCGCGTCCACGAGCTGGTGCCGCGCGAGGTGTGGTCCAGGCGCTACGAACTGATCAACGACTTCGAGAAGATGCTGGCACAAAACGGCACGCGTATCCTGAAGTTCTATTTGCATATCAGCCCCGAAGAGCAGCTTGAGCGCTTCAAGCGCAGACTCGAAGATCCGGCGCGGCAGTGGAAGATCAGCGAGAGCGACTACGCTGAGCGCGCGCTATGGGGCGAATACATGCAGGCCTACGAGGAAGCGATCGAGCGCACCAGCACCAGGCTTGCGCCGTGGTTCGTGATCCCTGCCAACCACAAGTGGTTTCGCGACCTGGCCATCTCGCAAATCGTCGCCGAGACGATGAGCGAGATGGATTTGAAGACGCCGCCGCCGCGGGTCGACCTGGCGGACATTCGCAAGAAATACCATGCCGCCATGCGCGGACCGGATCAGGCGTAATCGACTGGACTTGCTCCCGCCACTGTCCAGCGGATCAGAACGCCAGCCACACGTAGAAATAGAGCGTGTTGTTGTCCGACGCACGCCGTCCTGCGCCATCCACGTTGTAGACGAGGCCACTGAAGCGCGTGTACCAGGTGTACTGCAAGCCCAGACGCACGTTTGCATACGGCTGAGCCCAGGAATCGGCCTGGCCGAAAGGATTCCAGTTCAACTCCATGATGCCGCCGTTGGTGTTGGGGCTGCCGTTGTTGCCGTACAGGATCAGGTCCTTGCTGCCGTCGTTGGCGAACGCGCCCAGCGTCACGCCCCAGGTGTTCTTGTACCAATAGCTGGCGTTGGCGTTGAGGGCATGCAGGTTGTTGTGAAGGTTCGATGAGCCGCCTGACAAATACGTGGCATCCAGCCTTTGCTGCTCGGTCAGGTACAGGGCGTTGACAGTGACGATGTGGTGACTGCCGTTCAAGAGCTGGTAGCTGGCATCCACGCCATAATCATGGAACTTGTCGGTGGGGCCGGCCATGGCAGCGGGTTTGCCTTGCGCATTGGCGCCGACCTGCCCCCGCGCCGTCTCGAAAACAAATCCGCCCAGCTCGACGTTGCCGTTGGGAAGATTCCACGTATACGCCATGCGTGCATAAGGCGAGACGCCCTCCAATCGTCCGGTGAAATGGGCATTGACGTCGCGCAGGAACGCGGGCGAAAGCGAACGGTAGATGCCGGTTTCCAGATACAGCGCATTGTTCCATTGCGTATAGGCATTCAAGCCGATGACTTGCTGCGCGAGAGCGCCAATCAGAATGGGAGTGGCCGGCGATCCAAAGGCGAGATTGGATGACATGTAGGGGTACTGCCAGGCCGGCGCGGTATTGAACACATCCGTCAGGCTGGGATTGTTGTTGAGCGACAGGCCCCAGATCGCCGGATGGCCCGCGACCGTGATGGACCGGGCATAGCGCAGGTCGCTGTTGTCCCAGCCAAGCAAACCGCCGTTCTGCGAATAAGTACCTTGCGCGAGGATGCCAAGGTTATCGGCAAGGCGGCCGACCACGAAGATGGACGCCTGTTGCAGCTCGACGTTGTCGTTGGTGCTGAAGTTGTTGGCCGGCGGCGAGGTCTGCGCTTTGGCGGTATGCGTATACGTTTCGACCAGCATGAGCGACAGCGGTACCTTGGTGTCGTTACCTACGCTAAGCGTGTAGCCCATCAATTTGAACTGCCGGCCGAAAGGGGTGAGCTGCGGTCCGAAGCCGCCGATGTGGCAGGCGGTGCAGGGCTGGTGCGTCTGGCGCGCAAAAGACGGTACGGCATGGCTGGTGGAAGGGGCGAGCAGCAGCACCAGCAAGCCCAGGGCAAAAGCCAGAGTGCTGCAGGAGAGGTATCGGCTCAGGGTGCGCACGCACGTGGTTTTGCCGGCCATGTTTTTTCCCCTACGTGATGGGCGTCTACGCTCCGCAAGGAGCTGGGGAAAGCTTGCGCGTCTTGCGCGGGCTTCGTTTGATCTACGTCAAACGAACGATGCGGGCGATGGCTAGATTGGCACCATCCAGTCAATCACGTGGGGAACGGCCATGTCACTGCCCAACCGAAGCATCGAATCCCGCCGCCGCTTCCTGCAGCTGTTGGCCATCACCGCGGGTGGCGTCTGCATGGGTGGCATACCCCTGTTCGTGCGTGCCGGAGAACTGCCGCACCTTACCGATGCGGACCCCACCGCAAAGGCGATGAATTACATCGAAGACGCCACCGCATCCAAGAACGCGCTGTACCGGGTCGGGAGTCTATGTGCCAACTGCCAGTTCTATCGTGGTCCCGACGCGGGTTACGGCATCTGCCAGCTATTCCCGGGCAAGGCCGTGAATGCGAAGGGCTGGTGCTCGTCCTATACGCTGCAGAAGGCGTGAGACCAGGGATACCTCATGCGCGCACCCGCCAAGCCGATGCATCGACGACAAAGGTGCCGCCATCCCTGGCGAGGGTGGCGAGTCGCCGGATGGCGCACATGACATAGGTTTCGACTTCGATTGCCAGTCCGGACGCCACGATCGGGTTACCGGGATAACCCGCTGGTGGTGGACCGACAAGGATGGCAAACCAATTCCTGGTTCCACCAAGACCGCGCCGCCCGCTCCTGGCGGAGTTGGCATCAGCACTAGCGGCAGCATCACAGAGGCAAGCTGGACGCCGCCTAACGTCAACAATCCGGAAATTCCCATTCCGAAGACCGGTAGCGGCGAACTACCCAATGACGTCCACTGGAATGCCGACGGCAAGTTCCCATGGGGCAGAACGGTCTCCTCGACTAGCCGGCACAATCTATCGAAGGGTGAAGCTCTCGCCGTCATCCGTGTGCTCGGCGACGTAATGGCGGCGACGTGGACAGGCTTGCGAGCAGATCTCGACAAAGGGATTCGGAAGGACGAGTGAAGGAATAACTGGACTCGCCACAACATTGTCCGCCTACGACGGCATTGATGAGGCACGCAGCAGCAGGGTATTGATTCTCGTCAAGCGTAGGCTGGGATGACAATCCCAGCACAAAAGGTGCAATGAGTGCTGGGATTCCATCCCAGCCTACGCCGCATTGAAGGTCGCTGCTTTGCGGGTCTCAATGAAGCCGTACGGGTGGGCCGCGCCAGGACGCAAATGCTCAGTCCCTGGGACGCAACTCGCGGATACCCTTGCCAAGCCGCCGGCGCAGCAGGGTGCGCAGGGTTACGCCGTCCGCATACCCGACCTGTTCGGCGATCTGATCGACGCTGTGCTTGCTGGTTTTCAGCAAATGAACCGCGCGCTCGATGCGTAGATCCTGGATGTATTCCAAGGGCGTTTTGCCCAATACGTCGGCGAGACGCCGCGACAAAGTGCGCTTGCTCGTTCCTAGCGCTTCGGCGATCGAATCGAGCGCGAGCGACGAATCAAGCCGTTCACGCACCCAACGGTCGAAACGCTCGATCAAGGGATCGGAGTGGGCGAGGTGATCGGAAATCACATAGCCCGACTGGGACAGGCGCGAGTCGAAAACCAGGTATTTGGCGACGAGGGCGGCCAGTTCGGGGCTGTTGTTGCGGATCAGCCACAGGGCAAGGTCCAGGTGACTGAGCGCTGCGCCTGCCGTCACCATGACGCCGCTGGGAACGACCAGGCGATGCGCATCCAGGCGCACATCCGGATAGCGTTGGTGGAACACCGGTGAGAGCCACCAGGTGGTGGTGGCTTCGCAGCCGTCGAGCAGGCCGCTTTCGGCCAGGATGAACGTGCCGGTACAAGCTGCCGCAAGGCGGGCGCCGGCGTCATGCCAACGACGCAATACGCCAAGCGCATCCACCACGTCGCTGCGCGCAAGCGTGGGTAACAGCCGCTCCGGCACGATGTTGGCGAGCGCCGGCACGATCACCCAATCGGGAGTCGGCGTGTCCGCCACTTCGCATACCGGCACCTGCAGCCCGAGCGCAGTGCGCACTTGCGGGCGCACACCCATCAACGTGAAGTCAAAACCCGGCGTGGGTATGCCGGTCCACTGCGCGAGCGTATTGGCCGTCGCCAGCGCATCGAGCACCGTCGTCAGCCCGGTATCGAACATCCCTTCCAGGGCAAGGATGGCAATTTTCATGGCGCGATCGATATCAAATATGTCAATCGGGACAGTATTGGCCCGGGCGACCCGTTTGTAAAGTTCCTCCCACTGCGCAGCCCACCTAAACCCAAACGGGAGAGAAGACGATGGTCAAATGCGGATTGTTGGTCCGGCTCGAAGCCAAGCCGGGCAAGGAACAGGCGGTAGCGGACTTTCTGGCCGCCGGCCTGGAAATGACGAACCGGGAGGCGGGAACGCCGATCTGGTTCGCGATCAAGTTGTCACCTACGACATTTGGCGTGTTCGACGCCTTTGCGAACGAAGCTGGCCGCCAGGCGCATCTGAACGGCGATATGGCCAATGCCCTGATGGCACGTGCCAGCGACTTGCTGGCCACGACGCCGTCGGTGGAGCCGATCGATGTGCTGGCAATGAAGAACGAACTGCCCTGACGTCTCTGCGTCCAGTTCGCCTGCGTGCAAATGCGCGGGGGCTGGACGCCCTTTACACACAACCCTAAACGCCCAGCGTTTGCCCGGCCGCAGATGGCCCGAGCAAATGCCGGGTATGCAAACCCTCTTGGAGAAAAGAAATGCTTACACTACGAAAGAAGACTGCGTTGGCGTTGCTGCTTGCGCTGGGCGGCGCGACTGCGCAGGCCGCGCCGCAGCCGGCCGCGAAAGACATCGTCATCGTGCATGGCGCCCTGGTGGATGGTTCGGGCTGGCGTGCCGTTCACGACATTCTTGCCAAGGATGGTTTTCACGTGACCATCGTGCAGGAGCCGCTCACCAGCCTTGCCGACGACGTCGACGCCACCCGGCGCGTTCTGGACCAGCAGAACGGTTCGGTCGTCCTGGTCGGCCATAGCTATGGCGGCTCGGTCATCACGCAGGCCGGTGTCGACGCGAAGGTCAAGGCGCTCGTCTATGTATCGGCGCTGCAGCCCGATGTCGGCGAAGCCGGCGGCCAACTGCTGTCGAAGTTCGTTGCGCCCAACGACGCGATGCGCGCAACCCCGGACAAGTATTTCTACATACCGGCGGCGAAATTCCGCGCGACCTATGCGGCGGATCTTCCGGCAGCGGAAGCCCAGTTCCTGGCCGATTCGCAACAGCCGCTCGCCCAGAAAGCCATGGGCACGCCGATCAGCGTGGCGGCATGGCGAACCAAGCCCAGCTACGCCATCCTCACTACCGAGGATCGTGTCGTGAGCCCCGAGCTGCAGCGTTGGATGTACCAACGTGCGGGTTCGAAAATCACCGAAGTCGCCGGAAGCCATGCTTCGTTCATTTCCCAGCCGGCTGCGGTCGCTCGAGTGATCGAGGCCGCCGCAAAACAGACAGACTGATAGCTGGTCTGCCGCAAGGGAGGCATGTCGGCTTCCGCTGGAAGCCGGCTTCGCCGCAAGTCGGCAGCCTGCATCGCTCCATGCATCCACCACGGATATCGCCCGTATGCTTTTATTGATCCTTGCTTATCTGGGTGGCGTTCTGACCATCCTTAGTCCGTGCATCCTGCCGGTGCTGCCGTTCGTCTTCGCACGGGCAGACCGTCCGTTTGTGCGCAATGGACTGCCCATGCTGGCGGGCATGGCGCTCACCTTTGCCGTGGTCGCCACGCTGGCCGCAGTAGGCGGAGGCTGGGCTGTTCACGCCAACCAATATGGCCGCATCATTGCCTTGGCTGTGCTTGCAGTACTTGGCCTTACTTTGCTTTCCAGTCACGTGGCCGAGTGGATTGGCCGGCCCTTCGTGGCGCTCGGCAACCAGCTTTCCCAGCGTGACGGCAGCGAGAACGATTCGGTGCTCTCGGCGGCGGGCCTGGGCGTGGCCACCGGACTGCTATGGGCGCCGTGCGCAGGTCCCGTCCTGGGCCTCCTGCTCACCGGGGCGGCGCTCAATGGCGCCAGTGTCCAGACCACTTTATTGCTACTCGTCTATGCAACCGGCGCCGCTACATCGCTTGCATTGGCGCTTGTCGTCGGCGGGCGCGTGTTCGCCCTGATGAAGCGTTCACTTGGCGCCGGTGAATGGGTGCGTCGCGTCCTGGGTGCACTGGTGCTGGCCGGCGTTGCCGCCATTGCATTGGGCTTGGACACCGGATGGCTGACTCGCGTGTCACTCGCCAGCACCGGCGGCATAGAACAGATGCTGGTCGCTGCCGTACGAGCTGCGCCTGCGGTGCAATCCGTCGTCAAAGCCGGCGAACCCTTGCCGGTGGAAGGAGAGATGCCTTCGCTCGAAGGCGCCACCCAATGGCTCAACGGCCCGGTGCTCACAACACAGTCGTTGCGCGGCAAGGTGGTCCTCGTCGATTTCTGGACCTATTCCTGCATCAACTGCATCCGCGCGCTGCCTTACGTGCGCGGCTGGGCCGACAAATACAAGGATCACGGCCTGGTGGTGATCGGCGTACACGCGCCCGAGTTCGCCTTCGAAAAGGACCCGCGCAACGTTAGCAACGCCGTGAAGAACCTGGGCGTCGACTATCCGGTCGCGCTCGACAACAGCTATATCATCTGGAAAGGCTTCGACAACGAGTATTGGCCTGCGCATTACTTCGTCGACGCGCAGGGGCGCATCCGCCATCATCATTTTGGCGAAGGCGGCTATGAGCAGAGCGAGGATGTCATCCGCGAGCTGCTCGCTGAAGCTGGCCAGAAGAACCTGCCCGCCGGCTATGTGCAGCCGAACGCGCAAGGTGCGCAGGCCACCGGCTCCGGCGGCGCCGGTCTCTCACCGGAAACCTACCTGGGCTATGCGCGCACCGAAAACTTTGCCGGTGGCCCGGCAGCGCAAGACAAGAGCTTCGCGTACCACACACCTCAGTCGCTGAAGGCCAACCAGTGGGCGCTCGACGGAAGCTGGACGGTAAGCGATGAAAATGCACGGCTCGACAGCGCCCCTGGCCGCATCGTCTATCGCTTCCGTGGCCGCGACTTGCACTTGGTGATGGGCCTGGGCCGTGACGGCAAGCCGGTGCGTTTTCGTGTACTGATCGATGGCAAGGCGCCCGGCGCCGATCATGGTGTGGATGTCGATGCAGATGGCAACGGTACGGTCAGTGCGCAGCGCCTCTACCAGCTTGTGCGGCAAGCCGGCGGTAGCGGCGAGCGCAGCTTCGAAATCCTCTTCCTCGATGCCGGCGTGCAAGCTTACGCCTTCACCTTCGGTTGAGTCCCGGTTCAATGCGGGCAGGGATGCCCGCAGCGCATCACTCATTCTGGCTGATGGCCTGAGTCGGCATCATGTTGATGTTGGCGTTGTGCATCACCCACAAGGAACCCGCCACCACGATCACGATCAGCAAGCCGGTGCAGGCGAAAATGGCCGTATTCTGCGCCTGGCTCTTGCCGGTGCCCAGATGGAGGAAATACGCCAATTGCACCAGCAACTGGATCACGCACAGGGCGACCATTGAGCCGAGCCGCCACGAGTGGGGCACGATATCGGACATGATGGTGGCGAAGGAAGCCGCGGTCAGCGCCAGCGAAAGCGCAAAGCCGACAAAATAGGATTTCATGTCGCCATGCCCGTCGGCTTGGGGCTGACCTGCAACAGAATGAGTAGAAGAACTGTTCATAGAAACGCCCGCAGGTAGACGAAGGTGAAGACGCAGATCCAGATCAGGTCGAGGAAGTGCCAGAACATGCTGAGGCAGGCGAGCCGGCGCAGCACCACCTCATCCAGGCCGTAGTGCCACGCCTGGTGCAGCATGACGCCGAGCCACAATATGCCGAGCGTGACATGCAGGCCGTGCGTGCCGACCAGGGTGAAATACGCCGACAGGAAAGCGCTGACGCCCGGGCCGGCACCGTCGTGAACGAGCGCGGCGAATTCATGCAGTTCCATGCCGACGAACGCGGCGCCGAGCAGCGCTGTGGTGACCAGCCATGCCAGCAGTGGCCCGCGACGGCCCGCGCGAGCGCTCAGCATGCCGGCACCGAAGGTAAAACTGCTCAGCAGCAACAGCGCCGTTTCGCCAGCCACATAGGGCAGGCTGAAGATGTCGCGGCCCGCCGGGCCATCGGCTGTATTGCCTACCAGGACGCCAAACGTGGCGAACAACACGGCAAAAATCAGGCAGTCGCTCATCAGGTAGACCCAGAACCCTGCCGTGGTCTGGGATGAAGCGTCGTGATGTGCTGAATCGTGCGTGGCGGAGAGAGAGGGGTTGCTCATGATCAGGCTGCCTTCGGGCGGCTGGAAGAGGGACGCTGCACTTGCGTCACGCGAACGAGACGCGCGTAGCGTTCGTTCTCGATGCGCGCCACTTCGCTGGCCGGCACGTAGTAATCCGTGTTGCGGTTATACGTCCGTGCGATGAAGTGCACGATGACGGCGGCCAGCATCAGCATGGCCAGCGGCCAGATGTGCCAGACCAGCGCAAAGCAAAGCACGAACGACCAGGTGGCGATCAGGACACCGTCGCCGGTATTGCGCGGCATGTGAATGGGCTCGTAGTGCTCCGGCTTGAGGTAGGCACGGCCGGTGAGCTTGTTCTCCCAATGCTGTTCCAGCGAAGTGATCGTCGGGATGACCGCGAAGTTGTAGAACGGCGCCGGCGAGGAGGTGGACCATTCCAGGCTGCGTGCGTCCCACGGATCGCCGCTGAGGTCGCGGTTTTCGCCGCGATGGCGAATGCTGACGATGAGCTGGACGCCCATGGCAAGAATGCCCAGGCCGATCACCACGGCACCGCATAGCGCCACCACCAGCCACGGATGCCAATCGGGGTTGTCGTAGTGGTTCATGCGCCGTGTCATGCCGTCGAAGCCGAGCACGTACAGGGGCATGAAGGCCAGGTAGAAGCCGATCTGCCAACACCAGCACGCGATCTTGCCCCAGCGCTCGTCCAGCGTGAAACCGAACACCTTCGGGAACCAGAAGCTGATGCCAGCCAGGCTGCCGAACACCACGCCGCCGATGATGACGTTGTGGAAGTGCGCCACCAGGAACAGGCTGTTGTGCAGCACGAAGTCGGCGCCGGGTACGGCCAGCAGCACGCCGGTCATTCCGCCGATCGCGAAGCAGCCCATGAAGCCGATCGTCCATAGCGTAGCCGAGTGATAGCGCACGCGACCGCGGAACATGGTGAACAGCCAGTTGAACAGCTTTACCCCGGTGGGGATCGAAATGATCGAGGTCATGATGCCGAAGAAGGCATTGACGTTCGCGCCGGAGCCCATGGTGAAGAAGTGATGCAGCCACACGAAGAACGACAGCACGCCGATGGCCGAGGTGGCGTACACCATCGATTTGTAGCCGAACAGCGGCTTGCCGGAGAAGGTGGCGATGATTTCCGAGAACGCGCCGAAGCAGGGCAGGATCAGGATGTAGACCTCCGGATGGCCCCATACCCAGATCAGGTTGATGTACATCATGGCGTTGCCGCCACCCTCGTTGGTGAAGAAATGCATGCCGAGGTAGCGGTCGGCGCTGAGCAGGGCCAACGTGGCGGTGAGCACGGGAAACACGGCAATGATCAGGATGTTGGTGATCAGTGCGGTCCACGTGAACACCGGCATCTTCATCAGGTTCATGCCCGGCGCGCGCATGCGCAGGATGGTCACCAGCAGGTTGATGCCGGTGAGCAGCGTGCCCAGGCCGGATACCTGTAATGACCATATGTAGTAGTCGACCCCTACGGTGGGGCTGTAGCCAAGCTCGGACAGCGGTGGATAGGCCACCCAGCCGGTGGCGGCGAAATCGCCCACGAACATCGACATCATCACCAGCACTGCACCGGCCACCGAAAGCCAGAAGCTGAGCTGGTTGAGGAAGGGAAAGGCGACGTCACGTGCGCCGATCTGCAGGGGCACGACCACGTTCATCAAGCCAAGGATCAGCGGCGTGGCCACGAAGAAGATCATGATCACCCCGTGCGCGGTGAAGATCTGGTCGTAGTGGTGCGGCGGCAGGTAGCCAGCATGGCCGCTGTCGGCAATGGCTTGTTGCGCGCGCATCATGATCGCGTCGGCAAAGCCGCGCAACAGCATGACCAGCGCGAGAATGATGTACATCGCTCCGATGCGCTTGTGATCGACGGACGTCAGCCACTCGCGCCAGAGGTAAGCCCACTTGCGGTAATAGGTGACGACGCCGAGCAGGGCAGCGCCGAGCACGGCTACCACCAGCAGCGTGCCCATGATGATGGGCTCGTTATAAGGGATGGCATCGAGGCCTAGTCTTCCAAGCATGACGGTTACTCCTTGGCCTGGGTCATGGCGTTGTGCATGCCGGGCATGCCTTTCATGCCGGGCATGTATTGATTCACCACCTGCTCGAACAGGCCGTCTTCGACGCTCGCATAAAACATGGGGCTGCTGTTTACGCTGGGCTTGGCGAGCGCGAGATAGCCGTCGTGCGTGAGCTTGTTCGAGCCGTTGCGGGCGCTGGCCACCCAGGCGCGGAAATCCGCCTCCGAGGTCGCCTTGACCTCGAAGTGCATGTCCGAGAAGCCGGGTCCGCTGAAGGCCGAGGACATGCCGCGATACGTGCCCGCCTGGTCGGCAATCAGATGCAACTGCGTCTGCATGCCTGCCATCGCGTAGACCTGGCTGCCCAGGCGCGGGATGAAGAACGAGTTCATGATCGAATCGGCCGTCAATTCAAAATCGATCGGCGTCTTCGCGGGCACTACCAGCTGGTTGACCGTGGCAATGCGGTAGTCGGGATAGATGAACAACCATTTCCAGTTCAGCGCGACCACCTGCACTCGTACGGGTGGAGTCTTCGAAGCCAAGGGGCGATAAGGATCGAGCGAGTGTGTCGTACCCCAGATCAGCACCGCGAGGAACAGCACGATCACGCAGGGAATGCCCCACACCACCCATTCGATGGTGGTGGAATGCGCCCAGGTCGGGGCATAGGTGGCTCGCTTGTTGGTGGCTCGGTAGCGCCAGCAGAACAAGAACGTCAACGCGATGACCGGGATCACCACGGACAGCATCAGTGCCAGCGACACGATGATCAGGTGGCGCTCCTGTACGCCGATGTCGCCGCCCGGGGCAAACAGCGCCAGGTGGCAGCCGGCCAGCAAGGTGGTGACGCCCACGGTGGCCCAGCGCAGCGGGGACAGGGACGAATAGGATCGGTATCGGCTGATCCGTGCAAAGTTCGGAGGGTAATGGCGCATAAGTCCAGCGGCTTATGGAGGGATGGGAGCTTTGCGCGCATACTAATCAGCAACAAAATCCATACATGGGTGGCAAGTTGACGCGGACAAAATCCATACAAAAGGACGCCCCGCTTAAACGATGGCGGGCGGCTGCAGCCGGGCAGGGGCCGCGCTATTTGCGCATCGTGGGATTCATCGAGCGCGCCATCGCGGATGGACGGCTGGTTCCCGGCGACCGTTTGCCGCCGCAGCGGCAACTGGCCGACTTGCTCAAGCTGGATCTCACCACCGTTACCCGCGCGTATTCGGAGGCGAAGGCGCGCCAGCTTGTCCATGCGCGTGGGGCCTATGGCACCTTCATCGCCGCGCCCAAGGTGGAATTGGCGCCGCTGGTCGACTTAGGCATGAACATGCCGCCGCCTCCGGCGGGCCTGGACCTGGGTGACCTGATCAAGCGCGGGATCGAGCAGGTGCTTACCCGCGTCGACGCCAATTTGCTGATGGCCTATCACGCAAGCGGCGGCGGCAAGGCGGACCGCGCCGCCGGCGCGTTATGGCTCGCACCGATGCTTGGCCAGGTCGATCCCTCACGCATTGCCGTTTGTCCTGGCGCACAGGCGGCATTGGCGGGCTTGATCGTTGCGCTAACGCAGGCCAACGACGGCATCGCGGTCGAGCCCTTGGTGTATCCCGGCATTCTTGGCGCCGCGCGGCAACTCGGCCGCCGCATCGTTAGCGTGGAATGCGATGAAGACGGCATGCGGCCCGACGCATTGATGCGCGCGTGCCGGGAGCAGGGTGTACGGGCGGTGTATCTGAATCCCACCTTGCGCAATCCCACCGCGCAAACCATGCCCGAGCAGCGGCGCCGCGATCTGGCCCTGGCCGTTCGCGAATGCGGCGTGCCACTGATCGAAGACGATCCGTATTGGCGCCTGGCCGACCATGCGCCACCGCCGATTGCGCATTGGGCGCCCGAGTGCGTGCATTACCTGTCGACGCTGTCCAAAAGCCTTTCGCCCGGCTTGCGCATGGCTTATGTAGCGTCACCCGATGAAAGCGCCCAGCTGCGTTTTCTCGCCGCGATGAACGCCACGGCCTTGATGCCATCGCCACTGACGATGGCATTGAGCACGCAATGGATGCACGACGGCACCGCCATGCAATTGCTGCAAGGCGTGAGAGCCGAAGCACGGGCGCGATTGCAGCTGGCCGAAAGTTTGCTGGCATTGCGCGAACAGGCATGGCCGGCCGCCGGCATCCATGTCTGGTACACCTTGCCGGAACCCTGGACCGGACAAACCTTCGCCCGCGCTGCCCGCGCCGAAGGACTGGCGGTCAGCGCTTCCAGCGCATTTTCGCCTGGCGACGAAGATGTGCGCGCGATCCGCTTGTCGTTCGGTGGCGTCACCGAGCACGCCCGGCTTGCCCAGGCACTGCGCAAGCTGGCCGGCATCCTGATGCGTGGCGAAGACCCAGAGCTGGCTGCGAGGCCGATCATTTAGCAAGCGACGTCAATGCGTAGGCTGGGATGACAAACCCAGCTTTGCACATGGCATCGTGATGCTGGGATTGCCATCCCAGCCTACATTGCACTGGACGCGCAATGCCGATCCCTAGCCGCTGCCAGGCAGGAAAATCAGGCCGGTGGTGAGGCCGGAGCATTGGTGGACCGTCGTAAACGTGCCGCCATCCATCGGCACGGCGCGGATCGCTCCGCTGAGGTCACTGACGAACGCCCGCCGTTGCTGCAGATCTAACGTCAGCCCGATGCCTTCCTTCAATCCCGTTGCCAACACCTGCTGCTGTGTGAGTCCCGCAGGCGTGATATCGGCACGGTTCAAACTATTGCCACCCACGGCGGGATCGCCGCGATCGGTCCAATACAGTTGCTGTCGCGCGTGATCGATTTCCAGGTCGATGGGCTCGGGCAGTTTGTCGAGCAGCAAGGCCACGTCGGTGCGGGTTTCGGCTGTGGCGCCCGGCGGCATGTCCAGCCGCATGCGAAAAATGCGGCCGAGTCCTCCGTCGGGAGGCCCCTTCTGGGTCCAGTAGAGATAGCCATTGGGTACATCGAGTGCGATACCGACGCAATGGCGCAAGACATCACCCATATCCTCGGGCCATCGGCCGGTGCGTAGCAGCGCAGTCAACTCGCTGCCATCGGTACGACAGCGAAAGATGGCCATACCTTCGCGATCGCACCAGCGCGTAGGCTGGGATGATAATCCCAGCTTTGCACGTGGCATCCCGATGCTGGGATTGTCATCCCAGCCTACGCTGCGCGATGCGCGCAATGCAGACCTAGTTGGCGCCAGGCAGGAAAATCAGTCCGGTGGTAAGGCCGGAACATTGGTAGACCGTCGTAAACGTGCCGCCATTCATCGGCACGGCACGGATCGCTCCGCTGAGGTCACTGACGAACGCCCGCCGTTGCTGCAGATCTAGCGTCAGCCCGATGCCTTCCTTCAATCCCGTTGCCAACACCTGCGGCTGTGTGAGTCCCGCAGGCGTGATATCGGCACGGTTCAAACTATTGCCACCCACGGCGGGATCGCCGCGATCGGTCCAATACAGTTGCTGTCGCGCGTGATCGATTTCCAGGTCGATGGGCTCGGGCAGTTTGTCGAGCAGCAAGGCCACGTCGGTGCGGGTTTCGGCTGTGGCGCCCGGCGGCATGTCCAGCCGCATGCGAAAAATGCGGCCGAGTCCTCCGTCGGGAGGCCCCTTTTGGGTCCAGTAGAGATAGCCGTTGGGCACATCGAGCGCGATACCGACGCAATGGCGCAAGACATCACCCATATCCTCGGGCCATCGGCCGGTACGCAACAGCAGGGTCAACTCGCTGCCATCGGTACGACAGCGGAAGACGGCCATGCCTTCACGATCGCACCAGTAGATCAGGCCATTGGCGGTATCCAGCTGCATTTGCTTAGGTGTAACGGTGGCGCCGCCATCGATCAGTATCTGGTGGTTGCGCCCATCGAGGTCGCAGCACTCAATGGCGCCGTCGGGATCGGCAAAGACTTCCCCGCTTGCGGGGAAGGCGCCCATGCTGGTCCAGTAGATCGTGTTGCCCGGCCCATCCACCTGCACGCCATCCGGCGCGCCGTGGGGGAGGGCGAGAAGGGTTTTTGCTTCACCGCTGTCGGGATCGAGGACGAGGATGGCAGCAGGATTAGCCTGCAGGATGTAGAGGCGGTTGAGTCTTGCGTTGCTCATGCCACGGCACCGCCTTCACGCAAGTCTTTGGCTTGGTCAATCTTTTGCATTGGGGGTTACTCCCTCCGAACAAATGCGGCCATACAGCCAACTCGCGACCGTTGGTGCTGCCTCGCGGCAGATGACGGGAAAGCTGGACCGGAGGAGTGGTGGACTCCATGGCCGCAAGGTATCGGCGATACCCTGCGGGGGATTGCAGAAATTTGCGTCGGATTGAAGAAAGATGACGTTTTCTGGAGGGCTCGGTGATGAGCGGCAGGGACGCGGCATGCGGGATTGCCGCAGTTGCCGCGACTCAATAGCCGTCAGATCGAGTTTCATCATGGCAAACACGGCGAAGCGAGTGCTTCGCCGTGCGTTCTCAGACTGTGCTTGCTCTGTCGCCCCGTTGCCGCTTACTGACCAACGGGCGGCTGCCAGAGTTCGACCTTGTTCCCATCGGGGTCGACGACCCAGCCGAACTTGCCGAACTCGGACTCTTCCACTTTCTCATCAACCTGCACGCCTTCGGCGCGTAGCGTCGTCAGCAAGGCATGCAGATCCTCGACCCGGTAATTGATCATGAAGGCCGCGGGACTCGGAGCGAAGTGGCTGGTGTCTGCAGCGAACGGGCTCCAGACCGTGGTGCCAATCCCCTCGGGGTTGTCAGGGCCTTTCCATTGAAACGCAGCGCCGCCCCAATCCTGGACTTCGACTCCGAGATGTGTCCGGTACCACGCGCCAAGGGCCTTCGGGTCCTTGGATTTGAAGAAGATCCCACCGATGCCAGTGACTCGTTTCATGGTTGCTCCCGTGCAAGAGGATCGAGACGCAGGTATCGCCTCATCGCTGAGGAGATCATTGGTATTCCCAAGTATCGCTGCGCAGACCCAAGGCGGCGATTCTGAGGATCTTGATCATAGGACTGATCGCGAGCTTGGGCAAAGTGCGGGCACCGAGGGTTTCACAAGCCAGTTGGCAGATCACGAGTGTCACAAAGGGAGTCGAGAAAGAGCGGAGTATCGCCCTCTAGCTGATAGCCGGTTGCTCTGCACGACCAAAAGCCGCCTGCTTCTTCAAGCACGTAGTTGCCGGGTTCTTCGGCCCGGGTGAAGCTGAGCACGACCCCATAGGTCGAGGCGCCAAAGAGCACCACCACGGGGTCGTTGCGATACGTCAATGTCACCTTTCCCTGAGCTATACGCACTGATTGCACGTACCGGCTTTGCAGGCCTTCCGGCGGCGGGAGTCCCGCGCTGCGATTGTCCACAGGCAGCTCGCCCTGGTGCAGATCTTGATAGTGGCGAACCGCGCGAAGCGCGACGGACGCCAGGCTGCGCGCCTCTTCCCCCTGCTGCACTCGAATGTATTTGCCGTAGCCGGCGAAGGCGAGCACGTAGCCGGCGGGAACTATCAGGGCCGCGACGGCGACAACCATGCCAGCAATCCGGGCCAGAGAGTTGTATCTCCAAGACGCGTCCTGTGTCGGATGACGGGGCACCAGCAGCATTACGCCCAAGAACAGCGCCAGCAGCAGAAAGTTCGCGGATGCATAGCCGGCGCCCCGCATCCAGTCGATGGCGTGTTGCTGATAAGCCGTATTTGCGCGAAGCAGGGACAGGCCCGACAAGGGGGCCGGCAAGGAGCAGGCAAGCAGGGCAAGTACGAGGCCGCCACGCCGCGATACTATGCGAGGCCACATCAGGCCAAACCATGCCATCGTCAGGCCGACCAGGCCGAGAAAGCCGCACAGGCCGGGGGCGATGAGCACTAGCCCCATAAACGCGAAGGGAACAAGTATCAATACAGTGCCCAGCACGCCTGGCGCCAAGGCGATAAAAAGCCATGGGCGCCGATGGCTGTAAAACGCTGACTGCATGCTTCCTCCTGATGGTTTTATAGCCGTCTATACAGCTTTTTGAGTGAATGATTCGCGTTTTAAGCCTAGGGAGCCTCTGATCTCACTAGGTGGCTTCCTGGTGCAAGCCGCCAGGCTTGGCTCTGCGAAGGTAATCGCGGGCGGCGCGCAGATCGTCTTCGACTTCGCCGCACAGCCATTCGCGAAAGCGGGCGATCTTCGGGCGGCGCTCCTTTGCACTGGGAAAGACCATCCAGAACGCGCGGCCGTCGGTGGCGACGAAATCGTGCGCAGGCACCAGCCTTCCTGCATCGATTTCGGCGCGGAACAGAATCGGCGAGCCGATCGCGATACCGTGCCCCGCCACCGCTGCGGCAATATCCAGGTATTCGGTGGGAAGGCTAGTGCCGAACTCGCCCGGAAGCGTGTCGTCGCGGCAGCCCTGCGCGCGGTACCACGCGGCCCACCAATCCGGCCGCCCAAGCAGCGGAACATCCAGCCGCGCATGCGGATTGGCGATGTTTTGCGCCGCATCCTTCAGCGCGGGTGCGCAAAGCGGCATGAAGATGCTCGGAAACAGCGGTACCGCACGCATCCCCGGCCAGCGGCCGTGACCGTTGCGAATGGCCGCATCGAAGCGGCCTTCGGTAAGGTCGTGTGCGGACACGGAGACATCGAGCTCAATCGTGATCTGCGGATGCCTTGCGCGAAACTTTCCCAACCTTGGCGTGAGCCAGGTCGTACCGAAGGTCGGCAGGGTGGTCAAGCTCAGGTGCGATTCGTCGGTATCGAAGGCCTTGATGAAGCTGGCGCGCAAGGCGGCGAAGGCCTGGGTGGCCTCGGTCGCCACCAACTGGCCGGGCACGGTCAATTCGACCTTCTGTGCATGGCGTGAAAACAGCTGTACGCCGATCTGCTGTTCCAGGCGACGCACGTGGTAACTGACCGATGCGGACGTAGTGTCCAGTTCAGTGGCCGCCTTGGCGAAGCTGCCCAGCCGTGCCGCGGCCTCGAATGCGCGGATCGCCGTAAGCGACGGCAGCCGGTAGTCCTCGACCCCAAGTGCAGTTTGGCCTCGACGCCGATTCTTGAGTGGTGGAGGGCTCATGGGGCTGGCCAGAATGGTCTGGCTGCATCCTCTCATCGCCGACACTGGAGGTCCACAATGACGCTGTTTAGTTGCAAACCGTATACCTTTCTACTGGCACTGTCGTTCGCCGTTGCGGCGGTCGCCGCCGCAGCAGCGACCGATTCGCCGCAAGCGGCCCCTGGCGAGCTGCCTCCGGGTTACTCGACCACGGTCACCGGGACCACGCACGATTTCGACTATTTCATGGGCAGCGGCTGGCTTACCACGCAGCACCGCCTCAAGGCCACGGGTGTCGGCAGCAAAGAGTGGGACACGTTTTCCGCTACGCTGTGCGAAACGCCTTACCTTGGTGGCATGGCTACCGTGGATGAAATGTACATGCCCAGCAAAGGCACTGCGGGCCTGACCCTTCGCAGCTTTGATCCAGCCAAGCAGCAGTGGTCCGTTTACTGGATCAGCAGTCGGGATGGCTTGTTGGAACTGCCGGCCATGCTGGGTGGATTCCACGGCAAGCAGGGGGAGTTCTATAACGAGGATCATGACGCGCAAGGCCGCCCGGTCAAGGTGCGCTTCCTCTGGACCTTGCGCGATCACGACCATGCTCGCTGGGAGCAGGCGTTCTCGTACGACAATCGCACCTGGGAAACGAACTGGATCGGGGATTTCGTGCGCGGCGACCGCGCCAAGCTGTGCGATGAAGGGCGGCCCCGGCGCTAAACCCCAACACGCCGGCCATCCGGACGCTGAATCGCCGATGCGGGCTATGCGTTTGATCCAAGCGCATAGCCCGTGTCATGAATGCTGATTGCCATCGGCCAGCTTGACGCCTGCCTGGCCGTTACGTCACTTTCCCGGGCCTGGATCCAATCACGCGGCCCCCCATGCGACGTGAGATCGCCATCGTCATTTTTCCGGGATTTCAACTGCTGGACGCCGCCGGCCCGGTTGCCGTGTTCGAAATGGCGGAACGATTCCGGCCTGACAGCTACGCGATCAAGGTGCTGGCCCCGGGCGGCGGCATAGTGCGCAGTTCGTCGGGTGTGTGCCTGGCGGCGGAGCCGATTGAACAGCGATGTTTCGACACGGTGATCGTATCGGGCGGCAATATGGCGCAGGTCGAGGCGGGCCAGATCGACATCGTGGCCTGGCTCGGTGACGATGCGTGGCGGCGTGCGGCGGGTGTCTGCTCAGGAGCATTCTTCCTCGCCCAGGCCGGGCTGCTCGACGGTCGGCGCGCCACCACCCATTGGGCCGCGGCGGAGCGCTTCCGGCAGCTTTATCCGCAGGTGCGACTGGATGCCGACCGGATGTTCGTCAGGGATGGCAACGTGTGGACCTCGGCCGGCATTTCCGCTGGGATCGACCTTGCGCTGGCGCTCGTCGAAGACGATCTTGGTCCCGGTATCGCGCGACGCACGGCACAGCAGCTTGTCGTGCACCAGCGACGGCACGGTGGACAGTCGCAATACTCCGTCCTGGTGGAGCAGGGCGGCAAGACCGGGCGCTTCGGCGACCTGATCGGCTGGATGCGTGCGCGTCTTGCCGAGCCGATGACCGTGGAGCGACTGGCCGAACGCGCCGCCATGAGTCCCCGGAATTTTTCCCGCGCCTTCATGGCGGAGATCGGTGCAACGCCGGCGAAGGTCGTGGAAGGCCTGCGGCTGGAGGCCGCGCGCATCGCGGTCGAGACCAGTCATGTCCATCTGGACCATATTGCCGCAGCGACGGGCTTCGGCGATTCGAGCCGGATGCGCCGCGCCTTCATCCGGGCCTTTGGTATGTCGCCCCAATCGCTGCGCCGCAGCGCGGGCGTGTGATGGCAGATTGAAGTCAAATCAACTGCTTGGACAGGGGAAGGATTTCAGAAGAATCCCCATCTCAGGGGCTACTAAGCTCCCATTCGATTGGCAAATTGCTTTGACCCGTGCGCAGGCACCCATGCATCACAGGGCCGTCAGCAAAGGTCTGTCCGTTTGCCTTCAGCCGTTCCAGACGCCGACGCATAACTCACAATGGAGTCCCGTCATGAGCACGCCACAGATTTATCCGATTTTCTGGTGCCAGTCGATTTTTCTGGGTTTTCCCTGCTCGAAGCAGAACCCCTGCATCCAAACCAGTGGGTTGCCTTATTACGACTCCTACGCTGATCCGCAGTACAGCATTCCGATATCAGGCAGCATTTCCGGGATCGCGAACCCGGATAACTATGTCTTGGGTCTTTGGGTTTACACGGGAACCGACTGGTTCATGATGGACTGGACAGGGAACGCCGCTACCCACTCCCAGGCAATTGGAGCAGATGGAAGCTGGTCGTTACTGGGCAATCGCTGTGGGACCAATTTCGCCCTTGTCCTCATGACGCAGGGTTTTTGGCAAAACAATCTGGCCACCTACAATGAAAATCGTATCAGTGCATATCCCAGCCCTAACGGCAAGGATGAAGATGTCGTTCTGAGCTGTGAATACCCCATCGGGTATAACGCCAATGTCAATGTGTATGTTTATGATACGCAAAGCCCCGGTTTCTTTAATGGGCCGACATTGATGGCGAACGGACAATGCTGGCAGGCACCTGATTATCCCTCTGAGATATGGCCCATTTCCTACGCACCCGGCTATGAGGACCCAACTAGTATTGGTAACAATGCCTCTGCCAAGCAGAGCCTGTTTGTGAACTGGCCTTATCCAGCGCTGATTTTGGCCGGGTTGGACCAAAGTGGCAACGAAACAGGCTGGCAGATAAAAATCGGGCTTTACGGTAGTGATGCCAATAACAGTGGAGTCTATTTCATCATGGCTGCTGGATTTTATGACAAATCCAATCCAAACTGGGAGCCAGGCCTAAACTCCGTGCCAACCATCGACTGCACTTTCCTAGGAAATTACAATTCCAGTAACAAGAAAGGAAACTACGATTATCAGGTGGCGGCAAACTTAAGTTTTGGGTTATTCCCGCAAATGCTGATGACCCAGATCGATGCCGGTAACGTTTCCAGTGACGTCTTTAAGGAGCTAAGCAGCAAATCGGGCGGTATATGGAAAGATTTGCTCAAATCGCTCTTCAAGAGTTTGGAATCCGCGGTTGAAGACGCAGCAGAGGCTGCGTTAGCTTGACTGGCCTGGCAATTTGTCGTTGTAAGAGGGGGGGGGCGCAGCGCAAAGCATCATGCGCGGAGCCCCCCCTTTCGCGCTGGCCGTTTTTGCTCGGAAATTGTCCTTGTGGGTGCCGATCGAACCACCCAAAAATGAGCGCCTCGCAACACCCCCGAGCGCCATGCCATCCACTGCTCGCTCAAGATAAACCTCCTTCCCAGCAAGGATTTCGCATGCGTCTGGTCCTGTTCGTTGCAGCTTGGTTTCTGTCTCTGAGTGGCGCACTAGCCGCGGCATTGCCCCCTGCGCCGGTAGCCGCCACCACGCGGCTTGACCACATCCTGCTTTGGGGGCACGGGATCGACCCGGTCACATCGGTCATGGCGGTCAAGCTGGGCTTCCAAGTCCGGCCCGGGCACGATCCCGCAGGCGTGGCCAACCGCTATATCCGCTTCTCGGACAGCAGCTTCATCGAACTGCTCGGCATCACCCGGCCCGATCCGAAGTTCGATCCGGGCATGCAGGAAGATCAGCAGGTGCTGAAAGGTGGTCCGGGCTCGCGCAGCTTTGGTTTTCGCACCTCGTCGCTCGATGCGATCCATCGCTCGCTTGAGGCGCTGCACTACGCAGTCACCCCTTTCTTCTCCGGCCCCGATAGCGCGAAGCCAGGCTGGCGCCTGTTCGCGTTCGACCATGCGCCGTTGTCGAGCAACACTTTCTTCATCGATTACAAGGCCGATTACGCCCCCGATCAGTACGACCCCAGCAATGCCGACGATTACCGTGTAACGCGCGAACATCCCAACGGAGCGCGCAAGCTCTCGTCGATCTGGCTGGTGTCGGCCGATGCCGATGCCGATCGCCGGCAGCTGGAGAAGATGGGCTTCGGCCATGCGGTGCCAGCGAAACTGCCCGCGCTCGGCGCGAAGGGCTACTGCGTGCCGGTCGGTCCGACAGCGCTGTTGGTGCTTCAACCCGATGGTGTGGGTTTGGCAGGGCAGACCATGGCGAGCGGCGGTCCGCGCATTCTGGGTGTGAGCTTCGCGGTGGCCGACCTCGAACGTGCGCAGCGCTGGGTCGAGCGTGGTTACGAGCGCAAACTGGAGACCTATCGCGGCTTGTCCGGCGAATCCTTTCTCGCCCCCACACAGGACGAGCTCGGCCTGTCCATCGAATTCCACGCAATGCAGCAGGGCGGCTCACCATGTGCAACGTCAAGTCCCTAGCGGAGGTATCCCCGGTTTTTCCAAGGATTCCCGCGAAGATCGGGATTTATATTGATGTTGGTTCAGCGCGAAACGTCATTCCGGCCTACGCCGGAATGACGAGCAAAAAAATCGTCCCGCGACGCCGCTTGCAGTGCGCAGGATACCGCTCACCCCACGCTGGATGTTCTTGGTCACTTCGTACTTGCCGCTGCAGGCGCTCCCTGCGAAGTTCAGCTTCCAACGCCAGGCCTGATTGCCGGCCGGCCTTCTCAACGCTGATCCAAGGCAAGACAGGCATGTCAAATCGCTTATTCGCCCCGCACTTGCTACGCAGGCTTTCCATTACAAGGATCTCCCTGGCGTTCGGCTTTTTCCTGGTGGCGATGCCAGCAGTGCTCAGTAAAGCGGAAGCAGCCGCTAATCCCGCTGCAGCGCCAAGTCTTTTCCAGCCCGAGGCGGCATGGCCGGGCGGCAATGATTCGGCGCCCGCCTTCTCGCCTGACGGCAAGACTGTGTTTTTTACGCATAGGGACGGCGCCATCACGATCATGATGGCCACACTGCACAACGGTCGTTGGTCCCAACCTCAGGTAGCGCCATTCTCGGGTCAATGGCGTGACATCGAACCGGCCATGGCGCCTGACGGCTCTTACCTGGTCTTCGTTTCCAACCGACCGGTGAAGGCGGGTGATGCGCCACTGACCGGTTTTTTTGGCGGGCGATCGCAACCTGGCGCGGGCGGCAATATCTGGCGGGTCGACCGCAAGGGCGACGGCTGGGGCGAACCCGTGCGACTTCCCGACAGCATCAACAGCAATTCGGCGATCTATTCGCCCGCCGTCGCCGGCGACGGCAGCATCTACTTCAACCAGCCGGACCCGCTGACGAGGAAGAGTCACGTCTATCGCGCGCAGGCCAAGAGGAATGGCTTCGAGACACCCGTCGCGCTGTCGATCAGCGACGGGAGCCATCCAGGCTACGATGTGGCCGTCGCTCCCGACGAATCGTTTCTCGTCTTCTCAGCCAATCGGGTGCCGGCTGAGAAGGATCAGTCATTGCTGTTCGTCGCCTTCAGGCGAAATGGCAAGTGGACCGAGCCGCAAGCGCTCGATCCTCATCTGGAGGGGATCGAAGCCCGGCTTAGCCCCGATCTGAAGACCCTTTACTTCGAAGCGGATGACGCTACCGGAAGCAAGCCTTATGGCCGGATTTTTCAGGTTCCTTTGCACGCATACATCCCGCTGCGTTGAGGGCGTCTTCAAGTGATCATGACGTTCAAGTAACGGCGTGGCGGGCATGTTCATTCCCCGGTGCTTCCGTTTTGGGTCGTTTTGATCGGTAGCCACATTGACCCCGGCGGCTCCGAAGGAATCTCCATGCACGACTCTCTTGGCATCATGCTCTTACAGCTTGTCCTGGTCGCTGTCCTGTTGTTGATCGGCGCATCGCTGGTGATCCTCATTCCAGCCATGATTTATCGAAAAGGCCTGCCGCATCGGCGCGAGATCAAATGGGCCGCCAACTTCTGCCTGTCGCTTGGCGTCATCGCATCGCTTGGAATGGTAGACATGTTCCTAAGGAACGGCGGTGATAGCGGCCTGTTCGCTGTGTTGACGATAGCCGTTTCAGCGGCCTATTGGTTTTGCCTCAGGCATTGGTCGACTCGTCCCGGCCTGAAGCCCAAACTCAACCCGCGACGAATGCGTACACATAGAGTCCGGATGGACGTGACTTCCCATCGCTGACCCTCGGATATCTCGTACTTCTCCAATGTGTAGGCTGGGTTGAAAACCCAGCATTGCCATGCAGCAGCACGCGCGATGCTGGGATTGTCATCCCAGCCTACATTCCGCCAGACGAGCATACGGGGCGTTGGCGGAGCATCGCTAGTTTGCCGAGGATGCCTTGCTGCCAGCCAGTGGCGGCCCCATGAACTCCGCTTCGATCGTCACGTCGACCAGGTCGCCCACACCCATCGTGGTGCCCGGCGCAGGTATGCCATTGCTCATTCCGAAATCCGAGCGCTTGAATTGCCCATGCGCGGAAAATCCAGCGCGTGCGTGCGGGTCCATGTCAGGCATGCCTGGATAGCCGCCGTTGTAGGTGGCGGTAAGCGTCAATGGCCGAACGACACCGTGAAGTTTCAAGCTGCCGGTGATTTCAAAGGTCTTGGCACCGGTCATTCGAATCGTTTCCGAGTGGAATACGATCTTGGGATACTTGACCGTGTCCAGGAACTGAGGTCCTTTCACGATATCCGTGCACATCTTCGGCGCCGCATCCATTTCCAACGATGCAGCGTCGACCGTGACCGCGAGCTTGGACGCGGGGATGTTGCCCGGATCAAAGCTTAAAACGGCATCGAAACGGCTGAAGCGCGTGGTGTAATTGGAGAATCCCATGTGGCTTACACGAAGTTGCAGGCTCGCGTGGGACTTGTCGATGTGGTACCCCCCGGCGGGTGGTGCGGTCACGACCGGTGGCGTGGACGAATCTGAAGCGTGGGAAGTCGTGCAAGGCAGACCAAGCAGAATGGCAGCCGCGCCCACGGCAAACGGCTGCAAAGCTCTTGCGACAATGTTGTAGTTCATGACGGTTGATTCCGTATCAAGTTGAAGTATCCCGTTTCGCGGCTTGCGCCCCTTACGGTTCCGCGTGCCATGCGCGCAGGTCGCGCACACTTGCATTCGTACGACGAACCACTTCCAGCTGAATCGACACTTGCCTTGCCCAAGGTCCAGGCCGGCGCAGAGCCCCTTGGCTTACGTTACCCGATGACAAGTCTGGGCACGTAGCTTCACGCTTCGGTTCGCACGCGCCGAGCAGTGCTACCCCATTTCACAAAAAATTGAACCTGGCCGCACGATGGCCAGCTCTTGCGAAAGCGCGTATCGTACGCTGGCGCATATGCCAAATATGCGTACTTGCGCGAACGCTCATCCACCGCCCAGTCGGCGTTCAGCAGGGGGGCGCGGTCACCTAACGTAACAGACAGGAGACCGGCAATATGAAGACTCGACTGCTTATCGCAGTGGCGGTGATGGCGTTTACTACCTGCGCCATGGGGGCGACCCCAACCACCCTCAAGCTGCAACGAGGGGGCACCACGGTACCCACGACTACCGCTGTTGGGGGGGCGCCACTGACGAACCTGGAACTGGATCCGGCCATGACCGGCGGTGATACCCATGATGCCCCATTGGGCCAGGGTCTCGGCCTGGGAGCGCAGCCGCTGGTCAATCGCAGCATCGCTCATGGCCACGCGGGCAGCAACAGGATGGGCAGTGCCACGCGCACCAAGTCGAACCCCCAACTTTTGGGCGGTTTCAACGGCCTCGACTTCTACGACACGCGTTTCGCCAATGGCGGCAACCAGTTTTCGGTGGAACCGCCTGATCAAGGCTTGTGTGCTGGCAACGGCTTCGTCATGGAAAGCGTCAATGACGTGCTGTCGATCTATGACCGCGCCGGCA
This sequence comes from Dyella choica, assembly GCF_003977665.1. GTDB lineage: Bacteria > Pseudomonadota > Gammaproteobacteria > Xanthomonadales > Rhodanobacteraceae > Dyella_B > Dyella_B choica. Next base: position 132,954 of record NZ_RYYV01000004.1, on the reverse strand, counting down.
ATAAACTGGTAGGGCCGGTCGATCTCAACACTTTCTACGGCTACCCGGCGGCGATCAATCGCAGCACTCTTGAGTACGGGCCCGAGCTCACCGACCCTTCCTGTTACTTCGATGAGAGCACGCAGCGTTGGTTCCAGCTCATATTGACGCTCGACAATATTGGCACGACGTCGTCTTTCGCTGGCACCAATCACCTGGACCTCGCGGTCAGCCAGACCTCCGATCCTACCGGTGGCTGGATCATCTACAAGTTGCCGGTACAGAACAACGGCACGCAAGGCACCCCGAATCACGGTTGTCCGTCCGGGTTCTGTCTGGGCGACTATCCCCACATGGGCGCGGATGCCAACGCGATTTACCTGACCACCAACGAGTTCGATTTCTTCGGCTCAGCCTTTATCGGAGCGCAGATCTACGTCGTCTCCAAGCATGCGCTGGCGTCGGGCGCAGCATCGGCGAATGTGGTGCTGTTCAACACCGGCAGTCCGCTCGTCTCGGTGGTCGGATTTGCGGTGATGCCGGCTCGTTCGTCGGGTGGGCATTTCGTCAGCTTGCATGGTGGAACCGAGTACCTGCTCAGTTCGGACGCCGTGTTCAGCAGCCAGGGCACGTCGAACAACATCTGGATGTGGTCGGTGTCGAACACGCGGGCTATCGATACCATGCCTCAGAACTTGAGACTGAACTTCTCATTGGTGACCGTGCAGCCCTATGCCGTGCCGACCAGTATGGCCCAGCAGAAGGCCGGCAGTACGCCCTTGCTTGACTGCTTTGCGACCAGCTGCGCGCCGACCTTTCTGGGCTATCCGACCAATGTCTATCCCGGACCGCGGGCGTTGGGGGTAAATGACTCGCGCATGGAGCAGGTGAGCTTCGCCAACGGCATGCTCTGGGGCACGCTGGACACCGACGTCTTGCTGGCTGACAGCAGCCATGGTTCGGGCATCAATTACTTCGCCATCAATCCGAACTCCGGCGTCGTCTCCGTCAACGACACGCTGTCCCTGCCGGATGCGAACCTGACCTACGGCGCGGCGGCCGTCACGCAAAGAGGAAACGGCGTCATCGCGTTCACCGTAGTTGGCCCCAACGAGTATCCGAGTGCCGGCTACGCCGGCCTGGATGCAAAGGTAGGCGCCGGCCCGGTGCATATCGCCGCGGCGGGAGTCGGTCCTTGGGATGGCTTTACCGGCATTCCCTTCTTCGGCAGCGGCCCGCGCTGGGGCGACTACGGTGCCGCTGTGGTCGATGGCACCAGGATCTGGATCGCATCCGAGTTCATCGCGCAAACTTGCACCCTGACCGAATATCTGACCGCTCCCATTGGGCAGTGCGGTGGTACGCGTGGTTCTTTGGGCAACTGGGGGACACGTATCTCGGCCATCAGTCCCTGAGCCTTCGCGCGCTTTCTTGAATAGCGTGTATTTGCTCCCTCCCCTACGTGTAGTAGGGGAGGGTTGGGGTGGGGTGAAGCAATCTCGCGGTGAACTCAAACACTGCAGCAAGCTCGTGCAACCCCACCTTGGCCCTCCCCTGCAAGCAGGGGAGGGAATTTCCTATCGCGCAGCTGAACTTCGACGCTGATCAGATAGGTCTAGTAGGGGAGGGAGTTGCTTCACGCCGACGCTGTCCGCAAATCCGCTAGCTCCTTGCGCAGCGCTGCGTTTTCTTCCTGCAATTCGGCCACTTGCCGGCGAAGTTGCGTGAGTTCGTCGACACCGTCATCGACGCTTGCCTCGGGTGAAGGCGTGATCGGCTCCTTGGCGGCCGTTGGTTTGCGCTTGGATTCGCGCACTCGCCTGGCCACTTCCTTCAGTTCCTTGCTTCCCGCCAAGGCGGCCTCGCGCTGTTCCTCTTCCGGAAGGCTCGACACAGCAGCTGCGGCATTGATCGAGATCACGCCTGAGCGTACGGCCGCCACGACCTCGGGCGCCGCTTGCTTCTGGATCTTTTCGATCAGCGCCACTTGATTGCCGCTGAGCTTGGCCTCGCGCGCGAGCGCCTCACGGCTGGGTGGCCGCTCGGTGGAGGCCGTGGCGGAGGCGGCCGGCTCGTCGGCCGAAATGGGCTCGTCCTCGGTGGTGGGCGCAGGGGCCGTTGGAGCCTGGGCGGCGGATCGTTGCGCCAGGATCTCGCGCTTGCGCAGCGCCAGCACGCCGCGCTGAAAATCCGACACGCTGCGCCGCCCCAGGTGCTGGTCGATCATCCACAGATGCACGTCTTCGATCGACTGGAACCGAGGGTTTTGCACGGTCTGGAACGGCAAGCCGTGCTGCTGGCAAATGCCGTAGCGATTGTGGCCATCCACCAAGACATTGCCCCACAACACCAGGGCATCGCGGCAGCCCTCCGTAAGCAGGCTGCGCTCCAGCGACTCGTGTTCCTCCGCGGTCAGGGGATCGATATAGGCCTTGAGTTCTTGGTTGACGACGATGTCCATCAAAGTCCGCTTGGGTCCGGCTTCAGCAGAAAAGGGCGCGCATTGTAGTGCGTCAGGCCGGGAAGGAACACCGTATCAGAGGCTCCCTAGGCGCCAAGGATGAGGCTGATTAAAATGACGTGCAGCCACGGATTTCAGGGGACGACATTGACTGACAGGCGCTTTTATGAAGAGGCCGAGAGAGAGACTCTCATGGGCCACATTGATCAGGCGTTATGGTCCAAGGTGGAAGGCGAACTGCCCGAAGCGAATAGAGCCATTCGTCAGGCAAAATACATCCAGTTGCGCGCTGAGATGATGGAGAATATCCATCTTCGCGTGGAAAGCTTGAAGAGTGCGCGCAAAACGCCGCGATCGACCGCGTTCGTCCCGTCATCCGACGATACGCCCCATGATGAAGCGTCGGATGATACGTCACCCCTCAAATGGTCCCGCCGTAAATGGTTCCTTGTTGCAATCGCCATCCTGGATGCCCTTGCCCTGGCGATCCTTGTCGACTACGGCGTACATTTACCCGATAGTGCGCCCATGGCTAAATATGTCGTAACCATGATTGGCTTTATAGCCTTGATGGTGGTCTGCTTTTACGTCAATCGCTCGCTTGGATGGCTTGGAAGTTGGCGCCCGTCGTGGCTCGAATCATGGCTTGACGACCTTTTTTGATGCGAAGGGCCATTCAGCGCCCCAAACACTGCTGATGGCGCTCACTACCGCCCTTTGAGTAGGCTGGGATGATAATCCCAGCTTCCACCCGGCATTCGGTTGCTGGGATTGCCATCCCCGCCTACTGGTCGTCATGCCGGGCACGTGGAATGGATCAAAACTTCCCCAGGCATAGAGCTGATAGACTCCGGGCGACGTCTGCTCAGGCTTTGTGTGCGCGCTGCCGAACATCGAGGGTACGGGCTACTTCTTCATTCGAGTTACCCCGGCGATGTTTGCGGCCTGGTGCAGGTTGGAAATGGACACGTATCCCCATCGATGCGTCAATACCCAAGCCGGAGTGCATTATGTCGCACGTACAAACGACAAGTTCCTTAGTAGCGCATGCAAGAAGCATAGCCAATCTCAAGTTTCAGAATAACAGTGGCAGTCCCAATGCCGACAAGGTATGCGCCGTCGCGCTGGATCTGAGCAATCTGAACAACCATTACGCGTTGTTTTCGGGAGGCCCGGGATTTCAGGAGCTGACCAGCATCGTAAGCAACGGCAGCAGCCCTGGTGCGGCCAAAGTGACCATTACGTCAAGGCTTGAAGCCTTCCTCCGCTCCAAGGCGGGAGGTGGCTTCAGCGATGACCAGATCAAGCACAAAGGTTACGACCCGCATGGGCGCGGCGCGATGAATTGTGCAGAGCCCAAGATGTACTACCTGCTGAGATATCAATTGAACCAGTCGCTTCGCAACTGGGTACTGATACCGTTCAACCAGAACCAATCGCAAATCCTCTACAACCCACCCTGCAAGAACTGCCGGCGCTGGGTCTACCAGCACTTTCATTACCTGTCGGCGTGGGTCGCGAGAAACCAGGCGGGAATGAGTGCCTTGGTGAAGTAGGGGGGCTACGCTGCTTGCGCTTGCCGGCGCGTCCGCCACCTATGGCGTAGGCTGGGATGTTAATCCCAGCTTCCCGCATCGCTGCATGTCAGCCACGCACGATCACGCGGTTTCTGCCACCCCGTTTGGCATCGTAAAGCGATTCATCCGCCGCCTGGATGACCGATGGAAAGCTGCTGTCGGCGGTGGGTATCTGCGACGCACCACCAACGCTGACGGTCACGATCGTGGCTACGGAGGATTCGCGATGGGGTAGGGCGGCACGCTCCACTTCGGCGCGTATTTTTTCTCCCATCACCCGTGTTTCGTCAGGAGAGGAGGGTGAAAGCACGACGGCGAATTCCTCGCCACCGAAGCGGGCTGCAAGATCCGTGGGACGGCGGCAGGAATCCTGGATGATGTTGGCGAGTTTCTTCAGCACCTCATCACCGGCCAGGTGGCCGTAGTGGTCGTTGTAGCGCTTGAAGTCGTCCACATCGATCATCAGCACCGAGAGCGGTTCGCCTTTTCGCCTGGAACGCCGCCATTGGATCTCCATGAACTCGTCCAGGTAGCGGCGATTGCTGAGGCCGGTAAGGCCGTCCACGTGGGTGAGGCGCTCCAGCTCCAGGTTTTTTTCCACCAATTGGCGCTGGCTTTCATGCAAGGCGCGATACGCTTCGTCGCGCTGGATCTGGTTCAAGTAGGCCCTCGAATGATGCCTGATGCGCGCCACCAACTCGATGCTGTCCGGCAACTTCACCAGATAATCGTTGGCACCGAGCGAAAAAGCCTCGCTTTTCACCGCGGGCTCTTCCGTGGTGGAAAGCACGATGACCGGAACACCCTTGAGCGTCGGGCTGCTTCGGTATTGCGTCAACAACGCCAGGCCGGTAACGCCGGGCATGACCAGGTCCTGCAGGATGACGGTGGGCTTGACCTGTTCGGCCACGCTCAGCGCCTCGAACGGGTCAGGGTTGAAATGGAAATGGATATCCGGCTGGCCGATCAAAGCGCGGCGGATGGCTTCGCCGATGATGGGCTGGTCGTCGACCAGCAGCACCATGATCTTGTAGTCGTCCCGTGCGATCGTGGGCGGGGATACAGCATCTTCACGTGCGGTCATGCTCCTATCCCCTGGTGGACGTCTTGAAAGCCCGTGCCGATCAATTCGATCAGGCGGGGCGCTATGCGATCCAGCGGCAGTACTTCGGTCGCCGCATCCAGCGCCGCTGCCGCTTTTGGCATGCCGTACACCGCGCTGGTGGCCTGGTCTTGCGCAATGGTGTGGCAACCTTTGTCCCGCAGGGACTTGAGCCCAAGCGCGCCGTCGCGCCCCATGCCGGTCAGCAATACGCCGACGGCTTTGCCGGGCCAGTGATAGGTAATGCTCTCGAAGAATACGTTGATGGATGGGCGGTAGGGATAATCACGCGGTATGGGCGTATAACCGACCAGCTGCGTATCTTTCAGTTGCAGATGATCGCCGGTCGAGGCCAGCAGCACCGTGCCGGCGAGGGGTTGGTCTCCTTCCATCGCTAGCCGTACCGGCAAGGTCGAATGCTGGTTCAACCAGTCGGCCAGGCCCGGTGCAAACTGCGGATCGACGTGCTGGATCACCACGACGGCCGCCGGAAAGTGGGCGGGCAGGGCTGCCAGGACGGCCGATAGCGCTGCCGGACCTCCCGCCGAAGCACCGATGGCAACCAATTGCCGTGCGGGCGCATGGTTCGATGTTCGGCGTCGCAGCGCTTGGTCCGCGCGTTTTTCTCCGATGAGCCTGCCGATGATCGCGACTTTCGCCATGAGTGGCGCGACGCGGCCCGATTCCATGGACTCGAACGTCGGGGTATCCACGGCATCCAGTGCACCCCAACCCATCGCGTCGAACACGCGTGAAGCATTGGCGCCGACATTGCCGGTAACGATCAGGATGGCGCAAGGCGTGGCGGCCATGATGCGGCGCGTGGTTTCCACGCCGTCCATCCCGGGCATAATCAGATCCATGAAGATCAGGTCGGGCGTGTCTTTCGCACATAGCACGACGGCATCTTCACCGTTGAACGCGATCCAGGCGATCTGGTGTTCCCGTTGGGTGGCTACCGCTCGACGCAGTGCTTCTACCGCAAGCGTGGAATCGTTGACGATGCCGATCCTCATGCGTTTGCCTCGCCGATCAAGTCGATCACCGCTTGCAGGAGCGAGTCGTCATGGAAACTGCCCTTGGTGAGGTAGTAGTCCGCACCGGCTTCCAGGCCGCGCAGGCGATCTTCCTCACGGTCCTTGTAGGAAACGATTAACACGGGAATGTCTTTCAGGTGAGGATCGCGTTTTATCTTCGCCACCAGTTCCATGCCGTCCATGCGAGGCATGTCGATATCCGTGACCAGCATGTCGAAGCGGCCCGTGCGGATCGCATTCCATCCATCCATGCCGTCGACGGCGACTTCCACCTCATAGCCGGCACCATCCAATAGACTGCGCTGGAGTTCGCGGACAGTCAGCGAGTCGTCGACTACCAGCACCCGACGGCGCTTTGCAGTGGTCGAGTTGTCTTCACGGTGAAGCCGGCTCAAGCGTTGTTCGGAAATAAGCTTGTCGATGGACTGGACAAGTTCATCCGTGTCGACGATCAACACGGGCGAGCCGTCTTCGGTCAACGCGCCGGCCGCAATGTCCTTGATCTTGCCTAGCCGTGGATCGAGGGTGCGCACGACCAACTCATGTTCACTGAGCAGGTGATCTACGACGAGTCCATAGGCTTGTCCGGTATGGCCAACTACCACTACGGAAAGCTCGTCATCGCGGCTAGTTGCTGCATCGCCATGCAGCACTTGACGTGCGCTAATCAGGCCTACGGCGTCTGCGTTGAGCATAAAAAACTGGCGGCCTTCGAGCAGTTGAATGGCCTCGCTCGTCAACTTCAGCGTACGATGGATGGCGCTCAAGGGAAACGCGTAGCGTTCGCCATGAATGTCGACCAGCAATGCCCGCACCACGGAAAGGCTCAATGGCAACTGCAGCTGGAAGCGCGCCCCTTCGCCGGAAGAGGTGGAAATGTGCACCTTGCCCCGCAAGCGCTTCACCATGTCCTGCACCACATCCAGCCCGACGCCACGGCCGGATATCTCGGTGACGCTGTCCCGCATGGTGAAGCCGGGAAGGAACAGGAATTCCAGCAACTCTTCGTCGGAGAGCCGCCCTGCCATTTCGGCTGTGGTCAAATTGCGCCGTACTATCGCCTCGCGCAGTCCCGGCAGGCTGATGCCGCGGCCATCGTCTGACACACTGATCATCAGCATGCCGTTGTTGTGGCGCGCTTCCAGGCGGATGGTGCCTTCGGCGGCTTTGCCAAGCGCAATGCGCTCGTCCGGCAGGCAGATGCCGTGATCGATCGCATTGCGGATGAGGTGTCCCAAGGGTGCTTCCAGTTTTTCCAGCACTTCGCGATCCACCTGGGTCGATTCGCCGACGATCTCCAAGTGCACCTGCTTGCCAAGCCCGCGCGCCACATCGCGCGCCATGCGTGGCAAGCCACGCACACCATCGGCGAAGGGCAGCATTCGGCAGGTCACAGCTTCGTGATACAGACGATTGGCCAGGTCGGAGGACCGGTAGGCGAAGTTCTCCAATCCGACGAGGTTATCGGCGAGCAACTCTTGAGAACGCGCGATATGATCGTGCAAGGTCTCCAAGACTTGTGCGTCACGCTCGTTCAGCATCTGCGTAGGCAGGGAGTGATGAAGTTCTTCCATGGCCTTGCGCGCGCCATAGTGAAGCCGCTTAAGCTTGAGCAGCGAATCGACGAAGGGCCTTAGCTGGCGCGAATCCACCAGCGCTTCGCCGGCTAGGCCGAGCAGCCGGTTCAAGTGATTGGCGGTAATGCGCAGTGCTTGCTCACGCGAATCCCGTGCATCGCCGGCAGCGGTTGCCACGGCAGACGGAGCGATCGCGTTGGATTGGCTTTCAGCGGCAGGTTCCTGTGGCGCTGCCGTGATCGCTTCGTCGGCGATGAAGGATGAGGTGAGTAGGCCGCGCGAGTCGGCCAAATGAGCATCGACTTCCGCATGAAGCTCGCTGGTCCAGCGAACGAGATGGGACTCGGCGGTATTGGCGATACGATTGAAAAGATCCAGGCCCCGCAACAGCACGTCAATGTGCGGCTGCTTCAAGCGCAGCGTGCCGTGCTGTGCGGCTACGAAGATGTCTTCCATCGCATGCGCTACATTGACGCCCGCGGCGATGTCGACAATGCGCGCCGCTCCCTTCAGGGAATGGGCGGCACGCATGCAGGCCTCCAACTGCTCGGGTGCGCTCGAGTCGCGCTCCAACGCAAGCAGTCCGGAAGTAAGAACCTGTACCTGGCTTTCGGTCTCCAGGCGGAACAGATCCATCATCGACAGCTGGCTCAGGTCGTGGCTAATGTCAGGCTCCGGTTGATGGTGAAGAGCAGCAGCTGATCGTCAAGCAGGCCGGCGGATCGGCCCTGCCACGTAACAATGGCCTTGACATAAGTGGATGCCGCTTTGGCCAGCGTCGATGGCACATCACCGAAGTCCGCCACCCGGAAGCGTCCCACTTCGTGAATTTCATCCACGGGAAAAGCGGTGTGCGTTCCTTTGTGTTCGATCACCAGCATTCGTTCGTTCAGCATGTTCTGCTTGTCGCCTTTTTTCTTCGGGGTCGCCTCCAGGCCGAGCAAATGCAGCAGCGAAGCGCAGACCACCAATTCACCACGGATATTGGTGATTCCAAGAATGACGCCATCGCGTCGATGAGGAATGGCATGGATCATCCGGTGCCCGACTACTTCCTTGAACGTCCTCGTTGGCAAGGCCAGCAGTTCGCCGCCGGCACGAAATATCACCAGTGAGAGAACTTCCGCTTCTTCCGTCGACGTGGGCGCCTGCGCAACCAGCGGTGTCCAGAACGACAGGTGGTCGTTCGGCAAGGGCGCATCGAGCAGTTCGGCGGCGGCGGCGGCGTAGACCGGGCAATTGCGACAATGCACGTGCTGCACCAAAGCCGCGCAACTGTGGTCGCCGCGAACGCCGATGCTGTTCCAGCATGCGTCGATATCGGCGCGTCGCATAACGGGTGCTTCGGTGTCCGTGACCATCTCATCGCCCCGGTTGACGAGTCAGACGTTTCAGTCGTCGTTGCATGGCTTGCGCGCCCGTGGCATCACCCTGCTTCTCCAGCAGCAGGGCCAGATGCGTCATGGCTTCGTAATGGTTGGGGTCCAGATAGAGCGCTTTGCGAAAGTAAGGTATGGCATCCCTGGCGTTACCGGCCGCTTGCCGTATCAGGCCCATCAGGTGACAGGTCCATGCGGACAGGCCGTGCGCCTGAATATGCGCCTCGCATGCTTTTGACGCTTCGTCCAAATGACCTTGATCCGCAAGGCGTGTGATGGCATCCCTGCTGTCCGGCGGCATCGACACCGCTGGCTGCCGCTCAATGGTTGGCCGCGTGGCGGGAGCGTGTCGCGATGGTATCGACGGCCTGGTCGCAGCCGGTGCTGCGCGTTGTCGAACGAGGTCGTCCATCGACTTGCTTACCGCAACTGGCGCCTTGGCGGCTGGCATGGAGGAGGGCGGCCGGAACACAAAGGCGTTGGCGATCTTCGCGGAAATGAAACGGTGGCTGAGCAACACTCCGCTTTCGGCAGGGCCGATGAAAAGATAGCCTTCCGGCTTGAGCAGGCGCAGCAGCACTTTGATACAGGCTTCCTGCGTTGCACGATCGAAATAGATGAGTAGGTTACGGCAGAAGATGACGTGGTAGATTGCCTCGCCTGGAAAAAAGTCGGAGCCCAGCACGTTACCCAGCTGAAAACGCACGGCCTGGCGAATTCGATCGTGCAGATGCCAAAAGGTGCCGACCTGCTCGAAATGAGTCTGTCGAAAGCCCAGGTCGCCGCTGCGGAAAGAGTTGGCTCCGTACACCGCGGACCTGGCCAAGGCGAGCGATCGCGTGCTGATGTCGACCGCATCGATGACAAATCGATCGAGGGGAAAGCCACACTCAAGCAACGTCATGGCGATCGAGTAGGGCTCTTCCCCGGTCGAGCAGGGCAGGCTCAGCAGTCGCAACGTATCGCACTGGATGGCATTTTGCAGATGGCCGTCGCGGACCACGCTGGCCAACGCTCGATAGACTTCCTTGTCGCGGAAGAACCACGTCTCGGGCACCACCACGGCTTCGATCAATTCCTGCAGTTCATGGGCAGACGCATTGAGCTGTGCCCAATACACTTGGTGGTCCGAGAGCCCGCTTGCCGACATGCGTTCCTGCGTGGCCCGTGCGACAGCCGAGCGCCCGATCGATGCAGCGTCCAGACCCATGGTGTCCTTCAGCAATTGCTCGATCGCCTCAAGCGTCATGGCGCCGGCGCTCCTTGCGTGAACAACCGGCTTCGCGCCTCTTCGGAAAGCAAGCGGTTCGGCTCGACCCATTGGATGAGCCCGTCGTCGTCCGAACAGACCGGGCCAAGATAGCTGGCGCCATCCTGGCGAATACCGGCCGACACGAAATCCGCAGGGTCTCGCTGCAGCGTTTTAGTGGCGTGTTCCACCAGCAGGCCGAGCAATCGATCGTCGCCCATGGGCGCATAGCGCACGAGAACGATGCGGGTGCTCAGCCTGATCGCGGCCGGTTGCCGCAGAGCCAACTGGCTCACGTCGAATACGGGCACAGGCCACCCTCGATAATCGATCAAACCGGCGATACCGAACGGCCCATGAGGCACCTGTTTCATCCTGACAAGAGGGATGACTTCGGCGATCCGAGCGGTTTCCAGAACGTATCGATCTTGCCCAATGCGAAACAGGAGGAAGAGCATGGCACCTTCCCGATCGAACTCAATGGCAAATGGAGAGCATGGTCGTTCAATCCGCGACGGCCAGCTTGAAGCGCGAAATGCCGTTACGCAAGGTGTGCGAGGTTTGATTCAGTCCATCGATGGCCGTGTTTGACTGGCGTAGGGATTCCACGGTCTGTTGCGCGGCCTCGCTCAGTTGAGTCAGTGCCTGCGTAATCTGCTCGGCGCCATTGGACTGCGCCTGCATGCCTTCGTTGACAGCTTCGATGCGCGGTGCGAGCGCCTGCACCTGCTGGATGATCTGCATGAGTTGACCGCTTACCCGCTGAACTTCGTGCATGCCGCGCCGCACTTCTTCGGAGAACTTGTCCATGCCCATGACGCCTGCCGACACGGCGGACTGAATCTCCTTGACCATCAGCTCGATATCGTAGGTCGCCACCGCCGTCTGGTCGGCAAGCCGGCGAACTTCGGTGGCTACCACCGAGAAGCCGCGGCCATATTCGCCGGCTTTCTCCGCCTCGATGGCAGCGTTCAGCGAAAGCAGGTTGGTTTGATCGGCGACCTTGGTAATGGTGGTGACGACCTGATTGATGTTGCTCGCCTTCTCGCTCAATACGGCAAGCTTTCCGTTGATCGTCTTGGCCGCGTCCATCACGTTATGCATGGTCTCTTCCATTTGCACGAGACCTTCGTGACCTTCGCCCGCCAATTGCGCCGATGCCTCCGCGACATCGGCCACCTCGCCGAGGGTCGTGACCAATTCCCTCGAGGTTGCGGATATCTCCTTTGAGGTGGCGCCTATTTCGACGGTGGTGGCGGCAATTTCGCTGGCGGTAGCCTGCTGCTCCTTGGCCGTTGAAGCAATTTCGGTGGCGGATGTGTTCAGCAGGATGCCGGAGGCTTGCACCTGGCCAACCAGTGAAGAGAGATCTTCACTCATGCGATTGAAGCCGTCCGCCAGTTCACCGAATTCATCCTTGCCCTTCAAGTGCACTCGACTGGAAAGATCGCCGACTCGGATTCTTTCGACTGACCGCAGCAATTGGGCCAGTGGCGTATTGATGGAGCGTGTAATCCAAAGGATCAGCATCACGCTGATCGCAAGGCTCAGCGCAACCAGCGACCAGATGTTGGTTCGGGTGTTGTCGTAGGCCTGATCGACCAAGCCCCGTTCGTTCTGAACGACGGCGGTTTCGACATTGGTCAAGTTGTATAGCTTGTCGATCACCTTCAACTGCGCAGGACGGATTTCCCCAAGAAGTTTGGATTTTTCGGTTTGGATTTGCCCCGTCTCGGCCAGATGCAGGTATTCCCGCTCCAGCGGAAGATAGGCTTCATCGGCTGCGATGACCTCGGCAAGCGCCGCCCTACCTTGCGGCGTAACAATGCGGGCCTTCAGCTGCTCTCGAAATTGGCTACGCTTGGCCTGGCTTTTATAGACCGCTGCGATCTCGCTTTGAATTTCCCCGGGTGTTTCGAGAATAAGAATGTTGTGGGTATGTCGTGCAGCCTGTAGTTGCTCGATGACCCAGTCGCCGGACGTCATCAGATTCGAAAGCTTCGTGACGCTGAGATCTTCGAATTCCGCATGCATGGAAGACAGGCGCCACAGTGCGCTGCCGGCGACCAGGCAAGTAAGCAGGAGCGCTGCGCCAAAAGCGATAACCAGCCGATGCAGGACCTTCAGCTTGTCGAGCTGCTTCATTGCTTCCCCCGTCAATGTGGCAGTTCACGCGTTTGGAATTGTCTTGGTATCGTACCGATTACGTTGCGATGCAACATTTTGTGCACGTAATATGCACGCAGTCGTGTGATTTTTTTGACAAGACGAGCCGCCCGGTCATGGCGGTATTCGCACGGTTTTCCCCATGACGCTTTGGGGCGGCTCTGTATGCGCGTCTTGCCGAACGTAGGCTGGGATGGCAATCCCAGCATCACGCGGCGGTAGGCAAGCCAATGCTGGGTTTCTCAACCCTTCACGAGCCCATCGTGGAGAAGGCATATTGCCGGTCGGCGTTACGTTTTAACTGCTAGAGCCCATGAAATTCGGTTATGCGCCCAAAAGCGGCTTCTCTCCAGGCCGCATGGTCAGCACCCGCGCGCCTGTACGGGTGACGGCGACTGTGTGCTCAAACTGGGCCGACAGCTTGCCGTCGCGGGTATACACCGGCCACTGATCAGGGGCGGAGCGAACCGCAGCCTTGCCTTGATTGAGCATGGGCTCGATGGTGAAAACCATGCCTTCTTTGAGTTCAAGCCCGGTACCTGGCCAGCCGTAATGCAGGATCTGCGGTTCTTCGTGCATCTGGCGACCGATCCCGTGTCCGCAGTACTCCTTGACGACACTGTAGCCGTGAGCGCGCGCGTAATGCGCGATGGCATGACCGATGTCTCCCAAGCGCGCTCCAGGGCGTACCGCTGCGATGCCCTTCCACATGGCGTTGTAAGTGGCGGAGACCAACCGCCGTGCCGGATAAGCCACTTCACCGACCAGATAGGTGGTGCTGGAATCGGCGATGTAGCCGTTCTTCTCCAGCGTGATGTCAAAGTTGACGATCTGGCCGCGGCGCAGCACGTCCTTGGCCGAAGGCATGCCATGGCAGACCACATCGTCGATCGAGGCATTCAGCACATAGGGAAATTCGTACTGTCCTTTGCTTGCCGGGCGTGCGTGAAGATCATCAATGATCATCCGCTCAACGAAATCGTTGATATCAAGCGTGCTTTTGCCTTCCAGCTCAAGCTGACCAAGCGCATGGAACACTTCAGCCAGCAGTGAACCGGCTTCTGCCATCAAGGCGACCTCGGCGGCGCTTTTGATCACGCCCGCCCCGACCGCAATGGCTGGGGCTGCACCCCGGCCGCGCGCAATTCCTTGGCGACGATTTGCTGGAAGCTGAGCTCCGGGTTCAACTCGCAAAGCATGCCGACCTTGATCCAGAAGTTGGCTTGCGCGTTGATCGATCGACTGGTCACGCTGCAGGCGCGTCGCAGCTGGTCGTGCAAGTCGTCATCTATGTTGACGATGCCCATGGGGGTGCTCTTTGTGGAAGATATATGAATCATATATGTTTCATATATGACGCACAAGTTCGGCCCTTTGCCCCGGACTTCATGTGCTTGCTGTTACAAATGGCCACGCGTGGCTCTTCGATGGAGCGCTTGTCAGGTGAAAGGTGCTTAGGCTTAGTGGTGCGTCCTCCATTTTTGCTGCCGCTGGCCGATACCCCGTGAAGTGCCCCGTGTTGGTGATGCGGGTGTCGTCTACTGTCATGTAAAGCGGGTTATGTCATCACGTTGGTTGCATACCGGAATTGCCGTTCTTCTTCTTTCAACCGTTGCCGATGTCTCTATCGCGTCCAATCGGTCGGCCTTGATGCAGGTCAGCCTGAGGATTGAGGAGCTTTGTCAGGTCACTACGCGAATCGACTTACGAGTGAAGGAATCCCCTGTGGTGCAATGCCGGCACGAAACGTCCTACCGTCTGTTTCGGCGTGCGCCAGGAATGCAGGATGCCGATTCGATCTCGCCCGATGCGACTTATCAGGGAAAGCCCACGGAAGGGCTATGGCTAGTCGAATTTTGAGCGCCTTCAGAACGCAACAGTCGCCGTGACGGTATCGCTGTAATTGCCGGGTGCCGGTGTCGTTTGCGCAGGTACGAGGCCGTAGACGGTTGCGGTTTGAGCATTGCCGGTGCCCGTGCTTGTATACATGCTGGTTCCCGCGGTGCCGTCGCCCCATGGCGTGCCGTGTGCGGCATCCAGGTAGAGCTGATAGGACACCGCGCCACCACCCCCTCCTTGTTGAGCCATGCTGCGAGCACTCACATTGCCGCTGCCGCCGCCATTGAGCGCGATGCGATAAGCATCGTTGTTGGTGCAGGTTACCGAGATCGATGTCGTGGCATTGATGCCGCTGCTCAGCAGGCCGGTCGTACCGAAACTGAGGTTGCTGGCGTTGATCAGGCAATCGTTGACGACCGTGGCACTGACCGTAAAGGGAAACGCCGTGGCCGGCGTGGAGATGGCCGCACAACCCGGAGGAGTGAGCAAATAGTAGGCATAGTCGAGCGCAGTCTGAGCGCCGCTGAAGGCTTGGCTATAGACCGTACTGCTGTCGCTGACGGTCGGTACCAGCGGCTGGTTGGCTGTGATGAGGCCATAGAACGAAACCGTCTGGTTTGCCGAGGTGCCAATCAGCGGTTTGGCCAGCGTGACGGATATCGGCGACGTCCCTGCGGAGATCGATCCCCAGGCTACGGAATCGGCGGCATCCTGGTACAGGCCATACTGCAAGGCATTGCCGCCGTTGGTCATGCTGAGCGGTGTGGTTGCATTGAGGTTGAGGCAGGCCTGCGCGTTGGGCGACAAGGAAACCAGGGTCCAGTTGCAGGTCACGGTGATGGAGCCGCTGGCTGACACGGCGGCGCCGTTGATGGGATTCACATTGCCGAAATTGATGGTCGTGATCGCAGCCGAGCAGGTTTGCGCATGCGCCATTTGCCCGATGAGCAGGAGCAGGGCGGCCAGCAGCAGATGCCATCCGTTACGCCTGTTCATGGCTGCATGGCTTCGCGGCGACAGATGAATGGCCCTATCGACGGCAGGGCATGATTCGTCGGGGGCGTGTACGAGAAAGTGACGGTACAATGCCATGCGGGGCCGTCGAGCTGAAGATGATTGGTGGCTTGCAGGTCATTGATGAACGTAAGACCGTCGTAGCCGACAATGGTGTCCGCGCCGCTTTCAACGTGATGGACCCGCGTTCCCGCCGCTATCGGCTTGCCTGATGCATCATGTAGCAGAACCGAAGCCGCGGCATATCGCGTGATCGAAAATCGCCCCAGCACACCCGATTGCACTTGCGGCACAACGACCATGGCCGTGGCATCGATGCGCATGTCGACCGGCAGCCTGGAGGGGTCGATCGATATATGGTTGTCCTGATAGGCATTCAGGTCCGGGACGAGCAGGTGCCCGTGATCGTCGGTACGGCCGAGCAGGCGATTCTCATGAAGGACCGGCACGCCCGCCACGCCGTTGGTCGAAACAAGCGCGAAGCCATCATAGATGCGGCGGGAGAATTGAATGTCGCCGTCCATCAGCACGATGGAGCCAAGTGCGTCGAACGATGCGGTGGTGTGTCCGGCATAATTCTGCACGAGGCCGGTAAGCTGGCCGGCGCTGCCCAGGTACTGCAGCTGCGCCTGGTGAAATCCAAGCTGGTTGAATTGGCCGGTCTGCAGACCCCAGCCCCAACCGCCGGCGTAGTCGGCCGGACGCAAGGCTTGCAGGTTGTTGTACGCGCGTCCGCCCTGGCTTCCCGCCACCGCGTTCAACGACACGTTGTTTTCCAGTCCAAGGCTGACGTTTAGAAACACCCCGCGTGAACGGTGCCGGTCAATATCCCGGTAAGCGCTCAGATTCAGCGACAGAGCGTGACGCAAACTCAGGCCGTAGGACAGTGATGCGATACGCGATGCTTCGACCTGCGGAAGTTTCGTCCCGATGTAGCTCAGGGCGAAATTCTGGTTGCCGAAAAAAGGCAGGGATACCGTCAGCCGATCGGTGTGCGTGGGAACAGGGGCGCCGTCGCGTGAGGCAAGATCGCCATAGTGGCCAAACGTACGAATGCTCTGTGCATCGATGGCGTAGTGCGGTTCGATCCATTGATATCCCAGGCTGAGTTGGGTGCCTGCCCAGCGCCCGGCACTGAAGCCGATCGCACCATTGAGGACACCGTCGGTGCCGAGCCTGACCAAGGCGCCGGTGCCCGCATTGAACAGATGATCGGTCGCCTCGCCATGCGCTTCGACGGTAAGCGCATCGCTGATGCCGCGGCGCCAGGACCCGCTGCCGGCGAGGTGCGGGTCGTAGTGGAACGAAGCGGCGCCGTAGTCGCGCCGCAAAAAACCAGCCTCAAGCGAATAGCTCGACAGTCCTGTCGCCAGCATCTGGGTATCGATGTAGATGGGCATCGCCAGCGTAACGGTTTGCCCTAGTGCGTTGCGCGTTATCAGCGTGGCATTGCCACCGCCGGTGATACCGGGTACTTCATTGACCACAAAGGGGCCGCTCGGCACCTGCACGTTGAAATGCTGCATGTTGTTCACGTACAGGTCGAGCGATGACGGCACCACGGCTGACCCGGTCAGGACGGGAAGAGGGAAGGTGACCAGGTCCGGACGCAGGGCGAAGTTGCTGCGCCACTGAAAGCCGGCGAAACGGATCGAGCGTGACCAGGCCAAGGACGACGTAATGGCGTCACCCCATTGGACGGTGCGCAACGTAGCGGGGTCGGACCGGCTCCATGACGTGTCATACCGCAGATAGCGTCGCGATGCGGCGTCGAGATACGCAATGCCGGTGTTGCTGAACACGCCATCCGGATCGAAATAGCGCTGTTCCAGCCAGAGTGCGTAGCGATTGCCTGTTTCGTTTTGGGCAACGGCATCATAGTTGAGCACTACGCCGCGTCCTGATGTCGCCGGCATCGCTTGCGGTAATTGCCGTGAATCGACCACGAAGGGTTTGCGCACGTCGTCCGGTAGCGTTATGGCGACACGCTGGTGCGTTTTGTCGTAGCGATAGCGAACCCCCGCCAGGGCATCGAGTGCCACCTGGTCTGATCCGGCGATGCCCAGCTTGTCGATCGCTATGCCGATACGCGCTAGTTCGGCACCCGTGGCGGACAATTTGGCTCCGCTCGCCCGAAAGTGCACGATGAATGGAATCCCTTCTCCGTTCACCTCCACCTCCAGGAAAACGTCCTGGGTCTGTTGCATGTCCGCCAGGTAGGTGGCGGGAACGGCTGCCCGTCCTGGGAGCGCCATGAGCGCGCCGGCCAACGCCATACCCAGCAACGCTTCGCAGCGGGCTCGGTGATCGGCCACGCGTCAGGGTGACGTGTCGATGACGGCATGGTCTTCAACCGCTAATGCGTTGACGTTGGCGCGGATGACGATAGGTGTCTTGAGCGCACCCTGGCTGTCCAGATTTACCCGCCACTGCATCGACCGGCCGGCCAGTGCGTAGCCGAGCAAGCCCTTGTCCACCGTGCTGGCTTTGCCATCGGCAGCTATGAACTGCACCATGCTGATGCGTGCCCTGCGCCTTCCGGTATTGGTGACTCGCAACCACCAGCCGTCTGCGCCATGTCGCACATGCCAGCTCAGTGTCGGTGCCCCCGTCATGCCCTCCGGTTCGACGAACACCGGCACGGAGTAGCGCAGCCGTATCGTCACGCCATTTTCGCCGGCGTTATCGGCAGCAGGCAGCTCATCGATCAAAAGGCGGTAGCTTTGCTCTTCGATGGGATTTCCCTGCTCGCTTCGTACCAGCCGGACGTACTGCTCGCCGTGCGCAGGAATTTCGATCAGCGGCGGGCTGGCCACCAGCTCCTGGGTGGCGGACAAGTTGTCCTGACTGCCACCCTGTTCCCAACGAAAAACGCGCACCTGCCCGTACAAAGACTGGTCGCCAGGGTTGCGCAGAGTAAGGATGGCGGCCCCTTCGCTGTGCCGCAGCTCGATCATCACGGGGGAAATCTGCAGCGACGACGCTCGCCCGATACCGCAAAGCGTCAGCATCCCCACCGCAAGCAGCAGGCGTCGCACAGGCGCGCCCGTACTCAGAAATAGACCGTTGCGGTAACGGTGGTTTGGTACGTATCGGGTTTGGGGGTCGATTGCACAGGCACCTGGCCGTACACCGTGATGGACTGCGCGGAGCCCGTTCCGGTGCCACCTACTGTGTTGGTGCCTTGTGTATTACCCCATGTAGTCGTGTGGCCGCTGTCCTGGTAGAGATCGAAGTTAACGGTGGTGCCCGTGTTGCCGGTCGCCGTGCCTGCCATCAACCGGGCAGTAACCGTCGAACCCGTCACTGTGCCTGCATCCAAGCCGACGTTGTAGGGCGTGGTGTTGCTGCATGTGACCGACAGCGTCGTCTGCTGATTGATGGCGGCTGTCAGTACACCCGTGCTGCCGAAATTCAGCGGATTGGCGGTGATGCTGCAATTGGCCTGCAGGGTCAGAGTGACATTGAAGGTCGAGGTACTGGTGCCGTTGCTGTAAACGGTTGCAGCAATCGGTGTCGGCAACGTTCCTGCGATCACAGCCGCAGCCAGCGCAAAGCCTAGCCAGTGGCGCTTCATGGAGAGCCCCCCCTCAAGTTGCGGAATGATCAAGCAGCATGCCCGTCACGCACAACTTCCACACCGCTTCCTGGGCATGAACGGCTTTATCTTTCTCGCATTTAAATGCAAGGTCAAGTATCGCCTGGCGATGCCCCGAGGTGTAGGCTGGGATGGCAATCCCAGCATCGGGGCTCCGCACGGAGAGCTGGGAATATCATCCCAGCCTACGCCCACACTCGGGCAAGGCGCCCGCATGGGCTGATGGTCTCGCATCTTGCGTTGTAGTCGTTCTGCAAATAGTTACGCGCCTGCTACGCGTGACACGCGAACCGGAATCGACTTGTAGGAGGGCGTGCCGCTCACTTTGTCGATGTAGCTAAGCGGCACCAGGCAATTGCCTTCCGGGTAGTAGGTGGCCACCGCACCGCGGGCGATCTTGTAGGCAACGGCGATGACCTTGCTCAGGCAACGTTCCTGGCCCTGGCCGAAGGCGGTTTCCACGCGGATTTCGTCGCCCTCCGCGATGCCCCGTTCGGCGAGGTCGGCCTCGTTCATGAACACGACGTCGCGTCGCCCGAAAACGCCGCGATAGCGGTCGTCGAGGCTGTAGATGGTGGTGTTGTACTGGTCGTGGCTGCGGATGGTGGTGAGCTTCAGGATGGTCGGATCGGTGCGGGCGGGATCTTCTTCCAGGCCACGGAAGAGCAGGAATTCAGCTTTGCCCGAGGGCGTGTTCCAGATGCGTTCGGTGGGCGGCAGCGGCAGCCTGAATCCGCCCGGATGACGGATACGTTCGTTGTAGTTTTCAAAATCGGGAAAGACCGATTCGATGGCGTCGCGAATCCGGTCGTAATCGGCGATCAGCTCCATCCATGCCACGCGGCTGTCCGGCAGCGTGGCGGCGGCCAGGCCGGCGACGATGGCGGGTTCCGAGCGCAGCGCTTCCGACGCAGGCGTCAGCTTGCCGCGCGACGCATGCACCATCGACATCGAATCTTCCACCGTCACCGCCTGCGGACCGCTCGCTTGCATGTCCCGCTCGGTACGTCCCAGGCAAGGCAACAGGAAAGTGTGCTTGCCGGTGAGCAGGTGCGAGCGGTTGAGCTTGGTGGCGATATGCACCGAGAGCTCCAGGCGACGCATCGCGGGAAAGCACGCCTGCGCATCGGGCAAGGCCACGGCAAGATTCCCGCCCAGGCAGATCAATGCCTTCGAACGGCCATCGACGATCGCCTGCATGGCCGCGACCGCATCATGACCGTGCCTGGCCGGCGGGCGGAAGCCAAAGGTTTTTTCGATCCTATCCAGCAGGCCGGCCGTGGGCTTTTCGGTGATGCCGACCGTGCGATCGCCTTGCACATTCGAATGCCCGCGTAACGGACAAATACCGGCGCCTGGCTTGCCGAAATTGCCGCGCAACAGCAACAGATTGGCAATCTGCTGCACGTTCTGCGTTCCCATGCTGTGCTGGGTCATGCCCATGCCGTAGGTGACGATGGTCGCGTTCGATTGGGCGTAGGCATCGGCGACGGCGCGCAATTCGGATTCGCTCAGGCCCGACGTGGCCACGATGGCCGGCCAGGTTGTTGCGCGCAGATCGGCAGCAAGGGCTTCAAAACCGTGGGTGTGCGTCTTGATGAAAGCGTGATCGAGCACGGTCGAGCCGGGATCCGCTGCCGCGTCCATCTCCAGCAGCGCTTTCATGATGCCCTTGAGAGCGGCCGCATCCCCGCCGACCTTGACCTGCAGATAGGTCGATGCAATCGGCGTCGACCCGAGCGTGGCCATCTCAAGCGGGTCCTGCGGATCGGCAAAGCGTTCCAGCGCGCGCTCGCGCAGCGGATTGAACACGATGATGGGCGCGCCCCGGCGCGCCACTTCGTGCAGCGTGCCCATCATGCGCGGATGGTTGGTGCCGGGGTTGTGACCCATGGCGATGATCAGTTCGCAATGATCGAAATCATCCAGCGACACCGTGCCCTTGCCGATGCCGATCGATTGCGGCAAGCCCACGCTCGTCGCTTCATGGCACATGTTCGAGCAATCCGGGAAATTGTTCGTGCCGTATTCGCGCGCAAAGATCTGATAGAGGAAGGCCGCCTCGTTGGAGGCCCGTCCCGAGGTATAGAACTCGACCGTATCCGGCTCCGTCATGCCGCGCAGGATTTCGCCGATGCGCGCAAAGGCCTCGTCCCAGCCGATCGCCTCGTAGATGTCCTTCTGCGCGTTGTAGACCATGGGATGCGTCAGGCGCCCCTGGTCTTCCAATTGATAATCGCTCCATGCACGTAGCGAAGTGACGGTGTTCCTGGCGAAGAAGGTCGGCGGCGCGCGCTTGGTGGTGGCTTCCCAGGTGACGGCCTTGGCGCCGTTCTCGCAGAACTGGAAGGTCGACGTGTACTTCTTGTCCGGCCACGCACAGCCGGGGCAGTCGAATCCCTCCGGCTTGTTGGTGCGCAGCAAGGTTGCGGTCGCTTCGCCGGCTTCCATTTGCTCGCGTACGGCCCGGGCCGTTGCGCGTAAAGCGCCCCAGCCGCCGGCGGGATTGTCGTAGGGGCGAATGCCTGGAATCTGTTTATCGGCCATGGCGCCACCTCAGATGTTTCAAGCCTGGCCATGATAGCGAATAAACCAATCAAGCCGATGTTTGGCTCATCGCTCCAATAGCAGCGGCGAGGGCAGGGTGCATTGCCGATGCAATCGGCTCAGGCCGTGGACCGCACCAGCAAGCCCATTCATCAGGCCCGGGGTGAAGGCAGCGCGTGCCCGGCCGGTGACTATCCCGCGATTCTCTTCGATCGACGAAACGATCTGCGCCACCGATTCGTTCAGATCTTCGGCACAAGCAACCGGGTCCAGTGCGGCAGCGCGCAACTGCAGCTCCCACAGCGAAAAATCCCCATGGCACAAGGTGTGGCTGATGCCCCACTTGCCGCGTGCGGCGGCAATCGCGCGCCGCAGCCTGTGCAAGTGGTGCGCATCGCCGACGCGGGCATACAGATCCGCTGAGGCGAGGCCGATGCCAACGCTGCCATTGCACCATGTGTCATGGCTCTTATTGAGTTGCGGGTAACGTTTGTCGATCCAGTTGCCGCAGCTTTCCTCGTAAAGCGAATCTTCGAACGCGAACGCCGCGTCAGCCAGCACGCCCCAGCGGGCGCGCTCGTCTTCGCTGCCCGCTTGCGATGAGGCAAGGCGCGCGAGCGCCCAGCCGATGCCGGTGGCGCCGTGGGAAAACCCGCCTATCGCCTGCTCAAAACGGGTCATCCAGCGCGCGCCGATCGCATCGACGACCGCGGTTTTTTCCAGGTGCTGTCCAGCGCATGCGGCCAGCGCCAGCCAGCGCGTATCACGGGTGGCCTCAGCCAAGCTCAGCAGCGGTACGATAACGCCGGCCGCACCGTCGATGACGTCGAAGCCATCCTCAGCGCGAAATCCCCTTGCTTCCAGTGCTTCGGCGCTGGCCACCGCGCGTGCGATCAGCTCCGGGCGCCGCAGCAGGTCGCGCAAGGTCAGCCACGTCCAGATTTGCGCGCCGTAGCCCTCAAAACCGCCGATGCTTCTTGGCGGCTGGATGGCTTCAAGCGACACGAGGGTGCGCAGCGCGCCGTCCAGCGCCTCTTCGGTACCCGGCACCGGGTTCGCGCGGCCGTCTTCGACTTCGCGCAAATAACCCGCGAGCGCCACCGTGACGCCGCCAAGCCCGAAGTAGAGATCGCCTTGCAGGGGTTGAATGAACCAGCCTTCGCTGGTGGTTTCCGGCGTAATCCATGTCATCGAGCCGTCGGCACCGGGCACGGCGAGCCTCAGCAGGCGTTCCACCACATCCGCCGCCAGTTGGCGGCGACGTGCATCCAGCTGTTCGCCATGCGGTGCTTGCGCACGGCAAAGGCGGTCGTCACTGATCGGGTCCGGCAGATTGCCGCGCCGGTTGAGTTCGGTCGTAACCAGCGCGCTGCGTATGGTCAGCTCTTCCAGATCGATACGCATCACGCGCCAATCCGCCAGGGCGGCGTTGATCCGCGTGCGGGCCAGCGGGGCGACGAAAACCGGAATATCGCCGTACAGCAGATCGTCGATCGCGCCGCTTATTTCCTCGGGGGTGGATGAGGTCACCGAGGTGAGGGCGGCGTTGCGGGTGAAAAGGTCGCGGGCGCGTTCGATCGCCTTGGCCTCATCGTGCAGCGACGCCGGATGCCACAACATGCGGCCAATCTCCGCATAAGACTGGGTCGGAAGACGAAGATCGCGCACCGGGCAGCCTTCGAAGTCGAGCAGCCATGCTTCAAGCACGCCTTTTGCGTCGAGTTCGCGCAAGCTGTTGGAGGCGGCCAGGAATCCTTCGCTGATCTGGTTCCAGTACGTGGAAACCTGGGGAAGGGCGCTGGGATGGTTCTGGGAATGGACGATGTCGGTGTCGACCAGCTTCAGTCGAGCCTCGGTCGTGCCTGCATCGACGATAACGGGAATCTGCACCTTCGGTTGCTGGTCAGGCAGCGCCCCGGCTGCCGAAAGGTCGGCCCCGTCGAAGCCTTCGCCCGACGCACGAAACGGCACTATGCCAGTGCGCAAGACCGAGCCGGCGATCAGCGCCTGTGCCGCATCGTGGGCTTGTCCGCCTCCCGAAGCGGCGGGTTTGGGAATGACGGCGAACAGGCTTTCAGCGTCGATGACCACCGGCACAGGGCCGGCAGCGATAAGGTTCTCGTGATGAATATCGGTGCCGCCGAGCAGGCGCAGCACCGCCAGCCAATGGCCAAGCCGCAGATAGAACGCGCGCAGCTCCTCTTCGCCCTCGCAATAGCGATGGACCACGAACGACGCCCAACCGTAGTCGCCCTGGTCGACCACCTTGGGCACGCAGATGCGTTCGGCGGTCTCGCCGAACACGCGCTGCAAAAACCTATCCAATGCAAGGTCGACTCGCAGCGAGCGCGGTTTGTACATGACTTCGCCCGCTTCCAGAGACAGCCGCGCGACGGCCTGGCCGCCGGCATGCAGATCGCCTTGTCCCAGGCTCAGAGCGGTGAGGCGTCCTGCAGGGCGTTCGAAGAAGCACGCCAACAGGCTGCGATCGGCGGCAAAGCGGGTTGCGAGCGTTTGGATCGCGCGGGCTTGCTGATCAAGGGATCGTTGCAGGCGACTATGTAGCGACGGGTAGCGTCGATCCAGATGAGCGGTGAATTCGGCTTGCTGCGCGATTTCGACAAATTGATCGTGACGGTCCGCGTCGCTTTCCGCGGTGAGCCAACCGCATCGATTGGCCGCGTGCAATTCCAGCAATAGCACGCGGTTTAGCTTGAGGCGTGCGTTGGAACGCAGCGCTTCGTCAGCGGTCTTGCGGATCAGCGACACTTCGCCGGCATCCAGCCCGGTGACTGCGGTAAGACACTGCTCCAAAGCAGCGCGTGCGGAAGCGGTGAAGTGGTCAATGATCGGTGCGAAGGCGTCGGCAGTACGAGTCTCGGCCATCATTCGATTCGGCGCCTTCCTTATGATGAGGCGAGGGGACATGGAAAAGGCCAACACACGACCGGATTCAGCGGTGTGTTGGCCTCGGTGGAAAATCAGCAACAACTGCAGCCGGAAGCGCAGGACTGCGTTGTCCTAAACATGGTGTCGATCCTCTCGGCACTCGCCCGAGTGGTCATTTTTTTCTCGGTGGAGCCATCCACAAAGAGCGGGCCGGCCGGGTTGCCCAAGCCGCTGATGCTATCGGCGCCTTCGAGCCAAGCGGAAACGACATTATCATTCTGCTGCATAGCTGAACTCCTTCGTAGGTCATGAAGAAAGGAATTCGGTCGCGATTTTTTCGATACCCGCAGGCACCGAAAAGCCGCTGCCGAATGCTAGCGTTCAAAATGTACGCAGCGGCCCCTATCCCAAGCCGGGATTCATGACGCTTGCACCATTGCTCCCCTGGGGCGGACGCCGCTTCGTAACGATGAGTCGACAAATGTGTAGATGGCGTGTAGACGCCGTCATCCCGTTCCGAGGCCTGGGCGGGACACGGCCTAAACGCCGTGGCAAACACTTGATGTTCGATGCCTTCGCGTGAATCCAGGTAACAAGCGCCTTAATAGTGAGTTCAAGGCGAGATCGAAGAGCTAACCGGAAACGGCCTTTCTCCCCTGTACACAGGGGAGGGTTGGGGTGGAGTTGTACGAGCTTGCCGCACTGTTTGAGTTCATCGCGAGCTTGCTTCACCCCACCCCAGCCCTCCCCTACTACACGTAGGGGAGGGAGCCGATGCCCGCCAGTTGAGACATGGCGCTAATCAGGTGCAAGCAGGGGCCGGAATGACGGCATGGTTGTCAGTAGTGCCTAGCGATAGGCACTGGAAACCAGCAGGACGAACTGATATCCAGCCTCCCTGCGCGAAGTGGTCGCGTTTTGGTTAGGGATGATGCCCCGATGTCCATATTGCGTCGAACGGCTCGCTTTCTTATCGCCCACCTATTTCTTCTCGCATGGCTCGTGTCGCCCATCGCTGAAGCCACCGCCAACACAGAGGATGTCTTCGACCAACTGCAGGAAAATGGATGGTATCTGCCTGCGCCGGGAACGCATGACGGGATCTACGTCACCGAGCTTGGCCATGGCCCCGCCGTGGTGGTGCTGCACGGCGGGCCCGGCGGAGACTTCAGCTATCTCGTCGATGCCGTTCGGCCGCTCGCCAACCGATACCGGTTCATTCTGTTCGATCAGCGAGGCAGCCTGCTGTCCCCCGTGCCGGAAGAAAAACTCAAGAGCCTCTCTCTTGCCCAACTGGTGGACGATCTGGAAGCCTTGCGCAACGCCTTGGGCGAACCAAAGCTTGTTCTGCTTGGCCACTCCGAAGGCACGCTGCTGGCCCTCAGCTACTATCAAAAATTTCCGCAACGGGTTTCCCGGCTGATACTCACCGGGGCGTTTCCGCCCGCCACGGACCCGGGCATGACCCTGGACGACCTATGGAAACCGGTGACCGCTCGACTCAAGGCATTGCAGGGGCGTCCGGAGGTCGCCAGGCTCATGCAGGAGGCGGGCATCCCTGACGACGGTCGCCCGGATGCATTGAGCCCTCGATTGAGGTGGCAGCGAACCAAGCTCGTGGATTGGGCCTCCATCAACGTATGCCGCCTGAAGAACTGGCGCACATGGAAAGGTGGCGGGGTCTACTACAACACCGCCGTATCCCAAGCCATCGGCAACAGCGATCCTGAGCAATACGATTTTGTCAGCACCCTGCGACAAAGCCCCGTGCCCGTCGAAGTCATTCAGGGCGATCAGGACTTCGTCGATCCCGGCGCGTCACGTTGGCAGGCGATAAGCCATTCGCTGCCCGTCGTGCATGTGTCGGTCATCAAGCAGGCGTGTCACTACAGTTGGATCGACGACTCGCACGCATTCACGGCCGATCTTTCATCTGCCTTGCGGGGATTAGCAGCCGGTACGCGCTAGGAGCTGAGTCCATTGGGCTTTGCCGTTATGATTTACGCTCGCTTTCGGCTTGAGCGGCAGCTCCGGCACCATGTGTGCGGTTGAGCAACCAGGGTAGGGTGACAGCGAGCAGATAGAACTTGGACGCGAAGTACTTGTTGCCCAAAAACCGGCGGTTCGCGTCCAGCCAGGCCGGAGCACCCGGCATCACGTCGCGAGCCTGTTCGGCAAAGGTGCGCACCTGGTCGAAGCGGCGGCTGGCCAGGCCACGCAGGTCGAAGCGAAAGCTGCCCTTGGATTGCACGTAGGGCAGGTCCTTGAAGTGTCGCGCGATGTACTTGCGCATCAGCACCTTGTTCACGCCGCCGGGGCCGATCAGGTATTCATCGGGAACATGATGGAAAACCCAGTCGCGCAACTGTTCGTCGCAGTAGGGATAGACCAGCCGGAGCGCCACGGCCCTGGCCATGTACATGCCTTTGGCGAGCATCCCTGATTCATAGATGGTGCACGTAATGCGGCGCACCGCTTCCTTGGATCGAGCCGCATCGATGTCAGGGTAAAACTGTTCGAGGCGTCGCCGTGAGAGAATTGATATGTCGCACCCGAGCAGGGCATCCACTTCCGCATCGCTGAAACGCGAGCCGGGAAGGAGTCGCTCGAAAATATTCATCTGCAGTGTCGACAGCACAAAGCAAAGCTTGAAGCTGCGGCTGACCCATTTCGATGTGAACAGCGCCTGCGGCAAACGAATGCCGCACGCCAACAGCGCAAGCAATCGGTCCGTGTTGTGCATAGGCGTGCCGAAATATTCGTCTGTGCCAAGGCCGTCGATGATGCCGTCGCCGCTCTGTGCGTGAACTTCCGTCACCAAATCGGCGTAGGACAGCGCGGCGAAATCGGCGGTCAGCAAAGGGATGCGCGGGAGCATGGCGAGATAGCGATCGTAGGCGCGCTCCGGATTGCACGCCAGCGCCTCGTGACGCAGCCCAAGCTTCTTTGCGACGAACTTCGCGGATGGAATTTCATTCTCCTCGCTGCCGCCCAGATAAGTGAAGCAGGTCGTGTCGGGGCGCGTCTCGGCCAGCGCGATGGCCAACGTCGTGGAATCCTTGCCGCCACTTTGAAGCAGCCATGGGGCGTGCATGCGTGCCGTGGTGCGTGCGATCGAATTGCACAGCAGACGGTGATACGTCTCCAGCAGCTGGTTTTCGTCGACCGTTCCAGACGTTGGGCGCGAATGAGCCAACGCCGACTGAAACGCGTAGTGGTACTGCGGAGTGGCGTGCATGTCCTGCGCCGGGTCGAAACCGGTACCGGCAAGTTTCACATTCCGATAAATGGAATGCGGCGGATAGACGATCGAATTGCGTAGCAGGTCGGCGAGTGACACGAGGTCCAGCGAGACCTCGCCGCCCTGGAACCGCTCGAGCGGTGAGAAATCGATTTCGCTAAGATAAGGCGAGGTGGCGATCTGAATGTTCAATTGGCCGGGGGTTCCGGAGCTCAAGGCAAAGCTCGTTGCTTGAATGGAGCTCTCGTCTATCTGGGAATCTTTCATGGCTCGAAACCTTGACCCGCTTCTTCGGTTACCTTGGCTGCGGTCGAGGTTGCCGGCGCCGCAATGTTCGACGGAGTGGCCGAGATCATGAGCCGGCAGCACCTCTGCCGGACCACGCTTCTTGCCGGCAACCGAATTCACAGCTTGAGCGATCGTGGGCGCGCATCGAAAACAGGATGCCGCTGCGCGCACCGGCATCGGTGCTTCCTGGTCGAGTTGCCTGATTCCCGAGGAGCATCGAAGCCGCGGAGCGGCTCGTTGCCTTCGCACCGCCCATGACCCTTCGATAGGACATAAAGGCACTCCCGCGCCGCGTTACGCTAGTGCGCCATAGGGAATAAACCCAGCATTGCGATGCGAGACATCGCAGTTGGTGCATCTCCCCATTGGCAGGTACCGGGCGGTAGTGTGATCTTAGTCGCGCTTCTGTGGATTTCCGGTATAGGTACGGGGGTACCCGTTAGCATGCGTGAACCTGACGTCGAAGGCAGGTATTTCGGCCTTTTCCAGCCGTCGAACGGGATCTGAGCGTATTTCGGTACCACGCCGGCATTGCGGTTACCGCAGAGTGCCTTCTCCGGATGACCAAGGACGATAGACCGCTCTTATCGCATTTATGATGCCCCCACCCGACGCGATCTTTTCCGAATAATGCAATGCGCATTGCCCACCGTCTCCCGGCCCCCTCGTTAAGTTTGTTCGTCGACCGCTATTGGAGCTGGGAGAGCGACGGCGGTGCGCTGCTGCGACTGCTGCCGCTGATGCCCAGCCCCGGTGGATTGGAGATCTTCTTCCACTACGCCACACCGTTCGCCGTCGGTACGGATACGCAGATGCAAACCCTGCCGCATGCGCATGTTGTGTGTGTGCGCAGCCGGCCGGTCGAACTATTCCAGCATGGCCCACTCGGTTTCGTCGCCGTGCGCGTGCGGGCGGGTGCGGGGCAGCGGCTTACCGGCATGCCGACGGCGCTGCTCTGCGACCGCTTCACGGATGCGGCAGACATCTGGGGGCCGGCAGTCCATACGCTGCTGCAACAATTGGCTGAAGCGGCCGATATGAATGTGCGCGCCGCCATACTCGATCGTTTCCTGTCCGCACGCCTGCAGCCCGCAGGGCAGGGGGTCAACGTCCAGCATGCCATCAGCCGCCTGCTGCAGCAGGCTCTTCGGGTCGAAACCTTGGCCAACGAGATTGGGATAAGCACGCGGCACTTGGAAAACCGCTTCCACGACGCCACCGGCATTTCCCCAGCACGCTTCCGGCGCCTGGCTCGCCTGCGCCGCTCACTGCGCGAACTGCTGCTGGCACCGCCTGACTCGCTTCTTACCGAACTGATCGATCCGGCTTACTTCGACCAGGCCCAGCAAGTGCGCGAATTCCGCGAGCTCACCGGCTTCAGCCCGGGCGAACTACGCCGCGCCGCGCCCACCTATTCGCATTTCTACAATCGCCCCTGGCCGCGATGATCGAAGCTGAGGGCTCCCCATCCCAGGAGTCCAGCCATGATCTTCGTTGCCGACCTGCAGGCCCGCGCGGACGCGATCGATGCCGTGCATGATCTGCTCAGCGAGCTTGCCGTCCATACCGCCACCGAGGAGGGTGTGCTTGCCTATAGCGTGCGGCAGCACCTGGACGACCCCTCGCGCTTCCAGGTCAGCGAACACTATCGCGACAGCAACGCATGGGAAAACCATTTGGCCAGCCCGTACGTAAAGGCCGCGCTGGACCGTCTCCCGCTATTGCTGCAGGCGCCACTGACGCTGTCCAGCTATGCGGAAAAGGCCGCGCTGCCGGCCAGTAGCACCGAATTGTCCGTCTCGTCGGCCATCCGCCAGCGCCGCGCGGTTCGGCACTACCGGCCGGATCCCGTCGATTCACACATTCTCGATGAGCTGATCGGACTGACCTTGGCAGCCCCATCAAGCTGGAATCTGCAGGATCGCCAGCTGGTGGTGGTGACCAGCCCGGAAGGCCGCGCCGCCCTGACCCTGGCGACCGGTGGCCAGCCGCAGCCGCAGGAGGCGCCGGTGGTCGTGGTGTTCCTGGCTGATTGCCTTGCGCATACGCGTGATCGCAGCGATATCTGGCAGCAGGCCCGCGCCAACGGAGCCTGGAGCGCGGACTTCGCCACAAACTTCGCTACGGCATCGCAGGAGTTCCAGGAAGCTTTGGCCGCGCGCGGTGCCCTGCGCGAATACGCGATCAAAGACGCCATGATCGCGGCAAGTTTCTTCATGCTCGCCGCACAGAGCCATGGCTTGGCCACCTCGCCCATGAACGGTTGGGACGAGGCGCTGGTCAAGCGCGCCATCGGCGCCGAGCATCGCAACGATCTCGCTGTCGCCCTGCTGGTTTCGCTGGGCCATGCCGCGGAACAGCCGCTGCCGCCTGGACGCCGTCCGGCGGCATTCAACGTGTTCCACGAGCGAGTGCCCGGTCAGCCGTGAGCTCAGTCAAGCAGATATAGGGCTCAAAACGTCCTATATCTCGCTTAGGTTGAGCTCGGCCTTTCCACCTGCCGGACCTCCCCATGAATTCAGTGCCCACGACCGTCTCGCCTTTCGGTAGCGCCGCCCCGTGTTCCGATGGCGACAATGCCGAGTGCACGGTCGTCGAGCTGCGGCAATACACTCTTCACCCAGGCCGGCGAGACGTCCTGATCGAACTGTTCGAGCGCGAGTTCGTCGAATCCCAGGAGGCTTTGGGCATGCGCCTGCTCGGGCAGTTTCGTGACCTGGACGATCCCGACAAATTCGTCTGGCTGCGCGGGTTCAAGGACATGCCGTCGCGCCAGGCCGGACTGACCGGGTTCTACACCGGTCCGGTCTGGATGGCGAATCGAAATGCCGCCAATGAAACGATGGTCGATTCGGACAACGTACTGCTGTTGAAGCCGGCTTGGGCGGGCTCCGGCCTGGGGCACCAGCCGCTCAACCGTGCCGCCGCCGGCAGCCGGATCGATCCCCCGGGGCTGGTCGACATTACGGTGTTCTCATTGAAGTCGGCGGCCGATCAGCGCTTGCTGGACTTCTGCAGACAGGATATGACGCGCGTTCTTGAGCACGCTGGCGCACACGTCGTCGCCTGGTACATAACCGAGGACGCGCCCAACAATTTTCCCCGGCTACCGGTTCGGACTGGCGAGAACGTGCTGGTCGGCGTGGCCGTGTTTCGCGACGCGCAGCAATACGATGCGTTCATCACATCGAGCGCCTGGGATCGGTTGATCACCCCGGCCCTCGACGCTTGGTTGACGGGCCAGACTCAATCCATGCGCCTGACCCCCACGCCGCGCTCCACGCTGCACGATTAACGCGATCCATTTTGAATGCGCTGAGCGCGTAGGCTGGGATGATAATCCCAGCTTCCGCGCGGCACCCTGGTGCTGGGATTACCATCCCAGCCTACGCGCTGCCCCACGCCGCGCTCCACGCTGCACGATTGACGTGATCCCTTTTTGAATGCGATGAGCACCCTTACACGATCGGTACCTGGTTGACGTTGTTCTTGGGGTCCTTCCAGAACGCTTCGTTCGCAAAGCGTCCAAAGACTTCGCGCGGCAGCACCGGCTGGCGTTCGATGGACTGCACCTTCGGCCGGACGGCATGCAGGCCGGGCATGCCGACGCGGGCATCGAACTCGTCGGCGTTGTAGGCGATGTGGTCGAAGTCGTGCTCGAACCAGGGTTCGTCCAGGAATCGGTAGACCGCGCGCATGGCTGCAGCCGGATCGCTCACGAGGCTTTCGTAGGTCAGCATCAGCAGGTGGTTTTGCGCATACTGGCCGTAAAACGCTTCCTTGGTGGCCTGGTAGGCGAAGCCCACCATGCCGCGTGGATCGGTCAACGCCTCAACGCGCGAGTACACCGTGGTGTTGGTGTCGAAACGGAACACCTTGCTGACGCTGACCGGCTGCCGCTGCACCAATCGTTCCATGCTGTCCAGCACCCATGCCAGCTGGCGCACGCATGCAATGACTTTCACGCTGGGGAACAGCGTATGGAGCAACTGCATTCGGCTGCACCACAGCCGGCTGGTGTCGAACACCACGCCGGCATCGGCGTCCTGCAACGAGTAGAAGTTCTCGACCAGCCCGCGCAACAGCGCGACGCGCTGCGCGTCGGACACATCGAACGAAAAATCGTTCTTGCTGCTCGCTTCCGCCATCACCACGCCCATGATGTCCGCCAGAGGACTGGTCATGCCTGCGCGGAAGCGAGGATTCTGGTTGAGGATGGCGGCCAGCAGGGTCGTGCCGGAGCGCGGCAGCCCGGAAATGAAATGGAACTTCCGCGCCGGGTTGCCGGCGGCTGGCGTGGCTGACATGGGGCGGTTTCCTCTCGATCGGTGGCTTGGGTTGCAAGGGCATCAGCTACAAGATGGCGCCCGGTTCAGGGCGCAGGCGCGGTCGATGCGCGCATGCGCATTTCGTAGCCGACCTCGACCATGCGGGCTTCGCCCTTGCCCAGCACGCGCAGCAGCAGCTCCTCGGTGGCGCGCTTGCCCATTTCGCGCACGGGCTGGTGAACGGTGGTCAGTGTTGGCCACACCTGCGTCGCGATGTTGGTGTCGTCGAAGCCGCAAATGGAAATCTCGCCGGGCACCGCCACCCCGGCCTCCGCGGCGGCCCAGATCGCGCCGACGGCCATGTCGTCGTCGGCCGCGAAAATGGCGGTGGGCCGCTGCTTCAATGCAAGCAGCTGGCGGGCTGCGGCAACGCCGGACTCGAAGGAAAACCGGCCCTCGACCAGGTAGGCGGGGATTTCCTTCAAGCCCGCTCGCTTCAGGCCGTCGCGGTAACCGGCAAGGCGCCAGATGCCTGCGCCGTGCTTGGGGTCACCGAGGATGTGGGCGATGCGCCGGTGGCCCAGGGATGCAAGGTGCGCCACCATCGCTGCGGCGGCTTCGCGCTCACGCAGCATCACACCGATGCAGTTCTTGGGTTGGCGCGGGGCGATCGAGGCAAACGGAAGCTCGTTCTTGCGCAGGTGATTGAGCAGTTTCGGATGGTCGGTGATGGGGGGAGTAAGGATCAATCCATCGGGCCGGTGCCGCGAGAGGATCCCCTCGACGCGCTCGACGAAGTCCGGCGCCGTCGAGACCAGCGGCTGCACCATCATGCTGTATTGCCTTGCTTCGCATGCCTCCAGCACGCCGGCCTGGACTTCCATGATGTAGCTGGGCGACAGGTTGTCGTAGAGCAGGCCGATCATGAAGGAGCGGTCCGTCGCCAGGCTGCGTGCCGAGGTCAGCGGCCGGTAGTTGAGTTGCGCAATGGCCGCATGTACGCGTTCGCGCACTGCGTCGCGTACATTCGGCTCGTTGTTGAGCACGCGCGACACGGTCTTTTTCGAAGTGCCGGACGCGCGGGCGACATCGTTGATGGTCACGCGTGACATGGAAGCCTTTGTGTCTTCAATGATCCGTTCCCTGCGCGGCGGCCGCCGGAACACTTTGGGCCGGAACGTTCCATCCGCTCACTTCGACGACCGTTGCTGCCGTTCCCCGCGCTTCGTAGCGTGCGGTCAGGGTCATCTGCTCGCCGGGCCAAAGCGTGATGTCATTGTCATTCCACTGTATCGGCAGCGCAAGGTCGCCGTGTGCGCCGCGCTTGATCGACAGGTGTTGGAACAGCGCCACCGCCCTGGACGATGCGGGCACCGACAGCGTGACCGTGGTGACGTCGTCATTGCCCTCGTGCCGTGTGGTTGCGTGGATCTCGCTCGTCGCGGCCGGCAAGGACTGCAGCATGGTCAGGTCCGCGTACTGCGTTACCGGAGTGAGGTACCAGTTCGAATGCGCCCAATCCAGCGCATCCGGCCGGGTGGACAGCCAATAGACGTTGCGGCTGACCGGCTTGCTGTCGGAAGAGGCCAGGTCGAGTTCGATGAAGTAAACGGTCGACAAGCCCGCGACGGCGGGCAGTGCCGCCAACTGCCGCGTGTGGTTTCCTGCCGCGTCGATGTCTTGCAGGTGCTTTTCGTAACGCACGCTGCCGTCCAGGTTGCGCACGCGGATGTTCGCTTGCAGGCCGCGAATATCGTCAAGCGAGTGGTTCACCAGCACGATGCCGTTGGAGTCATACGAATACTGGATGTGCACCCGCTCGTTGGCTTTCTTGGCGCCGAAATAAGCGCCGGCGGGATTCATGAAGTAGTCGTACAGATGCCAGTGCAGCGAGGGCCACGCGTTGTTGAGCATCCAGTAGATGACACCGGTCGCCGGCTTGTCGGCATCCATGTGCGCATTGAACGCCTCGAACTGCGCACGGACGTTGTCGTAGTTGTCGAGCTGCGCTTTGGCGACATAGTCGGCAAGACTCGTGGGCGTGCCATAGCGATGGGCCAGCGCCCGGTCGAACGGCGTCAGCACCGCGAATGGCGACCAGTCCGCGGAGGCGTGGTATTGCCTTGCCTCCGGGTATTTCCACAGGGCCTCCTGCTCCTGCGGAGACAGCATGCGCACGAGGTCTTCCAGGCGCGGGATGTCGGCGCCCGCACTGACCTCGGAGTCGAAGCCGAATGCGCCGCCCAGTTTGTCGGCATACCAATAGGCAGGTGGTATCCAGTCATACGGGCCGGCCATCTTCATGCCGGAAGGTCCGGTTTCGGCGGTCGCCTGGTCAGCCGCCGCCGAGACGATGGGCAACGACCAATCCGCGGCGTGGAGCGCATCGGCGTAGAGCTTTGCGATGCGTGGCGCGGGCGCATTGTCGCTGCCGATCAGGAAGCCGATCACGGAAGGATGGTTGCGCAGCAGGCGTGCCTCGCTGGCCATGGAGTCTTCGGCGATTTTTTCGTCGGCGGCATGCCAGGGTTCGCCGCCGGTCTTGGCGGCCGACTCCCATTTGTCGCAGCATTCCCAGCCCGCCAGGATCAGGATGCCGTTGCGGTCGGCGAGATCGTAAAAGCGCTGGTTCTCCAACTTGCCTTCACTGCGCAGGGTGTTGAGCCCCAGGTTGACGACGTAGTCGAACTCGGCCTCCATGCGCGCGGGGTTGTCGCGCATGAACAGGTCCGGCGCCCAGCCCGCACCGCGGATCAGCACGGGCTTCCCATTGATGAAGAACTGGCGGTAGCCCTGTTGGGTCAGATTCGAACTGACGCTGCGTACGCCAAACGTTGCCGTAGCCCGGTCGGAGGCGGCGCCATCGACCGCAGCGGTCATCTCCAGCTGATACAGCGGATGTTCGCCCATGCCGACCGGCCACCAGATCTTCGGGTGATTCAGCGCGAGGCCAGGCGTTGTCGCGGGTGAGAACGAAACGACTTGCGTCTGTCCGGGCGCGAGGTGGACAGTCTGTTGCATGGGAACGCCAGCCACGGTGCCGGTGATCGTTGTGTCATGCGCCACAGCGTCAAGATTCTTTGCACTCACCTTTACAGTCAGCGTGGCGTGCGCGAGATCGGGCAACGACAGTGTCGAGAGTACCTGTGGAAAGCTCAACTCGACCGGTCCGGTCTGCACGATGTCCACGCCGCGCCACGGGCCCATGTTGTTGTCGGGCGGGGTAGGGTTCCAATCCACCCAGCCGATCGACAGGCTCATTCTTGGATCGGCTGGATGCACGCGCATGGCGAGGACGTTGGCGCCTGCGTGTACCCATGGCGTCACGTCGAATCCGCGCACGGGATAGGCGCCGGCGACCTCGCCGTGGTCGGCGACCAGGTGCCCGTTCACCCAGACGTCGGCGCTCGCGATCATGCCGTTGGCACGCAGCAGCGTGTGCATTCCCGCCCGGTTCTTCGGCAACGTGAATTCGCTGCGGTACCACCAGGGCGTCACGAAGAGGTTGCCGCTCGAATCCGGCACCTGCACCGCGCGCAGATTGTCGCTGTAGAACACGTCGTTCTTGTATACGCCGTTTTCCAACAGTCCGGCCATGACGGTCGCCTGGCCGGTCACCGGGTACCAGCCTTCGGTGGAGAAGCCCGCCGAAGAGATGTCGGCGCCCCTTTGCTGTGCCTTCGCGCTGTCTTGAATCCGCCAATGACCGATGGCGGTGGTGGAGCCGGCATCGACGGCTACCTGGGTGGGTGCGTAGGCCGTTTGGGCGTGCACGGCCGAGACCGCCATCGCCGCCATCATCCCAAACACGTGCCTGGCTGGAGTCTGCATGACGTCACTGATTCCCAAGATAGGTTTCGCGTATTTCAACCGGCGCGAACGGCCAGGACCGGTTGAGCCTGGCCCAAATCGCAAACACCACCAGGCCCACGATGATCCATAGGCCGGACAGGATCAGCGACAGCGTGGAGGCGGACACGTACACATAGATCCAGCCTAGCAATGCGATCACGCAGGGGACGGGATAAAGCCATTGCCGATACGGGCGCTCAAGCTTCGGCTGGCGCTTGCGCAGCACCACCAGCGCGGCGATTTGCGCGATGGACTGCACGACGATGGTTGCGGCCAGCAGCATGTTGATCACTTCGGTCAGATCAAAGAACGTGCCGATGGCCGTTACCACGCCCATGGTGAGCAGCGCCACGTGCGGGAAGGCGTGCCTGGCGTGCAGGCGTGCGAACACGGACAGGAATACTTTGTCCTGCGCCGCCTGGAACGGCACGCGCGAACCACCCAGCAGGCCGGTGAACACCGAGGCGAACGCGGTCACGATGATGAGAACGGTCATGACGGCGGCGGCGAAGTGCCCCCAACTACGCTCCACCACCAGCGAAGCCACCGATTTGGACTGGGCAATGTCCTGCCACGGCGCCACGCCAAGCACGCTGATGTTGAGGAGCAGGTAGACAACCATCATCGCGATCACCGAGACAATGATGGAACCGGGCATCGTCCGGCCCGGACGGCGCAACTCGTCGCCGATGTAGGCGGTGGTGTTGTAGCCGAGGTAGTCGTAGATGCCGATGATCAATCCCGCGCCCAATCCCACGAAGAAGTGGCTGCCGAAGGTTCCGGCCGGGTAGGTAAAGGCGAAGCCCGCATGGAAGTGGGAGAAGCCCGCCGCCGCCACGCCGACGACGGAGACCAACATGATCACCCACAGCGCAATGGTGATCGCGCGAACCGATTCGATGCGCCGGTACAGCAGCCAGGTGACGAGGGCGGTCGCCACCAGGCCGATGAGGTGCACCGGCCACCAGCCCAGGTGGGGGAAGAAGAACTCCAGATACTCCACCATGCCGATGATGCCGGTGGACATCAGCAAGGGGATCGCCAGCAGCATCGTCCAGATGAACAGGAACGGCATCAGTTTGCCGGTGCGATACTGGAACGCTTCGCGCAGGTAGACGTAGGTTCCCCCGGAACCTGGCATGGCCGCCCCGAGTTCGGCCCAGACCAGGCCGTCGGCCACGGCCAGGATGGCGCCCGCGATCCAGCCGATGACGGCCTGCGGACCACCCATTGTGGCGACCATGATGGGAATGGTGATGAATGGCCCGATGCCGCACATCTGGGTCATGTTGATGGCCGTTCCCGAGAACAGGCCGATGGAGCGATGGAAGGCGTGGTCGCGAACGGGCGGGGGCGCGCTGGAGTCCTGCATGCTTGCCTTGTTGTGGTGGGATACGAATGTCTTTACTTGTCATTCCGGCCTTCGCCGGAATGACGATTTGCCTTGAAGCAACGGCTACATGGCGCTGATTTATACGGCTACCACTGGCCGCGTATGCCAAACATGAACATGCGCTCGGAGAAAGTCGAGTGCGCCGGCTGATCGGGCCACACCAGGTAGTAGTGCTGGTACTCGTTGGTGAGGTTGGTTCCATCCAGGAATATTTCGGCGTATTTGTTGATCTTGTAGGAAATCGACGCATCCAGATATTTCTGCGGCGCTTCGTACATCTCCATGCCCGTGATGCCGCCCACGCTGTCCATCACGGCTCGCCGCGAACGGTAGTTGTAGGCGAGGCGAGCCTGGAAGTGGCCGTCCTGGTACCACAGGATGAAATTGCCGGACTTGGTGGAGTTGTCCTGGAAGGGAATCTTCTGGCCGGACAGGTCCCTTTCGCCCGAGTTACTTGGCGCGTAAGTGGCGTTCACCTCCATGCCCGTCTTGGACAGAAAGCCCGGCAGGAAGGTAAAGCCCTGGCGATAATCGAACTCCGCGCCCTTGATGCTGTTGCCGGTGCCCTGCACGGGTTCGGTGATCACGATGCAGTGATTGCGCACCACGCCGTCCTCGTCGGGCAGGGTGCAGTTGGTCACGCTGCCGTTCTTGATGAAACTTTCCACGTTGATGCGGAAGAACGCCAGGCTGAGCATGCTGGTGGGATTGATGTAGTACTCCAGGGATGCGCCATAGTTGGTGGAGCGCCACGGCTTGAGGTTCGGGTTGCCCGTCGAGGTGCCGTTGGAGACACGGAAGATCGGCCCCTGCGGTGTCTCCGCCAGCGAGTAGTTCAACTGCAAGCCGCCCGCCCAGGTACTGAGATCAAGCGGCATCATGTTCTTGGAATAGGCCAGCCGGAACTTCAGGGCGTCGGTCAGGTCCAGCGAAAAATTCAGCGACGGTAGAACGTCGTTGTAGCTGCGCCTGGTGACGGCGGTGCCTGCGTCCGCGGGCTCGTCGCCATACGAACCCGGAGCGCCACTCAAGTGCTGGGTAACGTCCAGATTGGTGTGGATCACGCGCACGCCCACGTTGCCGCTGTACGGCATGTCGCCGAGGGTGCCGTTGAAATCGCCCTGCATATAGCCCGACAGCTCCTTCAGCCCCACGCCCCAGGTCGTTCCCGGCTCGCCCACCTGGACGGTATCGGGGTAGAGCGATTTCCAGTACGAAACCGGATTGATCAGGGCGTTGGGATCGACCGCCCAGAAATTGATGCCCGAGCCGAGCAGGTTGGTGTATTTTTTGAAATTGCCCGACAGCGGTGCCGCGGTATTGGGCATCGATATGGCGGACAGCGGGCCTGCGCGGTAGTAGCCCAGCGCATTGCCTGCGGTGCAGGAGCCGCTATCCATGATCACGTCGGCGCCGACATAGCGTACGAGGCAGCCGTTCGGGTCGGTGGCGCCGATGCCTGCATAGACCGGCGTTTCCAGCGTCCAGCCGACGTTCCTGGCGCTGCGGATACTGTTGCGCACGCCGAATTCGAGCTTGATGCCGTCCTGGAAGTCGTATTGCCCGTCGAAACGCAAGGCGTTCAGCGCCACCTTGCGATCGTAGTCGCCGGAGGATTCCAGCGTTTTCATCGTCCAGCCGTTGGGGTTGGCGAAATCGGCCGCCAGCGAGGAAGGCATGCTGACCGTGATGTAGCGGCCGGCGAAGTTCGCGATGATCGGGATCGTGTTCTGGGGCACGCCGTTGGCGTTGAACACACGGTTGCCGCCCAATTGCGCCGGGTAGACGAAGGTACCGGGCGGCACGGCGCCGGCGGGTACGCCGGGCATCAACACGTTGGGCCACAGTGCGCCATCGGAGTCGGACACGTTGATGTCGGTTTCGACGTTCGACTGGAACGCCGTGTCACGGATGCCGCGCAGGCTCGCCGTGAAAGGTCCGCCGTCGTCGTAGTCCAGCTGGAGATTGAAGTTCTTCGCATTGGAGCTTTTCTGGATGATCTGCGAGTACGACTCCACGTCGCCCGGCCACTTCTCGTACACCTGCGTGGTGAATATCTGCGAGCCCTGCCAGCCGGGCTGCGGCGTGCCGTAGGCGCCGAGGGCGGGGCTTCCGGTATCGCGCGATTGCAGCGGCACATAGGTTGCGCCCTGCCAGTTGGTGGAGTTGAACTGGATGCCGAAATTGCGATCGTACTGGCGCTGTTGCGAGTAGAAGTAGTCGCTGGTCACGCTGAAGCCATCGCCGAGATCCATCTGAAACGACGCATTGCCGGACTTGCGTTTGCGCTGGGTGGTGATCTCATTGATGCCGATGTCCTGGCTGCCCATGAAGACGCCGTTGGACTTGCCGTCGCCATTGACGTCCACGCTGCCATCGGGGTTCTGCACGATCCTCGACGGGATCGGCGCACCGTTCCATGGCGTGAGGAAGCCGTTGTAGCCACCCGCGCTGGCGGCATTCTCGCCGTTGAGCACTACGCCATACTGATCGAGACCCTCGGTGGAGTTCGTCCGCGTGGTGTTGGAGAAGTCAGCGGAGATAAGCAGGCCCCAACGGCCATGGTCGTTGTAGGAAACAAGGCCGTTGGCCTCGGGCCCCAAATGGTGGGTGGTTCTGCCGCGTTCTCCATTGGCCGAATAGCTGTAGGTGAATCCGCTGGGAAGATCCCAGGGGCGGTAGGTATGCAGGTCGATGGCGCCACTGATGCCGCCATCGGTCTCGTTGGCGGTGGACGATTTGACCACGTCGACACCGTGGAACAGCGTGGAAGGCAGCATGGTGAAGTCGGGCTGCTGCGAATCGATCTGGTCCGCCGTGATGAACACTTCGCCATTCAACATGGTGCCGACCTGGGGCAGGCCACGCACGTCTACCGAAGTGCCCACGCCAGCGTCGCGGTTGATCTGCACGCCGGTGACACGCTGCAACGAGTCGGTGATGGTGGTGTCCGGCAGCGCGCCGATGTTTTCCGCCGTGATGCTGTCCTGGATGTTTGCCGCGTCGCGTTTCAGGTCGATGGCGCGCATCTGCGAAGCACGCACGCCGGAGACGGACACGGCCGACAGCATCACCGCGTTTTTCTGGCCGGCGCTGCCGTCGGTTTTCTTGGTGTCGGCCTTTTTGGCGTCAGGAGACGCCGGTGGTGAGGACTGCGTCGTGCTGGCCTGCGTAGCCTGGCCGTCCGACGGGCTATAGACGAATTTCGACGCTGCAGCGGACGTCGACACGACCGCGAACAGCGACATGCTGACGGCAAATGACAATGGATGCTTGCGAAATACGGTGGACATGGGCTCTAACCTCGTTGCTGTTGCCTGTCGAACCTCTGGTGCTGCATGGAATTCAAGAAAAAGCGTGTAGCCCGGCGGTGCCTGCGGGTTCGCACGCCGTCGTGATGCAACTTCTCTTTTGTCCCCAACCAAGGCTTGGTGAGCCCAGGTCAACCATTGGGTGTTACTGCGCGGGACGCACGCCCCGCGGTCCTGCTATGTGGCTCATGCGCGTACGCCACTTGCTGCGGCGTGTCGCAACGTTGCTGTTCCTGACATGCCACGCTCGAGGTACCACTGGGCCGCACCCTGCACGCCGTGCCGGCCATGCTCGGTTACCCACACCGGTACTTGCGCCAGCAGCGTGCGCGCGCTGCGACCGTGCAGGAATCGCTCCTCAAAGGTGCTGTGCTTGAGCAGCTCGAACACGGAAGAGAGGAAGCCGCCAGCCAGATACACGCTCGTGGCCATGAAGGTCATCGCAAGATTGCCGGTGAAGCTGCCCAGCGCGGCACAGAAAATTTCCACGGCCTCCAAGGCATGCATATCGCTGCCCCCGATGGCTGCCGTAGTGACGGCTTCGGGCGTCGCCAACTTTGGCGACTCCCCGTGCAGGGTGCACAGGCTCGTGTAGAGGGTGAGCAGGCCTGGCCCTGACACGAGGTGTTCAAATGCCACATAGCCGCCATCCGGCGCGAGGTGCGCGAGAATTTCGCGCTCACGCACCGAATTCGATGCGAAATCCATCTGGCCGGCTTCGGTCGGCAACACGAAACCGCCGGCCGGACTGGGAACATGCACCGCCGCGCCTAGGCCCGTGCCAGGCCCGATCACCAGGGTCGGGCCACGGGAAGGAGGTGCGCCCGGTCCACACAGGTGGCGGCCACCATGAGCGAGCGAGCCGTCGAGCGCGTAGGCCAGCGCTTCGAAGTCGTTGAGTACGGCAACCTCATCCAAGCCCAGCGCGTTGCGCAGCTGCCTCAGATGGATGGGCCAGGCGAGATTGTCGTTGACGACCTCGTCGCCCACGATCTGGCCGGCGCAAGCGAGCACGCAGTGCTTCAATGGGGCTCGCACATCGGCGTCGATAAAGGTTTGCAGCAGTTTCGGCAGGGTGGGGAACTGCGCACACACGAACACGCGATAGCCGAGTGTTTCAACTACTCGGCTGCCGTCGAGCGACGCGCGCATCAACGCCACTCGCGCGTGCGTGCCGCCAATGTCTGCGGCCAGAAATAGCATTGCCGCGCCCCCCGCATATCGATCCGAATGGTCAACTGCCACGTCCAGCGCACCCCCGGCATTGGAACTGTTTATCAGCCTCCACCGTAATTGACACCGGTGTCAAGTCGTGGCGCAGCATGGGTGGAAAGCGTCAAGGCCGAGCTGGCGCCGGTGCAGGCTCAGGGCTGGGACGCCATCGGTGGTCTGCGCGCACTCTCTTGCGCAGACTGACGCGGCACGCATGACCCAAAGCAGCGTTACGAGGGAAGTCACAACCCAGGCCATGAATGCACAGTCTGCAATCGATTCGGGAAGCGGGGAGCCGCACCATGCGCCTCGATCGTCATGGATCGCCCGTCGCGACGGCATGTTTTGGTGAAGAATGGGGCGTCGAAAGAAGCTCTGATTTATTCAGAGCTTCCGCGGTGCAAGGATGCACACGCGTCTGAAAAAATCCAGGACGGATTTTTTCAGACCATCCCGAAGTGAGATACTCTTGGCATTACCAATGCGCGGCGGCGTGGATTTCCAGTAATGAATCTCTCACTCAACGATGCCAGCGATATTCCTGGCCATTTCAGCGAAGAAGTGGTTTTGGAGCGGCCCGTTTCGGTGGTTTGGGAGCATCTTGTTCGCCCTCAAAGCATGCGCGAATGGCTTGGCGGCGACGATTATGCGGTCGAGGTGGATACGACTTGGGCGTTAGGAAGCGCAATTGTCGTTCGTGGCGTACACCACCTGCCATTTGAAAACAGGGGGGTAGTTCTTGCATTCCGCCCATGCAAAGAGCTGAGCTTCACCCATCTGAGCTCGTTGTCACGTCTCCCGGATCAGTCCTCGAGCTATACGAAGCTTAGCTTCGTGCTCGACGCCGATGGGGACCAAACGATTCTCAAATTCAAGGCCTCCGGATTTCCCACGACAGCCATCTACAGGCATTTACGCTTCTATTGGATGGGAACGATCGGCGCCTTTAAGAAGTATGTAGAGTCGCCATAGTTCTTTTGCAGGGCAACGTCCGCTTTCGATCCATAAGCAACGTGACGGCTGCATCAATGTCGCGCGCAACTCCCCGGCCATTGGCGAACATATGGGCCAAGCTGTCCTCGGCCACCACGCAGAGGCCCTGTATCAGCCGTGCACAATGTAGCCGGCTGACGACATGCTTGCGTCGGCGATGGGCGCATCCATCAACAAACGGCTGCGCTCAGGAACGATCACAACTGTCATATGTTGTATTGGCTTGGCCTTGGCGTCGTATAGCAGGCGCGTGAGTTTCAACAACGGAACTCCCAGGCCTACTTGCAGAAGGTCCGCGTGCGCCGCGTCAGCCGCTATCGCCGTGACTTCCTGGACGGCTCGCCCGACCTTCACGCCGTGTTGCATCAGCAATTTATGCAGCGGCGTTTTCTGTAGCACGGTGCGCGTCAGACGAAGACCGAGGCTATTCGGCAACCATGCGTCGGTCACCATGACTGGCGTGCCAGAAAAACGACGCACACGGATGGCATGCGTGGCAGCGACCTGGGGGGCGATGCCTAAAAGCTCGGCTATCGCAGCCGGAGGTTCCTGCTGCTCCAACTGCAGCACGGTCACCTTGGTCACATCAGCGGTCCGGCGCAAGGAGTCGATAAGGTCGACCGTAGCCGCAGGTCGTGTCAGTACTGAATTGGCAAGTACGAAAGTGCCACGCCCCTGGCGGCGTTCGACTAGCCCCTGTGCCTCAAGATCGTAAAGGGCACGCCGCACGGTGATGCGTGACACCCCAAAGCGCGAGCACAGCTCGTCTTCGGTGGGCAGCATGTCGCCCGCTCCGTAGCTGCCATCCAAAATTCGGGTGCGCAGGGCCAGGAACAGTTGATGATGAAGGGCGGTGCCTCTGGCGCGAAGTAGTTTCTGTGCGGAAGGAGGAGATGGCTCAGGCATGGGGGGATCTTACCCAGTCTGCGCTCACTTGCCTATCGATCCGTTGTTATGTTGATATAACAACATCACGACCCGAGGCGGCCGGCGGCACTCATGGGGAGTGCCAGCCGGCTCAGCCATCGAGAGCATCGCACCTATGATCGGCCGCATTCTTGGACGGCTTTTGCGCGATCGCCATGCAGGCGAGCGCTGGCTGCTGTGGAACGAACTCCCTACCGCCGCTCACGGAGATGGCTCGATGGAGTTGAAATGTGCGGCCTTCGCTCACGGTACGACGATTCCCCGTCGGTATGCCGGAGATGGCGTAGGGGACAATGTGTCGCCTCCGCTCCACTGGACGGGCGTGCCGGACGGTACTGCCGAACTTGTGCTTGTCATGGAAGATCCGGACGCGCCACTGCGTCGACCATTCGTACATCTCATTGCCGCCGGCATCGCACCCGACGGTCCACAGATGGCTGAAGGCGCGCTTGATGGCCAACGTAGCGATACACGGATCATTCTGGGC
The DNA here is from genome assembly GCF_003977665.1 of Dyella choica. GTDB lineage: Bacteria > Pseudomonadota > Gammaproteobacteria > Xanthomonadales > Rhodanobacteraceae > Dyella_B > Dyella_B choica. Next base: position 88,568 of record NZ_RYYV01000004.1, on the reverse strand, counting down.
CTGACCACTTTCGGAAAACCCGGCTATAGCGGGCCACGTGCCCTAGCTGGGCACGGACCGCATCGCTATGTATTCCAACTATTTGCATTGAAGCAGCCTTCCGGGCTGGCTTGGGGTGCACGTCGTAAAGGGCTACCCGGTGCCTTGAGTGGGAAGGTGATCGCCCGTGCGCGACTGGACGGCTACTTCGAGCGTATCTAGTTCGACGAAGCAAAGGCGTCTTCCGATAGGCAGGCATGAGCGTGGACTTATTGACATTCTCTGAATCCGTGCGCCAGCGCTTCCGCTCTCCCACCATTGAGACGGTGTTTGCGCGCCTTACCTCGGCGGATCCGATCGCCATCTCGCGTGTCATAGCGGCACCAACCTGGACTGAGCGGGTGCCCCCCGAGGATGCTTTTACTATCCATATCCAGGTCAGTTCGTCGGCGAAGGCGGAACTATATGTCGATGGCAGGCCACGAAGGTTGCCCATACAGGGGCCGTGCTCCATTCGTATTCTGGACATGAGCACGAGCCCTTATGCGCATATCGAGTCGGACATCGAGTTCATTCGCTTGAATTTCAGCCAGCGAACGCTCGATGAACTGTCATACGACCACGGACAACGGCGAATCCCACGCTTTCAACAGGTCCTGGATGGCGAAGATCAGGTGCTGTATGGCCTTGGTTGCGCCCTGATCGCCCGCTTCAACACGTACGGGCCGGATGACCAGCTTTTCCTCGACTACCTGGCACTAGCCATGCACGCGCACCTCATTAAGACGTACGCGGATATTCGAGGGGAGGCCAGCTGGCGTGGTGGTCTCGCTCCTTGGCAATTTAGGCGTGCGTGCGAAATGATGGCCGCAAACCTGGGAGGGGATATGGGAATCGCTGATCTGGCGATGGCTTGCGAGCTATCGGCAAGCCATTTTGCGGCCGCGTTTCGCCGAACGGCAGGCATGCCTCCTCACCGCTGGCTGATGAACGAGCGAGTCAATCAGGCCAAACGATTACTCAGGAGCGGCCGGTTGAGGCTGGCCGATATCGCGCTTGCTTGCGGATTCTCCGATCAGAGTCATTTGACCCGAGTTTTTCTGCGTATCGAAGGCCAGCCCCCGAGTCGATGGCGGCGGCTGTGCCGGAGTTGATCGTGTCGAACGGCGCGCGACCTCGTACATGCCCTCGCATAGCGATCGGATGAATTCTTTGCCTGGTGGTTCGTCGTGGTTTTGTCCAAAAATCCGCAGCCCTATTCAGGAATGCACGCGCTTCGAGTAAGCAAGATGCGTTGCCGGCCATCTTGTCTACCCTTAAGCGCAGGACTTTCCATCATGAAAACCAGATCCACATTCACCCGGTGCTCGACGCTTGTCACAGCTCCTTTTTTACTATTCAGCATGTGCCTAGCCATGAGCAGCCCATCCGCAGAAGCAGGTTCCGCCGTACGACCACAGGTGAAGAACGTCATTCTCGTGCACGGCGCATGGGCTGACGGCACAAGTTGGTCCAAAATCATTCCTCTGCTCAACGCAAAGGGGATGAACGTCGTTGCCGTACAACTTCCCCTCACGTCGCTGGCTGACGACGCCGCGACCGTCAAGCGAGCCATTGCCCTTGAGGATGGCCCGATCCTTTTGGTCGGACATTCCTACGGTGGAGCGGTCATTACCGAAGCCGGCAATGATCCAAAAGTGCAGGGGCTTGTGTACGTCGCCGCTTTCGCGCCAGACAACGGTCAGTCGGCAGGCTCCCTGGGAGCAACCGTTGCGCCCCCTCCCTTGGCTGCTGAGATCAAGCCGGATGGCGAAGGGTTCCTGAAGCTCACCAAGGACGGCATTTTCGAGAGTTTTGCCCAGGACCTGAGCGCGCCCGAGAAAGCCATTTTGTATGCGGCACAAGCGCCAACCCATGCAAAATCATTAGGTGGGGCCGTCAGCAATGCGGCTTGGCACAGCAAGCCTTCCTGGTACATCGTCGCTTCCAAGGATCGCGCGATTCCGCCCGAGCTCGAGGCCGCCATGGCCGGCAAGATTCATGCAACCACCACAACCATCTCCTCCAGCCACGTTCCGATGCTTTCGCATCCTGATGTGGTGGCCACGGTCATCGAGCAAGCCGCTGGCATGAAGTAGATCCTGGGCCAGTTCGGCAAGGAGTTTGATTGCGCTCATGTAGGCACTTGATGGCGGCCTGTCAGGTGCGAGGTGGCCCGGGACTCGGCAGGTCCCGGGCTCTACTTCAAAGCCCACACTGAAGCGCTACGTCCCGCTCCGTGCCTTCTCCTTGCGCAATTGGGCCAGTCGCTCGCCGCCACGTGCATAACCGTGAGCTATCGCGCGCTGGAACAATGCGATGGCTGCATCAATGTCGCGCGCAACGCCTCGACCATCGGCGAACATGTGGGCCAGGCTGTCCTCGGCCACGCCATTGTCCTGCTTGGCCGATTCGTTGTACCAGAAGAGCGCTCGTTGATAGTCCTGCGGTACACCCTTGCCGTGCTCGTATTTGTCGGCGAGGTTGCACTTGGCGGCGGAGCCGTTGACGAACATCGCGTGCAAACGGAACGAAAAGCCGTCGCGGTATTTATCGACGTAGGGGCCCGGACCTGGCGTTAGCGCGGCGGCGCGGTGATACCACATGACCGCTTTGGCGAGGTCGATCTTGCCTCCGCTTGAGGTGCCGTAATGGTGCTCATAAGCCACGTCGAAGACCATCGCGATTTCCTTGCGCGCGGCGAGCACGTCCAGGATCCACTCGCAATCGTCGACGCGTTCGCGTGGAGTGGGATCTTCTTCCTCGGCCGTCGCCTCCTGTACCTCGGCGTATTCGAACCGCCAGCCGTCTTCGGTATCCGGCGCTGGGCTGAATGTCAGCCACCAATCGGCCTCGCGCGATCCGCCTGACTCCCGGCGCATCGCGTTGATGATGCCGAGCGCCTCCAGACCCTTCGGGTTGAGATTCGGTGTTGCCGGCGCATCGTGGTATGTCACGCGCGTCGTTTCATGCAATTTGAGCACCTGGCTGCCCGCGGGAGCGCCGTCGCCCGCGCGCGTAATGCTTTCCTTGCGGAAGCTGGTGCGGGTTTGTGCCAGCGCGTCGGACTCCGCGGCGCTCTGAATCCGGCAGTGCTTCTTCACGAACAGCATGAAATCGCTGGCGAATTCCTTGAACGTGACCTGCGCGCCGGGTTTCGCGTAAGGGTTGGCGGTGTCTTGAGGTACCAGACCGGGAATCTTCGGCAGCGGCGGCAACACGTTGTCTGGATTCATGAGTCTCTGCTGCGGGAAACGGCGAGAGGCGACGGTATACGAACGGATCGGTCTATGCCAGGGTCAGTGCGGCCCGCTTTGAGACGAGTGCGTACGCTGCCAGATGCCGAACGTTACTGCTCGTCATTCCGACGAAGCGCCTCGGCCTGTGCCGAAATGACGACTCGCTTGCCTCACTCCCTTGAAGCGCTAGACGGCGCACGCGGGTGTACTCTCATGACGTTACCCTGCGGAGCGCTGCCATGTGTTATTCCGCGCAGGTGGTGGCTAGCTACGAGCGATTCGTGCGCGAATTCGGCGCGATCCTCGATATCCATGAGTTCGTCCAGCTGTTCGTCAGGAAGCGGGCGGACGGAGGCTGGGCCAGGCTTCCGAAAGGGATGCGCGACGCGTTTCGGCGTCCGCAAGGGGAGGCGGGCTTTGAGCTGGCCAAACTCGTCGCCGAGGGTGACCGTGAGCTGGAAGCGGCGCTGGAAGCTGAGCTGGCAGCCCAGGAGCAACGCCACGCCAAGGCCGAGTCGGTGCTTGCCAGCCCCAAGCCCACGAAGAAAGCGGTGGAAGACAAGCGCATCGCCAGCAACAAAATCAAAGCGGCTCGCCGCAACCTCGATGACCTGCGCCGGCAGTCGCCCGATCCTAAGGACAGTCGCATTTACCCAGGCAGCTTTGCGCCGGTGATGATCCGTGACCCGAAGGCGCTCGCGCGGACCGTCGTGCCGATGCGCTACCAATGCCGGTTACCGGGCTGGACCGAAGCGATCGAGCGGAAGTACCCGGGCACCTACAATGCCCGTCGTGACAAGCTCGAAGAAACCTGGTTCCAGCTGTTCGGACACCAGCACGGCATCATGATCGTCAGCAAGTTCTACGAGAACGTGGATCGCGGCGGCGAAAACGTGGTCCTGGAATTCACGCCAGACCCTCCCCAAGACATGCTGATCGCATGCCTATGGTCGAAAACCCGCAACAAGGACGGTGCGGATCTATGGTCGTTCGCGGCGATCACCGACGAGCCGCCAGCCGAAGTCATCGCCGCAGGCCACGATCGGTGCATCATCCCGATCAAGCCGGAAAACCTTGACGCGTGGTTGAACCCGAACCCCGGTGATCTGGCCGCGTGCTACGCCATCCTGGATGATCGGCCGCGGCCGTACTATGCGCATCGGGTAGACAAGGCCGCGTAGATCATGGCATGAAGGTTCGCCGCGTGGGCGGTAAAGGTAATCCAGAGTGCTGACGTCAACTTTTATGAGAACATCATGGCCTGGGAATGGCCACGCTTCAAACCTGGATCATGATCTTGATATCCGCGCTTGTCGCCGGCCTCGTGCTTTTGCTGCTCTTGCTGCGCTGGGGTACGCGTGTCGCATTGCACACGCAGCGCCAGCAGGCGGAACAGGAGTCGAAGGTTTTGGCCTTGCTGGCGAATCGTGGCTCATTCACGGGCCAGCCGATGGAGAACCTGGTGCAGGCACTTGGCAGAAACTATCGCTATTCCGGGCTCGATTTCGGCCGATTCATGCTGGAGTGGAAGGTGGGGAAGTTACGCATCATCGGCTGGGGCAAGGAAGATATTTGCGAATCCATTGACGTGGAAGGCCATTAGCCTGGCCGGGGTTGAAAAACTATGGAAGCAGTGAGGCGCACGATGGTCGAGACGGCGACGAGTCTAGGTATCGAGGAGCTGCATACCTACTGGGCTTGCCAGTGCGCGCCCGGATCTGCTGCACCGCTACCGCAGGATGTCGTGAAGACGTTACTGGCAGGCTTGCGTCTCAACGTGCTGGAAACCCTGCGTTATCTGCACCAGCAGCAGCCAAGTTTTGCGCAATTCGAAGCCTGGATTGGCGAATGCAATGGCGGCGAATTGAAAGAAGACTCGCTGGATCGCTTGCGGCGTGCGTTGGCAGGCGAGGCCGTCGGTGCCGAAGTCGGCAATCTCGACCATGTCGAAGGCCTGAGCGCGGACGACCTTGCGCACTGGGACGAGCATGGCTACGTCATCCTGCGCAACGCGATCAGCCCGCAAGCGGCGGAAACCGCGGAGAGGGCCATCTACGATTTTTTGGGGATGGACCGCGACGACACGGAGTCCTGGTATCGCGCATCGCTGGGCCATTCGATCTGGGTGCCGCTGCTGCGGCATCCGGCGCTGGTAGCCAATCGTCTCTCGCCGCGTATTCATAAGGCTCATGCCCAACTGTGGGGGCGCGAAGACCTTTGGGTCACCATCGACCAAGGCGGATTCAATCCGCCGGAGCGCAATAACTGGCTTTTCCCCGGACCGCATTTGCACTGGGATGCCACGCTCGCCGAACCGCACTGCCTTGAGCTGCAGGGCATCCTGTATCTGGCCGACGTTGCCGAAGACCAGGGGGCATTCAGCTGCGTACCGGGCTTTCATCGTACGCTGAAGCAATGGCTGAAAAGCCTTCCCGAAGGCGTGACTGCGCAGGATCATGCGCATCGCACGTTGACGATGAAGCCGATTGCCGCCAAGCGCGGCGACATGATCATCTGGCATCACCTGTTGCCGCATGGCAGCAGCCCGAACCGCGCACAACGACCACGCGTCGTGCAATACATGTCGCTGCGGCCCACGCGTTTTGCCTACACCGAGGAATGGAAGGCTTGATGCGATCGCTTCGCTAGCGACGGCATCCCGGTAGTCAGGGCGCGTTGTCGCTGGGTCCCGGCCTTCGCCGGGACGACGAACTATCAAGCATCACGGCGAATGGCGGGTTCTATCGCTCTGCCTCTACTTGTTGCGCATTCCGACGACCAGCAAATAGCCGCACGCCGGAGGCCACACAGAAAGCTGCACCGGAGATCAGGCCATAGCTGGCCGCCATGGTGATGCCGAGAGGATTCAGAACCTTGTCCGGCTGACCGCTCAGAAACCGCGCGTAGGCATACATGGTCACTGGGCCTAAAAGAGCACACCAAAGGCAAAGCCTTGCGGTTGAAAGCGCTTGCCGAGCCCGGAGCAAGACTGCCATCGGAACAACGCACACGAACGTGACCAGATAAGTGAATGGCACGCCGAAAAGTATGATCAACAGAAGGACTCCCACAACGGCGCCTGGTGGTGACCGGTTGTGGTCGTTTGCACCGATAATGCCGCCGACGAGCCCGATGGCCCCGAGGAGTAGCGCCAGACCTACGGGCACCACCCACGGAGAAATGAGCGCACCCCTCCATAGACTTCGCTTGTGCTGCATCAACAGACCAATCCTATCTTCCAAGAGTGTGTCTCTTCTTCCTCAGTGGCCACCGGCTCGTCGTTGCTGCCTTTTAGTGCTTCCAGCAAGCAGGCAACGCGCATGACATCCGGCGTATCAAAGCCTTCGTGGCAGCGGGCGTAGGTACGTTGAAGCAACGCGAGCGACGTATCAGTCCGTTCACTTGGCAATAGGGCTAGATCGGCGGCTACGCGCAGCTCAAGCAGCAGAGCGTTTTGCTGTTGCGCCAAGGCGAGTGCGCGAACCAGCAGCGCTTTTGCGTCGTCTTCTCGCCTAGGGTCCAGCGTCATGATGCAGGCAGCCTGCTGGCGCAGGAATTCCGGCAGCATGTGGAAGTCTTCGTACGCTTCGGCGCGGGCGATCGTTTCTTCGATGCAGCTTATCGCTTCGGCGAAGCGGCCCAGGCGGAATAGGGCATCGGTCAAGTAGGAGCGGAAAGTGACCACCACCAGTGGCATGGCGATCATGGCAGCCTGAACGCTGCCGTGAATATCGTGCAGGGCCTGTTCGTCACCGCGGACGGCGCGCACCCAGCCTAGCGTGCCGACAGCGACGGCGGCCCACAGTGCCATGGCATGCTCATCGGCCAGCTGCACCAATTCCAGCAGCACGCGCTCGGCTTCTTCGGCGTCGCCGATGTGGCGCTGCAGTTGCGCGGCGAACGCCAGCGCGAAGGCAAGCGAATGTGAATGGCCCAATCGGCGAGCATCGGCCACAGCCTGTGCCATCTGTTTGCGAGCCTCGTCGGGTCGCCCTCGAAAGCAAAGCGTCCAGGCCAGGAAGCAGCGACTGGAAATGCGGCAGTCTTCACCGTACCGGGCGACAAGCTGCTCGCCTTGTACGCTGGCCGGCGTCGCAATTGCGCGCTCCGCGTGGCGGGCGGCATCGTCATGGCGCCCCAGCCAGAACAGGTTGTTGCTGTAGGCGTAGTCCGCCACCAGCTGCTGGGATGGGTCGCCCGATGCGCGTGCGATGCGCTCCAGCCGCTCGGCCAGCTCGATCGGTGCCGAAGTGACGCGCTCGCCAATGCCGCCTTGCCACAGGCCAAATATCACCGGAAAAGTGGTCGCATCGTCCTCGACGTCGTGCATCAATGCCACGGCACGCGTGAATGCCTGTTTCGCCTCCTGGGAGCCGTAGCCCTTCAAGGTGACGCACACGCTGCCGAAACCCGCCTGCAGCGCGAGTTCCAGCCGTGCTTGCTCGCGTTCGTCGCGCAATTGCGGAAGCAGCGCCAGGCCGGCCTGGAAATGATGCGCAGCTTCACGGTCGGCGGAGCGGCGTGCCGCCCAGCGCCCGGCCTTGAGCCACAACTCGATCGCTTCGCGCGCTTCGTCCGCCAGGGCAAGGTGCCGCGCAAGAACTTCGGGTTGGTTTTCCACTAACGCGGAGAACGCTGAGCGAAGACCCTGCACGATGCGCTTGTGATTGGCAACCCGGCCATTGCGTGTCAGCGACTGGTAAGCGGCATCCTGGATCAGCGCATGCTTGAACTGATACGTGCCGTTGCCGGTGCTCAGGACCAGCCCGGCTTGCTGCAAGGCATGCAATGCCTGCTGCAGGCTGGTAGCTTGAAGTGGGGATAGCCATTGCAGCAGGCTCAGGCTGAAATCCCGCCCCAAGGTGGCGGCCAGTTGCGCCGTGGCCTTGGCGTCGGGGCCTTTACTGTCCATGCGGGCCGCAAGCAATTCCTGCAGAGACAGCGATGCCTGTGGAACCGGCGCGTGCGCTTGGGTTTGCGCATTCATGCGCGCCATTTCTTCCACATACAGGGGGATGCCATCGGACCACGCCACGATCTGCTCGACGGCCTTGGGTGCCAGATCGGCTTCAAGTTGACACACAAGGTCCATCGCCTGCGCAGTCGACAACGGTGGCAAATCCAGCGTCGCCTTCGTGTGCTGCCACCCGCAATCCGGCCGGCTGGTCAGCAAGGTCAGCATGGGGGCGGCGGTACCTTGCTGGACATGCGAAGCCAGTACATCGAGCGTGGACGGATCGCACCAATGCAAATCTTCCACGACCAACAGTGTTGGCTTGTCATGCCCTAGAGTCTCAAGCAAGGCAAGCAGCAGTTGAAAGGTCTTCTCGCGTTGTTTGAGCGGTGTCAGGGTGAGTTCGCAGCCGGCTTCACCTTCACCCAGATGCAGCACATCGGTCAGCAGCGATAGCGCTTCCCGCGCCGGCACGGCGTTGGGGAGGGTAGATAACGTGCGCAGGACATCCATCGTCTTGTCGCGCTTTTGCGGCAGCGTGTCGTCGTCGGCAAAGTCGGCTAGCGTCGTGAACAGTGTCAACAGAGGGTGGAAGGGCGTACTGCTGAACTCGGGCAGGCAGCGCAATTCGAAAATGGCCAGAGATTCGTTGGCCAAGCGATCGAGGAGGCTGCGGACCAGGCGTGATTTGCCGATGCCCGCATCGCCCCGGATCAGCAGGCTGGAGCGGTGGCCTTGCCTGGCTTCTTGCCACAGGTTGAACAGCGTCGCCAATTCCGTTTCGCGACCTATCAAGGGGCTGAGGCGGATCGCTGAATCCAGGCGATTGTCGGCACCGGTTGCTCCTTCTACGCGAAAGATCGCAATCGATTTATCGGTGTCCGCGCGACCGAGCGTTCCTTGTGATGAAAGATGGAAGTAGCCGAGGATCAAATGCTGGGTAGGTTCGCTGACCACGACTTGGCCGGCCAGGGCCTTCTCGGTCAAGCCAATTGCGTGGCCGGAAGCGATGCCGGCGGCGTCGGGTTCATCGGATTGCGTGTGGGTGATGACGATGCCGGTGTGAATGCCGATCCGTGCCGCGACCGGAGCTTCGATCTGGCTGAGCATGGACAAGGCGGTGCGCACTGCTGTTCGTGCGGCGTTCTCGCGCGCCAGCGGCAGCCCGAAATAGGCGAGCAGCCGATTGCCATGTGCTATCACCCTATGGCCCGACGCGGACGCCAAAGTGGCATGACAGCGCAGGCGGGGTTGCACCGAGGCATCGGCGATGGCTTCGACGTCTTCTTCGCCAGGCACTTCCAGTTCGCAGCACAGGATGGTGACCAGTCGCCGTTCCGCCATGGCCTTGACCGGCAGTTCGTGCACGGGAGTTGCCATCGTGGCGAGCGAGCCGCTTTGGATCAAAGCGTGCAATTGCTGCGTCTCGGCTTCCGGCGCCAGCCCCAATTCCCGATCAAGCGTCCAGCGGCAGGTTTCGTAGTGCGCGAGCGCTGCGGCGGTGCGGCCGCTCGCTGCCAGCAGCCGCATCACATGACGATGGGCGGCTTCGTTCCAGGCATCCCAATCCAGCATGCGCCTGGCGTGCATCAGCGCCCGATCGAGCTGGCCGGCCGTCTCGCAGTAGTGACGCAGCCGGTCCAGCAGTGCCAGCGCCTGTTGCAACATATGTTGGCGCCGCACCTCCAGCCAATCCTCGAACTCGGGACAATCAGGGAGGGACAAGCCGCTGAGGAACTCGCCTTGATAAAGGGCGGCGGCTTGCTCCATGCGCGTGATGGCCGATTCGTAGTCGGTGTCGTGCGGAACAACCCGGCCATGGGCTGCCGACAGGAACGCTTCGGTGTCCAGCCACAAGCTGTAGCACGGATTGAGCCGTAGCAAATTGCGCTGGGCGATCACCGCAGTCGCATGGCCGGCCTGTTCCAGGCTGGAGCGCAGGTTGGACACGAGCTGGCGCAGATAGCCGGCCGAGCGGGCCGTGAACAGCTCGCCCAGCTTTTCCCGCGTGTGCCATCCGTTTTCCAGGGCGAGGTAGGCCAGCAGGCCCCAGCCTTTGCGATAGGAGGGGCCGCCGACGGGCGCACCGTCGATCTCCATTCGCCATCCACCCAATACCCACAACCGCGCCTGAGGCTTTGTCTCTTGCATGTCCACAGGGCCCCTGTCTCCCTGCCTGTCTTCGCAAATCCCTGTGACGCCTCTGTGACGCCCCGCTTTGACAATCCGCGCCGCCAAAAACAGGGAAATCCAATGAACCGCGTCTATCGAATCGTTTTCAACCAGCATCTTGGCATAACGCAGGTGGTCTCGGAATTAGGCCGTAATGCACGGATCAGCTGTGACGGCCGTCGCGCCCGTTGCGGATGCGCGCACCGGATGGGGCGCATCGCCATCGCGATCACGGCAGCGTTTGCCGTGACGGCCGGCATGCCTGGCTCGGCCTGGGCGACAACCTATACCGGTGCGGCTGGGCTTGGCGGTTCGACCGGTACCGCGCGCAATGTGCCCCCAGGCGACTGGGGCGTTGGGGGGAACGGTGGCGGGGCGGCGGCGCAAAACGGGACTTCGCCCTCTGCGGGGGGATTGGGTGGGGATATGTACGAGGTCGGCGGCCAAGGTACCGCCGGCGGCGGCGGCGGTGGCGGCGGCGGTTCTTACACCCCGTTCAATCTCTATGCGGGCGGTGCGGGTGGCAGCGCCTATCAAGGTTGGGCAGCCGGTGGTGCGGGCGGTACGGGCGGCGCCGGCGGTGGTGGTGGTGGCGGCGGTGGCGGCGGTTATGCCGGTGAGTACCTCGGAACGGCATTCTCCTCGCCGATGTTCATCGGCGGAACCGACCAATATGTAGGTGGCGCTGGCGGTGCCGGTGGCAATGCCGACAGCGGCTTCTCGACGGCATCAGGGGGAAGTGGTGGCTCGGGTGGCGACGGAGCGGTCGGTAGCGCGTTCAACCTCACCGTGTCGTCCGGGGGAGCGAGTGTCGGCGGCAATGGTGGTAACGGCGGATCGAGTGGTGGCGCCGGTGCGACGGGGGGCATTGGAGGGGTCGGAGGGCTCGGTGGCAATGGCGGCGATGGTGTGGGTGGCTCCGCTTTCGCCCTGACCAATCAGGGCAACATCACAGGCGGCAATGGTGGCGCTGGTGGTGCGGCAGGGGGTGGTGGAGCGACTGGCGGCAACGGAGGCACAGGCGGCAACGGTGTTTCGGGATCGGCCATAACCGTGTCGAATACCGGCACCATCACCGGTGGCAATGGGGGTAGTGGCGGCGCTGCCGGTAGTGGCGTTGGTGGTGCGGCGGGCGCCGGTGGCTCGGGCGTCGTTGCGTCGGGCAACTCGACCGTCATCAACGCCGGCACCATCTCCGGTGGCTTTGGCAATGGCGGGGCCGGCGCCCAGGCTGCCGCGGTGAATTTCACCGGCGGCGGCAACACGCTGTTGCTGGAAGCGGGCTCCAGCTTGAGCGGCAATGCCGTCAGTACCGGTGGCGACACGTTGAAGCTGGGCGGTACGGTAAACGGCAGCTTTAACGTGACCAACGTGGTTTCCACGCCATCCGGCAGCCTCGGCGGCGCGCAGTACATCGGGTTCAGCACGTTGCAGGAATCCGGTTCGGCCGTCTGGACGGTCACGGGTACCAACAGCAGTGGGACAGGATGGTTGCTCAATTCTGGCGTGTTGTCGGTGTCATCGACCAACGGCGCCGAACTCGGTCCCTCGGTGACGTTCAACGGCGGCACGCTCAATTTCACCAACAGCAGTGCAGCGACTTACGCTGGAAGCATCGTGGTCGGTGCTGCCGGTGGGACGCTCAACTCCGATGGGGGCAACCCCATGAACTTCGCCAGCAACGAAGTCGCCCTCACCGGCGCGATCAGCGGCGGCGGCGAACTGGTGCTCAACGCCGATCCAGCGAGCACGAATGGCTACGTCCTGTTCAGCGGCGGCACGGGCAAGCAAGCGGTCAGCACCCTTACCGCCGACAACGGCATCGTGCAAATCGGTGATGGCCGCAACGCGGCTGGCGTGGTGGTCGGCAACCTCAACGTCAATGGCATGGCCGAATTGAGCGTGGCCCACAACGGCGTGCTTACGGTGAACGGAACCATCAATACCGCGCCGACGTCCACCTTCGACGTCAGCGGCGAACTGGACGTGACGACGAGCGCGGTCATCAATACTCAAGCCGGGTTCAATGGATCAGGCACGATTTCGGTCGGCCACGGCGCAACGCTGAATCTTCAGCAGGGCTTCTACGGGGAAGGTACGCTTACCGTGACCGGCAGCGGCACGCTGCTCGACACCGGAAGCGCCAGCAACCTGTTCGGCATGACGATCGCCAACGGTGCGACGTTCCGGGTGGGCAGTGGCGGCACGTCCGACGCCATCAACTTGGGTTCCTTCGGCGGTCCGTTCGGTGGCATGAACGACAACGGCACGTTGGTGTGGAACCATTCCGACCAGGCCACTGCGGGATGGTCGATCAACGGCAGCGGCGCATTGATCCAGGAAGGCACGGGCACCCTGACCTTGAGCCAGGCCAACGGCTATACCGGCGGCACCTGGGTGAACAGCGGAAATCTGTCGGTGGTGTCCGGCGGCAGCCTCGGCACCGGCGATTTGTCCATCGCCGACGGTTCGCAAGTTGTCTTCGCCAACGCGTCGCAACAGATTACATCGCTCAATGGCGCCGGTACGCTTCAGCTCAACGGTACCACGCTGCAGATCACGGACAACAGCAACAGCGTTTATTTCGGCGTGGTCAGTGGCAACGGTTCGTTGAGCCACACCGGCAGCGGATCGCTGATACTTGAGGGCAACAGCAACGCCTTCTCCGGCAGCACGACGGTGGCGAGCGGTACCTTGGTCGTCGGCAGCGCGGCCGGCAATGGCGCGGCCTTGGGCGGCAACGTGACGGTGGACGGCGGCGCGACGCTGCGCGGTCATGGCACCATCGGAGGTAGCGTCAATGTGTTGGGCGGCGGCTACCTGGCTCCAGGCTATTCCATCAGCACGCTTACCGTCGATGGCGACCTCAACCTGGCCCAAGGCGGCGGGCTGAACTACGAGTTCGGCGCGCCGGGTGCGAACTTTCAGACCACCGGTACCGGCGACAGCGTGCATGTCGGCGGCAACCTTTCGCTCAATGGAGCCACGCTCAACGTCACCGATGCCGGCGGCATGGGGCCGGGCTTGTACAACGTACTCACTTATGGCGGCACGTTGAGTGAAACCAACGGCGGCCTGACGCTGGGCACCACGCCAGCCGGCGAGACTTTGCAATTGCAGACCCTGACAGGGCAGAAGCAAATCAACCTGATCGATACCACTGGCCTGACGCTGAACTTCTGGAACGCCAATGGCCAGGCGTCTTCAACGCAGATGGGGGGCGGCACCGGCACGTGGTCCAACGCAACGCAGCAATGGACCAATGCGACCGGCAGCGTGCCGAATATCATGCAGCAGCCGCAGCCTGGCTTCGCCATTTTCGGCGGCAGCGCAGGCACGGTGACGGTGGACGCCAGTGCGGGCGGGGTCCAGGCCACGGGTTTGCAGTTCGCATCGAACGGCTATGTACTGAATGGTGGCGCGTTGCAATTGGTGGGCAGCAATGGCAGCGCGCCGGTGATTCGTGTGGGCGACGGTAGCAGTGCCGCGGCCAGCATGAGTGCAACGATCAACAACGTACTGACCGGCAGCGCGGGGTTGACCAAGACCGATGCCGGCACCTTGGTGTTGGCTGGCAATAACACTTACACCGGTGGCACTACGATCAATGGTGGCACCGTGTCCGTGGCGAGTGACGCCAACCTGGGTGCGACGTCCGCCGGTATTACGTTCAACGGAGGTACGCTGGAGAACACCGCAGCATTCACCACCGCGCGGGCAATCAACCTTGCTGGCAATGGCGGCTTGCAGACCGACGCAGACTTTACCGTATCGAATGCGATCACCGGCGGCGGTGCGTTGACCAAGACCGGCGCAGGCACGCTGACGCTCACGGGCGCCAACGGCTATACCGGAACCACCACGATCAATGCCGGCACGCTCGCCTTGTCCGGTAGCGGCAGCATCGCCACCTCCAGCGATGTGATCGTCAACGGCGCATTGGATATCAGTGGCGCAACGAATGTGGCGTCCATTATGTCGCTCGACGGCATCGGCTCGGTGAATCTGGGCAGCCAGCTGCTGATCCTTTCTCGCGCCAGTGGAAGTTTCGCCGGCACCGTCCAGGGCCACGGCGAATTGATACTGGCCAGTGGCAAGGAAGTGCTGATGGGGGCAAACAGCTACACCGGCGGAACCCTGATCACTGCGGGCGCTACCTTGCAGCTTGGCAATGGCGGTGCGACGGGTTCCCTCGCCGGCGATGTCCTCGACACGGGGACGCTGGCGTTCGATCGCAGTGGTGGCGCAAGTTTTGGCGGTGCAATCTCCGGCAGCGGCAGCGTGGTCCAGCAAGGCAGTGGGACCTTGGTATTGACTGGGACCAACAGCTACAGCGGTGGCACCACGATCAATGCCGGCACGTTGCAGTTGGGTAATGGCGGCACCGCAGGCGCCTTCGTCGGTAACGTTGTGAACAACGGTGCGCTGGCGTTCGATCGTGCGGATACGGTGACCTACAGTTCGGTGATCAGCGGCAGCGGCAGCGTGGCGCAGATCGGCGTCGGCACGTTGGTGATGAATGGCGTGAACACCTACACCGGTGGTACTACAGTTCAGTCCGGCACCTTGGAAGTGGGCGACGGCTTGCATGCCAACGCTTCGATTCAAAGTAGCGTGAAGCTGGATGAAGGTGGAACCTTGCGAGGCCACGGCACCATCAACGGTAACGTAACCAGTGATGGTTCGGTCTGGCCGGGTGGTTCGCTCGGCGCACTGACCATCAACGGCAACTACACCCAGAACGCCGATGCGAGCTTGCAGATCGACGTAACACCCACGCAGGCTTCCGAACTGGTGATAACAGGCAACGCCAGCCTTGCAGGCGCGCTGAACCTGATTTATGCGCCAGGCACCTACAACAGCGCGAACTTCACGCTGGTGCAGGCCAAGTCGCTGAGCGGACAGTTTGCTTCGACCACATCGACTGGCTCGGTGCCGACAGGGCTCGATACGAAGCTCTCGTACAGTGCGACGCAGGTTCAATTGACGCTGGGAACAGCAGCCACGCCAACGCCCACTCCATCGCCGACTCCAACGCCGGCACCGGCACCGGCACCGACCCCAACTCCCACTACGACCCCAACGACGGCGCATACTGTGGTCGCACCGCATGACGCCAGCCTGTACACTAACTTGATGCAGGACGCTGGCCTGGCTGGCAGACAATCGCTCGCCACAGTAATCGATGCAACGCTGCGCTCTACCGAAGCAGCGTGCGGTAATACTGATGCATCGCGTAGCAATACCGTTACCTCGGGCTGCGACAGTGGTCTGTGGGTGCAATACAGTGGCACCAGCGATTCGCTAACCGGCAGCAACGGCCTCAACAGCAGCCGGTTCGGCCTGCAAGGTGGCTGGGATCAAGCAGTGGCGGATGTTGCACACCTCGGCGTGGAAGTGGGTTTTGATCGCAGCAACGGCTCTGACCACAACGGTGGCAACGGCTCGATCGACAACGTGCATGGCGGTTTATATGCATTCGGCAATTTGGGTCCGGTGGTGTTGTCAGGCGCCGTCGACCAAGCGCACAGCAGCTACCACATGTATCGCCAGACCGGCGTGGGCCGCGGTATTGCCTCGCCAAGCGGCGAAATCACGTCAGCAGCCCTGCAGGTGGCGTGGCCGTTGACGACGGCGCAGTGGCAGATCACGCCAGCCGCAGGTGCGACATATCAGCACCAGACCCTGGATGCGTTTGGTGAAACCGTGCCAAGCAATAGCCCGTTGGCTTCCGCATTTGCCGTGAGCGGCGCGCATGCCACGTATAACACCATGCAGCCTTACGCGTTGGTGTCATTCTCTCGAGCGTTTGTGGCGCGAGGTGTGAGCTACCTGCCGCAGTTCGAAGTGGGTTATCGCTACGACACGCGCAACTGCAACACACCGGTGGTAAGGGAAACGGCGCAAGACGGAACGATGTTCGCAATACCTGCCGACAACCTGGGCCGCGGCACGGCAACCTTGGGTGCGCGTATCACGGCTAAGGCGGGGGCATCGTGGAGCCTGTACCTGAATTACCAAGGACAGTTCGCCCATCATCTGAGCGACAACGCGCTGAGCGTAGGCTTTGCCAAGCACTTCTGATCAGTTCACAGGCCTCGACACAAGGATGTGTCGGGCATGAATGAGTTAAAACCAGTGAAGATGTATTGAATGTATTGGTGAATGTATTGGGATGAATGTATTGGGACATCCACGAAAATGTATTGGGACATCCACGAAAGGAGATGCATAGGACATGTATTGGGTGTTGGGTGTATTGGGACATCCACGAAACGTGTATTGGCACACAATGTATTGGGACATCCACAGGAGATGCATGTATTGGGACATCCACGAAATGACTTTTCGCCGACAGCCGCGCGCGCCGTTGACTGACATCAGCGGCTTGTGGCGAGGCGTAGTGTGGGGTCATGGCCTACCCACGCAACCAAATCGTCGACTCGGAAACAGAGGGCTTCTTCCACTGTGTTACCCGATGCGTGCGCCGCGCTTTCCTTTGCGGGGAAGACACGTATAACGGTCGCTCTTATGATCATCGGAAGGCTTGGGTGGAAAGACGACTGTTGGAGTTGGCGGAATGCTTTGCGGTCGGGCTGTATGCCTATGCTGTGATGAGCAATCACGTGCACGTAGTGATGCATGTGAATCCGATGGCGTCCAAGAACTGGTCCGACAAAGAAGTGGCCGAACGTTGGGTTCGGTTGTTTCCGGTTCGGGTTGACAATGCGATTGACGAGCGACTGTGCCAGGAAAAGGCGCGGCGCCTGCAAGGCGACTCGGAGCAGATGGTAGAGCTGCGCAGTCGGCTGGGCAGCGTGTCGTGGTTCATGCGCTGCTTGAACGAACCGATTGCCCGCCAGGCCAACCGCGAGGACGGTTGCACGGGGCGTTTCTGGGAGGGGCGTTTCAAATGCCAGGCCTTACTGGATGAGCAGGCGGTATTGGCTTGTATGGTTTATGTGGATTTAAACCCCATTCGCGCAGGCATGGCAACCGAGCTGACTGCCTCGGAGCACACGTCGATTCGCCGTCGTCTTCAGGATGTACAGACCAAGGCGACCTCGCTCAGTGAAGCGTTGCGCCCCTTGGCCGGAATGTTGCTGGCGCCTGTGGTTTCGTTGCGAACTCTCGATTACGTGGAACTGGTGGATTGGAGTGGCCGGATGGTGCGCGATGACAAGCGGGGCTCGATCGCAGCGGAGGTGCCCGCAGTGCTGGCACAGCTCGGCTTGCGCGAACGGCAATGGCGAACGCAAATGTTGGGTATCGAGAGCCAATACTGGCGGGCGGTGGGGACAATGGAGTCCCTGGTGGCGAAGGCGAGAGCCTTGGGGCAGTGTTGGCTGAAGGGGGCAGGAAAGGCAAGGCAACCTGACTACGGATGGGGCTGTCGGGGCATTCGTCCAGTATTCCGTGGTGGCAATGAGCAGATACTTTGACCGGTTTCAGGAAGGAGATGAATCGACGGAATCTTTCAGGGACGGTAAGAAGAGTTTGAGTGGCAGAAATCAGCGAAGAGATGCGCTGAAGGGGTTAAGCATACAAGTTCATGTAAGCCAGCCTCTGGCTTGTAGGCGATTGTGCTTTGCAGTTCAAATAGTGGATGTCCAGAATTAGGCTTGTTCAAATAGTGGATGTCCAGAATTAGGCGGTTCAAATAGTGGATGTCCAGAATTAGGCGGTTCAAATAGTGGATGTCCAGAAAAGACCAATAGTGGATGTCCAGAAAAGACCTCAGAAAAGACCTCCAGAAAAGACCAGAAAAGACCGTCCAGAAAAGACCGGTGATGAGCAATCACGTGCACGTATTGGCCGTTGGACTTGCTCCAGGATCAAGTGGAGAAGTCGAGTTTGTAGTTCAGTAGCTCTATAAGTCGAGCACGCCGCCGCCATTACTGGAACGACTCCAGGCCAAGATGGCGATACGCGTCGGCAAGCTCGCACCACGCCTCGCAGTGCTCGCCGTCGTTCTGCGCCAGCTCGGCCATTGCGAGCAAATAGAGCATCGAATTTTCCGGCAGGTCGAGCAGTTTCAGGAGCACCCCTTTGAGACGGGCGAGTTCGTTACGGACTGTGGCCGGACAGTCCGGGCGCAATGCCTTATTGGCGAGCGAAAGCGCTTCCACATAGCTGCGCAGCTCGTCGCGCGCTTCCAGGGTGTTTGGATAGGCGTGCGGTGCGTCGATCGCGTTGACTTTCGCCAGTTCTTCACGGACGACAAACTGGGGCGCTCCATGCTCCAAAGCCTTGCCATTACTCGCTTCGGGCGCATTGCTGCAGATCAGCTGCTCAGCGGGAACATCAAAGAAACGTGCCAGTTCGCGGGCGATTCTGAACAAGACCGGCTTGCTGGTTTCCGCTCGCTTGATCGATGAAATCGACACCCTGATGTGTCGCAGAGAACATTCGTTCGCCAATTCGTCCTGGCTGAGTTGGCGGCTATATCGCAAATGCTTCAGCAGCTCCGCCTCAAGAACAACGCGGCCTTGTGTGCGAGCACCCTCAAACGTATCGCGACCAGTGGTAGTCACGGCGAATGGATGTCCTGAAGTGTGCGGAGATGTTGACGTTACTTCCGTTTCACAAGCGCCACAAACCATCGAACCCCTTTCAGTGCACAATTTATATACTGCGCGTCGCTCGCCTACAAGACCACGAGCAAAAGCAGAAGAGGGTGTTCAGAAATTTTCGTGTCGACAGCCATTTGGATCGATTCAACACCGAGGGTGACATGATTACTCACTTCGAAACACCACTGTTGGAGTCACGAGCCTTGTCCAGGCGTTGCATGAAAACGATTTCTCTAAAAATGGAGGCGTGGCAACCGACCGGTTCGTTCAAGAATCGCGGCATGGGCTATGCGTGTTCGATCTATCGCGAGCGTGGCGCGGAACGTTTCATTTCATCATCCGGCGGTAATGCCGGCTTGGCCGTGGCTTATGCAGGGCGCAAGCTCGGCGTGCCAGTTGTTGTCGTGGTACCGAAAACGACGCCGGAGCGGGCAAGGCGCCTCATTGCACGGGAAGACGCTGAAGTCATCGTTCATGGCGACAGCTGGAATGAAGCTGATGCCTTCGCACGCAGTCTTGTACATGAAAATGATGCATTCATTCATCCATTCGACGACGAATTGCTTTGGATGGGGCACGCGTCCATGATCGACGAAATCGCGCGGTCGGCGTCTCAACCTGACGCAATCATTCTGTCGGTGGGTGGCGGAGGTTTGTTGTGCGGTGTTATCGAGGGGTTGCGCCGCAATGACTGGCACAACGTGCCGGTGATTGCGGCAGAGACAGTCGGTGCGGATTCCTACGCACAAGCACTGAAAGCGAATCGGGTGGTCAATTTGCCTGCGATTTCCAGCATAGCAACCTCATTGGGTGCCCGCGCGGTTTCGTCCGCGGCGCTGCGTGCGGCGACACAGCATCCGGTCGAGAGCGCGGTAGTAAGCGACGCTGCAGCGGTCGCCGGCTGCCTTGAATTGCTGGAAGAGCACCGCGTAGTGGTCGAGCCGGCCTGTGGCGCATCGGTTGCAGCACTCGACGCCGATCTGCCGGCGCTGCAACGTGCAAGAAATGTAATTGTCATCGTATGCGGCGGAGTCAATGCAAGTGTCGAGCAACTCCATGCATGGAGCCGCACGCTCGCGGTCGCGTGAATCGCATTTCGAGAATCTGATACGAATCTGAACCTTCATTGTGCGGTCGGCATCCCAGACAATGTTTGCTCACGCCGAGGGAGGGCGCAGTGCCGCAGCAGCGTCGCACTAGCAGCCTTCGCATGCCAAGTCATGAACGTGGGCGTAGTGAACGCAGACGTAGTCGTTGGGCACAGTGTCGAATCGATGGCGAGACGTTGGCGGCCGTTCAATCGGATAGCCGTCTTGCGCAGAGATGCGCATCTTGAATGCCGAACGGATCGTCGCATGACCATGATAAGGAGGTGACATGGAAAAGCGTACGAAAAACCCATCTGTTGCACGAGAGCCCGAGTCAGAACTTCAAGGCAAGCCGTCCGGGCCGGAAACTGAACTCCTCGGTGCCCTGGAAAAAGCCGTCGCCGATGCGCAAGGGCTGCTTGGGGCGACGTCGAACCCGTCATGGCCGTACGTGATCGAGGCGCTCAAGGATCCACAAGTCCAAAGTCACTTCATCGAGCACTTGCTCGATGCCGAAGTATTTCGTACGGCTTATTGCCTGAACGGTGAAAGCGATCCGGACGAGGCTCGCATCGTGTTCGAATTCAGCTGCACGGAACGGAAGATTTCCTTGTTCGCGCCGCGCTTTCTGGTCCATTTCAACATCGCCACCCGCCAGGTCTCGCAAATTGAAGATCCGGCCCCGATGCGGATCCCTGTGGGCGGATCCATGCCCGGCATGCAGTACTGCCTCTACTAAGTAAGCAAGCGCTCCCGAACCTGTCGCTGTGCGCCACGCCTCCGCTGGGGCAATCCTCAACGGGGAGTTACTGCGAGCGAAAAACTTGGGGCGGCCGCTAGTTTCTTGAGTGCCGCTCACCGATTGGCATCGAGGTGAGGCGCGGCGCTCGAAGGCCGATGCGGAACCCAGTCTGCGCCATTCATCTATGAATGTGACGGAGGGAACATGAATTACGGCATTCCTGAATTCAATCAACCCAATCTTGCTGGTTACATGAACGTGCCCGGGAACGTGCCTGGAAATGTGCCCGGGAACGTGCCCGGAAACGTGCCTGGAAACGTGCCCGGTGGCATTCCTTGGGGTGGATGGGGTGGACAACCCGGGTTTACGTTCTCGCCCGGTCTGGCAGGATTCGCGCCGGGTCTGGCGGGGCTTGCCCATTACACGCCTGGTCTGGCTGGAATCCATCCGGGCCTGGCAGGGCTAGGCTATACACCCGGTCTGGCCGGATTCCACCCGGGTCTGGCGGGGCTTGCCTATCACACGCCTGGTCTGGCCGGCATCCATCCGGGCCTGGCAGGGCTTGGCTATACGCCCGGCCTGGCCGGATTCCACCCGGGTCTGGCGGGGCTTGCCTATCAGCCGGGTCTAGCCGGCATCCATCCAGGCCTGGCAGGACTTGGCTATACGCCCGGCCTGGCCGGATTCCAACCGGGTCTGGCGGGGCTTGCTTATTACACGCCTGGTCTAGCTGGAATCCATCCGGGCCTGGCGGGGCTCGGCTTTACGCCCGGCCTGGCCGGATTCCACCCGGGTCTGGCGGGGCTTGCCTATCACACGCCTGGTCTAGCCGGGATCCATCCGGGCCTGGGAGGGCTTGGCTATGTGCCTGGTCTAGCCGGATTCAATCCGGGTCTGGCGGGACAGGTCTATGCACCTGGTCTGACCGGGATCATTCCAGGCTTGGCTGGGCTGGTTGCCCCCATGCCGGGTCTGGCGGGACTCGCCTACGCACAACCCCACGTTACGGGCCTCTCGCCGGGTTATGTAGGCCTCGCCGCGCAGCATCCGGGCTTGGCATCTCAGACGTTCCGGGTCCATGTGCCGAGCCTTGCCGGTCCGGTGGCCATGGATGTCGTGAAGTAACGCGACAAAAAACGAAAGGCTGCTGCGTGGGTGTAGGCAGCCTCCCTTCAAATGAGCGAAGACGCGCGCGCCTTAACCCCACTACCGACGCCGACAACAGACACGTCGGCGCCGGTAGATCCTGCAGGCGCGCGCGCACCGGCCGAGGCCGCCGAAGAGCGCGCTGATCCTTCTTTCTCGCAACTGGAAAAGCTGCTGATGATGGTGGCATTCGATCCGGCATTTGCGGAACGTCTCATTGCCTATGGGGAAACCGCCAAGACACGCTATGCATTCGAATTCGAGGAAGGTGCTCTGCTCGACCAGCTGATGTCACACCACGGCGCGGGGATGCGGGCGATGCAAAACGTATTGCGCGCAACGATCGACACCTGCGAATGCCTCGCACGAGAGAATGCGAAGCTTGGAGGTCCGATACGCCGTGGCGTCTGACGAACGATGGAAACTTTTCGGGCCGAGCTGCGGAAGACACATCGACATGCCATCGAAATAGGGAAGAAACGGTGTACACACTTGGCGTCGCTCTCTCGCATCATCCATGTGCCTGCCTGCTGGGAGAGCGGGGCAGTCCGGTCTCGATCGAGGAGGCGCAGTTGAGCGGCCAGTGCGAGCAAGTATTGCCCGGCGACTACGGTTTGCACCCCATGAGCATGCCTGAGCGAAGCGTCGAATATTGTCTGTCGAGCGCTGGCATTGCCTACGTCGACGTCGACGTGATCGTGTTTTGCGACGCAAGCCCCGCAGCGAGTCGGTCGCGCAGACTGACCGTGGCGGACTGCGTGTTGCGGCTGCCGTGCTCGCCGCAATCGCGCATGCTGGTGGTGGACCCTGCATTGGCTCAGGCATATAGTGCTCTGCACGCATCCGGATACGATGAAGCCGCCATCCTCATTATCAGTGGAAGTGAAGGCGGCGCAGTCCGGTTGGGTGGCGCGCCGGGGGCGTTCGTCCCGCCCCTTGAGCGGGCGGATATTTTTCACGCCAGCGCGGGTGGCATCTGCAAGCTTGCACGGGTTTCGCGCGACCAGCTCGACCCATCGGGCGCGCGATCCTCGTTCGAGGAAACGATGTTGAGTTTGAGTGCGCTGGCGTTGGAGAAGACCGGTTGCACCTGTCTATGCCTGGCGGGCGATCCCGCACTGAATCAGGCGTTGTGCTCACGCATCCGCCATGCCTTGCCTGTAAGCGAAGTGTTCGTCCAACCTGCGGTCCACGACGGCACTGCGTTTGGTGCCGCACTATATGGGTGGCAATATGAGCAATCTTCGTCTTTGCATCATTGACAACTTCTATCCCGATCCGGACCTCGTACGGCGCTACGCGCTGTCGCTCCCCTTCAAGGAGATGGAATCGAGCCAGGAAAAAACGTACTACAAGGGTCAGCTTACCATGCCTCAACACGGCTTCAGCCAGGTGGGGCTCGAATTGATTGCAGACCAGTTGCGCAAGCTCATCTACTGGCATATGCCAACTGGGGAGTTTCGATTGATCTTCGAGCGAGAGCAGGACGATCCCGATCGCAAGACCTGGGTTCACTTCGATTCGATGGTGACGCGCTACGCGGCGATCGTCTACTTGAACGAGCCCAGCCAATGCGAAGGCGGCACGGCATTCTATCGCCATCGTGAGACAGGCTGGGATGATGTGCCTGACTTCGAATCTAGCGCTTGGCGCGAAGCGATGGCTCGCACCAACAAGACGCCGGAGACGTTGCTGAAAACGTTTGAGAAAGATGGCTTCGACATCGACAGCAAGTGGGACCAGCTGGCCGCCGTACCCATGCGCTTCAATCGATGCATCGTATTCGATAGCCGCCAATTCCATGCGCGACTGAGCGGATTCGGTCGAAGTTCGGATGATGGCAGGCTCACGCAGAATTTCTTCTTCAATGTCGCAACGTGAGAACTACGACAAACCAAATCCATCCACAAAATTCGAGGAAAAGCGAGTCATCATGAAAACGCCCGAATCAGTCCTCAAGTCTACGCGTCAAGCGATCGAGCAGCTGTTGAACGAAGAGGCGTCCACGTTCGGAGCCACCGTTCCACGCGCCAACCATCTCATCGACGAGAAAGAGAAGCTCGATATCAAATACTATCTGCGGCATCGCGTCGAAACTGTCCGCCGAATCCGAGCCACGGCAGCCACCGACGCGTTGGCGCTCGCCGCGATGGTGCAGGAGGACTACGAAGCGGCAAGGCGGTGGGCCGACTATGTCGAGACCGAAATGAACCATGACCGGCTCTATCTTGCCGATCTGAAGGCTCATGGCTTGTCCGAGACCGCGGTGCTCGGCACGCCGCCGATGCCTGCCACGACCGTGTTGATGCAATTGCTGATGCAACGAATCGCCGAGTTCGGCTCGCTTCCGGCTGTCGCGTACTCGCTGTACGTTGAATGGAATTCCTCGATCGCGTCACGCAAGGTGGTGGAACGTGCCGGCGCCGCGCTCTCCGAAGACCATGTCAAAGGCGCCCGCGCTCACACCGGCATAGACGACAAGGACGGACATTACGATGTGATGGTCGACATCGCGTGTTCGGTCATGCAGGCGCGCCGTTACCCGATGCAAATCCTGGAGGGCCTGATTCGGGAAATTGCCGCCGTATTTCGTGGTTATTTCCACGAACTACACCTCTATGCGGCGCCTGCTGCCAACGGGGATGCACGAGCGCGCCAGGCCGCGTGACCGTCAGCGCAGTCGCCTGCACGACCTGAGCGCGACACCATGCTGCGATTCGATCCACTCGCCGAAGCGCTGCACGAAGCGCCGTACGACTACTACGCGCGCTATCGAAACATTGCCCCGGTTCATTGGGGCAAGCCGGTCAATGCGGGTATCGAAGGCGGCTGGTACGTGCTGGGCAATGCCTTGACGCGTGCCATCCTGGCAGACAGCCGCTTTGGCCGCGAAAGCCATCGCAGCGCCGATCCGGGCCTGCTGCCGCCCGAATTGCAGGAGCTTTATCACCTCGTTGACCACTGGGTCATGTTTCGCGACCCCCCGTATCACACGACGTTGCGGTCGGCGCTGGCCGATGCATTTTCGCGTGATGCACTCCAGGTGATGCACGACCGATGCCGGGACATTGCCTGTGCCATGACGGCGCGGATCGAGCAGCGTGCGAGCCTCGACGTGATGGCTGACTATGCGATTCCCTATGTGCTCACCTGCCTGTGCCTGTTCGTTGGCGTTCCCGTGGAAGACGCGCCGTGGATACGGATGTGGGCAAAGCCGCTCGCGCAAGCGCTCGACGTCAAACGCTCCCCGGACGTCTACGCATGCGCCGCAGAGGCGGCGCGTACCCTGCGGGCGTACGTCGGTGCCCAGCTCAAGCTTGCAGGAGATCGCGACGCCAATACAGTGATCGCGCAGCTCGGCAATGCCATCTCGCTCGGCCGCTTGAGCCGACAGCAAGCCATCGATTCCATCATCCTGATTCTGGTTACGGGCCAGGAAACGAGCCGAAACCTGATCTGCAACGGCGTGCTCTCACTGCTGCGTCATCGGGACGCATTGGTCGAGCTTGCTGCGAACCCCGCCGAAAGGTCGGCTGCAGTGGTCGAAGAGACGCTTCGCTTCGAGTCGCCGGTCCATCTTGCGGGCCGCGTAGTTCGCGAGGACATCGAATGCGAAGGCTACCGCTTCTGCGCCGGCGACTCGGTAGTCTGCTGCCTCGCGGCGGCCAATCGCGACCCGCAGGACGTTGGCGATCCGGATCGATTCGATCCTTCCCGACCGAAGATCCGCCATGTCTCTTTCGGTGCGGGCATCCATACGTGCCTTGGTGTCGGTCTGGCGCGACATGAGGCGCGCGCCGCGTTCGAGTCGCTCGCGCCTGTGTTGTGCCGTGCCGAACTGGTCGACGAGCCTCCTGACTGGCGCCGCTCCGTGTTGTTTCGATCGCTGGAAACGCTATGCATCAGGTTGGGCGATCCATGATGGGGGAGGGCGGCGGACTATCGAGCGCCCGTGCCTGAAGCAAGCTCCTCCCCCTGCTTGCACCTGATTAGCGTTATGTCTCAGCTGGCGAACAACGGCTCCCTCCCCTACGTGTAGTAGGGGAGGGCTGGGGTGGGGTGAAGCAACCTCGCGTTGAACTCAAACACTGCCGCAAGCTCGTGAAACCCCACCCCGGCCCTCCCCTGCAAACAAGGGAGGGTGCCGTTTCCTAAACGTTGCTTCCCGATGGGAAACGTTCGGATGCCTCGGATTTTTCTCCTTATGCAGTTTTCCGCATGCCATGTGCTGCATTCCGCATGCCGCAAAAAAGCAATTTTCTGAGCGTCTCTTGTATGGTAGTAATGTATGACAAATACGCCGTGCATTTCGCGCCGTGCATTCGGAGACCATCGATAATGTTCCCATCAAATTCTGGCCACCGTTGGCGCCCATGGATGCTCAGCATGCTCGTGGTGCTGTCGCTCCTATTGGCGCCGGCTGTGCGAGTTTCGGCGCAGACGCCGCCGGGCAACGAGCCGGACAGCCAGAAGTTGTTCAACATGGAGATGGGGCCGAACCGTTCGATCTTCCGGGAGTCGCATGATCCGACGCGTACCGCCAACGGCCTGGCCAAGACGCCGCCGATGGGGTGGAACAGCTGGAACAAGTTCGGCTGCAACATCGACGAGAGAACCGTGCGTGCCGTCACGGACGCCATGCTGGCAAGCGGCATGCGCGATGCCGGTTATCAGTACGTTGTCATCGACGACTGCTGGCAGGGCAAGCGGGACGCCGATGGCAACATTCTGCCCGATCCTGCCAAGTTCCCCTCAGGCATCAAGGCACTGGCCGACTACGTCCACGCTAAAGGACTTAAGTTCGGCATCTATTCGGACGCGGGCAGCATGACCTGCGGCAGGCACCTTGGCAGCCAGGGCCACGAGTACCAGGACGCACTTGCCTACGCCCGCTGGGGTGTCGACTACTTGAAATACGACTGGTGCTACACCGGCACGCGCAACAGCGAGGAGGCCTACGCACTCATGGCCGATGCGCTGCGCTCCACCGGGCGTGACATCGTCTTCTCGATCTGCGACTGGGGCATCAGCCGGCCCACGATGGTGGACAAGTCCATGCCGTGGGAATGGGGCGAGAAGATCGGCAACCTGTGGCGTACCACTGAGGACATCTACGATGCCTGGGCGGGGCGCAAGGGCACCAGTCTGGGCATGGTCAACATCCTCGACCTCACCGAGCCGCTGTATGGCTACGCCGGTCCGGGGCACTGGAACGACCCGGACATGCTGGAAATCGGCAATGGCGGCATGAGCGACGACGAATACCGTGCGCAATTCAGCCTGTGGGCGATGATCGCTGCGCCCCTGATTGCCGGCAACGACATCGCCCAGATGAGCGATGCGACCCGCGCCACCCTGCTCAATCGCGAGGTGATTGCCGTCGATCAGGATGGCCTGGGTCGCGCGGGGCACCGCGTGCGCAAGGACGACGAGCTGGAAGTGTGGGCCAGGCCGCTGGCCGACGGCGGCCGGGCGGTGGTCCTGTTCAACCGTAGCGAACGGCCGGCGGACATCACGGCGAACTGGACCGACCTGGGTTTTCCGACCACCGTCGCGCTCAAGGTGCGTGACCTGTGGACACACAAGTCGCTGGGCAGCGTCACCGGTCATTTCACGGCGAAGGTGGCGCCGCATGGTGTTGTGATGGTGAAGCTGGGCCAGTGAGCGACATGGCATGGCAGCCCCAGCGCGACATGGCGAACGCTTAAGGAAGCTCTGATTTATTCAGAGCTTCCGCGGTGCAAGGATGCGCGTCTAAGAAATCCAGGACGGATTTTCTCAGGCCATCCTTAAGTTAGCGCCATTAACCGCACCATTCGTAGCGCGTCATGGCGATGCTTTGGCCGCTTCATTGGACAACCAGCGCAAGCGCGAGCGAGAAGTCGGGTCCATGACTACGCGTTCTGGCATGCCACGTAGCAGACCGGTTGCCGTCAGCGACTCTTCAGCCGATGTCAGGCGTGGCGCGAGCTGCTTGTCCAGCGTTGAGTCGTCTTTGACCACGCCCAGCCAGACGAGGAAAGGCCCGTCTGTCCGTATCGGCAATTGCGGGAAGTTGTTCGGCACATCAAGGGAAACCAGTACGCCGGCCGGATGAACGCCCGCGATCTCGTATTTGGCAAATGCCGCTTGAGCCTGTTTGGCAAAAACCTCTTCGCTGCCTTTTTTGATGGTAAAGATTTGCGCCACCACGACGCCATGCGCGCCGTCTTGTTCGGCTACGGGATCGACTGCCGGCAATACGGGGATGCTTTGCTCAGGCCGCAGCGGACGCATTAGCGAGACGTTGTCGCTATCTGGAAGGATAGCGTTCACCTTGCTCCTGTGCTCCTTCCACACAGGTCCGTAATAGAAAGCTGCACTGACGATCGGGCGCGCGCTGATATCCTTGAAGCCGCGTAGCCATGTGAAACGATTGGGATTGCCACGCTCCGTGAATTGGCCGAAAACGATTGCGCCCAACTGCTCGAAGGTTTCGGGAAAGAAAGCTTCGAAGAATTTGACGAAATGCGTTCGCTCACCGTTCGCCGTGACGTAACGACGAAACTCGACCACCTGGAAATCCTGCAGGTGCTTGACGCTGTTCAAGTCGATTGTAGTGGCTTCGTTGACGGGTTCGTGGGGTGTCTGTGCGAAAGCGCCCGGCGTAAGGGAAAGTGCGAGAAGGCCGAGCAGTAGGCGTGCGGTCTGCTTCATGGAACGTCCTTGGAATGGTGGCTTGCGATCAGATGGAGCACCGACGTATCAGCGGGTGAATTCCATGGTCCAATTGGTTTCCCAGGAGCGGCCACCGTCAGCCGAGAATGCTTGCTCCCAGTGGAGTTGGTTCTTGCTGACAACCTTCCAGATGAAGCGCACTGTGATGGGTTTTCCATTGAAAGTGTCCGGTCCCTCGAAGGTGCCGACGTTGCCGGAGAAAGCGCCATTGACGGGTGGTTGCAGAACGCCGGGATCGTTGTGGTTATCGACCCAGTACAAACTCCATTGCCGTGTTTGAGAATGATAGAAGTGCAAGCCAATGCCGACGTAATCCTTCCAGTGCTCGGTACGGTAGTGCTCTTCGTTGCCGATGCCGCCCGGTAGCGGCTGGAATTCGTCAGTGGCGTCGAATTCCACCCATTCATGGGAGCCAGTCAGACGCCCTTGCAAGTGACGGTTGTGCACGTGCCACTTGCCGTAGAGAAAGTCGAAGTCATGAGAGCCATCTTGTGCGCTGGCAACCGGGTTGTTGGCTGGCACTGCGGCTTCGGACGCATCGGAAGGATGGCTGGAAAGGAGCATCGACAGCATCAAGCCGGCCAAGCAGAAAGGAAGAAATCGGTTCGTCATGAAAAAAGTCCCGAGTCGGATAAATGAGGGCAAAGCGAGCGCTATCGCGTTCACCTGGCGCGACACGTTAGGCGGCAAATAGGACAACAGACGTCCTATATTTGGATCCGCTTGGCAGGTGCGGGGGGCGCCGGTGCTATCGAGGGTAGGGCGACGGTGTCAGTGAGTTCTGTTTTAGCCGTCCCAATGGGGATGACGAATCGGTTTCGCACTTGCCATGGAATCAGGCCTGCGCCTATTCAAGCGGCTCAAAAACGAGTTCAAGGCGAGATTGAACAAGCAGCCGGAAACGGCGCCCTCCGCCGTTTGCAGAGCCTGCCCGGGACTCCCCCTGCAAGCACCTGATTGGCGCTATGTCTCAGCTGGCGGGTATCTGCTCCCTCCCCTACGTGTAGTAGGGGGCCGTCCTTTCTTCTCTCCTCCTGCAAGCAGGAGGAGGTAGGGTGGGGCGAAGCAACCTCGCGGCGAACTCAAGCACTGCAGCAAGCTCGTGCAACCCCACCCTAGCCCTCCCCTGCAAGCAGGAGAGGGGGCCGCCCGTCGTGCAGCTGAGACTCGACGCTAATAAAGTGGGGGCGGGCGTAATTGAGGGCCGACGGGCCCCTTCACCTCGGCTTGCCCTATGGCGCAGTCGCGCCCAGCCCATACTTGACAGCGCGCGCCTCGATTTGCGGATCGATGGCATGTGCGGCGACCAGGTCGGCATGGCCTGCATCCGTCTGGCCTTGGCGGATTTTCGCCAGACCCAGGCCGTAGCGCGACCACGCAAATTGCGGCCGTTGCGCCAAGGCCTGCTCGTAGGCCTTGATGGAGTCGGGGTAATGTCCCAGTCGCAACTGCACCAGGCCCAGGCTGTCCAGATAGGTCGGGTTTTCTCCGTCACGCTTGATGGCCTTGCGGCAATCCTTCAAGGCCTCCTCAAGCATCTGGTTGCTCAGGCTGCGCGCCCAGCAGCGCTGGTTAAGGGCTGAGCCAAGCAGGGCGTCGTTGCTGTGCAAGCGAATCCAATCGTCCAGGTAGGGTAGGGCGCTCGTGGGTTGCTCGAGTTGAATGTACAGCGAGGCAATCCAACGCGCTTGCGTTGAGCCTGCAGAAACCAGCGTGTTCGCCGCTGTCACGTCGGCGGCGGCTCCCGTGCGGTCCTCGTGCGCAAGGCGAAGCTGTGCTCGCAGCAGCAAGGCATCAGCGTTCTTGGGCTCAAGGCCAAGGGACTTGTCCAGGTCGGAGAGCGCGGCAGCGGGCTGCTTCTGCGCCACTAACACCCTGGCGCGGACCGCGTAGTAGTCGGCTTGCCCGGGGGCCATGCGAATCGCCTCATCCAGGTCGGCCATGGCCGCTTTCGATTCGCCACGAGAAAGATGCGCCTGGCCACGCAATGCGTAATCGTTCGCGGTCTTGGGGCTGTCGCCAGCCGCAGCGCCAGCGTGGTCGTCATCGCCCGACGCTGTGGCAAACGTAAACACGCGCCCGCCGTTGTAGGTGAAATAAACTTTCTTCTGGCTGTTGGCGATGAACATGTGATGCGCAAGGATGAAGTCCACGCCCAGCAACATGTCTGTTTTGCCGTCGCCAATGCCTCCGTCAAGCACTTCCATCTGGCTGTGCTGGATAGTCTCCGTACCGACCGTAAACTTATCGACGGGTACGATCCAGGTCTTGACCAACTTGCTGCCAACGCCGTAGGTGGGCTTGCCCGGTTTTACCTCCGGCGCCTTCAGATCGATGCCTACGTGCTCGGCGGCATCGCGCGTGAGAAGGGTGAACGAAGCCCCCGAATCGAGCAGCGCACGCACCTTCTTGCCGTTGATGGTTACGGACAAAAAAGTACGCCGATCGCGCTCGCTATTAGCCGGCTCGATATCGGCTACGTCGTAGATGCCGGCCTTGGTCCAATACGCCATCGACACCTTATTGCAGTGATCCGCTTCAAACAGCGTCGCTTTGCCATTGGCCAGGTCCAGTTCCAGGTCGGCGGCGTCGAGCAGGTTGGCGCCCAGCAACCCGCGGCCGGTGTCGCTACCACCCACAAAAAAATCTATTTTGTGCAGCGTCGAATCGAGGACGCCAAATTCCTTGATATCGGTGTAGCTGGCATCCGAGGAACCGCCGATACCGCCGATGCGAACGCCAATCGGCAGGGCTCGTGTCCTCAAACTCAGCGACGTCGCGGCGGCCTTCGACATGGTGTTGTAAAAGGCCCCGGTATCCAGGGCAAGGCGCGTAGGGGTGCCGTTGATTTTCACCATGGTCGTGGCTTGCCCCCCAACCATTTCCACCGGCAAGGTGCCGTATTTCCCCAAATGGCAATCACTCCCCCAGGCGTGGCTTGCCAGCAAAACACCCACACCTGCACAGCAAAAGCGCAGCATCCTCATCGTTCCCCCTCCTTGATGGGGACATGCTCGCAGAATGCCTGCCGGGTCGTCGAGTGCCGGGTGGGACCTAAAGGAAATTGCATAGACGGCCACCGAGTCAGGTGGAGCAGCGCCAACGCGACGCCATTCCGGATGATCGTCCCCGTTCGTACGATGCGCACGGGGTAGACAAGGTCGTGTAGACCATTGTGGCTACGCGGCTCGAATGAGAACGCCAATGGAGCATGCTTGCCTCTATACTCGGTTGGCTTGCAGGTTCTGCCCGGCAATGCGTTCCAGCACGGGTTTTGCCTGCCGTAAACATGTTGTTTCGTGAAGGACCACTCAGGGGCGATAAGCATGACTACGACTTCCTCAACCCTGTCGATCGAGTCGGCGGTGAGTGACAGCGCACTTCAGGCCAACGAACCCAACTGGGATGCGATCATCGACCAGGCCGGCCCGGCCGGGCCGCTTGAGCGCGTGGTCAGGCCAGGTCAATGGTGGCAGGTCATTGTCGGAGTGCGCCTAAATCTGGCGCATGTCCTTCACCATGCGGCTACGGCATCGAAGGAGACTTTCAGTCATTATCGATTGCTGATATTTGCCGACACCGTGGATGTCCGGCACGACGTGCTCCATCCCATCGAATGCGAATGGCTCGATATGGTGGTGGTTCTCGCCCGGCGGCTGGAAACCAACGCGACGTTCCATCTACGCTCAGACAGCATCACCGTTCTCGGCTTCTATGCAGGGATGGTCACGACCGCTAGTTGCAAGGGGCAGTTGACCAAGCTGCTGACATGGGGCCCTGACAAACCGCATACGATCAGCCGAACGGACGACCTCACTGATCCCCTGACGCCCCAAGTGATCATGACGCACTATTTGGTCGAAGGCGAAGGCTATATACAGCTGCCGGCCACGCCGCTGCCGATGGACTTCTCCCTGATGCCGATGGCAGCGTGCCAGCCGTTGCTGGAGCGGATGCTGCTGGCTGCGCAGGAACTGGGGGCGCAGGGCAAGGGCGAACTTGGCCTTGAACTGTGCACGCGCCTGCAGGGGTTGTTGGCTCTGCTGCCAGACCGGGCCGAGTGGCAGCCGCTGGCATTGGCTGCGGCAAATCTGCGTGAGTTGCTGCAGCCGGTGCGCCTGTTTCCCGAACAGGTGCCGTATCTGAGCGCATCCTTCTATGGCGACCTGGCGCGGGAGCATGTGCCCACCCTGCAGGCCTATGCAGGCAGTTACGCGCGATTGGCCGACCGCACCTTCGAGCTTGAAGCGCGCAAGCAGGCGGCGCGGCGGGTGCTGGGCGAGAAGGGTGATGCTGGCGCGTTCCAGCAGTTGGTTGCCACACAGCTGGCCGAGAACCTGCGCCTGGCTACCGCCAACGTCAAACGTGCGCAGGACGCCATCGAGCCTCAGAGTGCGAACGTCCGACGTGCCGAAGCCGCTTTCAAGGCCGGCCTGGACGCGTGGAAGGCCGCCAAAGAGGCCGCCGCGGCGTGGGCGATTGTCGGCGCGGTGTTCACCTTTGTAGCCGGCGTGGGCTCGATGTTTGCCGGCAATGCCAGCGGTGCCGCCGGCGCGGCCAAGGCGGCGGCAGACGTGGCGAGCACGGCAGCCAAGCTGGCCGAGATCATGAAGAAGCTGGTCAAGGTCGGCCAGGCCATCGAGAAAATCGTGAAACTGTGCCTGGCCATCGTGGCGGCCGTCGACAAGATCGCCGATGCAGGCAAGTTCGCGCGTGACCTGTCCGCGATCAGTCGCGAGGCCCTGTCCGACGACGCCAAGAGTGCGCCTTCAGCCGCTGCCTATTGGGATCAGATGTGGGTCGAAGTGGAGACACAGCTCGCGCCCGCCATCAAGGAGGGTATCGACGGAGCGGAGGAGTACCTGAAGGAACTCAAGATCCTGGTGATCTATGGCCGTGCGCTCACCACCGCGCAGGCGGCCCTGCCGGCACTGATTCAGGAGCTTGCGCGCAACCGGCTGCAAGCCGAAATTGCCGCGCGGCAGCACGACGCGGTGGCAAGCGAGATCGCCAACTTGAAGCAACAGCAGATGTTGTCGACCCAGACCATGGTGCTGTTGTGGGGCAACTACCGCGCGATGCAGCGCTCGCTGCTGGTCGCGCTGTACCAGTTCGATGCCGCGTGGCGCTACTGGGCGTTGGACAGCACGATCGTCGCTCGCGATGACTATCGCGGCATCGCCGACCTGGCCGGCGACCTCAAGGCCATTGCCGACCTCAAGCAGATGCAGGCGCGCGCATTGGAAAGTTTCAGGCCGGCGCCGCAGGAGTATCGCCGTGCGGCATACACAGTGCCGCCTGCGCAGCGCCAGGCGCTGCTCGACGGCCAGCGCATTGGCTTGTGTCTGAGTTCCACAAACAGCCCGCTATCCGGCTGGGGCTTGACCAGCCGCGTACGCGTAACGGAAATCCACGTCTGGGTGGAATGGGCGCCGGGCAAGCGACCCAATCGTGGCGTCGTCGAGTTCACGTTGCGCACCGGTGGGGCGTACGACGACCGGCGCCTGGTGGGCCGGGAATCCAAACCCTTCCATTTCCATGGCGCGCCGGTAGATCTGACCTTCCGTTACGACCTGGCGGGCACGCCCGCCGACCAGCCGGGCGATGCGGTGCGCGTGCGCGCAGCCATCGCCGAGGAATTCCGCACGTCCTACAGCGAGCCTACGCTCTATGCCGACTGGATCATCTCGACGCCAAAGGTAGCCGAGGGTGATGGGGACACCGTGGACATCGGCAAGCTGAAGGCGGACGTCATCGGGATTCGGGTGGAGTTCTCGGGCACTTACATCAAGGATCCGGATCGGAAGTTGTGAGCCGGAGAGGTCGAGGCGAATTCATAACGCTCATGCACAACGGCGGGAAAGTGGCGATCTTTTTCGAAGCTTGGGCCGCCACAAGCGCCCTGCGTGCCTGCCGTTTTTGACAAGTTCTTCACGCAATCTCCGTGTAGCTTGGGCGGTGGGAATAAATGGCGGGAACAGGGAATAAGGGGAACATAGGTTTTCGCAGTCCATACGGTCCTGGCTCCGTTCTCGGCAGTCGGCGCATAGAGTGTGGATGACATCGCACCAAGAGCGCTGTCCTGCCACTTTTATGCTGTTCTTAATCGATGTCCGCAGTTATGCCGAAAAGGCTGCGAGCTGATACGAAAGTTGCATTGCATGAGGCGCTGGCCAATAGGCCATTCCAATGGAATTCTTGCCTGGAGGTGTGCGATGGGATACTCGGTCGACAATGTGAAGGCCTGGATCGGGGAAGCGACTTTGACCAAGTGGACGCAGATGAGCGTCACGAATATTCCGAAGCCAGATGGCGGGTACACCTACACGGCTGACAATCTACAAGCCACTAACACCAGTGGTGCCGCCACCGCGTGGATCGCTGGAAAGGTGAAAGAGTTGAAGTCGGATGTCAGTGAGTTTGGGGGAGCTCAGATGATTGGGGGTTTCTGGATCAAGCTCGGCGCAATCACCGAAAAAACAAAAATAGGAAGGTGTTTGCACATGTCCGGCTTGGCGGTCTTCCATCTTTTGGACAACACCAATTTTGACAACGTAACAATCCAGGTTGTTGGCAGCACTGTCTTTGATCATCACTTTGTGTTGTTGGATATCTATCATGCCGGTGATAAAAAGAAGCAGTGCTTTGTTGTCGATATTTGGCAGGGTCGTGTCGACAAATCAAATAATTTCGTCTATACGGATGCCAGTCATCCCTACTACAGACACGGTAAACTGAAAACTTATTTCGAATTTGTCCTTGGGGCCAGCCAGCGCCAATTGGACCGCAGCCTGATAACTCAGGCCAAGCAGGTGAACTGAGGCGGAGAAATCTCCGCCTCACAAACTCCCCCTGCAAGCACCTGATTAGCGCTATGTCTCAACTGACGTATATCTGCTCCCTCCCCTACGTGTAGTAGGGGAGG
Source organism: Dyella choica (assembly GCF_003977665.1). Taxonomy (GTDB): domain Bacteria; phylum Pseudomonadota; class Gammaproteobacteria; order Xanthomonadales; family Rhodanobacteraceae; genus Dyella_B; species Dyella_B choica. Next base: position 52,994 of record NZ_RYYV01000004.1, on the reverse strand, counting down.
GCTGGGGTGGGGTGAAGCAACCTCGCGGCGAACTCAAGCACTGCGGCAAGCTCGAACAACCCCACCCTAACCCTCCCCTGTGCAAGCAGGGGAGGGGATCGCCCGTCGTGCAGCTGAGACTCGACGCTAATCAGGTGCAAGCAGGGGGAGGAGCTTGCTTCAAGTTACATCCGTGGCAGCTCAATGAAAGCTGCTGTTTGCATCCTGACCATAGGGCGCCGCCTGCCATTGGGCGGACGTCAAAGTCACCCCTTGGTCATGGGCCATGAATTGCCAAGGGCCGGTATAAGTATTGCCGCTGAAAACGTTGCCCTGGCTGAAGGTGATGGCCTGCTCGACGATGTCGCCCTGATATGGCGACCAAGTGGGATAGCTTCCCCAATTGGAAAACAGGCCTTGAAATCCACAGCCATTGGCCGGCGTGCAGCTCGATCCGATGTTCGACGGCGAGAAGCTGAAGACGTTGTTATTGACCTGAACGTTCTGGCTTTTCCAGCGGCAGTCGGAAAAGTAGGGGGTGTTGTTGATGGTTCCCGAAACGCATGTTGAAAGGTTCGCCACGTTGGGATTGACCAGCGTGCAGTCGCCAGTGCTGGTGTCGGCCGGAGAGTTGCAGTAGCGATCCGCGTTTTCCCAGATCACCACGCCGGACCAATTGTCGGTGAAGGTGTTGCTGGTAATGGCAATGGATTGATACCGAGCAGGAACACGGCTGTCACCGCCGCTTTCGGAAATGTAGATGGCGCCGGTGGGGAAGCCGGGGTTGGTGGGGCCTGAAACATTGGCGTTGCGCTGGAACACGTTATTTTTTATCAACGCGTTGTAGGAAGTCTCGTAGATGATCCCGGAGTTTTCTTCATCGCTGAAGACATTGTTTTCGATGTCGAAATCATCGTTGTTGGTGTCGGCCCACAATCCCGGTCCCTCATGGTTGTTGTGGAACCAATTGTTGGTGATGGTCGCCGTATGGGTGGCCCAGAATTTTCCGCCCCCGGTGCAGCCGCAGCCGGGTTGAGCGGTTTCCCAGCCATAGGTGTTGTTGTAGGCAATTTCGTTGTGGTCGATCACCACATTGGAGACGCCGTTATCCTCATAGGCGCTGAAACCGTATTGTCCATTGCGGGTCAGGCAGTTGTATTTGACCGTATTGGAAGTTCCAACAAACAGACCAGCACCCGCATTTCCCTGGATGGTGTTGTTCTGGATGGTCCACCCATGACCGGCGTCGTGATTGACGACTCCCTCGTTGTTGTTGGCACCTGCCGTCCCAAAGTTCTGAATCGTCAGGTACTCGATGGTCACCCCGGTAGCCTGACCGGTGAAGGCATATAAGTTGGTGTTCTTGCCATCCAGGATTGCGCCCGGGGCACCGATGAAGGTGCTGTTGTTGTCCGGGGTGATTTGGCCATAGATGTCCGATGCCAACGTGTGTATGCCGGGCTTAAACCAGTATGTCTGCCCTTTTTGGCCGAAGTCGACAGCATGGTTGTCGCCTGCCTCCACCGTAATGGCACCTGGCGGTGCAGCCGAAGGGCCGGTCAACAAGGATGGATTCCCGCAGACAGCCGCAGCAGCGGGAGCAAGAGCAGGGGCAGCGGCATAAGCAGGCGTGGGAGCCGGAGCGCCAGCGAGTGCCAATACAGTAAAGACCTGGCCGATTAATGCGGTGCGCATGGTGCGATGAAATTTCAATTTCATGGATTCATTTCCTCATTCCTTTAGTGAATCAGAAAAAATCAGGCCAACACGTTGCTCAAAGCAGGCACGTCAGCTACGCGCCAGCTTTCAGCGTGATCACGTGTCGGAAAAAGGACGTGACTGGGCGCGTTTTTTGAAATGGTCGGACCAAAGAAAACGGACGGCCCAAGCTGCACCTTCCGAAAATGGCAGTTTGATCACAGATTCCGAAACTTCGGCCTAGGCCAAATGGCCTAGTGAGTCGCCAAGGTATTTGGCCGGTACCGAAATATTTCCATCATGTCGAATTCCGGAAGGGCCGCTCGTCGGCTTTCTTTAACGACCCATTTCGAGGAGCAAACCATGCGTGAAAACAAGTTTGGCGCTTTCTTGATCAAATGCTCCGTCCTGCTCATCGGGTTTGGGGCGGCGCACCAGGCGATGGCACAGGATGTCGCGTCACCCTATCCGAAGATGGCCCCGATCGAGCAATACCTCATGACCGATCGCGGAGCCGAGATAGCCCTGGCACGCAGTGCGGCGCCGGAATCCATTTCCCGTGATGCGACGATCCTGGTGCTGGGACGCAAGGGCTATGAGAAAGCGGTGGAAGGCCAGAACGGGTTCGTCTGCCTGGTAGGCAGAAGCTGGACGGGACCGTTTGGCTGGCCCGAATTCTGGAACCCGAAGGTGAGGGCGGCCGATTGCCTCAACCCCCAGGCTGCCCGTTCGATCGTGCCGATCTTTTATCTACGCGCCAAGATGGTGATGGCGGGTCGCTCCAACGCGGAAGTGCTATCGGCACTCAAGGCCGCGTACGAACATAAACAATTGCCGGATCTCGAAAACGGTGCCATGGAATACATGCTGTCCAAATCGTCGTATTTGACCGACGAAGAGGGCCACAACATGGCTCATCTCATGTTCGACACCCGGGTCAAGGACGGCAAGGATTGGGGTTCCGGTGCGGCCGGCTCGCCGGTCATGTCCGGCTCCTTCTGGTTCGACTCCCCGCAAGAACAGTCCCAAATGAAAGGGCTGCCACCGATTCTTGTGTTCCTGGTCGGCGTCCCGAACTGGTCCGACGGCACGCCGGCGGGCAAGCATAACCACTGATATAGGCGCTGCACGTAGGCAAAGGATGGCAATCCCAGCTTTCGCCGGCGTGTTGTGGCTCGAATCATCATTTCAGCCAGCCGGTCACCGTAGCGTTCCCCGTCGCCCGGTGACCGGCGGTCTGGGATCAAGCTGCTATATGCCCATCATCAGCGCCATGATGAGCATGCAGCAGTTGATCCACTATGGCTTCACCTTCCTTGCGTTCGGTCGCGCGGAACGATTTCGTGGCGTCCTGATGCCAGGCAAGCTCCGCAGGCGGCGGAATCACCGCGATCGACGGGAAATGGGGGAAGCAATGCGTATCGGCCTTGCACGCGAAATCCAGCGCGGTCAGGTCGATGGATTGCGGGATATTATTGAAACCGCTCACGTAATACAGTTTCTTGTGCGTGTGGTCGCGCACCACGGTCCAATTGGACCAGTCCCCCGTCTGCAAACCGTTGCCGTCTTGCACGGGCGTAGGCTTTATAGCTCGCCGCGCCTGAGCCAACACGAGCGCTGGCTCTTCAAAGAAGGTTTGGTCAGCGTGATGGATCCGCTTCGAACCCGCGTTTAGCGGAGGCTCCGCGTCGGACGAAACAGCGTAGAAATACAAATGTGAGTGCAGTAGCGACATCTCGCCAGGAGCATGGTCAGTCCCTCGGCGGTCAGTGATTTGATCATTATTGCGCAAGCCATTCCTTCGCGATCCAGTCACCAGCAAGGCGCCGGCCTTGGCGATGCCTTCTTCCTAGCCAAGCTTTTCCACCAGCACGGCGCAAAGACCGGCGAAACTGTCGTCCTTCTGAATCTGCAAGGGGGCAGCGTATTCCAGCGCACCCACTACATCGAGAAAGACGGTGAACTGCTGCCGCCACACAATGACGCCGGCGGATACGGTAAGCATCTCGCGTTTGGGTTGCGCATCGTTCCGCTGCAGCGGAGCAGGGTGCATTATCAAGGTTGCAGACGCATACCGTCTTGGGCGAACACTACGGGCCCCTTGTAGTGTTCGCGAATGGAGGCCTCGACGCTGGCCTGCTGTTGATCGATCACGGGCGACAAATGACTGAGCAGCAGTTTTTTCGTTCCGCTATCGTTAGCCACTACGCCTATCGCCCTGGGCGGAGTGTGCAAGGTGTAAAGCACCGGCCGAGAACCCGGCGGATCGAGCACGACGCAATTGAAAACCAACAGGCTGGTGTGTTGCGCTATGCGACGCAGATTTTCGATTCCGTTGGCTTCGATATCGCCGCTGAAGGTGATGCTTTGATGATGGTAGTCGATGCGATAGATCACTGCCGGTACGTCGCCGTGGTGACCAGCGATCGCGCTGATTTCCAGTCCTTGCGCTGAATAAATGAGCTTCGGTGTCTTGGGGGCATTCGCGGATGCGTCGATATTCGTCGCATCGATCGTCACCGGCGCTGCGAAGTCGTGTAAATAGCTGAATGCGCCATCGGGACCGAACAACAGATCGATAAAGCGGCTGGTTGATGGGAATGTGGCTTCATCTCCTTCGCCATGATGCCCAGTGGGGCCAAAGACCCGGACACGGACTGGACCCTCACCTGAAACCGCGCGTGCTTTGAAAAAACCAGGCAACTCGCCGGTGTGATCGATATGCAAATGCGTTAACAGGACGACGTCAAGGTTGGCTAATGAGAGCTTTGCCTCGCCGAGCCGTACAAATGTCCCGGGCCCCGCATCAACCAGGATACGAGGATTGCCGTCGACCAAAACGATATATCCCGCCCCGGCTCGGCCAGTCGCTCCGGGGCCACCAGACCCTAACACCCTTAGCTCCAGGGGCGAGGCAACGGACGCGGCGATGCTGCTGTTGGCGGCGAACATTAAAAGTGCGGCATAAAACGAGAGCTTGAACATGAGTGCCTCCACCGATGATTGTTCGGCGCGCATCCTCAACTATTGGCGTACGCTGGTGCAACTCGCCGGGACGCAACTGTCATGCTTCATCAACGGCCGTGGTTCGAGTGGCTGTATAGCAAGAAGATCGTGAAAATGGGCTCAGGCGATGCTTGAGTGGGCGGTGTGTCTAGGGATGCTCTATGCGCGTCTGGCGGAGCGTAGGCTGGGATGGTAATCCCAGCGCCGGGATGCCGCATGGAAAGCTGGGATTATCATCCCAGCCTACGCTCCGCCAGACGCGCATACAGTGAGACACCCGAGCGTGTGGTGACGGGTACGTGGAATAGATCAGGGCATCTCTAGAGCTTTGGCGTAGTTGCTCCCGCCATGAAGAATTTCAGCGTCCGCGCAAGCTCGGTACGCAAACCTGCCGAGTCATCGTCGAGCCAGCGAAGCACTGCGCCGAGATAGAGGAAATGCAGGTGGCTGGCCAGCAGGGGTGCGGCGATATCGTTGCGGACTTCGCCTTCCGCCTGCGCCTGGGCGATCAATTGCGCGTAGAGCGGCACCATGTCGGAGTCGCTCTGCCCAGGCTGGTCCTTTCCGATGGCCTGGAAGCGGTAGCGAATGTACGGCGCGGCATAGTCGCGGTGCGATTCCCACCATTGCGCCGAGGCATCCAGGATCGCGGCAAGCCGCGTTTGCAGGGTGCGGCGCGCCATGGCCTTGTGCAGCAATGGTCCGAGATCGTTGGCCAGTTCGCCGTGCAAGGCATGAACGAGTGCCGCCTCTTTCACCGGGAAATGGTTGTACAGGGTGCCGCGAGCGACATCCGCTTCAGCCGCAATCTGCTCCATGGTGACGGCCTCGAAGCCAAACCGCCCGAACAGCGTCAGCGCTACTGCGGAGAGGTGCTCGCGGGTGCGGTCGCGCTTGCCCTGGGTGCGGGTGGGTGTGGACATGTCCGGCTCAATATTGAACAATGTCCATAATTGGACGATGTTCAATTATGGCGGGATCAGCATACCACGGCGCGGCGATGGTCGCCCGCCGGCGGTGCGCGCTCGCGCTTTTCACTTGCCAACGGATACGCACAAGCGCCATGTCCATCAAACCCTTCCTGAAGCTGTTAAAGAACGACCAGCTGACCGCCTTCACCGGCGTCAACATCTTGTTCAAGCCCTTCTATCGGCTCGCTTATCTGTCCGCAGCAAAGCAGGGCGGGCTGCTGGACCTGTTGTCCGAAGGACCGGCAAGTCTTGAAAGGCTCGCCGCGCTCTACTGTCAAGATGCGAAAGCCCGAGAGGCACTGGAGGCTTGGCTGCAACTGGGCGTGCGCCTCGGATTTCTCCAGTTGCGTGATGGGGAATATGGCCTGAAGGGGCTGGCCAGGAAACTGGCCTTGCCTCAGAACGACGCGCCCCTGGCCCTGCTTCAGGAAGTGGCGGGGCTGCATCACAAATTGATTTTGAATACGCTGGAGAAACTGAAAAAGGGGGAGCTATGGAGCCTTGCAGATCAGGACGGAGAATTGATCGCCCGTTCTTCTCGGGCCCTGGAAGTATTCCTGACCGAGGCCATCGATCTGAGCTTCCCCGTAAGCGGTGCCGGCAGATTGCTTGAAATCGGCTGTGGCTCGGGCTACTACATCAAGTACGCGGTGACCCGAAATGCATCGCTCTCAGCCATCGGTCTAGAACTGCAGCCCGATGTAGCTGAAGTGGCGCGCAGAAACATTCAGGAGTGGGGCCTTGAGGATCGGGTGGAAATCGAAAACGGCGACATCCAGGCGAAGATCCCGGATGAGCACTTCGACATCGTGACCCTCTACAACAACATCTATTATTTTCCGGTCGAGGAGCGGGTCGCGGTCCTGCGGCATATCGGAAAATTCCTGAAGCCCGGCGGCTTTCTGCTGCTGACCACTTGCTGCCAGGGCGGAAACCTGGGCATCGAAGTCCTCAATCTCTGGGGCGCGGCCACGGCATCGGGCGGGAGGCTACCTTCCGCCGACGAAATGGTGGACCAGCTGCAGGAGGCCGGCTACCGGGACATCGTGACAACCAGTCTGATCCCCGGCGACCGGTTTTATGCATTCAAGGCTTATCGCGGCGACTTCAGCTGACGGGCGCGAGGTATCCCCACGTATTTTTTTGCCCGACATCCCAGCGAGCGCTGGGATGTCGGCGAGGTGGTTTGAAATATCCCGACTCACTTGGAAAACCCCATTGCGACAGCGGCTGTCTTCCAGAGCGGATCGGTCATCGATATATCGTTCGCTTGGGTCGTGGTTACGTGTTCGAAATCATCACCTTCTGGACGATCTTCCACGTTCCGTGGACCTTCAAGCATGACAGCATGTCCGTGAAGACACGCGGCGGTACCTGCAGTTTTACCTTCAAGACCGCGAGCTCCTTCTCGACATCGATCGATAGGATCTGGTCATCGCGCTCGAAGCCCTGTTGTTTCGGCGCTTTCATGCTGCGTACGGCTGCCAGCCATGTCGCAATTGGCGTCACGCTCACGTTGCCGTCTTCGCCGATCTTTGTCACCGAACTGGATGGATGAAATACGGACGCAAATTTCTCGGCATCCATTTCATAGGCGGCATCGAAATAGGTTTGAGCGATCGATCGCAAAGCGGGAATTTCCGAATCCATAGCTACCCTCGTTAGTTGCAGTGCCAAGCCGAAAGACTTGGCGTTACGTTGCCGAGCAAGCCTAGGGTAGGGCCACTTATGAGGGTAGACCTATTGCGAAGGATAGTGTCATGAGCCATATTCATGAATCATGAGAAACGAACTGAACGAACTCGCTACTTTCGCGATGGTCGCCCGAGAACGAAGCTTTACTCGCGCTGCGGCAAAGCTGGGTGTGTCCCAGTCTGCGCTAAGCCACACTATCCGCGGGCTCGAACAGCGGCTCGAGTTACAACTTCTGGCTCGAACAACCAAGAGCGTCGCCCCAACTGCTGCAGGGGCCGCTCTCTTGAAGGATTTGGCTCCGGCGCTTGAGCAAATAACTCTGGCCCTGGACAAAGCGCGAAGCGTCCGGCGCAGCCCTGCGGGCCGCCTTCGAATCGTGATGTCGCGCTCGGCCGCCGTAATGGTATTGCTGCCAAAGCTCACGGCATTCGCTGAGGCTTATCCTGACATCGTTCTAGACGTTGTCACCGTGACGGGCCCTGTAGACCTCGTTGCGGGCGAGTTCGATGCCGGTATTCAGCTCGGCGAGTACATTCAGAAGGATATGATCGCAGTGCGCGTCACGCCGGCGTTACGACTGGCTGTAGTGGGGTCGCCTGGCTATTTCTCATCACGAAGCATTCCGCAAAAGCCGAAAGATCTCAGCGATCATCGATGCATAACACTACGCCTTGCGAGCGGCCCCTATCGATGGGAGTTCGAGCGCGGACGAAAGTCAGTCACGATCAGCGTGAACGGCCCGCTCATCATCGATGATACCCACTTGGTGATTCAGGCGGCGCTCGCTGGGGCGGGCCTCGGTCTGGTCTATGAAGAGCAGGTCGCAGAGGACATCGCCAAGCGGCGGCTCATTCGTGTCCTGGAGGATTGGACGCCGCCGATTCCCGGCTTCTTTATGTACTATCCCAGTCGTCAGCATCAGCCTGCTGCACTGTCGGCGCTGGTAAGCGCGCTGCGACTGTCGTGACAAGCATTTGCCTGCGTAACTTGCCATGTGAAATCGACACCTCGGAGACCATCAGGCTCTTGAGGAAAACCTCCAGGTCCTGAAGAAACAGCGGCCAGCGCAGCTCATTGCGTTTACGAAAGATGCGGGTTTCACCCGTTGCTGTGTCGAGGCTTGAAAGGGCCCGCATATCGATAATCTTTGGGCCGGCCTCCTTGTGTTCGAAGTACAGCTGCCCGGCATGCCTGGCCATCAGGAAGCCTGTCTCGCCCGACTTGAGTTCGATCCAGCACTTCATTGAGCCGCGGCTGCGCGAGTCTGGGCACTTCAGTTTGTAGCTGTGCGAGAAAAGCTCACGCTCTTGCTCGAGACGATGCAGAAGCTCAGACGTTGCCGCTAGGAGCATTTCCCGGCTCTTTACGGTCTGAGCATTTTCATCCATGCCGCGAGCGACACTGAAGTTGTCCCACAAGCCTATGGCTACCCGAAAAGCAGTGATTTCCGGCGCCCCATGGCCCGTTAGAAAGCTAAGCTCCTCGGTCGAATAGGTCCGAACATGTATGAGTTCGCCAGCCGAGACCGTAAATTGATATTGATCCATGTCGCAAAGCCTAGCATTGGAAAATAAGCCCATCTTCCCTCACCGTCATTCCGGCCTGCGCCGGAATGACGGTGAGGGAAGTAGGCTGGGTTGCAAAACCCAGCATTGCGATGCAGCAGCATGCGCGCTGCTGGGATTGGCATCCCAGCCTACACACGGGATCGGGCATTCTTAGACCCATTCACGTCGCAACGACATCGCGATGGAAAGAATGTCAAAGCAGCAATGTGATGCCCAGTACCTCGCACGAGTCAAGGAAAGTCGAGCTTTGGTGGTGTGATCACAGGGTAATGCAGTGCAAGTATGCGGGTTTTGGGTGTCTTCCTCGATGCAGGTTAGCGATCCCCAATTCCAGTCGGCCCGCATACGGCCGCACAAGGAGGCATTCCCATGTCCGATACGAATCGCGTCTCTGGTCCTGACGCCCTCCCCAATAAGTCTTCCGCCAAGCTGGGGCCAGGAACAGGATTGAACACCCCCCGTTTCGGCCAGCTCGCCGACGTTGCCTACCAGTACTTCACCCCGGCCTTCGTGCAGGACCTCGCCGATCAGCCCCCGTTGCAGGAAGAGCTCAACAACTGGTGGACCCTGAACCTTACCAGCTGGGTCGCGCAGGCCATGCCCGCGGCACCCAGCTGGTTCTATGACCCGGCCACCACCAACATCCCCTCCGATGCCGCCTCCGTGGCCATTCAATGGAGCGCCTTTTCCGGACGCATCAAGCAGTTTTACTCGGCCAATCCGCCCGTCGCTCCCGCCAACCCTTACAAGCTCAATGCCACCCAGATCTACTCCTTGGGAGACACCGGCTACTACGCCGATAGCAGCAACAAAAACGTCGCCCTGCCGAACATCCCCTCCACCCTGTGTCCGCAAGCCAATTGGAACGGCACCCTAAAAACCTTCGGCCCGTACGGACCGCGCGGATGGCAGGACGAATACTGCGAATGGTCGGTTTTCCGCAACGCCTCCAACCAGGTCGTGCGAGTGGATTTCACCTGTGAAAACCCGGAGTACTGGACCACGCTGTGGAAGGTCAGTCCCGAGCGTGTGGTGCAACTGTATAACTCCACGCTCAACGCGAATGCCCAGTCGCAGAACCAGATCACCGTCACGCTTGCCGACCTGCAGCTCACCGATGCCAGCGGCAATCCGGTGATAGACCCCAATACCGGCCGCCCCGCGTACAACCCGCTCAATAAATGGAACAGTGGTCCGATTTCCGTTCGCGGCGCTTCCAATCCTTCTGGCGGCGCGATGCATCTGACCAGCACGCCCAACACGCTGCAAACCGAAATCGGCCTCGCCGGCGCCTCCAGCGTGCAGTACTCCTCCGGCAATCTCTACCCGCAGCCCTTGATCTGTTGCGGCAACTTCGGCCAGGAGTATCGCCACAGCGATCCGCATATTGGCCAAAGCGTTTCGCAGGCGGTGAACCCGAACACCGGCTCGTACAACCTGGCCAACCTCGCCAACCCCTTCGGCCTGTACATCCAGCTGCCGAATTTCGCCAACTGGACGTTTGGTTCGAACATCGTGCCAGGGCAGGGCGGCATTCCCGCGAGTGCGCAACCTTCGGACATCTGGCAGATCGTCCGCGGCTCGCAAACCTGCATCGATCCGGTCACCGGCCAAGCCTTCCCGGGCAACATGATCCTGCATGCCGCCTGCCAGATCCCGCTGGCCTGGCTGCAGGCCAATCCCAATCTCACCCTGGCCGACATTCAGATCAACGGACGCCCCATCCAATGGGCCGGCCAGATTGCCGAAACCTTCAATATGACGCTGTATGCGCGGCCGCTGCCGGCCGGCAGCACGAAACCGCCGACCAACCCCTGTACCTCTACGCAGACCGCGCCGTACGTGCCGCTGCAATGCATGTACTCGCAACTCTGGAATGGCTACTACCCCATCAATGAGCCTGCACCAACGGGAGCAGCGCTTTCTCTCGCCAGCAACACCACCTTCGTTGCGCCGTGGTTGCCGGCAAACGGCAAATCCCAGGCCCTTACCCTGACTTGCACGACGGTTCCCAGTCCGCTCTCCGACCTGCAAGTGGCGTTCCTGCTGCCGGGCAGCGACGCTGTCGACACCAATATCAGCGTGACAGTGAGCGCGGCCACGCCCGTCACTTATGCCGTACCCGGCAACTCTTACCCGGACAATTATTTTGCCCTTTCGCTCGCGGTCACCGTCGGCTCAAGCAGCGCACCCGGGTTGCGCTCGGTGCAAATCACCGTCAACAGTAACTCGAACGTTTTGCCCGACGCCGTCTTCATTCCCGAAATCGAATAAGGACTCCCGTCCATGGACCTTCGCAACTTCACTCGACTCTACACGGGGCTGCGGAATCACCGCAGCCTCACCCTTGCCTTGGTAGCGGCGTTTCTGGTCGCCGCTGCCGGGTGTGCTTCGGAAATGGCGGGGCCTAAGCCCAAGCCAGAGGTCGCCCCTGCCTACGGCCAGGAACAAGCCGCGCAGAGCAGCGCTACCAGCACCGCCAGTCCTTGCCCGGCCTCGTCCACCATCCAGATGCAGGCCAGCATGCCCACGATCTTCCTCACCAGCGGCAACCAGATCGGTGCCGATTGCCTTGCCTGGCAGGAATTCATCTACTTGAACTGGCGCGCCCAGCCTGGCAACCCGGGCAACCCTGACCCCACCGCCAGTGCCGCAGACTTTGGCTTGCCCACGGACATCCAGCCCAAAGTCTGGGAAAGCTATGAGAGCCTGGGCGAGGTGTTTGGGACTTCCAAAAAAGCCAGCAAGTCTTCAGGCCCCAAGCTGCTGCAGCTCGCCGATACCTCCGAGTTCGCCAATATCCATTTGCTGTCCATCGGCCAGGCCGGTAATGGCAAGTGGCTCACTTCGCAGGGCGGCGATCTGGTCTACTACGACGTGCGCCTGAACCTGGACGAAGCCCAATTCATCCAGCAAAACCATCTCACCACGTTTGCCGGCCAGCAGGCCTGCGCCAGCAATCAGCAAGCGCAACAAAAAGGCGTGGGCGGACTCAATCTGCCCCAAGGTGGCGGCCAGGACACGGACTGCTCCGGCAATCCTCAAACCTACGGACTCAACCTCGGCACCATCGAGCTCAAGTCGTCCTGGGTGCAGTTGCCTGCCGACCATTCGCTGGACTATCGCTACCTCACCACCCAAGCCAACATCGTGCCGCCCATCGGCAAACCCTATACAGCCACGGTCGGCTTGGTAGGGCTGCACATCATCCACAAGATGCAGGGCGGACCGCAGTTCGTCTGGGCTACGTTCGAGCAGATCGACAACGACCCTGACAACAACAATGGCAATCCACAACCGCCGCAACTTCCGCCCAACTCCAACCAGCAGCCGTCTCCTGGCTATGTGTTCTACAGCGCCAGTTGCACCCCGGCAACCGATCCTTTCTACCAATGCAAGCCGAACGAGCTGCCGGGCACCGCTTGCACCACGCTCGCGCCGCCTTACCAGCCAGCCGGTTGTGATCCCTACAACGCGCCGAACCAGGTCACACGCATCTATTCCGTGGACTCCACCGCCAACAGTGCCACCGGCTACGCATGGACGCTGATGCCAGCGAATTCGGTGTTCAACTATTACCGCCTGATCGAAGTGCAGTGGCCGAACGCGCCCTCACCGCTGCCGCCGGGCTCCACCACGCCCCTGACCACGGGAGACATCACGCCTAACGCTTCCACCCTCATCACGGCGAACAGCACTGCGGAGACCTACGTGCAAAATACCCACACTTGCCTGAGCTGTCACATGAACGCGCCCATCGCCACGCCCTCCAGCGTCGCGCTGATGCGTGTACAAAACGGCAGCATGCAGCGGCAAATCCTGCTGGGGAAGCAGACCACCAACACTTACGCCAGCGACTACTCCTTCATCTTTACGGCCGGAACCCAGCACTGACTCGCAGCATTCAGAAGTAAGCAAAGCTGGGATCCAGCGACTTGCAGATCGCAAAGGCGCTGGATCCCAGCGTTCGCTGGGGTGACGGGCAAAAAACGTAGGGATACCTCTACGCACGACCCCGCAGGTGCGAATGTCAGTGCATTGGCTTTTCACCCGGCCCGGCTTCTTTGGCCAGCGTCGCGTGCGCCAGCTCAAGCGCCTTGTCGAGCGCAAGCTCGGGCGGGGTCGGCACATCCGGCTTCACACCGACACCCTGCCAGTCGGTGCCGGTGATGGGATTGATCGAGCGCATTTCCGGCAACTTGATCAGGAAATGGTCGGTGAGGCGCCGACGCTCATATGGATGCGCGCCACCGCCACTGGCTTCGCCGACTACGGTGACTCGATGCATAGCCTGAAGGTCGTAAGTGAAAGCTTCGGCTGCGGAAAAGGTCTTGTGCGAGATAAGCACATACACCGGCTTGGTGCCGCCGAATCGGCGGCCGGGTACCCATACCGGCGACGTGGCGCGGGTAAGCCGGTTGCTCGGACGGTCGTAGATGGCGCTCATTTCCGCCGGACGGTCGAGAAGATAGGCGGCCATCAGCATGTCCATGCCGCTGTCGCCGCCGCCGTTGTTGCGCAAGTCGATGATCAGAACCTTGGACTGCGCCAGTAAAGTCATCGCCGATTGCAGCAGGTCGGCCGCCACGCGCGGCGGCGCGAAGACGCGCAGGTCGAGATAACCGATGTCGCTGTCCAGGCGTCGCACGCTCTCGAAGCCGTAGTTGATCGCCGGGCCGGCCCAACTGTCGTCGTCTTCCTCGTATTGATCGACCGTTTTCGCATCGGGAGGTGGTACAGGCTGCGCGCTGTAGTTGATGCGAAAGTGTCCGTCACCGGAGAGCTTGCGCAGCTCGACGGTAAGGGCCTGGGCGAACGCTTCGGGCTCGCGGTAGGGCTTGAACGCATCGATGCTAGCCTGCTGGCGAAGCGCTAGTGCGACTTTGCGCCCAAGCTCCGGATCCACATAGCGGGCTTGGATCACCTCCGCGGCTTGTTCGATCACTTCGTGTTGATGGTCCGCTGTCATCACTGAGTTGTCGAGATCGGCGGCGGTGGCGAGGCAGGGGACGAGCGCCCATGACAGGGCCAGCAGGATGCGTTTCATGGAGGGGGCTACGCTATGTATTACTGCACGTTGATTAAAGGATGGGCATAGGCCTTGCGAGGCGCCGTTCCCGCACAAGCTTGGCCATCACGCAGCGCGTGTTCGTTTCTTCTTCGCGTCATTTTTGCCTGCACCCGTAGGGCGCTTCCTCAAGGTGCTCTTACTGGATGGAGATTCCGCACCCGATAGTTGCGTGCGTGCCTCGGCCATTCGATGGTTGAACGATTTCGTGCCCAGCGCCGCGATCGCCTCGTCGAGTGACTGCGAGAGAGGGCGCGATAGCGATGCGTCCAGGCTATCGGCAGCCATTTGCGTTATCTGCCAGCATTCGTTGAGTCGCGGCAGCATCGCGCGACCGCGCGGCGATAGACGAACCAACCGTTGGCGACCATCGACCGGCCCGGGTTCGGAGGCGAGCAGTCCTTCCTTGATCATCAAGGTGACCGTTTGCGTTGCCGCGGGCTGGGTAATCTTTGCGGCTTCCGCAATCTGCCCGATCGTGGAAGGCTCGCACGCCATCAGAGCACGCACGATCGGCGTGAACCGAGGGCGATAACGCAGGCCCGCCGAGGCATAGGCTTCTTCCACCGCCCCATCGAGCAGCTCGATCAAATGACGTAACTGGGTTCCGAGTCCAGGCAGCATGTGGACAAATATATAAGTGCTTATGTAATGTGTCAAACACCGTTTGGACGAGGTTGGATGTGATCACAAGGCCTGTGTAGATCCATCAAAACGATGGTGACTTCCGGCTCGTGACCGCCCTCGATTCGGCTGCCATGCTTTTGCGTTGCCATGGAAATTTCGTTTACACAAAAAAGGGCGGCGTGCCCAGGGAGATGAGTATGAAAAGAAGCAGGACAATCGACGCATTTTCTTTCCGGACGATGGCTCTGGCCCGCAAGGCGCTGCCATGGGCGGCGCTGGCGCTTGCATGCTCCCAAGGTGCCGCCTTCGCCAAGGACGCCTCGCTAACACCCCAAGCGGGAAGTCATTGGCAGAAGCTCCCGACCGAGCCGTACAAGGGAAAACAGGACGACATCTACTTTGTGAACCAGGACGTCGGCCTCTATGTCAATGGCAAGGGCAACATCTGGCGCAGCACCGACGGCGGTCATAGCTGGCAGAACGTGCTCAAGCAGCCGGGAACCTACTTCCGCGCCATCGGCATGGTCGATACGCAGCACGCTTATGCGGGAAACATCGGCACGGACTATTACCCCGGCGTCACCGACAGCACACCGCTATATGAGACCGATGATCGCGGTGACCACTGGCACGCCGTGACGAACATTCCCGGCGAGCCCATGAAGGGCATCTGCGGCATCGACATCATTCATCCCGATGGCACCACGCACAACAGCTCGGCTGCAGTGATCCATGCAGCCGGCAGGGTAGGTGGCCCCGCCAGGCTGATCAGCTCACTGGACGGTGGAACGACCTGGACCAACACCGACATGACGCCGTGGATCGCCATGATCGTGGACGTCAAATTCTTCGATGCCAGGAACGGCGTGATCTATGGCGGCTCGGACACCGACTTGTCGAAGTCGCATGCCCTCATCATCACTACCCACGATGGCGGCGCGCATTGGACGCGTGCGTACGAATCGAACCGGCCGGCAGAGCTGATCTGGAAAGGCAGCTTCCCGACACGCCAGGTGGGTTACGCCACCATCCAGAGCTACGACACCGATACGAAGTCCACCTTGCGCCGCGTGGCGAAAACCACCGATGGCGGCAAGACATGGAAGGAGCTGCCGCTGGTCGACGACAAGGAAGTCACCGAGTTCGGCGTGGGCTTCGCCAATGCCGATCTTGGCTGGGTCGGCACGACCAAGGGCGGCTTCGAAACCAAGGATGGCGGCAAGCACTGGGAGCACGTGGAGATGGGACGCGTGATCAACAAGATCCGTGTACTGCCCGATGGCGAGCACTTTGTCGCCTATGCCATCGGCTCGGATGTCTACAAGTACACCAGCGAGCAACTGCCCGCTGTCGCTTCGAACCCGGCAACCGTCAAGGTCGACAAACCCTAGGGTTTTTTCAGGCTTTGTTTTTTTACCTGGAGCGGTGGCGCCTGGCATCGCCACCTGCTCAGGCTCCGGCTCAACCCCACCCCCAAGGAGCAAAGCGCCATGCATGACACCCCTTTCATCACCACCGGCGATGGATGCCGCCTGGCATACCGCGTTGACGGCGACGAGAACAAGCCCACGCTCGTCCTGTCAAATTCCATCGGCACGACCCTGCACATGTGGGATGGCCAGATAGCCGCACTGACCCAGCACTTTCGCGTGCTGCGTTACGACGGCCGCGGCCACGGCAAATCGGATGCACCCGCAGGCGCCTATTCGATGGATCGACTGGGTCGCGACGTGATCGAGCTGCTCGATGCACTGGGCATTGAACGGGCGCACTTTCTTGGCCTGTCTCTGGGCGGCTTTGTGGGGCAATGGCTGGGCATCCACGCATCGGATCGTATCGACCTGCTGATCTTGAGCAATACGTCAGCTCACCTGGGGCCTGCCAATGAGTTCGATGCGCGCATCGCCGCATTGCAGACATCGCCCGATATGGCCGCCGTAGCGCAGGCATTCCTGGCCAATTGGTTCCCGGCCCCCATGCTTGAAGCAAAGCACCCCGCCACCGAACCGTTCCGCGACATGCTGCTTTCCACTCCTCCACAGGGGCTGGCGGGCTCCTACGCCGCGGTGCGCGATAACGACATGCGGCGAACGATTGCCCTCATCGATCGCCCCACGCTGGTGATCGCAGGCAAAGACGACACTGTCACGCTGGCGAGCCATGGCGAGCACATTGCGTCGACTGTGCCCGGCGCACGGCTGGTGATCATGCCGGGCGTCCATTTGCCCAACGTTGAGCACCCGGACGTGTACGCCCGCACGGTACTGGAATTTCTGCTGGATCGGGAAGCTGCCTGAGGAGCCGGGGATAAAGTCAAATTCTGCTCTGGTCATCGACACGCTTTTTGGCCTGCATCCCGCAAATGACGACGTTGCGGACATGCTATTTCAGAGCCGGTCGTCATTCCGGCGCAGGCCGGAATCCAGTTTTAATACGCGTCCAAAGGACACATTACTTTTTATGATGAGTGCTTCGCACGACGTATTTGGGCTGGATTCCGGCCTGCGCCGGAATGACGGGCAAAAACGACGGACATCGCCGCAATAAGCCAGATTGATAGAAAGGCAGCCCACTTCGGGTGTGTGCAGCGCCGAAACACACACCCTCGCACACATGGGTGCTGCCTGACCCAATCTCTTCGCGAAAATCGGGTCAGTGGTGACCCGATTTTCTAGCGCAAAACCGAGAGAAAACGCGTTTAGATCGAATTTGAATGCGCCCCGACGCGTGGCACACGAAATGCTTCCTCCCCTCGGGTGACTGTCGAGGGAATCATGGACTCCCGTCTTTCGCTAACGGAATTGCTGGTCGCCGTCCTCGCCGTGTGGCGTGGCACCCATCTTCTGTGGGGCGAAGATGGGCCATTCGAGCTCTTGTTCCGGTTGCGAAAACGGGCAGGCGCGGGTTACTTCGGGCAATTACTGGATTGTTTCTACTGTCTCAGCTTGTGCCTCGCGTTTCCCGTCGCTTGGCTAATGGGGAGCAGCTGGTTCGAACGCCTCTTACTGTGGTTCGGATTTTCCGGAGGCGCGATCTTGCTCGAGCGAGTCACCGTTACGCGGTTACCGCCGGCTCCCGAGTGGAGCGAAACACCGCCTCAGCCAAACCAGCGAGCTGATTGATCAGGCTGATCGAATCAAAAGGCAAGGAGAGCTCAAAATGTCATGTTGCGGAAATCGTCGCGCCGTTTTCCATCCGCCTGCGGTCTCTTCGAGCCGCAGCGGAAGTGCCAGCTATCGTCCGCCTGTGACGATCGAATTTGAATACACCGGCCACGGACAACTGGCGGTGAAGGGGCCGGCCACCGGTGTCGTTTATCGTTTTGAATTTCATGGACAGCGCCAGTCAGTGCACGGGGTGGATGCCGCTTCATTGCGTTCCATTCCGTCGCTGAAACCGTCGCGGTAAGCAGAGGGGCCGCAAGGCAGCATTTGACGCTGTTCCCCTCAAGGAAGTCACAAGGAGAGTACGATGAGCAAACTTATCATTCCGATCGATGCATCGCAGATCTCGGAGAAGGACCGGGAAAAGAAGCGATTGAGGGTCGCCGTTCGAGCGGGCAGGGAGACGACATCGGAGGTGGTCGTCATCGAGTCCGGCAAGGGCCAAGTCAGTCTGGAAGTGGATGCCAAACAGAGCCTTCTGGTCGCGGTCGGTCCAGAAAGCGCATCAGAGGAAGATCTCTTTCATCTTCGAACGATCAATATCAACGTTTCGCCTCGGCAGTGGGACGGAAACTCGCTGACACTCGCACCGATTGCCATTACACCGATCTATTGGCGATGGTGGTGGATCTGGTGCCGCGAGTTCACCATCACGGGCCAAGTCCTTTGCGCCGATGGCAGCCCCGTACCCGGCGCCCAAGTGAGCGCTTTTGACGTCGATTACTGGTGGTGGTGGTCGTCGATTTCCCAGGTCGGCAAGACCGTTGTCACCGATGCCAGCGGCCATTTCACCCTCAGCTTCAGGTGGTGCTGTGGGTGGTGGCCGTGGTGGTGGTGGGAGTCTCGCTACTGGAGACTCGACCCCGTTCTGGTGGAGAAGCTTCACCCGATCCTGAAGCTACATCCCGAGCTCGACGTTCGCGATCCCAGCGCAGCACTGACGCTCGATTTGATCGCAATGAAGCCTCAGGCCTCGCACTCTACGTCGGGCGTTCTGGCGAAGCCGACGATTGCGGCATCGCGTGCGCTGAGTCCCGAGCTGATCACTCAATCACGCGGGAAACTGCTGGCTTCGCTGCCGTATATCGAGGACTTCGAACGGCTGCGGATATGGCCATGGTTCGACTGGTACCCGTGGCTGGATTGCTCCCCGGACATCATCTTCAAAGTGACGCAAAACTGCGGCGGTGCGCAGGACGTGGTGATTGTCGACGAGAACATCCTCCAGACTCGTTGGGATATCCCCACCGATTTGAACGTCACGCTCACGGCCAATCAGAACGCCTGCTGCATTCGAACCACGCCTCCGCCGCCTGAGGGCCATTGCGTCTTGATGACCGAGGTGTGCCAGATTCCCGTGACGGAGATCGGCGGCAATGCGGGCACGACGGGCCCGGTCGGCTTTGCCTATCCCAACGATCGCGACCGGCCCTTCGCCGAGACCATCGTCCTATACGGGCAATTCGGCACCACCGCACAGGCCGACTACTACAGCATCCAGTACTCGCCACATAGCGCCAACACGTGGAACCCAGTTCCACCCACGGCGGTCCAGGGGTTCTCGCGGCTTTACTATGACGCGACCCTGGCCTGGCCAACGGGCTGGCAATCGGCGCTATTTCCAGCGGTGGGTGGCGTCTACGAGAGCCGCCAGCACTACGAAGCCACCCATCCCGGGCCGGCGTGGGGAGCGCCCTCGGGGCGGTCCTGGATAGGCGATGCCGACGCGTTGGCCAGCATCACGACGAAAGACTACTTTGCAGACGGAGCCTATGATTTTCAGGTTGTCGCGTACAAAGGCGCCGCAGGTGGCGGCCCGGACCTGACGACTGCGCAAGTGCTGCCAGGATGCGGCGAAGGTCAGAACAACACCGGCAACGTGGTGACAGTGTGGCTGGATAACCGTATTGCCAGCTTCCCGCCAGGCACCGTGCACGTCAACACCACGGAACCGGATTGCGGAGTCACGGCCGTTCGCTTGGGTGGCACGACCGTTCTGCCTTGCAGTTCGCAGGTGCTGCAACCCGGAACGCCACTGGAGATCGATTTCTTTGTCACGGATCCGGATGGTCATCTGGATGACTACAGCATCGTGCTCAAGTACGGCCTCAACAGCGAGAAGAATCTGCTTAGTGCCGCGGACGTTGGATCATTCAGCTACATCGCCGGCCCGGGCGTTTCCGTCGGTCCTGACTATTCGCAGGCCGTCACCCCGTCGATCAATCCACCGCAATCGGCGATTCGGCCCATCTGGAATGGCGGCAACATCACGCTTCACATCGACGACGCCTCGAAGGTGTTCCCCGAGACCTGTTGCTACCTGATTGAACTGACAGCGTGGAAGCGGAACATAGTCAATTGTGAGGTCGACACGCTGACGTACTACAACCAGTCCCACTACTCGTTCACCATAACGGTGTAGCGGTGTCTTGTTGCTTGGAGGCCGTCCTCTGCCTGGTGGAGGACGGCCTCATTCTGGATCAGCGAAATAACGGGTCCAGGTTCTGAGGCATCCCACTTTTTTTGCCTGCGTCCCGCCAGAGTCGGTATCACAGGGATGCTATCTCAGAGCGAATCGTCAATCCGGCGAAGGCTCACTGCTGTCCTGGGAACATTCGCAGACGCCGTGGCAATCGCTTGATGTTCGAAGCTTTCGCGCGCATCCAGATAACAAGCGACTCAAAAGATGAGTTCAAGGCGAGATGGAAGAGCTAATCGGAAACGGCTCCCTCCCCTGTTTGCAGGGGAGGGTTGGGGTGGGGTTGCATGAGCTTGCCGCAGTGTTGGAGTTCACCGCGAGGTTGCTTCACCCCCTCCCAACCTCCCCCTGCAAGCAGGGGGAGGAGCCTGCTTCATGAGCCAAACGGGTGAGCCAAACGGGGACATCCAAGATTTCGCACGTTCTGAATCATGGAAGTCCCAATCATTGCGTTCCGGGAAAAGCCATGGTCATGGCTGACCTATTTCCCTGAGAACTCGAACGTGATGCGCGAATCGGGGATCGGCGCACCGCTGCGAGAGGGGTCGGTGTACTTGAAGCCGGTACCCAGTGGCGGCACATCGCGTTCGATGGTTCGCGTCATGCCAGGTGGCAATTCCGATGTCGCGAGTCCGCGAAAGTACTTGTTCGCCTTCCAATTCCCCTGGACTATGATTTTTCCCTGTGGGGTGAGCGCGGCTTTCAGTTCGCCGATGTTGGGCGTATATCCGTAGGGATTGTTGATGAGCAGCGCCGTACTTTTTCCCTGCTGCTCCTTAGGAATCGCCTTCGTGCCATCCAGCACCAGGTCCGGCTTGACGCTAGGATCAATGTCCGTCTTGGTCACGCTGACCAGTTGCCGGTCCGGCGGAATGCCGAGGTCTGTAGCCTCTTGTCGACCGCCTCCGACCGTCATCACGTTCGCCGGCTTCCCTGATTTGTCGACGGGCACCCGCACACCCGTTTCTGAGCGCACTTGTCCCCCTTTGCCTGAGGCATTGCCTTCGACACCTTCGAAGGCCTTGTCCACTTCGGCAGAAATCTCCGGATCGATGCGCGGCGCCTTGACGGGCCCGGCCTTGACCGGATCGGGCCTTGGGCCACGGGGAGTGGGGCGAGGTCCTTCCATGGCCTTGATGGCGACGGCGGCTGCAAAGATTTGCATAGCGTCCATGAACTTCTGGTGCGAAATGACCTGCTGCGTGATCTCGTCGAGCGTCAGGCTCTTTCCCAGGGCATCGGCGGTCCGGCAGATCTCAAGAGCGCCCACGCTGTCGGACAGCAGGGACAAGCCAAATTCGTTCACCTGCTTCGCCTTGCGGAAGGTGTCTGTGTCGGAGAGATCCACGTGGTCGCGCAGCTCGGTCGCCGTGATCGCGCTGAGCGTCTTGTCTGCGATCGCGACTTTGTCGGCCCAGTACTGGACCCAGATCGGCTGGAGCGCTTCGGCCTTGATCCCGTGGTTCGGCGTCTGCGCGGCCGCGACGAGCCCGTACTTGTTGGTGGCCAACTGGCTCTCGACCTTGTTGCGATCGAGTGTGGGAGCCTCAGCCTTCGCAGCTTCCTCCTTCTTTTCCAGGCGCGCGTCGCGCATGGACCCGTAGTACGCCGCCTCGCCGGCGGCGATCTGCGCGGGCGTGAGCTTGGGCTTGAAGTCAGGGTCGTTGGCGCGCATCACGTCGAACCAGCCGGCGCAGCCCGTCCCGGCAGCGTGTGGCTCGAGGTCGAGGATAGACTTCCGCACTGAGGCGTCGAGCTTCTTGTACGCCTCGATATCCACGAACAAGCGCGGGGTCTCGAGCAAGGCGAGCGCGAGTACCGCGGCTTTCGAGGCAGACCCCGCCTTCTTGTAGATCGTGTTGTAGCCCAGGCCGAAGGTGTCCGGAATGTCTCCTTGTTCGGTCTTCGCGGAGCTGGACGTGACGGTCAGAGGCAACGTTGCCGGGTAGCCGAGTGTCCAGGGGATGGCCCCTTCGAGGTCGACGAAGAACCGGAGTCCGGTCTTCACGGCCGGCTTCGTGATGACCCATTTCCGGTTGCGGAGGTCCGGCTTCAACTCGTAGCTACCCTCCGTCAGGTCCGTGTCGACGCTGCCGAAAACCCAGCCGTGGGAGGTTTGGAACCCAACCCGGTTCTGACCCAGCCAGACGATGATCTGCGACACCTGCGCGCCCGCCATCGTGTCCACCGGCGCTTCGTCCTCAGTGGCGCTTTTTTTCGCCTTCGGCTGCCGCGCGACGTGTGCGTTGCTTGATCCCAGCGCCGGCATTGGCGCGCCGCTCAGCACAGCCTGAACTGCGGCATCGGCCTGTCGCTCGTCAGGGTCATGGGCTTGCGAAACGCGCAACGGCGCGCGGTCGAATACTGCGTGCTGTTGCTGAATCGTATGGGCCAACTCGTGCAGGAGGAGGCCTCGGCCGGAAGCGCGGTGCATCGGCGACTCTCCCGCGCCAAACACCACATGGCGCCCCACGGTGTAGGCCGATGCGTGCACCGCCCGTGCCGACTCCGCCGCGCGCTCGTCCGTATGCACCCGCACGTGGGTGAAGTCATGCCCGAACAACCGCTCCGCATGCAGCCGCGATGCCGCATCCAGCGGGTGGCCGGGCGAGGCCAGCACGTCATTCACCAACGACGGCGCCTGTGTGTTGGCTGGCGCGGAAGCCTGCGACGCAGCGCGTTGGGCCTTCTCAGGCGGATGGGTAACAACATGCTTCGACGGCGCGCCCGGCGCGGCTTTCCTGGGTGAAACAGGGGTTTTACGCGCGAACATCGTGGTCCTCCTATCGAGCGCGAACAGCCTGCAGACGGGACGCCGTGATGCGGTAATCCTACGCCAATCGAACACCATGGCTCGGAAGCAGCGTACCCATCACGTACGCACGGTGCTGCTTTACGGCGTCATGGAATTTGCGATAGTCGGAATGTTCGAATTTGGGTTGCCACACGGGCTTCGTGAGGCCATCTGTTTCCGCACTGTCGATACCCGTGGCCTCAAATTTCCAGGATCCCTCTCCCTTGGCCACGTACTCGGGAACCTCCTCACGCAAGCCATGGATCGATCCCTTGGCGACTTCTTCCATCAAATGACGCAGACGCTCGTCGGAGTCTTCACTGCGACTGTCTCGCAGGAGATTTTCCAGCGAGGTCTTGGCATCGGCCGTCAAGCCGGCCAGATTCTCGAAATCTTCTTGGCCGCTCTGAAAGCCTTTTATCGCGCGAAACGCCATATCCGCTGCGGTCATAAAGTCAGGCAGGTTGTCGCGTTGGATGGCTTGTTCATGGCCATTGACGTATCGCCACTTGGCCCAAGGTAAATCCGGCAAATGCAACGCAGCACCGTGCCCAAGCCTCGTGATCAAGCCGGCGACGGCATTTTCGGTGGCGTCTTCAACGACGCCAACCCATTTACGCAATTGCCCCAGTAAGTCGGTCGGCTCATGGTGCTCGCTGCGCAATTCGTTGACGATGTTGTTTGCGCTGATGGTGCCCGAGAATTTTTGATGGGCCCACGTGTCCACGTAGACATGCAGCGTCACACCCAGGCGATGCAAGCCATTTTCAGCATGATTTTGGCGAATGGTCTCTTTAACCATCTCGCGCGCCGTGCGACTGTTAGGGCGGCACACACATTTCTCGTCGAACGTCTGGCCTTCGCACGCGGGCAGAAAATGGAAGGGCGCCCATACCCGCTTGGCGCTGTCGGAGACCCAATTGAGGTAGTCGTACATGGCGTGCGCGCTGGCAAAGCGATCAAAACTTTCGCCGCCCGCAAAATCCAACACTCCCGTCACGGTGGAGTCATCCACGTACTGGCAAGCGTGCGCGATCGTCGTGGCTGACTCGCGATCGTATTGGGCGAGCCGGGCCAGAATGTAGATGACACCGTAATGGAAATCGTTGTTCATTCAAAATCTCCTTGTTTGAATGCTCGATGCTTTTTTCTCGAATACCGCCGTTCTGTAAAATGAACAAGACCCTGAGATGTTCCCACATTTTTTAGCCAGTATCCCGCAAAAGTTGGCGTCGCACAGAGGCCATTTCAGAGCGAATCGTCATCCCGACGAACACGGGGAAGGCACATGGACGTGCCTGGCTCTGAGGAGTGAGGAAAGCTGGGATCCGGTGTCTTTGACGCCTTGCCGGATCCCGGCTTTCCCCACTCCTCACTGCGCTTGCGCTATCTTGAATTCACCGCGGCAACAGCCGCTTAGCTCAAGCCTCAGGCGCTAGGAACATGGCTACCCCATATCCCGACGTACTCGATCCCGAACGGGTCGGAACCTACCCGGCTAAGTCGAAGTCAGGTGGCGGCTATGTTTGGGACGCCGTGCTGGAGTATCGCGTTTGGTGCTGTCCGGCGCGTGGCGCGCCCGACGAATTCGACGGCGATGACTACTACTATGCATTCGACTCCTACGCCGAAGCACAGGAGTTCTCCTCGTCAGCCCAAGGGGCCGATGAGGTGCTTGCACTCATCCTGCAGTGCGAGTACATCGACGAGCCGGAGCCTGGCCAATACTTGCATGTTAAAGAAGAGCGCATCACGGAGTGGCCAGTCCTATTCCTATCGCGCCCGCGGCGAACCCATCGCACCATTCCCGACTTTTTTGCACCCGACGCGCCAGCAAACCGGTTGGACATCTTGCGTGGCATAGGGGAATGACTATTCAGTCGGATAGCTTCGTGTTAATGGCAGTAGGCCGAAAGTCGTCGCGGCCGTCGCCGCTTACCTCAAGCGAAGCCCACTCATGCAAAACTCTCCGCCGCTCGGCGTAACAGAAGAACTGATCGCCAAGGCCGAAGCCGAACTAAACGTTCGTTTTCCCGACGAGCTTCGTGAAACGTGGAAAGTATTCAATTGCAATGAAGTGAAGGGTGGCTGGCGAATTTTTCCAGTCTTCGATCCCAATAACCCGAGAAAAACGTGTAACAGCATTACCTACGAGAACACCAAAGGTGTCTGGGGCCGACTAGTCATGACTCAAGGTCTTTTGGCCATTGCCGAAAACGGTACCGGTAACCAGCTTGTGCTTAAGGTCGTCGATGGGAGGGCTAGGCCTGAAATTTTTCACTGGCATCATGAAACGCAGCAATTAAGCGTTTGGAAGCCCGGTATTTCCTCCATCAAAGCTGCGGCCATCAAGACTCGCGAAACCGTTCTGCGTCTGCAGGAAAAATTTCGACCTAAGAGTTAATGATTTGACGGCGGCTGCGCCGCCGGAGCCTCAGCCTAGTAATGGAAGCACGAAGACATGCCTGGCCGGATGCTAAGTCTGGCTGTGGGAAGCAAGCTAATATCGACCGGGTTCTGCGCGGAGAACACCCAATAAACGGGCACCTGGATTCGACCCTTCGCGTCTGCCGGATAGGGATCAGTCAGTACCGAAGCCATACTGTCTACATGGATTTCATCGCTGGTGATTTCATTGAGGACCAGGACAAAACAATTCAGATTGACGGCTTTTAGTTTTCCAGCCTTGTCATCCAGGGTTAGCTGCGCATGGACAAAGTGTGCTTGCGTTGCACTGTTGATGGAGGCCTTGCCAAGTTTGGCTGACGCCTGGATGCCTCCGGCAGACAGAGACACGGTCGTTGGTTTTGCTATGGCGCATCCCATGATCAAAACAGAGGCGGATAGGATCAATGTTCGAGCCCTGTTCGCGATCAGCATCACTTGGTGCTCGTATAGGAATGGGGATTTCAACAGTCGCTTAGACTCTTGCGCGTTTGGGTAATTTAGCTCAATTCCAGGGTTTCATAGATGGGAAACGACGGAGTGGTTGGCTCAGGTTGCGGTAGCGGAAGGGGGCATTGAGCTGTTGAATGGCATTAGCGCTATTCTTCACCCTGCCTATCCAGCTGTTGAGACGGAAGCTAGGCGTAGGACTACTTCAGGTGATAAGACATACATGCAGCTTCTAACGACATTCTCGCTTCAAAAGCATGAGGGCCCGTATGAGTCGTGGCCAATGAAAAGCTTGGTGTCAAAGGAGGGATTCAGTTTAGGAAAGAGCATACCGGGCTATGTCTTGGAGGCACAGTATGGCTGCCGCTTCGGGTATCTTTTCGTCACCTCGTGGGACTGCCCGTTCGAGGAATCCCTGGAGGTCGTTCTGACCGACGAACAGCTTGAGATCATCGATTACAGATCGATTGGGGCTGCGTACGTATCAACCTGGTTAATGTCCCACGAACCTTTGGGGGATTCTCAGTTGCTCCTTCACTGTGACAATGGCTGGGACGTCCGCGTTACCGTTGCGCCAGAGCTTCAGCTCGACCATCGGCCTGCTGATTCAACTTCATTTTCTCCCTACCTTGTGAAAAGGTCTTCTCTGGAAAAAGTAAGCATGAAAAATCCCTGGTGGAAGTTCTGGTGAGCCAGCCAATGTCCGACTCCATGATTGACGACTGCGCGGGATGTTATGAGGCGGACGTTGCAGGCGACAAGGAATTGCTGAAGTCTGAGGTGGTCGCCGGCGGCTCGACCGTCCAGTGATTCGCATCGGGGATGTGTAGGGAAAGGGGAGTAGCTGCTATGGGACTGATGACCAAGACGCCCTTCGGAAGATGCTGGTTAGCGATGGATTCTGAACCGGGCTTCGCCATGGCGTAGCTGGCTAACACCAGGCCGAGTGCATAGTCCTCGCGAAGGGTTAGCTGTAGCGCGGCAGATACGCGAGAAGCCATAATCTTCCAGGGATGGTTGTTTCTCATGCTGGCGATTTTTTCTATGGACCAGGGAACTAACGATGAAAACACCTTCAGCAAAAATGATGTATGTCTCGATGGCACTTTTTACATCGCTCTTTCTCTTCGCTAATTGCGAGGCGCGGGAAAAGACTTGGTGGTCCCCGCCTCCAGAAGGGGTTATAAGAGACAAAGTCGCAGCGATTTCTATTGCGCGTGCCATCTATTTTTCGATGAATCCATCGCTAGAAAAATCATCGGAAAAGGTGTGGCAGGACGGCATGAATGCCGAACGACACGGTGATATATGGAAAGTGCAACAAAAGGCGCTACCAGCGGGCTCTCTTGGTGGAGGGTTGGAAATCGATCTTGATGCGAAAGACGGAAGAGTTGTCCAAATCATCTTCACGCAATAGAACACAAGGCGTCATCGACCATTCCATCGCAGCAGACAGTACTATTCACACGATCGCCAAACCGGGACATCCATGATCTCGCATGTGTGGAAGGTCCGCTTCGAAAGCGGCTTTTACGCGTTAGGTGGACTCGGCGCTGCAGACGGCTGGCATCCGCGATAGCTCTTTCGCGGACCCGAATGTCATGAAACTCGCCACGGCCAATACCCAGGAACCGATGCCTCCGTAAAGCATCATCCAGCCAAAGCCATGCACAAGCGCGGCGTGGGCGACGGCGTCGGAAACATTCACAAGGGAGGAACCCGGTAGCGATGATCCTTCTTGCACCAGCGTGCCGGCAGCAATCTTTCCGGCGATAGCGCGTAACTGGGAAGTATCGATCGGAGCCTGTGCTACGTGCCGCAGATAAGACAGAATGCCTTCCAGCAGCAGGAACCCCATCAGCGCGATATTGATGGCCAACGTAATCAAGCGCGCGCTCATATCGATACCCGAAGCCATGCCCGCACGGGCGTTCGATACCGAGCCAGTCGTCGTGTTGGTCACGGGCGTATTGGTTAAACCCAGGCCGATGCCGGCGAATAGACAGCCGGGAAGCATGGTCAACCAGCTGGCGTGATCGACGCTGCTACCGAGCTTCATCAACACGAAGCCCAGGCCGATCGTGAAGAGGCCGGCGGGGATGACAATGCGCGGCTGGTATCGAAGCGAGAGACGTTCCGCGAACGGTGGGATCACCAAGGTAGGCAACGTATAGGCCAGCAGGGA
Source organism: Dyella choica (assembly GCF_003977665.1). GTDB lineage: Bacteria > Pseudomonadota > Gammaproteobacteria > Xanthomonadales > Rhodanobacteraceae > Dyella_B > Dyella_B choica. Next base: position 24,865 of record NZ_RYYV01000004.1, on the reverse strand, counting down.
CAAACCGGAAGCCACGACATCGTAACGGAGGCCGCTTTGGAAGTAGATCGGTAGGTAGATCATGAGCGGCCAGAAACTGAAGTTCATGCCGACGGAGCCGAAGAGCGCACCCGAGAAGGCACGGATGCGTAACACGGAGAAGTCGAACATGGGATGGGCGCTGTGCTTTTCCGCAAACAGGAAAAGGACAAAGCTGATCGCAACGACGACCATGCTGGTGATCGCCGCGGGACTGGCAAAGCCCAGATCGGGTCCTTGCGTAATAAAGAACGTAAGGCCGAACACCGCCAGCGACAGCGTAACCATGCCTGGCACGTCCAAGGTTTTCGCTTGGGGATCGCGCGACTCATCGACGCTGCCACTCACGAGGATCATCGCGACGGTCGCCAACGGCACCTGGATCAGGAATACCCAGGCCCAGTTCGACAGGGCCAGGATCGCGCCGCCGATGAGGGGGCCGAAGCCCAAGCCCATGCCAAGGATGATTCCCCATGCGGCAAACGCCTTGCTGCGCCGCGAGCCTTCCTGAAACTGATGCGAAAGGGCCGCGATCTGGCAGATCACCATGACGCCACCGCTCATGCCCTGAAGAAAACGGCTGACGATCAACACGGACGCATCGCGCGCCAGACCGCAAATCAGGGAGGTGACGCCGAACGCGAGGAGGCTGATGAGCAAAAGGCGCTTTCGCCCATAACGATCGGCCAAGGTTCCCGCAGCCATCAGCACTGTGGTACAGGCGATGGTGTAGGCATTCATGATCCACTGCACGTTGCTGAAACTGGCGTGCAGCGTTTTTTCGACGTTCGGCAATATCACCGGCACGCTGGAGATTTCCAGGCCGAACATCAGCGCAGCCAGGGAAATGGCGACCAGCGCGACGGCGCTCTTGCGCGAAGGGGAGAGAGGCACGAATCCTTCCTTTTTGGGAGTGGTTGCCGGCGAGCCGGGCGCATCATCGAGGGTCTTCCTCAGCTACAGGTGGATAGCAGGAGTCCGGCCAGCAGTGCCGCTACCGGTACCTGAGGCTCACATCGAGAGGGGATGGCGGGGCCATTGTGGGTGTGCAAAAGCCATGATGGAAATGATTTAATTTTGTGCTATTCATTAGCGACCATCATTAATCCAAGCCCATGGACTTCGATCCCGCTCTGCTGCGTGCCTTCGTCGCCGTCAAGGAAGCCGGCGGTTTCACCCGTGCGGCTCAGCGGCTCAACCTGACTCAGTCCGCGATTAGCCACCAGATCCGCAGGCTTGAGGAGCAGGTCGGGCGGCAGCTTCTGTATCGCACCACGCGTGCCTTGACCCTGACGGAGGACGGCCAGGACTTTCTGCACTACGCGGAAAAGATCCTGCAAACGTTCGACAGCATGGCTCAGCGCTTCCGGCCATCGCCCATCTCGGGCGTCGTGCGCTTCGGCGTGATCGAGAACTTCATGGGAGAACGGTTGCCGACGCTTCTGTGCCAGTTCGGCCGCGCGTTCCCTTCGGTGCGGCTCGACGTGAGTGTCGGCATGAATCTCGACTTGATGCCCATGATCAAGGCCGGCGAACTCGATCTGGCCGTGGTGATGTCAGCACCGGATAGCGACGACGGCACACCCTTGCGGCGAACACAGTTTGTATGGGTGGCCGCCGAATCGTTCGAGGTGTTACCGGGTGCATCCTTGCCGTTCGCATTCTTCCCGTCGCCATGTATCAACCGGCAGGTGGGGCTTACGGCTTTGGACAGTACTCCCGTCGAATGGCACGTCGTCTTCACCTCGCAGAGCCAGCAAGGCATCCGCGCTGCGGTAATGGCAGGGCTCGCCATCACGGTATTGACCCGGGATGATGTTGAACCCGGCATGCGCATCGTCGATGGCATCTACGGCTTGCCATCGTTGTCCGATGCGGATTTCACTCTGATCTGGAGCGCTGGCGGCAAGACGCCAGCGGCTGTCGAGTTCGGCCAATTGATCCAGGACATGTCCGTTGCTTCTAACGCGCTGATGCGTCGCTGAGCAACCTATCGCGAGATCGCGCGGTGATTAGGGAGTGTTATCGAGGGTAGGGCGAGGGGCTGACCTATTCACGCCCGCCATGCGCGAGCTCTGGGCGCGGGCCATTCGTGAAAACATGTCGAATGAGGAGTTCACCAAGGCGGCCATCGAGGTCACTCGTGGATAAATACGGCGCAGGAGCCGATCCCTACATCGACCCAGGCAAGGGCGCGTTACGCAACAAATTTGGCATATAGGACGAACAGCATCTCGATCGCCTCCATGCCATGGAGGCGGTTCGCGCAGCGAAGGTTTGGGACACGCCCCCTTGGCGACCAGCTTCGATCTCAAGCATCTGCAAGTCATGCGCGAGCATCTGTTCAAGAAAGTCTTCGACTGGGTTGGCGAGCTCCGTACAATCGATATCAGTAAGGGTGCGAGACGGCTCGCGTCCTGGCCATACATTGTTTCTGATAGCAAAGTTCTTTTTGCAGCGCTTGCTCGCGAACGCGCAAACCTCTCAAACGCTTCCCTCGACGAGTTTGCCCTGCGCGCGGTGTACTACATGGGGGAGATCAACGCCCTGCATCCATTTCGTGAGGGCAACGGTCGCACTCAGCGCGAATTTATCAGTCAATTGGCCAAGGAGGCCGGATATAAGATTTCATGGAGCGGCATCAGTCCCCTGGAGGTGATCGCTGCTTCGGCTGCATCCATGCCAGGCGAAGAAGTCCCGCTCTATGCATTAACAGAAACGCGCTGCATTGTTCGTCACCCTCGGCATACGCTCATTTTTGCTTAAGGAAACATTGGTAGCCGCCAACCAAATCGACGCTGTCCACCCATGGCTTGCCCTGTTCATTCCACCATTTATCGATCACAAGCTGCCCACTTGGATTGTAAGGACGCGGCGGTGGTGGCGGGAGATTGGGGGGGAAGTTGGTTACCTTCGGCATCTTGAGGCACAGCCATACGATCGACTCAAAGCTGAAAGCAGGTCCATTGAGAGGACCACGTATAACTTGTTCGCCAACGTTCAACCAGGCGACAGGAATCGGGATATCCTTGCCCAGTTTCACTTTTACCACGATGGCGACAGGGACATGCTTGCCCGAAGAAAGAACATCGGTAAATTCATCGGTATTGCTGATGGCAGCCGTTGTGCACAAATCATGAATGAAGCAACCTGGAAGCCAACGCGTCTTGACGCCTTTCGTCATAGAGAAAGAGGGAATGTCATCATTTCCCTCCGACGCAAGCTTGCCGTTCAACATGGCCGGATAGCTGAAGTGCGAGCAATTGAATCCACGAAACCAGCTCGCCTCGTTCTTGATCCAACTGCAATAGAACTTCTCGAAGTCGATCCCGTCCCGACTCATCTCGAAAATATTTTTTTCGTGCGGCTGCAACTTATCTTCGTCAATGTAGAAGTTGCAGCCGGAGATCTGATACATACCAGGGTATGTACTGGATTTGGAGATGGGAACAATGCCGCCTGAGCTGAAGCGAAGGTGAGGCCGCATCAGCGTCATTTCAACGCCTGAGTTGATATCTTTGCCGAGCCTGGACATGGGAAACCTCCGCGAATAAGGAAATTTCATGAATCCGCTGCTGCATTTAGGTCGAGCTAATTCAATCCGACAAAATCGACTCGCTATCTTCGAAGGAAGATGCCTGGTCGATAGGCGCAAAGAACGCGTCCCGCTTTCGCCCCCTCCTGCAACAGGCTTCCGGCTAGGAGGCGCTTTTGAAGAATAGCTACTCCGCTTATCCTAAGAAAGTCCTGGCAGGGAGGCAAGTCGATGCCATCGAAGCTTTTCGCAGCGCAGCGAGGGTGAAGGATCTGGTGGTCCGTGAAGAAATGACAAAAGGACGCGCGCGAGTTTGTGACTCCAAGGAAAGTCATGGTCATGGCGCCTCGCGCGTTTACCTCAAAGGATCGAACATGATTCCAGCGGGAGAGGTAGGCGGCACCGTCACCGGCCTGACGTCAGGGTCGGAGTGCGCTTTCCAGATGTGCCCCTCCGCCCCCTGATTCGGCCGTTAGCTTGAAGATCATCGTTAGATGGCTAAGGGGTTGTTATTGGGTATCCGGATTCTAGTGTGGGATCACCTTATGGATGGCCTGACCCCCAACGGCCTTATCCGTGTGGGAATTGCTTGCTGCTCGGTGATGTTCCCGGGCCACGCCAGTGTGGAATTTGCGCAGTACTGGCGAGGCCATTGAGCGTCACGTCCGTGGTTGCGTCGACGCGCGGGCTCGCGCGTCGACACACACAGTGCACTGGAGCGAGTGCACGATGCCTTTGTGGGCATCGAATCCAATGACGTGATTCAGATGCTCCAGTCGTCAACGACCTTGGCTCAACGACTGCATGGCGTCCTCGCCTTGCGGTGTGAGAAATGGTTTGAGCTGTCTCCAGGACAAGTTGATGTCCTCATCGCACGCTTGGATCACATGCGGAAAGGTGGTCGAAAATACCATGCCGGTTTTCTCCGGATGCAGCTGCAGGTAATTCAGGTTGTCGTCGATTGCATCGGCGCAATCGCTGTCGTTGGCATTGTCGTGTTTGAAGTGTGCGACGATGATCGCAGCCAGGCCAGCTGGTGGCCGCCGCCGGCAATTATCCACGTTATCGCAGTGGTTGACCTCTTTCAGGAAGTCCCAGTGGCTGTCCTTGATAAAGTCCCAAGGATTCACAGTCTTCCCGGTGTCAAGGTTCCACACCGTATAGCCCGCTGTGCCGCCCGAAGGGTGGGCGCCGCCACAAAAAGCCGAATAGGTTTCCTGCGCGACCAGCCATGACGGTGTCAGTAGGTCAATGGCGTAGGCTTGGTTGTAATCGGGGGTGCCATTGAAACTGGAGGACGCGCACTCGTAATAGCCCGCGATTTGATCAGCGAACCAGTCACGCATGGCGGCATTGAAGCGCGCGGCATGCGGCGTGGAAGTGGGCAGTTCGACGAACGAAATATTGCCGTTCAACGCACTGATCGTACGCAATCCGTCGGATGACTGGTTGACGTTGAGTTCCTGGGACGCCACGCGCGGCGCATTGAAAGCGAGCCGGGACGGACTGCCATCGACTGCATCGCAGCCCGCACCGAGACTTGTGCCCGCATCGGCGACACGGGTGAGCTGGATCGGCGCCTTGTGCGAGCCATCCGCGGCAGACCATGTGCCGGCCATCACATCGCCCACAGGCACTTGCAAGTTCCAAAGGGCGACCGGTTTTGACCCGTCTGACGCCTGCCCGCTGGGCGATGCTTCGTTCCATGTCGCGCCGGAATTGTCGTTGGCCTGAAGTGGAATGCTGAAGCGGTGCCGGAGGTAGTAATACATCGAGCCGTTAAGTGTGTCCGGGCGCTCCAGGCACACCATCACCTTCGAATCGCCAAATCTGCCGCGCCAGACCCCAACGCGCGCCTCGAGGCCGGACATTTCGTTAGGATCGCCGGTTACGAATCCCGGTTTTTGCGGACATTGGTTGTAGTCGTGCTTGCATGGTTGCGTGCAGCTTAACGTGCCGCCGGTCATGACCGCACAAGTGCGATTGCGATCCGTGGCGACGAAGGTGACTCCGAGCGGGATCGCCACGGTTGGCTTGATCACGTCTTGCTTGTCGGATGCGATGCCGAGCTGGCCTCCCCAATTGTAGCCCCAACACATCAAGGCGCCACTCGCCAGCGCGCAGGTTTCGTTATCGCGGGCGAACACGTCGGTCACACCGTAGGCGATGACCTTGACGGGATGCTCTACTTGGCAGGCGATGTCTTTCCAGGACGAAAGGCACGTTTGATCGCCATCCGCGAACTCTCGGACCTCTTTCGCGTTCCAAGGCAGCACATTGGGCGAATGCTGTGCATGGTCGCGAGAATAGCCAAGACCGACTTGGCCGTGGCTATTGTCGCCCCAGCACCATAACGCGCCCTTGATGATCGCACAGACATGATGTGCGCCTGCCGCCACAGCGCTTACATCGTGCGCAAACACGCGCAGCGGTGGGTAATCGCCTGCATAGTCCTTAGCGTGGGGATCGCTCGCGAGTCCGGTGTGGCCCCAGCACCACAGTGCGCCATCCGCGATCGCGCAACTGAGGTCGCCGCCCGCAGCCACTTTGGTGGCGCCATGTGCGATCACCTGCCACGGCGTGGATTGTGCGTTGCCATCGCTGTGGCCGGACTGTCCATAGGAGTCCGACCCCCAGCACAGCGCCGCACCATGGGCAACCGCACAGGCGTGATCGTCGCCGACCGACACATCCGTTACGCCAGAGGCGATGAGTTGCTTCGGTGCGACCCCTTGCTTGCCTGTCGCGGGTATTTTTTCCCAGCAATCCAGTGCGCCGCCGACAATGGCGCAGGCTGAGAAATCGCCGACTGAAAGTTGCGTTGTGCCGCGCGCGATCATCTGCACCGGGCGAAAGGTGACCTCGCCGCTTCCTCCTCGTGAGCCGCCAAGGAATGGGCTTTCGCTCACGCAATCGACTGCGCCACTGGAATGCAACACGCAGCGATGCATGAAGCGGAATCCGAGTTGCGCAATGCTGCCGCTATCACTTGTAGCCGCATTCGCCATGCAGGCCGCGGTAGCCAATACGAGAAAAAAGAACAGGCTGCGGAAATAACGCATTGATTCTCCCTTTAATATGCTGAAACCTGATTCCCGCATATTGAACATAGCCAGTCGACCGATAGTTTTGAGAGCCGACGATTGCTATCGTGGTGCCTGCCCGTGAATCCCTGCCAAGGATACGACATGAAACTCCGCAATGGCCCTGCCGACACGGCGCAGCACCAGCCGGCTGCGACCGCGGCGCGTCAGGCCAAGGGGACTCAAGCCGGCACCCCGCTTGAAGAGTCCTCGGTCAACGCAACGCTGCAACGCGTTGATATGCAGGCGCGGATCGACCGGTCGCCACGGATCGTCTCCCAACTTCGCGCCGTGCAAGCCATGCTTGGCGACGCGGTCCAGCGCCAGGGCAACGGTTCGCAGACAGGCCTGCCGAAGCCGCTCAGGACCGGCATCGAGTCCCTCTCCGGCATGGACATGTCCGATGTCCAGGTGCATCGGAACTCCGGAAAGCCCGCCCAGTTGAACGCCTTGGCCTACGCCCAGGGCAAAGACATCCATCTCGGGCCGGGCCAGGAGCGGCATCTTCCGCACGAAGCCTGGCACGTCGTGCAGCAACGCCAGGGCCGCGTAAAAGAAACCGTGCAGACAGCGGGCGTGGGCGTGAACGACGACGTGGGGCTGGAGAGGGAAGCGGATGTGATGGGAGCGCGGGCATTGGCGGGTGGGGCAGGCAAGAAACAAGACCCACGCCCCAGTCCGAGCCGCCAGCTCGCCACGGCTGCAAGCGTGCAGCGCACGGCCGCACCCGTGGTTCAGCGCTATGTGACTTTCGACGCGCGCCAGCAGGAAAAAGTGGTCATCGGGCGCCAAGGCATGGCGGGCTACGACATCGGGAACCTCGACGCGCTAGTGGACGCCCTGTTCGGCGACAAGAGGAGGGAGCCAGAGGTAACCCACATACTGGGCCCGTTCCTCGTTCGGACGGCGGACATATGCTTCGACAGCTTCGAGAGCGCTGCCCTCTGGGTGTCGACCAGAGGCCGGGAGCCGAAGCAGGGGGCCGCCGAGAAATCGCTGGAAGTCGAGGAAAAGAAAGAGGAGAAATGGAAGGAGCCGGGGGAGATCGTGTGGGCATTCCGTATGGAGGGCGCGCCCAAGAGCCCCAAGCAGCTCTCCGATGTGCAGAAACTCGTCACGCCGCAAGCCGCCTTCGACGCCACCATGGCGGAGCTGACCGAGGATATCCAGGGTCGTGAGAAAGAGGTGGAAGCGCTGCGCCTGCAATGGAATAGCATCGCAACAAAGGAAGCGACCAGGCGCTCAGAGAACATCGATAAATTCGGCAAAAAGGCGCGGAAGAAGTCGCTCGATGTGAGGACGATCCTGACGCAGATCAGCTCGAAGAAGGATCAGTTCGATAGCCAGATCGAGCAAGGTGAAGTCTTCGCCTCGCGCGTCTACGTCGACGGGTCGAACATCATTCCGGCGAACAAGCGAGGCGGCACCGTGACCGGCCTGAGCGCCGGGATCAATTTCAGCGTTGGCTCGGCCGACCACGCCTCGTATTTCGCCACCACCTTTGCCGGCAAGGGCGGCATCGTGATCCGCTTTGCACTCGACAAGACCGAATGGCGCAAGTGGAAGATCGCCAAGAGCGGCCCGCAGGAAAGCGGAATCGGCCCACGCCCGCCGAACATGACAACCACGCTCAACGACGTGGCCCAGCCGGGGGTGAAATACCAGATGGAGGAGAGTAACCAGTTCTTCAATGAGGTCGTAGTCAAGAGCATCCCGGCAGTGGTGACGCCACTGCCTAAGAACAACGCCGCCTGGAGGCCTACCGGGGAAGAACTTCAGCGAACGGTTCAGCGCCTCGCCAAGGCACAGCTCAAACTCGAACAGGAACTCGAAGGCAGCGATTCGCCAGACTTAGGCGCCGAGCGGGCGCAGAATGACGTCGCCAAGCAGCAACTCGCCAAGGAGTGGGTGCCAGGCCCTCTCGAATCGCTGACGGAGCTCTACACGGCCATGAACCTGACCAAGAATGCGCTGCACTCCGTGCGACGGAAGACAGGGCGCTAGGGTGGGTGATCCGTTCCGCTCGTCATTCGGCTCCATCCGTCATTCCGGCGAAAGCCGAGGCGCCTTACAACAGCGGAGCTGGTCAATCCAGTTTCAATGCGTCGTGCGAAGCACTCAAAACGGCCTGCGCCGGAATGGCGATGAGGCAAGAGGGAGCGGGATTGGGTTGGACTTCATTACTTGTGCGGTGGACAGTACCAAGCCCAAAAAAGGGAAATCCCAGGCATCAACGGCTTGCCGTCGCTTTCCGCCCCACGCCGACAATCAGCAGCCATAGCGCAATACCGATCTCGCCACACGCGGCGGGCAACATGACGAAACCGGGAACGTCGTAGCCGGGCCTCAATACCTGGGCGAAGAACAGGATCAGATAACTGAAGCATCCCAGCATCAACAGTACGCCAAGCAGCCGGGGCAGGAAGCCGGAGCGGAAAACCAGATAGCCAAACGGAAACAGCCAGAGTCCCCAGAACATCTCGGCGAGGGTGATTCGGTCGTCAAAGGCATCGAGCGACGCTTGCACCATCGAGTGCAATGGATTGGCGGTCAGCGCCTGCCGATAGGTGTCGTCGTGCAGAAGGGTGAGGATATCCAGCTGATAGGCAACGGCCAACAAGTCCATCGGCACGGATACCAGGGCCAGGGCGACCATGGCCGCGGCTGCCGATCGGTTCACCGGGCTGAGCAGTTTGTACAGGGCAAGCGGAAGCAGGACGAACGCAACGTGGGAGATCACATTGACGGCAATACCAGCGCGGAACAAAGACTCCGACGCCACGAGATGGTTGAAGGTGGCAGTGACATCACCGCTCACGATGATATGCGAGGGTACGTATTGCAGGCTGAAAATGCCCGTCACGACAACGATGACGTACAGCAGGCCCGCAAGTCTTGCGGTCTTGGCCATGGAATCCATGATTTGCCTCGTCCCTTCCCGATAGGCGTAGGCAGGGATCATAGGATCCCACGGAAAACCGTGTATAGGCCGAGAGTCATCCAACCTCATCGTCATTCCGGCGAAGGCCGGAATCCATGTCTCATACTTGCCCTGGATTCTGGCCTTCGCCGGAATGCCGACTCGCTTTGAAACGCCATCGGCGGCACACCGCTCTTCAGTCGGTGTGCCGCAAAGAGATTTACATACTCAAACGAACTATTCGTCCCGCTCTGCATGCAGCTGCCCATCGCTATGCACGCGAAGGAAGTAAAGCGCTGCGCGCAGACCTTGCACTTGTGATGGGCTCAACTGCCTTGCATCGATATCAGCTTGTCGACCAGCCGCCTTCGCCTGGCGGGCGGTTTTGTGGTCTCTCAAGAGATTTCGAATGACGCACATCGCCAAAGACGCACCAGCGATTCTCATGAGGTTGGCATGTCGCTTGGCCTGCTCGGGCTCCAGGGGCAGGTGGGACTCGTTGATGAGCCAGAAGGTTACAGTTGGGTGAACTCGTGTCGTATCATCGCTGCAGATCATGATCAACTCCCAATAAGTTGGTTGTGATTTAGCGGGTCGTATGGGCGCCAACCCCTGCGACCCGCGCTTCTTGCTGCGTTGCTGCAATGGTCTCCGGCGTAGCTTGCAAATGAAGTGGCGCCGGTGACGGTCTGACCTTAACAGATGGCTTTGCTTGTGCGATGTAGGTGTTCGCCTTTTTTTCGTGCGCGGATGTGCTGGCGATGCATAATCACAGAATTTTCCATATCTGTTCCATCGGTCTAAAATATTTTATTACCCACGTAAGCTCGCGATTAGACACATTACGTCGCGCTGCTCAAAATTGGTGGCTCACCCAAAAGGGGTTATGCAAGCTCATCTAGCTCTTATTACAAATTAGGTTGATGGCTTCAAAGTATGGTTGCATTTCATTATTTTCATAAAAATATCTTGGAAATATACGTAGTGCTTTTCTGTGTCTGAAAGAATTACCAGGGGTAACTGCAAAAGAGCGTCTTCACCACTTCTTCACTTATCTGATGGGCACTATCGCATCCCTGGGGTGTGTACTGCAGTGCGTCGTTATCTTTAGGTTCATGCTTTTTGGCTGGCAATATCGCCGCCGAATTGCCTTTTTTTGCCGAGCTTTCATCGCTTAAAATTGGTATCGGCTTTCATTCAAGAGTCCTAGGGGAGGTCTCATGATCAAGGCTTGCGGTATTGTCAAATTGGCTGTTAGGTCGACTGCCATTTGTGCCATCGTAATGTGTCTCAGTGGATGCATCACGGCAGGAGTCTGGCCGCACATGGCAAATATGCAGGACTTGGGCCATCCGCCGGGTCACAACTGTAATCAGGTAGAGGCCTACCAAGTAGCCTCGGGCATTAACTCAAACGTTAACTATAAATGCCTAGATTCAGCGATAAATGAACTGGAGGACATGGAAAGCCAGATCGGCAATTACCGTCGCGAAATGAATTACACGGTAGTTGGCGCGGGTACCTATGCTGGTTACCTAGCAACGCGAACCAGAGTACCGAGGATACCTTTGAAAAATATAGGCGTCGCACTTGCCGCGCTGGTTGGGTTCAATCAAGCAACAGGTGCCGACAACAGACTACCTATTATTGCCGCTGGCGCAAATGCTCTTACCTGTGTAAGAGACACTGCCGTGGCGCTAGAAAGCACTTCAAGGACAAACGCGCCTGATCCTAGCGCCCCGGCTCCGCAATCTCCACCGACGCCCCAGGTGGCGCCGAACACTGACAGGCTTGCTGCAACATGGATGCAATCTTTGGCCAATTCGAGCCAAAATGCGGCTATTCAAAGCCTTCTCTCGCAGCATCCAACCCAGCAACAAAAAAACCTCATTACTCAAATGACAAGCACCCAGGCGGCAATAGTGCAACAAAATGTTTCTTTTGTCGCTAAGGCTGTGGCGAATTTTAATGCACAAGTGGATGCCTCAAAAAGCGCGTTGTCGACTCAGATATTTATATCCGTAGACAGGATTCGAAGAACAATTAGATCACAGCTCGCAAGCGGCCAAATTAACTTGAAGGATATCTTTACTCAGCAGCAGCAAGCTGTGCAGCAAATAGGCGGTGGTGTCGTGAAGAACGATGGAGATATAAACGGTGCAATCGCCAATGGAAACGCAGCTACGCTGTCGACAGTCTCGTCTATCGACAATACAAAAGCGCTGCGAACAGTCTTTGACGATTGCGTGGCAAACACCAGTGCGACTATTCAATAGGAACAGAGCGTCAAAGGAGCATGCCTCAATCTATCTTGGATTCGGTTATCGCAGATTTGCCAAGATTTTTTCAGGGTGCCGGCATGCCTCCAGCATTCCGTTGTACCAAACGGCCAGTGGGCGATTGGGATCGTTCGATACTTCAAGCTCGTAGTCAGCTCTAAGCTCAGCGACGGATACAGGAGCCAGATGGCCTGGCCGGCTCATCTGCCCAGGGTTGGTTCGCAAAGTCCTAGTTAGGTTGTATGACCAATCATCGTAACGGAATGAGAGGGCATCTTGCTTATCGCTTGCGTAATCAACTATGACAATAGGACGCCGGCGATCGCGTACTTCAGAAAACACGGCATTGAGATGCAAGTCGCTGAATCCATACCCAAGGAAAAGAAGGCAATCGGCTTCGTGGACAAGACGATTTACCTGGGCGAAATATGTACGGAATGGCTGACGTAGGATTTGCTGAGGTTTGCCGTAGCCTGCGACGATAGTGGACGTGGGATATGGTGTGCCCTCCATGGAGTCCTGACTGTTACGACCGTACGCATAGATCGCATCGCTCTTCGACGACGAGTCTACCCAGGTGATGCCATGTATATCGTGATCAACTCCGGTCATCCCGAAGTGCACCGAACCATGAAGGTGGTAGAGGAAGTTCCAGTCTGTTCGCGCCAGAACTGACATTGGATCAAAATTGCCGGTTATGTTGAAACCGGTGTGGAGCCCAGGCATCGCCTGACTGATGAGATCATCGTAGTTCAACGTGATGATGCCGATCTCGAATTCTTCCCACAAAGCGATTAGAAATTTTCCAAGTTCAGCAATCTCAATCGATTTCGCTTTACTGGCTTTCTCGCAGTCATCAACAAATCGATCGACAATGGCATCTATTGATGTATTCACTAGCCTGCGCAAAATGTGTCCATCAGTTGGCTTCACCTCACCAAAGTCTATAACGTCAGGAAGAATTGGAGCCATTATTAAAGCGTTGAACCCTTGAAGTCGGGACGGATCCGATACATGGGAAATCAATAGGTTTATTTGATACAAAACCTCCTCGAAATTCGTCCATTTGCGACGCTTAGATTTTGGCGATCCTCCATAGTAGAGGTTGATTGCATCTCGACAAAAGCGATAAAGATTGGTGCTAGGGTCGGCGGCCAGCGGGTATTCTTTCCCGGCATGTTCATCTAGTAGTTTGTCGACATCTCTAACCGATGGCATGTCGAAATCAATCGAGGCGCCAGCACCAACAGTGATAAGTAATTTCCGTTTTTTAGGCATAAATTATCCGCAAACTAGAAGCCCAGACCAGTGTATCCTTTTCGCGTGAGCATCTCTGGTCGAACGAGGGCCTGGGATAGAGCGATTAGAGCGTGTTGTTTGTGGTGTGGTAATTGGCCATTTCCCGCAGCGACTAGGTCGCTTTCGATCGTAATTGCGAGGGTGCCCGTCATCCTTCGATCCGGATCCATCCTAGTAGGGGTTGGCTCCGTGCTTCATTGGTCACTGCCATTTTCAGCAAGTTGGCTCGTTGTTGTGAAGGGTTTCGCCTCGATCTCCTCAATTGCCAAGCGTTGCCAATTTGCTAGTGCCAATCCTAAAAAATACATGGGCAAGGAAAAACCGAACGCCACACCAAGCCAGATATGGCCGCCTAGATATTGCCAATGAGGAAATGCTTGTGCGGCTACCATGTACTGCACGAACGCTAGACCTATTCCAAGAAGAAAACGATCACCCGAACGACCAAGAGTAGCGATTGAAGGGTAGGTAAATATCGCAATCGGCTTCTCAGTTTCCGCAATAGACACGCTCAGGCGTCTGAGCATGGTCACGATGGCGTGGCCGATCAGGCCTATTAAAAAAATCGCCAGCATGCAGGCCCAGCGGACGGAGTCACCTGGAATTGTTAAGTCTGTAAATGGAAGATTAACCTTCGCCGAAGCCGATGGCAGGTATGCTGTGCATACGATTAAAATGAACCATACCCCGAGCAACTTATGTAGGGTGTCCATGCACTTATTTGCGTTTTCCCTAAGCAACTTAGTCATTTCCGTCTCGGCGTGTAATCCAATTGATGAATGCTATGGGTTTTGCTCCATCCTTAAGGCTAATTTGATATCGCTCCATTCCGAACTTAGATCGTTGTTCTGCTTCTGAAAAATTCTTTCTGAAAGCGTCACGGCTGCGTTGGCTTTGGCACTCTCGTACTTGCCGAAGGCTTCAAGCGCACGAGCATTGAAGGTGTCTTCGCTAGGCCGTGATTGGAACAATGCGTAAACGTCGTTATAGATGGCCTCGCAACGACTGCGCAGCCATTCCATGCGAAGCCACTTTGAAAGGATTTGCTCGCTAAGGACAACCTGTGAGCCTACGAGAATAAAATCGAGACTCGCCTGACGATTAAGTAATGTGATTAGCCATGCGGTTGCATAGATGCCGACCTTAATGCGCTCGTCTTTTACCATCGCCAGAACTATTGCTTTGCTGAAATGGGTGTTTTCGAGAACCTGCGCTGCGAGGCGGGCCTCAGAAGTCCGAAGCGTGTTGTTGTAATACCCATCCGTCAATGCGTGGGTCAGCTTTACGTTATAGACGCTGCTCACGAAATCGCGTGCGCGATGATCAGCAGCACGAGGTGCGAAATACAACCGGATGACCATGGTGATTATAAAAAGTGCGGCGACCGACACGGCGAATACCGTCATCAGGCTTCCGTGCAGAGTTGGGCGCAAAGTTTTATCAACAAGAAGCACCACGATGGAAAGTGCCGCGCCAGTGTAGAACAGTACGTCCGATGCGAGCTCGGCCCGCGTGAGAGGGGTGAAATACCTAGTCCGGACGGGGTCTGAGCGGGACATGCACGCACCTCACGATAGCGGAAACTTCGGTCCAAAGAGGTTGCGCCAGGCAGCTAGCGCCTCACCATTTTTGCCCTGCCGTGCTAGGTGGATGGCTAAGCTAGCCTCTTGGCTAGCTGCTTGGAGCAAATCGCGAGCACGTGTCTTCTGCAGAGTTGTCATGCTGTCACTCACTGGCGGTCCAAGCCCAGCCGGATCTGGCCAGGGGTCGAAGATCCGATCGGCTAGGGTCGCAAACAGCCCCTGGAATTCGTAATCGAAGCGGCCTTGCCAGTCACCGTAAAGGCAGTCGAGAGCCATGACCTCCAGCATGAAAGACTGTTTCACCGGGCGCTCACCGTGTTTGCTGTTGTTATTCCAATATTTCAGCATGCGCACCAGCCCCTTCCACTCGCCCGAATAGGCTTTGTTGGCCTCGATTGACTTCTCGTCGTGTATCTCAGGGTTAGTTTGGATCCACTCTTGGGTATCGGCGTCAGGAATCTCGTAGTGGCTTCCCGATCGGAAGGCCGGAACCGCATCGATACTCAAAATACGATAATCTGTGTTGTCGTCCTGGTCCGGCTTCACCCCAAAACTGACATTCACAGCACGGCCATCCTCCTTCACGTTGTCCTTCCCGTACTTCTCGACTAACGCATCATGGAAGGCACGAATCAGCGCTGAAGGAGATTTCTTGCGATAGTGCTGCTCGTCATTACCCAGCTCGAACAGGATGTCAATGTCCTTCAGCGGCTTAGTCTTGGTGTACCTAGCATAGGATCCTGTGAGGAAGTCGCGCTCAATGTCAAACTTCGTAGAGAGGAAATCTCTCACTTCATTGTGGCGTGCTGATGCATTGTCTTGCTCGCGATCGTTGAGTTCCAAGCGGCTGCGGAACTTCCGAAACGCCTCGTTGAGGGTGATCATTAGGCCTTTCTCCAATAGGACGCACTTCCACTCAGCCCCTGGTGCTGCACGGTCCCACCAAGACTCTGGCGCACCATGCCATCGGTTGCACGAAAGGTGGCCGATGACCAACCGTCTACTGCAGGCTTGCCTGATTTGTTGTGAACGATCAGCCGATAGTCGGCCTGAGACGGCACGACACCTGCCTTCTGAATGGCATAGCGAAGCTGCTCGGTGTCTGTCCAGAACGACCCGTCGCCCGAGGTCCATTGATAATTGATGGTGATATCCCAGCGCGTGATTAACGCGTCGGTAGTCGGATGGTAGACCTCCAGTGTCACCTGTTCGAGGTGTTCTGATTCAAGCCAGGTCCGGATGCCTCGTTGGTACGTGTCCCAGTCGTTCGCGAACTTGCCGGGATCCAATCCGCTAAGGCGGACTATGTCCTTAAGACTCTTCAGGATGTTATCCGCCACGTACGTGACCGAGTGGGTGTAGGAATAGACGCTGACGGTCGTCACTTGAGCAACTCCTTCAGGTTAACCTTCAACGCCGGAGCGGAGTCGGCGGCTGACTGAGTGGTTTCGGACACTGCGATTCCTTCGGCCGCGTCCCTCGCCGTGATACGTTCGCTCAAAGCCTTGAGTGAACGTGTCACCCACGCCAGATCCTCCGCGTGGCATGGCAGCGATACCCTCCAGTCGCCTTCCAACGGATCAAAACCGAGGGGGCCTTCGTCTTCGGTTGAGTCGTCCAGCGAGTTGTCGTCGTGCACGCAGTAAATACGCGTACGAGGCCCTGAGCATGTAACCACAATGGGAGCGCCAGCAGCCGCTTGGTCGACGATCAAGCTGGTAGCGATACCTGCCACCGAGCGCAGTTCGGTGGCAGCGGTGGACTCGCGACCGCGTGTCAGAAGGCTGACGATGGCTGACCAAGTCTCCCCGCCGCTACGATGTGGTGTGCTGCGGAATGTACGGCTGATCACGGTGGTCATGACTGAGCTCCTTCGGTGCGAGCCCGCTTGGTGGTGGTCAAGCTGCTGCGCAAGAGGTCCATGGTCAGACGATTCGGATCAACGGCAACGCGAAGGTCGCTGGCCAATGCGGTAGCTACAGCCTTTCGTACGGCACGCCCATCAAGTCCGACGCAGATCTTGGCGCATTGCTCCAATTGTGGTGAATGCGCCAATTGCTTCAACGAGGGGTACTTTGATGCAAGACCCTCCAAGCACTCGGCGAGTATTTTGCGACACGCTTCTTGGTCTGGCAGGGGGACATGCACGACGAGATCGCAGCGTGATGTGAAAGCGGCATCGATCGCCTTCGGAAAGTTGGAGGTGGCCACGAAAAGCAGGTGCGGGTACTGCTCGGCCAGCGCGTCGAGTTGAACAAGTACGGCGTCGGTGGCTCGATGTACATCGATTGGATTCGCTTCCAGACTTAACTTAGAACGATCGGCGGCCAGTGTTTCCACTTCGTCGAGCAAGACAACGGTAGGACCGCCGGTGGCAGCTTCAGCGATGGCCTGCGAGAACAAGTCTGAGACGGCGCGCTGCGTTCGGCCCATTGCAGAGCTTGTTAGTGAGTGCGGCTCGACCTCTAAGAGCCGAAAACCCTTCGCCCCCTCCATCACGCTCGCGATGCGACTGGCCAGCCCCCGCGCCAAGGAAGTCTTTCCAGTTCCAGGCGCCCCCACCAGCAAGATCACCCCGTGCAGGGGCAGAGTCGTTCGACTGACTCCTGGTCGAACAGTGAAATTCAGAACCGCTTGGCCAATGAGTCTATCCTTGAGTGGCTTGTCGACAACGATCGACTCCCAGAGCGCCTCGAGATCCGGGCTCGGAAGCGTCCGGATGCGATGAATCCCTTTCGGGAGATCGTGCATCTGGGGTACGGCGACGGGAAACTTGGTCATTTGTCCCTCCCTAATAAATGGGGCCAAGCTACATGCGCCGCGTCTCACAAGGTGCGACGTCGAAATAAGATGAAAGCCCCTTCATGGCAATCGTTGAGGCTGTTCGCTTGTTTTCAAGACGGGTATCACACTTTTGGACGGGTGGACGTGCTAGGGGGGGGGCTTCAGTAATGCCTCTGAGCCAATCTTGGCGGATGAAAAGCAATCAGGCGGGATAATTCAACGTTATTAACTATCTAAAAATGTATTTTTGTTTAGTTATCAGTCAGATAAACTGATATGTTTAGAGAATTTCTGGCAAATAAAAACGATGCTCGGCCTTGCATTCCCGGGCTAGGGCAACGGTTCGCGCTCAGAATTGGTGACTTTTCCAGCTATGCTTGCGCCACTGGAAGTGATTGATTGTTATGGCGATGGTGTCTAACTTCAAACCTCAGGGGCAACGTACGCTTCCCGCAAAGTGCACCCCGACCCAAAACGGGCGCTACTAGAACGGAATACCTCTGATTTCCGGCCTTACGGGACCAGCGTCTGTAGACATCCAGCGGATCCGGCAACGTTTCCAGGGTTCATCAGGCAAGCGTCGATTCGACCCGCCCCGCCTTCGCGTGTCGTTTCTTGTGCCCTTGAACCACCCGAATATCCTCAGGCCCCAGTTCCTCTCCGACAGCATTCGCCAGGCGCAGCCGAGCAATGGGCTGGCTAGCGGGGTCCCGGATCACCGTCATGTCTTCACCATCCTCGAACAAGTGATCTTCGCCCCACTGGCGCAACGCGATCAGGATCAATCGAAGGTCGCGCCCCTTGTCGGTCAGGTGGTACTCGCTGCGCGCACCGCCATCGGAAGCAGGGCGTTTTTCCAGAATGCCGTTGGCCACCAGCATCTTCAGCCGCTCGGCCAGGATGTTCTTGGCCAGGCCCAGGCTCTTCTGAAATTCGCTGAAGCGTGTCCTACCCACGAAGGCATCGCGGACGATCAGCAGCGTCCACCAGTCGCCGATTTCGTCCAGGGTCCGGGCGACCGGGCAGTTCGCATCATCTAGTCGTACTCGGCGCATTTGTCCCACCTGGTCCGGAAGCTTGGGGCGCAGTCTAGCACAAACGGTTGCTTTATTAAACCAAGCGGCGTATAAATAGGTTTAATAACGAAACCTTTCGATCGAGAACCCACGCCATGTGGATCGTCCAACTGGCCCTGCGCCGGCCCTACACCTTCATCGTCCTGGCCTTGCTGCTGCTCATCCTGGGCGTGCAGACCGTGGTGCGGACCCCCAAGGACATCTTCCCGAACATCGGCATCCCGGTGGTCAGCGTCATCTGGACCTACAACGGCTTGCCGCCGGACGAGATGAGCGGTCGCATCACCGGAAGCTTCGAGCGCGCCTCGCTGGCCACTGTCAACGATATCGAGCACATCGAATCGCAGTCGATCAATGGCGTTAGCGTCATCAAGTATTTCTTTCAGCCGGGCACCAACGTCGACCTGTCGATGAGCCAGCTCACCGCGGTTTCCCAGGCGTGGCTCAAGCAGTTGCCGCCGGGGATCACGCCGCCGCTGATCCTCTCCTATAACGCTTCCAGCGTACCTATCATCCAGTTGGCGCTATCCAGCCCCACGATTCCGGAGCAGGGGCTGTTCGACCAGGCCAACAACTTCGTTCGCACCCAGTTGGCCGGCGTGGCGGGGGCGTCCATTCCCTATCCGTACGGCGGCCGGCAACGGCAGATCCAGATCGATCTCGATCAACGGCTGCTGCAGGAGCGCGGCGTGTCTGCCGAGGACGTCGTCAACGCGATAGCTGCGCAGAACCTGATCATTCCTGCTGGCACGGAAAAGGTCGGCGAGTTCGAATACAACGTGAAGTTGAACGGCAGCCCGAAGCAGGTGGAGGAATACAACAACCTGCCGATCAAAACTGTCAACGGCACCATTGTCTATTTCCGCGATGTGGCCCATGTGCGCGATGGCGCCGCGCCGCAAACCAATATCGTGCGCGTCAACGGCCAACCCGCGTCGCTGATGACTATCCAGAAGACGGGCAAGGCCTCGACGCTGGATATCATTGAACAGATCAAGCAGCGCCTGCCCCTGGTGCGTGAAGCAGCACCGCCATCGCTGGATATCCAGCCGATCGGCGATCAGTCCACCTTCGTCAAAGGCGCCATCAACGGCGTGATCCGCGAGGGCGTTACGGCGGCCGCGCTCACGGGCTTGATGATCCTGCTCTTCCTAGGCAGCTGGCGATCGACGCTGATCATTACGCTGTCGATTCCGTTGTCGATACTCGCTTCCATCATTGCCTTGTCGCTGCTGGGCCAGACCATCAACATCATGACCCTGGGCGGCCTGGCGCTGGCCGTCGGCATCCTGGTCGACGATGCGACCGTCGCGATAGAAAGCATCAATACGCATCTGGAAAGAGGAGAGGCGGTCGAGGAGGCCATTCTCAACGGCGCCCATGAAATTGCCGTTCCGGCCTTCGTGGCCACCTTGTGCATCTGCATCGTGTTTGTGCCGATGTTCCTGCTCGATGGCGTCGCGCGCTTCCTGTTCGTGCCCTTGGCCGAGGCCATCTGCTTCGCCATGCTGGCCTCGTACATCCTGTCGCGCACCCTGGTGCCTACGCTGGCCAAATACTGGCTGCACATGCACCAGCCGGCCGAGCCGGGCCGCGTCTCGCGCAATCCGCTGGTGCGCTTCCAGCAGGGCTTTCAAGATCGCTTCGAGTCGTTACGCCAGCGCTACCACGAGGCCCTCAAGCAGGTGCTGGCGAAGCGCCGTGTCTTCATCCCGGCGTTTCTAGGCGTCATGCTGGCTTCCTTGCTGCTGTTGCCGACGCTTGGCAGCAATTTCTTCCCTTCGGTGGATACGGGCCAGATCAAGTTGCATGTGCGGGCGCATGCGGGCCTGCGTGTCGAGGAAACCGCCAAGCTCAGCGACGAAGTAGGGGCCGCGGTGCGCACGGTGATTCCGCCGGGCGAGATCGTAAGCCTGGTCGACAACGTGGGCTTGCCGGTCAGCGGCATCAATCTGTCCTACAGCAATTCGGCGCCGACCACGGCCGCCGATGCCGACATCCTGATCACCCTGTCCGAAAAGCATGGCGCGACGGCGGATTACATCCGGCGCCTGCGCGAGGTGTTGCCGCGCGAATTTCCTGGGGTTTCGTTTTCGTTCCTGCCCGCGGACATCGTCACCCAGATCCTCAATTTCGGTGCGCCCGCCCCCCTGGATATCCAGGTCAGCGGTTTCAATGTCGCCGGCAACACCCAGTTCGCGCAGAAGCTGCTCGATCGGGTGCGCCTCGTGCCCGGCATAGCCGATGCCCATATCCAGCAGGCGCTGGACTATCCGGAATTCGATGTCAACGTCGACCGGAGCAGGGCGCAGGAACTGGGCTTTTCGCAGCGCGATATCGCCAACGATTTGCTGGTGTCGCTAACGGGAAGTTTCCAGACCAATCCCACCTTCTGGCTGGAATCGAAGTCGGGCGTTTCCTATCCGCTGGTCACGCAGACGCCTCAGCCGCAACTCAATTCACTGGACACGCTGCGCAACGTGCCGATTACGGGGGCATCCGCCAACGCTCCGCAGATCCTGGGTGCGGTCAGTTCGATTCATCGTGGCGTGGGGCCGGCCGTGGTCTCGCACTATAACGTGGCGCCCCTGATCGACATCTACGCCTCGCCGCAGGATCGCGATCTGGGCGCAGTGGCAACAGACGTCAACAAGGTCGTCGATGCCATGCGCAAGGAGCTGCCGAAGGGTTCGTCGATTGCCATTCGTGGCCAGGTGCAAACCATGCAAGCGTCGTTCAAGGGTTTGTACGGTGGCCTGGCGTTTGCGGTGCTGCTGGTCTATCTGCTCATCGTGATCAATTTCCAGTCGTGGACCGACGCGTTCATCATCGTAACGGCGCTTCCCGCCGCGCTTGCCGGCATAGTCTGGATGTTGTTCCTGACGCATACGCCGCTCAGCGTGCCGGCCCTGACGGGCGCCATCATGAGTGTGGGTGTCGCCACGGCGAACAGCATTCTGGTGGTGAGCCACGCGCGCGATCGGCTGCTGGCGTTGGGGGACCCCACCAAGGCCGCCCTGGAGGCAGGGTTTGCGCGCTTCCGCCCTGTACTCATGACCGCGCTGGCGATGGTCATCGGCATGCTGCCCATGGCGCTGGGCCTGGGCGAGGGAGGCGAGCAGAACGCGCCGCTCGGACGCGCCGTCATCGGCGGCTTGTGCCTGGCCACGCTCGCCACGCTGGTTTTCGTTCCCGCTGTTTTTTCGCTCCTGCACGGGTACCGGCAGCGTGCCGGCGCACCCGGCCGGTCGACGGAATTAGCCCAAGATTTGTCTTAGAGAGATTCGACCATGACTGCTGAAATTCATTCCGGAACAGGACGGCACAGGACGCGTTGGATCCTCTTTGCCGGATTCCTCATCCTGACCCTCCTCGTTGTCGACGGCTTGTGGTCTCGTCACGCGGCGCAAGCTTCGCTGGTCCGCGCCACCAACGAAACATCGGTGTTGAATGTGGCCGTCGTGCCGGCGGAGCTGCCACCCGCCGTGGAGGACATCGTTCTTCCCGGCACGGTCCAGGCGCAGTTCGATACGCCGATCTACGCTCGAACCAGCGGCTACCTCAAACGCTGGTATACCGATATCGGTGCCCATGTGAAAGCGGGCGACCTGCTGGCCGAGATCGACTCGCCCGAAGTCGATCGCGAACTTCGCCAGGCCGAGGCCGACCTGCTGACGGCGAAGGCGAATGCCCGCGTGGCCGAAGCCACCGCGCGGCGTGTGCATGCGCTGCTGCCGACCCAATCGGTTTCGGCCCAGGATGACGACCAGGCATCGAGCGACGCGGCGGCCAAGGCGGCACTGGTGGCGTCGAACGAAGCCAATGTGGATCGACTGAAGCAGTTGGTCGGGTTCGAGCATGTCGTCGCTCCCTACGATGGCATCGTCACAGAGCGAAAGACCGATGTCGGCAATCTCATCAATGCCGGCAGCGGCAGTGGTCCGGAGCTATTCCGCGTTGCCGACACCAGCAAGCTGCGCATCTATGTGCAAGTTCCGCAGAGCTACTCCGCGCAGATCAAGCCGGACGTGGCGGTGGCGTTGCGTTTCCCGGAATACCCGGGCAGAAGCTTCGATGCCAGGCTCGTGCACACGGCAAACGCCATCGATCCGGTGGCACGCACGCTGCTGGTGGAACTGGAGGAGGACAACGCCCAAGGTGAGCTGCTGCCGGGCGGTTACACGGATGTGCATTTTAAGATCGCCAACGAAGCCCAGGGTGTGCGCGTTGCGGCCAATGCATTGTTGTTCCGCGCCGAAGGCGTTCGCATTGCGACAGCCACGCCGGACGGCCATGTCGTTTTGCATCCCGTGACGCTCGGCCGCGACTTCGGCCCGGTGGTGGAAGTCACCACGGGCCTGATGCCGGGCGATGCGGTCATTCTCAATCCGCCCGCTTCGCTGGAAACGGGAGCACTGGTGCATGTTCGCAGCGCCAAATCCGGCACGAATACACCGCTTGGCGCCCATGTTGCCGAAGGGGCAGGGCACAGTGCCATCAGGGGCGACAAGACATGAAAACGAAGCCTGCTGTTCGCGTGCGCCCCTTGCTGGTAATGCTTGCGGCCACGCTTATCAGTGCCTGCGATCTGGCGCCCCAATACAGTCGGCCGTCGACGCCCCCGGTCAGCGCTTACAAGGAAGCGGGGCAGTGGATCACGGCAACGCCGAGCGACGCCATACCGCGCGAAAACTGGTGGACGGTGTTCCATGACGCAACGCTCGATACGCTCGAAGCGCGCGTCACGCAAGCCAACCAGGATCTGCAAGGCGCCATCGCGCGCTTCGACGAGGCGAGGGCGGATGCACGGCAAGCCCAGGCCGACTTTTACCCGACCATCGACGCCAACGGATCGGCCACGCGCAACCATCTTTCCGGCAACGTTGCCAATCCGTTGCCGCACCGCACCTTCCAGCAATACAACCTGGGACTCGACTTCAGTTACGAGCTGGATATCTGGGGGCGCGTGCGCAATGAAGCGCGTGCCGGAAAATACCGTACGGAAGCGTCCGCAGGCGACCTGGCCACGCTCGATCTCAGCGTGCACGCGGAGCTTGCAGTCGATTATTTTCTACTGCGCGGCTATGACTCCGAACAGGACATTCTCGACCGGACGGTGCAAAACTATCAAACCAACCTCGATCTCACCGAAGCGCGCATCAAGGTGGGCTATGCGAGGAAATCGGATGTGTCCGCGGCGCGGGCCCAGTGGGAAAGCGCCCGCACCCAGGCCGCAGAAATCAAGTTGAAGCGCGCCAAACTCGAACATGCCATCGCGATCCTCACCGGCGTGCCACCGGCGAACTTGAGCCTTCCCGGGCACTTGCTCGATGTCGAGCCGCCATCGATCGATGCGGCGTTGCCGTCGCAGCTGCTTGAGCGCCGGCCGGACGTCGCATCGGCCGAACGCCGCGTGGCGGCCGCGAATGCCGATATCGGCGTGGCCCGCGCCGCTTATTTTCCCACCATCAACCTCAACACCCTGATCGGGCTCGCAGCAGGCGGGGCCGGCTCGGTGTTCTCCGCTTCCTCGCAGGCCTGGTCGTTCGGCCCCAGCGCAACGCTGAACGTGTTCGACGGCGGCCGGCGCGGGGCGATCAATGCCAAGGCACGCGCCCAGCACGACGAGGCCGTCGCGACCTATCGCCAGACCGTGCTCAAGGCTTTTGGCGAGGTGGAAGACAACCTGGTTTCCCTGAACCAGCTGGCGCAGGAAGCCCAAACCCAGCAGGCCGCCGTAACCGATTCTGCCGAGACGACGCGGCATGCGACCGACCTCTACAAAGGCGGCCTGCAAAGCTACTTCGATGTCGTGCAAGCGCAAAACATCGAACTTCAGGCGCGCCTGGCGGATGTGGACGTTAGGACCCGAAGAATGACTTCGAGCGTGCTGTTGATCAAGGCGCTTGGGGGCGGCTGGAGTCGCGATGCGTTGGAGTTGGGTGCGACAACCGCCGAAAGCACTGTGCGCGCAAAATGAGCTCCGATTACGGCAGGCCTGATGTTTTTGCTCGTCATTCCGGCGCGGGCGCACTGCTCAGCTCCATCCGTGTCTGAAGCAAGCTCCTCCCCTGCATGCACCTGATTAGCGTTATGTCTCAGCTGGCGAATAACTGCTCCCTCCCCTACGTGTAGTAGGGGAGGGCTGGGGTGGGGTGAAGCAACCTCGCGGTGTGCTCAAACATGGCGGCATGCCCTGGTCTAATGGTTTCGGACACCGCGATAGGGGATGATTCCCGCCCCGAGACCGATCCCCATGAAACGATCTTCCCGCCGAACATTCGATAC
>NZ_RYYV01000039.1 GCF_003977665.1 Dyella choica | reverse complement strand
GATGCTCGCAGACCTGGCTGCCGGCTTACTCCGATCCCGCCCCTTGCCGGAGCGGGATCTACGAAACCCTACTGAGACTCGACGCTAATCAAGTGCGTGGCAGGGGAGGGCCGGGGTGGGGTTGCTTGTGCTTTAGCGAATGGTCAAATTCCGCCAGATAACTTCAAGCACATCATCGGTGTGCAGCAACACTTCATCATTCCAGAAACGCAACACCCGAAAGCCGCGTGCTTCAAGCGCACGCGTCCTGGCTTCGTCATATTCAAGAGCATCAAGATGCTGACCGCCATCGATCTCAACCACCAGCTTGGCGGGCAGGCAGACAAAGTCGACGATATAACCGGCGATCGGAAATTGGCGGCGGAATTTGCAGGCCGCAAGATTTCTTTGTCGAAGATGCCGCCAAAGGTGACGTTCCGCATCCGTGCTCGCCCGTCGCAGCTGACGAGCGCGCTTCCATTTTTCTTTCATCGTCGCAATGGTGTGGGCTGGTCGCGAGGTTGTTTTACCCCACCCCAGCCCTCCCCTGCAGGCAGGGGAGGGAGTCGCATCGCGTAGGAAGGTAGCTTACTTCACCGTCAATGCAACGGCATCTGCACCCCGAACATGATCGTCTGGTTGTTCTGGTTGCTGCTGTCGATCTGGTCGTCGTATTCCAGCCGTATCATCGTGCCTCCGCGGTATTGCCAATTAACGCCGAAGCCGATCAGGAAATGATTGCGCGCCAGCCGATCGACCGCAGCGCGGTAATACGGACCGGAGAGCAAGTCCGCATAGCTCATCGTCGCCTCGCTGGCACTCTGGAAGTCGTGGCCGTATTCCAGCCGCAGCTGGGGTATGACCACGCTGTCGTCACGCTTAAAGGTATAGCCGGAAAGCAGGCCGACGCTGCTGGTGCTGGTACTCACCGTCTGGTTTTGATAATGCAGCGCGTAAATCGCATCGCCATGCTCGGTATAGCTGTTCAGTTGCCCATGCGCGAGGTCAATGCGACCGTAGGGCGAGATTCTCCATGCGTCCGGACTCCACAAGTAACCCGCCGAGAATGATCCGAACCACTGCGTGCCGTTACGGTGGCCATTGACCCTGTTGCCGTCGATGGTGATCTGCCGCTGCGTGTCGAACGAAAGCCATTGATAGCCCAGCACGCCATCCACAAAGGTAGACGTGCCCGGGTTGTAGCTCGCATACATCACTAGGCTGTAGCTGTCTGCGTCGTTGCGGCTGTCACCATGGTTGATAACGGTATCGTTATGCCCGTAGCCGAAGCCGCCGCCCATCGCAAACGATGAGGTGATGCGCTTGTCGATGCCCGCGCTCACGCCACTGGTGTTGAAGCCGAAGCCGCTCATGCTTTCGCTCGAGCTGCGCGAACCGAAGTTGATCGCACCGCCGGTCCAGAGCCCATAGCCGTCTGGCAAGGTCGATGAGGTCGAGCTGGTGGGGGCGGCAGGTTGCTGTGGATCTGCCCAATAGCGACGGTTGATGTTCGTTGGCATGTTCTGCATCTGACGCATCTGCTGTTGGAACTGCATGCTGTCGGAACTGAAACTCAGGCCGTTCTGGAAGCCTTCGCCGCCGCCGTTGTGCAGCACTTCCAGGCGCTGCTGGAAGTTATCGATCTGGCCCAGCGCGAAGCTGCGAGTGGCATCCACTTGCGCCGCAAGCATGCCCGTCACCGTCGGGTCTTTGGAGGGGTCGGGCCGCGCCGACACCGCGATACTTACGGTGGCCGGCGTCGAAACGGCATACGCGTTGCTCAGGGTGAACGTCACGACGGCTGTGCCGCTGAAAGTCGGCGTGCCCGTAAACGTCAGCTGATAGCCGCCGGATACGGATTGAATCGATGCCGTGCCCGCCGATGCCGGGGAAAGTGACACTAGCGACGCAGCGTTGAACGGGCCGCCCTGCGCACCCTGGGTCAGATTCACCTGCAGTGTGCGGCCAGCCACAATGGTTGCCGTTTGCGCTATCGCCACGGGGATCGGATCGGTGGTAATGGTGACCGTAATCGGCGAAGACACGCCGAAGGGGTTGGTCAGGGTATAGAGCAAGGTCGCCTTGCCCGATGCGCCGGCCGTAGGGGTGAAAATGAGATTGGTCCCCGACACCACCGCCTGGCCCGTCGACGGCTGCTGCACGATCGTTACTGCGGTGTAGGGAGCACCGGTGGCACCCTGCGTGGCGTTGATCGTCAACGGCTGGTTGTTCAACGTGGTCACGCTTTGCGCCGGTGCGGTAGGTACGGCCAGTGGCGTCACGGTGATGGTTACTGTTGCTGCTGCTGACGTGCCCCCCGGTCCAGTGGCAGTGTAGGTGAGCATATCCGTACCGAAGAAGTTGCTGTTCGGCGTGTACAAGATATTCAAGCCGCTGACGCTGGCAGTGCCGTGCGAGGGCGTGCTGGCGATTGCTACGCTGCTGATGGGGCCGCCAGTGTCCACCGATGTCACTGCAATCGTTACCGCCTGATTCGCCGGCGTGGTCGCCGTGTCGTTGCCGGCGATCGGCACGGCTTGCCGCACGCTCACCGTATAGCTCTGCGAGGCTGTGAAGTTGTTGCCGTCCTTGGCGGTGACGGTAAACGAGAATGTGCCATTCGCCGTCGGAGTGCCCGATAGCAGGCCTGCGTTGCTCAACGCAAGGCCGCCGGGCAAGCTGCCCCCGGTGACCGTGTAGGTATAGCCACCAGCACCACCGCTGGCGCTCAGTTGTTGGCTATAGGCTACGGCTTGCTGTGGATTGGGCAGACTGGTCGGTGCAATCGTCAGGGTTGGTGCGTTGATGGTAAGCGAGTAACTGCGTGTTGCCGTGAACGGTGCACCGGTACCGGAGCTGCTGTCGGTGGCGGTGATCGAGAACGTGTAGGACCCGGCTACGGTCGGGGTTCCCGACAAGGCCCCGGCGCTGCTCAAGGTGACCCCCGTTGGTAGGGTCCCCGATGTCACGCTGTAGTGATAAGGCGCGGTGCCGCCGCTGGCAGTAAAGCTTTGGGCATAAGCGCTTTCCGCCGTGGCCGTCGGCAAGCTTGATGAGGTCGGGTTCAGGCTCAGCGTCGGCCCGGCGATTGTCAGCGTATACGACTGGCTGCCGGTAAAGCTGTTCGCATCCGTGGCGGTCACGGTGACGTTGAATGCACCGGCTGCAGTGGGTGTGCCGCTCAGAGCACCACTGCTGCTTAGCGTCAGGCCGGCTGGCAATGCTCCCGAGGTGACGCTGAAGCTGTAAGGCCCGATGCCACCACTCGCGCTCAGTTGCGCGGAATAGCTTGCGCTGACCGCACCACTGCTGAGTGTGGTGGGCGTCAGCGTGATCGAGCTGCTGTTGACGGTGAGGCTGTAATTGGCGGTGGTCGAGAACGGCGCACCGGTACCGGTGGAGCTATCGGTCATGGTGACCGCAAAACTGAAATGACCGGTCTGCGTGGATGTGCCGGAAAGGACACCGCTGTTGGATAAGCTCAAGCCGGCAGGCAAGCTGCCGCTGCTCACGTGGAAGGTATAAGGCGAGGTACCGCCGCTGCCGCTGAAGCTTTGCGAATACGCGGTGGCATATGTGGCAGTGAACGCGGTGTTGTTGCCGGGGGTGATGGACAAGCTCGCCGCATTCACCTGCACGGTGTAATTGAAGTTGTGCGTATACGGCCCGGTCCCGCCGCTGCTGTCGGTGACCTGCACCGTAATCGGGAAGGAACCGGCTTGCGAGGGCGTTCCCGACAAGGTGGCCGTGCTCGAATTCCAGTTCATGCCAGCGGGCAGGGTACCGCTTTCCGCGTAGATGTAAGGAGAGGTGCCACTGCCAGCACTGAAACTTTGCGTATACGACACGCCAATGGTTGCAGCAGGGATTGTTGCGGGCGACAACGAAAGGGTGGGTGCATTGATGGTGACGCTGGCATAGCTTTGCGTGGCGGTGCTGCTGGCCGCGTCGGTCACTTTCACCGTGAATGAATACGATCCGCCTGCCGTGGGGGTGCCGGAAAGCGTGCCGTTGCTGTTGAGTGTCAAGCCAGCCGGCAAGCTGCCGGCATTGGGCGAGAAGGTATAGGGTGCATTGCCGTTGCTGGCGCTGATCACCTGACTGTAGCTCGTGCCTACCGTGCCGTTGGGCAAGGAAGTGGGACTGATCACCGGCGTCGATGCGGTTACCGACAAGCTGTACGCCGTGCTTCCGGTGTAAGGCCCGGTACCGGTACTGCTATCCGTGGCGGCGATGGTAAAGCTGTAATTGCCGTAGACCGTCGGCGTGCCGCTCAATACACCGGCGCTGGTGAGCGCAACACCCGCGGGCAGAGTGCCGCTGATCACGGTATAGGTATACGTCGCGGTTCCTCCGCTAGCGGTAATCGTCTGGCTGTAGGCGCTGTTTTGCGTGGCGGTCGTCAAGCTCGATGGCGATACCGTGATGATTGGCGGATTGATCGCCACCGCGGTATACGTCCTGGTGGCGGTGCTGCTGGCCGCATCCGTCACCGTGACCGTAAAGGTGTAATTGCCGCCGGCCGTGGGCGTGCCTGAGAGCACGCCGCTGCTGCTGAGGCTGATTCCCGCTGGCAGCGAGCCTGCGCTGATCGAGAAGGTATAGGGCGCGTTGCCGTTGCTGGCGCTGATCGTCTGGCTGTAGCTGACTCCCACCGTACCGTTGGCCACGCTCACCGTGGTGATGGTGGGCGTGGTGCCGGCGACCGACAAAATGTACGCTTGGCTTCCGGTGTAATGCCCGGTACCTGTGCTGCTGTCCGTGGCAGTGATGGTAAAGGTGGAGCTGCCGTAGCCTGTGGGCGTGCCGCTCAATACACCTGAGCTGGAGAGCGCAAGGCCTGCTGGTAGGCCGCCGCTGGTCACGGCGTAGGTATACGTAGAGGTGCCTCCGCTAGCCGTGATCGTTTGGCTGTAGGCGCTGTTTTGCGTGGCGCCCGGCAAGCTCGATGGCGATAGCGTGATGGTTGGCGGGTTGATCGTCACAGCCGTATACGTTCTGGTTGCGGTGTTGCTTGCCGCATCTGTCACCATCACCGTGAAGGTGAAACTGCCGCCGGCCGTGGGTGTGCCCGATATGACACCGCTGCTGCTGAGGCTGATTCCCGCAGGCAGCGAGCCTGCGCTGATCGAGAAGGTGTACGGCGCGAGTCCGCCGCTGGCGCTGAGGGTCTGGTTGTAGCTGACCCCTACCGTACCGTTGGCCACACTCGCCGTGGTGATGGTGGGCGGGGAGGCGGTGATCGCCAAGCTGTACGCCCGGCTTCCGGTGTAAGGCCCGCCACCTGTACTGCTATCCGTGGCAGTAATGGTGAAGTTGGCAGTGGTGCTGCCCGTCGGCGTACCGCTCAATACACCGGAGCTGGAGAGCGCCATGCCAGCGGGAAGACTGCCGCTGGTCACCGCATAGGTATATGTCCCGGTGCCGCCGCTAGCGGTGATGGTCTGGCTGTAGGCGCTGTATTGCGTAGCGCCGGGCAAGCTTGTGGGCGACAGCGTTATGGTCGGCGCATTGACGGTGAAGCCGGAATAGGTCTGGGTGGCCGTGTTGCTGCTGGCGTCTGTGACGTGCACCGTGAACGAAAACGTGCCGCCCGCCGTGGGCGTACCCGATATCACGCCGCTGCTGCTGAGGCTCAATCCTGCAGGCAGCGCGCCTGCGCTGATCGAGTAGGTATACGGCGCCGTGCCGCCACTGGCGGTGACCGATTGGCTATAGGCAACACCGACCGTGCCGCTGGGCAGGCTGGTGGGGGAAATGGTGACGCTTGGGTTGGCGACAGTGAAGGAATAATTTTGGGAAATAGAAACGATACCGTCCGATAATGTGACGGTGAAGGGGAAGCTACCGGCTGTTGTGGGCGTGCCGGACAATACACCGCTGGTGGTGTTGAGGGATAAACCAGGCGGCAAGGTCGTATGAGTAAAGGTATAGCTGGAGACGGTGCCACCGGCACCGGAGATGGTCTGGTTATACGCACTGCCTACTGTGGCATTGGGAAGACTGGCCGTGCTGATGCGCAGGATACTGATGGTTTCCGTGTGGGTATGAGTCTGACCAAAGGCATCCGCCCAGGTATAGGTATCACTTGTGGCAGGGTCGGTCCCATTGTTTGTGTAGGTTAGAAATTCATCGCCATTGCCCACATTGGTGGCGGTGCCATGCGCGGTATTGACTGTATCGCTGCCCGAGGTGTAGGTATCAGGGACAAACGCCGGAAAGAACGTGCCTACGCTGCTTAAACCGGGACACTGGTAGGTGTCGAGCGTGGCAGAACCGCCTGCCGGCACCTCGAAAGACGAAGGACAGCCGGTCAAATTGGTCTGGGCCTGTGCTGTCAGCGGCATCCAGGTAAGCGCAGCAAGCCAAAGCGCCAGCAGCAGTCTGCACAAGGCGGAGGTGATCCGAATGGAGCCGATGGCTGCCGCAGTGAAATGGTTCGCGCGGTCATCTTGCGCACGCCTGTTCGCCCGCAGGTCGGCGAGACCCGGCGACAGCAACCATGCGAAGCCCCAAAAACCGTAATCTGTTGCACGATGGCGCAAGAAAACGCCATCCTTGGATAGCCGATGCAGCTTCATCACTCTTCCCCTGTTTGCTGCGCACCTTTACAAAAGGCCGGCAGCGAGCGATAAACATACAGCTTTCAGATGTGACGCGTGTCACAGTCAGTGTGGCACGGGCGCACTTTAGCACTACCTGGGCGCGTTGCGTCATGACCGGTTTCGCACACCGCCGGCTTTGGGGCAGGAGTAGCCCGGGTCCCACCACCCAGCCATAAGGGGTTTACGATGTCCGACTACTTTCTTGGGCAGATCATGCTGACCGGCTTTGGCTTTCCGCCACGCGGCTTCGCCCAATGCAACGGCCAGCTGCTGCCGATCAACCAGAACACGGCGCTTTTTTCTCTTTTAGGCACCCAGTTTGGCGGTAACGGCACGAGCAATTTCGCCTTGCCCGACCTGCGGGGGCGCGCACCCGTGAGTGCAGGGGCGTCGGCGGACGGCGCTTGGCAACCGGCGCCCTATTCGATAGGCGAGCAAATGGGGGTAGAAACGGTGACTCTCTTGACGGCCAATCTACCCCAGCACAACCACAACGTGGCGACGAGTACGCAAAACGGTGCCAGCCGTGTTGCCACCAATTCGGTCTATGGCGCATTTCCCAACGAGGCACTGTATGCCAGCGCCGCATCGGGGTTGTCAGCCCTGAATCCGGCACAGGTGCAAAACGCCGGCGGCAACCAGCCGCACGACAATATGCAGCCCTATCTGGCGATCAACTTCAATATCGCGTTGAACGGCATCTTTCCCGCCCGCGGCTGATTCGAACCTAAGAAACGAGGTGATCCATGAGCATTCCCTTCGTTGGCGAAATCCGTCTGTTCGGGTTTCCGCGCATTCCTACCGGCTGGCTACCCTGCGATGGCAGCCTGCAACCCATTTCTTTGTACGAACCCCTGTACGCGCTGATCGGCACCACCTACGGCGGCAACGGCCAAACCACCTTTGCCGTCCCTGACCTGCGCGGCCGCGTGCCCTTGCATCAAGGCACGGGCAACGGATTGAGCCCGCGTCCCCTGGGACAGGTCGCGGGGACCGAGGCCGTCACCGTCATCAGCACGCAAATGCCGCAGCACACCCATATTGCGCATGCTTCGACCAGCGCGGCCAGCACTACCACGCCCGCAGCAACCCTGGTGCCGGGAACGCTGGCCGGTACCGATACCATGTATTCCGCTGATTTGACCGGGGCGGGCACCTTTACGATGGCGAACAATGCGGTGAGTTTTACCGGTGGCAATCTGCCGCACGACAACACCATGCCCACCTTGACGGTGTCGTATTGCATCGCCGTCAACGGCATTTTCCCGTCACAACAGTGATCCGAGGTCAGCATCCATGACTCAGCCATATACGGGTGAAATCCAGCTTTTCGGCTTCAACTTCGCGCCGATCAATTGGGCGTTCTGCAATGGAGCCACCCTGAGCGTCTCGCAAAACACCACGCTGTTTTCGCTGCTTGGTACACTCTACGGCGGCAACGGCCAGACCACGTTCCAGCTTCCCAACCTCACTACGCGCGGCGCCTGCAACCAAGGGCAGGGCATAGGCCTGAGCCTGCGCACACAGGGTGAAACCTTTGGCGAAGCCGGCGTAAGCCTGATCAGCAATGAAATGCCTTCGCATAACCATGGCTTCATTGCTTACAACCAGCCCACTGCAGCACAGCGCACGGCAGGCCCGGTAGCCAACAGCGCCTTGCAATTGCCTCACCAGGCCGATCCGTTTCCGGCGCAGGGCACCGTTCCCAACACTACTTTTGCACCGACCATGCTGGGCGTGACCGGCCAGAGTGTGCCGCACGAAAATCGCCAACCGTCCCTTGCCGTCAACTATTGTGTTGCGCTGTACGGCGTCTTTCCGTCATTCGGCTGATGCAGGTAGACGTCGACCTGCCAGTGTTTCCGCTGACGCAGGAGCCACTCCCCGCGTGCGCCTCACTCGGCGCACGCGGCATTCGACTGCGGCGTGCCACGCAACAGGATCTGCCATTCCTTCGGCAACTCTACGGTGAGCTGCGCGCCGAGGAGTTGCGCATGACCGGCTGGCCCGCTTCCGCCTGCGAGGCTTTTCTCGACAGCCAGTTTGCATTGCAACATCGGCATTTCGTGGCCCACTACACCGAGTCTGATTTCATGTTGGTGGAGAGCGGCGATCTGCTCATCGGCCGCTATTACCTGTTGCGGCAAAGCGAATATTTCGCGGTCATCGATATCGCCTTGCTGCCATCGTGGCGTGGGCGCGGCATTGGCAGCGCTTTGCTGCAATGGGCGCAATCCCTAGTGCACGAGAACCAGGCGCGCGGCATCGATCTGCATGTGGACATTCGCAATAGGGGCGCCCATCAGCTTTATGCCCGGCTGGGCTTTGTCGAAATCGAACAGGAACTGCCCTATATCCGTATGCGCTGGAAAGCGGACGATCAGTTGAACACGGCCTGATACAGGAAGCCGTCCCGGTTACGTGCGACGGGCACCAGGAAAATGCCGAATTCGCCAAGGCTGTCGTGGCGCATCTGATAGATTTTCTGCGGAAACACGATCGCTGCGCTGTTGTGGAAGACCAGGGAGAACGGCGCACGCACCATGCCTGGGAGCATGCGCACGGGCATCGGTTTTATTTCCACCAGCAGGAATGGCGTACGGCTCTCACCCACATCGACATGAAACGTTTCGTTCAGATGCGGGGCGAAATCTTCCGCGGACAGGAAACGCATGCTTGACTCCTCCGGTGAGCTTGGAGCGTGCAGTTTCACATAAATGCGCGTGCTGCGTGGCTTGTCGCGCTTGCCCGGAGGTCGACTCTTAAGGGCGCAATATGAACTGCTGCTTTCGCCCCCTGATGGAGAGCCGATGACTTGCCGCAGCGTTGCGGCTATCGTCCCGATCGAAACAGATGCGCGGCGAAAAGGAGCAGCCATGAGCATGATAGGCAAGGTTTTGGCAAGCACGGCGGCCGGCTTGGCCTTGGGTTTTGGCTTGCTGTCGGTCACCACGCCGGCGCAGGCCCAGTACGAACCTCGTTACGACCAAGCCCCGCAGGTGTATTGCGCCAGCAACGATGGCCGCTTCGCGCGCTGCCAGGTGCCCTGGCGCGATGCGGTGCTGCTACAGCAGATGTCGAAGTCGGGCTGCGATCGCGACCGGACCTGGGGCTTCGATCGTTACGGCATCTGGGTTAACGGCGGTTGCCGCGGACAGTTCGGGCCGGCCCGCGGCTGGCCGCCGTATGGCGGCCCAGGGCCGGAACGCCCGCCGGGCAGGAGCGGCTGGGGCAGGCAGCCGGTGCAAGTGCGTTGTGAAAGCCGTGGCGGCAGCTATCAGCTTTGCCCGGTAGATCTGCGCCGTGACGACTCGGTGCGCATCGTCAACCAGTTTTCGAGCGCGGATTGCCGGCAGGGACGGAGCTGGGGCTGGTCGCGCGACGGCATCTGGGTGGATCGCGGCTGCCGCGCCGATTTCGTGATCGAGCGCCGTGATGACGACGATGATTGATAAGACCAGACTCATTCAACCAACCAAAGGGAATTCGTTATGCGCCGCTATCTACTTCTTGGTTTACTCCTCACGAGCATGGCAGTCCATGCCGAAACCTCGCTGCGCGTGGGCGACAAGGTGTTGACCATCGGCGATACCGCCGCACGCGTAACGGAGTTGATGGGGCAGCCGACCGTGCGGACCTTTCTGAATCAGCCCAATGGCGGTCTGCCGAACCAGCAGCTGTCGCCTGGCGAGCAGTGGCAGTACGCGCAGGACGGCAAGACCGTCGTCGTGACCATCGTCAACGGCAAGGTCACGGATTTCGAGACGCAATACCACTGACGTGCCGGTCCCGACGCTCGTTACGGAACGGCTGATCCTACGAGGCATCACCGAAGCGGATGCCGAACCGTACGAGCGTCATTTTGTCGACTATGAGGTAATTCGACATCTCTCGGCCGAAGTGCCATGGCCGTTTCCGGCCGGCGGGGTGGGTGCTTTCATTCGCGATCGAATCGTACCCGTGCAAGGGCAGGACCGATGGGTGTGGGGCTTGCACCGCCAGGGCGTCGACGGTGTGATCGGGGCCATCGACCTGCGCCGCTATGGGGAGCGGAAAAACCGCGGGTTTTGGCTGGGCCGCGAATTCTGGGGCAAGGGCTATATGACCGAGGCGGTCATTCGCGTGAACGATTTTGCGTTCGACGAGCTCGGCTTCGAACGGCTGGTGTTTGCCAATGCGGTGGGCAATGAGCGGTCGCGCAACGTCAAGCTGCGGACGGGAGCCAGGCTGGTCGGGGTGGCGCCGGGGGCATTTGTGGACCCTGCTTATACGCGGCAGGAGATTTGGGAGTTGACCAAGGAGCAGTGGCTGGCTTGGCGCGGTCGCTGACAGAACCAGCGATATCAACTGTGGCAGGTAGGCTGGGATGACAATCCCAACATCGCGCGGGTTGCAAGCATGGCAATGCTGGGTTTACACCCCAGCCTACTAAAGGTGTCGTGGGCTCAACCCCCTTCCACCCCCGTCCGGAACCCGCCATAGTGTGTCGGCGTGGAAACGCATCGTAGGGGGAATGCCAGGGATGAAGGGGGAGCACGCCAGGCTCGGCGTGCACATAAAACACCGCTTTTCATCCGGCACGTTCCGCCCGGGGCGCGATGGCGGCTGTCCGGCTGTAGGCGGGCAGTGCACGCAAGAAGCTGCAACGAAGTCACCGCTAGCAAGGAGAGGTAAGCGTGAACGTGATCTACCCGGCCGGCCCGGCCCAAGTCCCTGAGGGATTCACCCGCCCAAGCGGCACCTATATGCGCCATGCCTGGATGGCAGTGGGCGCCTTGCTGCTGTTCATGGCGTTGTATTTCGCACTGGCGGCATGGTTTGTCTACAACGGTATCGCCGAACTCGGCCGAGCTGCCGGCGATGGCGGCTTTCTGGCCGCGCTGGTGGGCGTGGGCAGCCTGTTCCTGGCGTTCTTTCTGATCAAGGCGCTGTTCTTCATCAAGAAGGGCGCGCAAAACGATGGCATCGAATTGACCCGTGCGGACCAGCCCAGTCTGTTCGCCTTTCTCGATCGCATCGCGGACGAAGCCGGTGCGCCACGGCCGCACAAGGTCTATGCCAGCGGGCGCGTCAATGCCGCCGTCTCCTACGATCTGTCACTGCTCAATCTGCTGTTCCCTTCGCGCAAGAATCTGGAGATCGGCCTGGGGCTGGTCAACATGCTGAACCTGGGCGAGTTCAAAGCCGTCTGTGCGCATGAATTCGGCCACTTCGGCCAGCGTTCCATGGCCGTGGGCCGCTGGGTCTATACCGCTCAGCAGGTTGCCGCGCACATCGTAACGAGGCGTGATGCGCTGGACTCATTCCTGCGCGGGCTGTCGCGCCTGGATATCCGCATCGCCTGGATCGGCTGGCTGCTGGGCATCGTGATCTGGGCCCTGCGTGTGATCGTCGATGCCGGGTTCCGGCTGGTCGTGCTGGCGCAGCGCGCCCTTGCGCGCGAAATGGAGTTGCAGGCCGACCTGGTCGCGGTGTCGCTCACCGGCAGCGATGCGCTGGTGCACGCGCTGCATCGGCTGCGGATGGCGGACGATGCCTGGGATCGCAGCCTGAATTTTTTACGCGGCGAAGTGGGAGCGAAGCGTCCGCCGCGTGACATCTTCGCTGTGCAGGAGGCCTTGGCCGATCGCTTGGGGCTGATCTACAACGATCCGGGCTATGCCAGGCGCCCGCAGCTGCCGGCCGAAGGCGGTGCTGCATTTCGCGTGTTCGAAAGCGAGCTGGCGCAGCCTCCGCGCATGTGGTCCACCCATCCGATGAACCATGAGCGCGAAAGCAATGCCAAGCGCACGTATCTGTTTGCACCGGCTGACGAACGCAGTGCCTGGTCGATCTTCGAGCACGAACAAGGCTTGCGCGAGCGGATGACGCATGAGCTGGCCGGGAAGCCGGCAGAGCCGACGGTAGAACTGGACGAGACCCTGAAGCGGCTGGATGAGCAGTTCGCGCGCGAACACTTGAAACCGGATTACCGCGGCATCTACCTGGGCATGTCCGCTGTGCGGCATGCATCCAGCCCGGGCGAGCTGTATTACGAAAATGCCGTGCCGCGCTTGCCGCTGTCGCTGGAGGATTTGTATCCGCAACGCATCGGCGAAGAACTCGACCGCTTGCAGGCGCTCGATCGCGAACACGCCTTGCTATGCTCGTTGCGTGATCGGGTCTACGATGCGCCGGACGGCGTGATCCGGCATCGTGGCCGCATCCTGAAGCGCAGCCAGCTCCCCGCCGTGATCGCCGAAGTAGAAAAGGAGCACACCGGCGTGCGTGCGAGCCTGCACTCGACGTTGCGGCGCGTACGCAGCTTGCACCTGAAAGTGGCAGCAACGCTTGCGCCGGCGTGGCGCGATTACCTGCTGGGCAGCTTGCATGTGCTGCACTACGCCGACCATGCAGAGGCAAACTTGCGCGATGCTCAAGCCGCGCTCGCCAAGGATTACCGCCAGGCTGCCGCACGAGGCAGCATCAACGAAAACGGAGTTCGTCGCATCCTGGCCGGTGCGAGCGACGTGCACCGCGCCATCAGCCGGATATTCAATGAAGCCGCCACGGTGAAGCCCGGTGCAAGAATCCTGGCCCGCCTGGGCGCGTCGAGCTGGCCGCAGGCGCTCGGCAATTACGGCTTGCGCGCACCGGAGCGCGCGAACATCAATGAATGGCTACGCCACATCGACGGCTGGATCAATCACACCGCCAACTGGCTCTCGGCGCTGCGCCGTACCACGCTGGACGAACTGCTGGCGGTGGAGGCATCGATTGCCGCGGCAACACGCGACGCAGCGCTCGGCGAGGCGCCCGCCGACATGCCTTCTGCCCACGACGAGTACCCCACGCTGGTACCCGGCAGCGAGCGCGGGCAGCAGATCAAGCAGGGTTTCCGGCAGCGCTTTGAGAGCGTCGGCGATCGCATTTCCGGCGTTGGCAAAGCGTCCGCTGCCCTGGCCATCGTCGGCTCCGTGCTGGCATTCGGCTGGCTGCACGAAAGCACCGATGTCACCGTATACAATCCGTTGGATCGCGCTGTGGTGGCGAAGGTGGATGGCCACCGGGTGAACTTGCAGCCGCATCAGCATGCGGACATTTCGCTGCGCGGCGAAGGCCAGGTCGAAGTGGATGCGCAGACGGACGACGGCGAGCCGATCGAGCATTTCTCCGCGCCGGTCGATCGTTCCGATGACAAGATCATCTACACCGTGGCAGCGGCCGCTCCGTTGCACTCATGGATGGCTTCGTACGGCTCCGCGCCCAGGACGACAGCATCGTTGTTGTCGCCGCAACGCTGGCAGGTGGTGCATGCGGATTTCGTGTTCACGCAGCCACCGCACAGCATTCAGACCAACTCGGGGCAGGGCGTACGCACCGTGCTCGATGGCTTGGATGCGGCACCGCCGGAGTTCTATGCCGACCAGGTGCACGATCAGCGCGCCGTCGCGCAGATGATGCTGGCGCATGTGAGGTTCGACAAACCCGATTCCATCAACCTGTGGAGCTGGTTGGAGCTGGCGCGCAGCATGCCCGGCTTCGATCAGGCTTTTGCCGAGCGGCGCAAGCATTTTCCGTTCGATGTGCTCGCCATGCGACTGGAGCAGGATCACGCCATAGGCGCCACGTACGAGGAGATTTGCGCGCGTGATCAGTCGCTCGCCCAGGCTTCGCCAGAGCAGCCCGACCTGGCCTATGCGGCGACGCGTTGCCTGGCGCCGGGTCCCGCGCAGGACCGCAAGTTTGCCGAAGGTGCGCAGCGCTGGCCGCATTCGCCCTGGTTCGCCATGGCGAGCGCCTTTGCCGAGGCTCAGCAGCAGCACTACCCGCAGGCGCTTGAGCTTTATACGAGAGCCACCAACCAAAGCCTTGCGTTGCGCAATTCAATCGCTACCGAAGTCGTGCGTCTATCGCGCCTGGTCGATCCGGCGGGCACCATGCAACGGCAATCGCAACTCGCTGCCGTGTCGCCCGCGCTGGCCAACCTGCTGCTGTTGGAGCCGGGATCGGCCATGCAGGACGATCCTCAGTATCGTGCGCTGTCCCTGCTCTCGGACGGCCGCTTGGACAATGCGCTGACGACATCCGCGCACACCCCGATGGAAGGACATGTGTTGCGCATGGTCGCCGCTTCGCAGGGCGCTTCCGCTGTGCTGCGTGCACGTGCCGCCGCGTTGCCCAAAGGGGTTGGTGTCGATCAGGAGACAGTATGGTTGGCACTCGCGCAGGGGGGCGACGCCAACGACCCTGCCGTTGCCAAGGTGCTGGAGCGCCTGGAAGCGGGATATGGCAGGGAAGGGCATGCCTGGATGGAAAGCATGCAGCGCTTCGTGGAATTCGCGCGGCGCGGTGACGCGGCGAATGCCGAGCGTGCCTTGACCGGCGTGCCGATGGAAATGCGCGCGCAGGCTTATGTGGCCGGTATCTATCTGCTTGGACCGATGGCGCCGGACGCATGGCGGCATTTTGCGCGGGCGATCCTGTTTGCGGGAGAACGGCCGTTTTTGGGGTGAGTTTCTCCATCACACTCCACTAGGGGGATGAGCATGTTTTTCAACCAAGCAGGCGCTTTCATGTTCGCGGCCGGTCTCGCCTGCTTCGGCGCGGCGGGCATGGCTCGAGCTGAAACAGCCATTACGCCTGATGTCCTGCACAGCCCCGAACGCGCAACAGCCATGGTTTCGACCGGCCAGCAGGACGCCTATCGCAAGCTCATTCGGGCCTACACCCAGGAGGAGGCCGCGCATCCGAAGGATGCCGGCCTGGTCCTGGCGCGCTGCCGTTTCATCCAAACCTTCTCGTATAGCGAAGAAATCAGCTGGGCCGATGCGGCACTGGATGATTTTGAGAGCTGCAAGAAGGAGCTCGAAACGCGTTATTCGAGCGACGCCGAAGCCAGCCTGTTCATGGCGGACCAGCACGAGGGCAAGGATGCGGTCAGCTTCGCCCGCAGCCTGTTGCCGGCCAGCAGTCATTGGACTTTGCCGCAGCGTGCAAGACTCCACGCTGTTCTTGCGCGCGCCTACAGTGCGGCGAACCAGAAGAATCCCGCCGGCCAGGAAGCGTTGGCCGCGGTGCAGTTGGATCCAGGCAGCGATCAGCTGGTGAGCGCACTGCGCTACCTGGCGACCAGCGGGCGTACCGGCGAGGCCGAAGCGTTGCTGGCCAGGACGCCGGTCGATCCATCGCGCTGGAAAGAATGGTCGCGGGTGAGTTTTGCCGCGGACAGCCTGAGCCCGGCTGCAGCGCTTGCCGAATTGCAGCGTGCGGGAAAATCAGAGGGGCCATTCAATGACTGGCTGGCCGCACGCATCTACCTGCGCGCAGGAAAGACCGCGGAAGCCGTCAAGGCGCTTGCGCGCGCAGGGAGCTGTTCCTGCGACGAGACGGTCCAACAGTTTCAGACGCGCCTGAACGTGGCCGTTGCTGCGGGGGATGGCAAGACCGCTTCGGTCGCGCTGCAGGCATGGTTCACCAAGACGGGCATTACCGGCCCGCTGCTGTTTGCGTACGGCAACCTGTTGCGGCACGAACCTTCCCAATTGTTCTCGTCCACGCTGCTGCACCTGGCGCTTTCCATGCTTGCGCTAATGCTGGTGCTGGCTTATGTCCCGAGCCTGATCGCGTTTCCGGCGCATTACCGCGGCACCGTCCGCGCACGCCTGAACAAATCGACCGTACCGCTGTTTGAGCGCGTCGGGTTGCGGCAGTTGTGGATCGCCTTCGGCGTCTTCCTCATCGTGTCGGTGCTGGTGCCTCTTCTGGGCGGCGGCAGTTCCTTGCAGGCGTTGGCGACGAACAAGCTGCTGTCGAACGACGAGCAAGCCACCATCGCCGCCCTTCAATTGAGCGCGATGCTGCTGGGTGGCGTGCTCCTGGCGCCGATCGCATGGTGCTTTTCGAGGCGTGAATGGCTGGGCCGCCGCGGCTTGATCACGGCGATCGTCATCGCGGTGCTGTGGACACTTGTGAAAGCGCTTTGGATCTGGAGTACATGGCATGCAGGACAGCATGGCGCGCTCACCGGGGGTAACTTGCACGATCGCACGATAGCCATGCTGGCACTGGCTTTTGCGCGTATGGGCGGACCGGCATTCGCCTTTCTGGTCATAGCGGTAGCCGTTCCCATCTACGAGGAACTGATTTTCAGGGGCTGCCTGCTGGGCGGGCTGACGAGGCATATCAGCTTTGGCTGGGCCAATATCTGGCAGGCCCTGCTGTTCGCCGTGATGCATAACGACATGCCGCACTTTCTGTTCTATTTTCTGTTGGGCCTGTCGGGTGGCTGGCTGGCACGACAGACGCGCGGTCTCGCCGCACCCATTGCCCTGCATGCGGCGAACAACGCCGTAGCTTGCGCGGCGATGCTGCTGAGCGGGTGATCAACGGAGTCGTCGGAGAAGTTGGATCGCATGGCGATCCAGGGAGAGTTGCGCGTTTTGTTGGTTGCGGGTCTGCCCCCAAACGCCCCGGTTTTAGTCATTGCCTGATTGCTGAATTTCGTATCTGGCTACATTGCCTGCGGCGCTTTCGGTCGCAAGCGACCGAGTCACTTTTCTTTGCTGGCCCAAAGAAAAGTAACGGCGGTCTCTAAACTCAAGTGCAACACCCCCGTAAGGAACGGTCTTGGGCAAGCACTA
>NZ_RYYV01000038.1 GCF_003977665.1 Dyella choica | reverse complement strand
GATGGCCGCGCGATCCAGCGCCACATAAGTCACATGCACCGTGGTCTCGGTGATGCCGTACATGTTGACCAGGCGCGGCTGCGTATCGGCATGCCGTTCGTACCATTCATGCAGCCTGGCCAGTTCCAGCGCTTCGCCGCCGAAGATCACCCAGCGCAACGCCAGCTGCGCGCCCAGCCCGGGCTGCTCGCGATCGGCCTGCATCAGCTGGTAGAAAGCCGACGGCGTCTGATTGAGCACGGTGACGCGCTCGTCCACCAGCAATTGCAGAAACTCCCCGGGCGAACGGCTGACGGAGAAGGGCACTACCACCACCCGGCCCCCATGCAGCAGTGGCCCCCATAGTTCCCAGACCGAGAAGTCGAACGCATAGGAGTGGAACAGCGTCCATACTTCATCGGCACCGAAGTTGAACCAGTGCCGCGTGTTGGCAAGCAGGCGCACCACGTTCTGGTGCGGAATGACCGCACCCTTGGGACGTCCGGTCGAACCGGAGGTGTAGATCACATAGGCCGGATGCTCGCTGCGCAACGGGCACACCCGATCTTCGTCGCGCGGGTTGCTGCTCGCACAGCGTGCCAGCGCTTCGATTTCCGCATCGTCGTCAAGGCATAGCAAACGCTCGCCGCGCAACGGTAGTGCCGTGGGCGCCCACGACGCTATCGGATCGTGCGGCGACTTCACGGCCGCCATGAACAGATCGCGCAGGCGTTCGATCAATGCCTGCATCGTGGCAGGCTCGAACAGATCCAGCGAGAACGCGAGACCCAGCGACAGACCTGCCGCCGCGCCTTGCGCATCACGGCGTTCGATCACGTTGAACAGGAGATCGAAGCGGCTGGCGCCGGATGTGCCCGACCTCTGCGGCGAAACATGCAGGCCGGGCAGCGCTGGCAGCGGGTCATCGCCGTCCTGCACGGCCAGCAACACCTGGAACAGCGGATGGTACGCAGGCGAGCGCACCGGATTGAGGGACTCCACCAGGCGCTCAAACGGCAGGTCTTGATGCGCATAGGCGGCCAGGTCGTTGGCGCGCACCTCGGCCAGCAACTGCTGGAAGCTTGCATGGCCCGGGATCCGGGTGCGCAGCACCAGGGTGTTGACGAAGAAACCAACCAGGTCATCCAGCGCCTCGTCGCCACGACCGGCTACCGGCGTACCTATCGTGATGTCCCGACCCGCCCCGAATTCGCACAGCAGCACGGCAATACAGGCATGCAGCACCATGAACAAGGTGGCGCGATGATCGCGTGCCAGCTGCAGCAGTTGGCCGTGCAGTCCGGCATCGATATCCAGGCTCACATGATCGCCGCGCTGGCTGGCCTGTGCGGGGCGCGAGTGATCGGTGGGCAGGGTGGGCTTGCGCGGCAGGTCAGCCAGCGTCTCGGTCCAGTAAGCAAGCTGTCGCGCCATCTCACTGCCGGGACTGTAATCTTCGCCGAGCAGTTGTTGCTGCCACAACGTGTAATCAACGTATTGCACTGGCAGCGGCGACCACGAGGGTGGCCGGCCCAGGCATCGCGCCGTGTAGGCATGCCCAAGGTCGCGGGCCAGCGGCGCCAACGACCAGCCATCGGCAGCGATGTGGTGCACCAACAGCAGCAACACTTGCTGGCGTTCGCCCAGCTCGAACAGCCATGCGCGTACCGGCAGTTCGCGCTCGAGCAGGAAGCTATACGTCCCCGCCTCGATGAGCTGGGCTGGCAGTTGCGCCTCGCTGCTCGGCACGCGCGTGAGCTCGGGCTGGAGCGCGTCCGTGGGCAATACGCATTGCGCGCCAACGCCTTGGTGCTCCGCGAATACCGTACGGAGACTTTCATGGCGCGCGACGACATCACACAACGCCATGTGTAGCGCTGCAGCATCGAGCGCGCCTTCGAGCCGGAGCGCGACAGGCAAGTTGTAGGGACGCGGCCCTTCGAGCTGATGCAGGAACCACAGGCGTTGCTGCGCGAACGACAACGGAACGACGGCCGGGCGCTCGACGCAACGCAGGGCCGCGCGCGCCGCATCGGTGGAACCAAGCTGCGAGGCGAGCGCCGCCACGGTGGGCATATCGAATAGAAGCTGGATCGGCAGCTCCACTTGCAGGCCGGAGCGAATACGGCTGATAAGCCGCGTGGCGAGCAGTGAGTGGCCACCCAGGTCGAAAAAGCTGTCGTCGATGCCGACCACATCCAGGCCAAGCACTTCGGCAAACAAGCCAGCCAGGATTTCTTCCTGCGGCGTCCGCGGAGCGCGTCGCTGCTGCACGGTGAAATCCGGTGCAGGCAAGGCTTTGCGATCGAGCTTGCCGTTTGCGGTCCGCGGCATCGCCGGCAACACCATGACCGTGGCCG
Organism: Dyella choica; assembly: GCF_003977665.1. GTDB lineage: Bacteria > Pseudomonadota > Gammaproteobacteria > Xanthomonadales > Rhodanobacteraceae > Dyella_B > Dyella_B choica. Next base: position 18,235 of record NZ_RYYV01000038.1, on the reverse strand, counting down.
GCACCATGTAGTTCGGCAAGGCGGCGGCCAGATCCTGGCGCAGGGCATGGGCCGGATTCGGATGCGCCTGTTCCTGGTCGGTGGCCAGCACGACGTAGGCAACCAGCTGTTTGTGGCCGGCCGCGTCGTCGCGAGCCATCACCACGGCCTGCGCTACCGCAGGATCGCGAAGCAGGGACGCTTCGATTTCGCCGAGTTCGATGCGGAAGCCGCGTATCTTCACCTGATTGTCGACGCGGGCGATGAAGTCCACCCGTCCGTCAGCGCGCCGGCGCACCAGGTCGCCGGTACGGTACATGCGGCTGCCTGCTGCACCATAAGGATTGGCAACAAAGCGTTCGGCACTCAACGAGGCGCGCCGAAGATAGCCGCGCGCCAAGCCTTCGCCTGCAATGAAAAGCTCTCCGGGTACTCCGATCGGTACCTGTAGCAACAACGCGTCCAGCACATGGAATTGCGTATTCTGGATCGGCCGTCCGATCGACACCGCACCGTCGCCGGAGACCGCAAGAACGTCCAGGCTGGACCAAACCGTCGTTTCGGTCGGACCATAAAGATTGACGATCTGCGCGCCCGCCGCGCTCAGCTTTTCCGCCAGCGCCGCGGGCAGCGCTTCGCCACCGGTGAGCGCACGCAAGCCGCGCAAGCTTCCATGGTCGGCATCGGCCAGTTCGCGCCATAGCGTGGGCGTGGCCTGCAGTACGGTCGCCCGGCTATCGGCGACCAGTTGGAGCAGGGCGGCGGGATCAAGCACGGTTTCGCGTCGCGCAAGCACGATGCTCGCCCCGCTGATCAGCGGCAGGAACAGCTCCAGCCCGGCAATATCGAAACCCACGGTGGTCACGGCAAGCATGCAGTCGGCGGCGCTGAAATCCAGCGCGGCGTGCATCGACACAAGGAAGTTGACGATGCCGCGATGATTCACCACCACGCCCTTGGGCCGACCGGTCGAGCCGGACGTGTAGATCACGTAGGCTGGATGCAGCGGCAGCAGGCGCTGTCTGCGCTCTGCATCAGCCACATCATGCGCATCGGCTTGAGCCAGGATTTCAAGCAAGGCTGACTGTGACAGATCAACCCGTTGCACCGTAGCGCTTGCTGCAAGTCCGGTTTCGTGATCGCTGATGATCAGCGTGACACCTGCATCCTCGACCATATAGGCGAGGCGATCCTGCGGATAAGACGGATCCAGTGGCAGATAGGCCGCGCCGCTCTTCAGTACAGCGAGCATGGCCACCAGTAGTTCCGCCGAACGGTGCAGCGCGATGGCGACAATTGCCTCGGGCCCTGCGCCCAAGCTGATCAGATGGCGTGCCAGCTGATTGGCGCGGGCATTCAGTTCGCCATGGTGCAACACCAAGCCATCGATACGCAGGGCGATTGCGTCAGGGGTCGCCGCAGCTTGTTGTTCGATCCACTGCGGCAGGCAACGTTGATCCATCGCCGTTGCCACGCCTTGCCAATCCTGCTGCAAGGCTCTGTGCTCTGCCGCGTCCAGCAAGTCGATGTCGCCCAGATGCAGATCGGGAGATTCAGCGACAACACCAAGCAAACGCGTCAGGCGCTGCACCATATGCGCCACGTTTTCACGTTCGAACAGATCGGCAGCGTATTCCACCCGCACGGAAAGGCCGGCCTGGCTTTCGACGAAATGCAACGCAAGGTCGAATTTTGCGTGCGGCTGCACGGCCTGCTTCACGGCTTCCACGGCGCCCAGCAGCGGAGCGAAATCGACCTGGTTTTCCAGCGCCAGCATCACCTGGAACAGCGGATGATAGGACCTGGACCGTGCCGGCCTGAGCGCCTCAACCAGGCGCTCGAACGGCAAATCCTGATGCATGTAAGCGGCCAGGTCGGCGTCACGCACTCGTTCGAGCAATTGACGGAAACGGGGATTGCCGGAGGTATCCGCGCGCAACACCACGGTATTGACGAAGAAGCCCACCAATGCGTCGAGCTCCTCGTCGCGACGCCCCGCAACAGGGACCCCCAAGGCAATGTCATCGCCGGCCCCGAGCCTGGAAAGCCATGCCGCAACGGCGGCATGCAGCAGCATGAACAGGCTTGCCCGGCTGCGGCGCGCGACTGCCTGCAGTGCGGTGTAGGTGTTCGGATCGATATGGCATGTAATGACGCCGCCACGATGGCTGGCTGTAGCCGGGCGCGGGTGGTCGGTCGGCAGCTCGATCTGCTCGGGCAGGTCGGCCAGGGCTTCGCGCCAATACAGCGTTTGCCTGGCGAGCAGGCTATCCGGATCGGATGCCTCCCCCAGCCACTCGCGCTGCCACAGGCTGTAATCAGCGTACTGCAACGGCAACGGAGCCCACTCGGGCGCCAGCCCCCTGGAGCGCGCAGCATAGGCAAGTGACAGGTCACGCGACAACGGCGCGAGCGATGCATCATCGCCGGCGATGTGGTGGATGACCAGCAATAGCAGGTGATCGTGTGCGCTCATGCGGAACAGCCACGCACGTACCGGAATGTCGGCATCCAAGGCAAAGTGCTGTCCCGCCGCGTCGTCGATGGCCCTTTGCAGGCGCGATTCGTCCACCTCCTCGCGCGTGCAGGTCACGCGGGCGCGCCCGGCCGGCAGCACCACCTGATGGGCGACGTCGCCGTCTCCGGCGATCAGCGTGCGCAGGCTTTCATGCCGATGCACGACGTCCTGCAAAGCCGCTTCCAGTGCGTCGCCATCAAGCCGGCCCGACAGGCGCAAAGCCAGCGAAATGTTGTACGCCGCGCTGGATCCTTCCAGGCGATCCAGGAACCACAGACGCTGCTGGGCAAATGACAACGGAACACGCTGCGGCCGCGCCATGAGCGCCGGCGGCCGGTGCGCAAGCGCGCCTTTGGCCAGATGACCTGCCAGCTCCGCCGGCGTGGGCGCTTCGAACAGATGACGCATTCCGATTTCGATACCGAAAGCATGGCGTATGCGGCTGATCAGACGCATGGCCTGCAGCGAATGGCCGCCGAGGTCGAAGAAACTGTCATCGATGCCTACGCGCTCCACACCCAATACCTGGGCAAAGAGCGCCGCAAGGGTTTCCTCCTGCGGCGTGCGCGGTGTGCGCGAGCTGGCGGAAAGGAACACCGGTGCAGGCAGCGCCTCCTGGTCGAGCTTGCCGTGCGGCGTCAATGGCAGCGCATCGAGCGCCACAATGGCCACTGGCATCATGTAGCCGGGCAGCGAAACCGCCAGGGCCTCACGCAGCGGACGCGGCCAGTCCGCGCCGCATTCGGCCTGTTCGGCGGCTATCACGTAGGCAATCAGCTGCGGGTTGCCCGGCTGATCCTCGCGCATGATTACCGCTGCCTGCGCCACGCGAGGATCGCGCAACAGGCAGGCTTCTATTTCGCCCGGCTCAATGCGGAAGCCGCGGATCTTGACCTGCGCGTCAAGACGGCCGAGGAAATCGAGACGGCCGTCCGGCAGCCAGCACACCAGGTCGCCACTGCGATACATGCGGCTGCCTTTGCCGGCAAACGGATCGGCAACGAAACGCTGCGCAGTCAGGCCCGGCTGGTGGAGATAACCGCGCGCGACGCCAGCGCCGGCGATATACAGCTCGCCTGCAACGCCCTTGGGCACTGGCTTCAAGAACGCATCCAGCACGTATACGCGTGTGTTCCAGATCGGCCGCCCGATCGGTATGCGCGCAGCCTGCAGGTCCGCCGGGGTGACGGCATGAGCGACGCAGCCCACGACCGTCTCGGTCGGGCCGTATTCGTTGATCATCGTTGAATGGGGCGAATGCTGCAGCCAGTGCATGGCACTGTGCGGACGCAGCGCCTCGCCGCCCACCACCACGTGACCTGCCATGTCGAGCGCGCCCAGTGCGCTGAGCGCGTCCATCTGCGCTGGCGGCAGTTTCAACAACCCGATGGAAGCGGTGTCTGCCATTTGCGCCGCCAGGGTTTCAAATGCCTGTTGCTCCGGCAGCAGATACAGCGCCTGTCCGGTCAGCAGCGGCAGATACAGGCTGGTGACGGTGGCATCGAACGCCAGCGACGTAGTGATGGCAGCGCTGCCACGCGAAGCATAGGCCTGTACCGCCCACTGCAGATAATTGGCAAGGCCGGCATGGGTGATCGTGACGCCTTTGGGGCGGCCCGTGGAGCCGGAGGTGTAGATCACATACGCAAGATGATCCGGGTGCCATGCGCCTGCGCGAGCGCTGTCCAAAGGAGCACTGCCAGGATCTCCCGCAAGCACCTGGCCATAGGCCGGGTCGTCCAGACACCACAGCGGCGCATCGTTGGGTAGGGACTCCGCTACCGCGCGCAGGGTGAGTACGCGCACAGGGCGTGCATCCTCCAGCATGAAGGCGAGGCGCTTGGCGGGGTAGGTGATGTCCAGCGGCAGATAGGCCGCACCGCTCTTGAGCACGGCCAGCACGGCGACGATCATGTCGATCGAGCGTGGCAACGCGATCGCCACGATGTCTTCGACGCCGATGCCATCGTCGACCAGTGCGTGAGCAAGACGATTGGCGCGTGCATGCAGTTCGCGGTAATCGATCCTCGACTCCCCGTCGATGATGGCGACAGCGTCGGGTGTTGCGGCCGCCTGCTGCTCCAGCCATTGCGGGAGCAGCAAGGCTGGCGGTGCATGCGCGGTGTCGTTCCACTCGACCAGCAACTGCACCTGCTCGGTGGGGTCGAGCGACGCTGAGGCGTCTCGCTCCAGGGCGGACGGTACGTTGCTTAAGCGTTCGAACTCCGCAGTGGCCTCGGCGGTGGTGCTTGGCGATGTCGCACGCAATGCAACAACCCGATTGGAAGACGACGCATCCACGCCTGGATTCGTGTCGGGATGGGTGCTGCGCGCTTGCTGCGGCAAATGCGCGGCCACGTCACGCAGCGTCAATATGCGCGCCGGCTTCGCATCCTCGAGCATGAAGGCGAGGCGATCGGCAGGATAATCCGGGTCCAGCGGCAGATAGGCCGCACCTGCCTTCAACACCGCGAGCACTGCTATCACCAGCTCAACCGAGCGCGGCAGGGCGATAGCCACCCTCTGTTCGGGGCCGATGCCGTCCGCGATCAGGCGGTGCGCCAATCGATTCGCGCGTTCGTTGAGTTCGCGGTAACTCACGGCCTGCCGCTCGAACTTCACCGCGATCGCATCGGGCGTGCGCATGGCCTGCGCTTCGAAGCATTCCGGCAAGGTTGCCGGCGCGACCGGGAGAGCCGCGGGATTCCAATCGTGCAGCAGCATCTGGCGTTCGCTGTCGGTCAGCGTGCGTATGCGCCCGATCGGCTGATCCGGGTCCATCGCAAAGGCTTCGAGCCAGCGCTGCATACGCTGCGCGAAAATGTCGATCGCATCGCGTGCGAACACGTCAGGGCGATAGCCGATCTGCAGGCCAAGCTGCTTGCCTGGGCTTACCCAGAGGCCTAACGGATAGTGCGAACTGGCACCGCCCTGGCCTCCGCGCATTTCCACGCGTAAGGCTTCTTCTTCCGGCTGGTTGAGCGCCTCCGGATCGAACGGATAGTTTTCAAAAACCAGATGGGTGTCAAAAAGATCGCCCAATCCCGCCAGTTTTTGAATATCGATCAATCCAAGGTGATTGTGCTCCAGCAATTGCACCTGCTCGCGCTGCAGACGTTCGGTAACCTGCATCAGGCTTTCATGGGGCGCCCAGCGCACACGCGACGGCAGGGCGTTGATCATCAGGCCCGCCATCCGTTCCGCATGGGGCAGCTCAGGCGGGCGCTCGGCGACCACGATGCCGAAGGTGACGTCCTGGCGACCGGTGAGCGACCCCAGGGAAAGCCCCCACGTCACCTGCACCAGCGTATTCAAGGTGACGCCATGGCGGCGCAACTTTTGCTGGATCGCGGTGGTTGCCGATTCGCTCAGCATCAATCGCAGCGTGTGCTGCATCGGCCCCATGGCCGGAGCGTCCGGCGCAACCAGGGTCGGTTCTTCCAGGCCTTGCAGATATTGCGCCCATGCGGCGCGTGCGGCATGCCGGTCCTGCCGGGCGAGCCATGCCAGATAATCGCGATACGGAGCCACCGGCGGCAAGCCATCGCCGTCGCCGCGCGCGGCATACAGCGCCATGAGATCGCCGAGCAGGATCAGCCATGTCCAGCCATCGATCAGCACGTGATGATTGGTACTGACCAGTACGTGATGACGCGCGTCCATTCTGGCCAGGGTGAAGCGGATCAGCGGCGGGGTGGCCGGATCAAAGCGTTTGGCGTGATCTTCATCCAGCAATTGCTGCAGGGTCTGCTCGCGCTGCGCCTCGGTCAGCTGCGAAAGATCGGCGTAGTGCCAGGGCAGCGCGAAATCGCGCGTGGTCACCTGCACGGGCTGATCGAGGCCTTCATGCGCAAAACCGGCGCGCAGGTTGACGTGCCGTTCAAGCAGCGCCGCGCAGGAGCGGCGCATCGTGTCGGGGTCCAGCGCACCGTGCAGGTGCATCACGCGTTGCACGATGTAGCTTCCGGTATCGCCATCATCAAGCAGGGCGCGGAACAGGAAGCCCTGCTGCATCGGTGACATCGGCAGCACGTCGAGCAGAGTGGGGTAGCGGCTTGCCAGTGTGTCGATCTGCGCCTGCGTGAGCGTGACCAGCGGCAAGTCCGAGGGCGTAAGGTTGCAGTCTTGCGCCGTGCGCGCGTGCGTGACCAGCGAGGTCAGTGCATCGAACCAGCCCTGTGCCAGCTCGCGGATGTCTTCTTCGGCAAACAGCTCGGCTGCCCACAACCAGTGCGCATGGAGTTCCATGCTGCCGCCGGATTCGTAGGCAATCGCATTCAAGGCCACCGGGTAGGGCAGCGGCCGGTCCCGGTCGCTGCCGCCGCTGAGGTCGCCAGAGGCATCGCCTGGCTGAGCGGCGGACGCGGCAACGAAGCGGCCAAGGTAGTTGAAGCCGATCTGGGCGGGCGCGCATGCCTGCAGCGCTTTCGAAGTTTCCGGATTCAGGTAGCGCAACAGGCCATAGCCGATGCCGTTGTCGGGAATGCGGCGCAATTGTTCCTTGATGAGCTTCAGCGCATCGGCATCGGCGCTTGGCGATTGGCCTGCATCGAGCAGCACCGGCACGTGGGTAGAAAACCATCCTGCGGTGCGGCTGAGATCAACGCCATCGAACAGGTCTTCGCGGCCATGGCCTTCCCATTCCATGCGTACGCCGCTGCCTGCATGGTGGTCTCGCCGCCGGCGCCAACGGGCCACGGCCACGGCGAAGCCGGTCAACAGCAATTCATTGATGCGCGCATGCAACAAGGCCGGCGCGCGAGTCAGCAACTCGGTGGATACCGAGGCGGGCAGAACCAGCTTCAATCCTTGCGAGGTCTGCACCGTATCGCGCTGTGGGTCCAGCGCCCGCGCCGACCACAGCGGATCGGCGCTTTCCAGGATGGCTTTCCACATCGGCAGTTCGGCAACACGCTGCGGCGAACGTGCCTCTGCTTGCAGGCGCTGTGCCCAGTGGCGATACGAACTGGCTGCCGGCTCCAGCACAGGAAGCCGCCCTGCGATGACGTCGTTGCACGCAGCGAGCAGGTCAGGTATCAGGATGCGCCACGACACACCGTCGACCACCAGGTGATGCAGGATCAGCAGCAATCGCCCTGATCGATCCATGCCTGCGTCAAGCCATACCGCCTGCACCATCGCGCCTGCATCGGGAGCGAGCCGTGCCTCGGCCTCTTCACGGGCGTGTGCGAGGCAGGCCTTCATGCTGTGATCATCGAGATCGCCGATGTCGATGCGCGTTATCACGTCGCGTGCGTGCAAAGCTTCGCGCGGAAGGATCTCGCCATCCGCGATCGCGGAGGTAGCGCGGCGCAGGCGCAGACGCAGGATGTCGTGGCAATCGAGCACGGCTTGCAATGCTTGCGCAAGACGTTGGGCATCGATGCCTGCGGGCAGATGCAACAGGCTGGATTGATGAAAACGCTCGATGGAGCCGCCGGATTGCAATAGCCGGTGCATGACTGGCGTCAGCGGCAATACACCCGTGGCGGTATCGCTTTCGCCGGCTTTGCCGGATTGCTCGGCGTTCCCAAGCGCGGCGAGCGCGGCGACGGTCTGATGGACGAACACATCCTTGGGCTTGAGCACCAGGCCAGCCTTGCGTGCACGGCCGACCAACTGCAACGAACTGATGCTGTCACCGCCCAGGTCAAAGAAACTCTCGTCGATGCCGACCTGTTCCAGGCGCAACACCTGCGCGAACAGCTGCGCAAGCAGGGTTTCCCGTTCGTTACGCGGCATCCGCTGGCTGGAGGATTGAAAACTCGGCGCCGGCAGGGCGCGGCGATCGAGCTTGCCGTTGGGCGTGAGCGGCAAGGCCTTAAGCGGCATGATCGCCGCGGGCACCATGTAATCGGGCAGTTGCGACGCCAACACACGGCGCAGCTGGGCCGGATCGGGACTGCCATCGCCCACCACATAGGCCACCAGCCGCGTCACCCCCTGGTCCTGGCGGGCGACCACCGCCGCCTGGCTCAATGACGGCACGCGTAGCAACGCGGCCTCGATGTCGCCCGGCTCCACGCGGAAGCCGCGAATCTTCACCTGATGATCCGCACGTCCCAGATAGTCGACCACGCCCTCCGCCAACCAGCGCACGCGATCGCCGGTGCGATACATGCGGCTGCCCGGCACGCCGAACGGGTTGGCCACGAATCGCTCGGCACTCAGTGCCGGGCGGCGCAGATAACCACGCGCCAGGCCTTCGCCCGCGATATACAACTCACCCGCCACGCCCGCCGGCACCGGCTGCAAGGCGGCGTCAAGCACATACAGCTGGGCATTCCAGATCGGCCGGCCAATCGGAATGGCGCTGTGCTGCGCCACATCCTGGGTGATCTCGAACGTGGCACAGCCCACCGTGGTTTCGGTCGGACCGAAGTGATTGATCAGACGCACCTGCGGATAGCGTTGCTGCCAATAGGCCATATCCGCCGGCACCATGGCTTCGCCGCCGCACATCAAGCACTGCGTGGGCATCGCCACGTCGTGGGCCTGCAACTGCTGATTGAGCAGGGCCAGGTGCGAGGGCGTGAGCTTGACCAGCCGATACGCCGCCGGCTGGCCACTGGCAAGACGATCGATTTCTTCCCCCGACGGCAGCACCGTCAGGCCCTGGCCGGATAACAAGCCACCGAACACCGTGGTGACACCGGCATCGAAGCTGATCGAGAACACGGTGGGCGAGCCGCCCTGGCCGGCCTGGTAATAGGTGGCGTGATCCCAGCGCAGGTAATTGGCCAGTGCGTGATGGGAGACCAGCACCCCTTTGGGGCGTCCGGTAGAACCGGAGGTGTAGATCAGGTACGCCGGATGCGACGCATGCAGCGCGGTGACCGGAAGCGTGTCCGGGTATACCGCCACGCGCGGCCACACCTCATCCAGGTCGTGCCACGGCACATCGCTTGGCAGGCGTGCTGCTTGTTCATGCCCGGTCAGAATGCACAACGGCGCCGCATCGGCCACCATCAAGGCCAGGCGTTCGGCCGGATACTCCGGATCCAGCGGCAGATAGGCCGCACCGCTTTTGAGCACGGCCAGCACGGCCACGAACAGGTCCAGCGACCGCGGCAAGGCCAGGGCGATGATGCGTTCAGGCCCCGCGCCCTGATCGACCAGCCAGTGGGCCAGCCGGTTGGCGCGGGCATCGAGTTCACGGTAGCTCAGCGTGTGGGTGTCATCGCGCAAGGCGACGGCATCAGGGAAACGTTCAAGCGTGTGCTGGAACAGCTCCACCAGCGTGGCTGACGGCAGCGGATGGGCGGAATCGTTCCAGTGATGCAACAGCTGTTGGCGTTCAGCGTCTTCCAGCAGGTCCAACTGGCCCAATGGACGGTCGATGTCGTAGGCGATGGCTTCCAGCGCACGTTGCAGACGCACAGCGATAACCTGCACCGCCGCCTGGTCGAACACATCGGGCCGATAGCCCAAGCGCAGTTCCAGTTGCGCACGCGGAATCGCGCACAGGCCAAGCGGATAATGCGTGCGGTCGCCACCAGTGCGCTCAAGGAAATCCAGTTGCAGCGCATCGTCCTCCGGCTTGTCGGCCACGCGGCTGATCGGCGTGTTCTCGAACACCACGTGGGTGTCGAACAGTTCGCCCAGGCCGGCCACGCGCTGGATCTCGCTCAGGCTCAAATGCTGATGGTCCAGCAGTTGGACCTGCTGCACCTGGATCGATTGCGCCAGGGCGCCAAGCGATTGCGCGGGATGCAGGCGCACGCGCAACGGCAAGGTATTCAGCAGCATGCCGATCATGTTTTCGACACCCGGCAGCTGCGGCGGGCGGCCGGAAACCGTCATGCCGAACATCACGTCATCGCGCCCGCTCAGCCGCCCCAGCAGCAAGGCCCAGGCCGCCTGAATCAAGGTGTTCTGCGTAAGTCGCAAGCGACGCGCCTGCTGCGCCAGTGCATCGCTCAAGGCGCTGGAGAGGTGCAGGGTGTAGCTGCACGTGATCGGCGCCTCATCGGGAAGCTTGTCGACCAGTCGGAAGGGTGCTTCCAGGCCATCGAGATAGCTGCGCCAGGCATCGCGGGCAGCTTCGGCGTCCTGCTTTTTCAGCCAAGCGAGGTAATTGCGAAAGGGCACGACCGGCGGCAACGCAGAAGCGTCGCCATCGGATTCGTACAAAGCGAGCCATTCCTTCAGCAGCAAGGGAATCGACCAGCCGTCCAGCAGAATGTGGTGCTGGCTGAGAATGAGCCGGTGGCAGCCGGATGCGATCCGTACAAGCGTAAAACGCAACAGGGGAGGGCGGGCCGGATTGAAACCTTTCTGCCGATCCTCCTCGATCAGCTTCCGCAAGGCGGATTGTTGCGCATGTTCGTCGGCGTTCGACAGATCGACCCAATGCCACGGCAACACCACGTTGTGCGGAATGACCTGGCGCGGCTGATCCATTCCTTCGTGGACGAAGGCCGCACGCAAGTTGGCGTGACGTTGCAGCAAAGCTTCGGCGGCCCGGGCAAACCGCTCGGCGTCCAAGGCTCCGCGCAACTCAAACACCATTTGTACGCGATAAGCCTCGTCGGCCTTTTCATCATACAAAGCATGAAACAGCAGGCCTTGTTGCAGCGGAGCCAACGGCAGGATTTCGGCAATGGTCGACATGAGAATATTCGGTGGCTTCAGGTCTGGTTGAACATCGAATCGAGCAATTCCAACTCTCCTGCACCCAGCGGCTCGGCAAGCGGTTCCGTATCGATCTCCATCTGTGCCCCTTCGCCTGGCCGCGCAACATCAGCTAGGGAACTGACATCCTGGTTTTCAAAGATCTGCCGCGGCGTAATGGATATGCCCTCCTTGCGCGCGCGGGCCACAAGCTGGATGGACTTGATGCTGTCGCCGCCCAGGTCGAAAAAGTTGTCGTCGACGCCGACCCGCTCCAGTCCCAACACATCGGCAAATAGCGTGGCGAGCGTCCGCTCCATCTGTGTTTGCGGTTCGCGCAAACTGGTGGAAACGAACTCCGGTGCCGGAAGGGCTTTGCGGTCCAGCTTGCCGTTGGGCGTCAGCGGCAAGGCAGCGAGCGTCACGATCGCCGCCGGCACCATGTAGTCGGGAAGCAGCTCCGCCAGCATGCGCCGCAACGCGCGGGCATATTCTTCGTCAGTGGATGCCTGCCCCGCATGATCTCTCACCACATAGGCGGTCAGGCGCTTTGCGCCCGCGCCATCGTCGCCGGCAACGACAACGGCCTCGCGCACCTGGGGACAATGGGCAAGGCGGTTTTCGACTTCGCCCGGCTCGACGCGGAAGCCGCGGATCTTGATCTGCTGGTCGTTACGCCCCAGGAATAGCAGCTTGCCGTCGGGCAGGTGGCGTACCAGGTCGCCCGTGCGATACATGCGCGCGCCGGGAACCGGGCTGTACGGATCGGCGACGAAGCGTTGCGCAGTGAGTGCGGGACGCCGCAGATACCCATGCGCAAGCCCTTTGCCGCCGATATACAGTTCACCGGCAACGCCCGGCGGCACGGGCCGGGCCCGCTCGTCGAGCACGTACACGCGGGTATTGCCGATCGGGGTGCCGATCGGCAACCGTTGCACATCCGCATCGTCGATGACGCAGGTGGTGGCAAAGGTCGTGCTTTCGGTAGGACCATAGCAATGCAGCAATTGCTGCGGCGGATACTGTTGCAAGACGCGCCGCACCGCAGCGGCATCGACCGCATCGCCGCCTACCAGCAGCAGACGCAGCCTGCGCTGGATGAGCGGACCAAGCACTTCGGTCACTTGCGCGAAAAGGCCGGATGTAAGGTGCAGTACATTGACCTCGCGCTCATCCAGCAGCTCGCGCAATAGCGCCGGTTGCAACACGATCTCGTGCGGCACTGGCACCAGGCATGCCCCATGTAACAGCGGCGCCCATACTTCCAGCGTACTGATATCGAAGGCAGGATTGCCCAGCCATGCGATGCGGTCACCGCGCTCGAATTGCGCGTAACCATTGTTGAAAAGCAGGCGCTTCATGGCCCGGTGTGGCACCACTACGCCCTTGGGAGTGCCGGTTGAGCCGGAGGTGTACTTGACGTAGGCAGGCGCTTCGTCGCTCATGGCGAGCCGCGGCGGCGCCAGGGCGGTGTCGTTCCCGACCTGCAGCAGGGGAGCCACGCAATCTTCCGGCAAGCTGGTCGCTGCATCGCCCAGCACCAGCCGCGCACGGCAGTCCTCGATCACCCAGGACTGACGGCTGGCAGGCGCTTGCGCATCGATCGGCACATAGATCGCGCCCGCTTTGAGTGCAGCCAATTCGGCCACTACCAACGACACGCCACGCGGCAGCAAAATGGCAACACAATCACCCGGCTTTACTCCGCTCTCGACCATGCGCCAGGCCATGGCGTTGGCGAGCAGGTCCAGTTGCCGGTAGCTGAGCGACTCATGTCCGCTTTCCACCGCTACCGCGTCAGGCGTCTCTTGCGCGCGCAACGCAAACAATTCATGGATGCCCAAATGGGGCGGATAGGCCGCTTGTGTACGATTCCAGCCATCGAGCAGCTGCTGTATCTCTTCCGGATCCAGAAGCTCAACGTCGTTGACAGGCAGCTCGGGATTCCCGGCCACGGTTTTCAGCAGTCGCTGCAACCGGCGTGCGAAACTTTGCGCGGTGGCCTGCGTGTAGAGATCCGTCGCATACTGCACATTGCCATGCAGGTTTTTTTCTCCGCTGGAATCCACCCGTTCGAAGAAGGAAAAGCTCAGGTCGAACTTGGCGATGCTATAGCCGGTGGTGATGGGCGAGACGACCAGCCCCGGCAGCTCCAGCGTGGCTTCCGCATTGTTCTGCAGGGCTAGCAGTACCTGGAACAAAGGGTGGCGATTGAGCGAGCGGGCAGGATTGGTGATCTCCACCAGTCGCTCAAAGGGCAGATCCTGATTGGCGTAGGCAGCCAGATCGGTCTGGCGCACCTGCATGAGCAATTCACGGAAGCTGGGATTTCCCGAAACATCCGCGCGCAGCACCAGGGTATTGATGAACAGCCCGATCAATTCGTCCAGGGCGCTGTCGGTGCGTCCGGCGATCGGAGTGCCTACCGGTATATCCGTTCCGCCGCCGAGTTTGCTCAGCAGCACGGCAAGCGCGGCGTGCAAGACCATGAACAGGCTGGCCTGGCTGCTACGGGCCAGATCCAGCAAGCTCTCGTAAGTTTCGGCATCCAGCTCGAAACCCCATTGCTCGCCGCGATATGAGGAGACAGCCGGGCGTGGAAAGTCGGCAGGAAGCTCCAATTGCTCCGGCAGCTTGTTCAGCGCCTTTTTCCAATGCCTGATCTGCCCGGCGATGGCGCTGGCGGGATCGTCCTCATCGCCCAGCCACTCGCGCTGCCACAAGGCGTAATCGGCATAGTGAAGCGGCAACGCAGACCACGCAGGGACGCTGCCGCCCAAGCGTGAAGCATAAGCTTCGCCAAGATCGCGGAAGAACGGCGCCCACGACCATCCATCGCTGGCGATGTGATGCATCAGGATCAGCAGTACATGCTCACGCGCAGACAGCGTGAAGAGCCAGGCACGAACCGGAAGCTCCCTGGCGAGATCGAAACAGTGCATGGAATGGTTGTGCAACAGCTCCTGCACCTGCGTGGAATCACACGTGACGTGTTCCAGTGAAAGTCGCGCGCTTCCAGCGGGCAGCACGATCTGCCATATGCCGTCTTCATCCTGCTGCAAGACGGTGCGCAAGCTTTCATGCCGCTCCAGCAAGTCGCCCAATGCTGCCTGCAAGACGTCGACTTGCAGTTCACCCTCAAGCCGGCGCGCCACCGGAACGTTGTAATTGGCGTTAGGTCCTTCGAGTTGCTGCAGGAACCACAGGCGCTGCTGCGCGAAAGACAGCGGAATGCGCTCCGGGCGCTGTACCGGACGCAGTGGTTCGCGAGCAACATGGTCAAGCATCAATTGGTCGGCCAGCTGCGCAATCGTAGGCGTTTCGAACAGCGCGCGGATCGGCAGCTCCGCCGCAAGCTCCGAACGGATGCGACTGACCAGCGTCGTGGCGAGCAGGGAATGTCCGCCAAGATCGAAGAAGCTGTCATCGATGCCAGCGTGTTCGACGCCGAGCACATCGCAGAACAATGCCGCCAGGCGTGTTTCCTTGGTGTTGCGCGGCTCGCGTTTGCTTTTCGACAGGAACGCGGGTGCCGGCAAGGCTTTCCGGTCGAGCTTGCCGCTCGACGTCAGTGGCAGCACAGTCAGCGGAACGATCGCTGCGGGCACCAGGTAATCCGGCACTGACGCCGCGAGTTCTTTTCGTAAAGCCGATGCCCACGCTTCGGCTTGGTCCGTCTCCTGTGCGGGCACGACGTAGGCGATCAACTGCCGATGGCCTGGCTGGTCCTCACGCATGATTACCGCGGCCTGCGCAACAGAGCCGTCCTGCTGCAGGCGCGCTTCGATTTCACCCGGCTCCACCCGGAAGCCGCGAATCTTCACCTGGCTGTCTGCGCGCCCCAGGAAGTCAAGCTGGCCATCGGTGCGCCAGCGCGCAAGGTCGCCACTGCGATACATCCGCTCGCCCGACACGAACGGATCAGCCACGAAACGCTCTGAAGTCAGTGTGGGCTTGTGCAGATAGCCGCGCGCCAGGCCCTCGCCAGCAAGATAGAGATCGCCGACCACACCCGGCGGTACCGGCTGCAATGCTGCATCCAGTACATAGACCCGCGCATTGAAAATGGGGCGGCCGATCGGCGGCGTTACCTCACCGGCGAGCGGATCTCCCACGGTGGCACAAACCGTGGCCTCGGTCGGTCCATAGGCATTGAACATGCGGCGCCCGGCCGACCAGCGCGCTACTTCCGTCGGCGGGCATGCCTCACCCGCCACGATCAAGTGCGTGCAGGCGGGAAGCTCGTTCGAAAGCATGACCGGCAACACCGCCGGCGGCAGCGTGACGTGGGTAATGGCGTGCCTGCGTAGGGTCTGCAGCAAGGCATCGCCGGGAGTCAGCTCATCGCCGGGTGCAAGCACCAGGCATGCTCCCGACAACAAACCCATGCAGCACTCCCAGAACGCTGCGTCGAAGCTGGGCGACGCAAACTGCAGGACACGCGAGCTCGGCGCGACCGCGAAATACTCGATCTGGCTCGCGGCAAGGCTGGCAATGCCGCGGTGGCTGAGGGCCACGCCCTTGGGTGTACCGGTGGAACCCGACGTATAAATGGCGTAGGCCAGACTGTCAGGGCCCGTGTTTCGTGCAGGCGCAGTCCGTGGCTGTTGGGCGATGTGCTCCTGATGAGTATCCAGCTCCACCAGTTGCGCCCAATGCGCAGGCAAATCCTCACTGACGGCCGATTCGGTGATGAGCAGCGGCGTCATCGCATCATCGAGCATCCAGGTGATGCGCTCGGCCGGATAGCCCGGGTCGATCGGCAGATACGCCGCACCGGCTTTGAGAATGCCCAGCAGGCCGATGAGGAATAACGGCGAGCGGTGCACGCAAAGCGCGACCAGGGATTCTTCACCGATGCCATAACTGATCAGGTAGTGCGCGAGCTGGTTGGCCCGCGCATCCAGCTCGGCATAGCTCAACGCCTGCTCGCCGTAGAGGACCGCGATCGCATCGGGGGACTGCGCAACGTGGCGCTCAAACAAGTCCGGCAGCGTGGCGGGGGCGATGCTTCGGTCGCTTCGCCCCCAGTCCTGCAGCAGTTGCGTGCGTTCGCGCGGATCGAGCATATCGATGCCCGGCAGCGGCCGCTGTGGCGCATCGAGCACGCCCCGCAGCAAGCGCACGAACCGCTGCGCCATGGCATCCACCGTGGCTTGGTCGAATATATCCGTTGCGTAACGGATCCATGCGCGATAGGTGCCGTCCGTTTCTTCGGCGAAGGCGAAATACAGGTCGCCTTGCGCGAACGGCATATGCACCGGCTCGTCCTGTGCGTGCAGTCCTTGCAGGGAGAGTGTGGCGCGACTGTTGTTCTGCAGCACCATCGTTGCCTGGAACAGAGGCTGCTGAGTCAGCTTGCGCGAGGGATTGAGCAGATCCACCAGTCGCTCGAACGGCAGATCCTGATGCTCGTAAGCGGCAAGATCGGTGCGGCGCACGCGTGACAGCAGTTCGGCGAAGCTGGGTTGGCCGGAATGGTCGACGCGAAGCACCAGGTTATTGACGAAGAAGCCGACCATTTCGCGCAGTGCATCATCGATGCGACCAGCCACTGGCGTACCGAGCACGATATCGTCACCCGCGCCAAGCTTGGCCAGCAGGGCTGCCACGGCAGCATGCAGCACCATGAAAGGCGTGCACTGATGATCGCGCGCCACGGCATGCAGGCGCCGGCGAAGGTCAGCATCCAGCACGAAATACACCACATCGCCGTGATGGCTGCGCCGCGAAGATGGCACTCGGTCCACGGGCAAGGCCAGTTGTTCCGGCGCATCCGCCAGGGTCTTGTGCCAATAAGCGCTTTGTTGCCGAGCCAGGCTTTCCGCGCCGGTCTCGTCGTCCAGCATCCGGCGTTGCCACAGCGCGAAATCGGCATATTGCACGGCAAGCGGCTGCCACTCGGGCGCACGCCGCTGCAAACGGGCGGCATAAGCCTCACTCAGGTCGTGCGCAAGCGGCCCCCATGACCAGCCGTCGGTCACCATGTGATGGGTTAGCAGCAGGAATACGTGCTCATCCGGACCGAGCGCGAACAGCCACGCGCGCAACGGCAGCTCCCGAGCAAAGTCGAAGCAGTACTGCGTGCAGCGTTGCAGGTGCTGTGCGAGTTCGGCTTCCGGACATGCCAGCAGCTCAATGGGCAGGGACGCGGCAGCACTGTCGAGGACCTGTTGATAGACGCCACGCTCGTCGCCGACAAACAGCGTACGCAGGCTTTCATGGCGGCTCATCACATCGTGCAGCGCGGCTTGCAAGGCATCCGCGTCAAGCGGGCCGCGCAAGCGCAGCGCCAGGGGAACGTTATAGACCGGGCTGGGACCTTCCAGCTGATGCAGGAACCACAAACGCTGCTGCGCAAAAGACAGCGGAATGCGCTCCGGACGCGGCATCGGCTGCAGGGCAGTGCGTGCCCGCTTGCCGGTGTCCAGATGGGTCGTCAGCCCCGCCACGGTGGGCGCCTCGAACAGGGCACGGATGGGCAGCTCCACCGCCAGCACCGCGCGGATGCGGCCCACCAGGCGGGTGGCCAGCAACGAGTGGCCGCCCAGGTCGAAGAAGTTGTCGTCGATGCTCACCGCGGGCACCCCCAGCACTTCGGCGAACAGACTGGCCAGGATGTCTTCCTGCGGCGTGCGCGGCAGCCGCTGCAACGTATGCGCCATCAGCGCCGGGGCCGGCAGGGCCTTGTGATCTAGCTTGCCGTTGAGGGTGAGCGGCAGGCCTTCCAGGGCAACCAGGGCAGCGGGAAGCATGTAGTCGGGCAAGTGCTCGCTGAGCGAGCGGCGCAGCGCCATCGGGTCGAGAGTGGCGCCTTGCGCAGGCACCACATAGCCAACCAGCTGCTTCTCGCCATCGGTGCCTGCACGGGCGATCACGGCGGCCTGTGCCACGCCAGGCTGACGCATCAGGCAGGCTTCGATTTCTCCCAGTTCGATCCGGAAACCACGGATCTTGACCTGCTGGTCCGCCCGGCCGATGTAATCGAGCTGGCCATCGGGCAGCCAGCGCACCACGTCGCCGGTGCGATACAGGCGGCCACCCGGTGCACCGAACGGGTCGGCGACAAAACGCGCCGCACTGAGCGCGGGCCGGTACAGATAGCCGCGTGCCAGGCCGGCACCG
>NZ_RYYV01000037.1 GCF_003977665.1 Dyella choica | reverse complement strand
TGGACTATCACTGCCCGGCCGAGATGTTTATGCGAGCGCTTGGGCGAGACGATCTGGCACAAAAGATCGATGATGCACTTCTAGATTGACTCCGCCGTTACTTTTCTTTGGGCCAGCAAAGAAAAGTGACTCGGTCGCTTGCGACCGAAAGCGCCGCAGGCAATGCAGCACATGTGCGCGATACAGCAACGGTGCGAGGTCCAAAAAAACAAAAAAGGGTTACGTTGACCGGTTGAAACCGCCAGCACAGAAAGGTGACAAGGCATCAGTCTTATTTTCGATGGCTATCCAGCCATGGCTTCAATGTGACATACCAAATATTCTCGCGGCCGTCAGCCCAGACCTGCATCTGCGCCAACGATCGATCGGCCTGCCCAGGCGGTCGGGGGAACGATGCGGGAGGCACCGTGTTGGTGCTGAAGTAAAGCGTGCTGTGATCGGAGCCCAGGCGGGATTCGATATTGCTGCCCTCTTCATTCACTTCATTGCCAAGATCGATCGGTATTCCCCAGTTTCCGTTTTGCCGAAAAGCGATTTGCAGGCGCTTGTGATCGTGACGGTCCGGATGGTTGCTTGAGTAGACGATGAAGCTCTCGTCGGGTGCAATCGCCGGATCAACATCCTCGGTGGTGGCGTCGCCAACGCTCATCGGAGTAGCCGCCTGGTAGCTGCCGTCCCGGTACTGCGAGCGATAGAGCGCGAAGCGGCCGTTCGATTTGGCGGGGCGCATGAAATAAATACTGCCATCCGCGGCTACGCTGGGAGAAAACGTTCCCGTGTCGGCGTTGATCGCATCGGGCAACCTTTTCGGTGTTCCCCATCCGGCTCCCTGCCGGTCCACGCGCCAAAGATTTCCTCCCAAAGCGGGAAACGCCTTCCCGTCAAAGTTGCCGTCGATGGGCTTTGTTCCATGGTCGGCCGGACGATTGGACGCGAATACCAGGAACGACCCGTCAGGTGCCATCGCGGGCTCCAAGTCATTCCATGTTCCCGAAAAAGACGCGATGACAGGCCTGGACCATTCGCCCTTTTCACGATGCGATTCCAGGATGACGGAACCGGAGTCGTTGCCGCGCGAAAAGAATACGGTATTTCCATCAGGCGTAAAGGCCGGTGACATGTCGTCGGCCGCTCCGGAAATGACTCCCGGCGCGAAAAGCCGAGGGCTGTTGGATGGCTCGTCAGCGAACAGTGCCTGCGAACACAGCACGACAAGCGCGCAGACGAGGACAAGACATGCTGCTGTTGAATAGCTTCTCATGATGGATCCTTGCCGGTGGAAAGCCGTACTTGGCTTTTTGCATTCCCACGCGCACTGAGCATATCGATGAATAGACGGGCCTTGGCAGGCAAATGCCTCGTTGCCGGCCACACCACATGGAGTGACACCGGGCGGCATTCGAAACGCTCAAGCAGAATCTCGACCGCCCCGGCGTCGACCAAGCCCTGGATCTGCCACAGTGGCGCCCAGCCGATACCCAGCCCTTGCGTGACCGCGGCATGGCTGGCGGCCGCGTTGTCCAGGTGAAGCCGGCCGGCGACCTTGATCTCCAGCGCCGCGCCGTCGACCACGAATCGCCAATGGCCGGCGCGTCGATCGCCTTTGCGAAAAATGCATGGATGGTCAGCCAAATCACTGGGATGCTCTGGCCGACCATTTCTGGCGAGATAGGCTGGCGCGGCATAGGTAACACATCGAGAAGTGCCGAATTGACGTGCCTTCAGGCTCGAATCCAGCATTTCTCCCGCTCGAATCGCCAGGTCGAAGCCTCCTTTCACCAGGTCGACGAACCGATCCGACAGCGCCAGGTCGATCTCAACCTTCGTGTAACGCTCCATGTAAGCGGCGATCACAGGGAGGATGTCATCCGCAAGCTGCACCGCCGCGCTGATGCGCAACAGTCCCGAGGGCGCGATGCGATGTGCCTTCGCCTCCTGCTTGGCCTCCCCTAGCAATGCCAATGCCTGCTTCACACGCTGATAGAACTGGCGCCCCTCATCCGTAGCTTGTGTCTGGTGTGTGGTTCGGCGCACCAGTTCCACGCCGACGCTTTGCTCAAGAGCAGCCAGTGACCGGCTGACCGACGGCAGCGAGCGCCCCAGGTGACGCGCCGCGGCGGACAAGTTGCCTTGCTCGATGACGGTGACGAAGGTTTCTATATCACTGATGCGGTCCATGGGGACTCTCGATAATCGCAAGACCGTATTGCGTGCGGTGGTGCTACCCGCCCAAAAGCGTAACGCCCACTATGCCGTCAGCGCATAGGTAATGAGTCACTGCGCCCCTTTTTGGGAAACGAGGAGCCGAACATGGTCGATGGAAGAAAAGTCATTCTGGTCGTCGGTGCGAATGGACGCAGCGGTGGCATGGTGGCGCGATACCTGGCACGCAATGGCTTTACCGTCAGAGCGCTCAGCCGTTCTGAAAGTGCCGGCGCGAAGGCACGCGCGAATGGGGCATCCGAGGTGGCGATGGGGGATTTGCGCGATCCAGCCAGCTTGGACGCGGCGCTTCAGGGCGTGGATGGCGTTTTCCATGTCGGCCCACCCTTCGCTTTCGACGAGGCGCAGATGGGCGTGTCCATGGTTCGCTCCGCCGAGCGGGCGGGCGTCCGAAAATTCGTGTTCTCAGCCGCCATCCATCCCGCCAACGGCTTGTCCAATCACGCGAGCAAATTGCCCGTCATCGAGGCTGTGACGCGATCCAGGATGGACTTCACCATTCTCTATCCGGCAACGTACTACCAGAACCTCGACGCCAGCTGGGGCAATGTGGTGACGAGTGGCGTTTTTGTAGAGCCCTTCCCCGGCGATGTAAGGATCGCCCGCGTCGACTACCGCGATGTCGCGCAAGTGGTGGTCGAGGCGTTCCATAGCGATCGCCTGGCCTATGGATCATTCGAGCTATGCGCCGACGAGATGCCGGATCGCCCCGAGATAGCGGCACTCATGAGCGAGGCTCTCGGGCACACCATCATCGCCGCCGAAGTCCGCTTCGAAGCATGGGCCGCCGCATTGCAGCCGTCGCCCCCGCCCGATCTGTTCAAGCAACTTGAAATAGTCTACCGCTCGTATGCGCAGTTTGGATCGCCTGGCAACAGCCTTGTTCTGCGATCCATTTTAGGGCGCAAGCCGAGAACGTTAGGCGAGTACTTTCGAGAGCTGGCCGGTTAGTTGGTAGTACCTCACCGTCTTTCCAGCGCAGGCCCACTGCTGTCTGGGGAAAATCGCACAGCTCTATCCGTGCCTAGAACAAGCTCCTCCCCCTGCTTGCACCTGATTAAGAGCGCCATGTCTCAGCTGGCGCGTATCTGCTCCCTCCCCTACGTGTAGTAGGGGAGGGTTGGGGTGGGGTGAAGCAACCTCGCGCTGAACTCCAACACGGCGGCAAGCTCATACAACCCCACCCCAACCCTCCCCTGCAAACAGGGGAGGGAGCTGTTTCCGGCTAGCTTTCTCATCTTGCCTTGAACTCACTATTAAGTCGCTTGTTACCTGGATGCATGCGAAAGCATCGAACATCAAGCGCTTGTCAAGGTGTCTGCGAATGTTCCCTGGACAGCAGTGGGCGCAGGCCGGAATGACGGTGAGGTAAGTCTGGCAGCGCCCGTGACGACAGACACTGTCAGTACCGGCGGTGGAGACCGATCATGCGCGCTGCCTTTGAATCCGGGTTGGTCATGACACGATTGTTAGCCCGTATCGGATTTGCGTTGTTGGTTGTGCTGGCGACATCCGCCCATGCCGACGATCTGCGGCACGATGCCGTGATCAACGGCGTCCGCCTGACCTACTGGGAATCGCGGCCGATTCAATCGAACGATGTGCCAGTCGTGTATCTGCACGGTGGACCCGGCTATAACGTTTACAGTTTTCGCAAGACAGCCGGTGCCGCCCTGGCCAAGACCGTGCCCATGGTTTATCTGGACGAGCGCGGTTCGGGTGCGAGCGAACGCCCCTGGACGGGGGATTACTCGTTCCCGACCATCGTTCAGGACATCGAGGGCCTGCGCAAGGCGCTAGGCGTGCAGCGCATGGTGGTGATGGGCCACAGTTTTGGCGGCATACTCGCCGCGGAGTACGCCGCGGCCTACCCCGATCATGTGGCGAAACTGATCCTGGTGGATGCGGCGATCGACATGCCTGGTGCGCTGAAAGCCTGGGTGGAGACTTTCCAGCAGGCCTATCCGGATGCGTACGCCAAGGCCCTGGGCACAGCCGAAGGCAAGGCCCTGCAGGCCACCAGCGCCGACGAGGCCTGCCAGCTGAGCCGGGCGCGCTTTGCGTTCATGGGTGCGGCGTTGCGGCTGCTGCCGAACAGCCAGGCATTCCGCGACCTGCAGCAGTTTCACCAGCACAGCGCGCTTGATGAGCAAAAGCGACTGGATTCGCAAAGCGGTTATCGCAACACCGGCGAAATAGGTACCGCCCTCCTTTCGCCGGGTGGCTCCATGGTTTGCTATCGGGTCGCCGATCCGCAAACCCTGTCCATGCCCACCCTGGTCATCGTCGGCGCCTACGATCGCGCCGTCGGCGTGGCGCCGCAAAAAGCACTGGCGGCCAAGCTGCCACGGGGACGCTTCGTCGAGTTTGAGCAGAGCGCTCATTTTCCCTACCAGGAAGAGCCGGATGGATTCCAGCGCGAGGTGCTCCAGTTCCTGTCCGCGTCGAAGTAGTGGGGGCGGATAGCCTTTGTAGGAATTGGCCTACACAACAACGCGAATGCGACTGATAGCGCTGGGCTAGCGCGCTCACAGAAAATACCGCACATGCCCCGTGAGTCCCACCGACGCTTCGGCTGGTGGCACGGATGCCAGGCGCGGCAAGGAGGTCGCGACCCGACGAGCAGGGCATCATCAGGGATGATGGCTTTTCCAAAGCCCCGGCCTGGCCGGGGCTTTTTTGCGTTGACGCTCTCGGAAACGGCCCCCTCCCCTGTTTGCACAGGGGAGGGTCGGGGTGGGGTTGCACGAGCTTGCCGTAGTGTTTGAGTTCACGGCGAGCTTGCTTCACCCCCTCCCAACCTCCCCCTGCAAGCAGGAGGAGGAGCTTGCTTCAGGCACGGAATGAGCCCTGCGAGTTTCCCTGGGCAGCAGTAAGCCTAAACCGGAACGACGACCCGCTTCAGCTATTGGGCGCCCGGCTCGAAGAGGACGTCCGCAGTCTTGTAGGTCACGCCCTTGGCGTCGACCTGCGGGGGCAAGAGCTTTCCCTTCGTGTCGCGGATGCTGACCTGTGTGCCGGGTGCGTTCTTCTCACCGCCGAGGAAGGTGCGCTTGGTGAGCCCACGCTCGCTGCAGCGTTGTCCCGTCCACGTGGCGCCGGCGGCATCCACTTCGCTCTTGCCGGCCAGCAGTTCACCGTTGAAGGTCTCGAGGTTGTTGGGCAAAGCCGGTCGCCACTCCGCCTGAAACGGGAGCTTCGCGCCATTGCTTGCGTCCAGCAGCGCATCGTGGATCTGCTGTCCGGTGATGGGCGTCTTGTGCTGGCCCTGGTTGCCGGTGTTGACGGTCATGCGTAGCCGCCCGTTCGCATCGACATAGGCCTCGCCGACCTCGCTGCCGGTAGCAATGTCGACCGCATGCCACTTCCGAACGCCGTTCTCCATCGAAGGAGGCTGCACCTTCAACGCCGGGTGGCCGGCCGGCTTCGGGGCCGCGGGCTCGGCAATGGGTTGCTTCTCGGCCGGTTTCGCAGCCGTGCCCTCGTTCGTCGTCGCGGCCTCGACGGCAGGTTGCTTTGCCGTGGGTTTCGCACCAGCACCTTCGTTCGTTGTGGTCGTGCGTTGCGTGGGAGGTTTGTTGGCCGGTTCGGCGTTGCCCTGCTGCTTGGTCTGATTGGTCTGCAGCGTGGACCGGTCGGTAGCCGTGAGTTGTATGGTCACGTTGCCGAGGATGGTTCCGATAAGCGAGACCGCATACACAATCAGCACCTGGTTCACCTCGGTGGTGATGATCTTCCAGTTCCTGTTGATCATCGCCAGGATTTTCGGGGTCGTCGCTGCGGAGAAGCTCGTTGGCACGATGAGCCCCTGGACGGCCTGGTAGTAGGCGATGCGGTTGCCTCCACCCGCCTGCGCGACTGCGGCGAGCGCCGCCTCACGGTCGGGATAGACATGGTCGCCGATGGGCGTCGCAGTGGTCGCGGCCCGATCCACGTAGTCGGTCGGGATGAGGATCGGCTGGTCGAATCCCTCGATGAAGATCGTGTAGCCGCCGAACGCGACTTGAAGCGCCGAAAAACCCAGGATCCGGGTGTCGTTGTCGACGTAGTTGCTGCGTTTGACGACCGGCGTGTACGTGAGCGTCGTTGCGCCGGTCCCTTTGTCGGTTCCCAGGTCGAACTCCATCTCGGTTGCCGCCTTGGGCAAGTCCATCGGCGCTGGCGCCGGCGCCGGCTTCGCGGCAGGGGCCGGCGCCAGCCAGTTCACGCTGGCCACGCCAACCTGCCGCTGCCCTTTTGCGTCGAGCTCCTCCTCGGTGTCGCTCTTCATCACGGTGACGGTGAAGGCCAGGCCACCTCCGTTCGGGGGCTCGCCCACGATCTTGAGCAGGTCACCCTTCGCGATCTGCTTGATCTTCTTCTGGTCCTTCTCGCCGCCCAGCTTGTCCATCAGCGGAAACGCGGCGGTGGCTATCACTCGCTGATCGGGCGCAAACCGTTTGGCGGCCGCTGGAGCAGGTTCGCGCGCAATAAGTGCAGAAGGACGCACACGTGGAGTGAATGGACCGCCCGCCATCCCCTCGCTGGTGATACGACGCGCTTGCGCGTGGGCCTCGAGCTCCGCCGGATCATTCGGGCCGCTCACCAGCTGCGACGGCACCCCTGCCCCTGCGTGTCGGTGCTGGACGACGTGAGCGAGTTCGTGCGCGAGAAGAATCTGACCGGACGGCGAAGTAGGCGCGTAGGCACCGGCCGCGAAACGGATGTGCTGCCCGACGGTGTAGGCCTTGGCACCTACGAGGCTCGCAGCGGCCTCGGCCTCGGTGTCGGCGTGAACGCGCACCTTGCTGAAGTCGGAGCCAAAGCGCGGTTCGAAGAACGCGCGCGTCGCGGCTGGCAACGGCGCGCCGCCTTGCTCGGCGACCTGCGGGCGGACTGAGGCCCGAACAGAAAAAGCAGACGTTGGCACACTCTCGCTACGGGGACCCGCATCCCCGCGCGAAGCCCGCGTGGTTGTTCGCACGATGGCCTCCGTAGTTGACCCTCGTTACCCCGCGCCGAGTGTATGGGACCGGCTGCCGTCGGCACAACTTTGCTCCGACCTATCCAGGTTTGGGCCTGCGACAAAGCCGGAGCGGTTCACCGCGCGATAAGCGCGGCGGCATCCTTAAGTCCATGGCCAAAGCAGGCCTATAAGTGGGCGAGTCGGAGTTCAGCCTGTACGCTGACGTGCCTGTCCGGATCCGCAAGGGCATCGGTCCAGATTTGCTGGGCCTCATTTTCTCTCAGGCGTGCCAGCGCCGCGTAGGCGGCAACCCGTCCGCGCGGACTGGGGTGTGACACGCGGATGTAGTCGAGCACGTCCATACACTCTTCATCACCGATTTCCGCCGCGGCCTGGCATAGAAGCGGCAGGGACGTACGATTGCCAAGGCTAGTAATCATGCCCGATGGCAGATCGAGCATATATTGATTGATGCTTGCAAGCTGATCGGAAAAATCGGCCACTACGTTGATGGATACCGAAAAGCTTTCGGGCGGAAGCTGGTTGTGTATATCCACACTCGTGCGATAGAGCATAGTCCGGCCCTGCGGAAGAGCTTCACGTCCTACGTAGCGCAGTTTGATGATCTCCCCGAGGTAGCCGACAACGTCGTTGTATTCGTATTCGTAGAAGTCGCTCAGGTATCCCGGGCCGTAGTAGCCGACCGTCAGGAAATCAAAGTTATGGTCATGCGGCAGATCATAGAAGAATGGCCGCGGCCCGCTTGCCTGGTACATGGAATCATGTGCGGCAGGCCAGAAGTTGGCGCGCATGAAGAAGTTCCTGCCTCCTCCCAGCGCGAAGACCTGGGCCGAATACTGATTCTTCTTCTGCAGGGAGTCGGCCTCCTTGAGTTCTTCGGCAATCAACCGAGCAAGAAATGTCCTGTTATTGGACAGTGCCCTCAAGGTTGGCGCTCCGCCAAGCAACGCATCGCGATTGGAAATATCGATGGCGGAAAAATAATCCAAAGCCTCTTCCAGCGATAGGACCTTATCGCATTTTTCATCTTGAAATATTGGCATGACCGTCTCCTTACGCTTCTGCGGCTAGTTGGGCTAGCACCTGGCTGGCCACGGCTCTCAAGTCCGGATTCGGGTCGCTGCTCACCGCGCCACGGACACGCTCGACGCCGGCACCGGCACTCATCCGCAGCAGATGCCGCATGGAATTCCAGCGCACGTGGTGGTCCCGGTGGTGGGTGAGGCGCTTGACCACCTCGACACCCGGCTGGTAGTCGAAATCGGCAAGCACACGGGTCAGTATTTCGATACGCGACGCCGTCGGATCGCCGCTGACCCAGCCGCAGAAACGTTTGTCGCGAGGGTCAAAGCGCGGCAGAAGACTGATGCGCGAATTGCCCGTTATTTCCATGTAGACCATGCTTCCTTTCAGCCTGGATAGAGTCAGGTCCGTTCCCGCTGCCAGATACATCGAATCTCCAGCGAACATGACCTGTTCCGACAGGTATTCGAGCCTATGCTCTTCGCTCTCGTCCAGCGGAGGCACGACGGCATACCGCTCGACAGCCAGTTCCGGGACGCTGAGAATGCCCAAGAACAAGTCGAACGGATAAGGCTCCATTTTCGGCTGTTCGGGATTCGACGGCGCCTCCACATCGGGCGCCACCCCATTCTCCACGCCAGCCCAGGCTGAATGGCGAACCCCGATGCTCACCCTGAAGTGTTCAGTCGCGAGGATGGTCCATCCAAGTACAGTTCCTTCCATCACGAATCGGGGAAGCTGGTAATCCGGATTGGCGGCAATCTTTTGCAACGATAGCTTCAGCGCCTGCAAGGCCAGATCAGATTTGAAGATGGTCTCGTACAAAGGCAGGTGGTCGGCAAACACAAACGCATCGGAACTCGCCAATGCGTCTTCAATGCAAGCCATGATGGGATGAAGGCGCAGCTCATCATCACATTGCAGCAACTCGTTATGATCCACTTTCATTCCTTATGTTTGCGAACCCCTTATTCGGGGTGCCGACTTCGGATACCGAAGTCGGCATGGATCATTAGCCGCCGCCAGGAGGATTGCCCTGGCCCGGCGAGCCTGGGCCGCCTCTGTGGACCGCAACGCCGACACCAACCCCAATGGCAACGCCAACGCCTACACCAATGCCAATGCCGACCGCCACGGCCAGCGTGGGAGTTCCAACGTTCACCATGTTGGAGCCAGCCATCGCCACCGGGCGACGGAGCTGTGGAACGGATGCTTCAGTGAATACCATGACCATCTCTCCATCGAACGAAAATGTGCCGCTTTCAAACCTTTCTCGCATCACGCGGCAGTGAACACCGCGCCGTCTTCGCAAACATGGGGCACACGAAGCATGTCGACGCAGACGCAATTTTGTATCGCATCGCATCGAAATGGCTCAATACATAGCAAAGCTAGGGTAAGCCCTCACTCCTGGAGGAAGTCGTACCGTTCCGGACTTTTCATACCTAGCGTCACATAGGTAACGACAGTACAAAAAGACGGATTACTATCGTCGCCAGCCTCCGTCACTGGCACCGACGATGACTGAATGAGGCAACTCCAGGCAACTTCAAGGACATCGGCTCAATGACACCGCAAACCATCCTCATCACTGGAGCAACCGATGGGCTCGGTCGTGCCTTGGCCGACCGATTCGCCCAATCGGGCGCGCGGCTCATCATTCATGGCCGTTCAAAGCGGCGTTGCCATGAAGTCGCGCAGGAAGTAAGCAAGGCGTCCGGAAATAGTCAGCTCGAAATTTGCGTCGCGGATTTTTCTCGACTTCGCGATGTATTCGCGATGATCGACCAACTGCGGGCACTGACTCCAACGATCGACCTGCTGATCAACAACGCCGGGATTGGTGTGGAACAGGCGCGAACCATCACGGAAGACGGCTACGAAAGCGTCCTTCAGGTGAATTATCTGGCCACCTACGCACTGAGCCTGGGCTTGGCACCGGCCATCAAGCGCGCTTGCGGCCGCGTCGTCTGCGTAAGCTCAATGAGCCAGGCGCCTATCGATTTCCAGGACCCGCAGTATGAAAACGGCTGGGAAGGACCTCAGGCCTATGGGCGATCGAAGTGGGCGCAGGTCGCGTTCGCGGCCGGCATGGCCGCCAGAGGCGGCGCGAATGCCCCCAGCATCTGCTCGTTGCATCCAGGGTCGTTCATGCCTACCAAGCTGGTGCTCGGCAAATATCCGGTGATGGACAGCCTAGAAACCGGCGTGGAAACCGTCTGGCGAGTCGCCCATCAGTCGGTATCCCCGGACACAAATGGCATGTATTTCGATCAGCACGGCATCGCCCTTGCCATCCCCGAAGCCTATGACGCATCGGTTCAAGGCAAGCTGCTCGACTTGTCCGCGCAGCTGATCTCGAAGGTGCCTGGCAACGAAATCGTTGGACATTGGCGCGACGTCCTGGACAGTCGCGCCCATCGTGTAGCGGCAGATACGCGGAAATAGATCGAAAGGCCTCTAGAACAACCCGATGCTGGCGAGCCTGCGGGCACGCCTGCTGGCAAGTTCCAGCAAATAGGCACCGGCAAGGAAGTACACCAGGCCATTGCCTAACGCCACGATCAATTCGCCATAACCGGCGTTGTAGCCGTTTGCAAGTTGGTGTTGAAGCAACTGGGCAGAGGGATTGATGGGCGTAAAGGCGCTCAGCCACGGCCCCACGGCCCCAAAGCTTTGGATCGGCGTCACCACAACGCTTAGCAGGACGAACTGCCCGATGTTGAGGATGGCGCCTACCTGCTTGATCAGGAGCGCGTACGCGGCGATGGCAAGCCCAAGGCCCGAGGTGGCCAGGATGACCCCTGCGAATGGCACGATTTCAATCCACCGATAATCTAGTCGCGTGCCGGTAACGGCACTGATGATGGCCACCAGGACGGCGACCAGCAATAAATGCTGGATCAAGCCGCTGAAGATCCGCATGATGGTGAATACCGAAAAATTGAACGGCGAAACGAACAGCTGCTCGATGATGCCAAGGCGCGCATCCTCCAGCAGCATCGCGCCTGGCCCGGCAAACAGACCGGTGGTGACTAGCCAAAGGATGTAGCCCGCCACCACCAGGTCAAGCCGGTTGCCGAAGTGGACTCCCGAACCGGCGAGATACTTCGAACCGGCGAACAGGCCAATGAAGATAATGGTAAAAATCACTACACCGGCCAAGGATTCCACCGGATAGCGCCGGAACGTAAGCCACTGGCGCTTTGATTCCACGAGAAACAAACTAAGCATGTGCGTAGTCCTTTATGCGTTCGAGGAAGACTTTGGTCAGGTCGTCTTCCATGGAGTTCAACGAGGTGATCGGCGACGGCCGGACAATGTCGATCACGGCATAAAGCGCTTGCTCCGGGAAATGCAGCCATGATTCTTCAAGGCGAACCCCCAAGGCACGCAGCTGATCCATCCGCGCCGCATCCAACGGCGCGCCCACCTGCATCGAGTACCCGCCCTTGTTCACCGAAGCAATGAAGTCCGCTTTCGACTCCAATGCCACCAACTTTCCGGCCACGATCAAGGCAATGCGATCGGCCACCATTTTCACCACGTCAAACTGATGCGAGGTCACGACAATGGCGACACCGGCCGCGCTTAGCTCCTTGAGTGACGCCACCAAGGCCAGAACATTTTCGATGTCCACGCCCAGCGTGGGCTCGTCCAGCACCAGCAACTCGGGCTCGTGAACCATGGAGATCGCTACGGCCAGGCGCTGTTGCATCCCGCGCGACAGATGAGCAGCGATCGTGGATCGCTTGCTTTCCAGCTGGAATACCGAAAGCATCTGACGTGCTCGCTCTTGCGATCGCCTGAGCGAAAGGCCACGCAATACCCCAAAATACTCAAGATTCTCAAAAGCCGTCAGACGCCAATAAATATTCCGGTTTCCCTCAAACACCGCACCGATGCGCTTGCGGTAGCGACTGCGCGTTGGATCATCCGCATCATCCAGTTGCACACTGCCCTTGTCCGGCTCGATCAGTCCTGCAATGGTCTTGACCAAGGTGGTTTTGCCTGCGCCATTGAGGCCAAGCACACTCACGATCTCTCCACCCCGCACGTTGAGCGAAACGTCTTCCAATGCAGTTATGGCCTTGCCGTTACTCCGGTAAGTCTTGCTCAACCCAACAATCTTAAGCTCCCGCATACACAGTCCTCATTGAGCCTGATGGCAAGCATCAGGTTTTGCGCAACGCATCGGCGATACCCATTCTTGACATGAGTATTGCCGGCCACGCGCCAGCCAGCAGCGCACAAACAAGCACCATTCCGATCGCAGCGAGTGCCGCCCCGGGACGCACGGACAGGCTGAGCGCCATGGCGCTGAAGCCGTTGGAAGTAAGCGCGGATTCGCCATGCAGCAATCCGGCCGCTGCAAGGGCTCCGGCGACGCCACCAAGCAGCCCCAGTGCCAGCGCTTCGGCCAGCACCTGCGCGGCAACGATGACGGGGCCGAATCCAATGGCCCGCAGCGTCGCCAGCTCCTTCAGCCGGACCTGGATGGCCGACAACATGGTATTGGCCGCGGCGAGCATCGCTGCGAATGCCATCACCGTAACTATGGCCAGTCCTGGAATCAGCACCAGCGCCCTGAAACGACCCGCCTGCTGATCCAGGTAATCACGTTCCCGAAATACCTTGACCTCAAGCCCCGGCTGCTTGTCCAGGTAATCGGCAAAGCCCGCAAAATCGTCCTTGCCTGCCAGTTTCACGTAAATGGCACTGAACTTTCCCGCCTCACCCATCGCCGATGCCAGCTGGTGGGTGTCACCCCAGATCTCGGATTCATAACGTCCCCCGCCCTGCTCCTGGAAGATTCCGGTGACCTTGAATCGCGATTCCCCCAGTTGCAACGAGCCTCCAACCTTTACACCGCTCAACATACTCGCCAGTTTTTCACCGACGATGACCTCGTCCAGACCGTGCTGGAATGAGCGGCCTTCGAGTATCGAAATGGGGCTGTCGATGCCGATTGCCGCGCCATCGAAACCACGCACCAGCACATTCGCCCCCTTCCCGTCCGCGGCCCGCGGCAACACAGTGGCCGTGACGAGCTGGGGCGATAGGGCGCTGCGCCGGGAAGGTAGAAGACCAGGTGCTTGCTCAATCAGTGCCGCCGCATCGCGTGCAATGCGGCTGTCTACTTCGGAAAACGAACTCCGGGCCAGCACGATCGCAACATCATCGGATCCAGTCGACTGCCAGAACCCGGAGAGGCCACCGGCAAGCGCAAGGACTGCCACCAGAACACTGCCCGTCACGGCAAAGCCAACGACCGCCACGATCGAGGAAGACGTTCTTGAGGGCAGCGACCGGATCGACATGGCAGCCAGCGACAGAAATTGACGGAGTGCGACTTGCACGTGGCGGCCCTCAGTCGCGCGAATTCAAGCGAAGCGGAAGACCGCCGGCCTTATACGCCGGAAGCAGCGACGAAAGCACGGCAAATCCGATCGCAGTCGCCGCAGCAAGACCCAGGCCCGACAGCGGAAAGTGAAATCCCGGCAGAAAACGCTCCACGTGGGCGCGTAGCATCGTTACCAAGCCAACTGCCACAAACACTCCGGATAGTGCGCCGGCAAAGGTAAGCACCAGCGCTTCGGTCATGATCAGCGCCGACACGCTGCCCGGCGGAAACCCAAGCGCTTTCATGGTCGCCAGCTCGATTCGGCGCATCTGCACGCGTTCGTGCCATACGTTGTGCGACAGCAGCAGCATGGACACGAAGACGAGCCCGGCGACGATCATGGCGATCTTTCTGAAATCCCCGAATTGGGTGAGCTGGTTTTCCATCGCCTGATTCTCCGGCTGCGTGATGATCCTTGGCGATGAAGTCGCGAAGAGTTGATCGATCGTCGACGCAATACGCGTCGCTTGATCAGGCGCTGCGATGGATGTGACAAAGCCGATCACGATATCCTTGCCGCCTACTCTGGCGTCATTGAAATAGCCGTAATGGACGAAGGTCAGGTCACGCGGCACCTTGGGATCATCACTGCCATAAATCGCGTTGACGTGAAATACCCAGCTGGCCGATCCGGCCGCGTCCAGCACGTTGGTTTGCAGTGTCACCGCCTGGCCCAGATGCCAGCCATAGCGCTTGAGCGTATCCGGACCGACCAGCAGCGACTGCTTGTCGCTGAGGAACGCGCTGCGTTGGCCATCCGCCACCTTCAGTTCGGGAAAGGTCCCAAAAAGATCGGCGGCCGAAACCGCCTGCAATACCAAATGGCGCGGATCATCCTGGTAGGCCGCCGGTTCTGCATTGACGTAGAGCACGGCCGTCGTACCTGGTACGGACGCAATCTTTCGCGCATAGCTCAAGGGAATGGGAGCAGTGACGGCGCTACTGCCCCGGCTGCGCAGGCGATGGGACGACGCTTCGCTGCCGCTGGCCGTAAAAGCCTGCTGCGCGCTGACCAGCACCCCCAACAACAGGAACGCGATCGATATGCATGCAAAGCTGATGAAAACCTGGGATTTCCGGTATCGAAGTCCTGACGCCACAAGATCCATATAGCCCATCGTCCATCCCTTAAGTTGTGCCTGGTGCGCCCGTGGAAGCGGCTTACATCGGCTTTGGCAGCGCCTGCAGCCTGATTTTCTGCAAGCATCCCCAAGTCTTCGCCAGCCAGCTCAACCAAAGTATGACCATCAGGGCGTGGAACAGAGGCGGCGCAATCACTGTATTCATCACCGTGCTCAAATTGCCGGGATAGGTGGCGATTTGCGCAGGATGGGGCACGGCAAAAATTTGTCCCTTGACCAGCACCCAAAGACCTATCGGAAGGCCGGCACATTGCAAGAACATCTCTGCCACGAACTCGAAGTGCGCGAATTTCTTCCACGCCAAAAGCGCATCCACCAGGAGGACGGCGGCACACCACGCGCTGACGATCAAGCTAGGAAGGCCCAAAAACTGCGAGGACAAGATCGGATACATCGATACCCGAAGGTGCGGCTCGCCGATCAGCATCAGCAAGCCTATTTGGCTGGGCGCCACGTTGAGTAGGAACAAAAGTACGATAGCCAGCACCCGGCGATTGAGCCGGTCACGTGGCGACATGGTGCCGACTTGACGAAATGCAGCGCCTACTCGCGCAAGATCCTGTGCACGGACGGCCGACATGGATTGGGCCACATGGCGCAACGGCCCGAATTGATCGATGGCCACGAATATGAGCGTAATGATGGTAAACACCACCACCGAACTGATCGCCAGCTCGCCAAGCATCTGCCAATGAAAGCTGTCCGCCCATTCAAGCGCCCCCACCGTTATCAGCGTTATCGCCAGGGATAACCATAGCGCCGCCTTATAGGCAGAGTAGACGCGCCGCCCAATCAGTTCGTGGCGCTTTTCGACGAACGATTCGGCCAACGAGCGGGCTGACGGATGCCGCACCAAGATTTCCCTCATCATCGGCTCGCGATCGCGCCCCTGATGCGCCGCCGCTTCGGCTTCCAGCGCTTCGTACAAGTTGCTCATGACTTCGCGAACAACCTCATCCCGCAGCTGCGCGGGTAGCCATTGAGCCAAGGCCTTGGCGTATGCCTCGAAAGGTGTCATTTCAACTCCGTTTGCGCAAGGTCGCGCTCGCCCACCCACTCGTCGAAGACCGATTTCTCCAGCTCCTCGATGATTTGAACCAGCAGCTCGCGCTGTTTTCGCATGGCATCGAGCATGACGGCGCCCTGTTCGGACAGCGAGTAATACTTGCGCAAACGATCCCCCTTCGTATCCCAGCGGCTCTTGAGCGCCCCTTGCGCTTCCAGGCGGCGCAACATGGGATAGAGCGTGCCTTCCTTCAGCGACATGCCTAACTGCGACAGGGCCTGCTTCACGCCATAGCCATGATTCTCCGAGCGAAGCTGAATCAGTACAGCGAGCGTAATCATTCCCCGCCTGAGCTCGATGGACAAATGCTCGGCTTCCGGTCCAGCTTCCATTCCCCCTCCTTCGACATCATCTGTATGGGCTTTCAGCGCCCCTTCCCGGTATCAGTTTCCAGAAGCGTCAAGGGATCTTTCACGCAACCATTTCGTCGCTATCCATTTCTCTCCCTTGAGTACCGGCATGCCGGCATGCCAGCTTGCCTGCTCTCCGGCTTTATAGGCGAAATACAAGGCTGAACCGCGGATGGGAGTAAACGTAAGGCCAATGTTCGGGAAGTTTGTGCCCCCGCCCATTTCCGGCGTGTTGAGATACATCACCAGACTGGCCACGCGCTGGCCGCCGCGCATCGTCATAGCCTCGTAGCCGGCGTTATCCGGATCAAACCAATCGTAATGCGCCTGATATTGCTGGCCCGCCAGGTAGCGCGTGACCTGGAGTGGTTCGCCGTGATGCACCGGAACACGAAGCAGTGCGGCGATGCGCTCCTCCAAGCGCTGGATGAGCGCAGTCTCGCCCGTCTCGAAGCACACGCTTTCACTGGTCCGACCGCGATCGACTTGGGTGCGACCGCTATTGGCAATAACCACCGACCGCTGCAAGCGCGGCACGGCCTGTGCGATCAAATCGTCGCACTCCTGTGCCGAGAGCAATCCGTCCAACAACCGAATAACCGGTGATGCCAATCTCAATGAGACATTGACGGCACAATCACCGGCAAGCACTCGCGGCGGTTCTGGATGGCGTATGCGCGGCAAGGCCTCTCGCCGCATCCCCTTGTTGTGAATTCTTTTTGAATGATCAGATACGTCAGCCGATAAGCTGATTACTTCCTTGTTCTGCATGAAATTGTCGTCTCGCGTAAATGTCGGCTCATTTATGAGCCAAAAGATGAGATGCCATAACGAATCGACGAGACCTCATATCCCGCTCGGCTTGGCGTGCAAACCAAAACCGACAGCGGGATGCTTGTGCGCATGGCATGCCAGGCTGATCCCCTCAGCCTACGCACTTCCCCGACCCGATGGAGCCCATCCGGCTATCTCCACCTTAACCTGATAATTCGCGTAACAGACTGCTTTGTGACGCCAGCGGGAGAGCCAATGCTCTGCGAGAAGAATGCCCCGCCGATCGTGTTTTTCATTTTATATGGAGTACAACACGGCTTAGCTAGGGGATTAAGCGCAATAGGCATGCGCAATTAAGCACAATGAGATCGATGCACATTGATTTGCACGCCGATTGCGTGCGATGGTTGCCGCATTCGGTTCTTCGCTGCACGAAGAACCTTTCAACAAGGACTTGGAGTCGCTCGCTTACGGTCGTAACGCTGGCGACAGCGTCCGCAGCTGGCCCTCGCAAGAAACTTTGGGTATGGCGCTCGGCCATGGCCGAGTACTTAGTCACAGTTGAAGTAGATGACCTTGCCGTGTTCAAAGTGAGGGCGCCCACAATCCATGGGGGAGTCGTCCCTTTGGCAGGTTCCATGGAGTACCGGTCCGTCTGTGATCGGCGCGATGCAATGCCCCATACATTCTTTAGAGCTGCCGCAAACCTTTCCTGAGTCTGGGTAAGGAAGTGCGCAGAACAAATAATCGCCTTTTTCCTCAAACCACTGACCCTGCCGTGTACGGCAAACGGCGGCCGATTTTATGTCATTCCCTTTGGTGCGCTCGCTCTGCGTGGGCTTGTGATTGACAACGCCTGGAGCGAAACCGGTTTGCGCATAGGCTTCTGAATGGCATGAAAGCAGCAAGAGCAACAATGCTTGCCGTATGGAACTTGAGGACCTTACGAGCTCTTGCCGCATCGCTAATTCCTTTTCTTGGCCTCGATCACGTCGCGGATAAATTTATCGGCATCTTCGGGTGTGATGACAATGCGACGGAACAATCCGCTTCGCCTTCGAACCAAAACGCAAGTACCAAAAATTCGGTTACCGAACCGTAAGATAGTTCCACCAAATCCTAAATCCAACCAGGACACCTTTTGAATCGAATCAATGCGGTCTACTGATATCCAGCAAAACGGCAACACTCGAAACAAGACAAATTCTATTGACTGATTTTTTATTCGATAGTCGTAAACGAAGCGAAGGGAATACACCGTTGTACAAAAAATGATTATGGCGCCCAGGATCCAGATCGCTAGCTTCAAGTCCATCATAATGTTCAAGCCCATGCGCCGACCCGGAAGTGAACCTGGCCTCGTTGTTTTGTATTGCCGGATAGCCCAATTGCCAGCCACCGGTCTCGATGACCCGCCATTATTTTGTGGTGTACCACCGTTCACTCTGGAATTCCAAGGGAACAGGATCAATCCCTGGATCTAGACCCTGTGCCTCAAGGCGGCTGAACCATTCGTCCCTCAGACTTTGTGGAAGCCTATGTCCACTCCATGGGCAGAATGCAATTTCCACATAGCTTGTCCCACCATCTAATACCTTAATCCCATATTCGCGAAACTTCGAATTGAAGATCACAGGCGATTCAGTCGCATCGCAGGCAATTCTCAGCGATTCACAGCAATATAGAAAGGTGCTCATATCTTAATTTTTCTCCCAGGAACAGAGGGCTTTGTTTGCCCACCGGTATCACCATCTAATGAGCCACAATGACGCCCATTGCTGTCACATTCCTCAATGTCGCCATGCGTGCAGTCCCATTCATAGCAAAACGGGACCAGTCCAAGTCCAACTTGTCCCCGTTGCTGGCCCGATCAATAAAATTTCGCCTTTCCGACAGTCTCGATCTTCACATCACCCACAACCTGCCTCCTTATACATTGTGCAAACGCGTCAAAATTCGATATGCCGCCCTCAAAAATAGCCAAACGCTTCTTTCCCGCGTACAATTTTAAACTTATACCATTATTAACCCACCAATACCCAATATAAGTAACTAAAGACAAATCAAGGCGACTCCTCTTAAAAGCTCCATGCTCAACAAATCCATGCCCAACCGTTATTCTGTAAAAATAAAAATACGCCCACGCGCCAAGAAATATCACAGCCACGAAAAGTGCGAATAAATTGAATAGCAGCCTTGCATCTTTCACAAGAGAGTCGGGAAAGAAAAAGAATAAAGCAGGAAGAACGATACCCATATAAAAAATAACGGACACAGGGCCTTTCGGGTATTTAAATACCCGAAAATCACCATGCACTGCTTCCTCCACCTTCCCACCCCCCTCCAATTCTCTAGAATATTTTGCGGCAATGGCTCGCGCCAGCAAGCTAGCCAAAAAAGGAACAAGCACGATTATCTTCATAAGAAAAGCCTCACTTCCCGCATTTACATCCCTGTAGCAGGGACGCTTCGAATGACGATTGCATGGTCTTTGCTGTTCCAGCCAAAAACCCGTTTCCTGCGGCCGCGCCATAAGCGGCACCTCCTTCCAACATACCCTCGGCGCCGCTTATTGCCTTTGTAACACCACCCCCAGTAACTTGCCCGAAGGCTTCTAGTGGCAGGCAACCTGGAAGCAACCGAGACATCCACTATTTGTCCCGATTTGAACGACAAACGCAATGACCCGGCAAGCCAATAGCGTCAGGCCTGCTTACACGAATGGATGCATCTGCCCCTTGCCGATTTCAGCAACTCAAACCCTCCGTTTGCAGAAAGCTGGCTAGAGGAGCACATGCCCGTTACCACTGGTGCACGTGCGCCGTTCTCTCCGTCAGCCGCCCCCATATACAGACCGCCTTGCGCTTCCCGCCCCTTTCAACCAGCGCTGCCCCAAGGCTCTTGCCTTAGCCATCAAGGATTCCACCGTCCCCACCGCGCGCCAATAACGACTCTCGATACCCAACATTTGTGACTGCCACTGCCGCCCGTGCAAGCCAAGCTGTGCCAGTACCGATGGCACTGCCGCCGCAATCGACCCACGCTTACCCTCCCTCACCACGCGGCCGCTCCAGTCGACCAACTCCAGGTAATCAAGCGTTCGCAACGAAAGCGCCGGTGCTAGCAACATACCGGCTAGTGGGCGCAACGCTTCGCCCAGCGAAGCCGTCCTTGTCTCTGCGCCCTGCAAACGATGGCAAATCGATGTGTGCTCCGAGGCGGCCAGATCATTCGCCATGCCCGCGCGGATCGGGTTCAGATCGACATAGGCCATGCAAGCCAGCACTGCCTGCTCATCTAGCAAGGCTTGGCACTTGAAGCGGCCTTCCCAAAAGCGGCCTGTACAGCCGTCCTCGCGATTGGCCTGGCGGGCGATCGGCTCGTTTAGACAACGCATGAACCATGATAGATCGCCTAGACGACCGCGTAGCTCCTCCATTCGCTCCGGATCGCCTTGCAAACGCTGTGCCTTTTCCTGGCATAGCCGCTCATCAGGCGACTCGTCGACGCACACCGGAAAGAGCCGAACCCACCGTTCAGCCACTTCTTCATCCGACCAGTCGCTGGCCACCTGCGGGTCCACATAGAGAACGACGTGTACGTGGTTGCTCATGACGGCATAGGCGTAGAGCCCCACTGCGAAGCAGTCCGCCAAGGACAGCAATCGCTCTTCTACCCACGTCTTTCGATGCTCGTAGGAGCGTCCGCTATAAGCATCCTCTCCGCAGAGGAAAGCTCGACGCACGCAGCGCGAAACGCAGTGAAAGAAGCCGCCAGACGCTGGATCGACGATTTGATGGCGCGGGTACGTCATGGCCCCACGCTACTCCCCGCCACGAGCCGCCCATATCAGTCATTGGCGCACATGCTCGTCAGCGAAGGAGCATTTCATGGGTGTCCCAGATCCCTCGATGCCAGATCCCTCGTATCATTTGATGGCGTGGGTACGTCATGGCCCCACGCTACTCCCCGCTGCGAGCCGCCCATATCAGTCATTGGCGCACATGCTCGTCGGCGACGGAGCATTTCATGGGTGTCCCAGATCCCATCTGTGCGGCGGTCAGGGTCAACTCGGGCGAGGCCATGAGCAACCAAGGCTCTTTTTCGCGTCGTGCATGTTTGAGGCTGGTCGAATTCTGCGCAACCTTGCCTTGGCAAGTGAGGTGTTTACGCCCTTTGGCAGGCTTGGCATGCACGATCAACCGACAGACCAGGGGGGTATGAACAAAACGGACGGCATGCATCAAACCCAGATCCAAGTGGCGGGATCCAGCCATCGCGTACAGGGCTTTGCATGGCACCCATTGGTCAGGCTCGTCGGCCACGGACACCGGTTTAACGTGCGTGCGATGGCGCAAGCGGCCTACCCAATGCCAACCCAGTTTGGTCACAGCACGAAACCAGGGTGCACGAAAGCCACTGTCAGTCACCAGCACAGGCGTGACGTTGGCAGGAATGAGTTGTGCCAGTCGTTGCAGGAAGTGCTGTTCCGCTCCCGGTGATCCCTGTTGGTGCTTGGGGAAGACCATGTCCAGCAGGGTCAGGGTGCGACCGCTAATGGGAATGCCGGCGCGCAGCACGTGCCAACTGCGATCACCCTTCAGGTCCGCCCAATCGATGATGATGACAGGGCGGTTGCTACGAATGAGCCACCGGGCCATACCTGCATACACATGTTCGCGCTCACTATGCAGATGTCGGTTGCTGAGCAAGCGGTCCAAGGCTTTCAACGGTGCACGCATGCGTTCGGCATCTGGCCATGACCGTGCCAGATCGAAAAGCGTCAATCGACGTCCGGCGATAAGAGCCTCCACCGCACGTATCAGCACACGACTACGCAAACTATGCATGCCGGCTAACGCCTCTGACAGGCATTTTTGCAATACTTCTCCTGCACGCATGGCGACGCTCT
Source organism: Dyella choica (assembly GCF_003977665.1). Lineage (GTDB taxonomy): Bacteria > Pseudomonadota > Gammaproteobacteria > Xanthomonadales > Rhodanobacteraceae > Dyella_B > Dyella_B choica. Next base: position 871 of record NZ_RYYV01000037.1, on the reverse strand, counting down.
CTTCTTTGGTTTCGTCGCCTTTAGGAAGTAGCTCGCCATGCGTGCGCTTGCTATCAGGGAACGCCTAAATCATTGAGCGTGTTGGGGAATACGTGGGGATACCTCAGCACCTGGGCTAGTCCCGATTTCACGGACACCTAAAAGCGAGGACAATCCTCGCACGGAGGTGTTCGATGGAAAAGCGCCAAAGGTTCAGTGCGGAATTCAAGCGCGAAGCGATCCGCATGATGCAAACGAGCGGTAAGCCTGCTGCCGCGATTGCCCGTGAATTGGGCGTGCCGCGTAATCGTCTTTACAAATGGGCGCAGGATGCGGAGAAGAAGGGCGATCGGGCGTTCCGTGGCAGCGGTCGCCCCAAGGCGAGCCAGGATGAGCTGGCCGCGCTCAAGCGCGAGTTAGCGCGCGTGAAGGAAGAGAATGAGATTTTAAAAAAAGCGGCGGCGTACTTCGCGCGGGAGCTGCCGTGAAGTACGCCTGGATGGCGACCCAGCACGGCCATGCCGTACGCACCTTATGTCGCACGCTCCACGTATCGCCCAGTGGTTACTATGCTTGGCGCTGCCGCGAGTCTGGTAACCGGGCGCAGGAGAACCTGCGCCTGGTGCAATGTATCCAGGAGCTTCACGCGGTCACGCGAGAGGCTTACGGGACAACGCGGATATGGAAGGCGTTGCGCCAAGAGGGTGAGGTGTGCGGGCGTCACCGGGTGCGTCGCCTGCGACAGCAGCATGCGATCCAGACACGACGCCGTCGTCGCTACATGCGCACGCGTGCCCCCCCTATCAACGCGTACCGGCCGCACCAAATCGACTGGCGTGGCCGTTTGCCAGCCCAGGCCGGGATCGGGTCTGGGTGGCGGACATCACCTATG
>NZ_RYYV01000036.1 GCF_003977665.1 Dyella choica | reverse complement strand
CGATGCTCGCAGACCTGGCTGCCGGCTTACTCCGATCCCGCCCCTTGCCGGAGCGGGATCTTCGAAACCCTACTGAGACTCGACGCTAATCAAGCTCCCCGCAGGGGGAGGGGCGGGGCCGGTCAATCAGCCGTACTGACGGGCCTCGCGCACTTCCTGCGGGTGTTTGTCGCACAGCTTTTCGCGATAGCGGCGAAGCTGGTCGACGAGCTTGTCGAACAGGACATCTATCGATGCGTACATGTCCTTCCCGGTGGCTTCGGCGTGCAGCGATTTGCCCGGAACCTTGAGAGTGCCTTCGGCGCAGTGCTGCAGCTTGTCAACCGAGAGCACGACGTTCAGACCAACGATGCGTTCGTCGAGGCGGGTCAATCGATCGAGCTTGGCGTGGGCGTGGTTGCGCAGTGCCGGGGTGACTTCGATCTTTTGACCACTGAGTTGGAATTGCATGGTACGCCTCCTTCTTAGAGCTGACCGCCAATGGCGGCGTTGATCGGTACGCGGATCGAAAAGTGAATCCCGAAGTCGATCGTTGCACCGTGAAGCTAGACCTTACTCTGCATATGGGATTGTTCCGCCGGGCTGCAAGTTCCCCCGGGCAGTGCCGGGGGCGGGAGTCAGCTGCTGCGCTGTCGCTCGCTGGAGCTGGGGATGCGCAGGATTTCCCGGTATTTGGCGACCGTGCGGCGCGCTACCTGAATGCCCTTGTTGTGCAACTCCTCGGCGAGCGCCTGGTCGGAGAGCGGCTTGCGCGGATCTTCGTGGTCGACCAGCTTGCGCAGCATGGCCTGGATGGCGGTGGCGGACGCGCTGCCGCCGTCTTCGGTGGACACGCCGCTGGAGAAGAAATACTTCAGCTCATAGGTGCCGCGCGGGGTGTGGATGTATTTGCGCGTGGTGACGCGTGAAATCGTCGATTCATGCATACCCACCTCCTCCGCCACTTCACGCAGCACCAGCGGCTGCATCGCCTCCGGACCGTAGTCCAGGAAGGCGCTTTGCCTTCGCACGATCGCTTCGGCGACCTTCAGGAGTGTTTCGGCACGCGATTCCAAACTTTTGATCAGCCAGCGTGCCTCCTGCAACTGGCCGCGCATCCAGCTGGCGTCGTCGCCACGCGCTTGGGCAATCAGGCTGCAGTAATGCTGGTTGAGGCTGAGCTTGGGCTGGCTTTCGGGATTCATGAACACGCGCCAGCGCGTACCTTCCTTGCGCGCGTACACGTCGGGAGCCACGTATTCCACGGGTGTGGTATCCATTGCCGCGCCCGGACGCGGGTCCAGGCTGCGGATGAGGATGGCTGCGCCGGTGGTTTCTTCCTCGGTGGCGTGCAGGCGACGGGCCAGCTTGGCCATGTCGTTGCGCGCCAGCAGCTCCAGTTCGTGCTCCACGATACGCAGGGCGAGGTCGCGGTAGGGTATGCCGGGATCGAATTGTTCCAGTTGCGCGCGCAGGCAGTCGGGGAGATCGATGCTGGCCACGCCAGCCGGATCGAAGTGCTGCAGGCGGCGGCGCACGGCCTCCACTTCCTCGGCCGTGGCCTTCAGGTGTGGCGGCAGGGCGGCGAGTACCGCGTCGATGCCTTCCCCCAGATAGCCGTCGGTATTGAGCGCGTCGATCAGCACCGTTGCGATGGCCTTGGCGCGTGGCTCCATCGGCGTGAGATTGAGCTGCCACAGCAGGTGTTCCTGCAGCGACTCGGCCGCCGCGCTCTGCGGCTCCATGCCTTCTTCGTCGCGATTGCCGGAGCCGTTGCCACTGCCGTTGCTGCTGGAAAAATCGATCGGTTCGTCGGAGCTGATTTCCGGCTCCGTCCACTCCGGCGCTTCGTCGTTGGTGTCGCTACTGCCGGATGCCGTGTCGCTGCCCGCCGAGACCAGCGATTCGAATTCGGTGTCGTATTCGCCGTCGGCTTCGGTTTCGTCCGGTTCCGCCGAAGCGTCTTCGTCGAATTCGAGCAGCGGATTGCTCTCGGCCAGCTGGCGCAGTTCGGCGGCCAGCTCCAGTTGCGACAACTGCAGCAGCCGGATGGCCTGTTGCAATTGCGGCGTGAGAGCCAGCTGTTGATTGAGACGGAACTGGAGCCCTGGTTTCATGCCTGTCAGAAAGGTCGAACCGGCTTCATCCTAACCCTTCGACGGGAAGCCGGCCATAGTTGTGGTGTCGGGAAAACGCGCGTAACGTGCACAGATGTGAAGCCGCGCAAATTAGGCTTGAGTGCCGGCCGAACTTGGAGTATTTAACTTGTTTTCGCATCGCAGGCAGCCCTGCATTTTTTGAGCACGGGGCCGTCCGCAGACGGCCTGGCAGGTTCCCCGGCAGTCGAAGGTTATAGCGGCCTTTACAGGCGGAATTCGCGTCCCAGGTACACTTCGCGCACCCGTTCGTCCGCCAGGATATGAGCTGGCGTGCCGCGCGAGAGCACCTCGCCTTCGTTCATGATGTAGGCACGGTCGCAGATGCCCAAGGTCTCGCGCACATTGTGATCGGTGATCAGCACGCCGATGCCACGTTCCTTCAGGTGCCGCACGATGCGCTGGATTTCGCCTACCGAAATCGGGTCGACGCCGGCGAATGGTTCGTCCAACAGCATGTAGCGCGGTTGCGCGGCCAGCGCGCGTGCGATTTCCACGCGACGGCGTTCGCCACCGGACAGGCTGATGCCTTTCTGGCCGGCAATATGCGCGATTTTCAGCTCATCCAGCAGGCTTTCCAGTTCGGTATCGCGCTTGCGTTGGTCCAGGCCTTCGCGTAGTTCCAGCACGGCCATGATGTTGTCTGCCACGCTAAGGCGGCGGAACACCGAAGCCTCCTGCGGCAGGTAGCCGATGCCGAGCTTGGCGCGGGCATGCATGGGCAGGCCGGTGATGTCCTGTTTGTCGAGCTTGATCGCTCCGGCGTCGGCTTCGATCAGGCCCACGATCATGTAGAAGCAGGTGGTTTTGCCTGCGCCGTTGGGGCCAAGCAGGCCCACCACCTCGCCCTGGCGGATCGAGAATGCGAAGTCGCGTACCACCTGGCGCGCGCGGAAACTTTTTTGCAGACCTTCTGCGGAAAGCATGTAGCGGTTATTCCTTAGGGGGCGCTGCTGGCGGAGGCCGGCTCGCTCACATTAGGCGAGGGCGTGCCGGCCGGCTTGGCAGGCGCGGGCGGGGTGGCCGGTGCGGTACCGTGCTTCGGCGGCGGCAGCGGCTTCTGCTTGGGCAGGAAGGTCATGGTGACCTGGCCGGCGCCGCCGCTTTCGCCGACCATGTAGCTGGTCTGCGTGTTGTAGGTGAGCTTCGCGCCGTGCGCGTCGCCTTTGTTCTGCTGGTGCACGTTGGCGTTGCCGGTAAGGACGGCTATGCCGTTGACGTTGTCGTAATGAAGCTGATCGGCGTCGCCGGTCATCAGGTTGCCGTTGTCGTCGATCTGCTCGATGTGCGGACGCTTTTGCGGCGTGCCAGTCACGTCGAGGTGATCGACGGAGGTGTCTTCCTTCGCGGTATAGATCTTTGCGACCTCGCCGATCAGCTTCAACGTGCCCTGCGTGATCAGCACCTTGCCGGTGAAGGTGCTGATGCTGTTGGGCTGGTTGTAGCCATCAAAGCTGTCGGCATGCACGACGTGGATCGGCTGGTTGCGGTCATCCTGCTTTGCCATTGCCGGTTGCAGTAGCAGCAACAACCCGGCAGTCAGCAGGCTTAGCTGTGGTGTTCTGGCGCGGATACAGGATGCCGTGCACGTCATGGAGCAACTCCAGATGGTTATCGTTGAGGCTGGCACGCAGGCCAACGCCGTTCATTACGCTAGGTCCCTGCGTCATGGTGGCCGGGTCCGCGGTTTCCATGCGGTTCTCTTTCGGCCAACCCCTGACATTGGAGGTGCATAATGTTGCCATGGGACCCTGCGCATAGGCAGGACGGTACATGTACACAGCGCCATCCAGCCGCATTTCCGTGCCACCGCGGTTGACCCAGCCGAATGGCGAGTTGCCATGCCAGTTCGGTACCCCGGGTTTCTTCGAGGTAAGTTCGAAGACCGGGGCATTGATGTAGAGCGACTCGTCGCCACCGCGGCGATCCATGCGGGGCGCCTTCATGCTGAAGCTCGGCAAGCCGTCCGCGTCATAGCTCCACACGGTGGAGTTGTAGAGCACGTAATCGGCAATCGGCGGGCCAATGAACTCGTTGGACGGCGGCGCGCCCACCACCCAGCTGCGCAGCAGCCAGCTGGCCGGTGCGGCAATCGCCAGCAGCACGATCGCAACGTTGATGCGGTTGTCGCGCAGGTATTGGCGCAGCATCACCGCCAGTGCTCCTGTTCCGCCGTGCTCTTGCCTTGTGCATGCAGGATCAGGTCGCACACTTCGCGCACTGCGCCCATGCCGCCACCCAGGCGCGTCTGCCAATGCGCACGCTGCGCCACCCACGGGTGTGCGTTTGCAACAGCTATGGCAAAGCCGGCAAGGTTCATGGCGGGCAGATCGGGCAGATCGTCGCCGACGAACGCGGCTTGCTCGGGCGTGAGCTCCAGGGCTTCCAACATCTGGCGCAGGCATTCGCGCTTGTCGGATTGGCCCTGGTACACGTGCGCGATGTTGAGTTCTTCCGCCCGCAGGGCGACGGGATGGCTGATGCGCGCGCTGACGATCGCCACCTGCACACCGTGTGCCTGCAGGCGTTTCAGGCCGAGGCCGTCGTGCACGTGGAATACCTTGGTTTCATGCCCGCTTTCGCTGTACCACAGGCGGCCGTCGGTGAGCGTGCCATCCACGTCGAAGGCGGCCAGGCGAATCCGGGCGGCGCGGGCGAGCACCTCGGCGGGCAGATTGGAAAGATAATCCATGCGGCAATCCGAAACTCTTTAGACCACGCGTGCGCGCAGCAGATCGTGGATGTTAAGGGCGCCGACCACACGTTGCGTGTGGTCGACCACCAGCAGGGCGTGAATCTGGTACTTCTCCATCAGCTGCGCCGCCTCGATGGCCAGCTTGTCGGCACCGATCACTTTCGGGCCGCGTGTCATCAGGTCACTGACCTGCGCATTGCGCAGATCCACGCCGTCGTCATCCAGCGCGCGGCGCAGGTCGCCGTCGGTGAACACGCCCAACAAGCGCTGCTCCTGGTCGATCACAGCGGTCATGCCCAGGTGTTTGCGAGTCATTTCCATCAGGGCTTCGGTGAGCGTGGCGTGCGGGGGAACCATCGGAACGCCCGGGCCGGTATGCATGACATCGCTGATGTGCAGCAGCAGGCGGCGCCCCAGGCTACCGGCCGGGTGGGAACGGGCGAAGTCTTCGGAGGTAAACCCGCGCGCCTCCAGCAGCGCGATGGCGAGCGCATCGCCCATCACCAGTGCCGCGGTGGTACTGGCGGTGGGGGCCAGGCCCAGCGGGCAGGCCTCGGCGGAGATGCCGGCATCCAGGTGCACGTCGGCCTGGCCTGCCAGGGAGGAGTCCGGATTGCCGCTGATGGCGATCAGCGGAATGCCTTGGCGCTTGATCACCGGCAGGATGAACAGGATTTCGTCCGTTTCGCCCGAGTTGGACAGGGCCAGTACCACGTCCTGCGGCAGGATCATCCCCAGGTCGCCATGGCTGGCCTCGCCGGGGTGGACAAAAAAGGCTGGCGTGCCGGTGGAGGCCAGGGTGGCGGCGATCTTGCGCCCCACATGCCCGGATTTGCCCATGCCGGTGACCACCACTCGCCCCTTGCAGCCGAGGATCAACCGACAAGCGTCGACGAAGGTCTGGTCCACACGCGGCTCCAAGGCCCGGATGGCTGCCGCTTCGGTGGCGATGACCGTGCGCGCGCTGTGCACGATGGCGGCGGCATCCACCCGGGTGGATTGGGGCTTGGCGATGGGGGCGTTCATGCTTCCTCGAGAGCGGGCTGGGCAGGGCAGCGACACAAGGTGTCGTTTCTGCGCCAGCGGATTTCCATTAACATGGCATATTCGCATTCTATCTTGATGCCTGTCGCCCATGGTCTGTCCTGTACTCCTCGGCAGCCGGCGTTCAGCATCGCAAGTACTTGGAAAACCGATGGACGCAGCCAGCATCCAGGCAATGATCGAAACCGGCCTGCCCGGCGCAAAGGCGAGCGTGCAGGGGGACGATGGGGTGCACTTCGAGGCGGAAGTGGTGGCCGAGCAGTTCAAGGGCAAGCTGCCCTTGGCGCGGCACCGCCTTGTGTATGCCACCCTTGGCGACCTCATGGGGGGCGCCATTCACGCCCTTGCGCTCAAGACCCTGACACCCGATGAAGCCGCTGCGCGCGGTTGACGCCATAGCTCCCGGCGTCACTTATTTCAAGGATTCCCCGATGGCCAAAATCCTGATCAGCGGCGGCGAGCCGCTACGCGGTGAAGTGGGTATTTCCGGCGCCAAGAACGCCGTGCTGCCCATTCTCGCGTCGTGCCTGCTGGCCGACGAACCGGTCACGATCAGCAACGTCCCGCATCTGCATGACGTCACCACCACCATGGAACTGCTCGGCCAGATGGGCGTGCAGCTGGTGCTGGACGACCGCATGAAGATCCAGGTGGACCCGCGCCCCGCCGACCGCTATTTCGCGCCCTACGAGCTGGTGAAGACCATGCGCGCCTCGATCCTGGTGCTGGGGCCGCTGGTGGCGCGCTTCGGCCAGGCCGAAGTCTCGCTGCCCGGAGGTTGCCAGATCGGTTCGCGTCCGGTGGACCAGCACATTCGTGGCCTGCAGGCGCTGGGTGCTCAGATCGACGTCGAGAACGGCTATATCAAGGCTCGCGCCAAGCGCCTGAAGGGTGCGCGCATCGTGATGGACATGGTCACCGTGACCGGCACCGAGAACGTCATGATGGCGGCCGTGCTTGCCGAGGGCACCAGTGTCATCGAGAACGCGGCACAGGAACCGGAAGTAGTGGACCTGGCCCATTGCCTCAATGCGCTCGGCGCGCAGATCGAGGGGGCCGGCACCTCCACCTTGGTGATCCATGGCGTGGAACGCCTGCATGGCGGCCACTACGAGGTATTGCCCGATCGTATCGAAACCGGCACCTTCCTGGTGGGTGCGGCGATGACCGGCGGCAAGGTCCGTGCTCGCAACGCGCGATCCAATACGCTGGATGCCGTGCTGGCGAAGCTGGAAGAAGCCGGCGCGCATATTTCCACCGGCCCGGACTGGATCGAGCTGGACATGCAGGGCCGCCGTCCCAAGGCGGTGAACATCACCACCGCGCCGTATCCGGCGTTTCCCACCGACATGCAAGCGCAGTTCACCGCGCTCAACTGCGTGGCCGATGGCGTCGGCATCATCACGGAAACGGTGTTCGAGAACCGTTTCATGCACGCGCATGAATTGCAGCGGCTGGGTGCGGATATCCGCCTGGAAGGCAATACCGCGATCATCCGCGGCGTGGACAAGATGAGCGGCGCGCCGATCATGGCCACCGACTTGCGTGCGTCGGCGTGTCTGGTGCTGGCAGGGCTGGTGGCGCAAGGCGATACCACGGTGGATCGCGTGTATCACATCGACCGTGGTTACGAGAACATCGAAGAAAAGCTCAGTACGCTTGGCGCGCGCATTCGCCGTTTGCCGATCTGAAGCGCAGATGCGTAGGCTGGGATGACAATCCCAGCACTGCGCGTGACACAGAAAGAGCGATGCTGGGATTGTCATCCCAGCCTACGCGTTAGGGCAGCTACGGCGAGCTGTAGCGCACCAGTTCCAGGGTCAAATCCCCGCCTTCGCTTTGCGCCAGTTTCACCGGCATCGGATACTGCTTGGGCACGTACCACGCATCGAAATGCTTGTCCGAATCGGCGCGCGTCACCCGTTCGGCCTGAAAGCTCCCGGCGGGAACCTGCACGGTTTCGTTGCCCTGCACCTTGTACTGCTGCTGCTCTACCCGCTGCTTCACGCCTACCGGTAAGGTCACGCTCCGGCCACCGTCGTGCAACGCCAGGCCCAGCGCATACGACATCGTGTTGCGATCGACCAGGCCTGGTGCGGCGGCGTAGTTGCTTACGCCTTTGCCGTCTTCGACACGGACCTGGTTGCTATGCCAATCCACCTGCATGGTGCGCTGCTTGGTCTTCAGCGCCACGACTTTGGACGTATAGGTTTCAGTCTCCGGCGCATTGTTGTTCCAGCGAAAGCGCGTGATGTCGCTGGAATTGGCGCCCAGCATGGCCGCCAGGCCTGAAGTGCCGTGAATCTGGTTGCTGTATTCGTACTCGCCGTTGCCTAGCGATTTCAGGGTGATGGTCGCTTCGCCCATGGCTTCGCCCTGGCGTGAAACCTGGTACGTAGCGGTGAACGGTGTCGGTTGTGCGGCGAAGGTTGCCGTGGAGACGGCCAGCGCAAGGCCGGCGACGAGGCAGCGGGTGGGATTGTGTGTGCGCATGGACGGCAGTGTACGCGCCGATCCTGAACGCCCGATGGCAATCAGCGAAGCAACTGGCCGTCCTGCCACCGCAAGGGTTGGTGTAGCGGTTGCTGGTCGAAGAGGATGCCATCCTCACTCCAATCCAGCCGGCCGGCGGCAATCAGTGCGACGACTGCGGGCAGCAATTGATGTTCCAGCGGCAGCAGCCTCGCGGCCAGCTTGTTTTCATCGTCACCGGCTTCGATCGGCAGGCTTGCCTGTGCGATCACCGGACCGCCGTCGAGTTCAGCCGTGACGTAATGCACGCTGGCGCCATGTTCGGGATCGCCGGCCTTCAGCGCGCGACGGTGCGTGTGCAGGCCGCGGTACTTGGGCAGCAGGGAAGGGTGGATGTTGATCATCCGTCCCGTCCAGGGTTTCAAGGCTTCACCATCGATGATGCGCATGAAGCCCGCGAGCACCAGCAGATCCGGCTGGTGGGCGCCGATGCGATCGAACAGGGCGAAATCGTAAGCGCGGCGATCGGCGTATTCGCGCGGATCCAGCACCATCGTCGGTATGCTCGCCGATCGCGCGAGCTGCAGCACAGTTGCGTCCGCCTTGTCACTGGCTACCAACACGAATTCCACCGGCAGTTCACCGCGTTCGCGGGCGGCCAGCAGCGCAGCCAAGTTGCTGCCGCGGCCGGAGGCTAGGACTGCGATGCGCAGAGGGCTGGGCATGTGGGGTGGCCGATGGCGAAATATTCGTTCCGGCCGTGATGCCCGCTTGTGCGGGCATCACGGCAAAGGCAATGAATGGGTTGGAGGGGTCAGCCGATGTGCACGCGCTCGTCGCTTTGCGCCGGAACCACTTCGCCGATCACCCAGCTCTTCAATTCATGCTTGGCGAGCAGGGCCGAAGCGGCACTCACCGCATCGCGTGGCAGCAGCACGGTGAAGCCCACGCCGCAATTGAACGTACGCCACATTTCATCGCGCGCCACATTGCCTTCGCGCATCAGCCAGTCGAACACCGGCGGCAGCACGATGCTGGCGGCATCGATATGCAGGCCGAGGCCATCCGGCACTACGCGAATGATGTTTTCCTTCAAGCCGCCGCCGGTGATGTGGGCCATGCCGTGGACAGGGGCTGCCTTCAGCAGGTCCAGCATCGCTTTGACGTAGATCGTGGTCGGTGCCATCAGCGCATCGGCCAGCTTTACACCGCCAAGTTCCAGCTCCAGCGGATGGCCCGCGCGCTCAAGGATCTTGCGGATCAGCGAATAGCCATTCGAATGCGGGCCAGACGAAGCCACGGCCAGAATCACGTCGCCGGCAACGATGCCGTCGCCGCTCAGTAGGGCTGCTTTTTCCACCGCGCCTACGGTGAATCCGGCCAGGTCATATTCGCCCGGCGGATACATGTCGGGCATCTCGGCGGTCTCGCCGCCGATTAGGGCGCAGCCGGCCAGTTCGCAGCCCTTGGCGATGCCGCCGACCACGGCCACGGTGGTCTCGACGTCCAGCTTGCCGGTGGCGAAATAGTCGAGGAAGAACAAGGGCTCCGCGCCTTGCACCAGCACGTCGTTCACGCACATGCCGACCAGATCGATGCCGATGGTGTCATGCCGGTTCAACTGCTGCGCCAGCTTGAGCTTGGTACCCACGCCGTCGGTGCCCGAGACCAGTACCGGCTCCTGGTAACGCGTGCCGAGATTGAACAGGCCGCCGAAACCGCCCAGTCCGCCCATCACTTCGGGACGGAAGGTACGCTTCACCAGCGGCTTGATACGTTCGACCACGGCATTGCCGGCATCGATATCCACGCCTGCGGCGCGATAGGTAAGGGCGTCGGACATGGCCAACCTGACGAAAGAAGAAACGTCCAATGATACCAATGATGTTGAAAAAGTGCCTTCCTGCCCTTTTTCAACGCGCCGAGTCCGGCCCCGGTCCGGACTCGGCTACGCCCAATCATGCACCATTGTGCTTGATTCGCGGCAGGCCATCTCTGGCCTGCATCATCAGGCTGTTTTTCAACAGCCTGATGGACGTTACAGCCTGGATTGGGCAGACTTTTCCCGATTCCCGCCCCTGGATACGACCCTGACATGCGTCTGCCACGTTTGCCGATCGCCCTACTGCTGTTTGGTCTCGTCCTGGGAATTGCCCCGGTCGCGCCCGCGCAGACCAATTCGCCCTATAGCGTCGTGGTGCCTGTTCCCGACACCGGTGCGGCACAGCGCAGCCAGGCGTTTCAGTCCGCGCTGGGGCAGGTGCTGGTGCGCGTCTCCGGTGGCCAGGATCTGACCACCAAGCCTGGCTATGCCGAAGCCATGCAGAACGCCGCGGGCATCGTGAAGCAGTTCCAGTACCAGGTCGATGGCGGCAACCCGCCGACCTTCACGCTGGCGGTCAGCTTCGACCAGGGGGCGGTGCAACGCCTGGTGACCCAGCTTGGCGCCACCGCGGCTGGCGTCAAGCCGCCGCTGTTGTTGGTCGTGAAGGCAGGCGATGGCCACCTGCTCGGCAAGGACGACCTGGCGGCGCTGACCAGCGAGATCAACAAGCGCGGCTACCAGGCGAGCTACGCCGATCCGGAGCAGCTGCCGGATCTGGACAAGCTGGCCGGTGCCGATCCCGCCGCCCTGTCAGCCATTAGCCGGCTGTATCACACTGGCCTCGTGCTGCTGGGTGAGCTGCGTGCGAACGGCGCCGACTGGACCCTGGTCAGCGGCGGCCAGGCCCAGCATTGGAGCGCGCAGGGCAGCGACCCGAACGGCGTATTCGCCGATGCCGGCAAAAGTGCCGCCGATCGGCTGGGCCAGTCGCTCAATGTGATCGCCACCGGCGAGGTGAGCGGCAAATTGTGGGTATCCGGGCTGCATTCGGCCATGGATTACGCCAATCTGCTTGCCACCCTGCGTGCCGATCCCTCCGTGCGCAGCATCTACACCGAGGGTGCCCAGGATGATGGCGTGCTGTTGTCCGTGAAGGCGGGCATGCCGCTGGACAGCCTGGTCACCAATCTCGCGGCAGGCGGCCGGGTCATGGAAGGCAAATCCCATGACGGCGCGGATGCCAGCCTGCGCTGGCTGCATTGAGTAACGGCTGCTGCGATGCCGCTCGCGTCGCAATCTCGCTGGCGACACCTGCCCAATGCCATCTCGGTGTTGCGGGTGCTGCTGGTGGCGCCGATCGGCTGGCTGCTTTGGCATGAACAATGGCGCTGCGCTTTGCAACTGGTGGCTGTGGCCGGCGTGTCGGATGGAGTGGATGGGTTTCTTGCGCGCCAATACGGCTGGCAGAGCCGGCTTGGCGGCATGCTCGACGCGATCGCCGACAAGCTGCTGCTGGTCGCCTGCTTCGTGATCCTGGCGTGGCGGCAGGAAGTGCCGCTGTGGCTGGCAACGATCGTGTGCGGGCGCGACTTGGTGATCGCCCTGGGGGCGTTGGGCTGGCGCGTGCTGATCGGCCCGATCGAACCTCGGCCCAGCCTGTTGTCGAAAGCCTGCACGCTGGCGCAGATCATCTATTTGCTGGCGGTATTGCTGGCGCTCTCGCACTGGCCGGCGCCGCGCTCGGTTTCGCTTGCCTGGCTGGTGGCGGCGCTGTGCGTGGCCAGCGGCGTGCATTACGTACTGTACTGGTCGCACCGGGCCTGGCGGCTTCGGCATGCAGATACCCTCTCCCCGCCTGGGCGAGGGTTGGGGTGAGCAGGGGCTCGCGCAAGACTGCAAGGCTTTGAACAGCTCCCCACATCAGCCAAACTTGGCTTGGTGTTCGCCCCCTCACTGACGAGCTAAAGCGTGTCCATAAGCCAAGAGACGTCCCGCCGCTGGCAGATGCTGGCGATCATCATCACCCTAGGCTTGCTGGTGTGGCTGCTTGCGCCGGTGCTGATGCCCTTCGCGGTGGCCGCCATGCTGGCCTATCTTAGTGATCCGCTGGCCGACCGGCTGGAGCGGCTCGGCCTGGGACGCAGCCTGGCGGTGAGTATCGTATTCGTGCTGCTGATCCTGGTGATCGCCGCGGCTTTGCTGCTGCTGGTGCCGCTGATCGTGCGCCAGATCGAGAACCTGGTGCTGAACTTTCCGCATTACGTGGAGTGGGGCAGGGATCGCGCCCTGCCTTGGGTGCAGGCCAAACTGCATCTGGACCCCAAGGCGTTCGACACCGATCGCCTGGTCGACCAGATCAAACAGCACATCGGCTCCATCGGCACCGTGCTGGGCAAGATTTCGCGCTCCGGCGTCAGTGTGGTCGCGTGGCTTACCAATCTGCTGCTGATTCCAGTGGTGTGGTTCTATCTGCTGCGCGACTGGGATCGTCTCGTGGCATGGATCGACCGCATGCTGCCGCGCTCCGTCGAGCCCACCGTTGCGCATCTGGCGCGCGAATCCGATGCCGTGCTGGGTGCCTTCGTGCGCGGGCAATTGCTGGTGATGCTGGCGCTGGCCATCTACTACGGCGTGGCCTTGACCCTGGTGGGCATTTCGGTTGGACCGCTGATCGGCATGGTCGCGGGCCTGCTCAGCTTCGTACCGTACCTCGGCTTCATCACCGGCTTCGGCGCGTCCCTCATCGCCTCGTTGGTGCAGCACGGCGACTGGGAGCATCTGTTGTTGGTGGTGGGTGTGTTCGTGGTCGGGCAGTTGCTCGAAGGCTATGTGCTGGTGCCGCGGCTGGTGGGCGAGAAGATCGGCCTGCATCCGGTGGCGGTGATCTTTGCCGTGCTGGCCGGCGGTTATCTGTTCGGCTTTCTTGGCGTGCTGCTTGCCTTGCCGGCGGCCTCGGTGATCCTGGTGCTGCTGCGCTATCTCGCTCAGCGCTACAAACAGAGCGATCTGTACACCGAGATGGGTGAGCCTGACAGCGCCATTATCGAAGTCGACGTAGCCGTGGAAATAGACGACGGTGCTGGCACGGCAGCACAGGTAGCCGATAATCGCGACAAGCCATGACCGAGCAACTTCCCTTGGGATTGCGCTGGCCTCGCCGCCAGCGCTTTGAACATTTTTACGCCGGTGCCAACGCCGCGGCATTGGGTGCTGTGCAAGTGCTTGCCGGGCAGTCCGGAGCACCCTGGTTGTACCTGAGCGGGGCAACGGGCAGCGGCAAGAGTCATCTGCTGATGGCCGCCTGCCAGGCCGCGCATGAAGCCGGGCGTACAGTGCAATATCTCCCGTTGCGGAACTTGCGCGAGCACTACATGGCGATTCGCGGCGTCGCCGGCAGCCAGTTCATCGCGCTCGACGATCTGGACGCGATGGCGGGCGAGCGCGAAGCCGAGCATGCGCTGTTCGATCTGTACAACCGCGCCCGCGCCGAAGGCACTGCGCTCATTTTCGCCGCGCAAGCTACTGCGGCCCAGCTTCCGTTGATGCTGCCGGATCTGCGCTCCCGCCTGGGCGCCTGCACGCAGTTCGCCCTGAAACCGCTGGACGATGGCGAACGCCGCGAAGTGCTCAAGCAGCAAGCCGCGCTGCGTGGCATCGAACTGGACGATGTGGTTCTTGATTGGCTGTTCGCACGCTATGTGCGCGATCTGGGCGCGCTATTAGATCTGCTCGATCGGCTGGATCAGGCGTCACTGGCGGCACAGCGGCGAGTTACCGTACCTTTTCTACGCACGTTCTTGCGCGAGGCGGTTCAGCCACCGCCAACTCCCTAACGAACGACAGTCCGCATGCGGCGGCAGAGGAAAGCAGACATGAGCGTGGATGTTCCAGCAACGAGCCCTGGTCGGACGCTTGCGGGCGAGTGTTTGTGCGGCGATGTGCAGTACCGCGTCGAGGATCGCTTTCTCTATGCGCTGAACTGCCACTGCTCGCAATGCCGCAAGTCCACCGGTTCCGCCTTCAAGCCTTTTGGCGGGATCGAACGGACCCGGTTCAGCGTCGTCAAAGGCCGGGAGGCCATTTTGATTTTTGGCGAAGAGAACGGACATGACGCGCATTGCCAGCGATGCGGGTCGTTGCTGTACTCGGTGGTCCGCGATGGGCACTACGTGCATGTCACGCTGGGCACACTGATAGGTGAGCCGTCGATGCGGCCGACCGCGCACATCTTCGTCGGATCCAAGGCTGCGTGGTACACCATTACCGACGAGCTGCCGCAGCACCAGGAATTCGACTGACCGTTTCAGAGCATCTTGGCAGCTCGATCAGCCCGAGCAGGTTCTTCGTCCAGGAGCAGCCCATGATCGACCATACCGGCGTTTCCGTCAGCGATTTCCAAAAGAGCAAGGCGTTCTATACCCAGGCACTCTCGGCGATCGGTTACGCACTGTTGATGGAGTTTCCCGCTGCGGTTACCGGCCATGCTGACGTCGCGGGGTTTGGCGAGCCGCCCAAGCCTGATTTTTGGATCAGCGGGGGCGCGCCCAATGACCCGCCCATCCATGTGGCATTTCGCGTAAGCAGCCGCGCCATGGTCGATGCGTTCCATCAGGCAGCCCTCGCAGCCGGTGGCCGCGACAATGGCGCGCCTGGCGTTCGTCCGCATTATCACGAGCATTACTACGGAGCTTTCGTGCTCGATCCGGATGGGCACAACGTCGAGGCGGTGTGCCACGCACCTGCGTAGGCTGGGATGGTAATCCCAGCTATCTTGCGATGAGGCTGGGATGGCCATCCCAGCCTACGCCGCCGGTGCTACCGATCACGCTCTCAATAGCGACGGAGTGGCTTGCGCACTGATTGCTTCGACCATCGCCTTCACCACGTGGTGATTGGCCGCAATGATGTTGCCGCTCTCGGGAATGCCGTCACGTCCTGCAAAATCGCAGTACTGGCCGCCCGCTTCGCGCACCAGCAGCACGCCTGCGGCCATGTCCCACGGCTTCAGGCCGATTTCGAAGAAACCGTCGTAGCGGCCAGCGGCGGTGTAGGCCAGGTCGAGAGCGGCGGAGCCGGAGCGGCGGAGGTCTTCGGCCTGCGCAAGCAGCGAACGCGTCATCGCCAGCTGCGAGTCCAGGTGGGCGCGTTGGCGATAGGGGAAGCCGGTGGCGATCATCGCGCCGGCCAGGCTGTCGCGCTTGCCGACGCGAATGCGGCGGTCATTGAGATACGCACCGTCCCCTTTGCTGGCGGTGAACAGTTCGTCACGCAGCGGGTCGAACACCACGGCATAAACCGGCTCGCCTTTGTCGAGCAGGGCGATCGAGACACTGAAATGCGGAATGCCGCGCAGATAGTTGTGGGTGCCGTCCAGCGGATCGATCACCCACACTTGCGGACTCTTGCCGATCGCACCGCTTTCCTCGGCGAGGATGGCATGGCCGGGATAGGCGCGGCGCAGTTCCTTGACGATTTCCGCCTCGGCCAGCCGGTCGACCTCGGACGCGAAGTCCATGCGTTGCTTCTCAACGACGTTGAGGCCGTCGATGCGGTTCATGTAACGCAGGATCACGTTACCGGCGGAGCGCGCGGCACGTACCGCGACGTTGACGGCGGGTCTGGTCATGGCTTTGGCTTGGCAAAAGAACGGGTTAGCGACCGGTAATCATAGCAGAGCGGACCGGGACGGGCGAGCGAGAGGGCAGGCGGCAAGCGCGTGCCACCCCTGCAATGTCCTATCCTTGCCACCCCGAAATGCCTGATCCGAGCCGCATGAGCGTTATCTCCGACCTACCCAGCCGCTTTCGCTTCGTCCTGGTGCGCACCTCCCACCCGGGCAACATCGGCAGCGCGGCGCGGGCGATGCGGACCATGGGCTTTACCCGCATGGAGCTGGTCTCGCCGCATCGCTTCCCGGACCGGGAGGTGTCCGCCATGGCGGCTGGCGCGGACGACGTACTGGAAGGGGCCGGCGTGCATGCCGGGCTGGTGGAGGCGTTGGCCGGTACCAGCTTCGCCTTGGGGCTTTCCGCCCGGCGCCGCGGGGTGAACCTGCCGGAACTCACGCCACGCGAAGCAGCCGCGCAGGCGTTGGCGGCCGCGGAGCGTGGAGGGCAGGTGGCATTGGTGTTCGGCAACGAGCGCACCGGTCTGGAGAATGACGAACTGGCGCGCTGCCATGCGATGGTGCGCATTCCCAGTGTGGACGATTTCAGTTCGCTCAACCTCGCCCAGGCGGTGCAGGTGATGGCCTATGAGGTACGCCTGGCCTCGCTGGCCGAGAAGTTGCCCACGCCACCGCCGCTGCATGACGAGCCGCCGGCCGATGCGGCGCAGATGGAACGCTTCTTCGAGCACTTGTCGCAAACCCTGGACGACATCGATTTCCACAAGGGGCGCGCGCCGACCACGATCATGCTGCGGCTACGCAAGCTGTTCTTGCGTGCGCAGATGGACGAGCGCGAATTGCGCATGCTGCATGGGATTCTGGCCGATGCGCAGCGGATGGCGCAGTTGGCCAACGGGAAGAAATAGCATGTCGTCATTCCGGCCTGCGCCGGAATGACGAACGTGAAGATTACGCGGTCAATTATTGCTCGTCGTCGGCCAGTTCGATGTTCGGCGCCGGCGTGACCAGCAGCTTGTCGATGCGCGCGCCATCCAGATCCACCACCTCAAAGCGGATCCCGCGCCAGGCAAACACCTCGCCGGTCTGCGGAATGTGCCCCAGCGCTGCCATCACCATGCCGGCGGCGGTGCGGAAGTCGTGTTCGTCTTCACCGGGCAAATGATCCAGATGCAGCAGTTCGCGCAGGTCATCGGTGGAGAGCGCGCCGTCGATCAGCCAGCTGCCGTCTTCGCGCTGCACGATGGGCGAGTGTTCCTCGCCGCTGCCATGGCCAAGCTGGCTGGCGCCGACTACGGCCGCCAGCAGGTCGTTGAGCGTCACCACACCCTCGATGTCGCCGTATTCGTCCACGACCAGGGCCATCGGCGTTTCGGCGTCGCGGAACTCCTCCAGCAGGTCGAGTGCCCGCGCGGTGCCAGGAACGTACAGCGGCTTGGCAAGAGTGCGAAACAGTTCCAGCTTGCCCAGGCTGATGCCGCTGAGCAGGCTCTTCACCTCCATGACGCCAACGATGTCGCTTTCGTCGCCGCGATAGACCGGATAACGCGAATAGGAGGTTTGCCGCAGTGTTTGCAGGTTTTCTTCCAATGACGCGTTCATGTCGAGCCAGGCGATGCGCATGCGCGGGGTCATTACGCTGTCCACGGTCCGGTCGCCCAGACGCAGCACGCGGTTGACCATGGCCTGCTCGTCCGCGTCGAGCACGCCTTGTTCGGTGCTTTCGGCCACCAGCAGCCGGATTTCCTCTTCGGTGGCGGCACTGTCGCCGCGATCCTTCACGCGCAGCAGCTTCAACAGCAGGCCGCTGGAGCGGTTGAGCAGCCAGACGAAGGGTGCGGTGGCGCGCGACAGCACCAGCATCGGCATGCCGACTAGGCTGGACACCTGCTCCGGTGCGGACAGCGCCAGGCGCTTGGGCACCAGCTCGCCCACAACAATCTGGATGAAGGAAATCAGCATGAAGCCAAGCACGATGCCGACGATCCGGGTGTAGGGCGCCAGCCAGGCGAGGCTGCCGTCGTGCAGCATGTTGCCGATCTGAGTGCCGAAGGCATCGCCCGCCTCGGCGCCGGTGATCAGCATCACCAGGGTGATGCCCACCTGCACGGTGGAAAGAAAATGCTCCGGCGCTTCGGCATGCCGCAAGGCGACCCGGGCACGGCGGCTGGTGCGGGCCATCTGCTTGAGCCGGCTTTTGCGCGAGGCTACCAGCGCCATTTCCGACAGCGCAAAGAAACCGTTGCAAAGGGCGAGGAGGAGGACGAGCGCGATTGTGGTCAGCATCGCGACAGGGCATCAGGTGCGGGCATGTCGCGCAGTGTAAGGCACGCCGCCGGGGCCCGGGAGAGGTCCGGGGGAGCTTGGGTGGTGCGGTGCGGCAGGGTGGTCCTGTAACATTCGCGAAATATTTACCCCTTCCTGCCCAGATATCCCATGTTTTCACTTCAGACGATTTTCGGAAAAGGCGACAAGTTCTACGGCCTGCTGGAACAGAGCGCCGAAGCCACCCGGGAAAGCGCCAAGGCCCTGCATGAGCTGGTCAGCCTGCCCGATCACACCCCGGTCATGGCCGCGTTCGCCGCCGCCCGCAAGCGCGAGAAAGAGCTGGCCATGCGGATCAGCGAAGAGCTGGTGAACACCTTTGTCACCGCGCTGGACCGCGAGGACATCGAGGCGCTCAACAGTGCGCTGTACAAGATTCCCAAAAGCGTGGAGAAGTTCGCCGAGCGCTATGCGATCGTGGCAAGCCGCCTGCAAGGCGTGGATTTCAGCCAGCGCACCCTGGTACTGACTCGCTCCACCGACGTGGTGGTGGAACTGATTGGCGAATTGCGCCGCGGCCTGCGCATCGACCCGGTGAAAAAGCTGCAGGACCGCATGCAGACGCTCGAATCGGAAGGCGATCGCATGCTGCTCGCGCCGTACCGCACGCTGTATCTGGAAAGCGACGATGCCATGCGCGCGATGCTGGCGAAGGATCTGTTCGAGCTGATCGAGAAGGCCATCGACCGCTGCCGCGATGTGGGCAATATCGTCTATTCCATCGTGTTGAAGAATTCCTGAGGAGTACGCCTTGCACGCTCCATTTCATGCATGGCGCGCACAGGGAGTGCACGCATGAGTATCGGCCTGGTCATCGCGGTAGTGCTGATCGCGCTCGTCTTCACCTACATCAACGGCTTCCACGACACCGCCAACTCGATCGCCACCGTCGTGGCCACCAAGGTGCTTTCACCCGGCCAGGCGGTGTTGCTGGCAGCCGCCACCAACATGGTCGGCGCCATGTGGGGTACCGCGGTGGCGGCCACGATTGCGGCCGGCATCGTCAATACCGGAGTGGTGCAGGCGGGGCCGGAGCTTTTGATTTGCGCGCTGCTCGCGGCCATCGTGTGGAACCTGATCACCTGGTGGCTGGGTTTGCCGTCCAGCTCCAGCCATGCGCTGGTGGGAGCGTTGGTTGGTGCGGCGATCGCCGAGGCGGGCGGCAACTTCAAGGCCGTGATCTGGGCGCAGGACGGTGCGCACTGGTGGGCGGGCAAGGGGGTGTTGCCGAAGGTGGTGATGCCGATGGTGGTGTCGCCGGTGATGGGCTTCATCCTCGGCTTCGTGCTGATGGGCATCCTTTACGCGTTGTTGGCGTGGTTCGCTTCGCGCAAGGGTTTCCTGCGTTACCTGGGCCGCACCCCGTTCGTGAACAGCCTGTTCGGCAAGGTGCAAATCCTGTCGGCCAGTGCGATGGGCCTGGCCCATGGCATGAACGACGCGCAGAAGAGCATGGGCATCATCGCGCTGGCCTTGGCCAGCGGGACCGCCGCCGGGCACTTTGACCATCTGCCGGGGTGGCTGTCATTCCTGCGTATCCAAGCCTCCACCGCGGGCGGCTTTGCCGTACCGCACTGGGTCGCAGCCTTGTGCGCGCTGACCATGGCCGGCGGCACGGCCGGCGGCGGCTGGCGCATCATCAAGACCCTCGGTCACAAGATGGTGAAGCTGCATCCCATCAATGGGTTCGCCGCCGAGGGCAGTTCCGCGCTGGTGATCCTCAGCGCTTCGGCGTTCGGCCTGCCGGTCTCGACCACCCACGTGGTGTCGTCTTCAATCATGGGCGTGGGTTCGGCCAAGCGCTTCAATGCGATCCGCTGGTCCGTGGTCGAGCGCATGGTGTGGGCGTGGATCCTCACCTTGCCGGTGACGGCGCTGATTGCCTACGGGCTCGTCTACCTGGCGCGACAGTTCGGATAATCCGCATCCTTGCCAGGTACGCCGCGGCGGGCGCCGGACCGGTTGCGAAGGGCTAAAAGGAGTCGCCGCTGTCTACTATCGCCTGCTCCAGCTGATCGCCCAGGCTGCCGAGCTCATGGATCAGCCGCTGCAGGTCCTGTTGCGTGACCAGCTCGTAGGGCCGGTTTTCACACAAATGCAGATAGGGGGATCCATCCAGATCCGCCACGGCGAGAAAACCGACGCGCTGTTCCCAGTTGAAGCGCAGGCAACGCCTGGGGTCGGTCCCTGCGAGGGGGCCGATCGGGGTGGAAATGCGCAGGTAGCGGTGGCCGTTCTCGTCTTCCAGTTCGGCCAGGTAGATACCTTGGTGGCGCCCTTGCGGCAGCGTGAGATCGAAGCTGATCACATAGGGATCGTTCCGCCTCAGCAGGTACTGGCTGCCGACCAGCGAACGTACGGCTTCGAAATGATGCATGCGACTCTCCGAATCGGAGGCGGACCGCTGCTACTCTGCCACGACGCTGGTGAAGGTGCACGCTGTCATGAAAGAGGAATACCAGAGGGTTTTTGACGCCATCGCGGGCATTCCGCCCGGGCGCGTCGCCAGCTACGGCGCCATCGCCGCGCGGGCCGGCCTGCCGGGCCGCGCTCGGCTGGTGGGGCGGCTGCTTGGCGAGGTGCCCGACGGCATGCAGCTGCCGTGGTTTCGTGTGCTGCGCTCCAGCGGCGAGATCGCCATGCCGGCCGGCAGCCGCGGCTTTCGCGAGCAGTGTCGGCTGTTGCGCGCCGAGGGCGTGGAAGTCGAGAACGGTCGCGTGCCCTTGTCGCGCTTCGGACTGGATGCAGACGTGGACCGGGAGTTGTGGGGACTGCCTTGATTTCCCCTCCTCATCGCTGGGAAGAGCTGAGACTTGCCGAAGCGGCGGCGACCTACATGAATCGTTGCTCGTAGGCTGGGCGCGAAAGAAATAAGCTTGCACGCTAGAGCGTCCCTTCGCCCCGGCCTCTCCCACCCAGGGAGAGGAATAAAGAACAGCATGCCCGCCACGCCCCTCGACATCCTCCAAAGCGTTTTCGGCTACGCCCGGTTTCGTGGCCATCAGCAAGCCATCGTCGAGCATGTCGGCGAAGGCGGCGATGCGCTGGTGCTGATGCCGACCGGTGGCGGCAAGTCGCTGTGCTATCAGATCCCCGCGCTGTTGCGGCAAGGCACCGGCATCGTGGTATCGCCGCTGATCGCGCTGATGCACGACCAGGTGGATGCGCTGCGCGAAGCCGGCGTGGCGGCGGCTTACCTCAATTCCAGCCTGGATGCGCAAGAGCAGCGTGAGGTGGAGCGCAAGCTGTCGGCGAGTGAGCTGGATCTGCTGTACGTGGCGCCTGAGCGCCTGCTTACGGCGCGCTTCCTTGAACTGCTCGATCGCACCGAAGTGGCGCTGTTCGCAATTGACGAAGCGCATTGCGTCTCGCAATGGGGGCACGATTTCCGTCCCGAGTACCGTGAACTCACCCTTTTGCACCAGCGTTATCCGCAGGTGCCGCGCCTTGCGCTTACCGCCACCGCCGATCCGCGCACGCGCGAGGAAATCGTCGAGCGGCTGGTGTTGCAGGATGCGCGCCAGTTCGTGTCCAGCTTCGATCGGCCGAACATTCGCTACGCCGTCACGCAGCGGCACAATCCGCGCAGTCAATTGCTGGGCTTTCTCGATGGCCATCGTGGTGATGCCGGCATCGTGTATTGCCTGAGTCGCCGCAAGGTGGACGACACGGCCGCATGGCTTGCCGAAGCCGGTATCGAAGCGCTGCCTTATCATGCCGGGCTCGATGCGCCGACGCGCATGGCGAACCAGCAACGTTTCCTGCGCGAAGACGGCATCGTGATGGTGGCGACGGTGGCCTTCGGCATGGGTATCGACAAGCCGGACGTGCGTTTCGTCGCGCACCTGGACCTGCCGCGCAGCATGGAAGGCTACTACCAGGAAACCGGCCGCGGCGGGCGCGATGGTTTGCCGGCCGACGCGTGGATGGTCTACGGCCTGTCCGACGTGGTTACCATGAGCCAGATGATCGCGCAGTCCGAATCGGGCGACGAGCGCAAGCGCGTCGAACGTTCCAAGCTGGATTCGCTGCTGGGCTATGCCGAAGCCATGCAATGCCGCCGAGAGCTGCTGCTCGCCGCGTTTGGCGAAACCTTCCAGGGGCCTTGCGGCAACTGCGACAACTGCCTTAGTCCGCCCACGACCTGGGACGCCACCGTGCCCGCGCAGAAAGCGCTGTCGGCGGTGTATCGCAGCGGCCAGCGTTTTGGCGCGGGTCATGTCATCGACATCCTGCGGGGCATCGACAGCGAACGCATGAGCCAGCTCGGCCATGCCAGCTTGAGTACATTCGGCATCGGCGCCGACATGGACGAAAAGCAATGGCGATCGGTCTTTCGCCAACTGCTTGCTGCCGGTTTGCTGGCGACTGATGCGGAAGGCTTTGGCACCTTGCGCCTTACCGCGGCCAGCCGCGATGTGCTGGTTGGTCATCGAACCGTCCCCATGCGCGAGGAGACGCGCCCGGCACGGCGCGCTTCACGCCGTCGCGATAGCCAGCTGGTTACCGGCGCAAGCCTGGGTATCGAAGCGTATGAACAGCCGATGTGGGAGGCGCTGCGCAGCTTGCGTTCGAAACTCGCGCGGCAGCATGGCGTGCCGGCGTATGTGATCTTTCACGATGCCACCTTGCTGGCGATGCTACGCGCGTTGCCGGAGAACGAACAGGAACTGGCTGCGATCAGCGGCGTGGGCGAGGCCAAGCTCAAGCGCTATGGGCGGGATTTTCTGCAAGTCATCAACGCGAAAGAATGACGACCGGCAGGGATATGCGTAGGCTGGGATGACAATCCCAGCATTGCCATGCCTGCACATCGTGATGCTGGGATTGCCATCCCAGCCTACAAAGAAAGCCGTGACCGATCAGCCATGATCAGTCACGTCACGGCTTGGTCGTCCCCACACGCGGCGCGAGCGGCGCGCGCGCGGTTGTGAAGGACCGATGCCAATAATTCGAATACCGTTGGTGGCGCGTGCTAAGCGCACATGCGGCAGGCTGGCGGCTTCGGCCACATAGCGCCATTGGCTCAGCGCCTGGGGCAGGCGTGCCTGCGGCCAGGCCTCGCGCAGCGCAACCAGCGCCGCCTCGGGGGACTCATGCCGCGCCACTTCCCTTGCCTCAAGCAGGGAGCGCCAGCGGTGGCCGTGCTTGACGATACGGAACAAGCCACGGCTGGAAGGAAAAACGTACTGCGAAACCATCGGGACAGGCTCTCAATCCGATGGTGAAAGGATCGCTTACGCGGATGACGCCAGGATTATTCCTATGCGTCATTACGATGGCGAAGCATGATGGTTACGTGACTAGTGTGAGCCGCTCGTTAGAAATTTGTGGGCTGGGATGACAATCCCAGCTTTACGGCGACTTGGGGATGCTGGGATTGCCATCCCAGCCTACGCCACGCGCAGTCGCAGCACCCGAGCACGAAGCCATGGTGCTCAGTGCAGCGCCGATTGCGCCAGCTTCCTGATTTCATCGGGGTCCGTGACGCCGACCAGGCGCCCGGTTTCCTTATCGCCCTTGAAGCCGATCAGGGTGCTTTGCTGGACGATGCCAAGCTCACGTTTTTCCGCGCTCTGGTTGTCGTAATCCAGACGCAGGATCAGCAGCTTGTCGAATGCCGGGTCCTTGGCCATGGCGTCGAGGGTGGGCGCCTGTTTGCGGCAAATGGGGCACCAGCTCGCGTAGGCGTCCACCAGCACCGGTTTGCCAGCCGCCTGGGCGGCCTTCAGCGCCGCCGTGGTGAAGGGCTGAATGGGCTGGGCCAGCAGGGGCGGGGCGGCCATCAGGCCGAGCACCAGGGCGATGGAGAGCTTGCGAAGCACAGACATGGGCAGATCCTTCTTGTTGCGGGTGATACAGGGCTATTCGTCGTCAAACACATCCGGTTACAGGTAACCCGCCGGGGCTATGGGACGAAAGCCAGGTAGATGCTTCCCAAGGAGTTGAACATGTCCCTGTGCAAGGCCACCTATGACATTCGTTGCGGAGTGTGCGCATGAGCGGCGGTCTCAGCCCACTCGTCGCCTACGCCGCCGGCGCACTGACCATACTGTCGCCCTGCGTGCTGCCATTGGTGCCCATCGTGCTTGGCAGTGCTGCGCAGCGCCACCGCTGGGGGCCGCTGGCGCTGGCGCTCGGACTGGTGGCGTCGTTCACCCTTACCGGTTTCATCATTGCCACGATCGGCGCGTCCGCCGGCTTGAACACGCAGACGATTCGCCTGTGGAGCGCTATCTTGCTGTTGATCGTGGGCATCGTGCTGATCGTTCCGCGTTGGCAGGCGTTGTTTGAGCATGCCGCAGGGCCGCTCGCCAACTGGGCCGGTGAGCGCCAGGCGCGGCTCGAACGATTCGGCTTGGCAGGACAGGCGGGAATCGGCGTGCTGCTGGGGCTGGTGTGGAGTCCTTGCGTGGGGCCCACCCTGGGTGCGGCGACCCTGCTTGCCGCGCAAGGCAAGAATCTGGGACAGGTCGCCCTGGTGATGGCGGCGTTTGCGCTCGGCATCGCCACCGTACTGCTGATTCTGGCGCTGTTCGCGCAAAGCCTGCTGGCGCGTTGGCGCGGCAGGTTGATGGCGGCGGGCACGCGGGGCCGGCGAGTGCTTGGCGTGCTGATCGTGCTGGTCGGCCTGCTGATCATCACCGGCGCCGATCATCATCTGGAGACGGCCATCATCGACGTCTTGCCGGATTGGGTGACGAATCTTTCGACGTCGCTGTGATGCCAGGCTGACCGCGCCTGATCACAGCGTGTTGTAATCAGTCAGCGGGTGCCGATGATGCGTCCGGAGTCGGCATCGATCTGCAGCGACACACGCACGCCGGAGCTATTCCTGGCCCTGGCGGTCCAGATGTCATGATGGAAATCGACGTCGTGCACGTGCGTATAGTCTTCCGACGAAAGCATGGCGCGTACATCCGCTTCGCTGAGGCGTGAGACTTGCTTGTTCGGATAAGCGATGCCGGAAAGCGGATCCACGCGCAGCTTCACGCGAGAGCCATCGCCGCTATGTGCGCGTGCCGTCCACACACCATCCTTGAAATCCACGTCATGCACTTCCGTGTAACCCTGTTGATTCAGCTGCGCAACGATCTCTTGCTGCGTCAAAGCACGCTGCTGATCTTGCGCCATGGTCACGCCGGCACAGCCCAATGCCAAGACCATGGTCAATGAAGCGATCTTCTTCACGACGTACCCTCGCTGCCGGTGAGGGCCTGGAGTCTTGGTCCCAAGACATCAATCGCCGGTGAAGAAAAGATTAGCGGGGTAGGGGAGTGTTCATGCTTCGCACCATGCGCTGTTCAGGGACCAAGCTACAAAAGAAAGCTCAGCCTGTGTGTATTGCATGGAGGTGGGGTTTGCACCGAATGGCGCTTACAAAAGCGCATTGCTTCATTACGGGCGAAATCTGCTCCCTCCCCTACGTGCAGTAGGGGAGGGTTGGGGTGGGGTGAAGCAACCTCGCATTGAATTCAAACAACGCGGCAAGCTCCAACAACCCCACCCCAGCCCTCCCCTGCGCACAGGGGAGGGAGCGCATCGTGCCTAGCGCCAAGATGCGCGCTTAAGTAGGTGCCATTCGAGTTCACCTCTCACCCCCGCTCCTCCCTAGCCGACATCAGGGAGGAGTGGGTATGAGGCGTGCTTACGGAACGTCTAGTTCTCGGGCTACAGCCAGACCGTGAACGATCGCCACTCAAAGGCGTGGATCATCCGCTCAACTGACGTCATTCTCGAAGGCGGCCGCGACCAGATCTGCCCGCGTCTGGTCCGGACTGCTGGCGAACATCTGTTCCCACCAATGCAAGGTGTTCCACTGATCGTTAATGCCCTTGTACATGTATTCCTCTTGCAGCTTGGAATACTGCGATACCGGGCCGGGGCCATTCTGCGGGGTCTTGCCTTGCTTCTTGTCATCGAGATAGGTGCCGACTTCAATCTGGGCGGTCGTGTTGTTGTACTTCTGCGTTTCCCAGCGTGCACGCAGATAGTCGGCGGCGATGGCGAGATTGGAATCGTAAAAGTGCGCGGGCGTCCAGCGCATGTCGCGCAGATCTTCGAAGGACTTCTCGATGTCGCCGCCATGGCGATCCATGGCGGACTTGATATAGGCATCGACCTGGCTGCGATCCTCCGGCGTCCAGGTGGTGGCTTCCTTCCTGTAGTCGTCGATGCCCGACTGGATCACCTCTTTCGTCACCGCCGGGTCCATGTCATGACAGCTCAGGATGCCCTTGCCATAGTCTTGGACCAATTGATCAATGGTCGGATCACGCTCGGTCTTGCCCCGCTGCGGCAGCGCGGCAATGTCGTCGCCGATTTCCTGCTTGATGGCGGCGCGAATCGCTTGCGCATCGTTCCAGAGCACGCACGGATCGCCCGCTTTGAGGTCGTCGTTGTACTTGGCCACCGCTGTATCGACCGGCGACGGGTTATACGGCGGATCGGGGCGATGATGAAAAATCATGGGGGCGCTTACACTGACTGCGGAGACCATGGGGGTGTCCTCGCTCTTGGGGGTACACGCGAGGCTAGCCATTTTCCGCTTCGACGCCCATCTGGGATTTTCCCCAGGTTTTCAGCATGAATTCGTTGCCGTCGGAACATCCGTTCAGCGTATCCATGGCAAAACGGACGCGTAGAGCGGCTGTTTGGCTCTTCATTGGAAAAAGTGGGGCGAATTTAACCTTCGGTGCCAGGCGCGCTACCAACCAAGCTTGTGCCCGCATGTTTCGGTCGGCAGCGTGTCATCGAATTTGTCCGATCGAGAACGCATGGAGCTATTGAAAGCAAGTATCCGGCAGCGTCGTCGTAGGCAGGTTTGCGCAGCGACGACGCTGGTCTGACATCAACCTTTACAGGTGGTGCCTGCTTAGTTGTTTTCGGATGCCGCGCAGTGATCGTTGGGGCAGGCGAAGTCGACTTCCGCACCGCGGCCTGCGATCAACGCGATGTTGGAACGCGTATCGACGGATTGCCCACTTTTCTCCAGCGTCACAGTGTAATCGCCCGTAGGCAATGAGCTGATCTTGTAGCGCCCCTTTTTGTTGACGGTTTCATGCCGGTGCAGTCCCAAGGAGCTGGTCGCCGTGATGGTTTCCCCGGCAGGTGCCTGGCCGAAAATGGTGGACGAGGTTGACTGCGCGTGCGCAGTCGAAGGTGGTAGGGAGCAAGCGATACCCAGTGCAATGGCGATAGCTGCACTGCCCACGGAAAGCGAGTCAAAACGCGAGAGACTGCTGAAAGACACGATGTTGCGCATGGAAACTCCTGTATTACGCGTGACAATTCGGACGAAGGCGCTAACCGCATGCGACCAAAATCGCTGGCCGTCGGCTCACACCATGCTTGCTGACAAGGCAATGCCGGATTTGTGCTTCCTTGCATCGGCTGCTCGCGTTGCTGCTTTCCCTGTGCGCTGGGCAAGGTTTCCCAGCGAGATAGGCCCATACCCCGTTGGGCCGTTGAAAAATCAGACTATTCCCTCGTCGATCCTCAGCCATAAATAGCTTGGCCGTCAAATGCCTTTGGTCATGCGGCCGGGAATAGGGGATAGAACCGTCTGTCCTGTTTGTTGTTCGTACTACACAGATCTGGCGAGCTATATGCCAAAAGCGGTTACGGAACAGGCGTTCTGGCGAACCATGCCTTCCTGGATTGGCAGGTCTCCATGGCGCGCTGGTAGCCATCGCGTGCGCTGGTGCGGGCGATATAGGCTTTCTCCATTTCGCCAAGGGTGACGCCCGCACCGTGTTGAGCTAATTCCAGCGCGTACGTCACCGAAATGTCGGCGGCGGTAAACCTCTCACCAGCGAGATAGGGCGTGTGTGCCAGCTGCCGCGTTACCAAGCCCAGTCGAGTTTGGAAAACGTCCAGCGCTTGACTTGCACTCCAGTTCTGCCGCTCGGACTCCGGCGCAAGATTGCGCGCGCCGACGACAAAGTAGATGGAGGCCGCGAGGCCGGCTTCACCCAGGTGCAGGAACTGCTGATAAGCGGGGAACGCCGGATCGTGTGAGGCGGGCGCCAGCGGTGTTGGCCCGTAACGGGCCATCAGGTACTCCATGATCGCAATCGACTCGACCATGGTGACGTCGCCGTCCCGAATCGCCGGGATGAAGCCGGCAGGGTTGATGGCCAGGAACTCTGTGTCGTTCTCGACGCCGGCTAGCAGGTCGACCGGCCTCAGCCGATGCGCGAGTCCCATCTCTTCCAACAGCCAGATGACTCGAAAGCCTCTTCCTTCGCCAAAGACAGTGATCATAAGTTAGTCATCCTCCTGAGGTCTGCCCTGGTCTAATGGTTTCGGACACCGCGATAGGGGATGATTCCCGCCCCGAGACCGATCCCCATGAAACGATCTTCCCGCCGAACATTCGATA
>NZ_RYYV01000035.1 GCF_003977665.1 Dyella choica | reverse complement strand
CCATGATCGCGCCGCGCTCTTCGGCGCTCAGGTGGCTGTAGTGCTTGCCCAAGACCGTTCCTTACGGGGGTGTTGCACTTGAGTTTAGAGACCGCCAACCCAAAGAAATGGCCTAACAGGCTCTTGGCACGGGTAGGGTAAAAGCCTGAACGTGCATGGCCAGATCGAAAGTGGCTCGCCCAAGGTTCAACGCCCCCGCTATACCGCGAGGCGTCGAAGCGCTGAGGACTTAAGAGCTGGCAAGTCTCAGCAAGACTCAACCGATCGGCAGCCGCGCTTTAAGTCCTCAGTGCTTCGACGCCTCGCGGAATAGCGGCGCGGTGGAAGCTTGGCCCGCCAACAATCAAAGCATGGCGGCATGCTTCAGGCTTGTAACCTGGGCAGTGCCGCGAGCTCCTGAGGCCGTTTCTTTGGGTTACTTTTCTTTGGGCCAGCAAAGAAAAGTGACTCGGTCCCTTTAGGGACCGAAAGCGCCGCAGGCAATGCAACCATTTGCGACATGCAGCCATAGTGCGAGAATCCACCTAGTCTCTCCTCGCTGCGTCACAACTGCGTCACAAGGCGGCCGACTCGGCAATGATGCGTGCTGGCGCCGAACGGCATCTTGTGATCCACGTCAAAAATGGGCAGCATGGCGCCCGGCTCAACACGGGTTTCCGAGTGGCGAGGTTTTCAACAACCACTGTCGTTGTTGCTTTCGCTGCGGCACCACGCTGTTGTCGGTGACGAACGAAGAAGTTTGCACCGAAGCTGCCATAAGTCTTTGGAGTATCACTGTTCGAGGGGCGCGCCACTCGTGCGAGTCGCGCGTGATATCGGTCGAGCCATTACCGCAATACATGAAGTCTGGTGCTCTAGTGTGGGCGCCATACAGGGGACAATTGGGTGAACCATTATTTTCGGTTGGTCTGGAACCGCAGGTTGGGCGTGCTTCAAGTAGCGTCCGAACTCGCACGCGGTCGTACCAAGGGCGGGCGCAGTGCTGAAGGCGGTACGCGCCGTGCCGCCTGGCTGGCGGGCGTACCCCTGAGCCTGCCACTTATGGCCCTGGCGGCGACACCGTCCCCCGGCAGTAACATGACAACCGCCACCGTGGTGGCTAATGCGCTGCCCACCGGCGGCCAGGTCACCAGCGGCGCCGGTCACCTTACGCAGCAGGGCAACACGCTCACCATCACCCAGCAGAGCCAGAACCTCTCACTCAACTGGCAGAGCTTCAATATCGGCAGCCAGTCCACGGTGGACTTTGTGCAGCCGAATGCCGGCGCGGTGGCGGTCAACCGCATCGCCGATACCAACGGCAGCCAGATCTTCGGCCACCTCAACGCCAACGGCCAGGTGTTCCTGATCAATCCCAACGGCATTCTGTTTGGCCGGGATGCCCAGGTGAACGTGGGCGGTCTTGTCGCCTCGACGCTGGATGTCAACGACAGCGCCTTGGGTAGTGGCTCGCTGAGCTTCCGTGGCACGGGCAAGGGCAACGTGACCAACCTGGGCACGATCAATGTCACCGGTGGCGGCTACGCAGCCCTGCTTGGTCAGCAGGTCAGCAACCAGGGGGCGATTCATGCCCAGCTGGGCAGCGTGGCGCTGGCTGGCGGCAGCGCGGTGACGCTCAACTTCAGCGGCGACAAGCTGGTGAGCGTGCGGGTGGACCAGAGCACGCTCAACGCGCTGGCGCAGAACGGTCAACTGATCGAAGCCAATGGCGGCAACGTATGGATGACGGCTGGTGCGCGCGACAGCCTGCTCGCCAGTGCGGTGAACAACACCGGCACCATCGAGGCGCAGACCGTGCAGAACCGCAATGGCCACATCGTCCTGCTGGGTGGCATGGATGCGGGCACTGTCAGTGTGGGTGGCACGCTCGATTCCAGCGCCCCCAACGGCGGAAACGGCGGCCAGATCGAAACGAGCGGCGCGAAGGTCAACGTTGCGAATGACTCACGCATCACGACGGCCGCGCCACTCGGTCTGTCGGGAACCTGGTTGATCGACCCGAATGATTTCACTATCGCGCCCTCTGGTGGTGACATTACGGGCGCCGCACTCAGCACCGAGCTGAGCGGTGGCAACGTCGTTATCCAGTCCAGCGCGGGCAGTACTAGCGGCAGCGGCAGCGGCAACGTGAACGTCAATGACGCGGTGAGCTGGAGCTCGCACACGCTGACGTTGGATGCGCAGAACAACATCAATATCAACGGGACGATGACCGCCAGCGGTTCGGCGGGTCTCGCCCTGAACTACGGCGGCACCAACGGTTCGTCCAGTGCCACGCCGGCTGCGGGCACCAGCGTCAATGTAGGGCTGGGCGGCAGCGGCTTCAGCGGGCAGGCGAACTTCACGGGCAGCAGCACGCTGAGCATCAACGGGAACAGTTATACGTTGATCAGCAGCGGTGCCGCGCTGCAGGGTATGGGAACGAGCGGAAACTATGCGCTTGCCGGCAACCTGAGTCTCCCGGGCACTTTTTTCCCGATCGGAAGCAGCACCACGGCGTTCTCAGGTGTGTTCGACGGCCTTGGTCATACCATCAGCTACGTCTTCATTACGAATTCCTTCGCTGCTGATGTAGGCCTGTTTGGACAATCCACGGGCACGATCCGCAACGTCGGCTTGCTGGGGGGAGGTGTATCGGGCGTAATCAATTACGCCGCCATCGGTGATCTGGTGGGCGATAACTCGGGCAGCATCAGCAACGTATTTGCGACGGGAAGCGTGAGCGGCATCGGGGGCTCCGGTGTGGTTTTTGAGTGGGTTGGCGGGCTGGTCGGCAAAAACGAAAGCGCTGGCACGATCCGTAACGCTTTTGCCACGGGCCCCGTCAATGGGACGACACACGACTCCAAATTCGGCGGCCTCGCCGGAGACAACTACGGCTCGATTCTCAATGCCTACGCCACGGGTGCAGTGAGCGAACTGTTTGGCAATTCCACGATGGCTTCCGACGATTTCGGTGGACTGGTCGGCGATAATTGGGGTTCTATTCAGAACGCTTACTCAACGGGGACGGTATCGTTTGCCGGCGGCGGGACTGGCAACAATTGCATTGGCGGGCTGGTAGGCATGAGCACTGGCACGATCGCCAACACCTATGCCACCAGCCACCTGTCGACTTCCACTCCAAGCGATCGTCTCGGCGGTCTGGTTGGGTATATCAATGGCGGTACGGTTACGGCCAGCTATTGGGATACGACGAGCACCGGACAGGCCATCGCGACCGACTATGGAAGCTCCAGCACAGCCGGGATGACCGGCTTGACCCACGCCCAGATGATGCAGCCGGGCCAATTTTCCTGGACCATCGCAACCAGCGCTGGCAGCAGCGACACCTGGCGCATTTACTCGGGCAACACGATGCCCTTGCTTGAGAGCCTGCTGACGCCGCTGACGATCAGCGCGAATAACCAGACGGTGACGTATAACGGGAACTATCAGCCGGTCAGCTCAGTAGTGAGCTATTCGCTGGCGTCGCCGGATCTCTCGGCGATAACGTTGGGATTGAAGGACCCGTTGCACGCCGGTAGCTATGTCGAGAATATTTCGTCGGCGTATTCCACCAGTTATGACCTGAGCATTGGCACGCCGAGCGCAACCATGACGGTCAATCCGGCGACGCTGACGGCAACGCTGGCCAATAGCGGCGTGACCAAGACCTATGACGGCACGACCAGGGCGCCGGCCGGCTTTACCCCGGCGTATAGCTACAGTGGCTTGGTCTCCGGCGATACCGGCGCCAGCCTGACCGACACCGGCGTGGCTTACGACAGCGCACACGTGACCAGCGCCACCAACGTCACGGTATCGGGCCTGGGCATCAGTAGCATTGCCGGCACCAATGGCTCGTTGAGCAGCGATTACACTCTGGCATCCAGCAACGTCAGCGGGGCGGCGACCATAACGCCTGCGCCGGTGACCGTATCGCTTTCCAATACCAGCCACGTCACCAAGACTTACGACGGCACCACGGCGGCACCAAGCGGCTTCAGCCCGACCTACAGCATCGCAGGCCTGGTGGCAGGCGACAGCGGCACAGCGAGCAGTTCGGCGACGCCGGTATTCAATTCGGCGCACGTAGCCTCGGCAACGGCGATTACGCAAGGTGGCCTGTCCTTGGCGTCGATCACCGGCAACGGCAGCGACAATTCCGTGCTCGGCGATTACACCTTGTCGAGCACTACCGCGGCCACCGGTGGGGGCGTGGCAAGCATCACGCCGGCGACATTGACGCCGACGCTGACCAACAGCGGCGTGACCAAGGTCTATGACGGCACGGTCAATGCGCCGACTGGCTTTACCGCAACGTACAGCTACAGCGGCTTGGTCTCCGGTGACACTGGTGCAAGCCTGAGCAACACCGGCGCGGCCTACAACAGTGCCCACGTGGCCAGCGCCGCCGGCATCACCGTATCGGGTCTGAGCATCAGCAGCATTTCCGGCAGCGACGGTTCGCAGGCCAGCGATTACACCCTGGCATCCAGCCATGCGAATGGGGCGGCCACTATCACGCAAGCACCGCTGACCGTATCGCTTTCCAATACCACCAACGTCAGCAAAACTTACGACGGCACCACGGCTGCACCAGGCGGTTTCAGTCCGACGTACAGCGTCTCGGGCCTGGTGTCGGGCGACAGCGCTACGGTGAGCAGTTCGGCCACGCCGATGTTCAATTCGGCTCACGTTGCTTCGGCAACGACGATCACGCAAGGTGGTCTGACGCTGGCATCGATCATCGGTAACGGTACCGATAATTCCGTGATCAGCGATTACGCCTTGGCGAGCACGACCGCTTCCACCGGTGCGGGTGTGGCAAGCATCACGCCGCTAGTGTTGACAGTCACGGCACCGACTATCGGCGGTACGCTGACCAAGGGTTACGACGGCACCACGGCGGCGAGCGGCGCCAGCTTGATCGGAGGCGGCGCCAGCGGTGCGCTCAGCGGCGATAGCTTGACGCTCGATACCAGCGGCATCACGTTGAGTTACAACAGCGCTCACGTGACAAGTGCCAGCAACATCAACGCCAGCGGCAGTTTCGGCGTGAATATCCTCTCCAGCACGTACGGCAGCCTGAGTACCGACTACAGCGTGGGGGTACCGTCCATCACTTCGGTAGCCGGAACCATCGCACCCCAGACATTGACGCCGACGCTGACCAACAGCGGCGTGACCAAAGTCTTTGACGGCATGCTCAGTGCGCCGCGTGGCTTTACCCCAACGTATAGCTACACTGGCCTGGTCTCCGGCGATACCGGCGCCAACCTGACCGACAGCGGCATGGGTTACAACAGTGCGCACGTGTTCGACGCAAGCGATATCACGGTATTGGGTCTGCGCATCAGCGGCATCGTCGGCAGCCATGGTTCGCTGGTCAGCGATTACAGACTGGCATCCTCCAGCGCGAATGTGGCAGCAGCGATCACGCCCGCGCCGCTGACGGTGACGCTGACCAACTACGGCGTGACCAAGACCTACGATGGCACCACCGCTGCACCGGCTGGCTTTGCCGCAACGTACTTCTACAGCGGCCTGATCTCGGGCGATTACCAAGTCACCCTGTCTGGTACTGGCGTGGCTTACAACAGCGCACACGTGGGTAGCGCCAACCATGTCACGGTATCAGGACTGAGCGTCAGCAGCGTTATCGGCATCAACGGTTCGCTGATCAGCGATTACACCGTGGCATCCGGCAGTGCAAGTGCGGCGGCGACCATCACGCCCGCGACGCTGACGGCGACGCTGACCAACGTCGGCGTGACCAAGACCTATGACGGTACGACCAATGCTTCGGGCGCTTTTACTCCTACGTACAGCTATGGTGGACTGGTTTCCGGCGATACGGGTGCAAGCCTGACCGACACTAGTGCGGTTTACGACAGCGCGCATGTGGCCAGCGCCACCCGCGTCACGGTATCGGGTCTGAGCATCAACGGTATCGCCGGCAGCAACGGTTCGCTGGCCAGCGACTACACCCTGGCATCCAATAACGCGAATGGGGCGGCCACGATTACGCCGGCACCGCTGACCGTATGGCTTTCCAATAGCACCAACGTCAGCAAGGCTTATGACGGCACCACGGCTACGCCAGCCGGCTTCAGTCCGACGTACAGCGTTGCGGGCCTGGTGTCTGGCGACAGCGCCACGGTGAGTAGTTCGGCCACGCCCGTATTCAATTCGGCGCACGTCGCCTCGGCGACGGCGATCCTGCAAGGCGGCCTGTCGCTGGCATCGATCACCGGTAACGGTACGGATAATTCCGCGCTCAGCGACTACGCCCTGTCGAGCACTTCAGCTGCCACCGGTGCCGGCGTGGCAGGCATTTCACCACGGCTGCTGACGGCCACGGCACCGACCATCGGCGGCACGCTGACCAAGGTCTACGACGGCACTACGGCAGCGGCGGGTGCCAGTTTGATCGGTGGCAGTGTCAGTGGTGCGCTCAGCGGCGATAGCCTGTCGCTCAATGCCACCGGCATCACGTTGGCTTACAACAGCAGTCATGTAGCCAGTGCCAGCAGCATCAGCGCCAGCGGTAGTCTCGGCGTGAATCTCCTTTCCAGCACCAACGGCAGCCTGAGCACCGACTACAGTGCGGCGCTGCCGCCAATCGCCGCCGTGGCCGGAACCATCACAGCGCAGACGCTGACGCCGACGTTGACCAACAGCGGCGTGACCAAGGTCTATGACGGCACGATCAGTGCACCCGTCGGCTTTACCCCGACGTATAGCTACCGCGGTTTGGTCTCCGGCGATACTGGCGTCAACCTGACCGACGCCGGCGTGATCTACAACAGCGCGCATGTGATCGGCGCCACCACCATCACGGTATCGGGCCTGAGCATCAGCAGCATCGTCGGCAGCCAGGGTTCGCAGGCCAGCGATTACATCCTGGCGTCCACCAGCGCCAATGTGGCGGCAGCCATAATGCCCGCGACGCTGACTGCGACGCTGACCAACAGCGGCGTGACCAAAGTCTATGACGGCACGACCAGCGCACCGCTCGGCTTTACGCCAACGTACAGCTATGCTGGGCTGGTTTCAGGCGACACCAGTGCCAACCTCGCCAGTACCGGTGCCGCTTACAACAGCGCGCAGGTTGCCGGCGCCACCAACGTTTTGGTGTCTGGGCTGAGTATCAGTGGTATTGCTGGTAGCAACGGTTCGTTGGCCAGCGATTACACTTTGGCGTCCGGCAGCACCAACGTGGCGGCGACGATCACACCGGCCACGCTGACGGCCAGTCTTGCCGGTCCGATCAGCAAGGTGTACGACGGCACCACCGTTGCAACGCTGACGCCGATCGACTACACGCTAAGCGGTTTTGTAAGCGGGCAGGGGGCAACGGTGAAGCAAACCACCGGCACCTACAACAGCGCCAGCGTAGCCAACGCCACTACGGTCACGACGGCATTGGGCAGCGGTGACTATGCCGCCAACAGCGGCACGATCCTGTCCAATTACACCTTGCCTACCAGCGCGAGCGGCACAGCGAGCATCACGCCGGCGCTGCTGGTGGTGACAGCGAACAACGGCAGCAAGACCTATGACGGTAGCGCCTACAGGGGCGGCAATGGCGTGGTCTACAGCGGCTTCGTGAATGGTGAAAGTGCGTCGGCGCTCGGTGGCGCACTGGCCTACAGTGGGAACTCACAAGGTGCTGTCAACGCCGGGTTCTACACCCTCACGCCGACGGGGCTGAGCTCAAGCAATTACACGATCAACTACGACAGCGGCCTGCTGACGGTAAATCCTGCCACGTTGACGGCCAACCTTATCGGCACGGTTGGCAAGGTGTACGACGGCACCACAACTGCAACGCTGGCGTCGGGC
The DNA here is from genome assembly GCF_003977665.1 of Dyella choica. Taxonomy (GTDB): domain Bacteria; phylum Pseudomonadota; class Gammaproteobacteria; order Xanthomonadales; family Rhodanobacteraceae; genus Dyella_B; species Dyella_B choica. Next base: position 20,952 of record NZ_RYYV01000035.1, on the reverse strand, counting down.
AACTACAGCTTGAACGGCGTGATCGGCAACGATGCGGTAAGCCTCAACGATCCCGCCTCCGGCCTCTACGCCACCGCCAATGCCGGCAGTGGCATCAACGTAGAGGTCAGCGGGCTGACGATCAGTGGCGGCGGAGCTGGCAACTACATACTGAGCAACAACACAGCCACCGCCGCCATCGGCGCGATCACTCCGGCCCGACTCACTGTCACGGCCAACAGTGCCAGCACCATTTACAACGCGCAGACGTACAGCGGCGGCAATGGCGTTACGTATAACGGTTTCATCGATGGACAGACCGCGGCAGTGTTGGGCGGTGCGCTGACTTATAGCGGCAGTTCACAGGGCGCATTGAACGTGGGTAACTACACACTCATGCCCGGTGGCCTCGCGTCGAATAACTACGCCATCGCCTACGGCAGCGGCACGCTCACGGTAACGCCGGCCACGCTGACTTACGTAGCGACACCGGCGCACATCTATGCCGGCCAGGTGATTCCGACGCTGACGGGCATGGTTACCGGATTCCAGGGGGGGGATACCTTGGCCAATGCCACCACTGGTGCGCTGAGCTTTACCACCCCGGTGACCACACAGAGCCGGGCAGGGCAATACGCCATCAGCGGCAGTGGTTTGGCCGCGAACGATGGCAACTACGTCTTCGTGCAGGCTGCCGGCAATGCCCTGGCTTTCAACGTGGTGGCCAATAGAGAAGTGGCATTGCCAGGCGTTACGTACCTGCAGCAGCAATTGGGGCAGTCGGCGCCCACTGGCACTGTGCTACCTCCAGGTAGCTCGCTGGTGTCGACGATGGCCGCATCGGACGAGTCTTCACCGGCCAGCGTACCCCTTCGGCCCGCTACTTCAGCCGCTGCGCCGGATCTCTACGTGCCGGATGTGCGTGTGGTGGGCGGCGGTGTGCGCCTGCCATGACGACTCCAAACTTGGTCGCAGGGCCTTGTAGTGGTTCACAGTCATTCCGGCCTACGCCGGAATGACTGCTGCGCCTGTCGAGGCTCCGTCATAAGGCTGCCGGCTCGGCGATCAGGCCGTAAGGGGGAACGGTGCACGCAAAATGTTGCGACCGGTGCAGACAGCTTGAAGGGCGACGATGGGCGTGCGGGCGCCGAGTGGCATCTTGTGATCCACGTCAGAAATGGGCAGCATGGCGGCCATGCGCAACACGAGTTCTTGAGTTTCAGCAACCTCAGGCGTTGTTGATTTCGCTGCGGCAGCACGCTGTGGCCGGTGGCGAACGAGAAAGTTGGCACAAAAGCTGCCGTAGCTTTTGGGGTATCACTGTTCGAGGGGGCGCGCCGCTCGTGCTAATCGCGTGATATCGGTCGAGCCACTACCGCATGACATGAAGTCTGGTGCACCAGTGTGAGCGCTACACAGGGGGCAATCTGATGAACCATATCTTTCGGTTGGTCTGGAACCGCCGGCTGGGCGTGCTTCAAGTGGCGTCCGAATTCGCCCGTGGCCGTACCAAGGGTGGGCGCAGTGCTGAAGGCGGCACACGCCGTGCCGCTTGGCTGGCGGGTGTACCCCTGAGTCTGCCCCTTCTGGCCCTGGCGGCAACGCCGTCTCCCGGCAACGGCACGACGACCGCAGCCGCCACGGCCACTTCCGCTGTGGCGGCCAATGCACTGCCCACGGGCGGCCAGGTCACCGGCGGCGCCGGTCACCTGGCGCAGCAGGGCAACACGCTCACCATCACCCAGCAGAGCCAGAACCTCTCACTCAACTGGCAGACCTTCAATATCGGCAGCCAGTCCAGCGTGGACTTTGTGCAGCCCAATGCCGGCGCCGTGGCGGTCAACCGCATCGCCGATACCAATGGCAGCCGGATCTTCGGCCACCTCAACGCCAACGGCCAGGTGTTCCTGATCAATCCCAACGGCATCCTGTTTGGCCAGGGTGCGCAGGTGAACGTGGGAGGTCTCGTCGCCTCCACGCTGGACGTCGACGACAGCGCCTTGGGTAGCGGCTCGCTGAGCTTCCGTGGCACGGGCAAGGGCAGGGTGACCAACCTGGGCACGATCCATGTCACCGGTGGCGGCTATGCAGCCCTGCTCGGCAACCAGGTCAGCAACCAGGGGGCGATTCATGCCCAGCTGGGCAGCGTGGCGCTGGCCGGTGGCAGCGCGGTGACGCTCAACTTCAACGGCGACAAGCTGGTAAGTGTGCGGGTGGACCAGGGCACGCTCAACGCGCTGGCGCAGAACGGTCAACTGATCGAAGCCAATGGCGGCAATGTCTGGATGACGGCCGGTGCGCGCGACAGCCTGCTCGCCAGTGCGGTGAACAACACCGGCACCATCGAGGCGCAGACCGTCCAGAACCGCAGTGGCCACATCGTCCTGCTGGGTGGCATGGATGCGGGCACCGTTGCGGTGGGTGGCGTGCTCGATGCCAGCGCTCCCAACGGAGGAAGCGGTGGCCAGATCGAAACGAGCGCAGCGAGAGTCAACGTTGCCAATAACGCAAAAATCACGACGGCCGCTCTGCTTGGTCTGTCCGGAACGTGGTTGATCGACCCGAATGATTTCACCGTCGCGCTCTCTGGTGGTGACATTACGGGCGCCGCACTCAGCACTCAGCTGAGCGGTGGCAATGTCGTTATCCAGTCCAGCGCGGGTGGTACCAGCGGCAGCGGCAACGTGAACGTGGATGACACGGTGAGCTGGGGCTCGAACACGCTGACGCTGGATGCGCAGAACAACATCAATATCAACGGGACGATGACCGCCAGTGGTTCGGCGGGTCTCGCATTGAACTACGGCGGATACAACGGTACGACCGTTACCACGCCGGCTGCGGGCACCAGCGTCAACGTGGGACTGGGCGGCAGTGGCTTCGCTGGTCAGGTGAACTTTACCGGCAGCAGCACGCTGAGCATCAACGGACAGGGCTATACGTTGATCAGTAGCGCTACCGCACTGCAGAACAACGTGGGGACGAGCGGATTCTATGCGCTGGCGGGAAATCTGAATCTCTCGGGCGGTTTCACACCGATCGGTACCAGCACCACGGCGTTCTCGGGTGTGTTCGACGGGCTTGGCCACACCATCACCGGCCTTACTGTCGCGGGGAATTCCTCCCTCACCGATGTGGGTCTGTTTGGGGCATCCTCGGGCACGATCCGCAACGTTGGCTTGCTGGGGGAGAGCGTTTCCGGCGCAGCCTCAGGCACGTCTTTGAGCCTGCCAATTAGCATCGGCGGTCTGGTGGGCGATAACTCAGGCACCGTCAGCAACGTTTTCACAACGGGAACGGTTAGCGGTTCTGGTGATAGTGAGAATATTGGCGGATTGGTTGGCACTAACGAATCCAGCGGCACTATCAGTAACGCTTACGCCATGGGAGCGGTTAGTGGGTCGTCATTTGGAGACTATCTCGGCGGTCTCGTCGGGACCAACGACGGCACGGTTAGCAATGCCTATGCCACAGGTGCGGTGAGCGGTTCCTATGGCGGCGGCGCCGCGGCGGACTATCTCGGCGGGCTGGTCGGCTATGACACCGGCACAATCCAGAACGCTTATGCAACGGGCAATGTGTCGTGGAACTCCGGCGGGACTAATAACAACAATGCGATTGGCGGGTTGGTAGGTTTGATGAGCGCTGGCACGATCATCGACACCTATGCCACAGGCAGCGTGTCGACTGGTGATGCAAGCGATCAACACGGCGGTCTGGTTGGGTCTGTCACGGGCGGCACGACTACGGCCAGCTATTGGGATACGCAGAGCACCAATCAGCAATACGGGACTGGCGGTGCCGCCGCAACCGGGATGACCGGCTTAGACAACACTCAAATTTTGCAGCAGAGCAGTTTTTCCTGGACTCCCGCAATCAGCGGCGGCAGCGGCGCCACCTGGCGAATCTACAACGGCTACACCGCACCCTTGATCGAAAGCCTGTTGATTCCGCTGACGATCAGCACAAGCAACCAGACGGTGACGTATAACGGAACCAATCAGGACACGACGGTGTTGAGCTACTCGCTGCCATCGCCGAATCTTTCGGCGATCACGCTGGGGCTGACGGCCGCGCAGCACGCGGGCGGCTACTCCGAGAATGTGTCATCGGCGTATTCCAGTAATTACGATTTGAGCTTCGGCGCGACGAGCGCGACCCTGACCATCAATCCGGCGACGCTGACGCCGACGCTGACCAACAGCGGCGTGACCAAAACCTATAACGGCACCACCGCCGCACCGGTCGGCTTTACCCCTACGTACAGCTTTAGCGGGCTGGTCCCCGGCGATACCGGCGCCAGCCTGACCGACACCAGTGCGAGGTACAACAGCGCACACGTGGTCAACGCAGCCAACGTCACGGTAGCGGGCCTGAGCATCAGCGGCATTACCGGCAGCAACAGCTCGCTGGCGAGCGATTACACCTTGGCGTCCACGAGTGCGAATGTGGCCGCGACCATCACACGCGCCATATTGACGCCGAGATTGACGAACATCAACGTGACCAAGGTCTATAACGGTACGACCAATGCACCGGTCGGCTTTACCCCAACGTACAGCTACCTGGGTTTGGTCGTGGGCGACACCGGCGCCATCCTGACCAACACCGGCGTGGCCTACAACGGCGTGCACGCGGGCAGCGCCTCTCGCATTACCGTATCGGGTTTGCGCATTCTCCTCGTTACGGGCAGCAACGGTTCGCTGATCAGCGATTACACCTTGGCGCCCAACAGCGCGAGTGTGGCGGCGACGATCACACCCGCGACACTGACGGCGACGCTGACCAACAGCGGCGTGAGCAAGACCTATGACGGCACGACGAATGCGCCAGGCGGCTTTACGCCGACGTACAGTTTCAGTGGCCTGATCTCCGGCGATACCCGCGCCAGCCTGTCCAACACCGGTGCGGCTTACAACAGCGCCCACGTGATCGGCGCCACCAGCCTCACGCTATCGGGGCTGAGCATCAGCAGCATTACCGGCAGCAACGGTTCGCTGGCCAGCGATTACACCTTGACCTCCAGCAATGCGAATGGGGCGGCGACGATCACGCCAGCACCGGTGACTGCATCGCTGTCCAATACCACCAACGTCACCAAGACCTACGACGGCACCACGGCGGCACCAGGTGGATTCAGCCCGACGTACAGCGTCTCGGGTCTGGTATCGGGCGACAGCGCTACGGTGAGCAGTTCGGCCACGCCGGTGTTCAATTCGACTCACGTCGCTTCCGCAACGGCAATCACGCAAGGCGGTCTGACGCTGGCATCGATCACCGGTAACGGTACCGATAATTCCGTGATCAGCGATTACACCTTGGCGAGTACAACCGCTTCCACCGGCGCGGGTGTGGCTAGCGTCTCGCCGATCGTGCTGACGACTACGGCACCGACCATCGGCGGCACGCTGACCAAGGTCTACGACGGCACTACGGCAGCGGCGGGTGCCAGTTTGATCGGCGGCAGTGTCAGTGGTGCGCTCAGCGGCGATAGCCTGTCGCTCAATGCCACCGGCATCACGTTGGCTTACAACAGCAGTCATGTAGCCAATGCCAGCAGCATCAGCGCCAGCGGTAGTCTCGGCGTGAATCTCCTTTCCAGCACCAACGGCAGCCAGAGCACTGACTACAGCCTGTCGGCATCGACCATCACTTCGGTGGCTGCGACCATCACGCCGGCGCCACTGACACTGGCACTGACCAACAGCGGCGTGACCAAGAGCTACGACGGTACGACCTCTGCACCGGTCGGCTTTACCCCGACGTACAGCTACCTGGGTTTGGTCTCCGGCGATACCGGCGCCAGCCTGACCGACACCAGTGCGACGTACAACAGCGCGCACGTGGTCGGTGCCACCAGCCTCACGGTATCGGGCTTGAGTATCAGTGGCATTACCGGCAGCAACGGTTCGCAGGCCAGCGATTACAGCTTGGTCTCCAGCAGCGCCAATGTGGCGGCGAGCGTCATCCCCGCGACGCTGACGGCGACGCTGACCAACAGCGGTGTGGCCAAGGCCTATGACGGCACGACTGCTGCGCCGATCGGCTTTGCGCCGACGTACAGCTACAGTGGACTGGCTTCCGGCGACACCGGCGCCAGCCTGACTGACACCAGCGTGGCTTACAACAGCGCACACGTTGTGAGTGCCGCCAACGTCACGGTATCGGGTCTGAGCATCAGCGGCATTACCGGCAGCGACGGTTCGCTGGTCAGCGATTACATTTTGGCGTCCAACAGCGCCAATGTAGCGGCGACGATCACCCCCGCGATACTGACGGCGACGCTTACCAACAGCGGTGTGACCAAGACGTATGATGGTACGACCAATGCGCCAGGCGGCTTTACGCCGACGTACAGCTACAGCGGCTTGGTCTCCGGCGATACCGGCGCCAGCCTGTCCAACACCGGTGCGGCTTACGACAGCGCGCATGTAGCCAGCGCCACCGACGTCACGGTATCGGGGCTGAGCATCAGTGGTATTGCTGGGAGCAACGGTTCGCAGACCAGCGACTACACCTTGGCATCCAGCAGTGCGAATGTGGCGGCGACCATCATGCCAGCACCGTTGACGGTAGCTCTTTCCAATACCACCAACGTCACCAAGACCTACGACGGCACCACGGCGACACCAGGTGGATTCAGCCCAACCTACAGCGTCTCGGGCCTGGTGTCGGGCGATAGCGCTACGGTGAGTAGTTCGGCGACGCCAACATTCAATTCGGCTCACGTTGCTTCGGCAACGGTGATTACGCAAGGCGGTTTGTCGCTGGCATCGATCACCGGTAACGGTACCGATAATTCCGTGCTCGGCGATTACACCTTGGTGAGCACTACCGCCGCCACCGGTGTGGGCGTGGCAAGCATTTCGCCAAGGGTGCTGACGGCTACAGCGCCCACCATCGGTGGCTTTCTGAGCAAGACCTACGACGGCACTACGACGGCGATGGGTGCCAGGTTGGTTGGCGGCAGTGTCAGTGGTGCGATCAGTGGCGATAGCTTGTCGCTCGATGCCACTGGCATCACATTGGCTTACAACAGCAGTCATGTAGCCAGTGCCAGCAGCATCAGCGCCAGCGGCAGTCTCGGGGTGAATATCCTTTCCAGCACCAGCGGCAGCCAGAGCACTGACTACAGCGTGGCGCTGCCAACCATCTCCTCGGTGGCAGGAACCATCACGCCGGCTCCCCTGACACCGGTGCTGATCAACAGCGGGGTGACCAAGAGCTACGACGGTACGACCTCTGCACCGGTCGGCTTTACCCCGATGTACAGCCCCTTGGTTTTGGTCCCCGGCGATACGGGCGCCATCCTGACCGACACCAGTGTGGCCTACAACAGCGCGCACGTGGTCGGCGCCACCAGCCTCACGGTATCGGGGCTGAGTATCACTGGCATTACCGGCAGCAATGGTTCGCAGGTCAGCGATTACTTTTTGGTGTCCAACAGCGCCAATGTGGCGGCGAGCATCACCCCCGCGACGCTGACGGCGACGCTGACCAACAGCGGCGTGACCAAAACGTATGACGGCACGACCGCTGCGCCGATCGGATTTGTCCCGACGTTTAGCTACAGTGGACTGGCTTCCGGCGACACCGGCGCCAGCCTGGCTGACACCAGCGTGGCTTACAACAGCACGCATGTGGCCAGCGCCAGTCGCATCACCGTATCGGGGCTGAGCATCAGCAGCATTATGGGCAGCGACGGTTCCCTGGCCAGCGATTACACCTTGGCCTCCGGCAGCGCGAGCGTGGCGGCGACGATCACCCCCGCGACGCTGACGGCGACGCTGACCAACAGCGGCGTGACCAAAACGTATGACGGCACGACCGCTGCGCCGATCGGATTTGTCCCAACGTTTAGCTACAGTGGGCTGGCTTCCGGCGACACCGGCGCCAGCCTGGCTGACACCAGCGTGGCTTACAACAGTACGCATGTGGCCAGCGCCAGCCGCGTCACCGTTTCGGGGCTGAGCATCAGCAGCATTATGGGCAGCGACGGTTCCCTGGCCAGCGACTACACCTTGGCCTCCGGCAGCGCGAGTGTGGCGGCGACGATCACCCCCGCGACGCTGACGGCGACGCTGACCAACAGCGGCGTGACCAAAACGTATGACGGCACGACAGCTGCGCCGATCGGATTTACCCCGACGTATAACTACAGCGGCTTCGTCTCTGGCGATACCGGCGCCAGCCTGACCGACACCGGCGTGGCTTACAACAGTGCGCACGTGGTCAGCGCCAGCGATGTCACGGTATCGGGACTGAGCATCAGCGGCATCGTCGGCAGCAACGGTTCGCAGGCCAGCGATTACAGCTTGGTGCCCAACAGCGCCAATGTGGCGGCGAGCATCACCCCCGCGACGCTGACGGCGACGCTGACCAATAGCGGCGTGACCAAAACGTATGACGGCACGACCGCTGCGCCGATCGGCTTTGCGCCAACGTATGGCTACAGCGGACTGGTCTCCGGCGATACAAGTGCCAACCTGTCTGACACCGGCGCGGTTTACAACAGCGCACAGGTCGCCAACGCCACCCGCGTCACCGTATCGGGCCTGATCATCAGCGGCATTTCCGGCAGCAACGCTTCATTGGCCAGCGATTACACCTTGGCGTCCGGCAGCGTCAGCGTCGCAGCGACCATTACACCGGCCACCCTGACGGCCAGCCTTGTCGGCCCGATCAGCAAGGTGTACGACGGCACTACCGTTGCAACGCTCACGCCGATCGATTACACGCTGAGCGGCTTTGTCAGCGGGGAGGGCGCGACGGTGACGCAGACCAGTGGCGCCTACAACAGCAGCAACGTGGCCAACGCCACCACGGTCACGGCGACGCTGGGCGGCAGTGATTTCATGGCCAACAGCGGCACCAGCCTGTCCAACTACAGCTTGCCCACCAGTGCGAGCGGCGCGGCAAGCATTACGCCGGCGTTGCTGGTAGTGACGGCGAATAATGCCAGCAAGACGTATAACGGTATTGCCTACAGTGGCGGCAATGGCGTGGTTTACAGCGGCCTCGTGAATGGTGAAAATGCGTCGGTGCTCGGTGGCACACTGGTCTACGGTGGAACGTCACAAGGTGCTGTCAACGCCGGTTTCTACACCATCACGCCGTCAGGGCTGAGCTCGAGCAATTACACGATCAATTACGGCAACGGCATGCTGACGGTGAGTCCGGCCACGTTGACGGCCAGCCTCACTGGTACGGTAACCAAGGTGTACGACGGCACCACGGCGGCGACGCTGGCGTCGGGCAACTACAGCTTGACCGGCGTGATCGGCAGCGATGCGGTGAGCCTCAATGATCCCACGTCCGGTCTCTACGCCACAGCCAATGCCGGCAGCGGCATCAACGTTCAAGCGAGCGGTCTGGCGATCAGCGGCAGCGGCGTGGGCAATTACATACTGGGCAACAGCACAGCCATCGCAGCCATCGGCATGATTACCCCGGCTCGACTCACCATTACGGCCAATAGCGCCAACATCACCTACAACGCGCAGTCGTACAGCGGTGGCAATGGCGTTACTTATAACGGTTTCGTCGATGGGCAATCCACGGCAGTGCTGGGTGGTGCGCTAACCTATGGCGGCAGTTCACAAGGTGCCTTGAACGTGGGCAGCTACACACTCACGCCTAGTGGCCTTACGTCGAATAACTACGCCATCGCCTACAACAGCGGTATGCTCACGATAATGCCGGCCACGCTGACCTATGTGGCGACACCGGTGCAGGTGTTTGCCGGCCAGACGATCCCGACGCTGACCGGCACGGTCACCGGTTTCCAGGGGAGCGACACCTTGGCCAATGCCACCAGCGGCACGCTGACCTTTACTACCCCGGCTACCGCACAAAGCCCGGCCGGGGAATACGCCATTGCCGGCCATGGACTGGCCGCGAATGATGGCAATTACACGTTCGTGCAGGCCGCCGGCAATGCCCTGGCGTTCAACGTAGTGGTCAACAGCGAAGTGGCGTTGCCGGGCGTGGCATACGTGCAGCAGCTATTGGGTAAGCCGGCGCCCATCGGCACCGCGCTAGCGCCGGGTAGCCTGCTGGTGTCGACGATGGCTGCATCGGACGAGTCTGCACCGGCCACCGTGCCCCTCCGGTCCGCCATTTCAGCCGCTACGTCCGATCTCTACGCGCCGGATATACGCGTGGTGGGCGGCGGTGTGCGTCTGCCATAACAACTAAAACTCTCTCTTTTCCTCGTTTTTGGGATACCTGCCTGTGATCGGATCAACCATTGTGCGTTTGTCGCCCCTAGCCATGGCCCTGTTGGCGGCTTCCGCGTTTGCGCAGCAAACGCCGCCCACCAGCGGTCAGCTACTGCAGCAGGCGCAGCCTCCGCAGCAACCGTTGCCCAAACGTGAGCCGGGGATACAGATCCAGGCGCCCGTGACCGCCCCTGTCACCGATAACACCCCTTTCGAGGTGAAGCAGATCGTCGTTGGCGGCAACACGACGTTCGATACCGGGACGCTGCACGCACTGGTCGCCGACGGCGAAGGCCACACGCAGACGCTCGCCACGCTCGCCGTCCTCGCGCAACGCATCACTGACTACTATCGCTCCCACGGTTATCCGTTGTCCCGCACTGTGGTGCCGGCACAGGCGTTGAGTGACGGTGTGGTGCAGTTCAAGGTCATCGAGGCGCGCTACGACCGGGTGCAGGTGGCCAACCACAGCCGTGTCCAGACGAGCCTGCTCAACGCCAGCCTCAGCCCGCTGCAGAGCGGCCAACTGGTCACGCAGGAGGCCCTGGATCGTCAGCTGTTGTTGTTGAACGATCTGCCGGGAGTACAGGGGCATGCGGTGTTGGGTCCCGGCAGCGCGCCCGGTACCAGCAATCTCGATGTCGATGCCCAGGCGCTGCCGCGCGTAACCGGTAACGTTACGCTGGATGACGGGGGAGATCGCTACACCGGCCGCATCCGTTTGGGCGGCAACGTGGCCGTGAACAATCTGGTCGGCCTTGGCGATCAGCTCAGTGCGGGACTTCTGGCCTCCGACGAGCACATGCGCTATGGCCATCTGGCCTATGACTTTACGCTCAATGGGGCTGGGACCCGGTTCGGGCTGGCGTACTCGGCGCTGTCCTATCAATTGGGCGATGGCCTGACCGACCTGCATGCCCGAGGGCATGCTACGGAGGCGAGTGCGTGGTTGTCTCAGGCCATCGTGCGCAGCCCCAACACGAATGTAAGTGCCCGGCTGGAACTGGACCATCATCATTTGGCGGACGACACCGGCAGCACCGGCGTGCACGATGATCGCCACACCTGGGACTGGACGGCCAGTGGTGCCTTCGATCATCGCGATGGCTGGGGCGGAGGCGGAGTGACTCAGGCGCAACTGTCGCTGACACGAGGACAGCTGGGCTTTGACAATCCTGCGGCGAAGGCTGGCGACTCGGTGACAGCTCACACGCAGGGGCACGAGCTGCATTGGGATGGCAGTGTGAGCCGCCTGCAGATGATCACTGCCACGACGCGCCTGTACGTAGCGCTCAGTGGCCAGTACAGCCATCACAACCTGGACTCTTCCGAGCAGTTCCTGCTCGGGGGCATGCAGAGCGTGCGTGGCTACGAAGTGAGTACGTTGGCGGGTGCTTCCGGTTACCTGGCCACGACGGAACTGCGCCATGACCTGAGCCTGCCGGGCGGAGCTTGGGCCGGCAGTGTGTTTGCCGACCAGGGCGGCGTATGGATCAACCCACACCCATGGGCCGGTAGCACCGGCAGCAACCATGCCACGCTGAGCAGCGTGGGTCTTGGCCTGAACTGGGCCGGTCCTGATCAATGGATAGCGCAGGTGCAAGTGGGTCAGCCGGTGGGCAGCACGCCTGCGTTGGCGGGCAGGCGCCCGTCCACGCGGGCGTGGGTGCAGATCAGCAAGGGGTTCTGAGGTGGCAACGCCTACTTTCGTTGGCGTCACCGGTCTGCCGCGCGCAGGTTCGACCTAGCTGTGCCAGCTGCTCGCGCAGCATCCGGAGATTCAGTGCGAAGGGCATAGCTCGCCGCTGTGCAACACGCTGCTCGGCATCCGGCGGACGATCAGCGACGATCAGTTTTTCCTGTCGCAGCTGGATTCATCGTTCGAGACCAGCTATGCGCACCTGGCCTCGGCGTGTCAAAGCAAATATTCCGGCGAAAGCTGTGCCACGGACGGGCAGCCGATCTGGGCAAGCGTTATGTCCATTTCGCGCTTCAGCAGGCGCAAAACCTCTCTTGCGCCGGCTTCCCCGCGAGCCGCCAGGCCATAAAGGACGGCTCGCCCGATCAGGATGCCGGATGCTCCCATGGCGAGGGCTTTGACGACGTCGCTGCCGCGGCGGAATCCACTATCGACCAGCACGGGCTGCGATATGTTTTCAACCACCTGCCCAAGCACTTGCATGGGAGAAATGCAATGATCCAGTTGTCTTGCGCCGTGGTTGGAAAGGATCACGCCATCGGCACCTAGCTCGACGCACCGTTGTGCATCTTCGGCACGCAATATGCCCTTTACCAGCAGCCGCCGTGGCCATGTTTCGCGCAGCCTGGCCAGGCTGGACCAGTCAAAAGACGCATCCATTTGGCGCCGAAGCAACGCAGTCTGCAAATCCAGGCTTGCTTGCTGCTGCTGAGCCATATTGGCCATGCGGGGCAGGCCGTTGCGCAGCAAATGCCACAGCCATCGCGGATGCCTGATGCCATCGAGCACCAAGCCTGGACTGAAACGCAAAGGGAACGCGAATCCATTGCGGCGATCCCGTTCGCGGTTTCCGTTTACGACGACATCCACCGTCACAACCAAGGTTGAATAGTCAGCCGCTATCGCCCGTCGGATCAGCTGCCTGGTCAGGTCGGCGTGGATCGTGTAGAGCTGAAACCACAAATCACCATCCACCTGTCGTGCAACGTCTTCTATCGATGCATTGGATGCGGTCGATAGAATAAAGGGCAACCCCTCGCCGGCCGCGGCTCTGGCCAGAGCGATATCGCCCTCGGGCCACAACAGCCCATTGAGCCCGGTGGGAGCAATCAGCAAGGGGGCGGCGAGGGGCCGGCCAAGCAGGCTGGTGGAAAGATCGCGTTCCGACACATTGCGCAGCCGTAGGGGCTTGAAACGTATGTGCTGGAAAATCGCCTTGTTGTGCTCGATCCCGTGCTCGTCTTCCGCGCCTCCGTCGAGATAGTCAAACACGATGGCTGGAAGACGCTTCCTGGTCAGACGGCGAAAGTCTTCGACATTGACTGGCGCTATCACGCGTGCTGCGCCTATAGGGCCGATGCCGCGACCGGGGACTCGCGCTCCCTCGTCCCCATGCTCTCCAGCCTTTGTGTTACGTAGCGGCTTAGCGAAGCAACGCCGGAAGCTATGTCGTCCCTGTCCACGGCGCTAAAGGCGAGTCTTATGCGCCGGTCCTGGGAATCATCGAGCGCAAAAAAGGCCAGCGGCATGACGATGACCTGGAACCTTGTCGCGCATTCAACGACGGCATCGGCCGTAAAGCGGAACGGAAGATCCATGGAAAGAAAGAATCCGCCGTCAGGACGATTCCAGCTTATGTCCGGGTGCGGCTCAAACTGCTTTTTCAGTGCCTGCAGCATGACCTCGCGATTATCGGCATACAAGTCCACGGTCGGTCGTATCCAGTCGCGCAAACTGCAGTCATGGCGCAACAGGATCCCGCCAACGATGGCCTGGGTGATGGGGCTGGTGTTTACCGAGACGAAGCTCTTGCGCTCGGTCAGCTCTTGAAAGAGCTTCGCAGAAGCCTGGCGATCACCGAACAGCGTGTGCGGCAGGCAGGCCGAGCCCACACGGACGGCAGGGCAAATGGTCTTGGAATAAGTCGACAGGTAGATCACGCAGCCGGCTTCATCCAGCGCAGCCATGGGTGGAATGGGGCTGCCCTCATAGCGAAACATGCCATAGGGATTGTCTTCCAGTATCACGATGCGATGCCGTTCGCATGTGGTCAGAACGGCACGTCGCTGCACTTCGCTCAGCGTGCGGCCGGTCGGATTGTCGAAATCCGGAATGAGGTACAGCACGCGCGGGCACCGCCGTTCCAGGCGAAGCTGCTCGATGCACTGCTCCAGTGCGGTGATCAGATCGTCACCAGCGCTAGGGATGGCCTTGATCGCCACCCCGCAAGCCTGCGCCGCGCCGGTGGCGCCGATGTAGGTGGGATTGCATACAAGGGCGACATCGTCAGGGCGCGGGCACAGTGCGCTTAGGCATAGGGCAATGGCTTCCTGGCAGCCAGCGGTGATGATCAGCCGGTTTGCGTCGGCGGGAACGCCTTCGTCCCGGCGAAGTTGCGTCGCGACAAGCGTGTTGATGACGCCGGCCGTGCGTCCGTACTGCAACAGCTGGGTAGTGCTGCAACCATAGTGGTCGATGGCCTCGCGCAGGGCGTCTGATGAAAGCCTGCCGAAGTAGCGCTCGGTCGGGCGCCCTGCTGCAAGCGCAATCGCATCGGGAAAGTTGCCCGAGACCTCGTTGAGGAAGTTCATGACTGCGGCGTGCGAGTAAGTTTGCATGATGGCGGTCATCCGGCTGAATTGCTGAAATAGGCGGCTCTGGTTCCTGGCCGTCCATGTGCATCTTGCAAGGGCATTGATCTAGTTCGCCTGAGTGGCGACCGCAGGTGATATGCGTGCAGCACGCCATGCGGGCCACAGTACGCTGAGCTGGCCGAGTCCGAGCACGATCACCGCGCCGGCAACAATATAAATCTGCGGTAGCCGGTCCATCTCGAAGTGTTCGACGATCATCGTATTGGCGAGATTGGCGAGAATCACGCCGATGATCGCGCCGCAACCTACCACCAGAAGGTTTTCAGTATGGAAGTAGTGGAGTATGTCAATGCGCCGCGCGCCCAACGCGCGACGAATGCCAATCTGGCGCTTGCGTTGAGAGACCCAATAGCTGGTCAGGCCAACGATGCCCAATCCGGTCACCGAAATCAGCAGCAGTCCCACGCAAGCAAGAATGATGGCGGTCGCTCGGTAGGGCCGGTATGCCTCCGAACGCGTCTCGTCGAAACCCTGGACGTTGGCGATGGAACGCGAACGGCTGATCTGGCTCAACGCAAGCTGAGCCGCCTGGATGGCGGCATCGCGTCGACCAGGCTTGGCGCGTACGACGTACAAACTGGCCGGCGCTTCCCACAGAAATGGCACCAGTACCGCATATTCGGCCGTCTGCGAAGACGTGGAAATCCGTGCTGCCTGCATGCGTTTGACAATGCCTACTACCGTGGCCGGAGATTTGCCCAGATAGATCGCTTTTCCCAGCGCATTGCCCTGCGGAAACAGCCGTTGCGCCAATGCGTCGGTCAGCACGGCCATCGGTGCGGACTCCGGATTGTCGTGGTCGCTGTCCATGTCGTGAATTTCGTCGGAATGGAACCAGCGCCCGGCGGCCAGTTGCAGGCCCAATGCATTCAGGCCGTGTTGATCCGTGAGATAGACGCTCGCCTCAGGGTTGTCCTTGGTTTGGACCGGACTGATGGCCACCGGGTAGTGATAGCCGCCACCCCGCAAGGGGAGCCCCGTGGTCGCGATCGCGTCTTCGACATCCGGAAGTGCCCGCAAGGCAGAGAGATCGACCTGCACGCGAGACTTGTAATCCGTGGTGTTACTTCCCCAAAGATTGTAAAACGAAAAAAGGCTTGCTTCGTCGACACCGCTGGGGCGGCTGATCAGACGGGTCTGTTGCTGCACAATGAATAGCGCGT
Organism: Dyella choica; assembly: GCF_003977665.1. GTDB lineage: Bacteria > Pseudomonadota > Gammaproteobacteria > Xanthomonadales > Rhodanobacteraceae > Dyella_B > Dyella_B choica. The sequence continues at coordinate 5,237 of NZ_RYYV01000035.1, read as the reverse complement.
TGCAGACGATCGCCACGGTTAGGGCTATTTGCAGCACGATCAGTATCGCCCCCATCGGATTGCGTCGCAGCGCTGAAAGTATCGGCCAGACATTCATGATGGGTTTCCTTTAGCGAGCCCGTAGTTGCATGGCGGGTGGTGTCCGACTGGCGCGCCAGGCAGGATAAAGTCCGGCGCAGATCGTGCTCGCGACCGCAAGCGTCAGGGTGATAAGCACAAGCATATTGTCGATATGCGTGATGCGCGCCAGGCTTTGGGCAACAATGGCGCGCTCCGCTGCGGCGCCTGCCACCGTGAGGGAGAGACCTGCCAGTCCGCCAAGCAGACCCACAAACGCGGCCTCTATAACGCACTGGATCAATATGTCGCCCTTCGTCGCTCCGAGCGCACGACGCACCCCTAGATCGGCAGTGCGCCCGTTGAGCCGTGCCAGCATCAGGCCCACGGCGTTCACCATGCATACCAGAAGAAACCCGAACCCCAGGAGCACGACCACGCGCAATTCATTGGGAATGACCTGCTTGTAACGCATCCATTGGCGTACGTCGCGAAGCCGGGTCATGGGCAGCCAGCTGAAGCGGCCGGATCGCTGTTGTTCGGTGGCGTACTGGCTCAGGAAAGCGTTGTAGCGCGTCACCGCTGCTGCATCGGGTAACTGCACCCAATATTGCAGCCATACGCAATTGGAATTGAGCATCCCTTGCCAGCCAGCCCCGGGAGCCGGAGCGACGTCGCATTCGGTATGTCCGTTACTGTCCATTTGCCGATCGATGGCGGTGGCAAATGGCAGGTAGACGCCTTCCGATTGCGCCAATGCGTCGCCGCTGAGGTCATAGAAGCGCGGGGTCGGATTCCAGGGTTTCAGCACGCCCGCTACACGATAATCCTGACCATTCAGGGTCACGGTCTTACCGACGGCATCCTGATTGGAAAACAGGCGTTCGGCGGTGCGTGCGCTGAGCACCACGACCCGTGCGCGTGCCGCTTCTTCCGCGTCGGACCAGGGGGCGCCGGACTGGAACGGCGTATCGAACATGCGAAAGAAGGCGGGCTGGGTCGCTCGTGCGGACACTGCCAGTTGTGACAGCGACGGATTAGGCGGCGTCACGGTCATTCTCGTTGGATACATGGCCGCATGCTGTTCACCTGCCGGCGCACGCATCAGCGCAAGCACATCCCGGTAGCTGAGCAGATCCGGCGGCTCGTCGGTTTTTTCCCGCGCTTGCGGACCGATGCTGTCGAACTGGGGTACGAACAGCTTGCCCGATTTGCCGGGTATCGGGTCGCCGGACATGACGTGATAGATCGTGAACGTACTCATGGCGCCGCCGATTCCGATCGCTACCGTAAGAACGGTCAGGAGGCTTAGCGCCATGTTCCGCCTGAAGCCGGCAAAGGCAATTTTCAGATAATACGTAAGCATGATCGTTTCCTGCGTGGGAGCGCATGCGCGTGGCGAGAAGATTCCATTTTGAGTTACCCCGCAATGAAGTACGAAAAAGCATGCGGCCGGTACACGCAGGATCGGGACGGTACGCAACTCGCCGTGACGCTAGTAGGCATCGGCTTTTTCCAGTTGATCAAACAGGTTCTGTACGTTTTCTTCCAGGAAACCGCCTTCGGAAGTGCGCTCGATGAACTCGAAAGAGAGGCCGGAATTGGAGTCGCGCGCCGTGAACACCTGCTTCAGGCCAGGGCCTTCGATGACCGACGTATCGAAGGAAATGCCAAAGCCCCCCAGTTGTTCGGCCGCTGAATGGGCTTCGTCCACCGCCAGGGCGATATGCGCAACCCCCGGGCCGTAGTTGCTGATGAGGCGAGATACCTGGGATTCCGGCTCCGTCCCCTGGCACAACACGAATTTGATTTCGCCGTGGGTCATTTCCGCCGACAGCATGCCGGTACGCCGGCCCTTGATGTGAAGACGACGCTCCAGGTTGAATCCCATCACGTCGGTGAAGTATTTGATGGCCTCCTCCACGTCGTGCACGGCGATGGCGATATGGTCGATCTTGCGGAAGACGGGACGCTGGGGGCCACTGTTGTTGCTGTCATTGTCTTGATACATGACTGCTCTCCAAATGGTGAGTGGAAACCGCGGTTAACGGTGGCGCTTAGCAATGCATCGTTCGGCAGCCATGGAGTCGTTCGGAGACGATGCCGGCCGCGCGGCACCGTTGCACAAACTTGTCCGATTCAATGATCTGTTTGCTTTGCGCCGTGTACTGCAGGCCGGCGACAAATTTGAGCCATGGTTCCTGGCCCAGCGCGTATACGTAAGCAGTCTTGCAGCCGAGTTCGGCCACAATCGTCCATGCGCGGTCCGAATCGGAGCCCGACAACCTGCGTGAATCGTCATCTTTGCGATGGATGGGCTGCGGCAAGTACGTGCCGTAGAGCCAGGTAAGCGGCGCGCCGTCGCATTCCATGCCTACAAACAGCGTATCCACCTGGCCGATGCGCTCGGCAATGCGGCGGTACAGCTGGCGATCCTTGCCATCGGAATCGGCCACGAACAGGAAGCTGCGGCCCTTCAGCTTCACGTGCATGGCGTGCTTGCTGCTGATGCTCAGGTCGGCATGCTCGCCGTAGAAGGGCAGGCTGGTGATCTCGCCATCCGGCACGGGAATGGCGTCCATGGCATCCATCACTTCCACGTTGCTGAAGCCCAGGCTGTTCAGCGCCAGACGCATGGATGGATCGGCGATGCTGTACGTGTTGTTTCGCGGCACCAGAATGCGGCCGATGCGGCCGCGTAGCTGCAGCAGCACTTCCGGACAGAAGTGGTCCTGGTGGTTGTGCGTAAGGAATACGTAGTCGATGTGGTCGGGCAGGTCGTGGAAGGTGAGTCTTCCTTCGGCGTCGTCATGGTCCCAGGTGACGAACGGGTCGATCAGGATGGAAACTTCCTTGCTCTGCAGAAGCACGCAGGCGTGACCGAAGTAGCGCACCCGCACGCCGTCGCCCGTGTAATCGGGCTGATCGCGCCGGGGTGAATGGGCGGTGAAAAAATCGCCGAAGGCGGCGCGCCGATCTTCAGGCACTGCCAGCGCGTCGCAGATGTCCCGGAATGATGCGGCGCGAGTCCTGGCGGAGGCGATCAGGTCGACACGCCGGTCCGCAAACGGCATCGGCAATATCATGCGATCAGGCGATTCCAGGCGCGGCGTATTCAGAAAGAAGTTGCGCTGATCGTCCTTTTTGGTGGTAAAAGCCAGCTCCTGTGCATGCCGGTGGTGTATGGCGCTGCCGTAGATGAGCTCTTCCAGCATGCGTAACGTCGGGCGATTGGCGAGGTCGTAGGCAACTTCCGCCGCGCCTGCAAGCGAATCGGGAAGCTTGGCGTAGATATGATCCAGGCTGTGGCCACTTTCGGTTTTCAGCAGCTGCCGGTCGATCTGCATCAGGTCGTTGGCAAACTCGATCAGTGGGGCGCCGGCTTGCAGCGTTTCCTGAAGCAGTTTGCGTACGGACGAAACATCACTTTGCTTGAGCTCCAGAAAGGTTCCGCCCAACAGCTGCGGATTTTTCGAAGCGGCCTCGTGCACTCCAGGATTGGCGACAAAAGACTTCAGCATCGGTATCTGGCGGAAGGCCAGGTTCATCGCCATTTGTACCGGCGAAACAAGGTGGCCCCACGCGTACCAGCGATAGGTAAGCGGCTCGATCTTGACGTCGCTTTTGAGACAGACCTGTTCATCCATTGTTGCTGCTGTGGTCATGACGGGTTCCGTATATGAGTGCGCAGTGATCGTGGTTAGCCGGTTGTATCTTTGGTGACGGATAGCAAGGGTGAATTGGGTTCCGGTGCCGCGGCGCCTGTGCACAGGTCCATGGCGCTGGTAATCACCCTGCCAATCTGCGGACAGAAAGATGCATCGAGCATCCGGTAGTGATGGGCCGGCACCTGATGGACGTGAATCGTTCCCAGCACATGGGGCGCCCAGCGCTCGATGGGTAGAGACGCATCGGGGTCGTCACTGTGATCGGCACGGAAAAACCAGACGTTTCCCAAATAAGGCGAAGGCTTGAAGCAGGCCGAAACAGCGATCGCGCGCATGAACTGTTGCGTCATCCAGATCAGCACTTCGCGATCGTCCGGCATGATCGCGCCATGCCGGATCCAGGTGTCGAGCATGGCGTCAACGGTATCGCCGTCATTCAGGGATACCTCAGCGTCGCGGCGATAGTTCTCCATGACCGAAAGCAATGAACGCCGCTCGGTATCCACGTAACAGGCATCGGATAAGGCTTCCATATGCCCCTGATCCGGCGGATAGGCATCGATCATGGCGAGCAGTTCAACCTGTTCGCCCGCGTCCTGCAGGCGAGTGGCTACCGCATGAGCCATGACGCCACCCACTGACCAGCCAAGCAGCCGATAGGGGCCGTTGGTCTGGATGCTGCGTATGGCCTCAATGTAGTGGCTGGCTTCCGTCTCGATATCCACCACGCCATCGTTCGGTGCGTGCAAGCCGTAGATCGGACAGTCGGCCTGGATGTGCTCGACCAGCGCCATGTAGCACCACGGCAGGCTTCCTGCCGGTGGCAAGCAGAACAGGGGTGGCTGGGTACCTGATGTGCGCAGCGGGCTGATCTCTGCCTGTTTACGCACCTCCGGCTCATCCTTCAGGCAAAGCGCAAGTCCGGCTACCGTAGGTGTTTCGAACAACGCCCGAATCGGCAGATCCTCCTGCAATGCGGTGCGTATGCGGCTGACCAGGCGCGTGGCAAGCAGCGAGTGGCCGCCCAGCTCGAAGAAATTGTCGTCGACACCTACGCGTTCCAGGCCGAGCACTTCGGCAAACAGCGCGACCAGTCTCTCCTCACGAGGTGTACGCGGCGCACGCTGGCTGGACACGGTGAGCGCAGGTGGCGGCAGCGCCTTTCGGTCGAGCTTGCCATGGGGTGTAAGTGGCACCGCATCGATGACCACGAAGGCAGTGGGCAGCATGTAGTCGGGCATGATCTGCGCCAGGGCTTGCCGCAATGCGCTCGTATCCAGGGGCGCGCTTGAGGCACGCGCAGGCACGATATAGGCGACCAGTTGCGGATGACCGGGGCGGTCTTCGCGCGCGATTACCTTCGCCTGCGCGACCTTCGGATCACGCAGCAGGCCGGCTTCGATTTCGCCCAGTTCGATGCGATAGCCGCGGATTTTCACCTGTTCATCGGTGCGGCCCAGATACTCCAGCCGTCCGTCTGCCAGCCAGCGCACCCGGTCGCCGCTGCGATAC
>NZ_RYYV01000034.1 GCF_003977665.1 Dyella choica | reverse complement strand
CGCCTAGTCGAGGTAGGGGGCAAACGCTTTTTTCAAAGCCGTAAGGGTGCGTTGCATCGCCTCGGGCTCCATCGGCTTCGTGCCTCTTGCCATCCGCTCCAGTCGATCAGCCAACTTGAGTGCCCGCTGCACACCCAGCACGAGTGCGATGCCTTGCATGTGCTGCGCAAAGCGGACCATCGAAGGCTTGTCATCCTTTGCCCAAGCCTGTTCAAACCCTTGGATGTCTTCGGTGAAACGGACTTGAAACCAGTCATCGGTGTTCTGGATTGGGGGAAGCGATTGTTTCGGCTCCTCCTTAAGCGGCAGATCGAGCCACAACTCAAGCATCGCTCGCAGCTTTTGGGCGCGTAGCGGCTTTTCCAGGACACCTTCTATCCCGCAATCCCCTATGTAGCCTTGCCAAATAAAGGCATCCGACCCCGTTGCCAAGACTATGATCGGAATGCACGGATGATCTGCTCGCGGCTTTCGCATCATCGAACACAGCTTTAAATCGCCGCTCTCCGGGCCCGGTAGCTCGTTGCAAGCCATCAGGATCATGCCGGGTGCGCAAAGATCGATGGATTTCAAGGCCGCCGCGCCGTCAGGAACGACGAGTGGCTCCAGGCCAACTGCCTTGATCAGATCGACGAGGGTGCTGCGGCTCTGAGGGTCAGCCTCTAACACCATGACGCGTGCAGGCGCTTGGCTGGGTGCGGCAACCGTGCACGACGCGGCGGGTTCTTTTGCTGCCTTGCGGGCAGGCCGCTTTGCCTTTGGGAAGGTGTAACCGACCCATGAGGAAATGATATTCATCACGCGCGCTCCAGGTAGTCACGCCGTACATTGCGCACGGCGTGAGGGGCACAGGGCAACGCCCTGCTTCGAAGTCAGAAAACGCTGACAGACGATTTCGACTAAGTGCCCTCGACCACCTGGCACCACGCGAGCGGCGTGGTGGTAAAGCGCGGGTTTGGCAAGAGGAAGAGCGCGACAAGGCGCGCAGATGCCGTAAGATCAGGGGTAACCATTGATCAGCTCCTAGCAAGTTGACTGGTGGCCAGCGGACCGTATGAGTTCCAGCTCATGCGGTTCGCGCTTTACCTCTTACGTCGGGTGCGGCTTCCAGTTTGCAATCGGCACACCCGACGTGCGGCACCTTTGCATAGACACGCGAGGTGTGTCTATCAGCCAATGCCGATATGCAGGTAGGCCTCATTCCCCATACAGCGCGATTCTAGGCACAGTGATGCGAAAGCTCGCACCCCTGATTTGCGTCCTCACTTGTTACTCGTGAGCCTCGGAAAAATCAGACGACTAAAGTAGCTAATCGCGAGGGCGAAGCCGACGAGGCAAAGTCCTCCATTTTGTAGCGAAATACTTAAAACACAGAGGTTCAAATGGCCGCCCGATACTCGATATCAACCCCTCCATCGAGCTGGTGAACGGCCCACTTGCCGCACTCAAATACAGGCTCAAGAAGACTCAGCCCGAAACTAGCGAGGCCATCCTTATCACGCTGCACGGCACGCCCGAATCCCGTGCGCTAATGGCCAATACCCTGAAGTCATTCGTGGCGCTCATTGGGCAGGCGCAAAGGAGGCTCGACCTGGTCGTTCAGAGAAAACTGGTCGAGTTCCTCACGCCTGCGCCACCATCGCCGCCGCTCAACACCCTGCGCCGGTTGGACATGATGCACCGGGCGCGGCAATTTGCACTCGACAGCTCCGAATGACTGCATGCGTCAGACATCGCCGGGCGTTCGGATATGGAGTTACGCAACTCATGTGAAAGTCGTAACACTTTTGCCAGACACAAGCACGATCAGCGCTTTTTCTTCTTTCTCTCTGCAACGTTCTCGATAGCTTCCGGTTGATAATTCGACACCCGTTTCTCGCCAATCCAACCGACATATAGGCCATAAGTCATATAGGCCATAAGTCATGACGATAGTGGTCGTGACTTCTTTCTTGATTAAGGCCAACAGAAAAAGTAGCGGCTTGCACTGCACGATGATAGTCACGTGTGTCAGTGAGAAAGCTTCAATATTGCTCGACGAACGGCATACAAGATCGACGAATGACGCACCTAAAAGTCGACGATTCGGAAATAGGATAAGGGTCGTGACTTGTGTTCAATGAAATTCGTCCGTTCTGTTTCGCTTTTTTTCTCGTTTTGTTTCTTCCGTACACGGCACAATTCTCAGACGGACATATGCGTCCGTTTGGAGTCCTTTATGAAACGCTTGCTCATTGCCATGACCATCGCGCTCGGTCTTGCCTGTGTCGGCAGCACCAGCGTCGCCCAAAACCAGACGCACGCAACCAAATTGCAAAATTTCACAGTCATCGCACCAGCGGGCCAATACGAGACCTACTTCGTCAACTTGCCCACGGGTTACGGATTGGAGGCCTTGGTCGGCAATACGCACAGACAGTACGTACAAGCGGAGCGAGCGGCCGAGAGGTCGGAAGCTCAACGGATGCGGGGTATTGCCTCGCAGCCGTTCGTCGCTGTGGCTATCGACAATTCGACCGGGCCCGGTGTGGCGAAACGGTACCTGCTGACCGACTCGGTCCAAAACACGGTTGCCATCGTTGACGTGTATTGCAAGCGGGTCGCACCGGAAGGCAAGCGGTGCCGGTTGATTTCCCAGCCAGTGTAGGCCAACGCATAGCCAGCTCCTGGTCTCGATGCACTAGCAGCAAAGGGGTCAGCAAAGGGCTCCTTTGCTCTTAAGGTCCACAGATTCGGGAGTGTGGCTCGCCTACACCGCAAATCGAAACGCAGCAGCATCACGAACGACATGGCCAGCAGCAGGAGCGGCGAAGTGCGTGCCGATGACAAGAATGGGCTGATCGGCCCATTCGGCGAAGGGGCGCAAGCGGGTGAGCACAGCAGCCTCGGGGTCGCTGTCGCCGAACATCCAGTCAGGGTGCGCCAGCTGGCACGGATGGTGGGTCATATCGCCGGTGATCACCGCGCACTCATCTTCGGACTCGATCATCACGCTGACATGGCCTGGCGTGCGGCCGATGAAAGGCGTGAGTCGGATCTCCGGCGATATCACATGGTCCGGCTCCACCAGCTGGACGAGGCCAGCGTCGAAGATCGGCTTGATGCTATCGCCGAGCATCGTCCGCTGCGCCTCGTCATCATAGGTGCGCCAGAATTCGTACTCCTGCCTACCGATGAGGTCGCGCGCCTTCGGGAAAGTCGGCACCCACTTGCCGTTTTCGAGCATCGTGTTCCAGCCGACGTGGTCGACGTGCAGATGGGTGCATACCACAGCGTCGACGCCGTCGCGCGACCAGCCCGCCTCATCAAAATGCTGCAGAAACGGCGTCGCCAATGGATCCCCGCCGGTGATCTCGCGCGGCCAATCGTTCCCGACGCAGCGGGGGCACAAAGAAAGCGGCTACTCCACGGTCACCGACTTCGCCAAATTGCGCGGCTGATCCACATCGGTGCCGCGCAATACCGCCACATGATAAGCCAGCAATTGCAGCGGAATGGTAAGCACCACAGGCGAGATAAAATCGCCGCCTGCATCGATGCGCAGCACCGCACCGCGCGTTGCGTTGCCGTCGATATGTGCATTGGTATCGGCAAACACAATCAACTCACCGCCTCGGGCGCGCACTTCCTGCAGGTTGGATTTGAGTTTGTCGAGCAGAGGGCCATTGGGGGCGACGGCGATGACGGGCATGTCTTCGTCGACTAGCGCAAGCGGGCCATGTTTCAGCTCGCCGGCGGGATAAGCCTCGGCGTGGATGTAGGAGATTTCCTTGAGCTTGAGCGAACCTTCCAGCGCCACCGGATAATGCTCGCCGCGACCCAGGAATAGCGCGTGATGGCGGTGGACGAAGCGCTCGGCCAGTTCGATCACTTGCGGCTCCAGCTTGAGCGCTTCCTCGAGGGTGCGCGGCAGGCGGAGCAATTGTTCCGTGAGGTCCCGATAGCGCTCCTCGTCCAGCCCCTGCTGCTTGGCAAGATGCAAGGTGAGCAGCGCTAGCGCGGCAAGCTGGGTGGTAAAGGCCTTGGTGGAGGCGACGCCGATTTCGGGGCCGGCGTGCGTCATCAGCTTCAGGTCGGCTTCGCGCGTGACGGACGACTCCGGCACGTTGCAAATAGCCAGCGTGCCAAGGTAGCCACGGCGCCGCGATTCGCGCATGGCGGCAAGCGTGTCGGCGGTTTCGCCGGACTGGGAGATGGCGATGAACAAGGTGCCTGGCGGCACCACGGTTTCGCGGTAGCGGTATTCGCTGGCCACTTCCACGTTGACGGGAAGCCGCGCGTAATCCTCGAGCCAGTATTTGGCCACCATGCCGGCGTGATAGCTGGTGCCGCAAGCGACGATGTGCACGCCCTTCACTTTCGCCAGTAGCTCGTCGCCGCCCGCACCGAAGATGTTGGGCAGCACGCCAGCGGCGCTGATACGCGTTTCGAGCGTATTGGCCACCGCATGCGGCTGCTCGAAGATTTCCTTCTGCATGTAGTGGCGGTATTCGCCACGTTCCACGGCGTCAGCGGAGAGTTCGCTCTCGTGCACGCCGCGATGGGCCGGCTTGCCATCCAGCGTGTAGATCTGCGCGCCTTCGCGGGTGATTTCGACGACGTCGTCGTCTTCCAGGTAAATGATGCGGTTGGTGACTTGCACCAGTGCCTGCGCATCGGAGCCGAGAAAGTTTTCGCCGATGCCCAAGCCGACCAGCAATGGCGCGCCACGGCGCGCGCCGACGACGCGGCCCGGTTCTTCGCTGCTGATCACGGCAATGGCATACGCGCCTTCGAGGTCGCGCACCGTGGCGAGCACCGCTTCGCGCAACCCCCTGCCGCCGGAGAGATTCTGATCGATCAGCGCAGCCATCACTTCCGTATCGGTCTCGGAAGTGAAGTGGTATCCCTTGGCCTGCAACTGGGCACGCAACGGCGCGTAGTTCTCGATGATGCCGTTATGCACCAGTGTGATGCGTCCGATCATGTGCGGATGCGCGTTCGCCTCGTTGGGCACGCCATGCGTGGCCCAGCGGGTATGCGCGATACCGGTGCCGCCGGGGAAGGGGTTGGAGAGGTACAGCGACTCCATCTCGCGCACCTTGCCCTTGGCACGGACGCGATGCACTTCGCCGCCTTCCAGCACGGCCAGGCCGGCCGAATCGTAGCCACGGTATTCCAGCGCCTTGAGGCCGGCGATCAGTAGAGGCGCGACATCGCGCTGGGCGGCGGCGGCAACGATTCCACACATGGCTGTAATGATCCTATAACAAGAAAAACGTGAAGGCGGCGACTTTGACGAGCAGGCGTTTCGACAGGCTTTCGCGTCGGAGGTTCACCACAACTTTCGTAGGTTGGGATGAAGATCCCAGCGGGCTTGCGGTTTCCGGGTGCTGGGATTTCATCCCAGCCTACACGCATTTGTATCGAGGCAAGCTCGTGCGACCCCACCCCGGCCCTCCCCATGCTTTGCAGGGGGAGGAGGGATCTTCAGTGCACTTTTCGGCGCAGGTAGTTCAGCAAATCGATGCGCGTGATCAGGCCCAGGAACTGCTCGCCGTCCATCACGATGGCGACATGGCCGCGTTCGAATACGGGCAGCAAGGCCGTGATCGGCGCGCGCACATCGAGAATTTGCAGGTCGCTGATCATGGCGGTGGCGACGCTGTCGCGAAAGCGCGCTTCATCGGTATGCACGTGCATCAGCACATCGGATTCGTCGAGGATGCCGACCAGTCGACTGCCATCCATCACGGGCAGCTGCGAGATGTCGTACAGCTTCATGCGGGTGTACGCAGTCATCAACAGTTCTTTCGGACCTACCACCACGGTATCGCGCTGCGAGAAAGGGCGTAGCAGCAGATCGCGCAGATCGCCGTGCTGATCGCGCTCTATAAAGCCGTTGTCGAGCATCCAGTAATCGTTGTACATCTTCGACAGGTACTTGTTACCGGTATCGCATACCAGCGTGACCACGCGCTTGGGTTCGGTCTGCTCGCGGCAGTATTTCAGTGCCGCGGACAGCAGCGTGCCGGTGGAGGAACCGCCCAGCACGCCTTCTTTGGCCAGCAGCTCGCGCGCAGCGAGGAAGCTTTCCTTGTCGGAGATGGCATAGGCCTTTTTGACACGCGAAAAATCGCTGATGGTGGGCAGGAAATCCTCGCCGATGCCTTCCACCATCCAGCTGCCAGACTTGGTCGAAAGCACGCCTTCGTTGATGTATTGGGCGAGGATGGAGCCGACCGGGTCGGCCAGCACGATTTCGGTGTTCGGCGAGGTCTTGGCGAAGTACTGCGACAGCCCGGTCATGGTGCCGGAGGAGCCGCAACCCACCACCACGGCATCCACCTTGCCGTCCATCTGTCTGAGGATTTCCGGTCCGGTCGTTTCGATGTGCGCGCGCGGGTTATCGGGATTGCCGAACTGGTTGATGAAGTAGGCGCCCGGCGTTTCGCGCGCAATGCGCTCGGCCATGTCCTGGTAGTACTCGGGATGCCCCTTGGCCACGTCGGAACGGGTGAGCACCACTTCGGCGCCCATCGCCTTGAGGTTGAAGATTTTCTCGCGGCTCATCTTGTCGGGCACCACCAGGATGAGGCGATAGCCCTTCGCCTGGGCGACCAGCGCCAGCCCCAGGCCGGTGTTGCCGGCCGTGCCTTCCACCAGGGTGGCGCCGGGTTTGATTCTGCCGGCCTTCTCCGCGCCTTCGATCATCGACAGGCCGATGCGGTCCTTGATCGAGCCGCCAGGGTTGGCGCTTTCCAGCTTCAGGAACAGCTCGCAACGCCCGGTGTCCAGGCGTTGAGCGCGCACCATGGGGGTGTTTCCGATCAGTTCGAGGACGCTGGCTTGGACCGACATGCAGGCTCCGTGGGCTGGGGCTGGGATATGAACAGCCATCATAACGGAGAGGGGTTGAACTAGGCTTGCGCCGGCATCCCCCACTTTTCTAGCGCAGATGCGTAGGCTGGGATGACAATCCCGGCATCGCGAGGGTTGCAGGCATGGCAATGCTGGGCTTTGCAACCCAGCCTGCAAACGTTTCAGCCTGACCTAGGAAATGAAAAACCCCGGAGCGGACCGCTCCGGGGTTTCTCGTTATTTGGACGCTCAATGGATTTGTTGTCGAGCGTGGTAGTCGTCCCACATGCGCTGCAAACGTTCCTTGATGTGCAGCTTCTCTCGCTTCATCGAACTGAGGGTCATGTCGTCAACAGGGAGTACGCCGATTTCGGCATTGTCCACCTTGCTGTTTAGCTCCGTGTGTCGTTGATAGAGCCGGCGAAACTCAGCGTCGGCTTGCTTCAGGGCTTCGACAGCATCACGCTGCTGATCTTCGAACATGATCCAACCTCCTCGCAGTAGAACTGCAGTCGCCCGCAGGGGGCGCTTGAGAACAAAAGCAAATCACGCGCACGACCAGAAACCGCCTCCCTGAAGCAGGGAACGGAAGGGGGAGTGTGAACAGGTAGGCGCATGATTCAGTCGGTAGGCCGCGGCGGCTGAAGGTCCGCGGCAGCTTCGACCCTACTCCCCACCAAGCGGGGGCGCAAGGACCCCTCGGCCAGGCGCATAGCGGGACGGAATGTAGTCAAAAACCTGTGAAGTAGGTCGTCTTGGACCCGTAGGCTGGGATGACAATCCCAGCTCTCTGGCAGAGCTGCGGAAGCTGGGATTGTGATCCCAGCCTACGCGTGCCCCTACTTGCCGCCTCCGGCGGGCTGATCCTGCATCTGCGCTCGCAGCGCCTTGGCAGCCTTGGCCGCCAGCTCCGCCTGGCGCCGTGCAGCTGCGGCCACCTTGCTTTGCGCCGCGGCCAGCTTGCGGGCCTGGGCGGCCTCGGCCTGGGCCTGGGCGGCCTGATCCGCGGCAGCCTGACCCTGGGCCTGCAGGCGCTGGGTCTCCTGCTGCGCCAGCTGGTACTGCATGCGCTGGATATCCAGCTGCTGCTGCGCGGAAGTGGCATCGATGCGACTGCGTTCGAGCTGCAGTTGGGCGTTTTCCTGGTCGGCCTGGTTGAGCTGGCGCTGGGAGGCCTGCAACTGCGCTTCGGCCTTGGCCTGATCGACCCTGCGCTGGGCGATGTACAGCGCGTGCGGCCGATCGTGCGAGCTGGCCTGGGCAAGCTGGCTGATGGCGTCCCGCGCCAGCGCCTGGTCGGCCTGGGCGTAGACGCCCAGGTTCGGATCAGCGGCCAGCTGATTCAAGTTATTGGTCAACCGGTCGACATCCATGTCGTCCTTACGCGCCTGGACGGCGGCACTGGCGAACACGGCCAACAGGGAAACGGCGATGATCGACAAACGGTGCTTCTTGAACGTGGCGGGCTTCATCACTGGCCTCCGGGGTTCTGCTGGCCAGACTCAGGCAGGGTCTGGAAACCCTGGCCGGGTTGCTGTTGCTGTGGATTGCCCAGCACCGAGGAGGACGGCGCCGGCATCTCCTGCATCGGAGCCTGCGGCGGCAGCGGCGAATTGGCGGCCGGCGCCGGGGCGCTGGACGAAGAGGCCGGGTTGCCGTCGTTCTGGCCGCCATCCTGGCCACTGTTCTGCGGCTGCGAGGCAGCCATTTGCGCGGCTAGCTGAGCCTTCTGCTGTTGGTAGTGCTGGTCGTTCTCTGCCTGCGCCTCGGCATTCTGCGCACGCAAGCGACTGTTTGCGTCCATCTTTGACTGGATTTGCGCACGCGCCGCACCGAGCTGCGCCCTGGTGCGCGCCAGCGTGGCATCCGCCCGCGACTCTTCGGCCAGATCGGCGGCCTGCGCATATTTGCGGTTGGCCATGGCCTGCTGGGCCTGCTGGAACTTGTCCTGCGCAAAGCCGAAATCGACCGGATCGTAGTCAGGTGCACCCCCGTCACGAGCGCTTTGCAACTGCGCCTGCGCCTGGCTCATCAGGTTGTCCGGCGGCGGCACGCTGGCACAACCGCCCAAACTCAACGACCCGGCCAGCAGCAAGGCCGGGACTGCCGCCGGGATACGTCGCCTACGCATCGCCAACGGGGAAAATATGTGGACCATCACTCATTCCTCTAAGAGTGTCACAGCGTATTGTGGGCAGGCATAATCCTTGAATGCAATGCGTCAAACTCAGGGGTCTTTAAGGTGGATATCGGTTACTTCCTCAAGTTGATGGTAGACAAGGGCGCGTCGGACATGTTCCTGACAACGGGCGCCCCGGTGAACATCAAGGTCGAGGGCAAGCTGTACCCGCTCGGCAACACCGGGCTACCCAGCGGCATGGTGAAAAAGATCGCCTATTCGCTCATGGACGAGGGGCAGGTGCCGCAGTTCGAGCGTGACCTGGAACTCAATATGGCGCTGGCGGTGAAAGAGGCCGGCCGCTTCCGCATCAACGTATTCAAGCAGCGCGGCGAAGTGGGCATGGTGATCCGCGCGATCAAGAGCGAGATCCCCAGCATCGACCAGTTGCAGTTGCCGGCCATTTTCCGTGACCTGATCATGGAGCCGCGCGGCCTGATCCTGGTGGTCGGCGCGACCGGCTCGGGCAAGTCGACCACGCTGGCGGCCATGCTCGATCAGCGCAACAGCCATTCGTCCGGGCACATCCTCACCATAGAGGACCCGATCGAATACCTGCATCGCCACAAGAAGTCGATCGTCAACCAGCGCGAAGTGGGCCTGGACACGCACACCTATCACGAAGCCCTGCGCAACGCGATGCGCGAGGCGCCGGACGTGATCATGATCGGCGAGATCCGCGACACCGACACGATGGAAGCGGCGATCTCCTTCTCCGAGACCGGCCACCTGTGCCTGGCGACGCTGCACTCCAACAACGCCGATCAGACGCTGGAGCGCATCCTCAACTTCTTCCCCGAATCGGCGCACAAGAACGTGCTGATGAACCTGGCCCTGAACCTGCGCGCGGTGATCAGCCAGCGCCTGGTCATCGGCAAGGACGGCCGCCGCCTGCCGGCGGTGGAAGTGCTGCTCAACACGCCGCTGATCCGCGACATGATCCGCCGCGGGCAGATCCATGAAGTGAAAGAAGCGATGGACCGCAGCCTGCAGGAAGGCATGCAGACCTTCGACCAGTCGCTGTACAAGCTGTACAAGAGCGGCCGCATCGAGTTGGAAGAGGCGCTCGCCAAGGCCGACTCGCGCGATGGCCTGGCGTTGAAGATCCGCCTGTCCGAAAGCGGCAATTCGGAGACTGCAGAGTTGGCAGGCAACGATCCGTACGGGCTGGGGTTCTAAAGTGTTGCGCCCCACTGGGGCGCCTCCGCAAGAGGTCATCCCCGCGAAGGCGGGGATCCAGTTTCAATCTCGCCAAGAGCAAAATGGTTTCCCGCCTGCCCGGGAATGACGGTTCACACGTTCATTTGGGTGCGTCGGGCTGCCGCTCCGGCATCGCTGCCTGGAACGCATCCAGCTCCGCACACGCCGCATCGATGCGCAAGATCGTTGGATAGTCACCCAAAGGGGTCTTCCATCGCCGCGCGTTGTACACCTGCGGCACCAGGCACAGGTCGGCCAGCCCGGGGGTATCGCCGTGGCAATAGCGGCCGGTCTGCCGGCTATGGGCCAGCATCGCTTCCAGCGCCTGGAACCCGGTGGTAATCCAGTGCCGCATCCAGATGGCCTGCTGTTCGTCATCGGCGCTGAATTGCTTGCCGGTCCGCTGCAGCACACGCAGGTTGCCGAGAGGATGGATATCGCAAGCAACGGCTTGCGCCAAGGCGCGCACGCGTGCCCGATCGGCGGCTTCGACCGGCAGCAAGGCCGGCTGCGGATGGATGTCCTCCAGGTATTCGGCAATGGCCATGGACTGGGTAATCACCTTGCCGCCGTCGACCAGGGTGGGCACCAGCTGCTGCGGGTTGAGGGCCACATAGTCCGGCGAGTGCTGTTCGCCGCCGTCGCGAACCAGGTGCACCGCCCGCGTTTCGTATGGCAAGCCCTTTAGATTCAGTGCGATGCGTACGCGAAAGGCCGCGCTGGAACGCCAGTAGCTGTACAGAACGAGGCTGGAAGACATGGCCCTTTCCATGGATTGAAAAGCGGGAGTGTAAACCCGCGCCGTTTGCATCGCCGTGGGGTGGGCAGGAAAATACCTGGTTCCGGCCTTAAGGGCCTGACCTACTTCGAGCTGCCAGGAGTTTTCCGTGACCATCACCCGCATGAGCGACCTCGACCTGCGCGGCAAACGCGTACTGATTCGCGAAGACCTGAACGTACCGATCGAGGATGGCCGCATCACGTCCACCCAACGCCTGGACGCCTCGCTGCCCACCATCAGGGCCGCGCTCGCTGCCGGTGCGAAAGTGATGGTGATATCGCACCTCGGCCGTCCCAAGGAAGGCCAGTTCGATGCCGAATCCTCGCTGGCGCCGGTGGCGAAATGGCTGGGCGAGCACCTCGGCAAGCCGGTGCGCCTGGTCGCCGATTACCTCGATGGCATGGACGTGGCCGAGGGCGAGGTCGTGGTGCTGGAAAACTGCCGCATGAACGTCGGCGAAGGCAAGGATGATGAAGCACTGGCCAAGAAGTACGCCGCGCTATGCGACGTGTTCGTGATGGATGCCTTCGGCACCGCGCATCGTGCACAGGCATCCACTCATGGCGTGATCAAGTTTGCGCCGATCGCCGCAGCCGGCCCGCTGCTGTGCGGTGAGCTCGACGCGCTCGGCAAAGCCCTGGAGCAGCCCGCGCATCCGCTGCTTGCCATCGTCGCCGGCTCCAAAGTTTCCACCAAGCTGACCCTGCTGGAAAACCTGATCGGCAAAGTCGATCAGCTGATCGTCGGCGGCGGCATCGCCAACACGTTCATCGCTGCAGCAGGTCATGGCGTGGGCAATTCGTTGTACGAACCCGACCTGATTCCGGCCGCCAAGAAAGTGCTGGCTGACGCCAAGCGTCGTGGCGCCGAAGTGCCGATGCCGGTGGACGTAGTGGTAGCGCCGGAGTTTTCCGCGCACGCGTCGGCTACTGTCAAAGCCGTGGATCAGGTGAAGGACGACGAGATGATCCTGGACATCGGCCCGGAAACCGCCAGGCAGTATGCCGAGCTGATCGCCAAGGCCGGCACGGTGGTGTGGAACGGTCCCGTGGGCGTGTTCGAATTCGACGCGTTCGGCAAGGGCACGGAAGTGCTGGCGCAGGCCATCGCCGAGTCCAATGCATTTTCCATTGCCGGCGGCGGCGACACGCTGGCGGCGGTCGAAAAGTACGGGATCGAGGACAAGGTTTCCTATATCTCCACCGGCGGCGGCGCGTTCCTGGAATTCCTGGAAGGCAAGGAGCTGCCAGCGGTGGCGGCGCTGAAGGCGCGGGCGGCGAAGTAAGGGCCACAGCTTACAGGGAGCCTCGTAGGGGCCTCACCGTCATTCCGGCGCAGGCCGGTACGCGGGGAGAGCACATGGACGTGCTTGGCTTTGAGGAGCGAGGAATCCAGTCTTAATGTGCATCCGATGGACACAATACCTTTTGTATTGAGTGCTTCGCACTACGTATTTGCACTGGATTCCGGCCTGCGCCGGAATGACGAGCAAGCGCTACCAAGCTTTATTTTCCCGCTCCGGTCGCACCCGGAACGCCACGCTGATCCTGGGCCCCACTGGCTGGCGCAGCTTGGGAATGCCGTGGTCGTAATGCAGTTGCGCATTCCATCCCATCAGCAGCAGGCTGCCGGCTTCCAGCTCCAGTTCCGTCTTCAGCCGTGGCGGCTGTTTGCGCTGGATAAGCATAGTGCGCGTCGCGCCCAGTGACAGCAACACGATAGGCTGGTGCGACACCAGTTCGTGCAGTTTGTCGTTATGCGGCGCCACACTGTCATGTTCATCGCGATAGAAATTCAGACCGATGCTGTTGAACGGGGCGTCGACATGCTGCTTGACCACGGTAAGCGCATCGCGCAATAGCTTCGGCAACTTGGGATCGGCGACGGCGTAGTGGCAATGCAGGCGCGGCACGCCTACCAGGCGTTCATACATCATCCGCGTGCTCGCATGCCAATCACCTTGTTCGCGCAAGGCAGCAAACCAATCAGCCGCCGTGGCGGATGAAATCACGGCAGGCTGATAGGTGATCGGCCCGGTCACTTCGTCGGCAATGCTTTGTACGCCTGGTTCGAATAGCAGGGTTTGCATGAGAGCCTCAATGAAAATCCCGTGAGCGCGCATCCAGATCCGCCAACAGTCGGCTGAGATCGTGCAGCTTGCGTGCGATCAAATGGCTTACCCCGTCTACCGCCTCCCAGCGGCCCTCGACCGCCAGCAGACGCGCCTCCAGGTAAGGCCTGCGCTGGGTCTGCGCGATGTGGTTCCACACCACCACGTTCACATGACCGAACTCGTCTTCGAGGGTGATGAAGGTGACGCCGCTGGCGGTCTGCGGCTGCTGGCGCTGGGTCACCAAACCTGCGGTGCGCACCTGGGTGGCATGCGGCAGCTGCTGCAGGCTGCGCGAATCCAGATAGCGCTGCGCACGCAAGCGGCTGCGCAGCAGCTTTAGCGGATGAGGCCCAAGGCTCAGGCCGGTATGCGCGTAGTCGGCCGTCAGGTTCTCGCTCACTGTGGGCAGCGGCAAGACGATGTCCTGCTCGCGCGGACTGCTGCGGCCGAACAGCGGCAATTGCGTTTCCACGCCCGAGGTCAGCCACAAGGCACGATGACGGTGGCCAGCGAGCCCGCGCAAGGCGCCCGCGTCGGCAAGCAAGTCCTGGTGGCGCGCGTCCAGTTCGGCGCGCGCACAAAGATCGACGACATCGCGGAAAGCCGCCGTTTTACGCACTATCGCAATGCGCTGCGCCACCTTCTCGCTGCAGCCACGCAATTGGCGCAGCCCAAGGCGCAGGGCCAGCCCCTTCTTGCTATGCACATCGATCTCCAACGTGCAGTCCCAATCGCTGTAGCGCACATCCACCGGGCGAACGCGAATGCCGTTGCGCTGCGCATCCTGCACGATCTGGCTGGGGCCGTAGAAGCCCATAGGCTGCGCGTTAAGCAACGCACAGGCAAACATGGCCGGCTCATGGCATTTCAACCAGCTGCTGGCGTAGGCGATATTGGCGAAGCTGGCCGCATGGCTTTCCGGGAAACCGTAGCTGCCAAATCCCTTTATCTGATTGAAGATCTGTTCGGCGAACTCCAGCGTATAGCCTCTTGCCAACATGCCGCTGACGAGCTTTTCGTGGTGTTTCTCCATGCCGCCATGGCGTTTCCATGCTCCCATGGCCCGGCGCAACGAATCGGCTTCGCCTGCCGTATAGCCGGCCGCCACCATGGCCAGCTTCATCACCTGCTCCTGGAATAGCGGCACACCTTTGGTGCGCTCGAGCACCGGCTCCAGATCTTTCGATGGGTAGTCGACGGGTTCCGCGCCGCTTCGACGTCGCAGATAGGGATGCACCATGTCGCCCTGGATCGGACCTGGCCGCACGATCGCGATCTGGATCACCAGATCGTAATAGTTGGCCGGCTTCAGCCGCGGCAGCATCGCCATCTGTGCCCGGCTTTCGATCTGGAACACTCCGACGGTGTCGGCGCGCTGGATCATTTGGTACGTGGCGTGGTCATCCGACTCGATGGCGGCGATATCCAGGGTTTTGCCGCGGTATCGCTCCACCAATTTGAAACACTTGCGCAGACAGGTCAGCATGCCCAGCGCCAGGCAATCGACCTTGAGCAGGCCCATGCTGTCCAGGTCATCCTTGTCCCACTGGATGATCGTGCGATCGGGCATGGCCGCGTTCTCCACCGGCACCAGCTCATGCAGTGGCGCGTCGTGGATCACGAAGCCACCCACGTGCTGGCTCAGGTGGCGCGGCTTGCCGCGCAATTGCGCGGTCAGCTCAAGCAGCTTGCGCAGCACCGGCGCATCGGGATCGAAACCCTGCTCGCGCAGACGGTCGTGCAGGGAAGCATCGCCGAGGCGAAAGAAGCAGCGGCCGAGCTTGTCGATCTGGTCTTCGGGCAGCCCCAAGGCCTTGGCCACATCCCGTATCGCGCTCTTGCTGCGGTAGCTGATGACCGTGGCGGCAATGGCGGCGCGTTCGCGACCGTACTTTTTGTAGACGTACTGGATGACTTCTTCGCGCCGCTCGTGCTCAAAATCGACGTCGATATCAGGCGGTTCATCGCGCTCTATCGAAATGAAACGCTCCACCAACAGCTTCACCTTGCCCGGGTCGGCATCCGTCACGCCCAGCGCGAAGCACACGATGGAATTGGCCGCCGAGCCGCGCCCCTGGCAGAGAATGCCTTCACTGCGCGCGTAGCGCACGATGTCATGCACCGTGAGAAAGAAGGCTTCGTATTGCTTCTGCTCAATCAGCTGCAGCTCATGCTCGATCGTGACCTGATGCTCGGCCGGCACGCCTTGCGGCCAACGCCATGCCGCACCTTCGGCAACGAGATGGCGTAGCCATTGCACGGGCGTATGGCCCTGCGGCACCAGTTCCCTGGGGTACTGGTATTGCAAATCCCTTTTCAGGTCGAAGGTGCAGCGCCTGGCGATGCGCACGCTCTCGTCCAGCAAGGCCTGGGGATAGGTCTTTTCGAGCTTTGAACGGCGCCGCAGATGCCGCTCGCCATTGCGGAACAGCACGGCCCCGGCTTCGGCAATGGTCAGGTGCTGCCGAATGGCCGTCATCGTGTGCTGCAGCGGCAGGCAGCGGCGTATATGCATGTGCACGTCGCCACTGGCCACGCGAGGCAGTTGCAAGTCATCTCCCAGGGTTTCAAGTTCGGCAAGGCGGGCTTCGTCATTGCCTTCGCGATGCAGTTCGACCGCCAGCCAGGCGCGATCTGCGAAAACCTGCTTCACCCATGCACCCTGTTCACGCTCCGGCTCGCGCCCGGGTATCCACAGCACCAGCGTGCCGGGCGCACCATCGGCGAGATCCGCTTTGAACAGGCGATATTCGCCCTTCTCGGTAGCCCTTCGCCCCCGTGTGATCAGGCGGCATAGCGAGACATAGCCTTGCTTGTTTTCCGCCAGCAGCACCAGCTTAGGGCCATCGTCGAGCTGGATCTCGGTGCCGGCGATCAGCGGCAGCTTCGTATCGCGGGAAGCTTCCCAGGCGCGCACGATGCCGGCGAGGGAGCATTCGTCGGTAATCGCCAGCGCGCTGTAGCCGCAATCGTTGGCGCGCTCGAACAATTCGCGCGCACTGGACGCTCCACGCTGGAACGAGAAATCCGACAGGCAATGCAGTTCGGCGTAGTCGGTCATGCGAACCACCCGTGCAGCATCCAGCCGGTTTGCTCGCCTGGCGCGCAATAGGCCCAGGCGCGCTGCCCCTGTTCTGTTTCGACCATGTAGTAATCGCGGCGTACGGCTTCGTCGTCCCACCAACCGGTTTCCAATCGCTCGGGACCGGCAAGGATGCGCAGCACGCCGCGCAAGGGCACCGGTTTATCGAGCAACCAGGTAGGGCGTACACGCGGCTCGATGAAGTCTTCGTCTTGCCTGGCTATGCGTTGCGAGCGCTCGGGCCGCGGATCAGTAGTGGCCGCCCAGCGATACACCGCATGGTCGCCAAGCCGTGCGCGCAAGCGCTCGCACAATTGCTCCAATGGCAACGCGTTGGCAGGACGTTCGTCGAACAGATCGCGGCCGGCGGGAACGAAGCCGGGCAGATCGTCGGCGAGCAAGCGCAGCGACAGCACCGGCGCAGGCAATTGCACTCGCTCCAGGCGACCGCGTGCGGCTTCGAACAGCACGTTGGCATCGCGTTCGGGCGCAAGCATGCCGACCGCCACTTCAGTCGCCGTGCGCTCGCGATGTTCAAGCCGCAGGGCAAAGCGCTGTACGCCACCGTCGCGGCCGGAGAGATAGGCGGCAAGGTCGCCCGTCATGCGTTTGAGCGGAAAGACCAGCGAAGCGATGTTTTCCACCTCGTGCGAAAGCTCGATGCGCCAGTCCACCGCATCGGGCGGCACATGCAGTTCAAGCCCCGCCGGCATATCGCCCAGCAGGCGATCGATGTGCTGCAGCAGGCCGGCGCCAAAGCGCCGCTGCAGACCATCGCGCGGCATGTGCAATAACTGTCCCAGCCGGCGAATGCCCATGCGCGGCAATGCCTCCACGGCATGTTCGGGCAAACGGCTTTGGTGCAACGGCACCGCATCGAGCGCACGCTGCATCACTTCCCTGCTCAGGACGGCCACCCCATCATTCACGCCAGCAAGCACCTGCGCAGCATGCGGCGTGGGGGCGGCGGCGATGCGATGACGAAAACCCAGCTCGGTGAGATCACGGCGCAGATTGCGTTCCATCTTCGGCCAATCGCCCAACAGGCTACGGCTGCGGCTGATTTCCAGCACGATGGCCTGCGGCAGCAGGGCCACTTGCGAGCTGTAGCGATACGCCACGCCGGCGAGGAAACGCTGCCAGCGATCCTCTTCCGCAGCGTCGTAAGGAATGACCTCCAATTGCGCGAGCAGTGCCTGGGCTGCGCTCAGGCGCTGACCGACATACAAGCCTGCGGCCTGGGCGGATGGATTGGCTGCGGCAACACAACGCGCATTCGCAGGGCCGTCCACCAACACCAGCGGGGCGTCATCGATACGACGGCGAAGGACGCCATCCAGTGCCAAATGCGGCAAGCTTAGGCAGGCCCACAACATGGATGGCCACCATCACCCCTCCCCTGCTTGCAGGGGTTCGTGTCGATAGCCGTGCTGGGAGACAACAGGATTTGCCGTGCGCAGATCGAAGGGGATCGCCTGCACCGGCGCATTTCCACCCCGGCATTTACGCACCCAGATCAAAGGCTGCGGTAGCGCCGCAAGCTCCAGCCTCAACGCGGCCGGCGAAGCATTCGCCAGATGCCGGCGATCGCGAAATACAAAAGCCAATGCACGTCCCGTATCCGCCGCTACCTGCAGACGGCGCAGGCTGCGATCATCGGCCTGCTGCGGCCATGCCAGCACGGCGGCGCAACTACCGGAACGCAAGGCTTGCTCGGCGGCCCACAGCACGTGTTGCTCGTCCGCATCGACCATTTCCACGCGTTGCAGATGCACGCCTTGCTGCCGCCAGCCCATCGCGCAAGGCGCATACGGCGGCGCAATCAACATGACGGGGCGATGGCCTTGGCTGAGGCGTGCGAGGGTCGGCAACAGCAGACGCAATTCGCCGATGCCGTCGGCCGGCAACAGGATTTCCGTGAGGGCAGCCTCCGGCCAGCCGCGCGCCGGCAGTACCGCGTCGAGCATCGGCCAGCCGGTCGGCTGCCCGCCTTCGACCGGCGCGGCCGCGCTGCCACGCCACACCTGCCGGCCTTCCAGCAAGTTGGACAAAGCCAGCACCGTGCCCATCAGCCGCCCCTCACCAGACCTGCGAACAGTCCCTCGATGGCAAAGTCTTCAGTGGGATCGGGATCGATCGGCTGATAGCCGGGGCTGTTCGGTAGCAGGCGGATCACGTCGCCTTGCCAGTAGAGCCGCTTGATGGTGAAGCGATCGCCCGCCACGCGCGCCGCCACTACCTGGCCATGCCGCGCAACCGGTGTGGCGTGGACGGCCACCAGGTCGCCGTCCAGGATGCCTTCGTCACGCATGGAGTCGCCGATTACCCGTACCAGGTAGTCTGGTTGCAGGCGGAACAGCCAGCGCGAGACACGCAGGCTGCGCTCCACCCGTGCTTCGGAAAAGATCGGCTCGCCGGCGGCGATGCGGCCGACCAGGGGCAGTTCCAGGGTATCGGCGGCGAGCGGGTCTTCCTCGCGTACCAGCCGGATGCCGCGCGCGCGGTTGGGCTCGATCACCAGCCGGCCCTTGGCCTCCAGCGCGCGCACGTGCTTGAGCACCGCGCTTACGCTCGGAATGCCCATCGCCTGGCCGATTTCCTCCAGCGTAGGCACCTCCTCGCCGCGCTCCAGGCGCTCGCGGATGAAGGCGAGGATGTTGAACTGGCGGCTGGTGAGCTGGAGGGTCATGGCGCCATCTTTTCACCTTTTTAGGTGAAAATGAATCCCCCCCTCCCCTCCACCGCGTAGGCTGGGTTGCTAAACCCAGCATTGCCATGTTTGCAGCCCGCGCGATGCTGGGATTTTCATCCCAGCCTACGTCAAACCGGCTCCAGCCAGCCCCACTTGTCCTGGGTCTTGCCGTTGAACAGCCCGAAGTACAGCTCCTGCAGGCGACGGGTAAGGCGTCCGGCCTTGCCGCTGCCCACCTGCTTGCCGTCGATCTCGCGGATCGGGGTGATTTCGGCGGCGGTGCCGCACATCAGCACTTCGTCGGCCAGGTACAGGTATTCGCGCGGGATGTCGCGCTCCACCACTTCGATGCCGTCTTCGCGCGCCAGCACCTTGATGGTGTCGCGGGTGATGCCGGCGAGGATGGAGGCGCTGGCCGGCGTGGTGTGCAGCACGCCGTCGAACGCCAGGAACAGGTTTTCACCCGCGCCTTCGCTGAGCAGGCCGCTGGAGGCCAGGGCAATGCCTTCGCCGAAACCGAGGCGGCGTGCCTCACGCGCGATCAGCTGGCCGGAAAGATAGTTGCCGCCGGCCTTGGCGCCCGCCGGAATGGTGTTCGGCGCGAAGCGCTGCCAGCTCGATACGCAAGCGGTGATGCCCACTTCCAGCGCCTCCGGCCCCAGGTACGGGCCCATCGGCCAGGTGGCCACGGCGACATCGATCGGCGTTTCGGCGGAAAGCCCGAAACCGCCCAGGCCACGGTAGGCCACCGGGCGCAGGTAGGCGGCGGAGTAGCCGTTCTTGCGGATCACTTCGCGGCAGGCTGCAGCCAGCTGGTCCTGCGAATACGGCAGCACCATGTCGTAGATCTTGGCCGACTGATACAGGCGCTTTAAGTGATCGGTGAGGCGGAAGATCGCCGCGCCTTCCGGCGTGACGTAGCTGCGGATCCCTTCGAATATCGACGAACCGTAATGCAAGGCGTGCGACATCACGTGCGCGGTGGCGTCTTTCCACGGCTTGATCTCGCCGTTCTGCCAAATCCATTCGGGATACTGCTGGGCCATGGGGGATCTCCGGTGGGGATCGCCCATGATAACGTGCCGAATCTTTCGGCACCTTTCGCCTTTTGTTTTAACCGCCTTGCGGGCGCAGCCACACGCAGCCGGAACGATGCACCACGTCGAAATGGGTTTGCACGCTGGCGCCGCTGCCATCATCGGATTCGGTCTGCACGACCAGCGCTTCACCATGCGCGGGCGTCTGGTTGGGCGAGGCTGACAACGAAAGCGAGGAAGCATCGGCATCATCGTCATGATCGGAGGCCGATGAGGCCCCTCCGATGCTTTTCACCTCGATCAGCGGACGCGACATCAAGCGATTGAAGTAGCGGATGCCCGCGACCACTTCCTCTTTCCCGTCCCCGCTCCACAAGGTCAGGCCGGCAAGCCGATTGGGATTGCGCTCGGCGAAAGCGTCGATCACCGCCTGCTTGAGCTGTTTCAGGTCTGCCGCGCAAGTCACTGCGGCGGGTGCTTGCGCGGGCTGTTGTTCGACTGGCGCATGCACACTTGCTGCAGGTGCCGGCATGACCGGCTTGGCATTCAAGTCGGTGCAGACGCGATCCGTGAACACGGGAATGCCGTCCGCGCCCATGCAGCGGTGGATATCGCCCTGGGCTTTGGCGGCAGAGACAGTCAACAGCAGCAGCAGAAGCAAGGCTATACGCATCGGGCGAGCATAGCCCGATGCACGGTAAACATCAGTGCAGCTGATCAAGAACCGCGCGTGTCGCCTTCGTGCGATTCAGCGTGTAGAAATGCAGGCCAGGCGCACCGCCTTCCAGCAGGCGGCGGCACAGTTGCGCCACTACCTCCGCGCCCATCGCGCGAATGGATTCCACATCGTCGTAATACGCCTGCATGCGCTTGGCGATCCAGCGAGGGATCTCTGCGCCGCAGGCATCGGAGAAACGCTTCAGCTGCGCGTAATTGGAGATCGGCATGATGCCCGGCACGATCGGCACCGACACGCCCAGGCGCCGCACGTCGTCGACGAAACGGAAATACGCATCCGCATTGAAGAAGTACTGCGTGATGGCGCCGTTCGCGCCGGCATCGATCTTCGCCTTGAAATGCTTGAGGTCGGCATGGACGTCCTCCGCCTGCGGATGCATCTCCGGATACGCTGCCACTTCGATATGGAAATGCTCTCCGCAATGCTCGCGGATGAAGCGCACCAGCTCGGCGGCATAACGGAAATCACCCGGCGAGGCCATGCCCGAGGGTAGATCGCCGCGCAGCGCCACGATGCGCCGGTAGCCGGCGGCACGATAGATATCGAGCAGATCGGCGATTTCCTTGCGGGTGCCGCCCATGCAAGACAGGTGCGGCGCCACCTCCAGTCCATGCTGCCGGTGCAGCCGTGCCACCGTTTCGCTGGTGTAGCTCAGGGTGGAGCCGCCGGCGCCGAATGTCACGGAGACATACTCGGGCTTGAGCCCCTTCAGCTCCTTGGCGGCCTTGTCGAGCTGGGCGCGCTGTTCGTCGGTCTTGGGCGGAAAGAATTCGAAGCTGATGGCCGGCATGGGCTGAGGATCCTTGCGTCAGGCCGACAGTATATATCTCTTATTCGGGATGAAAAGATATATTGCCGCTTCCAGGGTACCCCGGCTCACCATGGCGCAATCTCCGGGACAACTCTTCGCCCCCGGCACGGGCTGACACTACGCACACCGGTCTGTCATCATCGCCGGATTGTGTCGCTCGCAGGGCGGCCGTTCATTGGCTTCAAGGGAGTCCTCAATGTCTTCTTCCAACGCGATCCGCCGCGATGTGGGCCCGTTTGCCCTCATGCTCACCGGCCTGGGCTCGATCATCGGCTCCGGCTGGCTGTTCGGCGCATGGAAGGCGGCCGGCCTGGCGGGTCCAGGCGCCATTTGGGCATGGGTATTGGGCGCGGCGATCATCATGACCATCGCGCTCACCTATGCCGAACTGGGAGCGATGTTCCCCGAATCCGGCGGCATGGTGCGCTACGGCCATTATTCGCACGGCTCGCTGGTCGGCTTCATTGCCGCCTGGGCGAACTGGATCGCGATCGTGTCGGTGATTCCGGTGGAGGCCGAAGCCTCGGTGCAGTACATGGCCTCATGGCCGTGGGCCTGGGCGCAGGATCTGTATCACGTCACCGATGGCGTGGGCGAGTTGAGTCACAACGGCCTCGCCATCGCCGCGGTGCTGGTGATCATCTACTTCCTGCTCAATTTCTGGAGCGTGAAGCTGTTCGCGCACTCCAACACCGCGATCACCGTGTTCAAGCTGATCGTGCCGGCGGCGACTGGCCTGGCGTTGATCGCCAGCGGATTCCATCCGGAGAATTTCTCCGTCGGCATCCAGGGCGACAAGCACGGGATCGATTTCGCCGCCGTGCTTACCGCGGTGGCCACGGCAGGCATCGTTTTCAGCTTCAACGGCTTCCAAAGTCCAGTGAACCTGGCCGGCGAGGCACGCAATCCGGGCCGCAGCATTCCGTTCGCGGTGATCGGCTCGATCCTGCTCGCCACCGTGGTGTACGTGATCCTGCAAGTCGCCTATCTCGGCGCGGTGCCGCAGGAGATGCTGGCGAAGACCGGCTGGCACGGCATCAACTTCCGTTCACCGTTCGCGGAACTGGCGATCATCATCAACCTGCATTGGCTAGCGATGCTGCTGTATGTGGATGCGTTCATCAGCCCCAGCGGCACCGGCATGACGTACACCGCCACCACCGCGCGCATGATCTACGGCATGGAACGCAACGGCACACTGCCGAAGATCCTCGGCCAGGTGCATCCGACCTGGGGCGTGCCGCGTCCGGCGATGTGGTTCAACCTGGTGGTGTCGTTCCTGTTCCTGTTCTTCTTCCGCGGCTGGGGCACGCTGGCGGCGGTGATCTCGGTGGCGACGATCATTTCCTATCTGACCGGCCCGGTGAGCGTGATGACGCTGCGCCGCACCGCCACGGAATTGCATCGCCCGTTGCGCGTGGCCGGCTTGCCGATCCTGGCCGGCGTCGCCTTCATCATGGCGACGGAACTGCTGTATTGGGCGAAGTGGCCGCTGACCGGCGAAATCATTCTGCTGATGGTGGTGGCCTTGCCGGTGTATCTCTACTACCAGGCCAAAGCGGGCTGGCACGATTTCGGCCGCCATTTGAAAGGTGCATGCTGGCTGATCGTCTACCTGCCCACCATCGCGATCGTGTCATGGCTGGGCAGCACGGCCTTCGGCGGTCGTGGCTATCTGACCTACGGCTCGGATCTGGTCGTGGTCGCCGTGATCGGACTGGTGTTCTATTTGTGGGGCGTGAAGTCCGGCTGGCGCACGCCGGCGGTGGAAGCTGCCCGGGATATGGCGCACCTGCATCCGGACCTGCCGCTGGTGCCGCCGGATGAGGAAGCCGCCGAACGTATCGTGCACCGCTAATGGCAGCATGAGCCACCTTCACGATGTCGCTCAAGTGGAGGTGGCAAGCGGCGTGTTTTACTGCATCTTGGCCAATCTGCCATGCAGATCGACATCGAATGACGAATAGGAAAAGTGGCATTCGTAGGTATGGGTCTTGCCTTGACCAAGTAGGGTATTGATCAAGGCATCGGAACGCGCTTCCTTCTCGCCTTTGGAAGTAGTCGTAACGATATCCACTACGGCATCGGCATGCGCCGCTTTGGCCTGGTCCTGCAGCTTGATCAATGCTCCTTCGAGTGCCGCGGCGCAGCGGATCTTTTCGTCGTCGGTGGTGCTGTTGCCTGACTGGCTATCAAGGGCATAGACGTAATTGTCGATGACCTGCAGCTTGCCGGCGGGGTGCATGCCGGCGAGATAGAACTTCACGCTGCCGTCGAGTTTGCCACTTTGTTGAGCTTGGGCGACGACCTTGTCGAAGGGTAGCCGGTAAAAACGTTCGACCGCGTGTCCTCTCGGAAGTGAACTCTTTGTCGTACTGGCCGGCTTATCGGTGGTCGAACTCACCGAGCTGTCTGTTGACGTACTAGCGGGCTTGCGCACTGTCGTACTCGTGCGCTTGTGCGGAGTTGTTGTGCAACTGCCGGTGATGGACGGAGAAACAAAGCTGACGGCCGCGCTGCTTATCGCCGAGATCGACAGCGCAGACAACGCACCAAGGCGCAGATATTTAGCCCGCATGCAGACCGCTCCCCCTCGATGACCCCAGAAGCGGGCAAGCTTAGGGAATGGTCGACGGGAACGGAAGGCATACATGCGCCTGGCCCAGTCCGAAACAGGGGCGGGTCAGCGCGTAGGCTGGAATGACAATCCCAGCATCGCGTGTGCTCCATACATAGCGATGCTGGGTTTCACAACCCAGCCTACGATTGCCATCCCAGCCTGCGCGTTCAACCCAACGACAGAATGTCGCCCAGCAAAGCCTGGGCGGTGACTTCGGGGCCGGCCCCCGGCCCTTGAATCACCAGCGGCTGAGTGTGGTAGCGCGTGGTGGTCAAGGCAAACTGATTGTCTGTACCGTACAGACGCGCTGCCGGATGGGTCAGCGGCACTTCGGTAATCCCCACGCGCGCACGGCCGCGCTGATTGAGCCGCGCCAGGAAACGCAGCACCTGGCCACGCGCACGCGCCGCTTCATGCAGGGCAGCCAGCGGCTCGTCCAGTTCTTCCAGACGGGCAAGGAAGGCTTCGGTGGAAAGCTCGCGCAGGCTCTCCGGCACCAGGCTTTCCACCACCACTTCGTCGCTGCCCAAGGCGAAACCGGCATTGCGGGCAAGGATCAGCAGCTTGCGCGCCACGTCCTCGCCGGACAGATCAGAGCGCGGGTCCGGCTCGGTGTAGCCAAGCTTGCGCGCGTCGCGCAGCAGCTCGGAGAACGGACGGCTACCGTCATAGCTGTTGAACAGATAGGAAAGCGAACCGGAAAACACGCCTTCCAGCGTAAGAAGGCTGTCGCCGCAGTCGCGTAGCCGGCGCAACGTGGACAGCACCGGCAAGCCCGCGCCCACCGTAGCGGAGTCGCCATAACGCCCACCCGCGGCGCGCGCAGCCTGCAACGCACGCCAGCCTGGGAGCTGTCCACCGGCCAATGATTTGTTGGCGGTGACGACGTGATAGCCGCGAGCCAGCCAATCGGCATGGCGTGAAGCCAGCTCGACCGATGCGGTGGCATCGACGACCACTTTCAGTGCCGCATGATGGTCATCCAGCGCCGACAGCAGGGCTGCATCGTCGCGCGGCGCACCTTCGCGTTTGAGCCGCTCGCGTAAATCGCGTGCCGCAAGTTGCGCTGCCTCGGTCTGCTGCTTGCGAGAGTTCGCCGCGCCGACCAGATGCAACCGCTTTGCCACCGGTGTGCGAAGCAGTTTGAGAAATGCACCGCCTACTACGCCCGTGCCGAGCAAGACCAGTGCAGCTTCCTGCGGCGCAACCGCGGCTGATTTGGTAACGATCGCCTCGGCCAGCACCGCGCTCATGCGATCACCCGGCGTTTCGAGGCGTTCTCCGTCACGACTTGCGCACGGTGCAAACCTGCTTCGAGATCACGCAACAGGTCATCGCCGTCCTCGATGCCGATCGACAGCCGCAGCAAGGTGTCGGCAATGCCAGCGGCGCGACGTGCTTCCGGCGCCATCGCGGCATGCGTCATCGACGCCGGATGCGCAACCAGGCTTTCAACGCCACCGAGCGATTCGGCCAGCGAGAAGTAATCCAGGCCATCCACGAAGGCTTCGATCTGTGCAACGTCGCCGTGCAATTCGAAACTCAGCATGCCGCCGAAGCCTTGCTGCTGGCGCCCGGCCAGCGCATGACCCACATGCTGCTGCAGGCCTGGGTAATACACCTTGCGTACCGCATCATGCTGTTCCAGATGCGCCGCGATGCGTTCGGCGTTTTCCTGGTGCTGACGCAGACGTACACCAAGCGTACGCAGGCCACGCAGCGTGAGAAAGCTGTCGAACGGCGCGCCGGTAAGGCCATTGCAATTACCCCACCATTTCAGTTGTTCGGCCACGGCGGCGTCACGGGCCACCACGGCACCGCCCACGACATCGCTGTGGCCGTTGATGTATTTGGTGGTCGAATGCACGACTACGTCCGCACCCAGCGCAAGCGGCTGCTGCAACGCTGGCGAAAGGAAGGTGTTGTCCACCACCACCAGGGCACCGACAGCGTGCGCAGCCTGCGCCACATGGCGGATGTCGGTAATGCGCAACAGTGGATTCGATGGCGTCTCCACCCACACCAGGGCCGGCTTCAATGCGAGGCCTTCGGCCAATGCATGGTTGTCGGTGAGATCGGCAAAGCGGACTCTGAAACGTCCCTTCTTCGCCCAAGCGTCGAGCAAGCGCCACGTGCCACCGTAGCAATCATGTGCCGCCAGCACGGTGGCGCCCGCAGGAACCAGTTCCAATGCCAGGGCAACAGCAGCCATGCCGCTCGCGGTGATGACAGCACCGGCGCCTTGTTCGAGTTCGGCCAAGGCATTGCCGAGCAGGTCGCGCGTGGGATTGCCGCTGCGCGAATAGTCATAGGCGCGCTTGCCGCCCAAACCCGTAAAGCTGTAGTTGGTGGACAGATGCAACGCCGGCACGACAGCACCGTGTTGTGTATCCGATTCAATGCCAGCACGCACGGCGCGAGTGCTGGCGGAGGTTTCCTTGGACGTATCAGCACACATGGGTTCAAGCTCCACAATGACAGGAGACGGCCTGGCGCAGCAGCGGCGCCAGTTTGTTGGTTTCCTTCAGGAACGCATCGTGGCCGTAGGGCGAATCGACCACTTCCAGCGTGGCCGAACCACACAGGCGGCGCTGCAGTTCGCACAGATCGGCCAGCGGCACCAGGCGATCGGAAGGAAAACCGATCAACGTGGCCGGCACGCTGACCGATTCCGGCGCGACGTCGTGCAGATCGATGGATTCGGAGAGCGCCAGAAATCGTTCCAGATCGAAACGCTGGACGAAACTGCGCCCGGCGTGTTCGAGGTAGTCCTCGACCGGGAAATGGAAGCGGCCTTCACGGTAATCGGGCGCGCCGGCAAAGCGGCGCGCAAATTCCTCGTTGCCGCGATAGGTAGTCATCGCCAGCTGGCGTGCCAGCGCAAGGGCTTCATTGATCTGGCCGGAAGCCTGGCCCAGGCGCAGGATCTGGCGCTGGATCGCACGCTGCGCGGTGGCCATCGGATGCGCGCGATGCGCACCCGCCAGCAGAATCAGCTTCTCCAGTTTGTTCGGATGGCGTGCGGCGAAGGCAAGGGCAGTCATCGCGCCGTAGGAAGAGCCGACGAAGGCAGCTACGCGGCCGATGCCCAGCGCGGCGACCAACGAAGCCAATGCATCGGCCTGATCTTCGCTGGAGATCGCACGCGGCCTGCTATCGAAATCCGCATGCGTCAACCAGTCGATACTGAGCACGCGACAATGCGCCAGGTCGATGGCCCGGCCGTGCCCCACCAGCTCGGACCACCAGCCGGGCTGGCCCTGCTCGGTACCAGCCACGTGGCGATCCGCGGAGATGCCGCCCTGCACGATGATCGTGGGAGCATCCGGTGCACCCGTCCATTGGTAGCGCACGACCAGCTCGCTGGCGCCATGACCATACTTCGGCTGCAGGCTGAGGTGGCGGGAGCTGCGCTGTGCAGTAAGCGTGCCGCGCGCGTGCGTGGGCACGACCACGGCCGCGGGACAATCTTCGAGGGAGGAATTGGCGAGGTGGGGCATCTTCGATTCTCCGTTTGCATCGCCCTGCGGAGAACCGAATGAAGAGTTGCCGCCAGATAAAGCCATGCATTGCATGGACTGACGACATCCCATCTCTCGGTCGACGCTTAAGCGCCCCGCAGGAGTTGGCACCGTTGCAGGTTTGATCCTGCAGGTTGCCCCGGCTTCAAAGGGCCTGTCCCTCCGCCGGTCTCGATGAGTGGAATCGACTATACATACAGCATTTTTTAGCGTCAATGGCCGTTTAGACGTCTAAACGTAAAAACACCCCGAAAGCACGGCGAATTTTGCCCATATGGGAAAAGACCATATGCCCGCGTCAATGCAACGGAACGATGGATGGCAGACCGGCGGACTCGCGCTATCCTCGCGGTGAGTGCCATTAGAGATTCCAAGCCGGCCCCATGAGCATCCTGCGCGATCTTTCCTCGGCCGTAGGCCATACCCCTCTGCTGCGCCTTCGCCATGCCTCGGAACTGACCGGCTGCGAGGTGCTCGGCAAGGCCGAATTCCTCAACCCGGGCGGCTCGATCAAGGACCGTACCGCCCTGGGCTTGATCCTGGATGCCGAGCGCCGGGGCCTGTTGCGTCCAGGGGCCACCATCGTGGAGGGCACAGCGGGCAATACCGGAATCGGGCTGGCCCTGATCGGGGCCAGCCGGGGCTATCGCTCGGTGATCTTCATGCCGGAAACACAGAGCCGGGAAAAGATTGACGCCTTGCGCATAGCCGGCGCCGAAGTGCGGCTGGTGCCGGCGGTACCCTTCAAGGATCCCAGGCATTACGTCCATATCGCCCGCGCCTACAGCGAAAGCCTGAACGAGCAGACGCCGGGCAGCGCCTGGTTCGGCAACCAATTCGACAATACCGCCAATCGCGACTGGCACGAGGCAACCACCGCGCTGGAGATCTGGGAGCAGACGGAGGGCAAGGTCGACGGCTTCGTCTGCTCGGCGGGGACGGGTGGAACCCTGGCCGGCGTCGGTCGGGCACTGAAAGCTCGCAAGCCGGCGGTGCAGATCGCGCTTTCCGATCCCACCGGCTCGGCGTTGGCCAACTACGTCAATTGCGGCGAACTGGTCGCGGAAAGCAGCTCCATCAGCGAAGGCATCGGCTCCAGCCGCATTACCGCGAATTTCCAGGATGCACCGATCGATCTGGCCTGGTCGATTCCGGACCAGGAGTCGGTGCCTTTGCTGCATCAGCTGTTACGAGAAGAGGGCTGGTGTGTCGGCGGTTCCAGCGGCGTGAACCTGGCCGGTGCGGTCCGGCTGGCGCAAGCGCTTGGGCCCGGACACGCCATCGTGACCATCCTGGCCGATGCCGGTACGCGCTATCAGGCCAAGCTGTTCAATCCTCCGTTCCTGCGCGAGAAAGGCATTCCGGTGCCGGAATGGTTGGATCAGTCGTTCGGTGGATGAAGCGACTTGCTGCGGATTAGGCTGGGATGGCAACCCCGCCTACGTTGGGCGCGTTACAAAGCAAAACACCTTCCCGGATGGGAAGGCGTTTTAGGGATAAAGCCCCTGGCGGTGACCTGTTGCGGGTGCGCCGAGGCGCGTAAAGAAAAAAC
>NZ_RYYV01000033.1 GCF_003977665.1 Dyella choica | reverse complement strand
TTACGACAATGCGGTAATGGAAAGCTTCTTCAGCTCGCTCAAGCAGGAGCTGATACACCACGAACGCTTCGAGGATCGTGATGCGGCCAGAGCTGCAATCTTCGAATACATCGAGAGCTTCTATAACCGACAACGACTACATAGCAGCCTGGGCTACCGCTCACCCGAAGCTTTCGAGAGAATGGCTGAGGTGACTAATTAAACTGTCCGTGGAAACGGGACCAGTCCACCCCGTCCCCTTTTTTCGACAGTGCGCGCCTAGCCTTGAGTGCGGCAAGCGACCTGGCTATCCCCTACTGCGCAAGGGCATCATTGGATCTTGGCGCAAGAAGTTGGAGCCACGGGTACGTATTGCACGGCACCGGACGTAATGGGCATCAGCTCAACAACAGACGCTGAGCAAACACCGCCGCCGTTTTCCCGCACTTCGTAGTCATGTCCCGGCTTGGGTATGAAGACGACCTGCGTGTAATTGCAACGCTCGCCGGAATAGCGCACCTGGTACCCCTTGGGTGGAATCAGGCTGGGATCGCCAAAGCTGACGGCGAGATGCTTATCCGCCACGACGTAGTACTCGGTCGTATCGGAAGTTTCCGTTGGCGGATTAGGCATGTGTAAATCATGTCGTTTGCCTCCGTAGTAAGCGAAGCCCTTCGGTTTGGCATCTTCACCGTCACATTGAGTTGTATACAGCTCAGGTTGATTTCCGATGAGACGTACGCGAGCTATGGGCCCTTCCGTCGGCTCTTTGTAAGAGATCAGTTGAGCGCAACCAGCTAAGCCGGTGGCCATAGCTAAAAGCAGCAAGGGTGCAAAAGCAGAAGTAATTCGCTTCATCATGATCTCAGGTATGTGGTAAGAAATAGAGTGTCAACGGCGGCGATACGCAAAGTGGAACCCGATATGACGCCTGGATTTGCAAGCACGGCGTTTCCACCAATATCGCGGTAGGCAGTCATCGATCGGCGCCCGTCTGCAAATGCAGATCAGGCGCGAAGCACAGCGCTTGGCGCTGACGCGCGTCGTTGCTCGGGTCCGGTACGGAGATGCACGCTGTGAGTGCAAGGTCCGCGCATGGCGGTTTCGACAATGGAAAGCGTTGTGCAAGTCATGCTCGCGCGCCCCACCTTGCTACGGCGTCCGAAGGAACGCCGTGGAGATCCCTTGTTTGTCTTTCCCATGCCGCTGACCGCTTAATTGAGAATCCGTCTCGAGCGCCCTGTTCACCGCAATCCCTGGGTTGTGCGGTATGGCTGAACAGCTCGAACCCTGCAGTTGATGCTAGGCCACTATTGTAGCCTAGGACGTATGACAGGCATTAGGACAATTACGTCGAGTCTTGGTGCGACGCAAGACAGGCGACAGCTTGAACAACAGGGTCGACCGAAAGAATCGAAAGGAGTCCAGAGTGCCCCTGTTTTGTTGTTTTGGTTTTGCGAATGCGGGCGAGCCTCACCCATCTCAGGGTGAGGCCTCCCAATCTCACAGCAGAGCGACCTTGGGAAAATCGACCGGAATATCCAGAGCGACGTTGATGTAGTTGGTAAAGAGGTTCAGGGCGATATGCGCCATGATCTCGACGATCTGCTCGTCGCCGAAGCCGACCTCCCGCAGATGCGCGACATCGGCGTCGGTGATCTGCGCACGCTGCTCGACTACCTTCAGGGCGAAAGCCAGGGTCGCTTCAGTCTTGGCGTCACTGGATTGGCCCACTTGGGCAGAGGACATCTCAGCGGAAGTCGCACCGGCCTGCTGGCCGAGCGCGGTGTGGGCTGCCAGGCAGTATTCGCAGCGATTGCGGTTGGCGATGGCCACGGCGATCTGCTCGCCGAGCTTGGCGCCCAGAGTGCCTTTGCCCAATGCGCCAAAGGCGGTCCACATGCTTTGCAAAGCGGCCGGCGAGTTGGCCACGGCCTTGAACATGTTGGGGGTAGCGCCGAAGGCCTGCTGGATCTGGGCCAGCAAGGGCTGGCTGGCTGCGGGGACGAGTTGAGGTTGGATAATGACGCGAGACATGTCGATCACCTGGAGAACGTCGGATTGAGGGAAGGGAAACCAGCCGGCGAGGTGGGCCTTGCTTACTGGCCTTTCCTGGCACGGGTCCGGTGCGAGCAGTATGGTCACGAGGAATGTACTATTGGGTTCAATACGTCCACAAAACATACCCATTAGTTCATATGCGAGCCTCTACTCCTATCGACCGCCTCTCGGGCGTCCTCGAACGGTTCCGGGTGCAGGCCCAGTTGCATCACTCCGGCGCACTTTGCGGGCTCAACCATTTCGATGCCTGCGAAGGACATGGCTATTTGCACGTGCTGCGTCGCGGCCAGCTGAAGGTGAGCCACCCGGGCGCGCGCGATGTACCGAAGTCGATGCACTTCGACCAGCCGACACTGCTGCTGTACCCGCGGCCCTTCACTCATCGCTTCCACAACCCTCCGGTGGAGGGCTCCGATTTCACCTGTGCGCGGCTGAACTTCGATGGTGGCTCGTACAACCCTCTCGCGCGGGCGCTGCCCTCTTTGATCGCGTTGCCGCTGGCACAAGTGTCCGGCTTGGATTTGGCGCTGGAATTGCTGTTCGCCGAAACGGATAGAGTGCGCTGCGGCCAGCGGTTGCTGGCCGATCGGATCTTCGAGGTGGTGGTGATCCAGCTGATGCGCTGGTTGCTTGACCATCCGCAGGAAGCGGGCATTCGTCCTGGCTTTATCACTGGACTGTCGGACCCGCGACTGGCGCGTGCTCTGGTCGCCATGCACGACGCTCCCGGTGAGCCTTGGTCGCTGGAGCGCATGGCCGAATGCGCCGGCATGTCCCGCACAGCGTTTGCCAATACCTTTCGCGAGGTGGTGGGCCAGACTCCCGCCGACTACCTGAGCGACTGGCGCATGGCGCTGGCGCAGAGCCGACTGCGCGAGGGCCATTCCATCAAGATGCTGGCGGATGAACTCGGCTATGCGAACCCATCGGCACTATCGCGTGCATTCACGGCCAAGGTAGGCATGTCTCCCCGCCTTTGGCTATTGGAGAGATCCAGGACGTTCACCGGATAGAGAAGATCCAGAGAGATGCAAGACATCCACCGAACCAAGAGATCCTAGCTATCCCTTGTTCTGGCCAAGGCATAAAACGCGAAACGTAAGCAACGGCGAATCGGTACCCACTGGATTCTGCGAACGCCACCCGATACCAGAAACTGACCCAAGTCTTTCGGAGTATTGCTATCTACTTTTTGCGGGCATCAGTCTATGTTCTGAAGAAAGCACTATCGGCGTGACGAAGATGGTTCACAACCACTATAGCGAAGAAGAATTACGCGGCCGGATTTCACGTCAGCTGCGTTGGCGGGAATCATCCAACACCGTCGCTTTAATCTGGCGCGGCTACCTGGCGGCCTTGTTGGATTGGGGGCTCATTGAAGTCCACGTCTTCGAAAGACTTTCGAAGATGCTGCCCCTGCTTGGCAAGATCGAAGTGGCGGAGCTATTTCAGGATAGGCGGCTCGACGATTAGTAATCCATGTCGTTGCATGGAAGAAGACGTGGCCATGACATCGTCAATGGCCATAATCGATTGCTCGCCTACGTAGATGGTATGGGCTGCGATACAGGCACCTATCACACCTGCCGTAAGTGCCAGGGCCATCCGGCAATGGTCACTGCTTTGGCGTAGGTGTCGCCTGGTAAAACACATTCAACCATTGGCCGTTCCGTTTCATCCACAGGGACGAAGCATAGCTGTCGAGCTGAAAGGTCTTGCCATGGTCGAGTCCATTTGCCTTGACGTGGTAGGTGACAAGCGCGGCATCCTGCGCCACAAAATGCACGTCGAACCCTGCAAGCTCACAATGGTCGAAGCGCACATTCGGGTCCATCGCCGATGCTTCGCTTGGCGCTCTAGCCGCTATGCCGGCACCGCCGACCGTAAAGAAGTCCGAAGCATGCAAAGCCTTGTAGGCATCGGCGTTTCGCTTGATCGCCAAGTCCCAGCTAGCGCGCTCTTCGGCTACCAGGCGTTGCCCGATGATGTCGTTCGCCGCGGCGGGCACTGAGGCCGGGCTCGCTGAAGCGGTAGCAGCGATGACGGGCAGAGCCGCGTTGAGCAACAGGGTCGCCAAGGCGGTGTACATGAAGAATATTCGTTTATTTGTCATGTAATTAGAATGATATTAGGCTGCAGAAATCGTCAATCGAATAGTTTTCGAAAATATGAGCGAAGAGACGGGCCTCGACCGAATAGATTTCGCCATCCTCCGTCTTTTGACGAAGGATGCCTGGCTGTCGAACAAACAGATCGCTGCCGAGGTAGGCCTTGCACCTTCAAGCTGCCATGAGCGCATCAAATCGCTCAGGGCGCGAGGGGTTCTGCTGGGTGCCCATGCCGAGGTGAATCTGCAAGTGATCGGCTTCGCACTGCAAGCCGTGCTGTTCGTGCAGCTGGGCAAGCTGAGCATCGAAGTGGTCGATGACTTCGTCAGCGCAACTGCCGCCGTGCCGGAGGTTCGCGGTGTGTTTCTGGTGTCCGGCCGCACCGACCTGATCGTCGATGTCGCGGTCCGCGACATGCAGCATTTGAAGACGGTCATTTCGGAGCACTTCAATCGCCACGCTGTGGTGCTGCGTGTGGAGACATCTGTCGTGTTCAATCGCCAGCAACAACATGGCATGCCACTACCGTAGAGCGAACGTAGGCTGGGATGACAATCCCAGCTCGCGCGGTTGTGGGCATGGCAATGCTGGGTTTGGCAACCCAGCCTACGCAATGCCTCTAGTGATCGTGGTGCAGGTACTCCGCCTGCCGGGGCAGGCGCAGGGAGAACAGGAAGGCAATGGCCATCATCGCCACCACGTACCAGTAGAAGCTGCTTTCCATCCCCACTTGCTTGAAGTTCAGCGCGACATACTCGGCGGAACCGCCAAATGCGGCATTGGCCAAGGCGTAGGACAGGCCCACTCCCAGTGCGCGCACCTGAGGCGGAAACAATTCGGCTTTCACCAGGCCGGCGATCGAGGTGTACAGGCTGACGATGGCCAGTGCGGCGGTGATCAATAGAAAGGCCGGCAACGGGCTGCTGACGGTTTTGAGCGCGGTCAGGATCGGTACCACGCAAATCGCGCCCAGTGCACCGAACCACAGCATGGAAGCGCGCCGGCCGATCCGGTCGGACAATGCGCCGAACAGGGGCTGCATGCACATGTAGACGAACAGCGCGGCGGTCATCACATAGCTGGCGGTCTTGGCCGGCATGCCGACGCTATTGACCAGGTATTTCTGCATGTAGGTGGTGAACGTGTAGAAGATCAGCGAACCGCCGGCGGTGTAGCCGAGCACGGTGATGAAGGCCTTCCAGTGATGTGTGAACAGGGCGGACAGGGTGCCGGCGTGCTTGTCGCTGCGAACCTCAGCCGTGGTGGTTTCCTGCAGCGAGCGACGCAGCAGCAGTGAGATCACGGCAGTGCAGGCCCCCACCACGAACGGAATGCGCCAGCCCCAGGCCTTGAGCTCGGCCTCATCCAGGAACTGCTGCAGGATCACCAGCACCAGCACGGCCAGCAACTGGCCGCCGATCAGCGTTACGTACTGAAACGACGCCATGAAGCCGCGCTGGCCACGCAATGCCACTTCGGACATATAGGTGGCGGTGGTGCCGTATTCGCCGCCCACCGACAGACCTTGCAACAGCCGCGCCGCCAGCAGTAAGGCCGGCGCCCAGGCGCCGACCGTGGCATAGGTGGGCAGGCAGGCGATCAGCAGCGAACCAGCGCACATCATCAGTACCGAGATCATCATCGCGCTCTTGCGTCCCTGCTTGTCGGCTACTCGGCCGAACAGCCAGCCGCCCACCGGCCGCATGAGGAAGCCGGAAGCGAACACGCCGGCGGTGTTGAGCAATTGCACGGTCTGGTCGTGCGAAGGGAAGAAGGCCTGGGCGAAATAGATCGCACAGAAGGCGTAGACGTAAAAGTCGAACCACTCGACCAGGTTGCCGGACGAGGCGCCGATGATGGCGAAGATCCGCTTGTTGCGCTCCTCACGCGTGTAGGGCATGGAGACCTGTTGCGGCACAGGAGGTAGATCGAGTTCGGGGCGCTGGGTCATGGAGCGAGTGTCGCGTCAGGGATGCGCGAAAAGGAATCGTTGCATGAAGAGGGTGAGCGTCGGTGCTCGCCCTCTATGGAGCCGAACCTGTTTCCGTTTTTCGTTCGGACGTGGCTTAGGTAGGCTGGGATGACAATCCCAGCATCGCGCGGGGTGCGTGCATGGCAATGCTGGGTTTGGCAACCCAGCCTACGCTGTCAGGTGTGCGCCAGAGCGAAATCGATCGCCGCGCAAATGGCGGCCACTTGGGCGGCGATGCACTGCTCCGGATTGGCTTGCGGGCTGTCCGGATACACCTCGGTGGTGGTCTTGTAGCGTGCCGAGGTAATGCCCGCGCAAAGGCCAAGCTTGCGTAGCGGGTACTCGATGACCCCAGGGGCTACCACGGGCGAACCAATGATCTGGCCGTGCCGGTCGGCGGGGGCGATATGGGTAATCCTGGCCACGGCCGCGATGATGGCCTGCTGGAAGGCCGGCTGCGGATGCTCGCTGTCGTCCACCAGGTAGAAACCGTCCGGGACTTCGTCAGGCTCGTGCGCCACGCCGTCGCGGGCCGCCAGCGCCGGACGGAACTCGGATTCGTCGGTGTCGGTGGTTTCGTGCAGATCGATA
Organism: Dyella choica; assembly: GCF_003977665.1. Lineage (GTDB taxonomy): Bacteria > Pseudomonadota > Gammaproteobacteria > Xanthomonadales > Rhodanobacteraceae > Dyella_B > Dyella_B choica. The sequence goes on along the minus strand of NZ_RYYV01000033.1, from coordinate 25,432 downwards.
TGCATCAGCACGCTGTCGCGGAATTCCGCCACCAGGCGCAGCAACGCCGCCGATTCCCCGGCCGGGCTGAGGTCGCGGAAGGAACGGTTCGGGTCCACCGCATGCGGATTCCAGCGATGAATCCGCTCGTACGCCCAGGGGCTGATACATGGCGCGACAACGAGATTGATGCGGCCTGCGTAGGCCGATGCATGCTCTTGCGCAAATCGCAGCGCCCCGTGGACGCCGCTGGTCTCATAGCCGTGCACGCCTCCGGTCACCAGCATGCAGGGCAATTCGTCATGCCACGGGCGACTCTTGATGGCCACCAGCGGGTAAACGTCTGGTGAGTAATCCAACCGCCCGTATTCCACCACGTCGAACCGCGAACGTAGCTCGTCGACCACGCTCAACACATCCTGCTCGTAGCTGCGATGGCGAGTCTGCTTCGCCAGCCAGGCTGCGACCTCTGCGGAGCCCCAGGGGATGCCGGGTGTGCCGATGGGATAAAGGGCGGGAGTCGTCATGGGCTCGTTTGGCTCCTGAGGATGAGGGGGACGAGGCGAAGCGCCGTAATGTAGCACTGTGTCGATTTCTTGCCGCGTTGTTCGTCGCTAGGTCGGGACTCACCGCGCCAAGCCGGTTCAGGTCCCCAAAACGCCAACTTTGAACGATCCTGGAGCAAATACCATGAAGAAGTTCCTCGCTGTCTATCTCGGTACCGAAGCGTCCCGCAACGCTTGGATGGCCTTGGATGAGGCCGAGCGTCAGAAACGCGACAAAGCAGGCATGCAGGGCTGGAATGACTGGGTCCAAACCCACAAGGATTCGATCGTGGAATTGGGAGCTCCGCTGGGCAAGACTTTGCGTGCCTCCCGCCGTGGCATCGACACGGCCAAGAACGAACTGTGCGCTTTTACCGTGGTGCAGGCCACATCGCATGAGCAAGCGGCGAAACTGTTTGAAGACCATCCGCACTTCATGCTGTTTCCCGGCGAATCGATCGAGATCATGGAGTGCCTGCCGATTCCGGGCTAAGCCTGCTGCATGCATGCCAATGCTGGGATTATCATCCTAAGCCTACGTTTTGCGGATGAACCCGATGTACAGCGTCACGATCGGTGAAACCGGCCTTGCGCAGGCGAAGCTGTCGCCTGCGCAAGCGTTCGATCTTTTTCCCACACGAATCTGGCAGGTGCCGCTCAAACAGTTGGCGCCCCGTTTTGCCGAATGGGTGCAGGCCATTCTCGCCATGCGGGCCGCCGCACCGGTGCCGGCGGGAAGAACCAACCGTGGCGGTTGGAACAGTGTCGACAATGCGGTGATGCAGCAGCCGATCTTCGCCGAATTGCATCAAGCCGTACGGCACTATTGCGCGCAAGCGTTCACGGAGATGGGCGTGGGCGCGCCGGCGTTCGAGCTGCAGTCATGGGTGAACATCCATGACCGCGGCGGCTTCAATTTCCAGCACATGCATGAAGGGGCCCTGCTCAGCGGCACGTTCTATCTGCAGGTGCCGGAGGGGGCGGGTGCGCTGGTGTTGAAGGATCCGCGGGCGGGGGTGCTGAACTCCTACGCCAGGGGCAACGGCGCCAACGCCTACAAGGATATCCAGTTGCGGCCTTCGGCCGGCCTGTTGGTGTTGTTCCCGCATTGGCTGGAGCATTTCGTGGAGCCGCACGAGCACGATGCGCCGCGGATTTGTATTCCGTTCAATGCGCTCAAGATTTGAGCTAGCCAGATCAGCTCCCTCCCCTACGTGTAGTAGGGGAGGGCTGGGGTGGGGTTGTACGAGCTTGCCGCAGTGTTTGAATTCACCGCGAGGTTGCTTCACCCCACCCCAGCCCTCCCCTGTGCAAGCAGGGGAGGGAGTCAGGCGCAAGCCACTTCACAAAACCGTCATGAGTACGCCATAGTCTGAGCAACCTTCTGGTTCGTGTGTAGCCTCTTTCGGCTAATGCGGTTGAGGGAGGCTCGATGCGGGAAAAGCATGCAACGTGGTCGGCGTTGTTCGCTGAAAAGCGCGCGACGTTGAGCAGCTATTTTCTTCGGCGGGTGGCGCACCGCTGGGATGCGCAGGATCTGGTGCAGGAGGTCTATCTGCGCCTGCTGCGCATCGAACCGGCGGATGCGGCGAATATTCGCAGCCCCGAAGCGTATTTGTTCACGGTTGCCGCCAACCTGGTGAAGGAGCACGCGGTATTGCGCCAGCAGCAGCCCCTGGGCAGCGACGAACTGGAGCAGGTGGTGGAGCAGTTGGTGGCGCCCACCAATCTGGAAGCGGACATGGACAGCGAGTCGCGCCAGCAGCGGCTGGCCGCACTGATCGATCGGCTTTCGCCCAAGTGCAAGGCGGTGCTGATCATGCATTACCGCGACGAACTGTCGTATCGGGAAATCGCCGAGCGCATGTCGATCTCGACGAACATGGTGAAAAAGTACATCGTAAAGGGACTGGCAGCTTGCCGGCAGAGGATGGCCGAATATGAATGAGCCGACGAATTTCGACGCGGCCCGCCAGGCCCGCCGCATCACCGAACAGGCAGTGAACTGGTACATCGAGCAGCAGGAGCCCCTGAGCGAGCGCCAGCGCGCGGCGTTCCTGGACTGGTTGCGCGCTTCGCCCAAGCACGTCGCCGAGTATTTCGCGGTGGCGCAGATGCACGGCGACATGAAGGCGGCCGCTTCGCTCAAGCAACTGCCGGCGGCAGAACTGGTGGAGCGGGCGCGGCGCGACAACCCAATCGTGATGTTCCCGCACAGGGAAAAAGCCATGCCAGAGCCGCGCCATGAGCAAGCGGCGCGCGGTACACGCCGCCTGCAGCTGCTGGCTGGTGCCGCAAGCGTCGCCGCCATGGCCTTGCTTTGGGCGGGTCTTACGCATAGGCACACGGCCGAGGCACGGCCCCAGCAGGCTCAGGTGCAGCACTATGCGTCCGGCAACGCCGCGCAGTCGCTGGCGCTGGCCGACGGCACCCTGATCCAGCTCGATCGCCAAAGCGAAATCGACGTGCGTTTCGACGACCACTACCGCCGCATCGAGGTGCAGCGTGGCCATGCCTTGTTCGACGTCGGCAAGGATTCCGCGCGCCCGATGCTGGTCAACGTCGGCGGGCATGTGCTGCAGGACATCGGCACCATTTTCGAGGTGCGGCGCGATGCCGGCGGCGACACCCTGACCGTCATCAGCGGTCGTGTGCGTGTACTGGACGCGCAGAACTCCTCGTCGAAGGGCGATGAACTGCCACTGCCAGGCGTGGCGATCGCGGACCTTACCGCCGGACAGCAGATCGAGCTGGATGCCTCCGGTGTGAGCCCTGTGCATCCGGCGCAGATCGCCCAGGCTACCGCATGGCTGCCGGCCGAGATCAGCTTCCAGCACGAAACCATCGCCAACGTGGCGCGCCGCTTCAACGCCTACACCAGCACGCCGCTGCAGATCGAAGGCGAGGAGATTGCCCAGAAGCGCATCAGCGGCGTCTTCCATGCCGACAATCCGCAGGCGTTCGTGGCGTACCTGTCCACCTTGTCGAACGTGCGCGTCATCCGTGATGCCGATCGCATTCGCGTGGTGGCCGCCCATCCGGTGCAGACCAGGGCCGCGCACCTGTAAGAAAAAATTCACCGAAGCGGCGGTACCCGGTTTGCCGCCGGCGGACTCTTGTAAAGGTATAGGCAGGCGATAAGCGCGGGAGCGGCTGATCGCCTGCATAGGCTTATCCTCTTAAGGGGTCCACTCCGCATGCGAAATCGTTTAGCGCTTCAAATCGCCCTTGTCTTAGGCACGGGCATGCCTTTGGCTGCGTTCGCGCAAGCCGCCACCACGACACACACCACGGCCATTGCGCCGATGCCGCTCGCCAAGGCCTTGCAAACCTTCTCGCATGAGGCGGGCCTGCAGATCGTATACGGCTCGGAGATCGCCGACAGCATCCGCAGCCCGGGTGCCGAGGCAGGGCTGACGCCCGAGCAGCAGCTGCGTCAGTTGCTGGCCGGCACTGGCCTCAGCTATCGCTTCGTCACACCGAACACGGTGACGATCGTCCCGGGAAACGTGGCAACCAATGCGGGCAATCCGGCCTCCGCTGCGGTAGCGACGGCCGGTAGTGCAGGCGCAGATGCAGTCAACCAGGGCACGGCTTCGTCCGGTGCCACCAAGACTGCCAAGGATCTCGAACGCGTGGTGGTCACGGCACGTTCCGGCGTGGACGTGCGTACGCGCGCGCAAACCAGCTACTCCATCACCACCATCGATGAAGACCGCCTGCGCATGCAGGCGCCGACCAGCGTGACCGAAGCGGTGAAATCCGTGCCGGGCTTCTGGGTGGAAGCCTCCGGTGGCGAGGCGAGCGGCAATATCCGCGCGCGCGGCATTCCGGTGGACGGCTTCGGCTCGGTGACGTTGCTGGAGGACGGCGTTCCCGTCCAGCACGATCCGGCGCTGGGCTATCTCAACGCCGACCAGGCGTTCCGCCTGGACGAAACGATCGAACGCGTCGAAGTGGTCCGCGGCGGCCCTTCCTCGATCTTCTATTCCAATGCCCCGGCCGGCGCGATCAACTTCATCCCGCGCAAGGTCGATGACATGGCCGAGGGACTGGTCAAGTACACCGCCGGCAACTACGGCCTGGGCCGGCTCGACTTCTGGTACGGCACGCCGATCGGCGACGGCTGGAAGCTCAGCACCGGCGGCTTTTTCCGCATCGACCACAATATCCGCAACCCTGGCTACAACGGCGACAACGGCGGGCAATTGCGCGCCTCGCTGTCCAAGCAGTTCGAGCATGGCGACTTCAGCCTGGACGTGAAGCGCCTGGACGACCGGGTCTATTTCGATCTGGGCCTGCCGATGTATCGCAACACCGGCGGCGACCTGGTGGCGGTGCCTGGCTTCAACGGCAACTACGGCACCGTGGCCGGTCCGGAAACCGAGCACGTGCAGCTGCAGCAAGGCAACGGCAGCTACTACAACTTCGACAATACTGTCGGCACCGACGTGAAGCGCACCCAGCTCACGCTGAAGTTCGACTACGATCTGTGGGACGGCTGGAAGCTGGCCGAAAACGTTCGCTACAGCGACACCGATACGCAGCGCAATGGCGTGTACCCGAATGCAATCGAGACGCCAGCCGCGCTCTATGCATCGGCGCAAGCGCGCCTGAAGAAATACTATCCGACCGCCTCCGGCATGGACCTGCAGTATGCGGATTCGGGCGCCGTGTTCGGCCCCAACCAGAACGGCAATGGCCTGGTCATCCTCGGCGGCCTGCGCGGCATCACCATGCCGGTGACCGAGGTGACCAGCGATACGCGCTTGATGCGCAAATTCCAGTTCGGCGATCAGACCCATGACGTGACGTTCGGTTACTACCACGCGTACTTCAAGCAGAGCTTCGATCGGTATTCTTCGGTGGTGCTGCTGGATTCGCAGCAGAATTCCAAGCTGCTGAACCTGGAGGCAGTGAACGCGGCAGGACAGACGCTCGGGCCGTTGACCAGCGACGGTATCTACAACAACGGCTACGAATGGGCGCATGCGCATGGCACGTCCAAGACCGATGCGTTCTATTTCTCCGACGAATGGCAAATCAACGACAAGCTGCGCATCGACGGCGGCGCGCGCTGGGAGCGCGTGAACACCACCGGATGGACCGAGAACCCCGCCACAGTGAACCTGGGCACGCCGTGGAGTTCGAGCATCACTACCGGCAGCGGCCAGTACGCGTCCTACAATGACTACTTCCACAAGCTGGGCTGGACGGTGGGTGCGAACTACCAGTTCAGCGACGCCCAGGGCATCTTCGCGCGCTACACCTCCACCTTCCGCCTGCCCAACCTCAGCTCGTACATCACCACGCCGACCGCCAAACCGGTGATCCAGACCATGGTGCTGCCGGAAGTGGGCTACAAATACGCCAACCGCTACATCGAAACGTACGAGACGTTCTTCTACACCAAGTACAACAACGTCGGCTTCAGCAACTACGTGTTCAACCCCAACACCGGCGCGTCCACCGCGCAGACCGGCTACGCGAACACCGAAACCTACGGCCTGGAGCTGGAAGGCACGATCTATCCCTGCAAGTGGTTCGACCTGCAATACAGCGCCACCCTGCAGGATCCGCGCTACAAGGGCTTGCGCTACACCACCATCCAGGCGGGCGCGCCGGTCCTGCTCGATTACAACGACCACTATCTGATTCGCATTCCGAAGAAGGGCTTGCGTCTGGTGCCTGGCGTGAACCTGCTCAACCACAAGCTGCGCTTGCAGCTGACCTACGAGTACGAAGGCAAGCGCTACTCCGACACGGCCAACTCGGTGGTGTTGCCGCAGTACAACGTGCTCAGCTTCAGCGCGCGCTATCAAGCCTCGCCGAACCTGTCGTTGTTCCTGTACGCGGACAACCTCACCAATTCGCTGGGCCTGACCGAGGGCAACCCGCGTGCGGGCGAATTGAAGAGCGCCGATGCGGGCGCGACGGTGTTCATCGCGCGGCCGTTGCTGGGCCGGTCGTTCAGGGCGTCGGTGATGTATCGGTTCTGATGCGGTAACAGATATGCGCCTCACCCCACCGTCATTCCGGCCTGCGCCGGAATGACGGTGAGGGTAGAGGCAGCATTGCGGCGAATCCACCCTCTTGCCTTGAAGCGGGCCAAAGCCATGAAAGCGCTATTCCGACCAAGTTCCATCCTTGTCTTGGCCCTCGCGATCCTGCTCACGTTCATCGCCTGCACCGCTCATGCAGACGGCAATGCCCCCGACCTGGTGCTGCAGGGCCAGATCCAGCCGAGCGAAAACCACAGCTATCACCCCGTTCCCTTCATCGTTCCGGCCAACGTCACGCGCATCACGGTCGAATTCGACTACACCGGCCGCAAGGACCACACCACCATCGACCTCGGCCTGCTCGGCCCGGACGGTTTCCGCGGGCAGGATGGCTTTCGCGGCTGGAGCGGCGGCAGCAAGAAACTCTTCACCCTCAGCGCCACCGACGCCACGCCATCGTTCCTGCCTGGGGCGATTCGTCCCGGACCCTGGACCTTGCTGTTGGGCATTCCCAATATCCGCCCGAACGTCACCGCCGGCTACACGGCAAGGATCTGGTTCGGACATCCGGGCGATCCGGCCTGGCTGCCGGAAGTGCTGAATCCGCCGCTACGCCGTCAAGCGGGCTGGTATCGCGGCGATCTGCACATGCATGGCGCGCACAGCGACGGCAGCTGTAACAGCCAGAGCGGCAAGCAGCGTGTGCCGTGTCCCTTGTTCCTGACCATCGACGCCGCACTCCAGCGCGGGCTCGACTTCATCGCGCTCAGCGACCACAACTCGGTTTCGCAAGCGAACGATATCCGCGAGCTGCAGCCCTATTACGATCAGCTGCTGCTGATGCCGGCACGCGAAATCACCACCTTTACCGGCCACGCGAACCTGTTCGGTTCGGATGAGCCGATCGATTTCCGGGTCGGCAGCGCCAGCGTGCCGGATTGGAACACCTTGCTGCGCAACGCGGCGAAGCTGCATGGCCTGGTTTCCATCAATCATCCTATCCGTCCCGATGACGAGGACTGCATGGGCTGCGGCTGGGCAGCGGCCAAGCCGGTCGACATGCATCTGTTTCAGGCCGTCGAAGCGGTGAACGGGTTGGACGCCATGCTGCCCGATTCGGGCATCCCGTTCTGGCAGCACCTGCTCGACCAGGGCTATCGCCTGACCGGCGTGGGCGGCAGCGACAACCATGATGCCAAACAGCTGCTCGGCGCCCTGGTCGGTACGCCCACTACGGTGGTGCATGCCAGCGAGCTGTCGATGCCGGCGATCCTGGACGGCATCCGCGCCGGTCACGTGTTCATCGACGTGCAGGGCACACGCGATCGCATGCTGGATCTGACTGCCGGCGCAGGCTCGGAAACGGCGGAAATGGGCGATACGATCGCCGCGGTTTCAGGTCAGAAGGTGCGGTTTACCGTCACTGCCTCGGCACCGGAAGGCGCCCGGGTGGAGCTGCTCGTTGATGGCAAGCCCTGGCAGCCGGGGGCCGATCTGGCCATCCATGGGAAGTTGAGCCGTTCGTTCGACTGGCCGAGCGACGGTCAGCGGCACTGGATACGCGCCAATGTGCGCGGCAGCGGCGGGGATTTGCAGCTGGTAGGAAACCCTATCTATATCAATCACTAACCGCTATTCGTGCGGCGTAGGCTGGGATGCCAATCCCAGCTTTGTCCGAGCGTTCCTGATGCTGGGATTGCCATCTCAGCCTACGCGCTCCCAGCCTACCTGACGTCGAGCGTGATCGGTCGCACATTTTTGGCAGGAGCCTTGCATCAGCCTGGGCAAAGGGGTTGACCCGTAACCGAAGGACCCGAGCACCATGCTCGCCAGGCGCGATCCGCATGGCCTATGGCCGCTGTTCGCTGCGTTCGCCATTACCGGTGGCCTGTCGTTGTATGCGCTGGCGCTGGCAAGGGCGAATCACAGCCCGGTTGCCTTGTGGCTGGCCAACGGTGCCCTGGTCGGCTGGCTGGTGCAGCGCCCTCTGGCGCGGACATGGCCGCTGCTGCTGGCGTCCTTTCTGGGTTTCGTGGCCGCCAAGCTGTACCTGGGCGATGCCCTATCCGAAGCTGTGCTGATCGGCGTGTGCAACGTACTGGAAACGGCGATCGTCTGCGAAACGATCCATCGCCGCTTTCCGAGCATCACGCCGCACACCCGTTTCATGGATCTTGCGCGCGTCGGCGTGCTGAGTGCGCTGGCCGCAAGCGTCATCTGTGCACTGGCCATGATGTGGATCATGAACCTGTGGGCACAGCTAGACGTGCTGATGGTCGCCAACACGCTGTTTCGCGCGCATTTCGTTGGCATGGTGATTTCGGGCAGCACCTCGTTGGCGATCGTCACCCCCTACCTGTGGCGTTTGAAACCGGCCAGACCCGGGACGCTGGTGCGCGATCTGGGTTTGCTCGCGGCCCTTACCGCAGGCGTGCTGGTGGAGTCGCGCGTACCTCTGGTCTTTCTCGTCTATCCGCAGCTGTTGTGGCTGGTGTTCCGTCACCGCTTCGTCGGCATGGTGGTCGGCGTGGCGATGATTGCCGTGGGTGTAAGCCTTGCCACCACCTTGGGCATCGGGCCCTTCAACCTGGTGGTCGGCGCCACGCCGGCCTTCCGTGTGGCGATGGGCCAGGTATTCATCGGCGTCACTTGCCTGGTGGCGTTGCCGGTCGTCCTGGCGCTTTCGGAGCAGGACCGGTTGCGCAAGCAGATGCAGGAAAGCGAACTGCGCTACCGTCTGCTGGCCGACAACAGCGGCGACCTGGTGATGCGCATCCGCAGCAACGGCGATCGCATGTACGTGTCGCCTTCCGTCAAGGATCTGCTCGGCTGGGAAGTGGAAGATTTCCAGCGGCCGCGGCCGGACCTGATTCACCCGGATGACCGTGAGCGTATAGCCTCCGAAGTGGCCAAGCTGCGCATGCAGGGCGGCGACACCACGGCCACGTACCGGCTGCAGCACAAAGACGGCCACTATCTGTGGATCGAAGCGTTTGCGCGCCTGGTGCCCAGCCCCGATGGCGACGATGCGAAGGACATCATCTACACCGGCCGCGACGTGACCGAGCGCGTGTGCATCGAACAGGCTTTGATGGAAAGCCAGTCGCAGATGCGCACCGTCACCGACAATATCCCTGCGGTGATCGCCCGCATCGACATGGATGAGCGCTACACCTACGTCAACCGCTTCGTCGAACAGATCTCCGGCGAAGTCCCGCCGGAGATCATCGGCAGGACCGTTCACGAAGTGCGTGGCAATGCACTGTACGACCGCCTGAAACCCTATCTGGAACGCGCCTATGCCGGTCAGCCGGTGATGTTCGAGTACGAGGCGACGTATCGCGGCAAGCCCATGCACTTTCAGTCCCATTACGTTCCGGACCGCGATGCGCACGGCAGGGTGCGCGGCGTGTACGCCCTCACCACCGAAATCACCCATATCAAGAACACGGAGCGCGAGCTGCTGCGCATTGCGCACCAGGATTCGCTCACCGGCCTGGCGAATCGGCGCTACTTCAGCGAACGCGTGCCGGTCTTCCTCAAGCAGGCGCAACAGCACGACATGGCCGTGTTGCTGGCGCTGGTGGATATCGACAACTTCAAGACCATCAACGACACCTACGGCCATGCGATCGGCGACGTGGTGCTGGCTGAAGTGGGCCAATGTCTGCAGAAGCTGGTGAGGGAAGGCGAAATCGTGGCGCGCATCGGTGGCGACGAGTTCGTCGTGGTGTGCAACGACATCAACAACATCAAGCAGGCCAAGGCGTTCGTGCAATCGCTGTGGGAACGCCTGCACATGGAGATCGACACGGGCGTAGCGCAGGTGAAGGTGAGCTTGAGCGTGGGCGCGGCCATCTGCTTGAACGAGATTTCGGCCGATGCCGTGATGAAACTGGCCGACGACGCGCTGTACAAGGCCAAGGAGGCGGGCAGGGACACCTATCGCTTCCTGACCCATGGCCTTGGCGACAATGGCGGCAACGACGACAACAGCAGCAGCGAGACAATCAAGCTGCGCCGGGCGCAGTAGGTGCACAGCCTCTCTCTCCCCTCCGCGCACCCAATTAACGCCATGTCTCTGCTACCGGGTATCTGCTCCCTCGCCTACGTGTAGTAGGGGAGGGAGCAGGTTGCCCCTAAGTCCAACTTCGTCTGTCCCGCATTGCATGGACGAGGTCGCTCGTCATCCCGGCCGTTTGCGTTGTTCCTAGCGAAAACGCGTGGTCACTGCCAGAGCGATGTGGTGGTGGGCGCTGCGGTCGGCGTAGGTTTCGGGATTTACGCGTCGCGGCGAAATTCGCCGCTGATCATCAGCTGGCTGCCGGGCGGGTTCCAGATCGGCTTCATTCATCGCTTCAAGTAGGCTTATGCTGCACAACCCGGTATTGCCATGCATGCAACCGGCGCGATGCTGGGACTGTCATCCCAGCCACCATGCGAATGCCTTCAGCGCATCGCGCTCGCCTGCAAAGATCCATCCCGCCACGCCAGTCCGAACCGCAACGACTGCGCCTGCGCCGCGATGCAGCCAATTGCAGCGGATCGGGCACTTACGGGCGTACATGAATTACAAAGTTGTAACGGGTGGGTAAGTGCCCGCTAAGGTTACCCGCCCACACTCATCAAGCCTTCCGGCAGGGAAGGTTGCGCTGGATTTTCGAGAAGACAAGGAGTTCACGCCCAACCCAGTACATCCCCTGTGTGTCGAGCATTCCTTTGAGCGACCCTACTACCGATCCTTGTTGCGCCTGTCTTCCCCGTGACGGGATTCACCGCATCCTGGTGTGCCGGCCGAATCACCGGCTGGGCAACATGCTGCTGATGACGCCCCTGATCGCCGAACTGGAGCGCCAGTACAAAGGCGCGGAAATCGACGTCGTGGCGGAAGGCCCGCTGGCCGCGGACGTGTTCGCCACGTTCTTCAGCGTCAAGCACATCTACTGCCTGCCACGGCGCGGTTTCAAGCACCCACTGAGCTTTCTTTCCCTGATCTTTCGAATTCGCCGGACCCGCTACGACTTGATCATCGATCCGTGCATCCGCTCCGGTTTCAGCCGCACACTGACGCGCCTTTTTCGCGGGCGTTACAAGCTTGGATTCAACGCTAAACGTGCATCGGCAACGCTCACGCACATCGTGCCGGAGACCATGGCGCCGCACCACATGGCGCAGCGGCCGGTGGCGTTGGCACGCTGGCACGCTACGCCGGCATCGAACGAAAGCCTCGGTTTTCCCGCCATGGATATCCGCCTCACCGCGGACGAGCGTGCCTGTGGCAGGGCCGTGGTGCGCGAACTGCTTACTCAACAATCACAACGAACTGTGCGCTGCGCTGTCGGCATCTTCGCCGACGCCACCGGCCGTAAATGCTATCCAGCCGAGTGGTGGAATGAGTTTCTGGCCACCTTGCGGGAAAGCTCGCCGCACTGCGCGATGGTGGAAATCGTCCCCATGCATGGCCGCTCGATGCTGGCTTCGCGCTGGCCCAGCTATTTCTCCAGCAGCATCCGGCGCATGGGCGCGGTGATGGCGGCGATGGATTTGATGATCAGCGCCGACTGCGGCGTGATGCATCTGGCCGTGGCCTCGCAGGTGCCGACGATGGGCCTGTTTTGCGCGACTGACGTGAAGGTGTATGGGCCGTACGGTGCGCGCAACAGTTCACTGCGCACCTGCGATATGTCGGCGCAGGAAGCTGCGCGGTGCGTCATGGAGGCCTTTGCGGATTTGTTCGGCGCGCCTGCGCCGCGGCCGAGCGGCGTGGTTCCCGCGCCGGTGCGGCTGGCGGGTGGGAGGCTGGGATGAAATCCCAGCATCGCGTGCGCTACATGCAGGGCAATGCTGGGTTTCGCAACCCAGCCTACAAGGCTTGATCGGAGGCCACAGGCTTCATCGCCGTCGCTTACAATCCCAGGCTGACTCCTGCGCCCTGCGCGCAGAACCCTAGCTGCCCACCCCCGCCGGCCGGCGCCTCGACGGCAAGCGGCGCTTTATCCGGAATCCCCCATGCCGAACGACCGCACCCAGGAACATCGCCTGCGGCCCAGCGCCACGCACGCCTCGCGCTGGCCGCTCATCGCCCTGATCTGTCTCGGACTGCTGCTGGGCTTTGCATTCCAGGGCACGCGCGGTCTGTGGAGCCCGGACGAAGGGCGCTACACGGTGGCCGCGCTGCAAATGCTGGACACCGGCAACTACCTGGCGCCCGCCTACAGCCCGGACGAGGTCAACTTCTCCAAGCCGCCGACCACCTACTGGGTGATCGCCGGGTCGATCAAGCTGTTCGGCCGTAACAGCTGGGCCGTGCGCGTGCCTTATGCGCTGGCCTTCGTGCTGATTCTGCTGCTGCTGCATGCCGCTGGCCGGCGCCTGGTTCCGGCCAAACCCTGGCTGCCTGGGCTGGTGTACGGCTGCGCGGCGGCGCCGTTCATGGCCGGCAACATCGTCAGTACCGATGCCTTCCTCACGCTTTGCGAAGCGCTGGCCATGCTGGGCTTTGTGTGCGCCGCCTTCGATGAAAAGGAACGCGGCCGCCGGCGTTACGTGTTGCTGATGTGGCTGGGCTGGGGACTGGCCTTCCTGACCAAGGGGCCGCCGGGGCTGATGCCGCTGCTGGCGGTGATCCCCTTTGTCGTGCGCCGCGACGGCTGGCGCGGGCTGGGTCGGTTTTTCCCGCTCAGTGGCATCGTGCTGTTCCTGGCGGTCGGCCTGTCCTGGTATGCGGTGGTGGTGTTGCGTTATGCGGGTCTGCTGCACTACTTCCTGCACCAGGAGGTGTACAACCGTGTGTTTACCGCCGCGCACAAGCGCAATTCGGGATGGTTCGGCTGGATCAAGATCTATCTGCCGGTGCTGGGCCTCGGGCTGTTGCCGTGGTGGCCGGCGGCCGGGCGCGTGATCCGCCGCTGGGTGTCCGCCGAACGCTGGCGCGCCCAGGCCAGCCCCCGCGCTGAGACCGGTATCGAGCCCGGTGTCGAGCAATTCCTGGTGCTGTGGTTCCTGATCCCGTTTGTGGTGTTCTGCCTGGTGCAGTCGCGCCTGCCGCTGTACATGTTGCCGCTGTTCCTGCCGCTGTCCCTGCTGATTGCGCTGGAACTGCGCGATCGCGTCGACCTTCGCCAGACCCGGCAGCAGGTGCTGTTGGCAGCGTGGGTGGTGGTCTTGCTGGGGGTAAAGGCCGGTGTCGCTTACGGCTGGCATCCCAAGTACGACAACCGCCAGATGGCCGCCGAACTGCGCGCGGCCACACCCACCGGGCAATACCAGGCGCTGATCTTCGTCGAGAACACCGAGGCGGACTACACCATCGAAGAGGCCACGCCCTGGGGCCTGCGCATGTATCTGGGCAAAACCGTGTACGGCATCCCCTGGCTGGCGCCACAGGGCGCCGACGCGCTGTGCCACGCCCTGCACAACGAGGGCAGGGCGCTGGTGGTGATCGATCCGCTGCTGGGGCCGGAGGCGATCAAACCGGCCTTGCAACGCTGCCCCGGGCGCGTCAGCGAGGTGGGGACGTGGCGGGGGAACGCCTTGAAACTCATAGCGTTTTGATACCTCCAGGCGCCCCCTTTCGATAGCAGGGCGCCATGGGCGGTTTCACATCCTGCCGAGTCCGGCATCCAGCCCTTCCTTTACAATGCTCGATTGGGCCTTCACGCCCCCCGGAATCGATCAGAGCCCCTTGCATGTGTGGAATTTGCGGAATCTTGAGTCGGGATGCAGGACATCCGCCGCCATACCTGGAGCAGCAAGCGAGCACGATGCTCAACGCCCTGGCCCATCGCGGGCCGCATGGCGATGCCTTCGTTTCGCGGCCCGGCCTCGCCATGGCCACCAATCGCCTGGCGATCCGCGGCGTGGATCAGCACCAGCCACCGCTGCTGGAATATGAAGCCGGGGTGATCGTCGCCTGCAACGGCGAAATCGACAACCACCGCGAACTGCGCGGCTCGCTCGCCGAAGCCGGGCATGCCATCACGCAAAGCACTGACATTGCCGTACTCGCGCCGCTGTATCTGGAGCAAGGACTCTCGTTTCTCGAACACGTGCAGGGCGTATTCGCGCTGGCGCTGTGGGACAGCCGCCACCAGCGGCTGATTCTGGCGCGCGATCGCGCCGGCGAGCGTCATCTGTACTACGCCGTGATCGGCCAGACCGTGTATTTCGCTTCGGAGCTGGCTGCACTGGTCAAAGCCTGCAAGCCGGACCTTGAGATCGACGCGACGGGCCTCGCCCACTATCTGCGCTCCGGCTACTGCCCTGCGCCTGCCAGTCTGCTCAAGCACATCCACAAAGTATGCCCGGGCGAGATGGTCGTGATCGAACCGACCGGCATCCGCCATCAGCGTTATTGGCAGTTTCCGGCGGAAAAAGCCGGCAGCACGCCATCGCCAGGCAGCTTCGATCCGGTCTTCCGCGAAGCCGTGCGGCGGCAAAGCGATATCGACGTCGATTACGGCGTGCTGCTCAGCGGCGGCATCGATTCGGCCTTGATGACGGCGGTGGCGCGCAGCATACGGCCGGAAAAGAAACTCTCCGCGTACTGCATCCGCTTCTCCGAAGCATCCTTCGACGAAGGCCAGCACGCGGCCCAGCTTGCCGAACAGCTGGGCTGCAACTTCGTCGAGGTGAAC
This sequence comes from Dyella choica, assembly GCF_003977665.1. Taxonomy (GTDB): domain Bacteria; phylum Pseudomonadota; class Gammaproteobacteria; order Xanthomonadales; family Rhodanobacteraceae; genus Dyella_B; species Dyella_B choica. The sequence goes on along the minus strand of NZ_RYYV01000033.1, from coordinate 10,270 downwards.
GTAACCGCGCAGGATGTACCGCGCACGTTGCGCGAACTGATCCGCGCCAACGGCGAACCGCTAGCCGATCCGGCGTGGATTCCGCTTACGCTGGTGACCAAGCGCGCTTCGCAGGACGTGCGCCTGTTGCTGGCGGGCGAAGGCGCGGACGAACTGTTCGGCGGCTACCCCACGTATCTGGGCGCGCGCTGGGCCAGTCTTTACGCCAACCTGCCGCCGCCGGTGAAAGCGCTGGCACAGCGGGCGATCGAAGCGCTGCCCACCAGCGACAAGAAGGTCACGCTCTCGTTCCTGCTCAAGCGTTTCATTCGCGGGCAGGAGCTGGACGGCCTGGCGCGGCATCTGCTGTGGACCGCGAACATTCCCCCCGTGTGGCAGCGCAAGCTCGGCATCGCTCCGCCCGTCGATGACACCCGGCACGATGCCTCGCGCCTGATCGACACCATCCAGCGCTACGACTTCGGCAACTCGCTGCCGGACGCGCTGATGGCGAAAGCAGACCGTGGCGCGATGTTGCACGGCGTGGAAATCCGCGCGCCCTTCCTGGACCAGAGTGTGATCGAGTTCGCTGCCAGGTTGCCGGTGGAGGCACGCGTGCGCGGTCTCACCACCAAGGTGTTCCTCAAGCGCTATGCGCTGGATTACCTGCCCAAGGAAGTGATCACGCGCCGCAAACGCGGCTTGTCGGTACCGCTTGCTGCGTGGTTGCGCGGGCCCTTGCGCGATTGGGCGCAGGCGCACGTTACGAGCGCAGGTCTTGCCGCGGTAGGTATCGACACGCGCGCCGCGCATGCACTGTTTGACGAACACCAAGCGCGTGCCAGCGATCATGCGCGCGCGATCTGGACGTTGATCGTGTTGAGCGAGTGGTTGCAATGGCTCGATAGCGAACGTACGGCAGTGGCTGTGCAGAAAGAGCCGGTGCTGGCGCGGCAGTTTTGAGGCCGCACCAGCGTCGTAGGCTGGGTTGCAAAACCCAGCATTGCCCTGCCTACAACCCGCGCGATGCTGGGTTTTGCAACCCAGCCTACGCGGCTGCGCTAGCGGGACTTAGTGCCCCAGCAATTCGTTGACGATCAAGCCCGTCGCTATCGCAACGAGCACATACCCGCCATCATCGCCTTGTATCCATACATAGCCGGGCGGCGGCGCATACAAGTGGTAACGGCCGTAATCCTCCACGTAGTACTCGCGTACGCGATAACGCTCCGGCAGATACTCGCCACGGCCGTAATGCTTGTCCCAACCCCGGTGGCGGCCATGGTCGTGATGTTCGCCGTCATCGTCCCATTTATCGTGTCCGTGCCCATGGCCATGCCCGTGATCATCATCCTGGTCGCCCCAGCCGTGATCGTGATGGTCCTGCGCGTAAGCGGCCGTGGTGGTCATCAGCATCGGTACTGCGGAAAGCAAGGCCAGTGCTAGAAGGTGGCGTTTCATACGGATTAACCGTGTAGGTGACTCGGCCTTAGTGCCGTAAGGTAAAGACTAGCCCTACCACCTGAATGCTCTCCATCCTGGGCCATGCTGCAGTTGCGAACGGTTTCGCAGTTCAGACACGCGAAGCCCCCCTCCCCCCGGCGGTGCGGGGGAGGGGCGGTTCGCGGCCAGCATGAACGCATCACTCCTGGTCGAAGTCGAACGGCGGCGTCAGGCCGGTGAAGTCGCCGATCTGCTTGGCGTCATACGGGCCATTGAGGTCGTCGAAGCCATTGCCCGGAATATTCAGGTCGCCCTGGTCGAACACGATCTTGCCGCCCGGGGTAACCTCGATCACGCGGTCGTTGAACTGGTCACTGATCAACGTATCGCCGTTGTGCAGGCGTATCGCGCGCGTCGGCAGCGGAGTTGGATTGCTGCCCGGCTGCAAATTGGTGATGTATTGCCACACCACGTGGTCGCTGCCGTCCACCTCGACAGCGCGGCTGTTGTTCGAATCGGTGAGCAAGGTATCGCCGTTCGGCAGGCGGCTGGCGAACGCCACGCCACTGGCCGAGCCCCCGGCAGTGAATTGCTTGACGAACTGCCCATTGGGCCGGATCTCGATTGCGCGGTTATTGTTTTCATCGGCGATCAGGATGTGCCCGTTTTCCAGCGCTTCGGCGCTGTTGGGATTATTGAGCTGGTTCGCGCCACTACCCGCCGTGCCGGTGGTGCCGTACTGCCATACGATCTGGTGATTCAGGTTGACCAGGATGATGCGTTCATTGACCTGATCGGTGATCAGTACGTGCGGGCCAGGGTGGCCGGGGAAGTTGATCAGGAACAGCGAATGCACAGGTGTGTTCAATTGGTTGGGCCCTGAACCGCTCACCCCGGCCTGGCCGTATTGCCAGATGATGGTGCCGGCCGTATCCACGATGATCACGCGGTTGTCCGGGCAGCCGGCCGGGTTGGAGCATCCGGGGAAGCCCGGCGGGGTACCGGTGCCGGCAATCAGTGTGAACGGTCCAAAGCGTTCCGCATCGTTGGTGCCGACTATGCTGTGCGGACCGGGCAGGTCCGAGCCGTTGCCGAAATGCCACACTATCTGGTGCGTCAGGCGATTGATTTCGATCACGCGATTGTTGAACTGATCGGCGATCAGGATGTGGCCGGTGTCGCTCTGCGCGGCCGCGGCCCTCGAATACAGGATGCCGGTCGCCACGCCTGCGATGGCCAAGCTCGCGATGATGGAATGAATGAGTTTCCTTTTGAGCAGAGTACGTCTCATGTCAGATCCCTCCTTCAGGGATGAACGATGCGCCCGAGGGCATGCATTCCCCGCCTCCCATGCAGGGCATGGGAGGTGTGTGTGCCGTGAGGACAAAACAATCAGATCAGTCGGATGCCCACGCCCATAGCATCACCACGCATACGAGATGCCTAGAACCCAGGCGTTGCGGTTTGCGCCTGCAGCGGATGGATAGCCAAATGCGGCATCGGCAGCACCACGCGTCGTGGTCCAGCTCAGCTGGAAATTCCAGGGCTGCAAGGCGAACCCGATGCCGGCCCGAAAATCGGAATGAAAGCGGCTGACGTGGTACTCGGCCACATCGCCGGCGCGCCGCAGGTAACCCGCATGCGCAAACGCGTACCACGGCCCGGCCAAGGCATGGCTGTCGTTGAGTTCGGCGTACCACACGGCATAACCGGCTTTGAAGTAATTCGGCGCGTAGTAGATGCGGCCGGTCAGTTGCCGAAACGTGAGGCCCGTATAGGCTTCAGCGTAGGCATAGGACTCATGGCCGGAAAAACGCGTATAGCGCACACCGCCTTCCCAGCTGAAGTCCGCATTCAAGCGATGCGCGTAGCCGGCATAGCCAAGCAGTTGTGCGGCATGACGCGAATCGAGTCGTACGTTGGACATCATGCTTCCCGCGTACCAACCGCTGGCCGGCCAGTCATAGTCGAACGACAATTGTGCGGCCGGTCGGTCATCGCTGAGGGATACACCGCGAAAGCGGTAGTCGGAAACAAAGCTTGCGCTGCCGGTCAGCTGCGCCCGGGCCTGCATCGCAAACAAGGCGAGAAGCACTGCCACGACGACTCGTAACACAAGGCCTACTCATCGGCGCGGCCTCCCCAAGGATGCATGCGCCAAGGCACAGTCGCAGGTGCACCGACGGCTTACCTGCGCCAGGGCGGCGCATGCATCGATCGACATCGGCCGCATTGAGGCCAAGCCTAACGCAGTCCTTGCGTGCAAAGCGTCATGCAGCTGCGTCAGCGTGATGTCAGGGGACAGTTCGCGCAGCAGTGCGGCCAGGCCGCTGACCTCCGCCGCCGCAAATGACGATCCGTTCACCAGATTCCAGCGTGGGCCGGGCTGGGTGGTGGGAATGTCCTCGGCCGGTGCCAGCCATGCGCCCGCCACCTGGATCGGGGAGTGTTCGCTGGCTACCGCCAGCACGCCCGGATGGGACGCCGGAAAGCCACCGTCGGCAGCGTTATCGTCCACCGCGCTCACCACCGTAATGTGCCGTGCCAGCGCCGCATCCAGCAGGCGTTGCAGCAAGCGGTCATTCGGCCCGGTCAGGCTCAGGTTGATGACCTGCACGTGTTTTTCCAGCGCATATTGCAAAGCTTTGGCCAGGGTGAAGCTGTCGCATGCCGATGTCGCGCTGCCGTCCGCAAGCTGCCAGCAGGCACGCAGAGCGAGCAGGCGCGCTTGCGGAGCAATGCCCACGATGCCCACGCCATTGCCTTCACGCGCGACGATGATGCCGGCCACTTCGGTGCCGTGCAGTTCGGCGCGATAGCCGCCGTCGTCAACGAAATTGCGTTGTTCGATCACCTGGCCGGTGAGATCCGGATTGGTCGTATCCACGCCGCTGTCCACTTCGGCGACCTTTACGTTTCGACCGGTCGCCAGCGCGTGCAACTCGGCGAGATGCCACTGCCTGGCGGTCGGCTGCAGCGGATACAACGGATCGTCCTTGGCCAGGGTGTGGAAGGCCAGCCTGGGTTCGGCCGATTCCACTCGGGTGTCGTGCGAAAGCAATTGGGTGACATCGCTTGCCGACGTGCCGGGCGCGAGCTGCATCACGAAACAATCCAGTCCGAGCGCCGGCATCGGCCAGCTGTCGACGAGTTGCAGGCCGTATTGCCGTGCAAGCGCGCGCGCGATGCGCTTGTGTGCGGTCTCGGCGGGGGAGGTGGTATAGCTGGCGACATAACCGTCAGCCGCATGCAGATGTGGCGCGGCTGCACGCAGCATGACCAGCACTTGCGTGGGCTGCTGCGTTTCCGCCAGCGCTGCGGCACAAGGGCCTAGCGCGAAGAATACGGCAGCGAGCAGCCAGGCGCGCATCATGGATTGCCACCCGAGCTGAGATCTTCCACCAATGTGACCTGCGGCGAGCCGGCCAGTATCTTGCGTGCGGATGCCTCGCGCGCATCGGGCACGCGCAGCACGTAAGCACCTTCCGCCGTGGGGCCGCCCACGATGCGCGCACCGCTTTCGCGCACCAGCGTGCGCATCTGCGCTTCATGGGTTTGCGCATCGAACACCACCACCAGCAGCGCCCCCTTGTCACCCGGTGCGCTCAAGGTGTGATAACGCACATGCGGCTGGCTCAGTAGTATCACGCCCAGCGCGAGAATGATCAGGGCCTGCGCTACCGCGAGCCAGGCCAATCGCTTTTCGCGCCGCCGCCACATGGATGAAGCAGGGGATGCACTGCGCTGCTTTCGCGTGCGCTGATGCGGATGCTGCATCTTCGGCGATACGTCATCCTGTTCGGCCTGAGCGGCGAACTCTTTCTGCACCTCGCGCAACCATGCCACCTCGTGCTGGCAGCCCGCGCATTCCGCCAGGTGCCGTTCGACGTGAAGTTGTTCATCAGCTTGAAGCGTTCCGTTCACGTACCACGGCAGCAGCCGGTCGGCTTCGGCGTGGATCGAACCTTCGAACTTGATCACGCGACCGCTCATATGGCCTCCCGCTGCGCTGCCAGCGACGACCTCAGCTTGCGCCGTGCATAGAACATGCGGGTTTTCACCGTATCGACGGGGCAGTCCATGATCTCGGCGATTTCACGGCAGGCGTAACCGAAGTAATAAGTCAGTTCCATCACCGCGCGCTGCTCTGGCGAAAGCCTGCCCAGCGCTTGCTCCAGCTGCTTGTGCATCTCCAACTGCTCAAGAGCGTCGTCGGGGCCGGGCGCAGGCAGATCCTCTTGCTCGTATTGCTCGGTTTGCTGCAGCTGGCCCAGGCGTCTGAGTGCCTTCAGCGACTGGCGATAGGCGATGGCGAGTATCCAGGTGGATACCTTCGAGCTGTGGTTGAAGGTATAGGCCTTGCGCCACACCACCATCATGGTGTCGTCGAGGATCTCCTCCACCAGCGCAAGCTGCTTGGTCACGCCGTACACGAAGCGGCGCAGGCGCGGGTTGTACAGGCGGTACAGCGCCTCAAAGGCGTCCTTCTCCTCAGCCGCCACACGGCTGAGCAGGGCCGCCTCCTCGTCTACCGAGACGTTCTCTTTTCCCCCTGCCGAATCCGCCCGCTCCTGGCGCATGGCCGTGCCCCGAACATTGGTGCTTGTACGGTTGATACCTCGCCGGCGTGGTTCGGTTCAATCACCCGTAGCGGCGTAGGCTGGGTTGTCAAACCCAGCATTGCCATGTTTGCACCCCGCGCGATGCTGGGATTGCCATCCCAGCCTACGTAAATTCGTGCAAGGGAGGGTAAAACTCTGCTATTGCGCTACGTAGCCGCCATCCACCGCGATCGATTGGCCGGTCAGATAGCGTGCCTTGTCGCCGGCCAGAAACACGATGGTCTGTGCAATCTCATCCACATCCGCCGCACGCTTGGCCGGGATCGAGGCGAGAAAGCCTGCCTTGCTCTCCTCCTTGCCGCCGGTGAAGCGGTCCAGCATCTTGGTCTGAACCGGGCCGGGTGCCACGGCGTTGACGCGCACGCCCACGGCGGCGCCTTCGAGTGCCGCGCTCTTGGTGATGCCTTCCACTGCATGCTTGCTGGCCACATAGACCGAAGCGCCGGCGATGCCGACCTTGCCGGCGACGGAAGAGAGGTTGACGATCGAGCCGGAGCCCTGCGCCAGCATCGCGCGCATCTCGTGCTTCACCGCCAGCAGCGTGCCGAGCACGTTGGTGGCGAAAATGCCTTCGTAGTTCTCGATGGTCTGATCGGCGATGGGAGCGAGTTCGCCTTCGGTGCCGGCATTGTTGACGGCGACGTCGAGGCGGCCGAAGCGAGCAATGGTTTGCTCCACCAGCTTGCGCACGTCGTCTTCGAAACGGACGTCGGCGCGAACGAATTCCGCTTGCACGCCCATGCCGCGCAGCTCGGCGGCCAAGGCGTTGCCTTCTTCTTCGCGACGGCCGCTGACCGTCAGATGGGCTCCTTCCTTGGCGAAGGCGATGGCGGTGGCGCGGCCGATGCCGGTGAGTGCGCCGGTGATCAGTACGACTGGGGTATGCATGGCGGTGCTCCTGGAATGAATGAGTGAGTGGGTTGCCGGAGCGAACTTTGCGCGCGTAGCGGCGATGCCGGTAGCCGGCGAGTGGAGATATCACCCAGTCCTCGCAGGAATAGCTCCCCCGATCAGGGTTGAGACGAACGAGCATGTTTTTGAGAAGAGGCGGCATTAAGCGTCCAGCGCTTCCTGCCTAAAGTGAGCCCATCCCAACCCCAACGGAGTCACGACAATGTCTCGCATCCATACCCCCGCTCTCGACACGGCTACCGGCGCCACTGCCGAGGTCTATACGCAAATCAGGAAGGCGGCCGGTAGCGTGCCCAACACCTACGCCGCCATCGGCGCCCTCAACCCGGCCGCGCTGAAGGCCATGCTGCAAGCGGACGCCGTGCTGGCGGGCGGCACGCTGGCCAAGCAGGACGTGGAAACCATCAAGCTCGCCGTCAGCGCCGCCAGCGGCTGTGACTACTGTGAAGCAGCGCATAGCCTGATGGGCAAGCTGGCCGGCTTGAAGCCCGATGTGCTCAAGCAGATCCGCAAGGGCGAAGCCAGCGGCGACGCCAGGCGCGATGCACTGCTGCAGTTCGTGCTCAAGCTGGTGAAAGGCAGCGGCACGCTCAGTGACGCGGATTTCGCCGCGATCAAGCAGGCTGGCTACACGGATGCGCAACTGGTGGACATCAGCCTGGCGATCGCCGGCATCACGTTCACCAACGTGTTCAATCGCATCAATGACACGACGCTGGATTTTCCGGCGGTGGAGCGGGTGTAAGCCACCTCACTCTCGCATGCAACGGCGCGTAGGCTGGGATGACAATCCCAGCATTGCGCAGGGTGCCTGCATGGCAATGCTGGGTTTTGCAAACCAGCCTACGCGTTACGTGGAATAGGGGCGGGGGCGAAAGCTAATTCCCCCCGCGCCGCCACCCCGCTGGCGTCACCCCCATATGCAGCTTGAAGGCCCGTTGAAACGCCGCCTCCGATTGATAGCCCACGCTCTCGGCAATTGCCCCGGTAGAAGCCGACGACGTACGCAGTTCATTCGCCGCCACCGTCATGCGAATGTCCGTCAACAGATCGCTGGCCGAACGGCCAAGCTTTTCCTGGAACAGGCGCACGAAGGTCGCGCGCGACATGTTGCACAGCTGCGCCAGCGCAGGCAGCGTCCATGGATGTCCGGGGTCGTGGAAGAGCGCGTCCAGCGCCGGCGCCAGCCGCGGATAACCGGCCAGGGCCAGCAATCCCGCCGGCACCTGGTCGGACTCGCTGGCAAACCGCAGCGTCAGTGCGAACAGCGCCGTCGATAGCGCGTTGAGCATGGCGCGCCCGCCGAGACTGTCGCTACCCGTTTCCACGCGCATCAGCGCCAGCAGGTTGGACAGATGCAGGCCTGTATCCGCCGCGCCCTCGGTGCGTTCGGCCGAGTGCGCGATCAAGCGCGTCGGCAGGTAAGCGCGCAGCAAGCGGGCATGCACGGGGCTAAGCACGAAGCGGCCGCACAACATGTCCAGCCGCGCGCCGACTCCGGCGTTTTCGCTGACAACCAGGTTCGCTACGGCACGCTCGCGTGACCGCTTTGCGCGCCTGCCGCCGCCATCGTGCAAGGTATGCGCATCGCCGTCGGCAAGCAGCACGATGTCGCCTGCAACAAGCTGCTGCGGTTTTCCCCCGGCAGGGTCTTCCAGCACGGCCGTTCCGCCGAGCATCACGTGATAAGGGATTTCGCCGGGTGCCGATTCGCTCTGGTCGATACGCCAGGGCGCGCCATACAGGCAGCGCAGATCGAGCTGCCCACGCACGGGCGTGATCTCCAGCAGGCGGCTTAGCCAATCCAGGGGTGGCGACATGCGGGACCTCGTTTGAGACGAATTAGCATGTATATGAGCTATTACAACATTAACCGGCTCAAGGTGGCTGCGTAAAGTGTCCACATTCATTCGCCCACCTATCGAGGACCGTCACCATGAACATGCTCATCCGCTTCCTGGCCCAATCCGGACTGCTCAAGAAGGATTTCGATTACCACCTGCTACGCGCTTCGATGGTGATCATCTTTGCCTTCTTCGGCTATCAGAAGTGGTTCGACTACGAGGCCCAGGTGCTGATTCCCTATATCAGCAACGGCCCGCTCATCTCCTGGATGTATCCGGTGTTCGGCATCCGTGGCGCCAGCACCTTTCTGGGGGTTTCCGAATGGACCTTCGGCGCGCTGATCCTGGCCGGGTTCTGGAACAAGCGCCTGGGTGTGCTGGGTGCGGCGGGTTCGGTCGTCACTTTCATCATGACGGTCACGATCATTCCCTTCATGCCTAATGGCTGGGCCGCTTCCGCCGGCGGTTTCCCGGCGATGGTCGGCAATGTTCCGTTCCTGATGAAGGACGTAGTGCTGCTGGCCGTGTCGGTCTACCTGCTCAAGGAAGACGTGGCAAGGGCGGTTTCGTCCAGCCATTGAGCAGGCGGATTCCTTGCAGGAATGAAAGCTATGCGCGCGCCGCGGGTTCTGCCCGCGGCAGCCGGTCAGCAACATGGATGCACCTCGAACTCATAGGAGTCCATGTCATGTCACTGCAAGCCACTCTCGACGCCTTCAAGGCGGATTTTCGCGCTGGCAAGCCTCCCTATAACGCACCACCGGAAATCCACCCGATCATGGAACGCGCGACGCAGGAACTGATCGCCTCGGGCCAGGCCGGCCGCGCCCTGAAGGCCGGCGACCGGGCGCCGAACTTCATCTTGAACGACGCCCATGGCCAGCCGGTCTCCTCACGGGAACTGCTTGCGCAAGGTCCGTTGGTGATCAGCTTCTATCGCGGAGTATGGTGTCCGTATTGCAACTTCGAGCTCCAGGCGCTGGAAGCTGCGCTGCCCGCTATTCGCGCAACCGGTGCCAGTCTGGTGGCGATTTCGCCGCAGATCGCCGTGAACAGCCTGAAGTCCACGCGCACCCACAAACTCAGCTTTCCGATCCTCAGCGACACCCACAATGACGTCGCAGCAGCCTTCGGTATTCGCTATGCGTTGCCGAACTATCTGGTCGAACTCTACAGGCAGCTGAAAAACAACCTGCCGGCGTTCAACGGCGAAGACAGCTGGACGCTGCCCATTCCGGCCCGCTACGTGGTGGCGCCCGACGGCACCATCGTGTATGCCGAAGTGAATCCGGACTACACCCACCGTCCGGAGCCGGAAGAATTGTTGCCCGTTCTAAAGCAATACAGTGTTGCGTGAGTCGCCCGGAATGTACCCCCTCCCCTGCTTGGCACTTGATTAGCGTCGAGTCTCAGTAGGGTTTCGAAGATCCCGCTCCGGCAAGGGGCGGGATCGGAGTAAGCCGGCAGCCA
>NZ_RYYV01000032.1 GCF_003977665.1 Dyella choica | reverse complement strand
GATGGCCGCGCGATCCAGCGCCACATAAGTCACATGCACCGTGGTCTCGGTGATGCCGTACATGTTGACCAGGCGCGGCTGCGTATCGGCATGCCGCTCGTACCATTCATGCAGCCTGGCCAGTTCCAGCGCTTCGCCGCCGAAGATCACCCAGCGCAATGCCAGCTGCGCGCCCAGTCCGGGCTGCTCGCGATCGGCCTGCATCAGCTGGTAGAAAGCCGACGGCGTCTGATTGAGCACGGTGACGCGCTCGTCCACCAGCAATTGCAGAAACTCCCCGGGCGAGCGGCTGACGGAGAAGGGCACTACCACCACCCGGCCCCCATGCAGCAGTGGCCCCCATAGTTCCCAGACCGAGAAGTCGAACGCATAGGAGTGGAAAAGCGTCCACACTTCGTCGGCGCCGAAGTTGAACCAGTGCCGCGTACTGGCAAGCAGGCGCGCCACGTTCTGGTGCGGAATGACGGCACCCTTGGGACGCCCGGTCGAACCGGAGGTGTAGATCACATAGGCCGGATGCTCGCTGCGCAACGGACACACCCGATCTTCGTCATCCGGATCGGTCAGCGGACATTGAGCAAGCGTCGCCAGCTCGGCTGCGTCATCCAGACACAGTGCAACTTCACCCAGGCCCAAGCGAAGGGCTACATCGCATAATGTGAGAACACACACGGGTCGTGCGTCTTCCAGCATGAAGCTCAGGCGATCGCTCGGGTAATCCGGATCCAACGGCAAATACGCAGCGCCAGCCTTAAGCACGGCAATCAGGGCAACGACCAGTTCAGCCGAACGCGGCAGGGCCAGGGCAACGATATGCTCGGGCCCGATCCCTTGGCTGATCAGACGATGCGCCAGCTGGTTGGCGCGCTCATTCAACTGGCGGTAACTGAGCAACTCTCGGCCAAAGCTGACCGAGACAGCCTCCGGCGTACGCGTTACCTGTGCCTGGAAACACTCGGGCAGACAGGTTTCCGGCACCGCCGCAGCGGGGGCATTCCATTCGTGCAACAAGCGTTGCCGCTCGACGACATCCAAGGCGCTGATGCGGCCGAGTGGCACATCCGCTTCGTCGGCGAAAGCTTCGAACCAGCGTTGCAGCCGCTGTGCGTGAGCCTCTACCGCGGCGTGTTCAAACCCATCGGGACGATAGCCGATGTGCAGCTTGATCCGTTCGCCCGGGCTGGTCCACAACGCCAGCGGGTAGTGCGAGCGCATGCCGCCCTGGCCATCCCCGATGCGCGCGCGGAGATCTTTTCCGGGGTTATCGGGCTCATCGACATCGAGCGCATAGTTTTCGAACACGCTATGCGTGTCGAACAATTCGCCCAACCCGGCCAGCCGCTGGATCTCGATCAAGCTGAGGTGGTTGTGTTCCAGCAATTGCACCTGCTCAAGCTGGATGCGTGCGACCAGTTCCGGCAGGCGCTCGGCCGGCCGCCAGCGCATGCGCAGCGGAAGTACATTGATCATCAGGCCGACCATCCGCTCGGCATCAGCAAGCTCCGGCGGGCGTTCGGCTGCAATAACGCCGAACACGACATCCTGGCGACCGGTGAGCGCGCCCAGGCCAAGGCCCCATATCACCTGCACGAGACTGTTCAAGGTCAGGCCCAGGCGGCGGAGTTTTTGCTGGACGGCCCGGCTCAATCCGGCGTCAAGCTCCACAGCGATCGTTTCCTGCTGCATGCCGATCGCTGGCGCAGCGGGTGCGACCAGCGTGGATTCTTCCAGTCCCTGCAGGTAGGCCGACCAGGCGGCACGCGCGGCGGCGGCATCCTGCCGTGCGATCCAGGCCAGGTAATCGCGGTATTGCGCCGGCGACGGCAATGCCGTGCCGTCGTTGCGCGAAGCATATAGCGCCATCAGGTCGTTCAGCAGAATCTGCCAGCTCCAGCCGTCCATCAGCACATGATGGGCGGTATGGATCAGCTGGCAGCGTTCCTGCGCCACGCGCACCAGGGTGTAGCGCATCAGCGGCGGCTGCGCAGGATCGAAGGGACGCAGCTGATCTTCATCGCGCAGCCTTTGAAGCTCCTGCGTTTGCGCTGCCTCGTCCAGCCCGCCAAGATCCACGAATCGCCATGGAAGATCCACGGCGCGCGGGACGACCTGCACGGGATGCATCAATCCCTCATGCAGAAAAGCCGCGCCAAGATGAGGATGGCGCGCCATCACTGCGCGCGCGGCCTGCGCCATTCGCGCGGGATCCACTGCGCCATCTAGATGAAAGATACGTTGCGTGACGTATGTACCCGTCTCACGGCGATCGTATAGCGCCCGGAACAGAAAACCCTGCTGCATGGGGGACAGTGGGAGTATGTCCAGCGGCGCGGGGTATCGTTGTTCAATGGTGTCGATCTGCGTCTGGGTCAGCGTTACCCAAGGCAAATCCGAAGGCGTTGGCCCGATGGATGCGGGCATCGCCGCAAGATCGATCAACGCTTGAAGTGCGGCCGACCAGTATTCGGCCAATTCGTGTATGCGCGCCGGCGCATGTCGCGCTGCATTCCAGCACCACACGGCCTGCAGCTCGGGGCCCCCGGCTTGATCCAGGCTCATGGCGTGCAATTCGATGTCGTGCGTTACGAATGCCTCCAGTTCCTCCATGGCGGCAGCCGTAAGGGCAACCGCTTCATCGTCCAGCAGCGGACCGCCTTCATCGGCCGAAGCCGAATGCAACCGGCCTAGATAAGTGAAGCCAAAGTCCGGCGCAGGGACGGTCGCCAATTCTTGCGCCGTGTCGGCATTCATTTCGCGGAGCAAGCCATAGCCGATGCCGTGATCCGGAATCGTGCGCAGCTGTTGCTTGATGCGCTTCAAAGTGCGGCCTAAGGCACTCCCGTGCGATTGCGCGGTTTCCGGATTCAGCCGTACCGGATATTGACTCGCGAACCAGCCGATGGTGCGGCTGAGGTCGATGTCATGGAAAAGGTCTTCGCGGCCGTGGCTTTCCACATCCAGGTATACGGCGCCATCGGCTTGCGGGGCATCACGCCAGCGCAGAATGGCGAGCGTAAACGCAGTGAGCAGCAACTCATCGACGCGCGCACGGCAATGCACAGGTACATGGATGAGCAGGGCACGACTTGTCTCGCGCGAAAGTTTCACGCGCAGACTGCGTATCGTGCGCGGCGAGGGCGGGACTTCGTGCGGGCTAGGCACGGCCTCTCTCCAGAGCGGCATCTCACCGACGCGCCGATCCGAGTGCGCTTCCTGCTTCAGGCATTGGGCCCAACGGCGGAACGAACTTGAAGGCGGACCGAACTCCGGTTTTCGTCCTTGCTGCAAGGCTTGCAGGGCCAGTTCCAGATCGGGCAGCAGAATTCGCCATGACACGCCATCCACGACCAGGCGATGCAACGCAAGCAGCAGCGTTCCTGCCTGTGTTTCACCCGCATCGAACCATAGCGCACGCAGCATGTGCCCCTGGGCAGGGTTGAGCGAGGCGCCTGCTGCACGGCCGTGGTCCAGCATGCACTGGCGGTGCTGTTCGGTGTCGAGCGAGGATGCATCGATCCGCGTCAGGCAGTCGGCGGCGTGTACGCTCCCCGCTATGGGAATATCGAAGCGCCAATCTGTGCCGCCCTCACTCCGATGGCAACGCAATCGAAGCATGGCGTGATGATCCAGCAAGGCTTGCAGCGCCCCTGCCAGTTGCTCCTGGCGCACGCCGACTGGCAAGCGCACCAGCCGCTTGACTACAGGCTGCACCTTGTCGCTGAGATCCACATGCCGGATGAAGCGGCGCATCGCCGGAGTAGGCTCAAGCCCACCCGTCGACGCATCGTCCTGTACGGCGGGCCTGTCATCCGTCTTGACCAGATCGGCGAGCGCGGCGACGGTCTGATGGACGAACACATCCTTGGGCTTGAGCACCAGGCCAGCCTTGCGTGCACGGCCGACCAGCTGCAACGAACTGATGCTGTCACCGCCCAGGTCAAAGAAACTCTCGTCGATGCCGACCTGTTCCAGGCGCAATACCTGCGCGAACAGCTGCGCAAGCAGGGTTTCCCGTTCGTTACGCGGCGTCCGCTGGCTGGACGATTGAAAACTCGGCGCCGGCAGGGCACGTCGATCGAGCTTGCCGTTGGGCGTGAGCGGCAAGGCCTTAAGCGGCATGATCGCCGCGGGCACCATGTAATCGGGCAGTTGCGACGCCAACACACGGCGCAGCTCTGCCGGATCGGGCGCACCATCGCCCACGACATAGGCCACCAGCCGCGTCACCCCCTGGTCCTGGCGGGCGACCACCGCCGCCTGGCTCAGTGACGGCACGCGCAGCAATGCGGCTTCGATGTCGCCCGGCTCCACGCGGAAGCCGCGAATCTTCACCTGATGATCCGCACGTCCCAGATAGTCGACCACGCCCTCCGCCAACCAGCGCACGCGATCGCCGGTGCGATACATGCGACTGCCCGGCGCACCGAACGGGTTGGCCACGAATCGCTCGGCACTCAGTGCCGGGCGGCGCAGATAGCCACGCGCCAGGCCTTCGCCCGCGATATACAACTCACCCGCCACGCCCGCCGGCACCGGCTGCAGGGCAGCGTCAAGCACATAAAGTTGGGCATTCCAGATCGGCCGGCCAATCGGAATGGCGCTGTGCTGCGCCACGTCCTGGGTGATCTCGAACGTGGCACAGCCCACCGTGGTTTCGGTCGGACCGAAGTGATTGATCAGCCGCACCAGCGGATAGCTTTGCTGCCAATAGGCCATATCCGCCGGCACCATGGCTTCGCCGCCGCACATCAGGCACTGCGTGGGCATCGCCACGTCATGGGCCTGCAACTGCTGGTTGAGCAGGGCCAGGTGCGAGGGCGTGAGCTTGACCAGCCGATACGCCGCCAGCTGGCCACTGGCAAGACGATCGATTTCTTCACCGGACGGCAGCACCGTCAGGCCCTGGCCGGATAACAAGCCACCGAACACCGTGGTGACACCGGCATCGAAGCTGATCGAGAACACGGTGGGCGAGCCGCCCTGGCCGGCCTGGTAATAGGTGGCGTGATCCCAGCGCAGGTAATTGGCCAGCGCGTGATGGGTGACCAGCACCCCTTTGGGGCGTCCGGTAGAACCGGAGGTGTAGATCAGGTATGCCGGATGCGACGCATGCAGCGCGGTGACCGGAAGCGTGTCCGGGTAGGCTGCTACGCGCGACCACACCTCATCCAGGTCGTGCCACGGCACATCGCCTGGCAAGCGTGCTGCTTGTTCATGCCCGGTCAGAATGCACAACGGCGCCGCATCGGCCACCATCAAGGCCAGGCGTTCGGCCGGATACTCCGGATCCAGCGGCAGATAGGCCGCACCGCTTTTGAGCACGGCCAGCACGGCCACGAACAGGTCCAGCGACCGCGGCAAGGCCAGGGCGATGATGCGTTCAGGCCCCGCGCCCTGATCGACCAGCCAGTGGGCCAGCCGGTTGGCGCGCGCATCGAGTTCACGGTAGCTCAGCGTGTGGGTGTCATCGCGCAAGGCCACGGCAGCGGGGAAACGTTCAAGCGTGTGCTGGAACAGCTCCACCAGCGTGGCCGACGGCAGCGGATGGGCGGAATCGTTCCAGTGATGCAGCAGCTGTTGGCGCTCAGCGTCTTCCAGCAGGTCCAGCTGGCCCAATGGACGGTCGATGTCGTAGGCGATGGCTTCCAGCGCACGTTGCAGGCGCACAGCGATAACCTGCACCGCCGCCTGGTCGAACACATCGGGCCGATAGCCGAAGCGCAGTTCCAGTTGTGCGCGCGGAATCGCGCACAGGCCAAGCGGATAGTGCGCGCGGTCGTCGCCGCTGCCGGCGACGAAGCGCAGGCGAAGACCGCTTTCGTCATCCAGCTCCAGATCGGCGCCGTCGGCCGGCATGTTCTCGAACACCACATGGGTGTCGAACAGTTCGCCCAGGCCGGCCACCCGCTGGATCTCGCTCAGACTCAAATGCTGATGCTCGATCAGCTGCGACTGTCGCGCCTGGATGTGCTGCAGGAGCGTCCGCAGGGAGCTTGCCGGTTCCAGCACCACGCGCAAGGGCAGGGTGTTGAGCAACATGCCGATCATGCTTTCCGCGCCAGCCAGTCCAGGCGGACGCGCGGAAACGGTGATGCCGAACACGACATCGCTGCGGCCGCTCAGCCGCCCCAGCAGCAAGGCCCAGGCCGCCTGAATCAACGTATTGAGCGTGAGCCCATGATGGCGGGCCTGCTGCACCAGCGCATCGCTCAAGACAGATGGCAGGCGGCAGCTGTAAGTGTGCGGCAGCACGGCTTCGTCAGAGGATTTTTCGGCCAGGCGGCACGGCGCCTCCAGGCCATCGAGATAGCTGCGCCACGCGGCGCGCGCAGCTTGCGCGTCCTGCCGCTTCAGCCATGCCAGGTAATCACGAAAGGGGGCTGCGGGCGGCAGCGCCGAAAGGTCGCCGGCGGATTGGTAAAGCGAGAACCATTCCTTCATCAAGAGCGGAATCGACCATCCGTCCAGCAGGATATGGTGCTGGCTGAAGACCAGCCGGTGCAGCTGCGCGCTCAATCGGATCAAGGTGAAGCGCAGCCATGGCGGACGCACCGGATCGAAGCGGCGACGGCGGTCTTGCTCAAGCACTTCCTGCAGCCGCTGCTGTCTTGCCGCCTCATCCAGCATCGACAGGTCGAGAAAAGTCCATGGCAAAGTCGGGGTGCGCGGCACGAGCTGCACCGGCTGCTCCATGCCTTGATGCGCAAAGGCCGCGCAAAGATGCGGATGTCGCGTTATCAAGGCGCTGCCGGCAGCCTTCAGGCGATCCGGATCCAGTTCGCCGCCCCAGTCGTAGATGAGCTGTACGTGATAGGCGTCTGCCGCCTGCTCGTCGTACAGCGCATGGAATAACAGGCCTTGCTGCAACGGTGACAATGGCAGGATTTCGGCGATCTTCGACATGGTTCAGCTCGCATCGCTGTTCGGTGGCGAAAAACTCAGGTCGAACTCGGCTTCCAGACTCTCGATCTGGCTTTGATCCAGGGCCAGCAAGCCGATATCCGAGGGCGTGAAACCGCCTGCATCCGGATCGTCGGCAAGCGCAACCAGGGCGCGCAGCGCGGCGAACCAGAGAGTGGCGAGCTGCCGTATGTCTTGCTCGCGGAGGATCCCGCTCGCCCAGGACCATGTGGCAACCAGTTCGGACCCTTCAGTGTGGTCATGCACCATCACATCGAGTTCGATCACGTGTTGCATTCGCAGGCCTTGATCGAGCGGCCCGGCCAGGCCTGAATGTTCCGGCGCGAGTGACCAATCCTCGTCGGTGCGCGCCGCGAACCGGCCCAGATAGTTGAAGCCAACTTGGCTGCAGGCTCCCTCCAGTTGCGCCGCCGTGACGGGGTTGAGATAGCGCAACAAACCGAATCCGATGCCGTGCGCTGGCACTGAGTGCAATTGCTCCTTGACGCGCTTGAAGGCGATGCCCAGATCGGTCGAACCGTTCAGCGCCTGATCCGCGTCGATATCGCCCGGGTCCAGCCACACCGGATACTGGCTGGTAAACCAGCCCACGGTGCGGCTGAGATCGAGGTGATCCCAAAGCGTTTCACGGCCATGGCCCTCCAGGTCCAGCCGCAAGCCCGGCCCCGTATCGTCGCCGCGGCCGCGCCGCCAAACGGCCATGGCGATGACGAAACCAGTCAGCAAGGCGTCATTGACGCTTGCATGAAACAGCGAAGGCACGCGGGTCAGCAAAGGTTCGGCAGTCGCGGCCGGCAACACCAGTTCAAAATGGCCGCGCGTTGCAACCGTATCGTGCGAAGCAAGCCTGCGCGAACCCAGTAACCCATCCGCCTGTCGGACGATATGCAGCCACTGCGGCATTTCGTCAGCGTGCGCACCTTCGAGCGCATGCTCACGCAAGCGTTTGGCCCAGTGCCGGAATGAGCTGCCGCCTGCGTCGGGCGGGACGCTGCTGCTCCCACGAGCGCTCTTCCACGCCTGCACCAGGTCCGGAACGAGAATGCGCCAGGACACGCCGTCGACCGCCAGATGATGCACAAGCAAGAGCAGGCGGCCTGGCGCATGGCCGGCGTCAAACCACACGGCCTGGAGCATCATTCCTTGAGTCGGCGCCAGGCGTTTCGCCGCAAGCTCCCGCTGCGTATCGATCACGGCACGAACAGAAGGCGCATCCAGGCCCGCAATGTCGCAGCAGCTGAAGCACGCCATGGCGCGCAAGCTGCCTACAGGTGGCACTTCCAGGCGCCACGCTTGCGTCTGCCGGTCGCGATATGCGCGCATGCGCAACACGGCGTGACGGTCCAGCATCGCCTGCAGCGCATCGATCAATGCATCAGGTCCGCAGTGTGGCGGTACGCGCAGAAGTTGTTGCTGGCAGAAGGCCGCGGGCAGGTCTTGCCCGGATAGCTGCTGGAACATGGCATGCAACACCGGTGTGAGCGGCACTTCGCCGTGCGCAACCTCCTCGATTATCGGCGCGGACGAGGCAGTGCGCGCCACCCTGGCCAACGCGGCCACGCGTGGATGCTCGAACACCTCCCTCGGTGTAAATACCAAGCCGGCCTTATGCGCGTGGTTGACCAGTTGCAGTACACCGATGCTGTCTCCACCAAGGTCGAAAAAGCTGGTGTCGGCGCCCACTTCGTCCATGCCCAGTATCTGTGCGTAAAGCCCCGCGAGGATTTTTTCATTGACGCTGCCCGGCGCGCGGCCATGGCCGCCTTCGAATGCAGGTTCCGGCAACGCCTGCCGGTCAACCTTGCCGTTGACGTTCAAGGGCATGCTGTCGATGGCCGTGATCGACGCAGGCAACATGTAGTCGGGCAGTTGCTCGGACAGACTGCGGCGCAGCACCTGCGCATCCAGTACGTGGCCTGCCGCAGCCGTCACGTACGCGAAAAGCTGCTTCTGGCCACCTGGCATGGTGCGCGCGACCACGGCTGCCTGGCCCACCGCCGGCTGGCGTAAAAGGCAGGCTTCAATTTCACCGAGTTCAATACGGAAGCCGCGAATCTTGATCTGGTTGTCGGCGCGCCCGACGAACTCCAGATTGCCGTCCGGCAAGCGGCGCACCAGGTCGCCGCTGCGGTACATGCGGCTGCCGGCAGGTCCAAAGGGATTGGCCACGAAACGCTCGGCGCTGAGTGCGGGTCGCTTCAGATAACCCCGTGCAAGCGAATCACCCGCGATGTATAGCTCGCCCACCACCCCCTGCGGCTGCGGCGAAAGCCACGCATCGAGCACATACAATGACACCTGGGCGAAGGGCCGCCCGATGCAATGCGGTGGTGCGTGAGCGGATGCTTCGTCGGCCACGTGATGCGCGCAAATGATGGCGGCTTCGGTGGGGCCGTATAGCTCGATCACCCGCGCACCCGGAAAACCGTGTCTCAAAGCGTCAAGCAGGCTTTGCGGAACCGCGTCTCCGCCGGTCAGCAGACAGCGAAGCAGCGGATACAGCGTCTTGCCTCCTTGTGATTGCACCGCATCCAGCCATGCGCGCATGAGGCTCGGCACTGCATGCAGGGTGGTTGCATCGCGGGTTTGCTCGATCAGCGCGTGCATGCCGCTGCTTTGCGGCGTATCCACCAGTCGCACCGCACCGCCGCAGATCAGCGGCAGGAGCATTTCCAGCAGTGAAATATCGAAAGCGTGCGATGACAGATTGGGAAAGCACATCGCCTCGCGATCGCCCAGGACCGGCTGCACGGCCAGGAGTTTGGCTGCCAGACTCTGCTGCTCCACGACAACGCCCTTGGGGCGCCCGGTGGAGCCGGAGGTATAGATAACGTAGGCCGAATGCGCCCCGCGCAACGCGCGGTGGCGGTGCACGTTGGTGGGGTTGCCTTTCGAACTGCGTGCCAGCCCCGCCTGCACGATCGCTTCATCCAGGCATTGCACGCGATGATCAGACAGCAGCTTCGCGCTGACACTGCGCAAACTGAGCACGCGCGAAGGATTGGCGTCCTCCAGCACAAAGTGGATGCGCTCGGCCGGGTATTCCGGATCCAGCGGCAAAAAGGTGGCACCGGCCTTGAAAATGCCAAGCAGGCTGATCACCAGCTCCGGCGATCGGGGTAGGGCGACACCCACCAACTGCCCCGGTCCTACGCCCTCACCGATCAGCCAGTGCGCAAGCTGGTTGGCGCGAGCATTCAGTTCGGCATAGGTGAAACGGCGGTCATTGCAGGCCAAGGCCACGACGCTAGGCGTCTGAGCGGCTTGCTGTTCAAACAACTCGGCAACGGTGGGTAACGTGTCCCTACTTGGCACGTCAGTGCGCCAGGGCGCAATCACCTTGCCTCGCTCAGCCTGATCAAGCAGGTCCAGTTCCCCCAGGCGGCGATCGCCATCGGTGAATGCCTCGAGTGCAAGCATTAGGCATCCGGCCATCCGTTCGACCTCGAAACGATCGAAACACTCGGGCCGGAAACTGAAAGTCACGCGCATACCGCGCGCAAGCGAGCAGGCGATGCTTAACGGATAGTGGGTCGCACCGCCTTTATGGAAGCCGCTATCGAGAAGAATCGGCTCGGCGACACCGGCAGGATCGTTTTTCCCATGGGCCGGGTAGTTCTCCACATTGATCAGGCTGTCGAAGAGCGGCCCCAGGTTGCTGAGCGCCTGGATCTCTGCCAGACCGAGGTACTGGTGCTCGATCAGCTCGGCCTGGCGTGCCTGCAGCGCCTTCAATACATCGACGACACGCTGTCCAGGATCCAGCCGAAGGCGCAGCGGCAGCGTATGGATCAGCAAGCCCACCATGCGTTCTACGCCTTCGACATCTGCCGGCCGCCCGGATACGGCGATGCCGAATACGACATCGTTGCGTCCGCTCCATTTGTGCAGCACCAACGCCCATGCCGCCTGCATCAGTGTATTGAGCGTCAATGCATGGCTGCGCGCGAAGGCCGTAATGCGTTGCAATGCAACTTCATCCAGGCTGCGGACGACGGTGTCGCATGCGCTCCCAATGGGATGTCCCGGTTTCGTTCTGGCCAGGTGTGTCGGTGCTTCCAATCCCGCCAGCTCGCGTTGCCAGGCTTGCCGGGCCGCTGACAGATCTCGGTGCTGGATGAAATGAAGATAGTCCCGATAAGAGGGTGCAGCAGGCAACGCACCGGCAGCGCCGCCCGCGCGATAGAGCTCCAGCAGTTCACGCAACAGGATCTGAGCGGACCAGCCGTCGAAAAGAATATGGTGCGCCGTAAACAGCAGGCAGTGACGGGCCGGCTCCAGCCGTATCAATTGAAAACGGAGCAGCGGCGGTTGGGCGGGATGAAAACGCTCCAAGCGATCGAGCTCAAGGAAATGTTCGAGCCGCTCTTCAGAGCCTGTTTCCGGATCGTCGGACAAATCGACGAATCGCCAGGGCAGCGTGATGTCCCGCGGAATAACCTGCAGGGGATCTTCTACATCCTGGTAGACGAAGCCCGCACGCAGCGCGGCGTGGCGCTCCAGCAACGTATGTGCGCAACGCCGCAGCAATGATTCATCCAGTGCGCCGCCCAGTCCCGCCAACATCTGCACAAGGTAGGGATCATCGGCCTGTGTATCGAACAGCGCGTGGAACAGCAGGCCCTTTTGCAAAGGAGACAAGGGCAGGGCTTCGGCCACGGCATGGGGTTCGAGGTCCAGTGCGGCTTGCTGTCTGGCGCTCAGCTCAATCAGTGGTTGGGTGGAAGCGCTTGCGGCACGCGGCGCTGAAGCCGCGGCAACCGCCAGTTCGGCCACGTTGCCATACTGAAATACCTGTTGCACGGTAAGCGGCAAACCTTCCTGCTTCGCGCGGCTTGCAAGCTCGATAGCCGTGATACTGTCGCCGCCCAGCGCGAGGAAGTTGTCGTCGGCACTGACAAGTTCCAGCCCCAGCGTTTCGGCGAAAAGCCTGGCCAGAAGCATTTCCTGCGGTGTAGCGGGTGCCCGACCGCCGCCGCCGAAGCTGGGCGCTGGCAGGCGCTTGCGATCAAGCTTGCCATTCGGGGTGACCGGCAGCTCATCCAGGCACACGATGGCCGCCGGCACCATGTAATCGGGCAGGCTACGCGCCAGCTTTTCGCGCAGGCTGGTGATCAGCAAATGCTGGCTCCCAGCTTCCATCGGCGTACTAACGTAGATGGATGCCGGCGCAGATACCGGCGTTCCCGCGAGGTAAAGGTCCGTGACTGTGCCGTCCCACGCCTGCGCGTTATCGACCAGTACGGCATCGAAACACGCCGGATCGGCCGACCATGTCGAGAGGCAACGATAGCCCAAGGTTTGCGCGTGTTCGCTCAACCGGTGCGGATCGACGGCATTGTCGGCAGCCGCGCGCAAGTTATTCAGCGCCGTATGCGCCTCGCCCCCCTCAAGCGCGATGAGAGCGGCCATCTCGCTGCTCAAGCGCAGGTTGGGAATGGCCTGTATGCGCAGGGCAGGAGGCCTTTGCCCGGCGATGAGACCGGCAATCTCATCCGGCGCAGACAAATCTTTCCCCCACCGAACAGTCACGGCAGACTGCAGCGAATGCGCGCGAACGGGTGCTTTGTGCAGCACCACGTCGTAGCGATGCCGGGTCAGCTCGTTGTGGTCTAGCCCGTCCTTGAGCCGCACATCAACGCCGGCCACATCGGCCCATTCCTGCTTCAGGGCAACAAAGTAAGCGGGGTCGATCAGAAGTTCGCGTTCCGCCAGCATGCGCTGCGATAACGATCGAAGCAGCTGCGCTCCAGCATCCGAAGCACCTGCCTGATGAAGCGTAACAGCCGCTGCCAGACAGCGCTGCGTCAGTCGATTTCGTACATCGCCGACAACCAGGTGGCCACCGGGCTTGAGAAGTTCCAGTGATTGCCGGAGCACCCTCTGCAGGTACGCCGCATCGGGAAAATACTGGACGACCGAATTGATCACGACGGTATCGAAGTAGCGCGCTGGCAGCCCCTGGAAATCATCGGCGGACTGCCTGCGCAAGATGACGCGATCGCGCAGGCCGGTATCCCGCTCTAGACGTTTGCCCAGACTATTGATGGCCGCCGCGGACACATCCAGCCCCCAATAGGCCTCGCAATGGGGAGCGACAGCATGCAGGATCAGCCCGGATCCGACCCCTATTTCCAGCACGCGCTGCGGTGCCAGCGACAGGACACGGCCGGCGATGCTGTCGCGCCATGCACGCATCTGGTCCGATGGAATCGGCTGGTTGTCGTAGCTTGAAACCCAGCCAGCGAAAGCGGACAACTCGCTGTCATCGAGGTGATCGCGATACATCCTGTCATACAGCTGCTGCCATTGCTGCACGCGATCGTTAACGGCTTGCTGATCAGTCGTTACTACGTCTGCAGCTCGGGGCACCACGTAGGCGATGAGCTGCTTATGTTCGGGCTGGTCCTCCCGCACGACCACCGCGGCCTGGTCGACGGCCGGGTCGTCAACCAGGCACGCCTCGATTTCGCCCAGCTCGATGCGCAAGCCGCGAATCTTCACCTGGTCATCGATACGGCCGAGGTATTCGATCTGTCCATCTTCGCGCCACCGAGCCAGATCGCCGCTGCGATACAGGCGCGAGCCGGATGCCCCGAAGGGATTGGCGACAAAGCGCTCAGCCGTAAGGGCCGGGCGATTCAGGTAGCCACGCGCAAGACCGAGGCCCGCGATATACAACTCCCCTTGCTCGCCAACGGATACCGGACGCAGGTTGTCATCGAGGATATGGATCTGCGTATTCCAGATCGGTCGCCCGATCGGCACGGAAGAAGCTTGGTCATGCTCGTCACAAGCCCAGGCCGTGACATCGACCGCCGCTTCAGTAGGACCATAGAGGTTGTGCAACGGCGCATCCAGCAACTGCTGAAATTGCAGCTGCAACGCCTTGGATAGCGCTTCGCCACTGCATATCACGCGCCGCAAACCCTTGCATTGCACGATGGTTGCTTCGCGCACAAACGCCTGCAGCATCGAAGGCACAAAGTGCAACGTCGTGACACCGCGCTCGCGGATAAGCGAGGCCAGGTACGCAGGATCCTTGTGCCCATCGGGGCGAGCCAGGACAAGGCGCGCGCCTTCCAGCAGCGGCCAGAAGAATTCCCATACCGAGACATCGAAGCTGATGGGTGTTTTCTGCAACACGCAGTCATCCGGACCCAGGCCATATTCGGCCTGCATCCATTTCAGGCGATTGACGATGGCTTCGTGCGTATTGACGGCGCCCTTAGGGCGGCCAGTCGAGCCCGACGTGTAGATCACATACGCCGGATGATTGGGGCGCAGCCGGTGGTGGCGATCGGTATCTTCGGGATTACGGTCCGATTGCGCCGCGAGTGCCGCGATGACATCGGGATCATCCAGGCACAACGCATGGTCGCCCGTAGGAAGCAGCGCCACTTTGCCGCGATGGGACAGCACCCGGATGGGTCTTGCGTCATCCACCATGTGACGCAAGCGCTCGGAGGGATAGGACGTATCCAGCGGCAAATACGCCGCCCCGGCTTTGAGCACGGCCAGCAAGGCCACGACCAGGTCCATGGAGCGCGGCAGAGCAACGGCAACGATCTTGTCAGGACCGGCTCCGACGGAAATTAGATGATGTGCCAGGCGATTGGCCGCCGCATTCAATGCGTGGTAGTCCAGTACCGAGGATTCAAATTCAACCGCTACAGCGTCAGGCGTTCTTGCCACCTGCGCCTCGAAGTGCAACAGCAAGGTAGAGGAGGGCAAGGCATGGCGGGTATGGTTCCATTCCGCAATCGCCTCAGGCATCGCCTGTGCCATCCAGGTGTGCTTGTGCCATTCCTTGCGCAAAAGCAGCAAAGCAACCGCCATCTCGACCAGGCTGGACACATCCACCAGCCACCATATCCAGCTCGGACGAAAGCCGGGCACCCATGACAGGCCGAGCGCCGGAGCAACCAGGGCAAGCGCGGAAATCGTTATGGCGATCAAGCTCGCGCGCGTATTGCCGAAGCCCATCAGTACGCCAAAGCAGCAAAGCGTCACGGCGAGCGGGAGGATGTTGAACGAGACAATGCGCACGTAGCTGATCGAAGCGGCCACGACCGCCGGGTCATGGGAGAACCATCGGCATATCGTGGCTGGAAAAAGCTGTGCGATAAGCACGATCAAAGGAGCGACGGCGGCGCTTATCATCAGTGACATGCGCAAGCACCTTCCTGCGCGCCGACCGAGCCTTGCGCCGAAACATTGGCCGGCCATCACAGCCGTGGCGCTACTCATCGCAACCAAAGGCATCACCGCAAACTGCAGCAAGCGCTGTCCAATGCTCAGCGCCGCCTGCTCCGCCGGACCGAAGGGGCGCAGCAGCTGAATAATGAACAATCCGTACAAGGCGAGCACGCCATTCTGCAAGCCCGCCGGCAGCCCGATCTTGCAGGTTTGCCACAGCACCTGGGGCCGCGAAAACCAATAGCCCGGCTGTATTCGCAGATAGGTTCCCGCACGGGTGAAATACAAGCCGAAAACAAGCAAGGCGCCCACGGAGGCGATAAAACCCGCGACGCCGGCGCCGGCCACACCGAGTACCGGCATACCCAGCCAGCCGAAAATCAACAGGGGAGAAAGGACGATACTGAGTCCCACGGAAAAAAGCTGGGCCTGCACGTTTGCGCGCATGCTCCCCGTGCCGCTCAGCGCGGCGGCCACGGTTGCAGACAAGACCTGCACGATAATGGAAGGGATCTGCCAATTGAGCAGAACCACAATCAGCAAGGCAGTCTCGTGATCGGGCGTCAGCAAGCCAGCAAGTGCAACACGCCCCGGCCAGACACAGGCGCCCGCAGCCATCATGATCAGCAGGGCGGCACCGAAGGCCTCATTGAGTATGCGCGATGCCTTCCCCTGGTCTTTTTCGCCCACCGCCTGGGCTATCAGAACACGTGTTCCCACCGTAACGATCGGAATCAAGGTGAGCACGATGGTGATGGGGCTGCTGGCAAGAGCCATCGCCGCTTGCGCCTTGGCGTTGAGCTTGCCAAGCCAAAAAACATTCAACAGCGAATTGAACGTGCCGGCGAGCATGTTTACCGCCATCGCCGTTGCCAGGTTCAACAAGTGCGGGACGACCGGTCCGCGGGTCAGATCTCGCATACGCGATCATTCCGCGATGAAAACACCGAGCCGCTGAATTCAATTAGCTTTGAGCAAAATAAGGCCATAGTTATCCATCCCCCGGCTTGCAGAGGTGACATTGATGACACTGCGATACGGGCCTCGCTAGGAAGCCCGATAATTTGGCACCGTCAAAGCAACAAAGGCGCGAATAAAGGCGCTATCAGGCCCGTTCCGCTTCCATCGCCTCAATCAAGCTCCTGGGCCGCATATCGACCCAGTTCTGCTCTACATAATCCAGACATTCCTGGCGCTTGTCCGGCCCGAATTTTACTGTCCATCCGGCGGGAATCTGTGCGAATTCAGGCCACAGTGAATACTGCTCTTCGTGATTTACCAACACGAAGAATGTGCCATTGCTATCGTCAAAAGGATTGGTCATATCCCTGGCCCCAAAAGTGCGAAAAGAACGCAAACGCAAGCGTCACGATAAAAACGGAAACGTAAGATCGCGAAACAAAGGATCGACACCCCCGAAGCGTCGACCTTCATGCATTTCGTACAGCACCCTATAAGCTACAGCTTCAACGCCACCAAATGATTGCAGCTGCAAGTTGCACTTTTTTTGCGTAAGCAGTGAAGGAAGTGTCAACGAGAGAAAATAGTGCGGAGCAATGACACTTGCGTGTGCAGCTTCCGGCTAATATGAACAAGCCGTAAGTATCTTGTCAACATCTTCCACGGGTTCATGTGCAAACATTTCACCGAAGCGTGATTCACGTGTCTATACAGGTGAATGAGCTGTTAAGGCATGCCATTCGTGCACGCTTCCTTCACGCCAAGCACGCAGGCGCGCGCAACCGCAAAAAAGCGAACACACCATCACTTGATGCAACGACTTGCCGGAGATCCAAGGTGGGAAGCTCAAACTGGCTCAATACCCTCAAGAAGGTTGAACACGCATCACT
Organism: Dyella choica; assembly: GCF_003977665.1. Taxonomy (GTDB): domain Bacteria; phylum Pseudomonadota; class Gammaproteobacteria; order Xanthomonadales; family Rhodanobacteraceae; genus Dyella_B; species Dyella_B choica. The sequence continues at coordinate 15,913 of NZ_RYYV01000032.1, read as the reverse complement.
GACCATCCTTTTTTTTCACTATGCCGGCGGCAACTCGGGGGTTTACCGAAGCCTGAGCAAACTCATCAGCACTGACGTACACATCGTCGCTGTTGAGATGCCCGGCCGGGCGAAGCGATTCACGGAACCGCCGATCGACAATATGGAAGTTGTCGCGGAGTGCATCGCAAGCGCCCTGCATGATGCACGCGCAACGTTACCTTCCAACGATTTGGTTTTTTTTGGGCATAGCGTGGGCGCAAAAATAGCACTCGCCGTGGCGCAGACCATTAGCCAGAAGAATGCACTGAAGCTTCGGAAGCTGATTGCATCCGGATCGCGCGCCCCGCATCTTCCGCGCAAAGGACCCACGTTGCACGACCTGCCGCAAGCCGAATTCATCAACGAGCTACGCAACTATGGCGGCACGCCCGCGGCCATACTGGAAGACAGCGATCTTCTTGAGTTGCTTACGCCGATGCTCCGATCGGACTTCAAGCTGGCTGAAAATCATCAGCGGCATACTAGCCAGCCTATCGCATGTGACATTCACGTCTTCGGCGGCGCGCAGGATGCCATGGTCGAAACCGATCTGCTGGATGCATGGTCCATGCATACCGTTGGACGCTGCGACGTAAAACTTTTCTCCGGCGGCCATTTCTTTTTGCATGACGACGAACGCAACGTTGCGATCGCCATCGACCACATACTTGCTTCCGTGCGGCATGAGCTCCAGGCAGGCAAGGTCTGATCACCGGATGGCGTTGAGTTTCCGAGTTGCGCCTTGATCGCTTCACGAGGCCAGTTGGATCCGAGGAGGGTGATTAGTCCGTGTTATCGGGGGTAGGGCGACGCGGAAGTCCGCTTCACCCCTCGCATGTCCCGCTTGCCACTTAATAAGCCCTTGGTGCAGCGGGCACGGTTACACTCGCGCCTATGACTATGCGACCCCACCTACCCGTGGCAAGCGTCCACGCTGCCTATGGCGTGACGCTGCCTCCGAAGATCCTGGCCACGTTCTGGGCGCTATGGGCCGTGTTCTGGCTGCTGATGATCAGCGTTTCCATCGGCAATGAGCTCCACCATCCGCTCACCCATTGGTGGGAGCCCGTCCTGTGGGAGGGGAGTTCGGCGCTGGTCTCGACCGGATGGATGTTGCTTGCCGTCCAGGTCAGAGGGCGCTATGCGCCCTACCTGGGCCGGCCGCTGGCATGGTTCGGACGATACCTACGATGGTTGCCGCTGGTCTTCATTACCTGGATTGCCGTGGTTTACGCGATACGGCTCGGCGTCTATGCCATGGCGGGTCGTACCTATGAGCACCTGGGCTGGGGCTTCGTCGTTGTCTATGAGAGCATCAAACTGACGTATTTCTCGGGATTGTGGCTCGGGGTGCTGTTCGGTATCGAGTCCTTTGGGCAATGGCAACTCCAGTGGCACCGTTTGCTGCAGATGCAGAAAGCGCTGGCAGATGCCCAACTAGCTCAGTTGCAAGGGCAGCTGCGACCGCATTTCCTGTTCAATGCACTCAACACCGTATCATCCCTGATGCATACCGACGTGGCGCGCGCCGACCGTATGGTGGCCGCACTCGGAGACTTGCTGCGTATCAGTCTTCGGTCCAACGAGCATGAGATGACCCCGCTCGCTGAAGAACTACGCACGCTCGAGCTGTACGCGAACATCATGCTCGAGCGGTTCCGGGACCGCGTGACGCTGGAATGGCAGGTCGACCAGGCCCTGCTCGATACCCCCGTTCCATCGCTGTTGCTGCAACCGTTGCTGGAGAACGCGTTCAAGCACGGTGTTGAACCTACGGTGGCGCAAGTGCGCATCAAGATCAGTGTCAGGCGCGAGGACGACGCCCTGGAAATCGTCATCAAGAACTCGGGCTCCCGGCTGGCGCCTGAGCAGCGCGACGGGCTCGGATTGCGCAATTGCCGTGAACGGCTGGACATCATCTACGGCAACATGGCGTCCCTGCGGGTCAGCAACGCCGACGATGGGGTTGCCGCGAGAGTTTCGATACCAAAGAAGGATGCCGCTCCATGATCCGTGTGGTGATCGCCGACGACGAGGCCCCGGCCCGCGAGAAGCTCCAGCGTTGGCTGTCGGAGCAAGCGGACATGGCCGTAGTCGGATCGGCGGAGGACGGCCTGTCGGCGTCGCAGTGCATCGAACAGTTCCGCCCGGACGTAGCTTTTCTCGATATCCAGATGCCGACGCTGTCGGGCCTTCAGGTTGCGGCGCAGCTCGAACCGTCGAGCGCGCCGCTCATCGTGTTCGTGACCGCATTCGACGAGCATGCGGTGAAGGCTTTCGACCTCAATGCCATCGACTATCTGCTCAAGCCCTACGACCGGGACCGTCTCGCGCGGACCGTGCAGCGTGTCGGGGAGCGGTTTCACGCCCATCAGTCCGGCGCCGCCGCGGTGGCGATAGGGCGCCAGCGCTCTCTGTCCTGCGAGCGCTTGCTGGTGCCGGAAGGCGAGCGGCTGCAGCTGATCGATACGGCATCCATCCAGTGGCTTGAGGCCGACGACAACTACGTCCACGTGCACACGTCGGCGCGCACCTACCTGCTGCGAAGGACGCTACAGGATCTGTTGTCCCAGATGGGCGAGCAGCGCTTCGTGCGGATCCATAAGTCGACGGCAGTAAACCTCAGTTCGATCGGATCGCTTACCCCCCTCTTCAAGGGGGACTACGAAATCCATCTGCACAACGGTCGTGTCCTCCGGCTCAGCCGACGATATCGCGAAGCGCTCTTCGCCCGCTTGGGGCAGTAAAGTCCACCTTGCCACGCCGACGTCTCCTTTCACCCCTAATCCGCTGCCTGCTAGCCGGCGATGGATCAACCTCCCACCCGTAAAGACGGAAGGCTAGGGAGGAAGAAAGAAATGTTCGGCTACTACCTCGATCTCTCATGGCGCAGCCTCAGGCGCAACAGGGCGCTTACCGCGCTGATGGTGTTGGCGATCGCGCTTGGCATCGGCGTCAGCATGACCACGCTGACCGTGCTGCACGTGCTATCCGGCAATCCGCTGCCGGGCACAAGCAGCACGTTGTATGCACCGCAGCTCGACCCGCGCGATATGGGTGACTATCAACCCCAGGGCGAACCGCCGGACCAGGTCACCTGGACGGACGGCATGAACCTGCTGCAGGCGAAGCAGGCGGATCGCCAGGCGCTGATGACCGGCGGTTCGGTGGCCATCCAGCCCGCGCAGTCCGCGCTCGATCCGTTCTACCAATCCGCGCGCTACACCACGGCCGATTTCTTTCCCATGTTCCGCGTACCGTTCAAGTATGGCCATGCCTGGGGCGCATCCGAGGATGCGGCCAGGGCGGCCGTCGCAGTGATCAGCAGCAAGCTCAATGACAAGCTCTTTGGCGGCCTCGACAGCAGCGGACGCATGCTGCGTGTGGAAGGGCATGCTCTGCGCATCATCGGGGTGTTGGGCGACTGGCGGCCGAACCCGCACTTCTATGACCTCAACGTCAAGAACTACGGCAGCGACGAAGGCATCTACCTGCCGCTATCCACATCGCAGGACCTGCACTTGGCGCATCTCGGCAGTGCCGGTTGCTGGGGCAATGGCGGCGCCGACGCCACTCCCGCGGCACCTTGCGCGTGGCTGCAGTTCTGGGTGCAATTACCCACGCCGACCCAGGCTGCCGCGTATCGGCAGTTCCTGATTCATTACTCGCAGGAGCAGAAATCGCTGGGCCGCTTTCAGCGCCCGCCCAACGTACGCCTGCGCAATCTGATGCAGTGGCTGGACCACGAGCATGTCGTGCCCGGTGACGTCCAACTGCAAACCTGGCTGGCGCTGGGCTTCCTGCTCGTGTGCCTGGTCAACACGGTGAGTCTGATGCTGGCCAAGTTCCTGCGCCGCTCCGCCGAACTGGGAGTTCGCCGTGCGCTAGGCGCATCGCGGCGGGCGTTGTTCGTACAGTTGCTGGTGGAATCCGGCGTGATCGGCCTTGCCGGCGGCGTGGGCGGCCTGCTGCTGGCGTATCTGGGCCTATGGCTGGTGCGCCGGCAACCGGCGGACTACGCATCGTTGGCGCAGCTGGATGGCGCAATGCTGCTGCTCACCTTCGTGCTGGCGGTAGGGGCAAGCCTGCTGGCTGGAGTGCTTCCTGCCTGGCGTGCCTGCCACGTCAGCCCCGGCCTGCAACTGAAGGGCAACTGATATGGGTATCCGGCCGATTCTCTCCACGCTTCTGCGCCACAAGATCACGGCTCTCCTGTTGATCCTGCAGATTGCGCTGACCTGCGCCATCGTGTGCAACGCGGTGTTTCTCATCCATCAACGCCTTCAGCGCATGGACATTCCCAGCGGCATCGCCGAGCACGAACTCCTGCAGATCCAGTTTGCGTACATCGGCGATCGACCGGGTGCCTATGCGCAGGCGCAAACCGATCTGGCCACCTTGCGACAGATCGCCGGAGTTCAAGCGGTGGCCTTGGCAAACCAACTGCCGTTCAGTGGCTATGCCATGTCCAGCAGTGGCATCAAGCTACGCCCCAACCAACGGGATAACTCGCTTGAAGTGGCGAGCTACTATGGCCAGAACTTATTGGCTACGTTGGGTGTAAGGCTGATTTCGGGGCGTGATTTTCAGCCCGACGAGCTGCTCGACCTGAAGGCTGTCATGCCTGCGCTGCACAGCAACGACATGAAGAATCTGCCGCACGCCGTGATCGTCTCCCAGGCAGTCGCCGCGCGGCTGTGGCCGGATCAGAACACGCTGGGCAAGACGATCTACGTAGGCAACGATATTCCCTTGCAGGTGATCGGGGTAAGTGCCCCGCTGGCACGACCGAACGATCTGCGCAACGGCGCTCAGTACAGCATCGTGTATCCGATACGCCTTACCGCTACGGAGGGTGGAAGCTACGTGATCCGCACCGCAGCGAGGGATCGCGGGCACGTGCTGAAATCCGCGCTGGCGCAGCTCAAGCGTCTCGATCCCAATCGCATCGTGGTGGAGCAGCGCACCTACGACGAGGTGCGCCACGGGTTCTTCGAGAGCGATCGAGCTATGGCGAGCATGCTTGCGGGCGTCATCGTGGCAATGCTCGTCATCACAGCGCTGGGGATCGCAGGACTGGCTAGTTTCTGGGTCGGACAGCGCCGTCGCACGATCGGCGTACGCCGCGCCCTCGGCGCTACCCGAAGCGACATCCTGCGGTACTTCCAGACCGAAAACTTCGTGCTGGCGACGATCGGCATCACGCTAGGCATGGCGCTGGCTTACGGCATGAACCTGTTCCTGATGCAGCATTACGAGCTACCGCGGCTGCCATCGGTCTACCTCCCGGCAGGCGCGATCGCGCTCTGGTCGATCGGTCAGCTCGCGGTGCTGGGGCCGGCGCTTCGTGCCGCTGCGGTGCCTCCCGTCATGGCAACCAGGGGTGGCTGAATTTGGCGAAGGACTCGCTGCCGACGGGCTGATGACGGTGAAGGATGGTTGGTCCGTGTTATCGGGGTAGGGCGACTGACCTTATCCCCGAATGGGTAGCGACCTAAGGTAGAGCCATCGGCCGCTCGCTCAAATCGGTCCGCGCCAAGCGGCTGGAAAACCCGCTTGGCGATGTCGCGCCAATGCACGTAAGCTTCACGAGTGGACTCCTCCTCTGACCCGGGCTGGGGGAAACAAGAGCGGTGTTTGCCGAAACGTTGAAGCGGGTGTTGGAAGCGAAGGTGCTTATACGTGCCCCGGCTTTCGTCCCGGGGCTTGGCGCGAATCTCAAAGATCCATCTGCACGGTAACGATCTGAATCTCGATGCCGTGTGGATCAAGGAGTTTTTTAAATCAAGGGGAGGTTTTATGCAGATGCTACACGGTAGTGCATTGCAGAGGATCGGAGGTGGCATGCCAAGTGGTTCGGTCTCAGCGCAAAGATACATGGCGATGAAATTTCTAAGCTTCATCCTGCTTCTGCTCGCTTCGCTTGTGCACAGGCCCGCTCATGCCGAGGGTGGTTGTCCGCCAGGGATGTACCCGCAAAGTGGACAAGGCTGGCAGACTTGCGTCCCGATCCCCGGCGGCAATACTTCGAACCAGCGCGCCAACCCTTATCCGGAAACGAACTACGACGGTCCGGCCCCAGGCACCTACGGCGCACTCGCCTACGATCGATCAACGGATATGGGGTACTCCGTCTACGCAGAATTCAGCCGCGAGTCGGCGGCAGCTGCCGCGCTCAATCAATGCCAGGAAAAAGGCAGTAAGTCGTGTGAGGTTGTCACGACAGTGCACGGGAGCGTGACCGTCGTTCAGGACAGCGCGGGCAAGTTCTTTGCCAGCGAAGACCCCTACAGCGGCGATACGATTCAGCCGGCCTTCCAGAAGTGCAACCAGCAAAGCCTTGTCGGCCACTGCCAGTTGATGAGCCCGCCGGTCATTTATGGCGCCGTTCCGTCACCCAATGGGTTGAGCTTTATGGACGTGATGCCGATCCTGTACGGCCGGGATTGGGCCAAGAAGAAGCGGGACCCGACCGAGGCGATGCGTCTGGCGTCCGACCCGGTTGCGTTGTCGGAACGGTTGGACACTCGCGAGTATTGGGGGGCCATTGTCGCCAGCACCGAAGACATTCAAAGCAGCTATAACCAGACCGATCAGAAGGCCGCCGAATCCCTGGCTATCTCAGACTGCCCCAACTGTAAGGTGGTGCAGGTGTTCAAGAACACTTGTGCCGGCTTTGCTTGGGCCAAAGAGAAAGGGCACGATCTCGAAACCGCGCTGGATCCTGAGCCGGCGGCAGCAAAGGCTGCTGCGCAGGCGAAGTGCACCGCCAAGTATGGTGCCTGCCGGGCAATGGTCCGCTGTTCTGGCCGACGCTATCCTAGGGGCAATCCAGAGGCAGCCAAGCAATAGGTCGAGGTGGCACCGTTGCCGTTGAGGCGGCAATGGTGCCTATGCAGTCACCCTCGTTTCTGCCATATCCGCGTCACAGTACGGCTTCATTAATTGGTTGCCACGACCGGTTGAAGCCGCATTCCAGAGTGGACGTTGGGCAGGGTCATTAAGGAGCATTATCGCGGGTAGGGCGCACGGCCGGCTATGGTGAGTCGGGCGTTTTCTCGCGTTGGCCGCCGAGCTCGGCCTCGAAGTTCGGGCCCTTGCATTTCACTGAGAAGCCGGGAACGCAACGCCAATCAGCGCAGACCAGCTCGATGAATGGAAGGACTGGTGCAGACATTGCTTAAGAGTAGCCCCGGAGCGCCCATGGTTCGGCGCTTCGGGGCCGCGAGTTCCCATCAATTGCTTGATGAGCGTCAGGCTCAGCCCGACCACCTGTTGCCACAGGCGGCGTCGGCTTGTGCTTGGTTGCGTGGATGCTTTGCCAGAAGACGCCAGTTCTGAAGGAAAGTGCCAAAGCGGGCGCCTCTTTTGCCGCTAATCCTGGACTGCGCCTTGGCCCAGCTCACCTACAACGAAATCCACAAAGGCGTGAACTTTCGGCACTACGTGGCGCCTGGAGGGATAGACCGCGTAAACCGAAAGTTCGACTGCCGACCACCCGTCCAGAACGGTGCGCAGGCGTCCGCTCTCGATCTCCTCCTGCACATAGATCTGCGGGATCAGGCTCAGTCCGAAGCCGGCGCATAGCGCATCTCGAACCGCCATGCTCGACGAGACCTTGTAGCGCCCTGCGATCGGCACCCGGACGGCGCGGTCGTCGCGATGGAATACCCACTCGTCGGGGTGGCCCGACAGGGTGAATTGCACGCAGTTGTGGCGACGGAGATCCGATGGCTCTTCCGGCGCACCGAAGCGCTCAAGATAGGATGGCGCGCCGCAAAGCACATGTGGCGTAGTCATGATCTTCCTTGAGACCAGGCTCGAATCGCCAAGGCTGTCCATGGCACGGATCGCGAGATCGAATCCTTCTTCCACCAGATTGACCCGGCGATCCTCCAGGCGGAGGTCAACCAAGACCTTCGGATAACGATCGAGGAATTTCGCCATCGTCTTCGACAAGGGCGTTAGAAGGGTCAGGCTCGTGGGCGCGCTGATCCGCAGGGTTCCCTTCGGAACCTGCTGCAGAGGCGATAGCGAGCTGTCGGCGCTCTCCAGGTCGTCGAGCACGCCGACGATCTGTTCGTAGTAGAGCGAACCCGCCTCGGTAAGACTCATGTGCCGGGTCGTGCGATTGAGAAGACGCACGCCCAGATGGGCTTCGAGTTCACCGACATTCTTGCTGATGGCCGCCGGCGACATGCGAAGGCGCCGCGAAGCCGCCGCAAAGCTCCCGAGCTCTACCGCCTGGCGAAATACGTTCAGGGCCGTCAGGCGATCCATGATTATTCACCCTTAGTAGTTAGTGCATCTTCTCTTGCGTGCATTAAATCATTCTTAGCTATGAATTACCTTACTCGTCTCACCCAGCAGGCCCCACTGCGCGGGGATGCCATGCCGTAACCATGCGCCCCAGGCGGCGCCGCGGCTTTCGAGGTAGAGATGATCGACATGACACAGAAGACAGCGCGCGCGCACCTGGGCATGCTGCTCCGGGCAGTGATCCAAGGGTTGTCCTTCTCGATAGTGGGGCTGTTGACGATCGGCCTGCCACCGCTGTTGCTCACAGCGCTACGCTTCGCCATCGCAGCCATCGTCCTGCTGCCACTGGTCTGGCGCACGCTGGGCCAGCGGCCCCGACTGCGCGGGCTTGCGCTGTACATCGTCATGGGACTGTGCCAGGCGGTGTTCTTTGGTGCGATGTTTTGGGCCGCGCATCGGACCAGCGCCCTATCGATGGCGGTGCTCTCCGTCAGTGTGCCTTTCCTTGCCTACTGTCTTGGCATTGGCTTCGGAGTGGAGCCGTCGAGCATGCGCCTACTGGGGATATTGGCCCTCGGAGCCGGCGGTGCGCTGGGCATGGCCTGGGCCGGGAACGCCGGCGGACTTGGCGGAATGCACCTGGGCAGAGTCGAGGCGGTCTACCTCGTCGGTTGTCTCGGCCTGGCGCTCTACGCGGTCCTGAGCCGATGGGGGCTCTCCAGCCACTGTATTTCTGCGCGGGCCGAGGTCCGCACGTTCTGGAGTCTGGTGTTTGGCGCGTTGCTGGTAGGTGTTCTCGGGCTGGCGACAGAGGACCTCCGGGGACTCGAGAACCTGACCGCATCGGACGCCCTTCTTCTGGCCTACCTGGGAACCCTCTCCACCGGCGGCACATTCTGGTTGATGCAGCATGCCACCCCTGTCCTGACGCCCGGATCAGTGACCTCCTATGCCTATGTGCCTCCGTTCGTCTCGATGCTTCTGCTCTTCATGACTGAGCCCCAAAGCATCTCATGGCGTTGGCTGCCGGGCGCGTTACTGGTGCTACTGGCGATGAGCCTCCTGTTGCGCCGGAGGGCTTGGCCTCCAGCCGAGACATGTGTCATGGCGAGTCACAACCCATCCTCATCCTCAATCCGTTCGACAGGAGTTCGATGATATGCGTATTACCGTATTTGGAGCGGCAGGAAGCGTCGGGTCTCGCATTGTCGTGGAAGCGCTCTCGCGCGGACACGAGGTGACGGCCGTGGTTCGCGACCGGGCGAAGCTTTCGTCGTTACCTGCCGGCGTTCAAGGGAAAGTCGGCGACGCAGCGAGCGCTCAGCAAGTAGCCGCGCTCACCGCCGACCAGGACGTGATCATAAGCGCCACGCGTCCGTCGGTAGGCAACGAGGAGGATCTCGCTTCTACTGCCAAGGCCCTCCTGGCCGGGGTCGCGCAGTCGGGCGTACGCCTCCTTCTGGTAGGAGGAGCTGCGAGCCTGAAGCTGCCCGGCACTGGCGACCTTGTCATCGACGATCCTCACTTAGTTCCCGCTGACGTCCAGGATATCGCGAGGGCGTGCAACATACAGTTCGACACCTGTATCGCGGACACCCAGTCCGATTGGACCTATGTCAGTCCTCCCGCGCTGCTGATGCCCGGTATGCGCACGGGCTACTACCGGTCAGGCCGCGACGAGCTGCTCATCGACTGCCGTGGCGTCTCGTCGATCTCGATCGAGGATTTTGCCGTTGCCTTGATCGACGAAGCGGAAGAACCCAGACATCGCCGATCAAGGTTCACCGTCGCTTCCCACGCGCTGGACGTAAGCGAAAGCGACATAACGATCGATACCCCGGACGGCAAAGCCGACTGTTATTTCGTCCATCCGACGAGCGGGGCTCATCCTGGCGTGATCCTGTGGCCGGATGTCCTGGGCTTGCGGCCGGCGTTCAAGAAGATCGGGAAACGGCTTGCCGAGTCCGGCTACTCGGTGCTCGTGGTTAACCCTCACTATCGAAAGAGTAGGGCGCCCATCGAGCTGGATTGGAACCGTTTCAACGAACCAGCGGGACGCGAAATGGCTATGAACCTCGGTAACGCGATCAGCCCGGATATGACGGCAACGGATGCCGTGGCCTTTGCAAACTACCTTGACCAACAGGCGTGTGTGCATCCACGGCGAAAGCTAGGGGCAATCGGCTATTGCATGGGAGGGGCTATGAGCATCCGCACGGCAGCCGCATTGGCCGACCGTATCGGAGCGATCGCTTCGTTCCATGGCAGCAAGCTCGTTACGCAAGAGGCGAACAGTCCGCACTTGCGCGTGCCTGAGACGAAGGCACGCGCCCTGTTTGCAATCGCGGAAAACGACGACGAGGCAGATCCAGGCACAAAGACCGCTCTTAGCGAGGCTTACGACAAGGCAAAGCTGCCTGTGGAGATCGAGGTCTACGCCGGCACCGTGCACGGCTGGTGTTCACTCGACGCCAAGGCCCATCACCCGTTCCATGCGGAACGGGCATGGTCGCGGCTGCTGGCTCTGTTCGGCGAAGCGCTGGCCTGAATGGGAGGGCCAGCGAGCCGGCGGCTGCTTTTCCGCGGCCGATGGCCACCTCCAAATCTCCAAGGATTCTCAAGACATCATTTGATCTTGGAAATGATCTGATCGAAACCTTTCGTAAGCAGCAAGCGACAGGGTAGGCGATTAGGGAGCGTTATCGGGGGTATGACGTGCTCTGGGCTCCAAGCCCAAAGCGGAGTTACCGGCGAGAACGAGCGGCAAGCTAACGCCCATTGTTGGCCCAACGAGCGCGTGATCGTCCGAAGGTGTGACTTGGGTTCGATGGGTCATCAGAAGCGCAATTGCGAGATGAAGGCGCGGCCTGTTGGCCCAGGAAGCGCGTCTTTGCGATAGACGATGTGCATGGGCAGGAACGCGTCGCGAGCGACGCCCTCGACCTTGATCTTCATCAGGGTTCCCGCGTCGATATCCTTGTTGACCATGTGCAAGGGCATGTGCCCCCAGCCCAGTCCTGCAAGCAAGAACGCATGCTTCGCACCGAGGTCGGCAAGGCGCCATGTCAACGGCGAAAGCACACCAAAGGTTCGCCCTTCGGACAGCGGGGTGCGATCAGTCAGTATCAGTTGCACCTGCTTTTCGATGAGCTTCTTGCTGATGACGCCCTTGTGCTTCGCCAGCGGGTGTGACGGCGCCACCACGGTGACCATGAGAAGGTCGATCAACGGCTCCGATGAGAGCTCGTCGGGTATCACCGGCAGCGAGCCCACGATGCCAATGCGGCACACGCCGTCGATCACCGGCCGTATCACGCCGCCCAGCGCTTCGACATAAATGCGCAAAGGTGTGTTGGGGAAGAACTCCCGACAGTAGCCAGCGGCACGCGTGAGTCCATCCATGGGATACATCACATCGACCGCCACGGAAAGCTCGGGCTCCAGGCCTTCCTTCATCGAGCGGGCACGCGCCTTGAAGCTGTCCATTTGATCGGCCACACCGCGCGCTTCTGTCAGCAACGCTACGCCCGCCTCGGTCAGCTTTGGATAACGCTCGCTGCGATCGAACAAGGTGACGCCCAGCTGCGCTTCCAGATTCAGCAGTGTCTGGCTCACGACTGATTGCGCGCGTCGTAGCTTGCGGCCGGCGGCGGAGAAGCTGCCTTCTTCCGCCGCGGCAATGAAGGTGCGCAGTTGGTCTAGCGTGACGGCGTCGAGCATATATCGTCCAAAACGATAGATTGAATCGAAATATATAGGCTATTCGGATGCATGGACAAGGCCTAGCCTTTATCCATCGCAGACGAGGACGCCCCCATGAACGCCGTTGCCGCCATTCCCAAGCCCAAACAAGTCGACGATCGAGCCGCCCCTGTACGCGGGATCCGCTCGGTCACCAGGGGCTATCGCCACGGCCCCATCACCCGCCTTGTTAGCCCCTCCGATCTGGGCCAGTGGATCAAGCCGTTCGTCTTCCTGGATGGCGGCGTGCTGCCGCCGTCAGACGTCCCGCTGTTCGGCATCCACCCGCACTCGGGCATTGCCACTTTGACGGCAGTGCTGACGGGGCGCGTGACCTACGAGGACACCACCGGCAAACAGGGCGAAGTGCTGACGGGTGGGCTGGAGTGGATGAAAGCGGCAGGCGGCGTGTGGCACGACGGCAGTGTCGTTGGCGAGACGCCCGTGGAGTTCTTCCAGCTCTGGGTGACGCTGCCGCCGGACCAGGAAAACGGCGTCCCGGAAAGCCAGAACATCGCACCGGAAGAGGTTCCTGCCGTGGGTCCCGCGCGGGTACTGCTTGGGCATTATCAGGGCGCGAACAGCCCGATCCGTGCTCCGGCGGGCATCACCTATCTGCATGTGCGCCTGAAGGCGGGCGAGCGCTGGCGCTTTCAGCCGAACCCGAACGAGACCGTAGCGTGGATGGCCTTGCATCACGGCACGACCAGCGTGCCCGAGAGCCTCACCGCTGGCGATCTCGTCATCTTTGAAGAATCCGACCATGCCATCGACGTGGTGGCGCATGACGACGTGTCCTTCGTGCTCGGCGCTGCCGTGAAGCACCCGTATCCCCTGGTGATGGGCAAGTACTCCGTCCACACCAACTCTCGCGCACTCGCCCAAGGCGAGGCGGAGATCGCTCGTATCGGCCAGCGGCTGCGTGCCGCTGGCCGCCTGAAGTAAGTCCTAACTGTCCGTCTCTATGACCCATCCATCCCAAACGGAGAATCCATCATGAACACCAAGATTGAAACCGCCACTTACGCCTCGTCCGTCGACAACGCACGAGTCCCGTCCAACCTCACCCTCAAGAGCACCACCGAACTGCTCAGCCGCGTACTGATCGCTGGTTTGTTCCTGCTTTCGGGCGTGGGAAAGATCACCGCCTACACGGCTACCGCTGGCTACATGGCGTCCGTTGGCGTACCGGGCGGCATGCTTCCGCTGGTGATCGCCACCGAAGTGCTGGGTTCCCTCGCCATCATTCTCGGCTGGAAAACCCGCATCGTTTCGTTCCTGCTGGCCGGCTTTACCTTGCTGACCGGCTTCCTGTTTCACACCCACTTCGCCGACCAGGTACAGATGATCATGTTCATGAAGAACGTGTCGATCGCCGGCGCTTTCCTCCTGCTCACCGTCAACGGCGCAGGCCCGCTTAGCCTCGACAACAAGTCGCGCTGATCCGTCCGGTCCCATCCTTTCGTCCGTTCTTCAGGAGACATCTCATGAGCTACGCCATCATCGGATCGGGCGCCATTGGCGGCGCCCTTGCCAAACAGTTTGCACGCAGCAAGATCGAGGCGGTCATCGCCAATCGCCGCGGACCCGCCTCGCTGACAGGCGAACTGCAAGCCTTCGATCCCACCGTAAGCGCCGCGGAAATCTCAGCGGCGCTGAATGCCGACGTGATCATCCTTGCCGTCCCCTTCGGAGCAGCGGGTGACGTTGCTCAATGGCGCAACGACTGGTCCGACAAGATCGTGGTGGACGCCACCAATGCGATCGAATTTCCCGCGTTCAAGCCCATGGACCTTGGTGGGCGACCCTCCAGTCAGGTGCTGTCGGCGCAGTTCAAAGGCGCCAAGGTAGTGAAGGCGTTCAACACGCTGCCGGCAGCCCTACTTGCGGATGAGCCGCGGCAGGGCAAGGGCAGCCGCACCATCTTCGTTTCGGGCGATCACGCCGATGCCAACGAGAAGGTCGCATCGCTGGTCAGCTCGCTTGGCTTCCATCCCATCACCTTGGGAAGGCTTGACGAAGGCGGCTTGCTGCAACAGTTCGGCGGGCCGCTGGTGTCGCACAGCCTTATCCATGAATCCCCTGTGCGGGAGTAGGTCATGAACAGCTCGGTGAGTACCCACGAAGGTCGGACCGCACTGGTAACCGGTGCAGGGCAGGGCATTGGGCAGGCCATTGCTCTGGCCCTGGCCAAACGGGGCGCGCGAGTGATCGCTACGGATCTCGCCGCCCCGGAAGCAACGGTTGGCAAGATCGGAAAGAACGCCTTTGCCTTGCCGCTCGATGTGACGCGGGAAGAGGACTGGCGTTCGGTGTTCCTTCAGAGCCAGGAAATCGGGGACATCGATATTATCGTGAACAATGCCGGCTACTTTCCAAATCGGCTTATCGATGAGCTAGATCTACCAACGTGGCGAAAGACGATGGCCACGAACCTGGACTCGCACTTCCTGAGCGTGAAGTATTTCCTGCCAGGGATGAGGAAGAAAAAGTGGGGCCGCTTTGTCGGCATTTCGTCGAACATGGTTGGCCTGGCCATACTCGGCATGAGTCACTACATCGCCTCCAAAATGGCGATCATGGGATTCATGCGGGGCTTGGCCAACGACGTCGCGGGCGACGGCATTACCGCCAATGCGCTACTGCCTGGGCTGATGAATACGCCGGCCACCTCCTCGCAGTCTGAAGAGCAAAAGCGCTCGACGTGGGAGCAGCAGGCGATCAAGCGATTGGGCGAACCCGAAGACATCACCGGCGCCGTGCTGTTCCTGACCAGCGATGACGCGGCCTTTATGACCGGGCAAGCCATCGTCGTGGATGGCGGGCAATATCGGCTCGGTTGACCGCTGGCCCTCAGTGGACCGGGTCGCCCTGTGCACGGTTGGGGCGATTGGAGAGGGCTATCGGGGTAGGATTGGCCAAGTAGACCCCGAGCAGGGATTTTTCTATGAACGTACGCCACCAAATCAAAGACTATATCGAAGCTCAGCCAGAGCTCAAACGAAGCGATATGCAAGAGCTTCATGGCATCATTCTTGGGATCATGCCGGACTGTAAATTGTGGTTTCTCGATGGCCGAGATGAAAGCGGTAAGGTGGTTTCCAATCCGAACATAGGTTATGGAGTGCAGGCCCTAAAGTATGCCGATGGAAAAACCAGGGAGTTCTATCAGATTGGCATGAGTGCGAACACAACCGGCATATCCGTCTATATTATGGGGATAAAGGACAAAAAGTACTTGGCCGAGAAATATGGAAAAAGGATCGGCCAGGCAAGCGTAACAGGGTATTGCATCAAGTTCCGGGCGCTTAGAAATATAGACGTTGATATTCTTGTAGATGCAATGCGATATGGGGTTGAAAAGACGCGCGTCTAACAATTCATTTTCGAGTCGGATCGGTTAGGCACGGGATGGCTATGGCACAGCGGCTGGTGTCGCAGATGGCGGCGAGGGGCTCGGCATGCTTTGCAAGCGCTTTGTCACTGTCGAGGGGGCGACGGCGATCGTGTGCCGCCTGATCGAAGCTACGTGAAAGGGCTTGTTAACACGATCCGATCCACAGGCTGCTCCTTGCCCAAATCGGCGCACTCCTTCTTGGTTCTTTGGCGGCACACCGATCTCCAGTCGGTGTGCCGTAAAGACATTTGCATACGCGAACGGCTTATTCGTCCCACTCGGCTTGCAGCTGTCCATCGCTATGCAAGCGAAGGAAGTAAAGCGCTGCGCGCAGACCTAGTACTTGCGTTGGGCTCAGGGGCCTTGCGCCGACATCAGCCTGTCGACTGGCCGCCTTCGTTCCGTAAGCTCCCCCAGGTCCTGGACATGCGGGAAGTAGAACTTTCTGGCATCTTTTCCGCCAGGAGGTGTCATGAAGAAATCCAAATTCAGCGA
>NZ_RYYV01000031.1 GCF_003977665.1 Dyella choica | reverse complement strand
GCCGCCGTGTTGTCCTGCGCGTGAACGGCACCTACGCCGCCCAGGGCAAGAGCGATCAAAAAATACAGGCCCTTACGTTTCATCAGGTGTCTCCTCTTCTTAATGAGTAGGGCATTCGTCCACCAGGGCGAATCGCTTCGTCACGCAACCCGGTTGCGGCAAACGATTCTTGAACTGACTGACGCCCTGCGCGTGCCAGTTTAACAACTTTTAAACGAATTGCAAAACGACTACCTAACAGGCTGTCATCCAACAGCCTGCCTGCCTTGGCGTTACGCCTGCCCCGGTCCGGCCCTGGCCGAACCGGGTTCTTGCCCCATGTTTAAGATTTTCTGCTCAGCGCGTCATCACAGCGTGAAGAGGCCGAGGAAGGCCTGGATCGGCATGGCATCCAGCTTGGCCGGGTCGGCCGTGGCTTCCAGGATGGCCTTGACCCTGTGCGACGGCAGATGGCCGCGCATCGCCGCCTCGAACTTCTTCAGCAGCACCGGAATGCCTTCGGCGCGGCGCTTGCGATGGCCGATCGGGTAGTCGATGGACACCTTCCCGGTGCTGGTGCCGTCCTTGAAGAACACCTGCACGGCATTGCCGATGTAGCGCTTCTCGGGATCGAAGTAGTCCTTGGTGAACTGCGGGTTCTCGCTCACCACCATCTTCTCGCGCAATGCATCGATGCGCGAGTCGGCGGCGACATCGTCGTTGTAGTCGTCGGCGGTAAGGCGGCCGAAGATCAACGGCACTGCCACCATGTACTGGATGCAGTGATCGCGGTCGGCATAGTTGGCCAGCGGGCCGGTCTTGTCGATGATGCGGCAGCCGGCTTCCTGGGTCTCGATCACTACCTTCTCGATCTGGTCGAGCTTGCCGGCGACCTCAGCATGCAGCTGCATGGCGCATTCCACTGCGGTCTGCGCATGGAACTCGGCCGGGAAGCTGATCTTGAACAGCACGTTCTCCATCACATAGCTGCCGAACGGGCGCTCGAATTCGAACGGCTTGCCCTTGAACGCGACGTCGTAATAGCCCCAAGTTTTGGCCGTGAGCGCGGACGGATAATCCACCACGCCGCGGTACACCGCATTGATGGCGTGCGTCACCGCGCGGCGACAGGCATCACCGGCCGCCCAGCTCTTGCGCGGCCCGGCGTTCGGTGCATGGCGATAGGTGCGCAAGGCACCGTTGTCGATCCAGCTGTGCGACACCGCAGTGATGATTTGCTCCCTGCTGCCGCCCAGCATGGCCGTGGCGACCGCAGTGGAGGCCAGACGCACCAGGATGACGTGATCCTGGCCGACGCGATTGAAGCTGTTGAGCAGCGCATAGCAGCCCTGGATTTCGTGCGCCTTGATCGCGTAGCTCAGCACGTCGCGCACGGACAGCGCCTTGCCGCCTTCGCGCTCGGCCTTGCGGCCCAGGTAATCGGCCACGGCGAGGATCGCACCCAGGTTGTCGGAAGGATGGCCCCACTCCGCCGCCAGCCACGTATCGTTGAAGTCCAGCCAGCGAATCTGCGTGCCGATGGCGAAAGCGGCCTGTACCGGATCCAGCTCGTGGCTGGTGCCCGGCACGCGCGCGCCGCCCGGCAGCGTGGCGCCCGGCACCACCGGCCCCAGGTGCTTCACGCACTCCGGAAACTTCATCGCCATCATCGCCGTGGCCAGCGAGTCCAGCAGCATGTAGCGCGCGGTGTCGTACGCCTCGGTGGAGTCGATCCGGTAGTCGGCCATGTAGTTGGCAATGTCGACCATCGGCTGATCGGGATCAGGACGCTTGGCGGAACGGATATCGTGCGCGCTCATGAGGATCTCGCGGTAAGGGAAAAGCGGAATTGTAACGGGGAACGAGGAACGCCGGGTTGGCAGGGGCGGCGGATGGCTTCGCCCCGATGGCCCGTCCGGACCCAAGAATGATGCGGAAACACGGGGCCGCACGCCGTTCCCCCGTTCCCGGCTTCGCTTGACCCGCCGCCCCCTCCCGCCGAGAATCCCTCGAACCACCCCAAAGGGGAGTAGTTCCGGATGCGGCACGCCGCATCCGCGCGGCGATCGTCATCACGAGCGAAATATCGCTCCGGGCGCCGCGACGGCCCTCGGCTGAGAACGAGACTTTTGCGGTGATGGCGGGACCGGCGTGCGTCCCGCTGTCATCGCTTGAGTCTCGCGCGCCAAGGGTCCCTGCATGACGCTCCCTCATCTGCTTTCCGATCTGCTCACCATCATCCTGCTGGACCTGGTGCTGGCTGGCGACAACGCGATCGTGATCGCCCTCGCCGCGCGCAAGCTGCCTCGCACCCTGCAAAAGCGCGCTGTGATCTGGGGCACGCTCGGCGCCATCGGCGTGCGCATCGTGCTCACCGTCATGGTGGTGTATCTGTTGGGACTGCCAGGGCTGATGCTGGCCGGCGGCCTGTTGTTGTTGCCGATCGCCTGGAAACTGCTCAAGCCCGGCAGTGACGGGCACGGTCATGGGGTGGCCCCCGCGGCCGGTTTCTGGCCAGCCTTGCGAACCATCGTGGCGGCCGATGTGCTGATGGGCCTGGACAACGTGCTAGCGATCGCCGGCGCGGCGAAGGGACACATGGGCCTGGTGGTGATCGGGCTTTTGATCAGCATTCCGCTGGTGGCATGGGGCTCCACCCTGATCCTCAGGCTGATCGAAAGCCTGCCCATCATCATCTATGCTGGCGCCGCGGCGATCGCCTGGACGGCGGGCCGCATGATCAGCCATGAACCGCTATGGCGCGCATGGATCGACACGCATGGCTGGGTGAAGCATGCGCTGGAAATAGGCTTGACGCTGATCATCTGCATCGGCGGCTATCTGCGCAACCGCCGCCCAGCTTGAGACCTCTTTAGCGTCGGTCAGAACGTCATCGGTACCCGCACAATCACCGTTGCATCCGGTGTATCGCGCGTCACGCCCACGCCCAGCGTGACGTTCAACGTGCGCTTGTCGCTGAAGCGATACGAACCGCCAATCAGCAGCGAGCCCAGCCAGACCTTGGTCGAGCCCGGCAGCTTGCGGCCGGATTCGGAGGTGGTGCCGATGAAGGTCTGGTCATAGCCGATGCTGAGCGAGGCCTTGTCGTTCAAGGCCATGCCCATGCCGACACTGATGTCCGCCTCGTTGCCCATCTTCACGTTGCCAAGGAACTGCCGGCCGCCGAGCAGGATATGCTCGTATACGTTATGGCGTTCGACGTTGTAGAGATAGCTGAAGTTGCCGAAGAACACGACCGGGTCGGACGGAAACAGCCAGGTCAGGCCCGGCTGCAGCGAGTAGAATCCGGAGCCGGTTGGCTGCCGGATCGGCAAACCCGTGCCAGTGAGATTTTGCACGCAGCGCGTTACGCAATCGGTCGTTACCTCGAACGGGTCCTTGCCGGTACGCGACTTGAAGCGGAACCAGCCGATGTAATACGGCTTGTCCGCACCGCCATCGTTGAGCTGGTAACGCAGCGTCGCTTCGATGTCGCCCAGCCCCTTGCCGCTGGAACCGAATACGTTGTCCTCGGCCGAACCGGTGAGCACCTCACGACTCACTGTATCTGTATGCGTGTCCACATAAGGAACGCGCACTTCCAGTTCCATGCGATTGGTGATGCCGTAGCGTCCGGTAAGAATGGCCGTCTGCGTCGTGCTGCGCACCTGCCGCACATCGATCAGCCCGATCAGGATCGCAGGAATGATGGTATAGCCGACCAGCGCCACGCGATTGGCGGTCGAATAGCCGAACTGGTAGGTTGGCTCAAGCACCACCTTGCCTTTCGGTGTCAGCACGCCTGGTTGCTGGAAGATCGGCGCCACCTCGGGGGGACGTGAGTTTTCCGCGGGGGCCTGTCCCACCGGCGCGCCCGGCGTCGTAGCTCCCTGCTGCGCCACCTGCACATCGGTAGAGGTCTCCGAAGATGGCATTGGCAATGCCGTGGCAGTTCCACCGCCGGCGGCGATATTGCCGCCGCGCTGGCGATCCAGCACGTCCATGCCCACAGCATGACGCAACGCCCGGTAGTCGGCTTCCTGCTGTGCAAGCTGACGTTGCAGGGCCTCGATCTGGCCACGCATCACCTCGATCCGCTCGCTCTGCTCCGCCAGGCGCTGGCGGATGACCGGCGACGAGCCGTCATCCGTTGCGGCATGCGAAGCATCCTGCGCGGTGACCGCGCCGCTGAAGGCCATGAAGCCGGCGCAACCGGCGGCGTAAAGCCAGGGTCTGGTTGCGTGATGGGTGTTGCGGTCCGTCTTCTTCATGTTGTTCCCCCGGCCAGACGCGTCCGCGTCAATGCGACATGGCCTGTAGTTGCTGCGCGGATTGCAGGCTCTGCTGCAACCCCTGATTGCGAAGCGCGTTGAGTGCATTGACCGCAACGTTGAGGGTGGTGAGGCTGCGGATGACCTGGTTGTCCACGGTGTTCTGGATCACTGTCGCCGCGCTGGCCTGGCCGACGGACGCAGGAATGACGGTGCTGTTGACGAGCGGACTGGCCGGCGCGCCCTGGGTGGTAGCGGCAGGAATGACGGTACTGCTGATGGGCGGACTGGCCGGCGTGCTCAGGGTGACGGCGGCAGGCATTGCCTGAATCGCTGCGGTCGTAACGGCAGGACTGGCTTGCGTCGCGGCAGTCGTGCCGGCATGGCCGGCTGCAAGGCCTGAAGCGCTTTGTGGCGCAGCCGTGGCGCTGACCTGCGAAGCGGATGTCGGATCGAAAGTATTGCCGGGACCGACCTGCACGTCGATGGTGCCGAGGGCCGTCGCCAGCGCCAGCGCCTGTTGAGTGGTGATGTGCGCGATATCCGGTACCGATACGTTGATGTAGGTGACCAGATTGCCGTCGACATAGACCGCGCGCTGGATGCCAAACGACACCTCCAGGCCTTCACCTATATCAAAGCCACCACGCACGGCGGCCAGCTGTTGTGTGGAAACCGGCATGCCGAAATCCGCCACCTGCCGGACTGAACGATCCTGCGCATGTACCAAGGCAGCGCAGCCGAGCAGGCCGCTCAACAAAGTCATACGCAAACAGCGATGGGAATTAGCCATGGGACACCTCATAGGTCGCCTGGGCCGTATTTGTGCAGGGTGATCCCATCCAGTCCGCGCCGGTCGACGCCCAACCCCAGAGGGGCGATCGGAGCGTTGCGCCAATCGCTGTCGGCATTGAAATGCGCCAGCTCACGCCGGTTGTGGATCACGAACACCAACCCGTTTTTCCATAATTGATCAAAGCGGTCCTGGGGGATGGCGCGCGTGCCGCGCGCAGGATCGCCAAGCAGCACACGCCCATAGCGCACGCCCTTGACCACCACGAAATGGTGATAGCCACGATCCTCGATCAGTACGATCGCCGGCAGCCTCGCCTGCTGAAGCTGTTCGAGCTTGGCATGGAAACCGTCGGCTTCGAAGCCGAGGCTTTCCAAATACAACTTGATATCCAGCAGCGAGAAACCTTCCTTGTTGATCTTCTTGCGATCGCCGTGCGCGTACATCTGCTCGAACACGGCCTGCTCGTTGACCGGATAGTTGTACTGGTAGGTCAGCAGCGTCGCCACGGCGGCCGAGCCACAGCTGAAATCGTATTTCTGGTGGATCGTGTTGTGGTACTTCACCTCCTTCAGGGAGGTGATATGCAGCCGATAGGTTTGCCCTGCGTTGTCGTTGAGCGACATGGTTCCTGCGCGCAGTGTCGGCGCGGCGGCAAGCGCTAGCAGCACGGCAAATGCAGGCAGCGCCCGATTCATGGCTTCAGCTGCACATTGACGATCACGGCATTCTGGATCAGCACATTGTTGCCGGTGTTCTGAACCACCGAAGGCAGGCCCGCCGCGCCCGAGAAGGCACCGCCGCCGATCGAATTCGTGCCGGTGCTCACTTGCGAAGCGGTATCACCGGTCACCGTTCCGGTGAGGGTCTGATTGTTCTGCACCAGGCTGTTGCCGCCGCTGTAGCGCTGCAATGTCCCGGCGTTTACCGCCGGACCGAAGCCATCGACCATCGGCGGTTGGGTTGCCGGTGGGCTGCTTACGACTTGTGAAACCACATGTCCCGGTGGATTTGCCGCAAGCACCGCACCGGTCATGCACAACAGGGCCAGCCCTACTACGGGTTTTGAACGAGCCATGGCACCTACTCCGATTGTGTTTGCGTATCGCATGCAACCATGCGCCGGCTGTATCGCTCTGCCGGCCGGCTCATACGACATGACGGAGCGAAGCGTGCCCCGTCATGTCGATCAATCACTCCTCAATGGCCCACATTCAGATTGGCCTGGACCGTCACCCCCTGCTGCACCAGCGCCGCTGCGCCACTGTTCTGCGCAATGGTCGTGATACCCGCTGCTGCTGCCGCGGTGCTGGTCATGTTGTTGGACATGTCGAAAGTGCCGGAGCTTGCCCAGGCATTTCCGCCATTGCCGCCTGCCGCGCCACTGCCGCCTGCCGCGCCGTTGCCGCCGGCATTGGCGACGCTTCCGCTGCTACCACCGGACGAAGTTGTGGAGCCCGAGGTGGACGTTGCAGCACCCGACATGCCGGAACCACCGCTTGCGCTACCGCCGGCTCCGCCCGTTGCGGTCGCAACGCCATCGTCATTGCCCGTACTGGCCGTGGCGCCGCCACCAGAACTCGCCGCACTACCGCCTACAGCAGCGCTGAGCGCTCCGGCATTACCGCTGCTTGCGCTGGATCCGCCACCGCTGCCGCTATGGGCATGGGCATCACCGCCATTGCCGCCGCCACCGCCGCCGCCGCCAGCACCAGCATTGGTATTGCCGCTGTTGGTGGCGACATTGCCGATGCCAGACACGGAGACCGAAGAAACGGCACCGTTCAACGTGGTATCGGCCACCGCCGTGCTGGTGTTGAAGGCATTGCTGACCATCGAAGTGGCAGTACCGCCATTGTTGGCCGCCGCAGTACCCAGGCCGTTGCTGTTAACATCACCACTGTTGTAGCTATCAGCACCGCTGGAAGTGCTATTGGTGGTGGTATTGGTCGTGGTGTTTGTCGTGGTGTTGGTACTGCTGTTGTTACCCTGATTGGAGTTGTTGTTATAGGAGTCGTGGGGGTGGTTGTTCTGCGCCATGGCCGGGAGGGCAAGTCCCAAGCCGAGCGTCAATGCTGTAAAAAGTAGAGTCTTGCGCATAGGTATTCCTCCCGAAACGGATGCAGTGGCCCCCTGTTTTTTTTCGCTGTGACAGCATTTAGGTATGGCAATCCGCATGCCATGCGCGGAGGCTCGCCGCAAGACCGCTCGGCGCTATAAAAATCAATAGATTGCGCAGGCTTCGTCGCGACGGGTGGAATGGCGCAGCGCTTGCTAGGTGCAACACGCGTGACTCAAGCACAACACACACGACTTGCGGGTTAGCGCGCCGCACTTGGACATACATCGCAGAAACAATACGTTGCCGCGCCTGCACGCACCTATGACAGGTGTATCGTCCACGCAACAGTTTGATGCCGTGTATGCGGCTTTTTTTGCACTAGCCGGTAGCGAGCAACAAAAAAAGGGGCGCGAAGCCCCTTTTTTTTAACAGCGCCCGCGATCAGCGTTTTTCTATCGGGGTATAGGTGCGATCTTCAGGGCCAATGTAATTGGCGCTGGGGCGAATGATCTTGCCGTCCTCGCGCTGCTCGATCACGTGGGCGCTCCAGCCGGAAGTGCGTGAAATCACGAACAGCGGCGTGAACATCGCCGTGGGCACGCCCATCATGTGGTAAGCGCTGGCCGAGTACCAGTCGAGGTTCGGGAACATCTTCTTCAGCTCCCACATCAATTTCTCGATGCGCTCGGATACCTCGAACAAGACCGGATTGCCGCCTTCCATGCAGAGCTTGCGTGAAATCTCCTTGATGATTTCGTTACGCGGGTCGGACACGGTGTAAACCGGGTGACCGAAGCCGATGATGATTTCCTTGCGCTCCACGCGCGCACGGATGTCGGCTTCCGCATCGGCGGCATTGCGATACCGCGCAATGATGTCCATGGCCACTTCATTCGCGCCGCCGTGCTTGGGGCCGCGCAACGCGCCGATGGCGCCGGTGATGGCCGAGTACATGTCCGAACCGGTGCCGGCGATCACGCGGGCGGTAAAGGTCGACGCATTGAATTCATGCTCGGCATACAGCACCAGCGAGCGATCCAACGCCTGGGCGTGCAGTTCGCTCGGCTTCCTGCCATGCAGCAGGTGCAGGAAGTGCGCCGCGATCGTTTCGTCCTCGGTCTCCGTCTCGATGCGCTTGCCGTTGTGGCTGAAGTGGTACCAGTACAGAAGCATGGAGCCGAAGCTCGCCATCAGGCGGTCGGCGATATCGCGTGCGCCGGTGATGTTGTGGTCTTCTTTTTCCGGCAGCACGGTGCCCAGCACCGAGCAGCCGGTGCGCATCACATCCATCGGATGGGTGGCCGCGGGCAACAGCTCCAGCGCGCTCCTCACCGGCGCCGGCAAGCCGCGCAGGCGTTTCAGCTTGGCCCTGTAGGCATTCAACTCGGCCCAGTTCGGCAGCACGCCGTGCACCAGCAGATAGGCCACTTCTTCGAAGCAGCCCTTGGCCGCCAGGTCGTGGATGTCATAGCCGCGGTAGTGCAGATCGTTGCCGCTACGGCCGACCGTGCACAGTGCGGTGTTGCCCGCCGCCACGCCGGACAGTGCGACGGATTTCTTCGGCTTGGGGGCGGTTGCGGATGGCTCGCTCATTGGTAATGCTCCAGGCTGCAAAACATCGATCGCGGCCGTCGGGGAAACAGCCGCAGGGAACGAAAGGTCATTTCTTTCCGGCAAACAGCGCGTCGAGCTTGCGCTCGAAATCGTGGTAGCCGATGCGCTCGTACAGTTCTTCGCGCGTTTGCATCATGTCGATCACATTGCGCTGATGACCGTCACGGCGAATGGCCTGATAGACCGTTTCGGCCGCCTTGTTCATGGCACGGAACGCCGACAGCGGATACAGGACGATACCCACGCCTGCGCTGCCTAGCTCCTCGACACTGAACAACGGCGTGCTACCGAACTCAGTGATGTTGGCGAGCACCGGCACGTTCACCGCGTCGGCGAAGCGGCGATAGGTCGGAAGATCATAGGCAGCCTCGGCAAAAATGCCGTCAGCGCCAGCTTCGACGCAGGCCAATGCCCGCTCGATGGCTGCATCGACGCCTTCCACTGCAATGGCGTCGGTGCGGGCGATCAGAAAGAACTGCGAGTCGGTCTTGGCGTCGGCCGCCGCTTTCACGCGATCGGCCATTTCACCGGCCGGCACGATTTCCTTGCCGGGACGGTGACCGCAGCGCTTGGCGCCTACCTGGTCCTCGATGTGGCAAGCCGCCGCGCCGAACTTGATCAGGCTTTTCACCGTGCGCGCGATATTGAAGGCGCTGGGCCCGAAGCCGGTATCGATGTCCACCATCAACGGCAGGTCGCAGACGTCGGTGATGCGGCGCACATCGGTAAGCACGTCATCCAGCGTATTGATGCCCAAGTCCGGCATGCCCAGCGAGCCGGCAGCCACGCCGCCGCCCGAAAGATAGATCGCGCGATAACCGGCCCGCTTGGCCAGCAAGGCATGATTGGCATTGATGGCGCCGATCACCTGCAGAGGCTTTTCGGCGGCGAGCGCGGCGCGGAAGCGGCTGCCGGCAGAATCGAGCTGAGTCATTGCGGGTCTCCGAAACGGGAAATTGTAAGCGATGTACCAGAGCGGCCATGTCGCGGCGCAGTAAGCATCTGCGTGCGATGCGTTGCGCTGTTCGTCATCGGGCAGGCCGGCGACATGTGGCTGCCGCTGCCTTGCAAAGACCTTGGCGATCGATCCGGGGGAGTCATGGAAGCACACTGACGAACGCGATGGACGCCACTGTGTCACGATGAAATACATTGATCAATCTTGATTAAAAAGATCAATATATTACCCATGCGCACCGATTACCTTTCCGCCCAGGACGCCGCCGCCCGGCTCGGCGTAAGCCTTGCCACGCTGTATGCCTATGTCAGCCGCGGCCGCATCGATTCGCGCCCCGGTCCGGATGGCCGTACCCGGGAATACAGCGCCGGCGATGTCGAACAACTCATCGAGCGCAAGCAAGCCGGACGTGGGGCCGCGCAAGGCGCCGCGCACAGCCTGGCCTGGGGGCTGCCGGTGCTGGAAACGCGCATTTCGCTGATTCGCCCGCACGGGCATTACTACCGTGGCGAGTCCGCGATCGCCTTGGCAAAAAGCGGTGCAACGCTGGAGGAAACAGCGCGACTGTTGTGGGATTGTGGCAGTCACGACCCGTTTGCCGCTGAACTCTCCCATCCATGGCCGGCAGCGATTGCACTCCTGCTCCATCAAGCCGAAGTGCCGCCGTTGGAACGAACGGTCGCTGCATTGCCGCTGCTCGCGCTCAATGCCGCGCACGCGCACAGCATCGATCCCTTTCATCGCCGTCATGATGCGGCACTGCTGCTGCGTGAAACGGCAGCATTGCTGTGCGCCACCCAGCCCAGTGCGCAACCCATCCACCACGTCATGGCTGCCAGCTGGCGCAAGGACGAAATGGGCTTGTCCCAGCTGGTGCGCTGTGCACTTGTGTTGTGTGCGGATCACGAGCTGAACGCATCCTCGTTTGCCACGCGTGTCGCCGCATCCACCGGCGCCAGCCTGCATGCAGCCGTATGTGCAGGCCTGGCGACCCTGTCAGGACCGCATCATGGCGGCGCAGCCGCACGGGCTCATGCGTTCATCCAGGAGATGCTGCGCGAGCGCAAACCTGTCGACCGCCTGCGCGAGCGACTACGCCGGGGCGAAGCCTTGCCCGGCTTCGGACACCCGCTTTACCCCGAAGGTGACCCGCGCGCCGCAGTATTGCTGGAGGCATTGCAAGCCACGCGGCCGCGCCCTGCCAAGCTATCCGCCATCGAACGGTTGATCGAAGCCGTACAGGCGCAGTGCGGCCGGCGCCCCAATCTGGATTTTGCATTGGCAAGCATTGCTTCGGCGTATGAACTGGGCGCCGACGTCGCCTTGGCCATCTTCGCTGCAGGCCGTATGGCCGGTTGGCTAGCGCATTCGCTGGAGCAGCAGGAAAGCGGAAGCCTGATCCGGCCGCGCGCCAGTTACGTGGGACGCGCGCCGCAGCGCGAAGAATGAGCGTAACGATTCGCCGTTGGAACACATAAGGACGGTCTGAAAAAATCCGTCACGGACTTCCGCACTTTAGTCCGGTAGATGCCCGGACTTAAGCTAGGCCAGATCAGGCGCTTGCGTGTCTGATCTGCGGCAGGCCTTCTCTGGCTCACGGAAACACTGAACTTATTCAGAGTTTCCATAGAGCTCAAGGTGCAGTGGCGCTGACCATCCAGCAGGCCGCGGTGTAGCGGACCTCTGCCCCCTGTACATAGGAATTGAAGGCCGCGCGAACCGTCGCAACAACCTGGCTGCGCGTTATTTCATCCGCCTCCTGCAACACCAGGCCGACGGGACCTAGACGAGTGAAGTAGCCGACCAGCGCTTGCTCCGGCAGGCTGCATTCGACGTCGATCGGTTGGATGTAGACATCCATCCAACCGCTTTGCTGCAGGATGGCCGCCATACGTTGCCTGTCGGCGAAGGAAAACTGTCCCGGCGCATCCGCCCGCCGTGGCGGAAGCCTCGGTAGCAAAGGGGCCGCGGCGCGCTCGGCCGTGGTCATGAACGGATTTTCCGCTGCGCTTCGCCAAGCGATGAATCGCAGCTGCGCGCCCTGACTTGCCGCACTGCGCAGATTGGCGAACGCATTGACCGGCTGGTCGAAAAACATCACGCCAAAGCGCGAAATGATCAGATCGAAGCTTGCCGGCTCGAAGGGGTGACGCTGCGCGTCTGCGCACAGGAAACTCGCAAAAGTGCCTTCGAGTTTGGCGCGTGCTCGTGCTACCTCGAGCATAGGCGCTGATATGTCGACGCCCATGCAATACCCCTGCGCGCCGAGCCGGCGCGCCACCGCCAGGGTTGTGCTGCCGGTACCGCAGCCGACATCGAGCACCCGTTGCCCGAATTTGGCACGAACCATCCTGACGAGCCGTTCCTCGAACGGTTGAAACATGTCATCCAGCAGGGCCTGTGCTTCGATCCAGGAGCGTCCATGCCGGCCATTCCAAAGCGTTGCCTGATCGTTATCAAGGGACGGAGTCGTGCTCACGGGTGTGTATCCAGATTGGCAGGTGCGAAACGGGAGCTAAACTTTGCCACTTCAAGTTCACTTGAGGTCAAGCGGATGAAGTACCTGGACATCGCCGAAGTGGCGCAGCGCTCGGGCGTCCCCGCTTCCGCGCTACGCTTCTATGAGGAAAAAGGCTTGATTGCCTCGGTGGGCCGAAACGGTTTGCGCCGACTTTTCGATGCCGAAGTACTCGATCGGCTGGCCCTGATCGCACTGGGACGAGCGGCAGGTTTTTCCCTCGATGAGGTGGCCCGAGTGTTCACCCCGCGAGGACGACCGCATATCGATCGGCAAATGCTTGCGGACAAGGCCACGGAACTGGACAACACCATCCGCAGACTCAGTGCCATGCGCGACGGGCTACGCCATGCCGCCGCCTGTTCGGCATCAAGCCATCTGGAATGTCCCACCTTCCGCCGTTTGCTGGGCGCTGCCGCCAGCGGCGCTATCGGCAAGCGCGCCAAGAAAACTCCAGCGCGTTGATCCACGGCCCGTGTGATTGAAGCATATGCCAGGTGCATGGGCTGCGCAGTACTCATTCGCCGGCAACATCCAGGGCCATCATGCGATAGTCCGAATCCCTGAAGCCGGCTCTCCGGTAGGCATGAATGGCGGATAGATTGTTCTTGTGAACGTAGAGCCTTAACTCCAGCGCATGCTGCTCTCGTGCAGCTTTTTGCACCGCAGACAGCAGATGCTTCATCAGTCCCTGGCCGCGATGGCGTGGTTCGAGATACATGCTCTGGATCCACCAGTAGTAGCCGGCATGCCAGTCGCTCCATTCCCGGACGATTGATACATGGCCGATTACGTCGCTGCCGTGCTCAAGCAGCCAATACATGGCGACGCTCTCATCGAGAAGCGCAGTGAGAATGCCTGCGCGGACTTGCGCATGGTCTTTCCGGACGCCTTCCGCTTCGCCGGCTTCCGCTAACGTAAAAGCCACCAGGCACTGCAGATCAGCAGGTTCGGCCCGCCGTGTCGTATGGCTCACAGTCTTCTCCCGACTTTTGGGGAGCCTGACGCTACCGCGTGACGTACAGGACCGTATAGGTGGATCGAAGCGGCGGGCCAGCCTGCGGCTGTCAAATTTGTTCCAGACAAATTTGCAGACAAATTTGGACAACCGAAAGGGTTCTCACCGGGCTTCTCTCTCCGCCACCCATAAAAAAACGCCCATGCGGGCGTCTTTTTATGGGTGGCGGAGAGAGAGGGATTCGAACCCTCGATAAGGCTTTTGACCCTATACTCCCTTAGCAGGGGAGCCCCTTCGGCCTCTCGGGCATCTCTCCGTATTTTTTCCCCGCGAAGTCACAAAGCACTCACGGGAGCCGGAAAGGATACCGGCCGATGCCCCTCAGGTAAAGGGGGAATCAACGTCCGCCCGACTCGCCAGTCGCGCCGCCGTCGTTCTCGTTTTCACCTTTGATGCGCTGATAGATCTCTTCACGGTGTACAGCCACGTTCTTGGGCGCATTGATGCCAATGCGAACCTGGTTGCCTTTCACGCCGAGAACGGTAACGGTCACCTCGTCGCCGATCATCAGGGTTTCACCGACCCTGCGGGTCAGAATCAACATAGCTGCTACTCCATTTAATGCTTGTGGTTACAGGCCATCTGCATGTTGCTGCCTCACCCCTGAGCACATCACCATACAGTTCTGACGTTAGCGTCCGTCAAAGGCCTTACCGCCTTCCCCGGCTCCAACGCCGAGTTGCTCCGGAAAGCTACTCGGCAGTTACAGCGCCACCCCAATAAGCGACACCGATATCTGACCGATACTAGCCGAGCCCCCG
Source organism: Dyella choica (assembly GCF_003977665.1). Classification (GTDB taxonomy): domain Bacteria; phylum Pseudomonadota; class Gammaproteobacteria; order Xanthomonadales; family Rhodanobacteraceae; genus Dyella_B; species Dyella_B choica. Next base: position 21,098 of record NZ_RYYV01000031.1, on the reverse strand, counting down.
CGTTGGGTGCAATCTATACAAATTCTTGACAGCAGGTCCATACGCAGCGCATCAACTAGCCAATTGCTTGCCGATCCACGCCACTGTACCCGTCAAAATGTCTGGTAATTGTGGTTTGTCCATGCCGCCGCCTTGCGCCATGTCCGGACGGCCACCGCCCTTGCCATCGATTTGACCGGCTATGTGTGCGACGACGTCGCCGGCTTTGACGCGGCCAGCCGCCTTGCCATTCACGCCGGCGACCAGCGAAACACGCCCCTCCGCGGCACCTGCCAGCACCACTACGCAATCGGTGAGCTGCTGCTTCAGCTGGTCGACGCCATCGCGCAACGCCTTCGCATCGAGCCCTTCCAGGCGCGCCGCCACGACCTTGATGCCATCGATCTCATGGGCGGACTGGGCGAGATTGCCGGTCATGCTGCCGGCCGCCTTGGCGCGCAGCGATTCCAGCTCCCGCTCCAGCTTCTTCTGGCGGTCGAGCAACTGGCGAAGCTTCTCGGTGACATCATCGCCAGTGCTGGAAAGCAGCTGCGACAACTCGTTCAGGCGGCGCTCCTCTTCTGCAACATACGCCAGCGCACCGTCGCCGGTAACCGCTTCGATACGGCGTACCCCAGAGGCCACGCCTGCTTCGCTGACAATCTTGAACAGGCCGATGTCACCAGTGCGGCCCACATGGGTTCCGCCGCACAGCTCGGTGGAGAAATCGCCCAGCTTCAGCACCCGCACTTCGTCGCCGTATTTCTCGCCGAACAGCGCCATGGCGCCAAAGGTGATCGCATCGTCGTAAGCCATTTGGCGCACTTCGGCTTCCACATTACGGCGGACTTCGGCGTTCACCAGCGCCTCGATCCTGGCCAGCTCCTCGCGAGCAAGCGGCTTGAAGTGGGAGAAGTCGAAACGCAGCCGGTCGGGCGCCACCAGCGAGCCCTTCTGGGTAACGTGCGTGCCCAGCACCTGACGCAGTGCGGCATGCAGCAAGTGCGTGGCGGAGTGATTGAGCACGGTGGCCTGACGGCGAGTTGCGGCTACGTCCGCATCCATCACGTCACCGGTACGCAGTGGCTGGTTGCCGTGCCAGCAACCTTCGTGGCCGAAAAATACCCCACCCATCTTGATCGTATCGCTGACGTCAAACCGGCCGGTGCCGTTGGACAGCGCGCCGGTATCGCCTACCTGGCCACCGGATTGCGCATAGAACGGCGTCTGATCCAGGATCACGAAGGCTTTTTCGCCTTGCGCAAGCTGCCCGACCTGCTTACCGCCCTGCACGATGCCAACCACCTTGCTGGCACGGCTGGAAAGGGTTTCGTAACCCAGGAAAACCGTGGCGGCAAGCTGGCTGGCCAGATCGGCCGGCATCTGGCCCTTTGCTTCGAAGGCACCGCCTTCGCGGCTGCGCTCCTGCTGTTCCTTCATGGCCTGGTCGAAGCCATCCATGTCCACCGTAAGACCTCGCTCGCGCGCGATGTCGGCAGTGAGGTCGATGGGAAACCCGTAGGTATCGTAAAGACGAAACGCGTCCGCGCCTGAAATCGTTTTCTGGACTTTGGCTGCGACCGCCTCGAACAAGCGCATGCCGTTTTCGAGCGTTTCGCCGAAACGGCGCTCCTCGGTACGCAGGGCGTCCTCGACCAGCGCCTGCTTGGTCGCCAGATCAGGGTAGGCCGCGCCCATTTCCTCGACCAGCGGCTGCACCATCTTCCAGAAGAAATCACCGCGCACGCCGAGCATCCAGCCGTGGCGCAAGGCGCGGCGGATGATCCTGCGCAGCACATAGCCGCGACCTTCGTTGGAAGGCAGCACGCCGTCGACGATCAGGAACGAACAGGCGCGAATGTGATCGGCTATCACGCGCAGCGATTTGTCGGCCAGATCCGGCGTTTGGGTGAGTTCCGACGCCACCCGGATCAGATGCTGGAACAGATCGATCTCGTAGTTGGAGTGCACGTGTTGCAGCACGGCTGCGAGGCGCTCCAGGCCCATGCCGGTATCGACGCAGGGCGCCGGCAGCGGCGACAGCGTTCCGTCCGGTGCACGGTCGAACTGCATGAACACCAGGTTCCAGATCTCGATGTAGCGGTCGCCGTCCTCGTCGGGCGAGCCAGGAGGACCGCCCGCCACCTCGGGGCCATGGTCGTAGAAGATTTCCGAGCACGGACCGCAGGGGCCGGTGTCGGCCATCTGCCAGAAATTGTCGGAAGCGTACGGCGCGCCCTTGTTGTCGCCGATGCGCACGATGCGCTCGGCCGACACGCCGATTTCCTTGGCCCAGATGTCAAAGGCCTCGTTGTCGGTGTGGTAGACGGTGACCCACAGCTTTTCCGACGGCAGTTTGAGGACACCCGTCAGCAGCTCCCAGGCGTAGCGGATCGCGTCGCGCTTGAAGTAATCGCCGAACGACCAGTTGCCCAGCATCTCGAAGAAGGTGTGATGGCGCGCGGTGTAGCCCACCGAATCCAGGTCATTGTGCTTGCCGCCGGCACGCAGGCAGCGCTGCACGTCGGCCACGCGCGCATGGGGCAGCTTCTCGCTGCCTAGAAACACGTTCTTGAACTGCACCATGCCCGAGTTGGTGAACAGCAAGGTCGGGTCGTTGACCGGCACCAGCGAGCTGGAAGGCACGATGGCATGGTCCTTGGCGCGAAAATAGTCGAGAAAAGCGGAACGGATGTCGGCGGTTTTCATTGGGTTCGGGGCAAAGCTGCGAAAAAGGGCGCGAAACGAAGACACCCCTCGCCCGGCCCGTGGTGGGCCTCAGGGGTCTTCGTCAGCGGCATCGTCCACGTCGGCGTGGGTAACATCCCGTACTGTGGCGGCGGGAAAGCCTCGGCGCAAGAGGAATTGAGCACGGCGGGCGCGTTCGGCGGGATCCTTGGTGCCTTGGGCGCCAAAACGGCGACGCAACTGGGCGGCGGCGGATTCAGCCCAGTCAAAGCCAGCCGCCTCCAACAAGCCGCGTATGCGCGCATCCGACAAACCATGGCTTTTCAGCTCGGCGCGCAGACGCATGGGGCCATAGCCTTGGGCAGCCCGGTTGCGGATCAGGCTTTCGGCGAAACGGTCGTCGTCCTGGTAATACTGTTCGCCGAGCCGGTCGAGGGCGTCCCCGGCTTCGTCACGGGCATAGCCGCTGCGGTTCAGTTTCTGCTGCAGTTCCTTACGGGAATGTTCGCGGCGCGCAAGCAAGCCCAACGCCTTGCCATAGGCGCTGGGCTTGGATTTGCCATCGGGATCGTCACTGCGCTTGTTCATGGCGATGCGAGCGATCCCCCGAGGAGGAGAAAGCCGTCAGTACACCTTGTAGACCTGCCCGGTCTGCGCCCCTTCCACGCTGCGGCTGAAGGCCATGGCCGCACGCGCCGCGCTGACCGGCTCGAAGCCACGGAAGAACGGCGCATAGGCCGGCATCGACTCGGTGAGCACGTTGGGACTCACCACATTGATGCGCAAGCCGCGCGGCAGTTCGATCGCCGCGGCACGCACAAAGGCCTCCACCGCGCCGTTGACCAGGCTCGCGGAACTGCCCGCCACGATCGGTTGCTCGGAAAGGATGCCGGTCGTGAGGGTGATCGAGCCGCCATCGCGCAGATGATCGCGGGCCGCCAGGGCCAGGTTCACCTGCCCCATCAACTTGTCGGCGAGGCCCTGCGTATGCAGGGATTCGCCGTACGGCGCTGGCTTGAAGGCCTCCAGAGGGGCAAACGTGACATTGCCCGCTGCGCTGATCACCGCATCCAGCTCGCCCGCCTGCTGCAGGGCGCTCTGGATGCTGGCGACGTCGGTGAGGTCGATACGCAGGCTGCCGGAGCCGCGTCCGGCAGCGATCACTTCGTGGCGAGGCTTGAGTTCCGCCTCGACCGCGCGTCCCAAGGTGCCCGAGGCCCCGACCAACAGAATTCTCAGCCGTCGCTCTGCCATGCTCACGCTTCCTCCACCGCTTGTTCGGAAGCAGCCATGGTACCGCCGCCACCTACCAGCAGGCGTGCGCGCAATTCGCGGTCGATCTCGTTGGCGATGGCCGGGTTGTCGCGCAGGAACTGGCGCACGTTTTCCTTGCCCTGGCCGATGCGGTCACCCTTGTAGCTGTACCAGGCGCCGGACTTATCGATCAGGTTCTGCGCCACGCCCAGCTCGATGATCTCGCCTTCGCGCGAGCTGCCTTCGCCGTAGAGGATTTCGAACTCCGCCTGGCGGAACGGTGGCGCCACTTTGTTCTTTACCACCTTCACGCGCGTTTCTGAGCCGATCACTTCCTCGCCCTTCTTCACCGCGCCGATGCGGCGGATGTCCAGGCGCACGGAGGCGTAGAACTTCAAGGCATTGCCGCCGGTGGTGGTTTCAGGGTTGCCGAACATCACGCCGATCTTCATGCGGATCTGGTTGATGAAGATCACCAGGCAATTGGATTTCTTGATGTTGGCGGTGAGCTTGCGTAGCGCCTGGCTCATCAGGCGGGCATGCAGGCCGACGTGAGAGTCGCCCATTTCACCCTCGATTTCGGCCTTGGGCGTAAGCGCGGCGACGGAGTCGATCACCACCACCTCCACCGCGCCGGAGCGCACCAGCATGTCGGCGATTTCCAGCGCCTGCTCACCGGTATCGGGCTGCGAAACCAGCAGGTCATCGATGTTCACGCCCAGCTTCTGAGCGTAGATGGGATCGAGCGCATGCTCGGCGTCGACGAAAGCAGCCGTGCCGCCGTTCTTTTGGCAGTTGGCTATCACCTGTAGGGTGAGCGTGGTCTTGCCCGAGGATTCCGGACCGTAGATCTCGATCACGCGGCCGCGCGGCAGGCCGCCGACACCCAGTGCGATATCCAGGCCCAGCGAACCGGTGGAGACGGTGTCGATGTTGTCGTCGGTACGATCGCCCAGGCGCATCACCGCGCCCTTGCCGAATTGCTTCTCGATCTGGCCGAGGGCCGAAGCGAGCGCTTTGCGCTTGTTGTCATCCATCGTCTTGATTCCGCTGTTCGAAAGTGGTCGTGGCGAGCATGATGCCGCGTGCTCGTCTCACGGGCTGGGATGCAGGATGGGAAGTATCCCACATCGAGCCCGAGCCAGAACGCTGGTCAACAGCTACTCAGACCGTCAGCATGTGCAGCACGCCTTCGAGGGCCGCCGCTACCGTCTGCCGCCGCACGGCATCGCGATCGCCGCCGAAATGGAACAGTTTGGCGCGCGCATCGCTTCCTTCACGTTGCCAAGCAATCCATACCGTGCCTACCGGTTTCTCAGCCGTGCCTCCGCTAGGCCCGGCAATGCCAGTGACCGCCACCGCGACGCCGGCATGCAGGCGCCGCAATACACCGCAGACCATTTCAAGTGCCGTTGCCTCGCTCACCGCGCCGGCGCGCTCCAGCGTCTCACGTTGCACACCCAGCAGCGCCATCTTGGCCTCGTTGCTATAGCTGACCACGCCGGCTTCGAACCAGGCGGAGCTGCCGGACAGGTCGGTGAGCGCCTTGGCAATCCAGCCACCGCTGCAGGATTCGGCGCAAGCCAGCATCAACTTGTGCTGCTGCATCGCAGTGGCGACGCGCGTAGCCAGCACCGTCAGCGCGGCATCAGCAGGAAAGGACGAAAGCGTCATGGCACCGACCGTGTTTCTGAGGGGAACCCCATTGTTTCCAAGATGATGGCTCGCTTCCAAGTCCCTGCGGGACTGCAGGCCCCGTGCTAGCCTGCCGGCATGAAAGGATCCGGGACCCGCTTCAGTTTGCTGCTGGCCGGACTGTCTGTGCTGCCATGTGCCACAGCCATCGCCACGGATCCGCCAGCCACCGGCTTGTTCACCGACGTGGTGTTCTCGCAGTACAGCCCGCTATCCGGCAGCCGGCAACTTGCCACCCGCATGCTCAGCCCGCTCGATGCAGCACGCCTGCAGCAGCGCACGGACGACGTGCAACCGATCGGGCTTGAACACGAACGCTTCGCCCTCTACGTCCCCGCCAAGGAGCCGCCCGACGGCTACGCCTTGCTGGTTTTCGTCCCCCCCTGGGACGAGGCCAGGGTGCCGCCACGCTGGACCGGTGTACTGGAACGCCGCGGCATCATCCTGGTCACTGCCGCCCATTCGGGCAACGAGGCCGACCCGCTCGATCGCCGCGAACCACTGGCCTTGCTTTCCGCCATCAACGTGATGGCGCGCTATCGCATCGATCCGCGGCGTATCTATGTCGGCGGCTTTTCCGGCGGTTCACGGGTGGCGTTGCGCCTCGCGGTGGGCTATCCGGACTTGTTCCACGGCGTCCTGCTCGACGCCGGCAGCGATCCCCTCGGCGACACCATCCCTCTCCCGCAGGCGTCCCTGATGGAGCAGTTGCAGACCTCCACCCGCCTGGTCTATCTCACCGGCCTTGAGGACCGCGAGCGGCTGGAAATGGATCGGCTGAGCCGCCATTCGCTGGACAAGTGGTGCATCACGGACGTCGATACCGTGACCATGCCATGGCTAGGCCATGAACTGGCTAATCCAGCAGCGCTGGAGCGCGCGTTGCTTGCACTGGATCAGCATCACCCTGTAGATCAGGACAAGCTCAAGGCATGCCGCGCACGCATCGAGCAGGCGCTGAATGCCGAGCTGGATCAAGCCGGGCAATCGTTGCAAAACGGAAGGATCGATGTCGCCGGGCAACTGCTACGCCACATCAATGCGTATTACGGTGGCTTGGCCGCAACTCAGCTCTGGCAGTTGGAACGCTCTGAGCCTCGCCAACCGCTACCGCGATCGCCAAATCCGTCCCCCGCATTGCAGGCTGTGCCCGACCAGCAGACCCAAACCAAGAGGGACTGACCCTCGGCGCATCGCGTGCCCCCATCTCCCTGTGCTCCCGTTAGGGAAACTCTGAATAAGTTCAGAGTTTCCGCGGGCCAGGGAAGGCCCGCCGCGAATCAAGCGCGTAAGCGCCTGATTTGGCGTAGCCGCGTCCGGGCGTGTACCGGACGCGGCGCGTCTGAAAAAGTCTGTGACGGACTTTTTCAGACCATCCTTAGTACGGGATTTGACCTCCGCAAGGCGCACTCGCTCAGCCCCCTGCGTACAAATAGGCAAAGCACCGCGTCCATGCGAGACTTTCAGGATTCCCTCCAGCCAAGGACCTGGCTGCACCCGCCTGTCCTGTCACCCGACCGCATGAATCAAGAAGATCTGAACCTGCACACCCCTCTCATGCGTCAATACCTCGCGGCCAAAGCCGCGCATCCGGACGTGCTGCTGTTCTTTCGCATGGGCGATTTCTACGAGCTGTTCTATGAGGACGCACGCAAGGCGGCGCGTCTGCTGGACATCACGCTCACGCAACGCGGCCAGTCCGCAGGCCAGCCGATTCCGATGGCGGGGGTGCCGTACCACGCGGTGGAAAATTACCTGGCCAAGCTGGTGCGGCTGGGCGAATCGGTGGCGATCTGCGAGCAGATCGGCGACCCGGCACTGGCCAAAGGACCGGTGGAACGCAAGGTGGTACGCATCGTCACGCCTGGCACGGTGACTGATGCCGCGCTGCTGGAAGAACGCCGCGACAACCTCTTGCTGGCGATCGCCGCCGGCGCGCATGGCAGCTATGGCTTGGCCTGGGTGGACCTTTCCAGCGGCCGCTTTCTGCTCAGCGAGGTGCCGGGTGCGGAGGCGCTGGCGGCGGAATTGGCGCGCCTGCAACCGGCGGAAACGCTGGTCGGCGAAGACGTGGCGTGGCCGAAACTGGTCAGCGCCCTGCCCGGCGTGCGCAAGCGGCCGCCGTGGCATTTTGACGGCGATGCGGCACGGCGCGAACTGAATCGCTTCTTCGGCACGCGCGATCTTGGCGGCTTCGGCGTCGACAATCTGCCGCTGGCCATCGCCGCCGCCGGCTGCCTGCTCGGCTATGTGGAAGAGACACAGAAAAGCGCGCTGCCGCATCTTTCGGGCATGGCGGTGGAAAGCGCGAGCGAAACGATTGCACTGGATGCCGCCACGCGCCGCAACCTCGAACTGGATACCCACCCCAGCGGACGCGTCGAACACAGCCTGCTTGGCGTGCTCGATGAAACCGTGACGCCGATGGGCGCACGCCTGATGCGCCGCTGGCTCAACCGGCCGCTGCGATCGCGCGATACCCTGCGGCGCCGGCATCAAGCCATCGGCGCGCTGATCGAAACGCGCCGCGACGAGACCCTGCGCGAACAGCTGCGCGGCATCGGCGACCTGGAACGTATTCTTGCCCGCGTGGCCTTGCGTTCGGCGCGTCCGCGCGATCTTTCCACGCTCCGCGATGGCCTGGCTGCCGCGCCCGTATTGCGCGAATCGACCGCCAGCCTGGACAGCCCGCTATTGCACGCCCTGGTGGAAGGCATTGGCGATCACGCAGCTATCGCCGAATTGCTCAAGCGCGCCGTCGTCGCACAACCGCCCGTACTGTTGCGTGACGGCGGCATCATCGCCGACGGTTACGACGCGGAGCTGGACGAACTGCGCCGCCTTGCCACGCATGCCGATCAATACCTGGTCGAACTCGAAGAACGCGAAAAGGCCACCAGCGGCATCCCTACGCTGAAAGTCGGCTATAACCGCGTACACGGCTACTACATCGAAATCAGCAAGGCACAGTCGGACAAGGCGCCCACACACTACACGCGCAGGCAAACCACCAAGAACGCGGAACGCTATATCACCGAAGAGCTGAAAACCTTCGAAGACAAGGTGCTTTCCGCCAAGGAACGCTCGCTGATGCGCGAGCGCGCACTCTACGAGACTCTGCTCGACACGCTCACTGCACAGTTGGAGCCGCTCAAGCATGCCGCCGCCTCGATGGCGGAACTCGACGTGCTGTGCACTCTGGCCGAACGCGCCCAGGTGCTGGACTGGAGTGCCCCCGAACTCACCGACGAGCCGGGCCTGAAGATCGAGCGCGGCCGTCATCCGGTAGTGGAAAAGGTGCGCGAGGAGCCGTTCGAGCCGAACGACCTGGTGCTGGATGAGCAGCGCCGCATGCTGGTGATCACCGGCCCGAACATGGGTGGTAAATCCACCTACATGCGCCAGAACGCACTGATCGTGCTGCTCGCGCATATCGGCAGCTATGTACCGGCCTCGCGCACGGTGATCGGCCCGATCGATCGCATCTTCACCCGTATCGGCGCCGGCGACGATCTGTCGCGCGGGCAATCCACCTTCATGGTGGAGATGAGCGAAACGGCGAACATCCTGCACAACGCCACGCCGCATAGCCTGGTGCTGATGGATGAAGTGGGGCGTGGCACCAGCACCTATGACGGCCTCGCCCTGGCTCGCGCCGCGGCAGTGCATCTGGCCGCGAGCAGCAGGGCTTATACGCTGTTCGCCACCCATTATTTCGAGCTGACGGAACTGGCGTCCGAAATCCCAAGCATCGCCAATGTGCATCTGGATGCCGTCGAATACGGCGACCAGCTCGTCTTCATGCACGCCGTGAAGGAAGGGCCTGCCAATCGCAGCTTCGGCTTGCAGGTGGCCGCCTTGGCCGGTTTGCCCAAAGCAGTGATTGCGGATGCGCGCAAGACGCTGGCGGAACTCGAAAACGGCATGCACGCGCATGCCTCCAAGCCCTCGCCGCAACGCGAAGCATCACCCCAATTGGGCTTGTTCGCGCCACCCGAACCGTCTGCCGCAGAGCATGCGCTCAAGGACGTCGATCCCGATGCGCTGACGCCGCGCGAAGCGCTGGAAGTGTTGTACCGACTGAAAGCCTTGGTGTAACGGCACCGTGCAACTGGTGTGGCGCCGTGTAGGCTGGGATGGTCATCCCAGCCTACACGGCGCAGCGGGAACGGCTTAGGCCGCAACGGGCAGCGGCTCGGGGAAAGGTTCACGCCATGCCGGCAGCGCCATCAACCGCTCGTGCCAGCGTGCGATGTTGGCAAAACCATCGATGGGCAATCGAGCTTCATTGGCCCAGGGCAACAACACGCCAACGCCGAAGTCGGCAATGCTCAGCTTGTCGCCTACCAAGTACGCATGCTGCGCCAGATGGGCATCGAGCACGGTCGCGAAGCGCTTATAGAACCCATTGGCTTCATCCACCGCAGCCTGCGTGGGCTCGCCCAGGCCGATCATCGGCTTGATGTGATGTTCGAAGTAAAGCGTGCCGCCATGGCGCGAGAAGTGGCAAAGATCCCACGACATCCAGCGCAATACTTCGACCTGGCGCGCGGCCTCGGCGGGCCACAGATCGGAGCCGGCCTTTACCGCCAGGTGAGCCATGATCGCGGTGCTCTCCCATAGGTGCAAATCGCCGTCGATCAGCAACGGCACCTTGCCATTCGGATTCAACGCCAGAAACTCCGGCGAGCGGTGCTCGCCACGTGCCAAGTCCACCCGGACATAGTCCACCGGCGAGCCAAGATACTTGGCCACCGCGCATGCCTTGCGCGGATTCATGGTCGGTGCGTAATACAGCTTCATGGTCATGATCAATGCCTCCTAGGTGTGGGGGAGCCAACGGAACGCCACGGAGTTTGTCAGCGTCCTTGATATGTTCAAGAACATATTTTGCTTTCGCAGTAGGCTTTGCCCACCCCGGCCACCCTGCTCACCCCATGCCCCTGAGCGCCGAACATAAGCAGAAAACCCGCCAGCGCATCGTCGATTGCGCCCGCGAGCTGTTCAATCGTCGCGGCTTCGACGAAGTTTCCATCGATGAAATCATGCAGCGTGCCGGGCTCACGCGCGGCGGCTTCTACAACCACTTCAAGGCCAAGGAAGAACTGTACGCCGAAGCGGTTTCAGCCTACCTGGATTTCGACCCCAGCCAGCGCTGGGAAGGCATCCGGCTGGATCCTGGCTGTGGCGACGCGTTCGGGCGCCAAATCGTGGAAGCCTATCTCTCCACCGCCCACCTGGCAGACATCGAAGCCCATTGCCCGATGATCGCGCTGCCTTCCGATACCGCCCGTGCAGGGCCGCACGCTCGACGAGCCTATCGATGCCTGGTGGAGCACATGGCGAGCATGCTGGCCCGTGGCATGGAAGGCGAAGATGACGGCGCGCGTGATCGCAGCCTGGCGATCACAGCTCTTTGCGTAGGCGGCATGGTGCTGGCTCGCACCGTCGACGATCCCGCGTTCGCGGATGAAGTGCGCCGCGCGGCGCGTGCAGTGGCCTTGGAACTGATCGGCTCGGCCGACTGACGAAACCGTTGCGCCTTGTCATCATCAGGGTGGCCCAGTTCAGTGATGATGCATGGCGAGGTAGCAGACGGTATGGCTTCGACCATAGCGCTTGCCTATGAAATCGATCAGAACAATTAAATTCACCTGAGGAACTCCTCGGCGTAGATTGGCCAGGCGGCCAGCCGACACCAGCCCCACCCTTCCCACCGAAAGGACTTCAGCCATGAGCCAAGACCCGAACATCGCGACACCTACCCAGGAAGCACCTGTGTCCGGCGCATCGAAGTGCCCCTTCAAGCATTCCGCCAGCGGTCCCGACAACCAGCACTGGTGGCCAAACCAGCTGAACCTGAAGATCCTGCACCAGCATTCCTCGCGGTCCAATCCGATGGGCCAGGATTTCAACTATGCCACGGCGTTCAAGAGCCTCGATCTGGCGGCCTTGAAGAAGGATCTGCATGCCTTGATGACCGACTCCCAGGACTGGTGGCCGGCGGACTTCGGGCACTACGGCGCCTTGTTCATTCGCATGGCCTGGCATAGTGCCGGCACCTATCGCATCGGTGACGGCCGTGGCGGCGCCGGCGCCGGCCAGCAGCGCTTCGCCCCCCTCAACAGCTGGCCCGACAACGTCAACCTGGACAAGGCGCGCCGGCTGCTGTGGCCGATCAAGCAGAAGTATGGACGGAACATCTCCTGGGCCGACCTGATGATTCTTGCCGGCAACGTCGCGCTGGAATCGATGGGGTTCAAGACCTTCGGTTTCGGTGGCGGCCGTGAGGACGTGTGGGAGCCCGAAGAGGACGTCTACTGGGGCTCCGAAACCACCTGGCTGGGTGGCGACGAACGCTACAGCGGTGAGCGTGACCTCGAAAATCCGCTCGCGGCGGTGCAGATGGGTCTGATTTACGTCAATCCCGAAGGCCCGGAAGGCCAGCCCGATCCGCTCGCCGCCGCCAAGGACATTCGCGAGACTTTCGGGCGCATGGCCATGAATGACGAAGAAACCGTCGCCTTGATTGCGGGCGGCCACACCTTCGGCAAAACCCATGGCGCGGGCCCGGCAACCCATGTAGGCGCCGAACCGGAAGCGGCCGGCATCGAGCAACAAGGCCTGGGTTGGAGGAGCAGCTTTGGCAGCGGCAAAGGCGGCGACGCGATCGGCAGCGGCCTGGAAGTCACCTGGACCACCACGCCGACGAAGTGGAGCAACAACTACTTTCAGAACCTGTTCGGTTACGAGTGGGAGCTGACCAAGAGCCCAGCCGGCGCGCATCAATGGACGCCCAAGGGCGGCGCCGGCGCCGGCACCGTGCCGGACGCGCACGACCGTTCCAAGCGTCATGCGCCTTCCATGCTGACCACCGATCTGTCCCTGCGCTTCGATCCTGCTTACGAAAAAATCTCGCGCCGTTTCCTGGAGAACCCGGACGAGTTAGCCGACGCGTTCGCCCGTGCGTGGTTCAAGCTGACCCATCGCGACATGGGCCCCCGCGCACGTTATCTTGGTCCGGAAGTTCCGGCCGAGGAGCTGATCTGGCAAGACCCCGTTCCTGCCGTCGATCACCCGCTGATCGACGCAAAGGATGTGGCGGCGCTCAAAGCCAAACTGCTGGCTTCGGGCCTGTCCATACCGGAACTGGTTTCGACCGCGTGGGCGTCGGCTTCCACCTTCCGCGGCTCGGACAAGCGCGGCGGTGCCAACGGCGCCCGCATTCGCCTCGCCCCGCAGAAGGATTGGGAGGTCAATCAGCCTGAGCAGCTGGCGAAGGTCCTGAAGACGCTCGAAACGGTCCAGCAGGCTTTCAACAGCGCGCAGTCAGGCGGCAAGAAGGTGTCATTCGCCGACCTCATCGTGCTTGGCGGTTGCGCCGCCGTCGAGCAGGCTGCCAGGAACGGCGGTGTCGAAATAACGGTTCCCTTCACGCCGGGACGGACGGATGCCACGCAAGCGTGGACCGATAGGGAGTCCTTCGCTGTACTAGAGCCGCTGGCGGACGGTTTCCGCAACTACCTCAAGGGTCGCTACGCCGTTCCCGCCGAAGTCCTGCTGGTCGACAAGGCGCAATTGCTGGTACTGAGCGCGCCCGAGCTGACTGCACTGATCGGCGGAATGCGCGTACTAGATAGCAACGTGGGACACACCAAGTATGGCGTCCTCACCCATCGGCCAGGCACATTGAGCAACGATTTCTTCGTCAATCTGCTCGACATGGGCACGACGTGGCAGGCGGTCTCCGACGCCCAAGACGTCTTTGAAGGACGCGATAGCAAGACCGGTGAAGTCAAGTGGAGCGGTACACGCGCCGATCTGGTCTTCGGTTCAAATTCCCAGCTGCGGGCTCTGGCGGAAGTCTATGCAAGCGCGGATGCACAGGAGAAGTTCGTCCATGACTTCGTGGCGGCCTGGAACAAAGTGATGAACCTGGATCGCTACGACATAGCGTGATCGCAGCAAGCTAGGCTGGGATGCCAATCCCAGCCTGCAAAAAAGCGCCGCAGTGCCCCCGCACTGCGGCGGTTCCGTCTGAAGTCAGGCAGCCATGCCCGAGAGCGTGCTGCGCAGCTCGTCGTAAGGCGTATCCTCTGCGGTGGCCACGGCCGGCACTGGCGCTCGCGCCGGTAAGCGGCCTGCGCGCACCAGTTGATCGACGGATTGCTGCACGGCGCGCTGCCCGAACGGCTTCTTGATGAAATCGTCGGCGCCAAACCGCTGCACGTAGAACTGCTCTGTAGCCTGCTGGTTGCCGCTGATCATCACGATCGGGATGTGCCGGGTAAGCGGGTCTTGGCGCAGGGCACGCAACACGGCGAAGCCGTTGATACCCGGCAGCACGATATCGAGAAAAATCAGTTCCGGCTGCTCGGCCCTGGCCAGTTCGAGGGCGCTTTCGCCGTCGACGGCCTTCTGCACCGCATAACCTTCCTGGCCGAGCATCTTGCCGAGCACGGCGCGAATGGTCGGCGAGTCATCCACCACCAGCGTGTGCATGCCCGGTGCGGCCTGCACGAGCCGCGCCTGCTGCGCACTTTCCGGCGTCTGGCCGCCCAGCAGCCGCTTGAAGAAATCCATACCGCTCATAAGCCCCCCCTTGCATCGCCTTTCGCAGCAACCACTCCTTGGGCTGCCTGCTTGTGCGGAATGATCATCACGCAGATGGGCGCGGATTTCTGAGATGTGCTGCTCAGGGAAAATCCTTAAGCCGTCGCAATTCCCGACGTTGCTGCTTGTTTGGACGGGAGGCTGGACGATTCAGCCCCACGCCGCTCAGGCGTCGCAACTCACGGGCCTGGTCGCGTGCGACGCGGCTGGCTTCGGTTTCGCGATACAGCATTTGCGCCATGCTGGCCGGTCCACGCTGCTCGGAAAGCGCCTGGATTTCCAGTTCCAGCCGCTCCTCGCCACGCGTCAGGCGCACCCTGTCGCCCACGTGCAGGGCCTTGGAAGGCTTACAGCCGACGCCGTTCACGTCGACCTTGCCGCCGTCGATCGCCTGCTTGGCCAGGCTGCGGGTCTTGTAGATGCGCGCGGCCCACAGCCAGAGATCGGCGCGAACTTCGGCAAGCGTTTGATCGGGAGCGTGTTTCATCGTGGCATGATCGGAATGGGGCCTGGCGGATGCAGGGTAAGTGGGCACACCGGCGCACCGATACAAGCACAAGCGAATGACGCATAGGAAGCCACATGCTGCTTTATCTGCTGGATCTGATCGGAGTGGCCGTGTTTGCGGTCAGTGGGGTGCTGGTGGCTGCACACTCAGGGCTAGATCTGCTCGGCGGCCTGGCACTGGCCGCATTGACCGCTATCGGTGGCGGCACCTTGCGTGACGTACTGCTCAATCGCCACCCGATTTTCTGGGTAAGAGATGCACGCTATCTGCTGGTGATCCTGCTCGCCGCCGCGCTGGCCATGCTCTACCTCACCTTCCTTCCACCGCCTGGACATGGCTTCCTGATTGCGGATGCGCTTGGGTTGGCGCTGTTTGCCATCAGTGGCGCACAGATTGCCGAAGCAGCGGGACTTTCGCCGCTGATCGCCATACTGATGGGCACCATGACCGGCACGGCTGGAGGCATGTTGCGCGATGTGATGAGTGCCCGCGTACCGTTGATCTTTCAACAGGATCTTTATGCCACAGCGGCGATTGCGGGAATCGTGGCGTATTTGGTTTTGCAAAAGCTGGGGACACCACGTGCAATTGCCGTGAGCGTGGGCGTGGCGGTGATCCTTTTGACGCGTTTGCTGGCCGTCGTGTGGGGGGCGCACCTGCCTCGATTACATCTGATTACCGCGTAGGTTGGGGTGAAAACCGCAACTTCGCCATCCCGCGCCGCGCGACGTCGAGGTTTGCACCCTGAGGCATGCCCACGTTTTCAATCAAGAATCTTCGTTACATCAGGAAGATAGCTCATCGCGGCGATGCCTCACGGTTTTGTTCGGCTTTCACCGGAATGACGATTCGCGCTGACATGGCGCTGGCTGTAACGTTGATTTTTGCCGAGTGCACGCCACTAAACGTGGGGAAATGTCAGGGTGAATACCCCAACAGCGGCGTTTTCGTCGTCGCACCGGCGCTGCATGTCGCGCAGGCAATGCAGCCAATCATGACAAGCAGCAACTGTGCGTGACCAAGGGGACATTGGGGTTGGCACCCCAACCTCCCCCCTGACCCTCTCCCGGCGGGGGAGAGGGCTTAAGGTGAGATCAACCTAACAGCACGCGATTCAAGCGCTGCACGAACGCCGCAGGATCAGGCAACGGCGCTCCCGCGGCGATTTCCGCCTGTTCCAGCAGCAGGTTGGCGAGATCCTTCGCCTTGCCTGCGTCACTCTCCGCTTCCACCCGCTTGAGCAGGGCATGCTGCGGATTGATCTCCAGCGTGGGCTTGCTCGTGGGCATATCGTGCCCAGCCTCACGCAGCAAGCGCGCAAGATGCGGAGCCATCTCGTAATCGGACAGTGCCAGGCACGACGGTGAATCGGTCAGACGTGCCGAAACTTTCACATCACCAACACGATCGCCCAGCAATTCCTTCAACTTGTTGAGCAGCGGCTCGGCGGCCTTGCTCGCTTCTTCCTGCTGCTTCTTCGCTTCCTCATCCAGCGGCAGTTCGCCCTTGGCGACGTTGCGCAGCTTCTTGCCGGCATATTCGTTGAGGCTGCCCAGCATCCATTCGTCAATGCGGTCGGACATCAGCAGCACTTCGATATCCTTGGCCTTGAACGCTTCCAGTTGCGGGCTGCCGGCCGCCGCGGCGTGGCTGTCGGCGGTGATGTACCAGATGGTGTCCTGGCTCACCGGCATGCGGCCGATGTAATCGTCCAGCGACACGTTCCGGGCGCTGCCCTCGCCCTTGGTGGAAGCGAAACGCAGCAGCTTGGCGATGCGCTCGCGGTTGGCGTGATCTTCCGCGATCCCTTCCTTGAGCGTGTTGCCGAAGGCCTGGTAGAAGGTGTGGAACTTCTCCGGCTCATCCTTGGCCAGCTTTTCGATCAGGTCCAGCACACGCTTGACGCAGGCGGCCTTGATCCGCTCGAGCTGGCGGTTCTGCTGCAGGATCTCGCGGCTCACGTTGAGCGGCAGATCGTCGGCGTCCACTACGCCGCGCACGAAGCGCAGGTAGTTGGGCAGCAATGTTTCCGCCGCGTCCATGATGAAGACGCGCTTGATGTAGAGCTTCAGGCCCTTGCGCTCATCCCGGCCACCCATCATCAGTTCGAACGGTGGCTGCGCTGGGAGATAAAGCAGCGTGATGTAGCTCTGGCTGCCTTCGACGCGGTTGTGCGTCCACGTCAGCGCATCGTTGAAATCGTGGCCCAGCGACTTGTAGAAGCTCTGGTATTCCTCGTCGCTGATCTCGTTCTTGGGCTTGGTCCACAGCGCAGAGGCCGCATTGACGGTTTCCCATTCCTCGCTCGGCTTGCCGTCTTTCTCTAGCGGCATGCGGATGGAAAAGGCGACATGATCGGAGTAGCGGGTGATCAGCGAGCGCAGTTCCCAGCGCTTGAGGAACGCATCCTCATCGGCCTTCAGATGCAGCACGATCGCAGTGCCGCGTTCAGGCAGCTCGAACTGCTCCAGCGAATATTCGCCCTTGCCGTCGCTTTCCCACTTCACGCCCTCTGCGGCCGACAGGCCGGCGCGGCGGCTGAGCACGGTGACCTTGTCAGCCACGACAAAGGCCGAATAAAAGCCCACGCCAAACTGGCCGATCAGACGTGCGTCGCCTTTCTGCTCGGCGCTCATCGCCTCCAGGAAACGGCGCGTGCCGGAGCTGGCGATGGTACCCAGGTTGGCGACGATTTCGTCGCGGCTCATGCCGACGCCGTTGTCGCGCACGGTGACCGTGCGCTGGTCGGGATCCCAGCTCACGTCGACATGCAGCTCGGCGTCGCCGGAGAGCAGTTCGGGCTGGCCGATGGATTCGAAACGGAGCTTGTCGCAGGCGTCCGATGCGTTAGAGATCAGCTCGCGCAGGAAGATTTCCTTGTGCGAGTACAGTGAGTGCGTCACCAGGTGCAGCACCTGGGCGACTTCGGCTTCGAATTTGCGGGTTTCGGCTATGGCAGTCATGGATGTCGTCGAAGGTTGGTCAGGCAATAAGGAATGAAAGGAGCACGCTCCCTACGAGAGCGCGGCGGGGGAGGGACTGGGACATGCCCCAAGACTTCAATCAAGTAATGCGTCGAAGCCGGCGGCATTGCCGAATTCGCCCCTCACCCGCCCTCCCCAGGGGGTAGAGGGAGCAACCTGCGCCCCTTCCCTACAAGAAGGGCGCAAGCCATCACACCTGCTGCTGTAGCGCCGCGATGCGCTCTTCCAACGGCGGATGGCTCATGAACAGGCGCTGCAGGCCCTGCGCCAGCGGGCCGGAGATGCCGAAGGCCGCCATCGTCTTGGGCAGGCTGCTTTCGCCATGGTTGAGCTGCAAGCGCTGCAGCGCGGAGATCATCGCGCCACGTCCGGCCAGCTTGGCGCCGGCGGCATCGGCACGAAATTCGCGCCAGCGCGAGAATGCCATCACGATCATCGAGGCGAACAAGCCGAACACCAGCTGCAGCACCAGCACCGTCACGAAATAACCGATCCCGCCGCCTTCACGGTCGCGGCCGCCGGAAAGCCAGCTGTCCACCAGGCGCCCGACGATGCGTGCGGCCACGATCACCAGCGTGTTCAGCACACCCTGGATCAGGGTAAGGGTGACCATGTCGCCGTTGGCGACGTGACCAATCTCATGCCCGAGCACGGCCGCCACTTGCTGGCGGTCCATCTGCTGCAACAGGCCGGTACTGACCGCCACCAACGCATGATTCCTGCTCATGCCGGTGGCGAAGGCGTTCATTTCCGGCGCGTCGTAGACCGCCACCTCGGGCATGCCGATGCCGGCGCTCTGCGCGTGATGACGCACTGTGTCCAGCAGCCAGCGTTCGGCTTCGTTCTGCGGCTGCTCGATCACGCGCGCGCCGGTGGTCATCTTCGCCATCCACTTGGACATGGCCAGCGAGATGAAAGCGCCGCCCATGCCAAAGACCGCAGCATAGGCAAGCAGCCCGCCCATGCCGCCGTAACCGCGCGCAGCCGCCCATTGATCGATGCCGAACAGATGGCAGACGATGCTCAGCAGCAGCAGGACGGCGATGTTGGTGAGAAGGAAAAGTGCAATACGGCGCATGGTCTTCCCTAATTGTCGTTCCGAAGGAGCAATGGTAATCCGACCACGGAGATTCGGGCCAAGTGCCGGTTTTTCAAGGGTTAAGGAGCCTCTGATTTATTCCTACGTGCCCGTCACCGCACTGTATGCGCGCCTCGCTTCGCCCCGGCGGCGAAGGCATACCGGGAGTATGTCTAGACGGCGGGGCGAAGCGAGGCGCGCATACAGTGCGGCCCCAACCTTTTGAATTTGAATGACGGGGTGATGTCCAGAAGGCCCGCAGGCTGTGCCCCGTGGCTTGAACAGACGGCCAGTCTGCCCTGTGCCACGCGACACACCCTGCGGGCCTTCTGGACGTCATGCCGGGTACGTAGGAATAGATCAGAGGCTCCTCGACAAAGACTTGGCCGACGCGGAGATTCCGCCCGGCTTACGTAGAATGGCGCGATGACTTATCGCGGACGATTCGCTCCCTCCCCCACCGGTCTTTTGCATGCTGGCTCCCTAGTCGCCGCCGTGGGTAGCTGGCTGTGCGCGCGACACGCGGGCGGGCAATGGCTAGTACGCATGGAAGACATCGATCCGCCGCGCGAAGTACCCGGTTCGGCGGCGGCCATCCTTGCCGCCCTGCCAGGCTTCGGCCTGGTGCCGGACGCGGCGGTCATGCACCAATCATCCCGGCTCGCCGCCTATGCATCCGCCTTCGAGCAGTTGCGCCGGGCCGACCTGGTCTTTCCATGCTGGTGCAGCCGTAGCGACCTGGCCTCGGCGGGCGGCATTCACCGTGACGGTCGCTGCATGGCCCGGTCGGATCCCCAGCGCGCTCCGGCCTGGCGCATCCGGATGGCGGAGGAAACCATTTCCTTCATCGACGAGCTGCAAGGCCCGCAGCAGCAGCGCCTGCGCGACGGTGTGGGCGACTTCGTGATTCGCCGCGTGGAGGGCTTCTATTCCTACCAGCTCGCTTGCGTGGTGGACGATGCCTGGCAAGGCATTACCCAGGTGGTGCGCGGCAGCGATCTCTTGGATTCCACGCCCCGTCAGATTTGGCTGCAGCGTTGCCTGGGTTTGCCGACGCCACGTTACTTGCATCTGCCGCTGGTGCTGGACGCGGAAGGCCGCAAATTGTCGAAGTCCGAACGCGCGCAAGAGCTGGACCCGCGCAACCCCATGCCCGGCCTGCGCCGCGCGCTCCGGTTTCTTGGCCTCTCGCCCTCGGAAACGGCCGTCCATCCATCCGAATTGCTGGATGCTGCGCTGGCGCATTTCGAACCGCATCGTTTGACGCAATGCAGCGACCATCGTGCCGCTTAACCTTGTATAAGGATCTGATGCGCAGCCGCGGCGTGTCGAGAGAGAACCGCTATGCCTTTGTGATGTCTGCGTATAACCTCAACGGGTTCGCGCGTCCCGCGCGGCACTCATTACGTAGACATTACACGGAGAACAGGCATGACCCAGCGTACGGCTCTGGTTACAGGCGGCACCGGCGGTATTGGTACGGCGATCGTGCGCTACCTGGCCAAACAGGGACATAAAGTTGTCACAAACTATCGTGACGAGGAGAAGACGGAAGCCTGGCGCAAGGCCATGGCGCAGGACGGCATCGAAGTCACCACGGTGCCTGGCGACGTATGCGACCCGGGCTCTTGCCAGAGCATGATCGACGCCATTCACCACAAGCTGGGACCGGTGGACATCCTGGTCAACAACGCCGGCATTACCCGCGACACCACGTTCCACAAAATGACCTACCAGCAATGGATGGATGTGGTGAATACCAACCTCAATGCCTGCTTCAACGTCACCCGTCCGGTGATCGAAGACATGCGCACGCGCAAATGGGGCCGCATCGTGCAGATCAGCTCGATCAACGGCCAGAAGGGCCAGTACGGCCAAGCCAACTACGCGGCGGCGAAGGCCGGCATGCACGGCTTCACCATTTCGCTGGCGCAGGAAAATGCGCGCTTCGGCATCACCGTGAACACCGTCTCGCCCGGCTACGTCGCCACTGACATGGTGATGGCCGTACCGGAAGAGGTGCGCGAGAAGATCGTGGCGCAGATTCCCGTGGGCCGACTCGGCAAGCCGGAGGAAATCGCTCATGCGGTGGCCTTCTTCACCACCGAGGAAGCCAGCTGGATCACGGGTGCGAACCTCGCGATCAATGGCGGCCATTACATGGGTTGGTAATACGGCGCCGTGCCCCCCTCTCCCCCACGGGACTTGATTAGCGTCGAGTCTCAGTAGGGTTTCGTAGATCCCGCTCCGGCAAGGGGCGGGATCGGAGTAAGCCGGCAGCCAGGTCTGCGAGCATCGC